>JBGAKH010000004.1:0-403526 GCA_044224515.1 Chlorobiota bacterium | reverse complement strand
TAAGCTCCAATTGAATCATGAGATTATGCGACTCAAGCACTTGCTATCTCTCTAATTTATTCTTTTATGTCTCTAATAGTTGCTTTATTGTTTAACCTTGTATATACAGGTGAGATGTTTCCTTTTCTGTGATTAAAACTTTTATCTTCAAGTTTAGTGGCTTTTTTATCCTCAGAACTTTCTTCCTCAATGATTTTATTTTCTTCAATTGCATTATGAACAAAATCTATCTTATCCCTAAAGATTTTATACGAAGATTGTTTTCAAAGAGGTGCAAAATTTGGGTTTTGATCCTTACTCTAATTAGAGGCAATTTCATCTTGTTTCACCTAATTATTCTTGATATCCTGATTAATGTCTGGAGATTTCATTTAGGTTAGAACTTCCTTGGGAACAAGTCCTTTATGCTTTATTTCATCAAATTCTTTTGAATAAATTTACTTCAGTTCCTGTGAACTAACTCTCTCATATTTTTCTCATTTAGCCACACTTTTTATGATTTATTCGGCTGTTGCATCTGCAAGTATTCATTACTTGATAGATGGATCTTCTAAAATCTCAGTCTTTTATCTTTCAATCATTCATTATTGTTTTTTTTCTTCTTGTTTTTCAGCAAGTCATTATGCATATGTATTGAGCTCAACTTTAAGTTGGGGCTGATTTGGTTTTATCTTTGAACTTTGAATTTCTATTTAAGATTCATCATCATTACTGATTGAGTTTTCAGAAATTGATAAATTAGCTTTTTCAACATAAATTGGATCTCTGCTTTTGGATTTTGCTTCTTATTCTTTTTGCTTTTTTATTTGTTCTTCTTGTTTTCGTTGTTCTTCTTTTGCTTTCCTGATCTTTTCTTCAACTTTTCTCATGTTTTCTTCATGTTCCCTTTTTTATTTCTCCTCCTCTAGTCTCTTCAGTAGCAACAGTTCTTTTTGTTTTTACTCCTATTCATCAGCTTTTGCTTTTCAAAGTATCTCTTGATATTCCATTTCTCATCATAACCTCTCTTCAGTTTCTCATCTATTTTATTCCTCTAGAGCTTTGTTTTGAATCTCAAGCTACTTCATTCTTTCAGCAACACCATCAACTGATTTTATGGAATCACTCATTTCACTTTTAGATACTCACTCACCTTCAGCTTTAACCTTTAAATCTTATGGCTTGTCCTCATAAATTGGAACGATTTTTCAATGAGAATCAAGCATTTTCTCTTAAGTCTACTACTATTCTTCAATATGGACTCTTTTGATTTTAGATAAGTGGTTTCATCGCACTCAGTATACAAGGTAAATAATGATAATTGATAATATGAAAAATATCGTCCAGCAAACGATGGCTATGACAATGATTGCAATATTTTCGTAGGAACATTGAGATTAGTCTACGCAGCACCACTCTTCAACAACAGAGGCAACCCTCAGTACATGAGCCTGCTTTCACCGTTTAAAATAGAGTGATTAAAAGACTGTACAATACGAAGTAAAACATTAATTTCAACTACTTGGGGTTTTGGGGTTTTGGGTTTTGGGGTTTGGGGTACCATTGGCGACAGGAAGCACACCACTGACTTCGCTGGCGGATGCGAGATTGACTGTACCACTTGAGAGCAATCCTGAAGCATTGTTCTTTACCACAGCACCTGCAGAACTGAAGGTGACACTGTAGGAGGCATTTTTAAAGGTCTTTGCTCCGTTGACGGTTTGCGCGCCTTCGGTCATGACGAAGTTTGCGTTAGCTCCGGCGTCGGGCAGTGCTGTTTGCTGCTTGGTTTGCTACTGGCGATACTTTGTCTTGATGCTTGCTCATCGTTGAGAACAATCGAAGCCGCATTGGAGTTCGAACCGAGTGTCAATGCACCGGCATTAGTTTGCGCGTTGGTGTTCTCGACCCACGCCGTTCCATTCAACGCAAAGTTGAATTGTTTGTGGTACCTGATGCAACACTACGTTACCTGTCGCATAGTTTGTCCACGCGCCACTCTGATAAAACTCAAACTTACCAGTCGTTGAGTTGTAACGCATCATGCCGTTTAGACGGTGTAGCCGGTTGTTGAACCGTAGTACCTGTTGGCACCGTGATGGAACCCTGTACCCGGCACAATCGGGTCTGATGCCAGGCAAGGTCGGATTGCCCGCTGTACCATCACCATTTGTCACACTAATCTGATTCGATGTTCCTGTCATGCTGCGAGCGGTCATTGCAGCCGTTCCATTACCGGAAGGGAAACCGTCATGGTTGCCGCACCGGTACCACCATTGGCGACCGGAAGCACGCCGCCTTCGCTGGCGGATGCGAGATTGACTGTACCACTTGAGAGCAATCTGAAGCATTGTTCTTTACAACACCTGCAGAACTAAGGTGACACTGCTTAGGAGCGAACCAAAGGTCTTTGCACCGTTGACAGTTTGCGCGCCTTCGGTCATGACGAAGTTTGCGTTTGCTCCGGCGTCGAGCGGGGTGTAGGTTCTGTTTGCTGCTTGGTTTGCTACGGCGATACTTGCTGTCTTGGATGTAGCTTGTCCGTCGTTGAGTACAATCGATGCCGCATTGGAGTTCGAACCAAGAGTCAATGCACCGGCATTGGTTTGCGCGTTCGTGTTTTCAACCCATGCCGTGCCATTCCAACGCAATGTTGAGCTTAACAGTTGTACCAAGCAACGCTTGCAGCTCCTGTCGCGTAATTTGTCCACGCGCCATTTTGATAAAACTCGAACTTGTCGGTCGTTGAGTTGTAACGCATCATACCATTAGACGGCGTGCCCGGTTGTTGAACCGTTGTACCTGTTGGCACTGTTATGGAACCTGTACCCGGAACAATCGGGTCTGATGCCAGAGCAAAGGTTGGATTGCCCGCTGTACCATCACCATTTGTCACACTAATCTGATTCGATGTTCCTGTCATGCTGCGAGCGGTCATTGCAGCCGTTCCGTTTCCGGAAGGGAAACCCGTCATGGTTGCCGCACCGGTACCACCATTGGCTACCGGAAGCACACCACTTACTTCGCTGGCGGATGCGAGATTGACTGTACCACTTGAGAGCAATCCTGAAGCATTGTTCTTTACAACACCTGCAGAACTAAAGGGTGAGACTGTAGGAGCAGAACCAAAGGTCTTTGCACCGTTGACAGTTTGCGCACCTTCGGTCATGACGAAGTTTGCGTTTGCTCCGGCGTCGGGCAAGGTGTAGGTTCTGTTTGCTGCTTGGCTTGCTACGGCGATACTTGCTGTCTTGGAGGTGGCTTGTCCGTCGTTGAGTACAATCGATGCCGCATTGGAGTTCGAACCAAGAGTCAATGCACCGGCATTGGTTTGCGCGTTCGTGTTTTCAACCCATGCCGTGCCATTCCAACGCAATGTTGAGCTTACAGTTGTACCTGAAGCAACGCTTGCAGCTCCTGTCGCGTAATTTGTCCACGCGCCATTTTGATAAAACTCGAACTTGTCGGTCGTTGAGTTGTAACGCATCATACCATTAGACGGCGTGCCCGGTTGTTGAACCGTTGTACCTGTTGGCACTGTTATGGAACCTGTACCCGGAACAATCGGGTCAGATGCCAGAGCAAAAGTCGGATTGCCCGCTGTACCATCACCATTGGTGACACTAATCTGATTCGATGTTCCTGTCATGCTGCGAGCAGTCATTGCAGCCGTTCCGTTTCCGGAAGGGAAACCCGTCATGGTTGCCGCACCGGTACCACCATTGGCGACCGGTAGTACGCCACTGACGTCGCTTGCTGAGTTAAGATCCACCGTTCCACTCGAAAGTAGACCTGATGCATTGTTTTTGACAACACCTGCAGAGCTAAAAGGCGAGACAGTGGGAGCAGAACCAAAGGTCTTTGCTCCGTTGACAGTTTGCGCACCTTCGGTCATGACGAAGTTTGCGTTAGCTCCGGCGTCGGGCAGGGTGTAGGTTCTGTTTGCTGCTTGGTTTGCTACGGCGATACTTGCTGTCTTGGAAGTGGCTTGTCCGTCGTTGAGTACAATCGAAGCCGCATTGGAGTTCGAACCGAGTGTCAATGCACCGGCATTGGTTTGCGCGTTGGTGTTTTCAACCCAAGCCGTGCCATTCCAACGCAGAGTGGAGCTGACGGTGGTGCCAGTAGCTACGCTAGCGCCACCTGTCGCATAGTTAGTCCATGCGCCGTTTTGATAGAACTCAAACTTGTCGGTTGTTGAGTTGTAGCGCATCATACCATTTGACGGCGTGCCAGGTTGTTGAACTGTTGTACCGGTGGGGACAGTAATAGAGCCCGTACCCGGAACAATTGGGTTTACGGATAGTGCAATCGTTGGATTGCCTGACACACCGTTGCCGTTTGTAACGCTTACTTGATTTGCAGTACCGGTGATTGTAGCAGAACTCATGGCGGAAGTGCCATTGCCTACCACCAGACCAGTTATGGTTGAGTCTCCCGTACCACCTTTTGAAACCGGAAGCACACCGCTGACATCACTTGCTGAACTAAGATCCACCGTTCCACTTGAAAGCAGACCTGATGCATTGTTCTTTACTACACCTGCAGAACTAAAGGGTGAGATTGTAGGAGCAGAACCAAAGGTCTTTGCACCGTTGACAGTTTGCGCGCCTTCGGTCATGACGAAGTTTGCGTTTGCTCCGGCGTCAGGCAGGGTGTAGGTTCTGTTTGCTGCTTGGTTTGCTACGGCGATACTTGCTGTCTTGGAAGTGGCTTGTCCGTCGTTGAGAACAATCGAAGCCGCATTGGAGTTCGAACCAAGTGTCAATGCACCGGCATTGGTTTGCGCGTTGGTGTTCTCGACCCACGCAGATCCGTTCCAACGCAGAGTTGAATTGGTTGTTGTACCTGAAGCGACGCTGGCTAGGGAGAGCCATGATAAATTCGAAGCGGCATCGGAGCTAAGAACTTGACCGGCGGTCGGTGCTGCTGTTGGCCAGGTGTAGCTAATGTTAGCGCTTTGCGATCCCGATTTGATCGATGTGTAGAATGTTCCCAATGGATTAGCAAAACGCAACTCTGCTGCTGCTCCAGAACTAACGCTATCCAAGTACACATTCCCACCACTGATATGAACACGTTGAGTTGGGTTCGTTGTGCCAATACCGAGAAGACCCGACGATGTTATGCGCAGACGTTCCGTGTTGTTGCTAAGAAAGCGAAGAGGTTGGGCATCGGTGGTTCCGAGAAACATTGAAGCCGGTGTAGTGCCTGCATTGCCGTGCAGTGACCAGGAAGTGTATTGAGCCAGAGTATCGCGATTGATCCAGGCCAACGAGCCGCTGGAGATGTGCAACACATCTGTATTACCTCCCGGATTGAGTAGACTCATTTGTCCACTCAGGCCATCCACAAAAAGCAGTTGCGAATTCGCGGCTCCCAAGGTTGAGGGCAGAATAAGTCTGTAGCTCGAACTCGCACTTGGAGGAATCAATAACCAAGTCGAGCCTCCGTTTCCATTCCCCAAATGAAGCGAGTCTGCCGCAATTCCTTGTGCCATCGATGCCGAGGCACAGATGACAGACAAGGTTATATAGGATAAAAGCGCAAATGTTTTCACGTGCACGTTTCCGGTAAGTGGTAATCCTTTACGAATTCGAGGTCATGCACGCACAGCATAGTTCGCTGCTTTAGGCCTTATCCGGCAACTAGCGGGATACCGATCCGCACGCATGACAGCAAGAGGGAAGTGCGCACAACACGCTCTTCACCCTACTATTCCACAGGATACACTCAACAACTGAGCCAAACTCTATGACTTCTTGAAGAATTCCGGACGTGGAATTCGCACTTAGGGAGCTTTATGTCTCTACAAATTGCCTAGTTAGGTAGCTTGGCTAGAACTAAGAAGGGAATAAGATGTTTAAATCTGTTACTAAATGAAGGATTATGTCAAGGTATGCAGCCGATCCCCTTTGAGGAGCCGCACAACAAAATGGCAGCTCCGCGGAAGCGGCGCTGCCATAGAAAAGTGAATGCAAGAGCAATGTCAGACTGTTTTGATTGATGACTCTATGATTCCAAGCGCTTCATCCACCACGCTTCTGCTGACATCCAGAGTCGGACGGAATCGAATACTGTGGTCGCCGCAGCCCAGAATGAGCATGCCGTTGTCATACGCTTTATGCAAGAAAGCAGACTTTGTCGCAGCGTCTTTAACATCAAAAGCGGCAAAGAGTCCACGACCACGAATGTTTGAAATTTTGTCAGGGTAACGATTTTCCAGCGCCTTCATGTTATCGCAGAGATATGCGCCTTGTTCTGCGGCGTTTGCGAGGAGCGCTTCTTCGTGAATGATTTGAAGATAACGTGTTGCACGTGCCATGTCGACCAAATTCCCGCCCCAGGTGGAGTTTATGCGACTTGAGGTGTGGAATACATTATCGGGTACGTCGTCAATGCGGTCACTTACCAGTATGCCGCAGACTTGCATTTTCTTCCCAAAGCTGAGAATGTCAGGCATAACGCCAAGTTGCTCGCAAGCCCACCAGCTTCCGGTCATGCCAACACCGGTCTGAACTTCGTCGAAAATCAACAGAGCCTCATGCTCGTCAGCCAGTTCTCGTAGACGACGTAGAAACTCGGGTCTGAAGTGGTTGTCTCCTCCTTCTCCTTGAATCGGTTCAATAATAATGGCGGCGATGTCATCGCGGTGATCCGCGAAGGCGCGCACAATCTGCTCCTCCGCTTCAGCCTCAGCCTTTACGACTTCAGCGAGTACTGTATCAGTCAGTGGAAAACGAAGCTTGGGGTTGCTGATACGAGGGAATGTGAACTTTGGATAAAGAGCTACCTTGGTCGGATCCGTATTGGTCAAAGACATTGTATAGCCTGAGCGACCGTGAAACGCCTGAGCGAAATGGATGATCTTGGTGCCGAGCTCTTTTTTGTAGCCCTTTGCAAAATTCTTACGGACCTTCCAATCAAAGGCGACTTTGAGAGCATTTTCGTTGGCAAGTGCGCCGCCCTCAATAAAGAAGCTGTAGTGGAAGTGCTTTGGTACAGCCAATTCGAACAAAGTCTTGACAAACTCGGCCATAGTCTCGGTGTACAAGTCCGAGTTCGACGGTTTCTGCAGGGCCACCAAACCCATGTGACGAATAAATTCATCATTCCGCACGCGAGGATGGTTAAGACGAAGTGGAACCGATGCAAAGCAACTGAAAAAATCGAGATACCGTTTGCCGCTGATGGCATCTGCATAGTAGCCATCGCCGCTCTTTTCAGCATCGAGTACAAAGTCGAATCCATCGATCAGCATATGCTTACGGAGTTCCGGATGGACGGATGCGGGAGCGACATTTCCGCTCGTTATTGATGAGTTCATGATCAGGTTGTTGTTGTAGTGTGTAGTCAGTTTTTTGTTTAGAGGAAGATGAGGCGTAACTCCGCTAGTGCATGTAATTACTAGACTTGCGCCTTACAGCATCAAGAATTGTGCCGCAGTACCACGAAATAGAAAATACGTCTTCGAAGAAGCGGAACGAAGAAACTTAGGAAGGGAAAGAGGAGGACAAAAAGAGGGCGAGAAGCATCGCAGCTCGCTGTTGGTGCCACGTAACAAAGGATCCTCCACGGATTGTTCCGTGGACTTCAAGGGGAAAGGATGCTTTAAGAGTGGCTGTTCTCATAGCGTTGAAGGCGAAAATACGAAACAAGTTTCGTTTGACTATGCAGCAGCTTTGCTGCCGCTGGTGCGCATCCTTCTATGCATTTAGTATGAAAATTAATTTATCAACTTTGGTGCTTCGGCTGAAATGTTCATATTTGTCTAAGAAGGCTGGAGCAACCCGATATCCCGTCCTTTCTCTGTTGTATATTTGTTGTTACACGTAGCGACAATGTCGTCCGCACTTTGTCTATGAAGCGGCGATTTCTTTCAATTTTCGAAGATATTTTCGTTCACTTATTAGGGGTTGACACTAATGTCATCATACAATTCGGAGCAGACCGACGGTTTGCAGTACAAGAACACATTCGTACACTATGCGGTGTTTCTTGCCATAGGCGTTGCAGTAGCGGTTGCCTTCCACACTTTGGTGTTGAGCAACATGGTTGAAGGCTTCGTCGTGTCGCAGTTCAAACCGGAAGGCGCGCAGGGGAAACTGGCTCAGTTTAAAGGTGTCAAAGCATTGCCTACACCGGAAGGTGCAAGTCATGAAGGTCAAGAAGTGAAGCGCGAGTACATCAAACCCGACTTCATTTTTGATTTCAGCAGCTCGAAGCGCGACGAGAAGACCCACGGGTATTCCAAGGAATCCGGTGAATGGGTTGTAAAGGCTCCGAAGCTCGGTGAAGAAGCTATTTATCTCGAGCCGTACGGCTTCTGGATTTTGTCGTTCGACGCCGGATTTGTGATTGCGATTTTGGTGACACTTATTCTTCCGAGTGGCATTGGATATATCTCGATCAAAGTTGAACGTGAAATCCATAACAACAAAGCAAAAGTTCGTTTGCAGACCGGATTCTCAGAAGAGATTGTTGAGCTATTGGCTATGCCGGATCACAAGCTCGCAGAGCTTGGAGAAACCGATCGCAAGCGTATTGGCGACTACTTCCGCGTCATTTGGAATCGTACCACACCTGAAGATCAGGGAGATACCTTCGGTTCACACCAGGTTGTGCATTTTGAAGATGTGTTTGATAAGAATACCGACCTCGTTGCCTTCCGCAACAATGGTCTGTACATCCGTATTCGTGAGCACTTCAGCGACTTCGTTGAGGGCGAAATCGAAGACATTAAGGCAGCGCACGAGTGGATGGGTAACCACTTCAGAATTGGTAAGGCTTTGCGTTTATATATGGCTCACCACTTCACGGAGCAATATTCGAACAACGTGACAGGATTTGCATACGGTGGTGCTGCTCTTCTTATTATCGCTGTAGGTATTCGTGGTTTGAAGTTCATTCCTTCAACCCGTCCTTCACTCATTCTTTTCGCTATTCTTCTTGAGTTCTCCATGCTTGCGCTTCTGGCTTTCACACTGTTCTACACAGAAGAAGAAGAGCGTATGGATAAAATGCTTAAGAAGATGGAAGACGCAAGTCGTTCACAGCTCGAGGTCCTCCAAGAACAACAACGTGATATCCGTACATTCGTTGACAAGCTGATCGGCGAGTCATCGGAAGTGATCAAGCGCCGTGTTGAACAGGCATTGAGCGAACACTTGACAAACGATTCAGCGATGAGAAAGCAGTTGACCGAAGCTATCGTTGAAAATCTGAAGATCGGTTTTAAAGAAAGTCTTGACCGCCGATAGGTGATTTTAGCGTCTTTGTAGGTCGGGCTTCAGGTTGCTGAAGCCCGACTATTTTTTGAGCCCTCTTTTTCATTGCATGGTAAATTGTTACGTTCTAGTAGCCTGGCACTAATTGAATGTCTTAGACTTCTAAGACGTCTTGAACGTAATACCTAGCATGAACCCTGCATCTCTCAATGCCCGACTTCGGGTCTTCGTCCTTCTCCTACTCTCCATTGCGCCATCGCGCTCAATAGCAGGTCCTGCCGCACTTGATTGTTTTCCGCATTCTCACGGTGCACGAGTTGTACTTCGTGAACTCGATCGTGGAGTGGAAGACGCTTTGCGCTCTTTGAGAAAGAGTGTTTCGACCTCGCAATACGGTGACCCTTCACTACATGACAACGAGTTGGGGCAGAAGCTGTCTATTGCTCTTGAGCGACAATACTTTCTCATTGTACCGGATAGCGGTGAGTTGAGTGTGCGACTTGAGTCAGCGCAGCGACGTGACGTCTCGGATACCCTCGTGAAGATTCTCGAAACTGTCGGACGTGAGAAACTTTCACGTACTGAGCTACGAATTGAGCGTATTGGTCGCAGTCGAGGACATAGCCTGGCACGTTTACGTTTGCGACTCATTGGTCTGGGTTCTATATCTCACTCATACGCGCTGTTAAGCTCATGTCAAATAGTCGTGCACTTTCAACATGAACTTCACTCGCGGAACTTGGCGCCCAATGATTTGCCTCTCTTGCATGTTCTGAACCCGGGATTTAGCCAATTCTCAAGTAGGAGCCAGGATCTTTCGGCTGCTCAAAACAATGCACTTCTCAGCGTCGGAACCTCGGCTACGCCACAAGCGAGCTTGACCGAAAGTGTGTACCTGGGCACAACGCGAGACGGCGTTGCACAGATTAGAGGATCAGAAATACTGGCGCTCTTTCCATTGTGGAAGGGCATATCCACACGCGCGCTGCGATTGAATTGCAATGGCGCCGAAGAGCGGCTGTTTGTGCCGAATGACAGTGCGTTAAACGACAACACGATACTTTATTTTGTTGGACGACGCGCTTCAACGAAGGACTCGTGGTTCAGCACTTTTTCGCGTGAGACTGCATTTTTCCTCAGTATAGACTCAACGACTGCCCCACTTCGTTACGGACTTCGACCGTCAAATACAACAGACCCTTTCATTCAGAGTACAAACAGTTTTCAGCACTTTGAAGAAGATCATAGCTACGTGAAGAGTTTCTCGCGCGGTCGAGATTTTCAAGACTTATTCTGGACGCCGCCGACAGAAGGAGAAATGTGGACGTGGAAGCAGTTCAACAGAGATATTGGTTTTCAGCATTCGACACCCTTCTTTGCACTGGCAGGTATAGGCGATAGCGTGGATCTGCGCTTACGTTATGAGGCAATCAATGACTTTTTGGCTGCGACACCTGATAAGCGCGTTCAGGCCGTTGTCAATGGACACTTAGTCTACGACGAAACATTCGATGGTTGTGCTGTCAAGGATATTCGCGTGCGAATTCCTGCACAGTATTTTGATGCGGGACTTTCAACCTTATCCGTTGTTTCGCTTGGGTCTCATACCGACGTCCCGAATTACTCAGAGCTTCAAGCCTTTGATAGCTACGAACTCCGTGCTCGTTGCTCTGCCCATGCTATCAATAGTTGTTACGGTGAGGCCATCACAACGACAACCGCCTCAAGACTACAAGTCTCGCTATTTTCTGCTCCTGAAGTGATATGTCTGGACACCATACAACACGAAGCGCAGCATGTTTCAAGCACCGGTGTAGAATCATTCGTGTTGTGCGCTAGGACAGGAGCCGAGCCTTGGAATTCGCAGCTGCTTAACTCGAGAGTGGCTTCGGTCTCACAAGAAAAGGGACTCTACATCGCCGTCCGCATTCCGGGAGTTGATACCGTGCTCACTTGGAATGGAACAAGCTCGGATCCCGAGGCAGCCCAAGTGATACAGTCGGTAAAAGACGGTGCATTGGTCGCTCTGAGCTCGAACGATGGACGAGGTTTTTCGGTGGCATTGCAGCAAGTATTGAGTCAAAACGGAAGTCAAAAAGCAGCCACAAAAGCTTCTGCCTGCTACGCTGCCGCTTTCAAGAAAGGAAGTGGGCAACGTTTTGTGGAAGTCGTCGACAGTACGCGAGCGCTTTTGCGGGACACTCTGCACAGCGCTGAAGCGGAGTGCTTTAACGCTGTATTCTCCTTGTCGTCCGCCGACCACTACCTTGTCGCTTCTTCTACCGACAGTATTGAGCATTGCACGATACGTAGTGCAGGGAGTATGGATCTGCGCGATACCACATTGCGTGCTGACTACCTTGTGATCACGGCACCATCTCTTCGTCAACAGGCTGAAGATCTTGCTCAGTATCGAAAAGGACAGGGTCACAGCGTTGCCGTCGTTGATGTGAATGAGATTTACAGAGACTTCTCATTTGGACAGAAAACTCCGGAAGCGATTCGTGACTTTTTAGCCTATGCCTATTCTCATTGGTCCGAGCCTCGCATTCATGACGTATTGCTGGTAGGAGATGCCAGCTATGATAATCGTCAAGTTGCTGCAAGCTCGATCATGAAAGATCTGATACCCGCTTACGGCTATCCTGTCAGTGATGTCTACTACACTCTAGTTGACGGAAATGATCGTATCCAGGATTTCAACATTGGACGTTTGCCGGTTCAAAACCCTCAACAAGCTGCAACTCTTATTGCCAAAATCAAACGCTATGATTCATTGCCTCCGGACAGATGGTGGAAGACCTTCTTGTTTGTTGCCGGAGGTACGGATGGAGACGACCCACGAGATTTTCTTGACTACAACCTTTCCTTCCAGCAAGTCATCTATACCGACGATGAGATGTTTCGCCAACGAAGTATATGTGGTGATACGGTGAATGCAGCGATGTTGTACCAACTGACGGTTCCGGGCTACTCAACCTCCCAACATATCAATAGCATCGTTAACGGAAAGGGGACCAGTTGGATCAACTTTGTCGCACATGGCAGTCCACAGATAACCGATGTCAACGACTGGGATGCCGGTTCATTGGCAAATCGAGACAGACCCTTTGTGTTAGCGACACTCTCGTGTCAGACTGCAGCGTTCGCCGAACCTCAAACTAATTGCATCGATGAAAATTTCCTTTTCGCCGATCAACAAGGAGCTATTGCTGCAATGGGAGCTACTGGCTACGGTATCCCATCCGTGCAAAGCATGGTCATGAGGAATTGTTTTTATCAAATGGCTTTGTTTGGCGACAGAAATTTTGGAGATATATTTTCGCATGCCTTATCCTTCGTCGGTCAGGCACAAGACTCTATCTCGATGTTGGTGTTTGACCAGTGCTGTCTGCTGGGAGATCCCCTTAGTCGCATACCTTTCGACACTGTTGCGAGACCTGTTCCACTGCGCTCCGAATTGCGCGTTCTAAGTCCAAACGGAAGTCCTTTCATCAGTGATGACGATGACTCGGCACAAGTTCATATCACCTTTTTCAATGCAGGAGTTCATGCTGATAGTTTAGCGGTGGATATCGTTCATGCTTTTGAGAATGAACGTGATACCCTGCACTTCATGCTTTATGATCTCTGCATGGATAACAGTTTGGATTTCAAAGTCCCTGTCCGATCCAAAAACGGTTCGCATTCGTTGATAGTTCATGTCTTAAACTCCAAAGCGCCGGAGAATCCACGATTGCCTTCGACGACAGAATTGCGCTTCGACGTCTTTGCACCGCGGCCGCTTCCAATCGATCCTTTTCCATACTGGAACGTGAGCGCTCAAGCTCCAAGATTTCGTGTTGTGGTGCCATCGCAGCAGAGCTCGGAATTCTTTTACCAGACACAGATACGCGAAAACGGGCGAATCGTTGATTCGCTAGAGTTGCAGCAGACAAAAAATCTTCAAGTTCACGAGTGCTTCGTTGAGTGGAAACCCGAAGTGCGATTACAAGAAGCACATCACTATGTCTTCGCCATTCGAACAATGAGCAAGGAAACGCAGCGTTTGGGTGCATGGCTGGAGATTCCTTTCGTCGCCTGCGCAGATAGTACAGCAGCAAATGTGTGGATTGAAAGTGATGTTGAACATGACAGCATTGACTTTCCGCATTCTGCATCGATGCGATACGATGGTTCTTCAGGTGCGGCGCGACTTGTGCTCAACAGTGAAGTTAGTTATGCCTTACGTTCGGCAGTGGGCCACGGCTTCTTGGATTCCCTGGGGCACGTGCAATTTCAACCGGATCGAGCGTTGTTGATGCGTCTCGATGGTGTTACGTACGGCGATCGAAGCGATCTCCGTGGTTTTAACATCAGACTCATGAATCGTCGCACCGGACTTGTGCACACCGTGCGACAGTTCGACAGTTTCGTTGATCGAGATACTTGCGATAGCTGCTTTAACGGATCAGGAAGAACTCTATATCGATTCTTGCGCGATTCCATTTCAACGGATGACTATATGTTCATGGCTCTGTGTGACAACGTCTACGGAGATGTGTTCGTGCGACGAGATTTAGACAGTGTGAAAGCAGTTTTGAAGTCCATGGGATGTCTGTTAAGTGACTCTTTAGTAGCACCACACTCCTATGTTCTAGCCCTGTCGTACGCTGATCGTCGTGCCATTGCCGAAAAAATGCGCATGGATACTTTAACGCTACACTCCTTTGAGGATACAGTGTATGTTGAGGGTGTGGTTCCTGTCCAGCCTGACTCAGGCTATGTTGAAAGTAGGAGCTTTGGTCCCGCTCGACAATGGAAGAGCGTGCAATGGCATGGAAATCTAAGTGACTCCGTGTGTAGCAAAGACCTGAGAGTTTATGGTATGAGCGCTGCGTTTGCCACACCGGAACTCATCCTAAGTGACACGGTGGCATACGTGGATCTTCAGAAAATTGATGCCCGACGCTATCCCTATATCAAGGTGTCGATCGGCATGCACAGACGTGGCTTCAGTACTGATCCTTCAATCAGTTCACTGCGCTTAGACCTTGTTCCTTTGCCAGATCTTGCCGTCATTCCATCAAGCATCGTTGTGTCGCCCGATAGCGTGCTGCAAGGAGATACCGTAACGGTGAGCGCAGAGTGTATGCGTATTTCTCCAAGAGCGCAGACTACCTCAAGCAGCTTTGTCTACAAGAGAACACCTATCAGCGGCGGGGGGGTATCATCTGTCAAACTCGTATCTATCAAAGATATTGACCTTGATTCTCCGGTTGTTAATGCAGACATAAGCTCGACGCTCGGCTTTGCGCAAAAAACGCGGAACAGCTATACGATTAATCCGGACGACAATGAGCCGGAGCTCTATCGCTTCAACAACAGTATAAGTCGTGATCAAGTTGTAACTCTGGATACTTGGTTGCCGACTCTGGAGCTCGATGTAGACAGCATGCCTGTTCTGGGTCGAATGCATGTTTCGCGCACACCTCTTATTCGTTGCGTGCTGCGAGACAATTCTCGCATGCCAATACTTGAATCCTGGCATCTAAGTGGTAGCATCAATGGTGTTGATACTGCCATTGCGCATTCAGCAGATTACGTCTTCGTATCTTCAGATCAACTCGCCAATGTACAAGGATTGCCTCCGGATGCTCGAGCTACTTTACAATTCCGACCGCAACTTGAAATCGGCGTTAATCGCTTAACGATTTCGGGCAGCGACTACTTTGGCAATACCAGAGATACGACCTTCGACCTTATCGTAGATCGTGACGTTCTCGTTGATGTTGCTCATATTGTCCCGAACCCCTTCGCGGATTACTGCATGATCCACTACCACTTAACAGGACCGAATTCTCGTGAGCGAGTTATACTTCAGATTTATGACCTCCGCGGTGAGATGGTGCGTAGTTCAGAGCTCATTGCGCGCATTGGTGAGAACAGCATTGCATTCGACGGTACTGATACTCAAGGAAGGATGTTGGAACAAGGAACGTATTATTATCGCATTTTTGTCCGTGAAAATGGATCTTTAGATGCTACTCATGGAATGCTCGTAATTGTACGCTAGCTGTTTGAACTATTCAAAGAATCAACTCTCCGCACTATCGCATCCAAGGTGTCTTGTGAAGTTTCGTGTCGTGACAAGTCTGAGCTTGATGCTGTTTATCCTCATTGGCGGTGTTGTTACTAAGGCACAGCTTCGCTGTGCCGTGGAGACAGATCCCTTGCCCTTTGTCCTCGGTGGATGGATTGGCGCAGTTTCTCTAGGAACGGAGCACGTTCATGTTCGCGTTCTGGATGCGTACGTGCATAAACCAACATTTCTGCTGCCTGATGGTTTCGACGAAAACTTTATTCACTCCAATGCTGCGTTGCTGGACTACCTTCCGGGTGGTTCCGCACACCAAGCGTGGTGCTTCTCAGTTGGTGCAGTACGGTGGAGTGGGGAGATTCGCGAGATCAAAAGTTCAAAGCATAAGTCTTATACCTCCGGATTAGTCAGTTTTGATGTCGGTTACTATTGGTTTTTGGACTCCCACTTTTACCTGAGTCCTTGGTGTGCTCTGCACCTACGATGTCTTGGAGACTCAGAACTTGATTTTGGCACATCGAGCTATACCATTCCTCTCTTAAATCCCGAGGCAAGTATCAAACTGGGATATTGCTTCACACTATAGTTCTGTAAAAACGATACAAGAAGCGTTTGATAGTGGTGGACTTGCCCATTTTATGAGGTCCATAGTACTCGGACTAGAAGCCAAACTGCGCCTCGATCCTGCTTCTAATGCCATTTAGTGCTATTTTTGCGCTTTAGTCTCGTCTTTTTTAGCAGCGCTATGCAGGAACTCGCAAAACAATACAGTCCTCAACAGGTTGAAACTACATGGTATGAACGGTGGATGCAGGCAAAAGTCTTTGCATTTCCGGAAAAGGTACCGGCAGGGAAATCGGTCTATTCGATCTTGATGCCTCCGCCGAACGTGACAGGCATGCTGACAATGGGGCATGTGTTAAACCACAGCATCCAGGATCTCTACATCCGTTACAAACGCATGTGTGGATTTCAATCAGCGTGGTTTCCTGGCTTGGATCATGCCGGCATCGCAACGCAGAGCAAGGTTGAAGGTATGCTTCGTGAAACGGAGGGAATTATCCGACGAGACCTAGGTCGCGAGAAGTTTGTAGAGCGCGTCTACGAGTGGAAAGAGAAATATGGCGGCATTATTCTTCAGCAACTTCGCTCCCTCGGTAACAGCTGCGATTGGGATCGGACCCTCTTTACTATGGATGAGTCGGCGTCGAACGCTGTGCAAGAGACCTTTATTCGCCTCTTTGATGCGGGTCTCATATACCGTGGCAAAGGAATCATCAATTGGTCACCCGTCATGCAGAGCGCACTCTCAGACGAAGAAGTGATCATGAAGGAAGTCAACGATAAAATGTACACCTTGAAGTACATGTTCGAAGACGGATCTGGATTCATGCAGGTTGCGACCGTTCGCCCCGAAACAATTTTTGGAGACGTTGCGGTTGCGGTTCACCCCAAAGACGAACGCTATGCTGCGCTCATCGGCAAAATGGTTCGTGTTCCACTGACAGATCGATTAGTCCCGGTCATTGCAGACGACTACGTGGAACGAGAGTTCGGCACGGGATGCCTGAAGATTACGCCTGCCCATGATCCCAACGATTTTGAAGTAGGGAAGCGACACAACTTACCCGTTATGGTATCCATCAATGCCGATGCGCATTTGAACGAACTTGCCGGTGTGTACAATGGGCTCGAGCGCTTTGAAGCGCGAAAGCAAATCACCAAAGATCTTGAAGCCGCGGGTTTGCTGCTAACAGCGGAAGACTACAGTCACAAAGTCGGATTCAGCGAGCGAGGTGGCGAGGTTGTAGAGCCATTTTATTCCGATCAGTGGTTTGTCAGCATGCAACGCTTGGCCGAGCCTGCTCTCAAAGCGGTGCAGGATGGTCGTATCCACTTTTATCCGGAGCACTGGACGAAGACCTACGAGCACTGGATGACAAACATTCGCGATTGGTGTATATCACGCCAGCTGTGGTGGGGACATCGCATACCGGTGTATTACACGCCTGACGGTAAGTACACCGCCGCGCGTACGGCCGAAGAAGCGCGTACCAAACTTGGTCTGGCCTCGTCTGTTGAATTGTCGCGCGATGAGGACTCGCTCGATACGTGGTTTTCATCGTGGCTATGGATGCTCACAACCATGAATTGGCTTGGAGATTCCTCAACGGAAGAAACAGAACTCCTACGCAGCTATTTACCTACGGATCTGTTGGTGACCGGACCCGACATTATCTTCTTCTGGGTCGCACGTATGATCATGGCTTCACTGTACTTCAAGAACGAAGTGCCGTTTAAAGATGTGTATTTCACAAGTATTATTCGCGACGGAGATGGACGCAAGATGTCCAAGTCGCTTGGCAACTCTCCGGATCCACTCTACTTGATTTCGAAGTACGGTGCTGACGCATTGCGCTATACTACCTTGTATCTCGCGCCTTTGGGCTCCGATGTAAAAGTCAATGTTGTTGACGACAATGGCTACGCTGATGCACCACAAATGGAGTTCGGACGAAACTTTGCAAACAAAATCTGGAACGCGGCTCGCTTTCTCATGATGAAGGCAAGCGAAGCAACAGGTGCTGCGGAGTCAGTGTCTCTCAACGAGAATGAAATGAGTCCTGCAGACCGCTGGATTCGCTCTCGTTTCCATAGTACGATTCGAGCTGTGCATGATAATCTGGGTACGTACCGGATTACGGAGTACACTCGCGCTCTGTATGATTTTATTTGGAAAGACTTTTGCGATTGGTACGTCGAAATCATGAAGGTGCAGTTCGCATCGAAGGAAGATCCTTTGTACAGAGCGCGTCTCATGCGTTTCGCCTTAGATCTCTTTGAAGGTGCCATGGCTTTGTTGCATCCGGTCATGCCCTTTATCACAGAGGAGATATGGCATGTGTTGGGTCAACGCTCCGATACTCAGTTCTTAGCTACTTCGTCGTTACCCGCGCTGAACGGTACGTACATCGATGCCGATCAAGAACAACATTTCGAGTTACTACAGCTCGTAGTTGAAGAGCTCCGCATGCTGAAAAGTCAAAGCGGAATCAAACCAAGTGAGAAACTACCTCTTGTTCTCAAGTGCGCCGATACAGACGCAGGATTTTTCAGTGCCGTCGGACCTATTATCGCATCGTTGACTCGCAATGAGCTGCCACAACTGAATCCTGATGGTGAGAAGCCGGCCGGATGTTTGTCCGCTGTGGTGCGCGGAGTTGAGTTATGGCTCGTCGCAGAATCTGCCATCGATCCATCTAAAGAGCGCGAGCGTTTGCTGAAAGAAATTGAACGTCTACAGAATTTGCAACGCAGTGCTGAGTCCAAGCTTAACAATGAGCGTTTTGTGGCGAACGCAAAGCCGGAAGTGGTCGAAGCGGAACGCGCCAAATTGCAGACCGCTCAAGATGGTATTAAGAAAGTGCAAGAGTCGTTGGATGCACTCCCTGCCTAATGGTCGAAGATCCGTCATGCACTTTGTGCCGACCGATCTTCGTCCTTTTCTTTGCTAGGCTCGCTGACATTCTGTCGGAAAATGCATACGGAGACTTCAGTTCACGCGTGAGGTCAGCGCCTAAAGCATGGACGACACTGAATTACAAACTGTGACATTTAGCTACACGAAATCATGAAAGATGTATTCCTTTGTGAAGCACTTCGAACCCCTGTCGGAAAGTATGGCGGGGCGTTGTCTGCCATACGACCCGATGACTTAGCTGCGCTGGTACTCAAAGCAATTGTAGAGCGTAGTGGTATTGATGCTGCAGCGATTGACGATGTGATCCTCGGTTGTGCGAATCAAGCCGGAGAAGACAATCGAAATGTAGCTCGCATGGCGAGCTTACTCGCAGGACTACCACAGTCGGTTCCGGCTGTGACCGTGAATCGATTGTGTGCATCATCTCTGGAAGCTATCCTACTCGGTGCACGAGCAATTCGAGCGGAAGAATCCTCACTGATCCTCGCCGGCGGTGTTGAATCCATGTCTCGCGCTCCTTACTCATTGCCTAAAAACGTCAGCGGGGCAGCGGCATTCGGCAACCTGACCGCATATGACACCGCACTTGGCTGGCGTTATCCAAATCCCGCTCTCGAAAAGCTGTTTCCCTTGGAAGCAATGGGTGAGACTGCGGAGAATATTGTTGAGCGCTTCGGTATATCTCGCGAGGATCAAGATGCTTTTGCTCTACGCTCTCATCAGCTTGCAATTGCGGCACAGGAGAAGGGTTCCTTCGATGATGAACTTCTTGCCGTGGCAGTACCCAAAAAGAAAGGTGAAGTACTACTCGTCGAGAAAGACGAGCAACCCCGAGCGGATACCTCTCTGGAAAAACTTGCAAAACTTGGTGCAGCCTTCCGCAAGGGAGGAAGTGTGACTGCCGGCAATGCGTCTTCGCTCAATGATGGCGCGGCAGGGATGATTCTTGCTGATGCGGAGACGGTCAAGCGTTTCAATCTGAAGGTGCTGGCCCGGTATGTGAGCGGACACGCTGCCGGCGTTGACCCGCGAGTTATGGGAACGGGTCCTATAGAAGCTATCAAAGGTGCGTTGAAGAAAGCTAATCTAGGCATAGATGACATCGACCTCTTTGAGATCAACGAGGCTTTCGCCTCGCAAGTGCTATGCTGTCAACGCGAGTTGCATATCGATCTATCCAAGCTCAATATTAACGGTGGTGCAATTGCAATTGGACATCCCTTGGGTATGAGTGGTGCAAGAATTACAGCAAGTTTGGTCTACTCGCTCAAGCGCACGAATGGTCGCTACGGAGTAGCCTCACTCTGTATCGGCGTTGGCCAAGGCTTGGCTTTGATCGTTGAGCGCGTTTAACGTACGCCTTTTGCCATATGTACTCAACTTTTGAAAGCAGATTCGTTCGTCCAATTGATAAAAAGCTCAGTTGCAGTGCTATCTCGAAAGCAACCTAATCGATTTTTGCTCTCGGTATAACATCTAGACCTAAGGGAACAAAAAAAGGGTTGTCAATAATGACAACCCTTTTGGGTATCAATGATACATTGTTTTGAGAGTCTTTAGTGTAGTACCGAATCCGGAAGGTGCACGGTACGGCGAACTCTCCTCACAAGGCCTTTCGACTACTTATTAGCCATTGCAGTGAGTTGATCCAGAGTAACGGACTTTGGTCGAGTGATGGCAGAGCCCAAGACGCGGTGTACGAGAATCTGAGAGCAGATACCCATTGCGCGGCTCACACCGAACATTACCGTGTAGAACGAAAACTCTTTCATGCCCAGATCATAGAGTAGAGATCCGCTGATGGAATCAACATTTGGCCATGGGCTCTTTGCTTTGCCATGCTCTGTGAGAACGCCGGGAACGATTTGGAAGAACTTCTTCACGAGAGCGATACTATCGCTCTGCATATCGTGCTTGTCGGCAAAATCATGGAACGCGGTGAAGCGGGGGTCGGTACAGCGAAGGACACCGTGACCGTAGCCCGGAATCACGCGACCACTGTTGAGGCGATCCCAGCAGAATTGCGTTAGAGTAGCATCATCCGGCACACCCTTGAAGTGTTCAACAACTTCACGAATGAATGCAAGAACTTCTTGGTTCGCGAGGCCGTGCAGAGGACCGGCCAAGCCACTGAGTCCGGCACTAACGGCGTAGTACACATCGCTCAAGGCGGAACCTACTGTCAGACCTGTCAATGCGCTCACATTGCCACCTTCGTGGTCAGAGTGCAGTACCAAGTACAGACGAACCAAGTCATACCAAGCCGGGTCGTCGCTGACGCCAAGCATCTTTGCATAGTTTGTTGACCAATCGGCGTTCGGATCCGGTTTGATCAGGTCACCATTATGAAACTTCAGGCGATAAATCGCTGCTGCAAGTGTCGTGATACGAGAGAGCAAATTGATGGAGTCCTCAAGAGTGGCTTGCCACAGTTGATCTTTGCTCGCGCCTGAGTCGTAAGCGTGACGGAATGCCGACTCATGTTCCATTGCCAACAAACCGGCAGAGAGCATAGCCATTGGATGGGAGTCCGCATGCATAGACTTCAGCACGTCGATAACGTAAGCCGGAAGTTCAGCACGTGAAGCAAACAAACTTTTAAGCTGCTGCTTTTCATCATCGTTAGGTTTCTGACCCGTTGCCAAGAGGAAGAAGATTTCTTCAGGTTGAGCTTCGGTGAGTTCCATGATCGGAATGTTGCGGATACGCAAACCCTCATCTGCCGATACCGATGATGTATCGCAAAGAACCGAAGGAATGCCACGCATGCCGCCAATTACTTGCTCCACCGTTACCGTAGCAATTTGAACGTCAGTTTTGTCTTTAAGAAGTGTGGTGCGCTTTTCGCGAAAGGACGGAGCCACTTCCAACATTTTGTTTTTTAGAAAGTCCATGAGAGAACCCTTGTGATGAAAATTCGGCGATCAAGATTCTTATGTCTACAAAAATACGTGTGCGTGCTGCAATTCGAAGGGCTTTTCATTCGGAAAGTGGTTGCTTGTGATGAAAGTTTTGCACGAGCAAAACTTTAGGGTGCCATGAGTCCCTCACAACGGTTACAAATCCTTAATTTTCCTGATGAAGAAGCTCGTAGTCATGTTATGTATCGGCCTGCTCGGTTCTGTTCTGTTCGTGGCTGTGTACCTTTTTCTTCCCCTACCGCTCAGTGGAGCAACCGACATCTACATTCCAAGAGGAAGTACCGTCGTAAAGGCGGGGATTCTTGTTCAACAGAAGAAATTGACCCGGATGCCGGTGGTTTTTCGACTACTGCTTCGTGCAGCGGCGGCTTTTTCGGGAGGAACTGTTTATTCGGGGGCGTATCGCTTCACCGCCGACCACACTCCAGTACATGTGTTACGAGCCCTGCTGAGTGGCAAACAAGCGTTGAAAGTCCGCGTAACGTTCCCGGAAGGTATTTCTGCCAGGCGCTTTGCCTCGATCTTGCAGCGTACGGCGGGTGTTGACTCCTCGCGCTTCATGCAGTACATCGTATCGGATTCACTGATGCAGTCATTGGGTATAACGGCACATTCTCTGGAAGGTTACCTGTCGCCCGATACATACGAGTACTACTGGAATCAACCGGCAGAGGATATCGTGGAAGCACTCGTTAGTCGTCAAACCAAACTATGGAAGGAGCGCTTTGAGGGGAAAGCGCTGCAACAGGGAAAAACTAGAAATGATGTCTTGACTCTGGCATCAATCATCGAGGCAGAAACACCGCAAGCTGATGAGAGACCTCGCGTAGCGGGCGTCTACTTGAATCGATTGGATCGCGGAATGAAACTCGAAGCAGATCCGACAGTGCAGTATGCCTTGGGTGGAGAATCCCGACGCGTGCTGCTTAGCGATCTTGAAGTGCAGAGTCCGTACAACACGTATCTGCATTCGGGTTTGCCGCCGGGTCCCATCAACAATCCGAGTGCTCAGAGTATCGAAGCGGCGCTGAACCCAGAAGCTCATGGATATTTGTTCTTTTGCGCAAAAGGGGATGGCTCCAACACACATTCGTTTGCGAGCTCAAGCGCCGAACACCAAGTCAATGTCTTGCGTTACCGACGCAATCGGCGATTGGCTCAACATTGAATCAACCGGCTTCGCACATGCTTGTGATGTCCTTGAATTATTCTTTAATCTGAAAGTCTCTGCGCTCGGAACTTTTTCGGTAGGCGTTGATCGCGCGAACTGCAATCTGACCTTTGGCGTTGAATTGAAAGACCTGGAGGTGCACGTTATACTTGGGGTCGTAGGAGTAGTCACCCAAGCGTTCCTGAATTTTCGAGCTTGCCTGAGGCGAGACTTCAAGTTTAACCCTCGACTTCACATCAGTTTCTAAGCCATACGATCGAGTGCGCACAAGCACGACGCCACCTTGAATACTGATATCGATGACTTCAGGAGGAGGGAAGGGAACGACGGGTATTGAGATTGTTTGTCCGATGCGACGTGTATTTAGGCTGCGCTCGAAGCTAAAACTCTTTCCTGTGTCATCTACTGACGGCTTAAAGCTAATCGCTTCCCCTTGAACACTCGAAACAAGCTCGTTGTTGCGTTCGTCCCGAAGTACCGCACCGGCAGGGATGCCGCTAACCTGCGGAAGGTTTGGCGACAAAGTGTATGTTAATCCCGGATACATTTTCGAAGGCAGGCTCGGATTATCCAAACTCATTGCCAGAACTCGAAAGCTGACACTTGTATCTTTCTTATCCGAAATCCTTCGTGCTGACAAGGTATAGACCGTCATGTTTCCGGGTGGAGTCGTTCCGCTAACCACAATGTCCGGTCCTTCAACGTGAAAGCTGGCGTTGCCACCGCTTAAACGTATATCATCTACTTCTCGCAGAGGATCTGCGCCATAAACACGGATATGATTCTCGAAAGGTTGATAGGCAATCATCTTTACAATCTTCTCTCGAGGTTGCAAGGAGAACTCGCCAAGTGGGGCGGGAATAAAGCGAGGTTTCTCGAGCTCCGCCAGTAGTTCCTGATATTTTGTCCGAAAGGTCGAGTCACTCTGAGCCAAGACCTGTGGATTAAGTTCTGCAAGCGTTCCGGCACTCGAGGAGCTGCCATCTACATAAATTAAAGCCACGGTGAATTGTGTCTCTGCGCTGAGCTTTAGTCCACCCTGATCGCGCATAAGTTCTTCAACGTAACTGCGCTGTTCATCGCTGAGACTTAAAGGAAGAATTGGCGTGGCACTAGCTCGAACTTTTACCCGGAAAAGCCTATTCCGACGTTCCTCCACCGGCGGTGTCCAAGCAAACTGGACGCTTCCTTCATCTCCTTGACCCCGCACTTTGAAGAATGAACTTTTTCTGTTTTGTGTCGTGTTTAGGGTATAGACGTTACGATATGACTGATCTTCAATACTGAATTCGTACTGCACGTCGCGCACGGTTCCGGAATGGTAAATCGTGTTCAAAGAGTCACAGCTCAACAAGAGTGATTGATCGGCAGTTCGAACAACTCTACACATCATCACCGAGTGTTCCGGTTGTAGGACGAAGGAACTTTGCAGCAGTGAGCTAATAAGTGAACTGGCTTGCTTTTCTTCGTGTTTCTTATCAGGAATAAGCAAGATCAACGCAGCCAGATACAGCACGAAGTAGATTTCAACAAAACGTTTTGGCTTCTGCTTTTTCACCGGATGCGCAATTCTGTGTCGTAGTATGGGTAAATCGTAGAGGAATACAGGTATTGACGCTCAGTCAAGACTACGCGTCACGGACGTGTTTTGTCGTGCAACAGGCGTTCAACCTCACGGCGTACAGCGGCCTCAATTTCCTCACGCTGTAACTTGTGAGCTGCTTCGTTAAAACTTCGGACCGAAGAATCAAATGCTGCCAGAGAGCCTGCTGTGCTCTTCATTGCCTCTAATAGTTGCGGATTCGGTGCAATGGCTCGTCCTGCCATTTCGGTATGTTGACGCAGCACCGCAAGGAGTTCGGTGTTTTCGTGGCTGAGTTCGCGCAGTGCTGCCACGGCTTGCTCCATGTGCATACTCACATCTGCGTAGTCACGCCCTATCTCGCCAATTTCTCGAAGAACGTCACTACTGGACTCGTCGTCAAAATCTTGTGACTCATCGTCATTGTCGTCCGTTGGAGAAAAGAACATAACGACGAACATGATGACAAGGAGAAAAGCTTCGAAAAGGATACTGCCAAGCACGGTGGAATCCGTTACTCGATCGGTGAATCGGCGCACCCCAATCATTACAAGCAATATCGCGGCACCGAAATAGACAAACGAGTTTATGGTGCTGTAGTAGAATCGGTTAACGACTTCTTGCATCCACAATGAAGTACCACGTAGCACACCCAATGGATGGAGTACCGTGATCTCAATATTGGAATAGCGGAATAGTTCTCGTTCCGTTGTGCAAATACGCCACATGGTTCCCAGTGTCCCAAAGCCACCCAGTTGCTTCTCAAATCGCAACTCCCGGAAGATGTCGCGCAGCGCCCGTCGTCCTTCGCGCGATGCTAGTGATCGAAGTTCTTTCATGTGCTCAAAATAGCCAAAAAAGCCACGTGATGAACTTGATCAAGTCGGTCCCTTAGAGTGTCTGACGGAATAGGGTGGAGAAGCCTTCCGGCTGGCTTGTAGTAGCACAGAGGTGATGGCCGGCAGACAATCGAATTGTATTCAGGATTTTTGAGTACGCGCCGCTGTGCGGCGCGACGTTGTGAGAAGCCCCAAGAGCGACAATGACTCGTCGTCGGAAGGACACAATCCTAGTTTTTCAAGACCAAGGTTCCGGCTAGTCTTCCTTGCGAACGAAGGCGAAGAATGTAGGCTCCTGAGGGTAGTTGTGATGGACCACTCAACACACACGCTTGGTCGCTGAAAACAATGTCATGTAAAAACACCAAGCGTCCGTCCATCGCATAGATAGATAACTGAGCAGCGGGGCTCCCGGACCAGTGTTCCGGGCAAAGGATTTCTAACTCTGAACTCGCTTTGAAACGAGCCGAGAGTGTATTGTCTTGTTGTTGTTCGGTCTCTATGGTACTTCCAACTGCGTGCACTGTTTTAGAAGAAAGAAAGATACGGTCTCCACTCGCAAGGTTGTTAGCGTTGGCCGCCAATGTCGCATAGTAGAAGGTAACCGGTCCGGTGTAGTGCGAAGGCGCGTTCCAAAGAATTTGCCAGGCGTCGATTCCCGGGCTAAGGGGAGTGATTCCGGCCTGAGTGTGCGTGCCGTATATACGACCATTATCCATGAGAGTTTGAACACGCGGTGTTTTGATTCCAATGGGAACCGTAAACGAGCCGCAATTGCTGTCGTTCTTATCTAAGGCAACGACTTCAAAGCCAAAGCGTTTTCCGGTTGGGTTGTTGATGGCTATGTCTAGCTCATAGGTGGAGTCGTTTTCGTAGCTGAGTTCTTCTTTGCCGTTGAAGAGAATGCTGTTGACGCTATCGCCCGATACAGCGAAGGCATCAACATGACAGCCAAAAGCCGCACAGGTGGAATCGCCCGGCGCACCGGTAGAGCTAGGATGTGATCCTGTACTTTTCTTGACTACCTGCTGCATCGACGCATGGAGGACGACTGCGAGACTTATCACGCTAAAAAACAATGAAGGAAGAATGTAGGAACGTTTCATGTGGCGATCGATGGAACGTGATGCTTAATTCTTTACAAAGGGAATGCGACAAAGGTGCTCGGCATAGCGTACCACTGCTACATAAGCGCCTGCGGACAATGAGCTAATGTCAATCTTCGTATTTGCTTCAGGCTTGTCGATGCTCAGTCGCAATTGCCCGTTGAGATCAAAGATCTCAAGTCCCTTTAACGATGAAACTGATGACAATTTGTCAAACGATAGAAAGTCGTTTACCGGGTGCGGTTGGAATCCCAAGGTAGATTCGGTGATATCTTCAATGCACGAGGTCGTTTCCGCTGCGATAGACCTGACAAGAGTAAAAACGCTATCGCCCTTGTCAGTTCGATCATTGTTCGCCGCAAGCAACGCCGCGTAGAAATGTACGGTGCCTACCGTGGCTTCAGGGGCGGTCCATCGGAGATTCCATTCACCCACACCATCGCTGAGCTCTTCTGTTCCGTTATAGGTGTAGGTTGCGTAGCGACGATCAAGGAGCTCGTTGAGGTTTTGCAGAATCTGTGTTCGGCTGGGATCAATGAGTCCAAAGGAGCCGACATTTCGACCCAGCGAATCCAAGGCAACTACTTGAAAACCAAAACGATGATGTCCGGGTGCGCTTATCGAAACACTCAGCTCGTATTCTTTTCCGGGAGCGTAGCGTGTTGTATTGAGTTTGATTGCTGTTTCGATAGAGGTTCCGGTCGGATTGGCTGCAACGTCGTCATGACAACCGGCACGAGTACAGTTCTGCTCTCCGGGGGCGCCGGTTGAAGAAGGGGGAGCACCGGTGGACAAAGTATGGGTCGGTATGGTAGAGTACAGTCTCCCGATACCGAAGACCAAGATTGAAGCAGACACGATGAAAGAAATCCCAAAACGAGCGTTCATGTGTTGGCAGAGTATAGTAGTGTGAACGGCGAAGTTCCGGTAGTGGCCAATAGGACAAAGCCTGACGGGTTTCAGCTAGATCCTGCTAAGCTGAACGCAAACTACAACATGCCCGAAGAAACAGTGAGACAATACGATGCTTTGGTTAATGCCCTGAGAATCTCTAATGGCGAATGACGCAGGGAACCGCGCTATGGCGACCACCATTCCAGCTCAGGCGAATAATATAGACGCCATCGGGGAAACCGGATGTATCGAAACTTCCGCTACCAAGTTCGCTAAGCCGTGCACTATGACCAAGTACGTTCACGAGTTGTGCTTCGAGCGGTTGTTCGCCAAGGTCTGAAAGTACGCGAAAGCTTGTCGAGACCGGTTGGGGCCACAGGCTGACGGAGTTCTCCGCTTCTCCTTCGAAGTCCACGTCGACTACCGATTCGCCATCTTTCAAATGCCCGGGTGTCCACACAACGATATTGTTGAAGATGTCAACGGTAGCCAGGCGCATGGCATCGCCTGACCAAACGATCTCGGAGTTTGTAGGTACATTGAATAAAACGTTCGTTGCTTTTTGCGTGTAGTAATCAAAAACACTTAACGAATCTCTTGCGTCAGGGATACCAACAACATAGTAGTTTTTCTGCGGTCGAATGTACGCTTGTCCTGCAGTGGGGATTTGAAGGACCGATTGATCCCGTGTCGTAAATCGAATGATAAAATCGGGATAGATACATACACAGGTCGTGTCGCCCTGACAGAATTCCGTCCCTTGTGTTGGTCTACTGAGCTTTTGAACTCGCATGCCATCAGAAACGCGGACCACTACGTTTTCAGCATCGGTGATGATCGATGCATAACGGTTTGAGCGAGAGAGGACAATGCTACGTATTGGGCTTTGAGCATCATATACGACACGCATCGCATGGCCATCACAGCTTATACTTCGAAGCACGCCTTGTGCATCTCCGGTCAAGTACACGCTGTTGTCAAAACTCTTAGTGGCAGCGGTGGGTATGGAAGGACAATCGACCGAATCGATGAGCACTTTGGAATTGAGGGCGTACACAAGAAGTCGCAATCCATTGGAGACTAACTGAGAAGATTTGTCCATACTGTAATTGAGCCATCGTGCACCATTGTCGAAATCGTACATTGGTGAAAGACTGCTGCTGTTGATTGCTGTCCACCACTCATGGACAGAATCGCGACGGTGTACCATTGCCATACTTTGATCCGCTGACCAGCTGATTTGTTGAGCCGCGGATAAGCTAACGCTTCGAACGAGTGCACTGCTTGCAACGTCCCACAAACTAATTTTCGCACTCGCCTCGACACTTAACAGCTTCGTGCCGTCAACATTTAAGGCTATAGAACGAGCTGCGCTGTGAAGGTCTGACTCGGGGAATGAGCCAACTTTCTCACCTGTAAACAAATCGTAAGAGTTGATTCGATCTCCAAGAATGAAGAGCATGGTTCCGTCCGGACTCATCACATAGGTGCTGCCGTATTCCAGCGAAGCCACAACCGAGCGTGTGGCGATATCAAGAACATCAAAATTTCCTTGATGATCTCGGATCAGCATACCACGACTGCCGAATAAAAACGTTAAGGCACCGAGGTCAAGGGCTTGTGGATCGCCGTAGTACGGAATTTTGAACTCTTGGAGACCTTGCAATGTTTTGAGATTGACGATATGTAAAACCGTGTCAGTAGTTACGAAAGCAATGAGGTTTTTGTCAGAATTGAAACAATACGCAAGCATCCGTCCGGGCGTATATCGGGCTCTCTTGGTCCTGGTTGCCATATCCCAAACAGTGTATGACGAATCTGAACCGATGACGGTCAATACAGCGTTGTCGCTTGATATCGCGTAATCAGCCGGAGTCTCTCCAAGCGCAAAGCTGCTTGCCACCGTGTCCGCAGTCTGATAGTACAGTGTACTCCCTGATGTTGAACTAAAGAACTTGTTGTCGGGATGCCACTTCCCGCGGAATGCAAAGGGAATTGTATCAAGCAAATAACGGCGATGTGTTAGGTCGTATGGCCGCCAGTAGGATTCGAATCTGAACTGCTCTCCTGTAACGACGGTGTCGCTAATGCGGTCAGTACGCAGCATTACAAGCGAGTTGTCGGGACTCCAACTGTCAGCGCGACAACGAATTTTAAAATGCACATAGAGATAGGTTGAATCGGAAAGACCGTGAGCGGTGTCAGGAGGGAAGACTTTGTGGTACGCTCGGTATACTGAATCTCGTAGAATAACCTCACCACTAACGACGTTCATGATGGAGTAACGATCGTCTTTGGTGCACACAACCGCGTGCGTAAAATCCGGAGACATGTACACGTTACGAATAGTGTCATCGATGGGATATTGATGAACAACCGTACCGTTCACAGCGTTTACCATGGTCAGCGTCTTGACATCAGGCGTATAAACTAAATGTGGTGTGCCATTTAATTGTCCAACTTGGTAGGTAGCCGCCTCGTCGGCATCCTGCTTGTGAAAGAAGTTCTGCGTAGACAACGATGCTCCGCTCCGTGAGTTCCAGCTTCGAACCCTCAAATGCGAGAGCTTAATGTTGTTGTCATCGCTGCGTATGGCCGCACCATAAACAATACACACTGTATCACCGTGTGAACTTGATTTAAACGTTTCAATACTTTCTGTATCATGATAAAAGCTGCTAATCACACGGACACTGTCCATGGCATAGAGCCCGGTGGAAGCAATCGCCAGAAATAGAGCGAGCTGTAGTATTCGTCGTGCATTCATGGTGTTCTCCTCAAAAAGTGCTGCGGCAAAGAGCTTCGAGTAAAAAGCTCATGGTGTAGTAAACCGGGAAACGAATTCTAAATTCGTCGTGGATTCATGAGTTAAACAAAAGATCGTGCTTAATGATAAGAACTTTGATCCCGGCTTACTGTATCGGTCTCGAAACTAGCAATTAAACCTATGCTAAACTCGAACTCTCGGCGTGTCAATGTATGACCTTTCGTGTCAAAACGTTCCTGTCTTTTATTACTCCCTTAAAACTCTTGGAAAGGTGCGTGGTGTTGCAAGGTATGGACTCGAAGCGAAGGTTTTGAATCGTTCAAGGGACAGCGCAGCTGGACCATAGAGAAGAGAGTCTCAAGCGACTTTAGGGTCGTTGGAGGCTGCAATCCGGGTCTCTTCCAAACAAAAAAAAGAAGACGAAAGACTTTAGCACTACGATACAACAACCGTGACTGTAGAAAGGGTTGCGAAGACCTAGGAGCCGTATGCACACAGGTGACAGATTAGGGGCAATAGACCACTAGGTGCGTGTGCGGTAGAGGTTGGCGAGAGCGACAAGTAAAAAGAGGGCATTGGCTGACCATGCAACGCTTATTGGGGACAGATTTAGTTCGAATCCAAGGGACTGAGAAATCTTCGTGAAAACGAGGTAGACGAAGCTCACTGTCATAGCGGTGGCTATCTCTACGGCGATACCACCTTTCTTTCGAATTGAGGCAAAAGGAACACCGAAGAGAACCACAATTAAATCGGCGAATGGAAAGGCATACTGTCCAAAGTAGTCGATACGTTTCATTCTCACGTCTTTTCCACCTCGTTCCAGTACAGCAATGTATTCACGCAACTCATCCAGAGTCATCTCGTCAGTTGTTCGTTGCAAGCTTACAATGGAGGAGTGCGACATCAGAAGTCGAACAGTGTCTTGCTCATGCCAATTCACGCTCACTTCACCTTTAGCGTCGATCGAGCGCTCAAAGACTTGAGAAAGCAACCAACACGATTGCGTCGAGTCCCACCGAAACAATCGAGCATCGAGTCGCCTGAGAACACGAGGCTGTTGCTCTTGAGCATAGTCCTCAACAGTCATCATAGCGCCTGAGCGTTGTATTTCGTCGTAAGAACTCATTACGACATTACGAAGGGGTGTGTCACGAAAGTAGAGATTGTATACTTGCGTTTCCGTGACCGCACCTCCCTTACCCAAATACTTACGGTCGATTGCCAGCATTTTTGTCGTTGCTCTAGGTACAACCCAACCATTGAAGTACAGCTGGCCAAAGCTAATCAGGGCGCTGAGTATAACGATTGGAGTCATCAATCGATACAAACTCATCCCGGAGGTTTTCATTGCGGTGATTTCGTTAGCGCCAGAATGCTTGCCGATGGCAAACAGACTTGCCATCAGCATGGCAATAGGGAAGATGAGCTTAATGATTTGCGGTAGGAAATACAGGTAGTATTGGGCAATGGCTTGAGCGGTCGCCTTGTGATCCAGAAAGCCGTCCAGACTTTCCATGAGATTAACAACCAAGAAGATGACGCACAGAGCGATGACGGCAAACAGCAGTGTTTGCACGAAGCTTTTTAAGACGTAGCGGTCAATTTTGTTCATCGGATCGACACGTTTCAAGAATAGTGGCGCGAGCTATACACCTGAAAATTCACTAGAAAACAAGGTTTCAGCACGTAGAGCTCTAGCGCAGAGCTTGCTCGAGGCGCGCGCGCAGCCGGGCAAAGATACACAGACAGCAGTGCCAAGCCCTTAGCCAATTCACTGGAACTGCTCCAGATGCTTGATATTTCCCGTCTTAGCGCTATCTTTGTAATCCTTCTCGCTGCGTGAGCATGTATCACTATATCTATGAGCCATCACAGAACGCAGCACTGTGAGTGAGTTCACCTAGTTTTTCTATGTCAGAAACAGCACAACCGATGGATGAAAAACCGGTCGAAGCAGTCCAAGAAGCTGTACAGCATGAAATGGATGAGACCCCGGTTCAATTGTCCAAAAAAAGTACCCTCGCAGCAATTCTTGAGGGTGATTTAGATCTTGACTTTAACGGTCTAGACAACGATTCTTTTGAGAAGATGTTGTCGACCAAGATGACACAGATCAAAGAAGATGAAATGGTTCACGGCCGCGTGGTAGCCATTTCGAAAGATGAAATTTTAGTAGACATCGGATTCAAGTCATTGGGTGTTGTTCCGCGCGCTGAATTCTCAGTTGCGGCAGACAGCTTGATGATCGGTGAAGAGATCGATGTCTTTGTCGACAAGATGGAAGATTCATTGGGTCGCTTGGTGTTGTCACGCCGTCGTGCCGACTTCATGAAGACCTGGAACGACATCATGTCGCACTACGAAAAACAAGACGTCATTCCGGTACGCATTCTTCGTCGTATCAAGGGTGGAATGGTTGTCGATTTGCTTGGTATCGAAGCATTTTTGCCCGGTTCGCAAATTGACGTCCGTCCGGTTCGTGATTTCGACGTCTGGGTTGGTAAGACGATCGACGTTCGCGTCGTGAAGGTCAACAACCCGAGCGAAAATGTCGTAGTGAGCCACAAGATTCTTCTTGAAGAGCAGATCTCCGAACAACGCGGCAAGATCATCAGCTCCCTCGAGAAGGGTCTCGTTCTCGAAGGTGTTGTCAAGGCCATTGCAGACTTCGGTGTGTTCGTGGATCTTGGCGGTGTGGACGGTCTTGTGCACATCACGGATCTTTCATGGGGTCGTGTCAATCACCCCTCTGAAATCGTTAGCCTCGACGAACAAGTCAAGGTTGCCGTATTGGACTTCGATCAAGAGAAGAAGCGTATTTCTCTCGGTATGAAGCAACTCACACCGCACCCATGGGATACTATCGGCGAGAAGTACGAGCCGGGTGTCAAGGTTAGCGGTAAGGTTGTAAGCATCACCGATTACGGTGTCTTCATCGAAATTGAAAAGGGTGTTGAAGGTTTGATCCACATCAGTGAAATGTCGTGGACACAACACATCAAGCATCCTTCACAGTTGGTATCGCTCGGTCAGATGCTCGAAGCCATCGTGCTCAACATCGATCGTGACAACCGCAAGCTCGCTCTTGGTATCAAGCAGCTCGAGCCGGATCCTTGGCAAGACCTTATGAACAAGTATCCTATTGGTTCCATCCACAAGGGTATCGTTCGTAACCTTACCAACTTCGGTGTCTTCGTTGAACTCGAAGCAGGCGTTGACGGTCTGGTGCACATTTCCGACTTGTCATGGACCAAGAAGATTCGCCACCCAGGTGAATTCGTGAAGAAGGGTGATTCACTTGAAGTTATCGTTCTCAGCGTTGATCCGGAACACCGTCGTATTTCTCTCGGACACAAACAAATCAGCGAAAATCCGTGGGATGTATTTGCTGAGCGCTTCACCGTCGGTACAGAAACCGAAGGAAAGATCGTTCGCATCATCGACAAGGGTGTCATCGTTGAAATGCCTGAGGGTGTTGACGGATTTGTTCCGTCTTCACAATTGTCCTTCGCTCCGGTTCGCAGTATTGCAGACTTCTTCCACGTTGGCGACGCACTTCCTTTGAAGGTTGTCGAGTTCGACAAGGAGTCAAAGAAGATCGTGCTTTCTGCAGTCGATGCACTGAAGGGTAAAGATCAAGAAATCATTGCTGCCTATAACTCGAACCACCCGGTTCCGAACGCTGAAAAGTACGTTGCGGATGGTGTGGCTCCGAGCATTGCACCTGAGGAAGTTGCGGCTATCGAAGCAGTTGTCGCTGCGGAAAGTCCGACTCCTGCGGCTGACGATGCCAAGGCAGAAGGCTCTGAAAACCCGGCCGCATAATATGCGTGACTCGTTTGCAAGGTCTCACACGATCATTGTAAGCTTTAGTCTCTCATAGTTTTTTTACAGCACGCCCGTTCCGGGCGTGCTGTTCTTTTTTATACCAAAGTCAGCGCGCAGCTCGTACACGTAAGACCCTGAGCTGATCGTTATAGATGTTGATAGGATTGTGTCAACCGTTGAAAGCTACCTCATGAATTCAACCGACAAGAAGGCTACCATGCTGCAAATCGCAATACTGAGTATTGGTGACGAGTTGTGTATTGGACAAGTGGTAAATACCAACGCATCGTGGATGGCGGACCAGTGCTCGACGCTCGGAGCTGAAGTCATTACGCATCGCAGCATCGGAGATGACACGGAACTCATGCATCGATCACTGGCAGAGTTGCAGTCTATCGCCCATATCGTTCTGATGACCGGTGGATTAGGGCCTACTCATGATGACATCACAAAGGATGTCCTTTGTCGCTACTTCAATGACCGTCTCGTGGAAGATGCTGCTACTTTAGCTTCGCTTGAGAAGCTTTTTGCGCATCGTAAACGCATGCTGACCGATCGCAATAGAGCCCAAGCATTGGTGCCCTCCCTCGCCACCGTGCTTTCAAACTCCTACGGCAGCGCACCCGGACTCTTGTTCGAGAGCGGCGGAACGACGTTTATTGCAATGCCGGGAGTTCCGAACGAAATGAAGGCCATAATGCGTGAGCATGTGTTGCCCCTCATTGCAAAACGCATGGATGAGGAACATCTTCCTTTGCGGATGTTTCGAACGCTGAGTTGTAGCGGAATTGCCGAGTCGAGTTTAGCAGATCTCCTTGGAGATCCCGAGAAATTTTTGGAAGGGCAGCAACTGGCATTTCTGCCCTCGTATAGCGGTGTGCGCTTACGCTTCAGTATCAGTGCGTCGTCAGCTGCGGAAGGGGAACTCATTCTTTCGCGTATTGAACGCCATGTACGTGAACGTGCAGGAGAGTATGTCGTTGCCGAAGGACGAGATGGACTCAGTACCGCCTGTCACAAAGCCCTGATCGCATCCGCAAAGACTCTTGCTCTTGCCGAGTCTTGCACCGGAGGTATGCTTGGGGCGCAATTCACGGATCACCCCGGTTCATCAGAGTACTTCTTAGGCGGTGTTGTCTGCTACTCCAATGACTCAAAAATTCGTGACCTAGGTGTCGACCCAGGCACACTAAAGACCTTTGGCGCTGTGAGCCGGGAAGTCGTGGAAGAACTTGCTTCCAACGCTCGCGGGAAGTTCGGCGCTGATTACGCCATAGCAATCAGTGGTATTGCCGGCCCCGGAGGTGGTAGTGACGAAAAACCCGTGGGAACCGTTTGGATCGCGTTGTCTTCGACGACCGGCACAGAGGCGTGCGAGTATCACCTCGGTGTGGAACGCGCCGCAATTCGTGAGAGAGCATGCGCTGCAGCACAACTTATGCTTTTAAAAGCGCTTCGCACCAATGCCTGAAGCCACTTAGGCTACCGTGTCGTCATACTGTCGCATTCTGAAGTCCCCTCTGAATCGACAGCTTGCAGGTGTACATGCGAGGCAGGAGTTCGTAGCGGGGGACGGGGATGAGCGTCGTGTTAGCTCAACACATGAATCGATACGCGGTACATTATGCGCTTTGTTGTGCGGTTTTTATGCGGTTTTTAGTGCGGTTGCCTAGCCGGCTCGATAATCGGATACACCGTAAACGAGCATAGGTCAATGGTTTTTGGCGTCGGTTTTCATCAGCGTTTTTCAACTCCCAAACCTGTAGGTGCCAATCAATTCGTCATCTGCCGAAGGATACTCTTCGACTGCTACCGTACTCAAGATTTTACTCTCGAACGAGCTCGCAGAGGGAGTCTCCTGCGCAAAGGATAAAAGCTGTTTTTGGCTCGGAAAAGGTCTTCTCGGGCTCCATCTTCAAGGGTCAAAATGTGGAAAATCTGCCGGAATTCCCAATCTTCCACAGCGTATCTTTGCCTTTCTCAATCAGTTCATCTCACGTAGACCACAATGGCCTTACACAGTGAAAAAATACTTCCGGTTTTGCTGGAAGATCAGATGCGCGGTTCGTATCTCGACTATTCGATGTCGGTTATTGTATCGCGAGCACTTCCGGATGTGCGTGACGGTTTGAAGCCCGTGCACCGTCGCATTCTCTATGCAATGCAAGAATTAGGTCTGACGTTCAACAGACCCTATAAGAAGTCTGCACGTCTTGTGGGGGAGGTACTCGGTAAGTATCACCCGCACGGTGACTCCTCGGTTTACGACGCAATGGTGCGTATGGCTCAGGAGTGGTCATTGCGCTACCCATTGGTAGACGGACAAGGGAACTTCGGATCGATCGACGGTGACCCGCCTGCGGCTATGCGTTATACGGAAACGCGTTTGTCATCGTTATCGCAAGAAGTGTTGCGTGACATTGACAAAGACACCGTTGACTTCCAGCCCAACTTTGACGATTCACTCGAGGAACCGAAAGTTCTGCCGACTGTTGTGCCTCTATTGCTCGTTAACGGGGCAGGTGGTATCGCGGTAGGTATGGCAACGAATATTCCGCCGCACAACCTCCGTGAGATCGTTCGCGGATTGAAAGCCTTGATCGAGACGCCAACACTGTCGAGTAACGATTTGATGCAGTACGTTACAGCACCGGACTTTCCGACCGGCGGTGTGATTTATGGTTACGACGGTGTTCGTGACGCGTATTTAACCGGACGTGGCAAGATTATCGTTCGTGCGCGCGCATCGGTGGAAACCGCAAAGAATGGCAAAGAGTCGATCATTGTGACAGAGTTGCCCTACCAGGTATCGAAAGCAAGTTTGATTGAGAAGATTGCCGACCAAGTACGCGACAAAGTGTTGGAGGATATCTCGGACATTCGCGATGAATCGGATCGTGACGGTATGCGCATCGTAATCGAGCTCAAGCGTGACGGTGTACCTTTGGTAGTGTTGAATAACTTGTACAAGCACACGGCAATGCAAACCACCTTTGGTTGCATTATGCTCTCGCTGGTCGAAGGACGTCCGCGTATCTTGGAATTGCGCGAGATGTTGCAGTACTTCATTGATTTCCGCGTGGAAGTCACCGTGCGTCGTACAAAGTTTGAACTCGCCGCAGCAGAAAAGCGAGCGCACATCTTAGAAGGTTTCATTATCGCTCTTGATAACATCGATGAAGTTATCAAAACGATCAAAGAGTCGCCGACTGTTGAAGTAGCTTCCGAGAGACTTCAGAAGAAGTTTTCGTTGAGTGAGATTCAAGCTCGCGCGATTTTGGACATGCGCCTGCAGCGACTCACCGGTCTCGAACGTGAGAAGATCATGAACGAGTATCGTGAAATTATCAAGCTTATCGAGCGTTTGAAATCTATACTGGCCTCCAAAGAACTTCAATTGAAGTTGATCAGCGACGAACTCACGGCAGTTGAAGAGAAGTATGGCGACGAGCGTCGTACGGATATCGTATTTGATTCGCGCGACTTCACCGTGGAGGATATGATCGCCAATGAGGATGTCATCGTGACAATCTCACACCGCGGCTTCATTAAGAGAACACCGGTGAATTCCTATCGTCGTCAGGGACGTGGTGGCCGAGGTCTTAGCGGCGCCGGAACTTATGAAGACGATTATGTAGAGAATCTGTTCCGCGCTGCCACGCACGACTATCTGCTCTGCTTCACCGACAAAGGCCGGTGCTACAGAGTGAAAGTGTACGACATTCCGGAAGGCTCGCGAAACGCTAAGGGACGTTCCATTGCGAACATCATTCAAAAGCCAAATGATGAACATGTAACGGCTTATTTGTTGGTGCAAGGTGCCTTCAGTGACGACCAGTTTATTTTCATGTGTACCAAGCAAGGTACAGTCAAGAAGACACAGCTTTCTGAGTTTGAAAGCGTTCGGGCCAACGGAAAAATCGCACTGACTCTGGATGAAGGCGACATTCTTCTGTCCGCGCGTCTGACAGACGGCACATGCGACATTATCGTAGGAACGCGCGATGGCTCGGCCTGCCGCTTCCGCGAAAGCGATGTGCGCACAATGGGTCGTACAGCTGCGGGAGTACGCGGAATCAGTCTGCAGGACGATGATCTCGTTATCTCCATGATTGCGATAAAGCGACCTGACTCTCAAGTGCTTATCATCGGTGAGAACGGTTTTGGTAAGAGAACTCGATTCGAAGACTTCCGTTTGACACGAAGAGGAGCAAAGGGCGTTATCTCAATGAACGTGACAGAGAAAACCGGAAAGGTTGTCTCGATGGCTGAGATTACCGATAGCGATGATCTCGTTGTCATGACGCAAAAGGGAATCTTGATTCGTCAACCCTCTGATTCCATTCGAATCATCGGACGTAATACACAAGGAGTACGTCTCATACGTCTAGATGACGGTGATTCTATTGCAGACATCACCATCGTCCCGCACGATGATGAGGAAGGCTCCGAAGGCGAAGAAAGCGCATCATAAGGTGAAGCTGAACAAGGAAGGGGCTCGGATGAGTCCCTTCTTCGTAAGCGGACCAATCGTCGTCAAGCACAAGGTGGACTCACCTCAGGAATGATTACCCATGTCTTGGGTGTTTGGAAAGCCTGATTACATTTCATTGAACACTCTCTTTTTGAGGTATACCCGGAGTTTAGTATGAGTACAAAGAATACTGAGTATGATGTTGCAATTATCGGATCCGGACCGGCCGGTTTTACGGCGGCTATTTATGCTGCTCGCGCCGGTCAGCGCGTTGTCGTTTTTGAAGGTTTACAACCCGGTGGTCAGCTGACGATCACAACAGAAGTGGAGAACTTTCCCGGATTCGAACATGGAATAATGGGACCGGAGATGATGGATATGTTTCGCAAGCAAGCACACCGTTTCGGTGCTGTATCAGAATACGAGTTGATCGAGAATGTGGATGCCTCACAACGTCCGTTTGCATTGACCTCCGATCGCAAAACTGTCTACAGTGCAAAAGCGGTCATTGTGGCAACCGGAGCCAGTGCGCGGTTGCTCGGGACCAAAGGTGAAGGCGAGTACATGGGCTACGGCGTGTCGGCCTGCGCAACCTGCGACGGCTTCTTCTACCGTAATCTTCAGGTGATTGTTGTAGGTGGTGGCGATACCGCGATGGAAGAAGCCAACTACCTAACTCGATTTGCCGAAACAGTGTACCTCGTTCACCGACGCGATGAATTCCGCGCATCAAAAATCATGATTGAGCGAGCACAAGCAAATCCCAAGATCAAGTTCATTACCAATACGGTTATTGATGAATATCTAGGAGAAGTACTTCCAACCGGACTTCGTAAACTCACGACCGTTCGCTTGAAGAATACCCAAAGTGGTGAAGAGTCCCTCATGCCCATCGACGGAGTGTTTGTGGCGATAGGACATGAACCTAACACAAAACTCTTTAAGGGTCTTCTGGAGTTAGATGAGAATGGATATATCATCACGAAAGGCAAGACGTCTTATACGAATGTGGAGGGGATCTTTGCTTGCGGAGACGCTCAAGACAGTGTCTATCGCCAGGCAATAACTGCAGCAGGTAGTGGATGTGTTGCTGCTATCGATGCAGAACGTTGGCTTGAATCTCAGGTCCACCACTGATTGCCGATGTGTTTGAGGTGTCGCACACTGCCCCGGAGCAGCAAGACTACTCTCTCCGCCGGTTGCTGAATGGACCTGTGAGCACCGAATCAAAACTAGACAAAACGCGTTGTTAAGATTTAGCTTGGCAACGCGTTGTCGTTTTGAATCTTCTCATAGCTTGATGGCTTGCTCAAGGCATGCGAAAGACGCTTCGTATAGTGGTGAGTACAGTGTTTGTCCACTACGGAGAGGAAGACGTCCTTGAACTGTGTTTCGAATATCGGTAAGCCGGATTCCGGCAGAAGCCTCCGGAAGAGCCAATCGTGTTCGTATGACTAAAGTGAATTTTCCACCAATGGTGATGTTTCATGACAGCGTTGCTTACCATTCTCTTGTTGCTTTGTTCGAATGCATTTATGACCATTGCATGGTATGGCCACCTGCGAATGTCAGGAGTGGAGTGGTTTCAACGACTAAATCTTGGAGGCGTTATCCTCCTAAGCTGGGCTGTGGCGCTACTTGAATACTGTTTTCAAGTTCCTGCCAACCGTATAGGGTATCATGAAAATGGAGGACCCTTTAACCTCATTCAGCTAAAGATCATCCAAGAGGTGTTGAGTCTCAGTGTGTTTGTGGTCTTTAGCCTGTTCTTTGCAAAAAACGAAAGCCTGCGATGGAATCATGCAGTAGCGGCTATGCTCATGGTAGCAGCTGTGTACTTCGTGTTTAAAGACTAAATACGGTCATCGGCGAAGGCAGAAAATGCTTCGTTGGCACGCTAAGTCCTAAGCTAAGCGTGAGACTTCCTTACTCGATGTCGAGTGAAACTTTGTATTTCTGCTTCACAGACTCAGCTTCCGCCTTAGCTTTTTCTTCGGTCGCGTATCCCCAGAGTTTTACGCGGAAGGCCGGAAGACCCTTAACGAGAACGCGTTCGTAGTAGGTTTTGAATCCCCGTTTTTCCCACTGCTCGCAATACTTCAGAATCTCATTCTCAGTGTAGCTGTATTCGGCAACCAATTCAAAGGGGAGGAGCGAAGGGTCGATCCATCGGAGTTCAACTCGACGATTGAGTCGTTGTTTCCACTCTTCGCGTTGAAAGTAGAACAGCGGTCGAAGATCACCCATTGCTTTGCCGCGAACCTGTATCGGGTTCACTCCAAGGTCGACCAGGGCCTTGCGAACGGAGCGAACACGATCAAGCGCGATCTGTCGCATTTGATCCTCATCTCCTTCTGCATTTGCATTTCCACAGAGCTCAATGACTTTTTTGGGATTGTCCTTAAGGACTTGGGCAACACTTTTAAGCAAGGGCTGATAGGTTTCACCGACGGAGGTTTGGCGGAAACCAAACATGGCCAATGCTTGGTAGCTGGGTTGCGAATTAGCCGAGCGACCACAAAAGCTAAAATCATCGTTGATGTGCATGGTACCGGAACTTACTTCCAGTCTCAAATGCGCACTGTCGCAAAGCGCAAAGGATGATCGCTGCAGAGGTAGATGCAGGACGTAGCCTCCGTGCATGCTGTAGTTAATCTCCCGGAGTATGCTGCTCAACTCCATGATGTTTTCAGAAGCCAAGCTATAGTAGCTACCACCGGTTTGTGAGGCGATATAGCGTAGAGGATATGAATCGACCAGGTCCCCAACGCCCACTGTAAAAATCGTGCACTGACGTTGCAAAGCACGTTGTATGATATCCTCAGCAGTGTAAATGAAGGAGGCGTTGTCGGCACCGGTACAGACAAGCACAACTACATTTTTGGTACGCTCGCGAAGTTCCATCTTTTGCATCGCTGCGTAAACGGATTTCATCATGGCGCTCAAGCCTTGCGCTTCGCCGCTAAACATCTCTCCCAAATTGTTGAGCTTGTCCTTAGAGTTATGGCTACATACAACAGAGCTTTCCTGATTGAAAGTCACAACGCTGAGCTTGTCCGAAGATCCTAGATAGAAAGGGAAGTCCGATACAGCCTTTATCATGTTGGCGTCAACATGTTCCGAACTTGCTGAACGATCCAAACACAAGGTCATCATCATTTTGAGGTCAGACCGTAGCCACTTGTTTTCGAGAACGATGGGCTGGTATTCGTTGGCTTTCTCATTGCACTTCGTGTGCAAGCTAAACTTGAGGTTTTCCAATGCTAAAGCCGAAAGCTCATTGCCGAATTTGTCGAGCAATGCCACATGGACTGCGAAGGGTTTATTGGCGCTGTCCGGAAAAGTGCAATGCGTGATCTTAAGTTGCGATAAGTTCGAGAGCTCTCCGTTTTGCTGGTAGCCGATGTAATAGGGGGAAGCTTCTGATGAGGCTTTCGGGGCGAGAGAATAACTAACGGTTTCAGGTCCACGGCGAGCTTCTTTTGGTATCTCCGGTTCCAGCACACGCACAGTCCATTGTTTCTCGATCGTATCCTTGGCATGAACCGCACGAATGGAGTAGGTGGTCGTTTGTTGCGGAGAAACGTAGACTTGGTACGTGGAAGGGTAATGCGTTGAGTCGCTACCAACGAGCACAAAATCCGTGTGCTCAAACTTCCAACTGATCATGGCCCGTGCGCCACGCGCAACTTCTTTTTGGCCACCAAGGGGATCTGTCTCTTCTGCGCCGAGACGAAGCGAGCAGGCCAGAATTGTCAGACATGCCAGTATAAAAGGTCTACCTGCCATTGAAACATCCATGTTACACGAAACAGTTCGTCGTACGAAAATACTCTCAAAGAGCCACAATTGTCAACTATTTAGAGCAATCGCACAATGGCTTTCGAGCGGAACTCTTCCGCTGACTTATTGGATGTAGGTATTGGTACGTTTTTCGAGTTTTAAGTCGTGTAGCACAGGAGCCAAAGGACTAAAACTCAAGTAAAATCCGCGAACGGAGCCGGTGGGATACCACGTAACATCGAGTGCCCAGCAATGGATGACTTTTCGGATGGTGACACTTGGTGCTGTGACAAGGTGATTGGTGAAGTCGTAGTTCAACCCACCACTTACCGACCAGCTTGGGGTCAGCGAAAAACTCATCGTGCTTTGTAAGTTCAATGATTGTGTCGCAGCCAGGGCCTCGAAAGGTTTTGTGGAAGAATAACTTAAACTCATAGAAACATTCCACGGGAAGGCGAAGCGAGAATAACCCGGAGAGTTTTCACCGTAGACATCACTCTCTGTTTCTTGATACTCCATGCGCCGTCTGAACCGTTCCCCTACATTCACATGCGCAGTATCCTGAACTGATTCGTCCGGATGGGTTTGTCCGGACGAGCCTGTCGATCCAAAGCTTGTTGATAAGTAAAAGCTGACGCTTGTGATTCGTAGCGGCAGTTTGCCTTGGCTGCTGAGAAATTGAGAAATCTGACGGTACGAGCCGGTTGCCTTACCGTTCGTATCCAAGACCGGTGCTTCACCGTATGCCGTCGTTCCCAAGTCCGTGGTAAAACTGACATTCGCAACGGAAGGAGTCCGTATACTCCAACGGAGATCACTGAGCTTGAGAGAGTCCTTTACGAAGTTATAGTTGCCTGTCACATTGATGCGGGCGAGTTCAATTTTCGTGTCGGCCGAATCTCCAAACACCTTCGCATCGATACTATTGTCCAAGGAGAACGTAAGAAGTAGTGATTTTGATTGTGAAGCAATACCACCACCGTCGAGCGCAAAACGTGAATAACGTACTTGCTGCGCCAAGCGATGTAAGGAATCAGCCGGAATGCTATAGTTCGCATAAAAGGAAGTGTTCGAGCTGAAATCCGGACTGTAGCTCAAGCCAATACTTGGCATCAATGTGTGGCGCAGAGCAAATGAACCCAGATTCAGCGGACTACCATAGAGCGTTGTTCGTGTGTTTAAACCGTAGCTTACGGAGTACTCCCAGAAGAGTCCATTTTCCAGTTCATCACTTGTCGTTCGAGTCGTGGCATTATAGCTTCGTTGTGTGATGCGGCGAGCATAGACATTCGCGCCGAAGCTAATACTGGGTGTCAAGGTGAAGAATCCAACTTTAGGACTAATACTAATAGTCGGACTGTGGCGCCAGGCTGCCGAGTAGTTGTCATTGTAACTACTGTCGTACACAATCACTTTGCGTGTAACGCCGCTACCGTCAACGTACGATGAGTCGCGACTTGTTACTCCGAGCGCATGACGAAATGTGGTGTTGACTTGTGATGAGTAGCCAAGTGCAACATCAGTGTACCAGGCAGAGCTTCCGGCTGTCTTCAGCGGATAGAATGAAGGCATACTGAAGCTTAGTGATGGGGTTTGATCCCAGGTCTTTGCTCGTAGATCTTGATTGCGCGTGTAGTTCAAACTCAGCGACATATTGTTTTCGAAGCTGTGGCTTAAACCGGCAGAGCTGAAAACGTTTTGTTGAATCCGTTGTGCAAGCGAACTCAGTGTGTTCTGCGCGTAGTCGTTTGACTGAAGTCTGATGTTTGCGTTGAGTTTTGTTTGCTGACTGAGCACTTGTGCATGCTCCCACTCCAGCTTGTATTCTTTGCTGTATGCACTCAGCGTGTTGGCTCGAACGTTTGCATAGCTCAGATTCAATTTTCCATTCAAAACATAGCGAAGGTTGTAATTCCAAAGGTTGTTGAATCGGTAACCACCTTTTGAATAGAGATCAACGGTGACTTGGGTGTCGTAGTAATCACTAAGTGCGAAGTAGTAACCGAGATTCTGAAAGGCCACACCTCGGGACGCATCGAAGAATGGACGAGGTACGATCAAACCGCTTTGGCGTCCTGACTTATTGGGAAAAAACAGTCCGAAAGGAAGATACAGTACCGGTACATCTTGAACATAGAGGTAGACTTCTTCCATGAATATTCTGTCGCCCGGAATCACCTTCATACGAGGTGAACTAAAATAGAAGTGTGGATGCGGATGGTCACAGGTAGAGTAGCAACCGTCTTCAACGAAGAGACTTTGATCTGCATTACGCAGAATGCGACCTCCACTAAAAACGGCATTGTCGATCGTAGTTTCGCCCATCGAAAGTGATCCGGTTTTGGACTTGAAGTTGTACTTAATCACCGCACCTACGTACTCTTTACCGCCGTCCGTGAACTTCGGGTATCCTATGACATTGCCACTTGAATCCTTAGCTCCAACCGAATTCATCAGACCGGAATCAAAGTAGAGTTCAATGATTTCTGACTCCAACTTCTGAGTGCGGAATTTGGTGTTCGCATTGCCGCGCAGACGCATGCGCTTCTCTTTGGTAAAGAACACAACCGAGTCCGCCGCGTAATAGCTCACGACGGTATCGATACCGGAATTTGAACGTCTCAACGTATCACGACGAACCGTGCTCGTATCATCTCCATTGGGAGGGGCAGGTGCAAGAAGTTCATCGCGGGCTATGATTCCTTGTTCCATTGCGCTGACTCGTTCGCTTCCGGGCATAGCCTGCAGTACGGAAGCGGGAACCGAAAGAGAAAAGCAGAAGCTGAGAACGAACAGCGCGTGTCGCAATGAAGTCTCGAATCGACTCGTAACGGTATGGAAGGTTTTTCCTCGGAACTGATTCACGAAGATGATGCCGGCGGGCGCGAAGCGCACGCATACAAATGACCGGGATATGTGAGAGCTGCGAGACTTCAGGTGTAGGTCCTTGCTATTCCAACTTTGTACGTTTTACACCCTTCGGCACACTGAAGGTGTAGTGCTCGTGTGGTGGGTTAAGCACGAAACTACTCACGTGAAAGCGACTCACACTCTTATGTTGCGGAACCGTCATGGTGATACTCCGTGGAAAGAGTACACCGCTCATCGATTCGTAATCAGCATAGTTTATGTTGAGCAGAATCTCCCCGCTGCGAGACTTGCGTTGATAGCTTAGGAGGCGTCCGGTTCGTGCATTGCATTTGGCAAAGTCAACAAAACGCTCATCACTTGTGTATTGATATACGATAGAGGAGTCTGTGCTACCGTGTTTTGCTTTGGAGTACAGTTCTGCACTGAAGGGAACTTCAGTTCGGATAAGGTGCACCAGGTCGTTGTAGCTAATTGGAATCGGCATCCGTTCGGCCGCAGTTGAGGAACGTGGATCGGCAGTAATGAGTTCTGAGCGTAGAGCGTCAAAGTAGCTCAAATCGGAACGACTAGCGGAGAGACGACCTAAGAGTATACCAAAAGGTCCGGTAATCGTCATCATCAAGGAATCCGTTCCTTTTACGGAGACGCTGCAGTTCGCTTGAAGTTGCCCGGTCTCACCCTCCATGTCCACGTCACACTCCAAGCGGTATTGATCCAGCAACGGAATACGATGGTAGTTGGGTTCGGCGCTGATTATGGAGCTTGGGGTACTGTCCGAAGCGGGGAGCTTGACGGCAGGGATACTGTCTCCACGCTCTTGAGCTGATGCAAAATCGTTGAAGATCAAGCAATAAGCAAGGGTGGCAAACGTAATGAATGTCGATCGAGCGTGCATAGTTAGGAAAGTACCTGGACATCTGTATAGCTTTTAGGTGCGAATCGACCTGAAAGCAAACGAAATTAGCTATTTTGTCGTCTCGCGACGGGATTTTGCATTCTGAACGAATTTAATCACATTCTATTGAGATTTTATGATGTACGTCACACGTCGAGCCCAATTCTCTGCCGCGCATCGCCTGTACAACCCTACGTTCAGCGATGCGGAAAATGAGCGAGTGTTCGATAAGTGCAATAATCCCAAGGGTCACGGACATAACTACACTCTCGAAGTGACGGTCAAAGGTATTCCTCACCCTGACACCGGTTATGTCATTGATTTGAAAAAACTCCGCGATATCATAGAGGAGAGCATCATCGATCGTGTAGATCACAAGCACCTAAACTATGATGTGGATTTCCTTCAGGGCATCATCCCGACCGCAGAGAACATCGTGTTGTGTTTTTGGCAAATCCTCCGCACTCGCATTCACGAAGGCGAACTTCACAGCATCAAACTCTTTGAGTCGGAAAACAACTTTGTCGAATACTTTGGCGAAGCGGTGACGATAAAACGGTATGCGGTTGACGAGCATTCGCAGCATAATAGTTTGCCCTCGAAAGCATAGTCATGTGCCTAACCAAAGCTTCCGGAACATTGGACATCAGTAAACCATGAATCGTATCATTCCCAACGAAGAAATTTCAACTGAACTCGTAGGTGAGCAGGGATTTTCACTGTTAACCACACTTGGCTACCCGGTTTTCGACGCGAATGCCAGTCAGTCCTTGTCGGGTGATGACCTAGCCGAAATGCTCGTGAGAGTTGAAGAAAAAGTCTCTGAAATCATGGACATTCTTCGCATTGACCGCAACGACATGAATTCCATGGACACCCCACGTCGGGTGGCGAAGATGTATGTTAACGAACTGTTTGCCGGACGCTTTCAGGCAGCACCACCTGTTACTGTTTTTCCGAACAGGAAAAACGTCGATGAGCTGGTGATCTCCAAGGGTATCAAAGTCATGTCGGTGTGCTCACACCACTGGCAGCCGATCAGCGGTTCGTGCAGCATTGGCTATTTGCCGGATCAGCATGTTATAGGCATTTCGAAATTGACGCGGATCGTGGAGTGGTTCTCGCGTCGTGGACAGATCCAAGAAGAGCTGGGTGAGCAGATTGCAGACTACATTCAGGAACTCATCAAACCTAAAGCCCTTGGTGTAGTCATACAAGCCAAACACTACTGTATGATTGCTCGAGGTGTGAATGCTGACGAAGATCGTGCTGACATGATTACCTCCGTCATGCGAGGAGAGTTGATGGACGATTTGAATCTACGCAATGAGTTTTTGAAACTGATTCGTACGAAAAACCCCTAGTTGGTTTGGAACGAGTCGACAAGCCAACTGCCGAGTCAGTTTGAATGAGATGATATAGAATGGCAAAGGGGAACACCACAAGATCAAGCGTGCAACAAGCACGCGGCCGGGAATCTGCTTTCAAGAGTGAGCGTAGACCCGACACGTCCTATGAAAGCGCTTTTTGGCAGCGTCACATGATAGTTGCCGGCGTCGATGAAGCGGGGAGGGGTGCGCTAGCGGGACCTGTTGTTGCCGCCGCAGTCGTCTTACCATTACAGCATCAAGGTATGGAAGCTGTACGTGACTCAAAAGAGGTCCCCGAAGCTGAGCGTGAAGAACTCTATGATGTGATCTGTAAGCAGGCAATGACTTGGTCTATAGGTGTAGTATCTGCGCAGCGCATCGACGAAATCAACATCCTGCAAGCGACCTTCGAGGCGATGGAAGCAGCCGTGCGTGGGTTAAGCCCGATACCCGGTCATTTATTGATTGATGGTAATCGATTTCGCGGCTCGGCAATTCCGTATACGACAATCGTCGGCGGTGATGCAATTTCGCTGTCGATCGCGGCTGCATCGATCATTGCCAAAGTGACCCGCGATCGTCTCATGCGTGAAATGCACGATAGTGAGAGCGCATACGATTTCAAACGTAACAAAGGTTACGGTACCGCATTCCACCGAGACCAATTAGTACTCCTCGGTCCCGGTCGGTACCATCGCCAAACATTTTTGTCAAAAATTCTCTCCGGTCAGGAACAACTTTTCCTTGAGAGCTAACTCTGAACACTCGACAGACTCATGAACATACTCTTCAACAACATTCGTGTCGTGTCACCGCTGCAGGGCATTGACGAACGACGTCAGTTATGGATTAAGGACGGACGCATTGTTTCGTGTGCGCAAATCATGCCGGACGTCGATGCAGAAACACAGAGAATCGCTGCCGACACGCTCGTTGCTGCACCCGGCTTCTTCGACATGCACGTACACCTTCGTGAGCCGGGGCAGATGCACAAAGAGACTATTCAAAGCGGCACCGAAGCAGCAGCCAACGGTGGTTTCACGGGAGTGGTGTGCATGCCGAATACTGAACCTGCAATCGATAGTTTACAGACACTGGAGTACATCCGTCATCGTGCTGCGGACCTGCTGGTCGATGTGCATGCCTGTGCCGCCATCACAAAGGCACGAGTCGGTACTGAGCTTGCAAGCATGCAGTCATTGGCTCAAGCCGGAGCGGTGATGTTTTCCGACGACGGGGGATGTGTGGAGTCCGCCGAGATGATGCGTCGAGCCTTTGATTACGCGTCTTCTATCGACGCCTTGCTCACACAGCACTGTGAAGAGCACAGTATGACCAAGGGATTCGCTATGCACGAGGGAATCGTGTCTGCTGAACTTGGCTTGAAGGGCTACCCCTCTGTTGCTGAAGACATCATTGTGGCGCGCGATATTCTATTGGCGGACTACTGCGGCAATCGACGATACCATGCGGCGCACATAAGCACTGCGGGAACGACACGTCTCGTACGTGATGCAAAAGCACGTGGACAACGCGTGAGCTGTGAAGTAGCGCCACACCATTTCGTTTTGACGGATGAGGCTGTACGATCGTATCGCACCAACGCTAAAATGAACCCGCCGCTGCGCACGCAGCGTGATATAGAGTCCATCCTACAAGCTTTGGCAGACGGGACCATTGACGTCATTGCCACAGACCACGCGCCACATACCGAAATGGAGAAGAATGTGGAGTTCGATCGTGCACCGAACGGAATTGTCGGATTGGAAACGAGTCTCGCCTTGAGTCTCAGTCACCTGGTCCATACACGCATACTCAGTCTAAGTCAACTCGTTGAAAAACTCAGTGTGAACCCTCGTCGTATCCTAGGTCTTGAGCAGCCGCGCATAGAAAGCGGCGTGTCTGCCAATCTTAGCATCTTCGACCCGGATGTCGAGTGGACAGTGCAACCGCAGTTGTTTAAAACCAAGTCCACAAATACTCCTTTCGCCGATAAGTGCTTGCGGGGCAAGCCGCGCTTTGTGTTTAACAACAACCGGATGATGGAGTGTTCCTTGTAAGGATTCCACATTCATTGCCTTTGAAGAGATTTTTCCAACGCTTGCTCGAAGATTCGCAAGCATACCGGTACATCGCGTACAATAGGTAGCCGGTCCGATCGAGACGTTGCAGTTCTTCTTTTTGTCAGGGTGTTGCCTTCGGCACCCCCTTGATTGAATTCTCCGAACAAAATCTGAAGCGGTGGAGGAATGTTAGTTTGGAGCTGCTTAGCCTAACATCAATGCGTTGAAGGATTAAGGACTATGTGAACAAGTATGTACGGACTACGGAAGTCGACGTCTAAATAAGATAACAAGATCCGATGTGCAATAAAATCATTGCTTTAGAAGAGTCTTTTGTCAAAATCTTTTCAACAAAACGTCATTTTTGTTTTGATCAAGCAGGTTCAACTCGCTATTTTCGATTTTTGTTACGATAATCACAATTATCACTAGACTAATGGGGAAAAACGGTTTTAGTATTCGTGCGTTTCTACTTGTTGCCATGGTAGGCGCATCCCTCACTCTCACTTCCTGTAACATTAACGGGTTCTTTACAAAACAAGGCGATGAGCCGGTATGGGTTGACCCCACTCCGAAGTCCGAATCGAAGGCGGGCGCGGAACAATCCTCACCTGGAAAATCACTGTTTTCGAAGAACTGTGCGGCATGCCATCAAGCCACAGGAAAAGGTTTACCCGGCACGATCCCACCGTTGGCCGGATCAGCGATGGCAACGAACGAAGATGCAACGAAGCCCATTCGAATTGTCTTGCACGGTTTCAAAGGTGAGATCGAGCGAGCCGGTGCGAAGTACAATGGCCAGATGCAATCCTGGAAAACGAACTTTACTGATCAAGAGATCGCAGATATTTTAACCTATGTACGTTCCGGTTTTGGGAACGCGGCCTCGGCTATAACAGCTGATCAGGTAAAGGAAGTACGCTCAAAGACCGCTTCACGAAGTGTTCCGATGACGGAACCTGAATTGGAGCAGCCTTTGTAGCCCTGAACTGCATTCGTTCATCTTAGGGTTCACACATGCTGGATTACTTCAATTTTCTCCGGTACTTTCCGGAAAATGTCAGCACGTTTGGGACGGAATTGGACAGATTGTTTGCCGTGATCTGGTACATCACAGTAGCAATCTTTTTCCTGACCTACGGTTTGCTGATATACGCTCTTATTCGTTATCGATACAAGCCCGGTGTTCGAGCCAGTGGATCTCACGGTAATAACATGCTGGAGTTCACTTGGACCATTCTCCCGACCTTTTTGTTTGCGGGACTTGGTATTTACACAGACAGTGCTTGGGAAACTTCGAAGAACGAAAATCGCATACCTAAGGCCGACATCGAAATCGAGGTGTTAGGTAAGCAGTTCAACTGGATGTATCGTTATCCGGGTGCAGATGGAGTTTTGGGCCACAGAGAAGACAAGTTCCGTACAACGGACAACTTGTTTGGTTTGGATCCTAATGACCCTCATGCAAAGGACGACGTTATCCTTGAGAACGAAATGCATTTACCGATCAACAAGAACATCTTGGTCCACTTGTCGTCGGTTGATGTCATCCACTCCTTCTTTTTACCTCAATTCCGTGTAAAACAAGACGCTCTTCCGGGCTCCTGGATGAAAGTGTGGTTTAACGGTACGAAGGCTGGAAAGTTCGAGGTTGCATGTGCGGAGTTGTGTGGTGCCAGCCATTACAACATGCGTGGCGTGCTCATGATGCAGTCCCTTGAGGAGTACAACAAGTGGTATGACGAACAGTTGAAGATTAAGTCTGAGCAGATGGCTCAGGCACCCGTGACTACAGCTGCGGAGACAGGAACGGCACCTGCACCGGAAAAGAGCGGTAGTTCGGAGCACCACTAAGGTGCATTTTGGAATAGACTCTAACAATTCGCGAGGCTTTACACAATGAGCTCATCGACTATGCAGTCGCCTGTCGACGCGCACAGTCATTCCCATGGACATGATCATGGGCATGATTCACACGCGCATCATCAGGAACTGTCTTTCATCCGTAAGTACATTTTCTCCAACGACCACAAGACCATTGCCAAGCAATTCATGGTCACCACCATATTCTTTCTCATGGTTGGTGGTTTGGCAGCGCTTATGCTGCGTTGGAAGATTGCTTATCCGGATCAAGCTGTGCCTATTATCGGCAGCTTGTTACCTGATACCTGGGCGGCCGATGGTGTTATTCAGCCGGGCTTTTATACCCAGTTGCTCACCATGCACGGTGCCATTATGTTGTTTCTGGTGATCATTCCCATGGTGAATGGTTTCATTGGAAACTTTGCCATTCCACTTATGATTGGCACAGATGATATGGCCCTTCCTACACTCAATATGTTTTCGTTCTGGCTGAACATTCCTGCGGCGATGTTGCTGATGGGTGGATTTGGCTTGGAGTCGGGAATGTCGGGAGGCGGTTGGACTACCTATCCACCTTTGGCTGCGATAGGAGGTTTGGGGCAAACCCTATGGATTGCCGGCTTATTCTTGGTCGGTTTTTCCTCGATCATGGGTGCCATCAACTACATCACAACGATTTTAAACAAGCGGGCTAAGGGCATGACCTTGTTCCGCATGCCCATGACTATTTGGGCTCTCTTCATTACCGCCGTGCTGATTACACTCGGTACTCCGGTACTCGCGGCATCGCTGGCGATGATCTTCTTTGACAATTTCTTGCATACCAGTTTCTTCATTCCGAATAATCTGATTGCAACCTCAGCCTTGGACGGTACGAACATTTGGAGTGGCGGCGGACAACCTTTGTTGTTCCAGCACTTGTTCTGGTTCTACTCACACCCGGCTGTGTACATCATGATTGTGCCATCGATGGGTGCGGTGTCCGACATTATTGCAACCTTCTCACGACGTCCGATTTTCGGATACAAAGCGATGGTTTTTGCGATCATGGGTATTGGATTTTTAGGGTTTATCGTGTGGGGTCACCACATGTTTCAGTCCGGCATGAGTCCATTACTTGGAACGACCTTCGTTCTTTCCACCATCGTTATTGCGGTACCGTCGGCTATTAAAGTCTTTAACTGGATTGGAACATTGTGGGGAGGAAGCATTCGTTTCAGCTCTGCCATGCTCTGTGCCTTAGCCTTTGTTTCGATGTTCATCATCGGCGGTCTCAGCGGTATTTTCATGGCTTCGGCAGCTGTCGATATCTATATCCACGACACGTACTTCATTGTCGCTCACTTTCACTACGTCTTGTTCGGAGCTTCCTTGTTTGGCGTGTTTGGCGCTATTTACTATTGGTTCCCGAAACTCTATGGAAAGATGCTCAATGAATCCTGGGGAAGAAAGCACTTCTTCTGGTCCTTTCTGTTTTTCAATCTGACCTTCTTCCCGATGCACATGCTGGGATTGGGTGGTCACATGCGACGCATTGCAGACCCAACGGTATACGACTTCCTTAAACCCTTCCAACCCATGAATGCCTTTATCACATGGTCTGCGATCGGTCTTGGATTTTCGCAATTCTTCTTGATTTTGAACATCTTTTGGAGTTTGAAGTTTGGTAAGGCTGCACCGCGTAACCCATGGAATGCAAACACGTTGGAATGGGCTGCACCGGAGCATCCCGGACACGGTAACTTCGATACTGATATTACGGTTTATCGCGGTCCGTACGAGTTTTCTCAACCCGGACGCGAGTCTGACTTCTGGCCTCAGTGGATAGCGCCGGAAGAAGGGGACGAGGTACACTCGCATGAGGTAGCGCATCAAGTACACGCGCACTAGAAGGTCCGAAGATTCAGTGTAATTTTACAGCTACAAGCAACAAAAGTGGAACTCGTCGAGATTACAGCGATAGAAGGCACGGAGCATAGCTCGGAACAGAAGTTCGGCTTAGCCATGAAGCTACGCGGCTATTACGAACTCAGCAAGCCAGGCATTACCCAAATGGTAGTGTTGACGGCTGCGGCCGGCTATTACCTAGCAGTGGGAGATAACTCGTACTTCGCGTCTGTACCTCATTTACTTCACTTTGTTTTGTGCTTGATTGGAACTGCCTGTATCAGTGCGGGTGCATGTTCATTCAACCAGTATTTGGAGCGTGATGCAGATGCGTTGATGAAGCGCACAAGCAACCGCCCTATTCCTTCCGGACTTCTGCAGGCAGAACATTCGTTGATCTTCGCCGTCGTTACGTCGATCCTAGGCGCGACGGCTCTGTTTTTTGTCGATCATATCAGCTTCGCTCTTGCTCTCATCACGCACATTAGCTACACCGTACTCTACACTCCGTTGAAGAAGCGTTCATGGACTGCGATGCTATTGGGTGGAATACCGGGTGCTTTACCGGCGATGGGTGGCTGGACAGCGGGCTCACATGAGCTTACAGCGGGAGCATGGATCCTATTTGGACTCATGTTCTTGTGGCAAATGCCGCACTTTTTGGCGCTTGCCATTATGTATCGAATCGATTATCAGCGAAGCGGATTTGCGTTGTTAGGAAAGGGAGAGGGGTCAGCACCTATGGTAGCGCGACATGCTCTTGGATACGCAGTTGCATTGGTTCCAATCGGATATCTGTTGTTCCACTACAACATTGTCGGAACCTTATACTTGATCGGTTTCTGCGCTTTGAGTGCATTTTTTGTGTGGCGTGCATATGCCACAACCAGAGATGCTTCCGTCAGCAATGCCCGTAAACTACTGTTAGCCTCCTATGCTTTTTTGATGGGGGTCTTTCTCTTCATGTTTGTCGATAAAATCTGAAACTAACGAGGTAATTATGTCATTAGCACTTGACCTGCGGCATGAGCCGGTGTCGGGAATCAATCACGGAAAACTTGTGATGTGGATCTTCCTGGCTTCCGAAATCATGTTCTTTTCCGGCTTCTTCGGTGCCTTTATTGTATTGCGTAATGGGAACATCGACTTGTTTACTGAGAGTTCTCATGAGTTAAACGTTGCCTTGGCAACGCTTAACACCGTTTTCCTGATTTCGAGTTCGCTGACAATGGCTTTAGCGATCTATCACAATGAGCGACAGAACCGTGGAATGTTTCAGCTCTTCATGGGTATCACACTTTTGTGTGCCTTCGGCTTTTTGACGGTGAAGTTCTTCGAATACTCTGCCAAGTTCCATCATCATCATTTCCCGAGCAGCAATATCTTTTATGCCTTTTACTTTTTGATGACCGGTTTTCACGGTTTGCACGTGATTGGTGGAATCATTCCGATGGCATGGATGTTTTTCCGCTCCTTTACAAAGAAGGGCTATACACGTACACATCGAGTGGAAGTTCTGGGATTGTATTGGCACTTTGTCGATTTGGTCTGGATTTTCTTGTTCCCGGCCTTGTATCTGCTTTTCCCAACATTACACTAATACATCGGAGATGATGAGCATGTCACAGACACACGAGCACGGACACGGCGATTCACGCGTGGCGTATTATCGAGTATTTGGTGGACTGATTGCCTTGACGGCAGTCACGGTAGGTGCCGCAGAGTACATACACTTTGGTGCGGCGATGGGACAGTTTGGTGTTCTTTTGAACTTGGGCATCGGCTTGCTTATAGCAACTGTAAAAGTTTGCCTTGTTCTCTGGATCTTCATGCACCTCAAATTTGATAACAAGTACTTACGTGCATTTATCCTTGTACCTGTATTTTTGTTTGTGGTGATGGTATTTGCTCTAACGAATCTAGAGACATTCCATCACCCCTTCTAACGACGGACAGTTTGTAGACGGTTGGAAATTGTGGGATGACAATGAAAAAGATCTTGGTAGCTGCGCTGCTCTTTGTGGGCAGCATAGTTATTGTCACACAGGGATGTACGAAGGAGTCGAACGCTTCTAAAGGGAAGAGCGCATTAGACAGTATTCTTCCCATAGTGAAGGCTGCTCCGAGAGTAGTTGGTACAGACGCATGGGGCCGACCATTTGACAGTGAACAGCTCAAAGGGAGTGTGTGGCTCGCGTCGTTTATGTTCAGTTCATGCCAGGGTGTATGCCCGGTCATGAATGGAAATTTGCGTGAATTTCAGCTGGGATTAGCCGGAACAAATGTTAAGTTTGTTTCTTTGACAGTCGATCCGAATACCGATACCCCCGAGGTACTTCAGGACTATGCCCGACAGTACAACGCGGAAAAGGATCGATGGTATTTCGTCCGCATGAGCTTGGACTCCGTCCGGGAGCTCAGTGTAAAAGGTTTTTTACTCAGCGACCCGGTGGAACCGGCAGCACACAGTCCAAGATATGTACTTGTTGATCAGACGAACCAGATTCGTGGATATTATGACAGTATGGACTCAGCGAAGGTTCAGCAACTTCGAGTTGATATCGGACGATTGGTACAGGAAGGGGTTCATTGACGTATGACATCAGGTATGCTGCAAAACGTGTCTGAGTCAAACTTGCGAATCATCGTGAGTTCGCTTAGCCTCGTGGTCGTAGCCCTCGTAGCGTTTATGTTGATGTTCCCGGGTGCTTTGTCGCTCAATGCAATGGACGTCAGCTATGCTCCTCGCTTTCATGCTTTCCTCAATGGCAGCTGTGCACTCCTCTTAACTCTGGGTTTTTTGGCGATTCGGCGCGGTCAGCGCACCGTGCATCGTACGTTAATGCTCAGTGCTTTTAGCCTTTCGTGCGTTTTTCTCATCTCGTACGTGCTGTATCACTCACAAAAAGCGGAACCAACGCATTTTGGAGGGGAAGGTGTGATAAGAATGGTGTATTTTGGCATTCTAATCACGCACATCGTTTTGGCAGCGGGTATTGTACCTCTTGCCTTGTACACGATCATTCGGTCATGGCGTGGGGAATTTGGGAAGCACAAAAAGATTGCCAGGCTGACTTTTCCGTTATGGCTCTACGTTACGTTAAGTGGAGTTGTGGTGTACTTAATGTTGTATGTCTGGTTTCCAACATCAGTGTAAATGAAGAGAAAGAATCACAAAATACTTGTTCCACAAAGCCTCTTTGTTACGGCTTGTGCGCTTGTTGTGGTTACTCTTTCTTTGAACCTTTCGGCATGTCCTAGTTGTAAGGATGCCTACGTACCGGGCTCGGCTGAGGCATCGATTGGGGAAAGCTATTCTTACAGTGTCCTCTTTTTCTTGGGAATGTTCTTTAGTCTGCTGGGTGGAGGCACTACCTTCATTTGGTGGAAGATAAAACGTGCAACGCTTGCGAAGGCGCGTGCACTTTCTATTGCGAATCAATAATCGGGTTTCTCCTATGTTTAATAGATCAACAGATCAAAAAATAAAGAAGGGATTCATGTTCGGTGGTTTGAGCTTGTTTGTTCTTGCCACTGTCGGATTCTTCGGAATGCAGAATCGTGTAACCGACCGCGGATATCGTCCGCAGCAACCGGTTCCGTTTTCGCATAAGCTTCACGTTGACACATTGGCAATTCATTGTCAGTATTGTCACTCCGCGGCTGAGAAGTCAGCGCACTCTCCGATTCCCAACACGAGCACCTGTATGGGTTGCCACCTTGTTGTGAAATCAGAGAGCCCGAAGCTTAAGCAGGTTCGTGATAGTTGGGAAAGCGGCCAACCAATCGAATGGGTTCGCGTGCACAAGCTACCTGACTATGCGTTCTTCGATCACAGTCGACACATTCGCAATCAAATTGATTGTCAATCATGTCACGAGAAGATTGAAGAACAAGGTGTGGTGTCGCAAAACAAAGCTCTTTCAATGGGTTGGTGCTTGGATTGCCACCGCGACCCCGAAAAGAACGTTGTGCCTGCTCGAATGATTTCGGGGATCTTTACCGGTGCGCGTGTTGACTTCACGACGAAAGAGAATCTTTTTAAGTCCGTAAACCCCGACTTGGTTAGAGGCGTAGCCCAACGTGTGCGTCCGATTACCGAGCCGCAGTTTGGACAATTCGAGACAGACGTACCGGCGCAAGAGATTCCTGGTATCCCGCATCCTAAGGTGCCGGGTTATGGTCCCGAAAACTGCTCGGCATGCCATCATTAAGCGATGCAGTCAGTTCTCCGACAACGGTTCGTCGGAGTTGCTCTAGTACACGCTCCTGAAAACCCTGCCTGACTTCACGTAGTGGAGCAGCAGGCCAAGATTGAAAAAAAACAAACACACTATTCGAAATCATCATGTCTAAGTACGAAGCATCGAATACGAATTACGGACAGCACTTTTCGCTGCAGGAATCTGCAGAGAATGCGCGTGATGAATTCAAAGAAGGCATCGACAATGTGCCAAGCTTTGAGAATCCGATCAGTCGACGTTCCTTCATGGCGCTGCTTTCAGCTTCAATGGCTGTAACTGCTGCAGCTTGTCGTCGACCGGATCATAAACTCGTTCCTTCTGTGAAGAGTCCGGAGTACATCATCCCGGGCTTGCCAAACCACTATGCAACAGTGTACATGCATAAGAATGCAGCACAAGGGTTGTTGGTGAAGGTAAGAGAAGGACGTCCGGTTAAAGTAGATGGTAATGATATGCATCCGGTTTCGGGTGGCAAATCAAGCGTCTACGTTCAGGCTACACTGATGAATCTGTATGATCCGGATCGCATTCGCCAGATCTCTGTAGGACGCATCCCGGGTAAGGCGAAAACCGGAGGATTTTCTACTCCTCAGAATGCCATTAATGTCATTGCGGCCGGTATAAACGCAGCAAAAACTGCCGGCAAAGAAACACGCATTTTGATTGATGAGCATTGCTCGCCATCCTTCGATGCTCTGTGCAAGGAAATCGAACAGGCTAATCCAAACGTTGCTTTTGTGATGATGCCGTCGGTCATCTGCGATGGCGCCGCAACTGCCAACAACGCTTTGTTTGGTATGGATACCGAGTTTGTCCCTGATCTTTCAAAAGCACACTGTATTGTTTCTGTTGACCATGATTTTCTGGGCACAGATAAGCATTCAACCTGGCACACGAGAAATTTTGCAGCAGGTCGTAAGCCTTCAAAAGAAAATCCGGCCATGACAAAACTGGTCATGGCAGAAGCAACCTTTTCACTGACCGGCATGAATGCCGATGAGCGTGTGAAATTGGGTGCGAATGATTTCGAAGCCTTTCTGGCGACGCTTCACAACGAGATTGCGTCGAAAAAGGGAGCTGCCCGCATTAGCGGTTACTCTGATGTACAAAGTGGCGCGGCCAAAGCATGTGCCGAAGAACTGATGGAGGCCGGCGAAGCAGGATGTGTTCTCTGTGGTTCGCATCTTTCTCCGATGGCGAATGGAATTGCGATGGCAATTAATTCCATGTTGGGCTCTGTAGGAAGCGGAAAGGTTTTTGCCGCTACTTTGCCGAACAGTCATGCCAAGATGCCGGGAGTTGAGAAACTTCGTGCGGACTTGCGTGCAGGCAAAGTGGACGTTGTACTTTTCTGCGACGTCAATCCGATGCTTAGTTCAGACAGCGATCTTCGCAACCTGCTTGGTTCCGTGAAAGACAAATACTCATCAAGCTATTATGATGACGAGACAGCTCTCTACACAAGCGTAAATCTTCCGTCGGCACACCAGTATGAATCATGGGGCGACGCCGTTTCCTTCGATGCAACTTTGAGCTTGCAACAGCCTTTGATTGCTCCTTTAAATGAAGGGTCGATGTCGAACGCCGACTTACTTATGGCTGTGGCTAAAGTCTTGAATCCATCCAGCTTTGCAACAAGTGCCAATTATTACGAGTTCGTGAAGGCTCGCTGGATGAGTGTTGTTCAAGATGAAGCAGGTTGGGAAAAAGCTTTGCGTGACGGAGCCGTTGCTCAGCAACACGTGTATAGCGTTGGGTCGGCAAACCTTGCTAATCTGGGTGGTCTGGCAAAGGCAGCAAAGATTGAAGGTATGGCATTGATGACCACCATGAGCCCTACACTTTACGATGGAACGTTTTCGAATAATGGTTGGATGATGGAGTGTCCGGACCCCATTACAAAAGCTACCTGGGAAAACGTTGCCATGATGAGCGCCAAGACTGCTGAAAAACTCGGCGTTAAGGCAGACCGTGTAGTAACCTTGAATAACGGTGAACGCGAAGAGATCGAAGCGTCCGTGTTGATTCAACCCGGTCTCAGCGACGATGTCGTTGTAACAGCAGTCGGTTATGGTCGCGAGTTTGGATCAATTGCCAAGGGTTATGGCAGTAATGCCTATCGCCTCTTGAAAGCCGGTTCTTCGCTTGGCTATATGGCTATAACGGTCAAAGATGCAGGAAAGAAGAATGTCGTTGCCCGTACACAAGGTTATTTCCATACGCAACATGCGAAGGGAACTGAGTGGGACCCGCATGCACCTGAGACCAAGACTCGTGACATTGTGCGCGACATGACTATTGCACAAGTGCGAGAAGGTGAGATTATCAAGAAAGAAGAGGAGATCGCAGGTGAACATACTCATGGCGACAAATTCGTAACTCCCCTCAGCTTGATGTCAGGCTTCCAGTACAAAGGCCATCGCTGGGGAATGGTGATTGATATGTCGACCTGTACCGGCTGTAACGCGTGCGTCGTAGCATGCCAGAGTGAAAACAACATTGCCACCGTAGGTAAAGAGCAGGTGATCCGTGGACGCGAAATGCACTGGATGCGATTGGATCTTTATTACAAGGGCGATCCGGAAAATCCTGAAAGCATTGTTGAGCCAATGATGTGTCAGCACTGCGAAAGCGCTCCGTGTGAGAATGTCTGTCCGGTTGCTGCAACCACGCACTCACCGGAAGGCTTGAACGAAATGACGTACAATCGTTGCGTTGGAACTCGTTACTGTTTAAATAACTGCCCGTACAAGGTTCGTCGCTTCAACTTCCTTGATTATCGTGAGCGACTCCAAGGTTCGAAGCAGCCGATGGATTATGTCTTCAATCCGGACGTTACCATCCGCGTACGCGGGGTTATGGAGAAGTGTACCTTCTGCGTTCAACGTATCAATGAAGCGAAGTACCATGCCAAGGACCGAGGATTATCCAGAGTTCCTGATGGTGAGCTCGTGACAGCATGCCAAGAGGCTTGTCCTGCATCGGCTATCACCTTCGGTAACATGAATGACCCGAAGAGCAACATTTCTGTCTTGAAGCAAAGTCAGCGCTCATTCAAGGTTTTGGAAGAGCTCAATGTTCGCCCCTCAGTTACATACCTCGCGAAGGTGCGTAACAAAAAAGGTGGCGAAGCTTAATCTGGAAAAGAAAGAATTTAGAATCACTGAGTAAAGAACACTATGCAAACGCAGGCTGTACGGTTTGAACGCGAACCGCTGGTTCTCGGGAATCCTTCCCTGGGTGACATCACCCGGAAGATCGCGAGCATCACGGAAGCCAAACCGAATATGAAATTTCTCATGGCACTAGGGTTCTCCGGATCTCTAGCTGCTTGGGGATTGGGCTGTATTCTCTACACCATGATTAACGGTATCGGTGTGTGGGGATTGAATAACCCTATCGGTTGGGGATGGGACATCACCAACTTCGTGTTTTGGATCGGTATTGGCCACGCCGGTACCTTGATCTCAGCAATTTTGTTCCTCTTCCGTCAGAAATGGCGTACGGGTATCAATAGGTCGGCTGAAGCTATGACGATTTTTGCGGTGATCAACGCGACGACCATGGTGTTGTCGCACACCGGACGTCAGTGGCTCTTCACTTGGCTTATTCCCACCCCGGGCAACCAGATGCAGATATGGACCAATTTCCGTTCGCCGCTGGAGTGGGACGTGTTCGCTGTAAATACCTACTTCGCTGTTTCTGCGATGTTCTGGTTTATCGGTATGGTTCCTGACTTGGCGACGGTCCGTGATTTCGTGAAAAGCAACATCGCGAAGAAGATCTATGGATTTTTCTCGCTAGGTTGGGACGGATCGATGCGCAGATGGCACCACTATGAAATGGCATATATGATCCTGGCAGGCTTGTCAACACCACTTGTACTCTCCGTGCACTCAGTGGTTTCTCTTGACTTTGCCGCCGGTATTCTTCCCGGTTGGCACACCACTATTTTCCCGCCCTACTTCGTTGCCGGAGCTATTTTTTCCGGTTTCGCCATGGTAGTAACCTTGCTTGTCATTGTGCGCGAAATCCTTGATCTCAAGGAGTACATCACAATGAAGCACTTGGATAATATGAACAAGATTATCCTTGCTACCGGTATGATGGTGGGTTATGCGTATGCAATGGAGTTTTTTATCGCGCAGTACGGTGGAAACCACTACGAGGGTTTTGTGTTCGTGAACCGAGCTACTGGTGATTACGCGTGGTCTTACTGGACCATGGTTCTGTGCAATGTGATCTCGCCACAAGTCTTCTGGTTTTCAAAACTTCGTCGTAACATTCCTTTGATGTTCATCATTTCGATTTTTGTGAACATCGGAATGTGGTTCGAACGTTTCACGATTATTTCTACGTCATTACACCACGACTTCTTGCCGGCTAGCTGGGGTTATTACTCTCCGACCTGGGTTGAAGTTTCGATTTTTGCGGGTACTTTCGGTATCTTTTTGACGCTCTTTTTGCTCTTCTCGAAGTTCATTCCTGTTATCGCTATCGCCGAAGTGAAGTCGATCATGCCGTATGCTCAACCGCATCACGGACATGATGATCACGCTCATCACGGCACAAGCGCCGCAGTATCGACAGAGCATACATTTGGAGGAGGACATTAAGATGAAAATTGCAGGCGTACTTGGAAATTTCACGGATGCTCAAGCAATCACGAATGCGGCTGAGAAGACAAACAAAGCCGGATTCACGAACTATGATTGCTTTACGCCGTACCCGGTTCACGGCTTGGATAGAGTGATGGGTGTGAAGCGCACCATCCTCCCGTACATCTCGTTTGTCGGTGCTATCTGTGGTACTGCTACCGCACTTGGTTTGCAAGCGTGGACCGGTGCCGTAGACTACAAGTTGAATATTGGTGGCAAGCAACTGTTCGCCTTCCAATTTTCAATTCCAATCGACTTTGAGTTAACAGTGCTATTGTGTGCTATTTCGACTGTCGTCGGACTCCTCGCATTAAGCAAGATCCCGACCTGGTGGCATCCATTTCAAAATGATGCCGGATTCCGCAAAGCGACAGACGATGAGTTTGTGCTCGGAATTTATGCGGAAGATGCTCGCTTCAACGAAGAGTCGGTTGTCAGCTTCATGAAGTCTCTTGGCGCAAATGATGTGCGTGTCGTTCGTGAAGGTGATGAGCAGCACTAGTGTCGGTACCTCAATCAACAAAGAACATCTACTAATCGGAATAAGAACATGAAGTTGTCAGTGTTTTGGATCGTCCTCGGACTCGGCCTTGCAGGCTTCGTCGGCGCGCTCCTGGCAGGGTACATTCCCTGGTACAGCGAGCAGCCGCCGATCATGATGCTCGCCGACATGGATGATCAATTCAAAGTCAAACCCCAAACGGGATCGAGCTATTTCGTCGATCGCAAGTCGAATAGAGAACCGGTTGCGAATACTGTCCCGCGCGACGGTCATGTGTATCCTTTTGCTGCCGGCGATGTCGATAAGGCTGAAGCTGCTTTTGCAGCCGGAAACCCCTTGCCTAATTCTGAATTCGTTCTTGCTCGCGGACAAAATCGCTTTTATACCTTCTGCTCACCCTGTCACAACTTTGGTGGCACCGGTGATGGATTGGTGCATAAGCGCGCACCGGAATTTGGTGCAACCGAGACCATGAATATCACTCGTGATGTGGCTCGCGCCTATTCTGATGCGAAGCTATTCCATATCATTAGTGTCGGACAAAACATCATGCCTGCCTATGGCGACCGTATCTCTGAGCCGGATCGCTGGGCAATTGTGCGTTTTATTCGTGAACTACAAAGCAAGGCTGCGGGCGGCGCTCCGGTGGCCGCTGCTACACCGTCTGATAGCTCTGCCTCAACAACCGCAGGAGGGAAGTAACATGAAAACATATAATCTAGCAGATACTCCCTTTGTAAAGAAAATGCAGACCTACGGCATTATCCTTCTTGTAGTAGGTGCAGTGGGCCTAGGTGCTATGGCAGCAGCAGGTATGCAGAACTTCTATGCCGGCTACATTCTTGGTTTTATGTACGTTACCGGAATTAGTGTAACCATGTTGTTCTTTTCGACGCTGAGCTACCTCGCCAATGCCGGTTGGGCAGTCTCCATTCGTCGCATTGCGGAGTTATTGGGGACCAATGTCAAAATTGGTGTTCCACTAACCATGTTGCCGATTCTCTTTTTAGCGCCGAAGATTTATTCTTGGTGGAACCCGGCCGGAGATCACCACCTTTCTGAGTTAATGGCCCCGGGTAGTTTTAAAGCCCTTTACTTGGATCATACCTTCTTTTATGGTCGCATCATTTTTTACGTACTCTTCTGGTACGCGATGCACAGCTTTATGGTGGGCAACTCCATTAAGCAGGACACAACAGACGATCTTACTCCGACCCGCAAGAATTGGAAACGCGCTGCTCCGTTTATCATAGGCTATGCGCTGACCATCACCTTCGTCGCTTTTGATCTCATGATGTCTCTAGAACCAAAATGGTTCAGCACCATCTTCGGTGTCTACTACTTTGGTGGCAACTTCGTCTCCACAGCTGCTGTAATGCTCCTGTTCACGAACCTGTTGAATCGCGAAGGCTATCTGAAAGATGTTATCACTCGCGAGCATTACCATGATTTGGGTAAGCTTATGTTTGCCTTTACCATATTCTGGACCTACGTTGCGTTTTCTCAGTACTACATCATTTGGTACGGAAATATGCCCGAAGAAACTTTCTATTACGCTAAGCGCTTACAGGGTGGCTGGGAGTTCTTTGGCTGGTCGTCGTTGATTGTCGGATTCTTTACCTCGTTCCTCTTCTTGCTCCGTCAAGACGTGAAGCGTAATCCCAAACTGATTTCGATCGCAGCTATCATTATTTTGATTGCGCATTTCCTTGATCTCTGTTGGGTAATACTACCGGTGTTCGGGGGAGCGGGCGAGACTCCGACCTTCTCCATGAATTTGGTTATTGCCGGTTTAAGTGGCGTGCTTGCAATGGGTGGTATTTTCCTTTTTGTTGGCTCTATGGCCTTCAAGAAACATCCTGCTGTTGCATACAACGATCCCTATCTCCACGAATCCATGGAGTACCAGTCAGGCTCCTACGATCGTATCTAATGCTTTCAAAAGCCTCTTAGAAGCTACAGAGTGTTTTATGTCTCTGCCTCGATGCGCATGCGCATCGAGGCAGAGTTGTTTTGCACCCCACCGAAGTCTTGGCTTCCTTTTCATTGAGCAGGCAACGGCACTTCACGGCACTTCATTGTTGAGACAACTCCGGATACTACACCGTGCAGAGTTAAAAGGGAACTATGACTCATCGTTCGATCGATGCGCCAGGCTTCGTACTAGACTCAATTCAGAGTGGGACATTTTCTTTCGGCGGGTATAAGACTGTCGTAAGGAGTGACAGGAGGAACGATCTCTGTCCGTGCTCCATCTCGGCAATGTTTACTCTTCGTCTCGTAGCTCAATACTTCGTTGAAGCTGAACATCGTAGAGCGTGTTTTGGCGAAGTGCATAGTAGGATACCCAGTAATCACGTAGAGCAGCGAAATATCCTCTTCTTGCTTCGTCTTTCTCGCGCTGTGCCAACATCAACTCTGTGGTTTCGATTTTGCCGATAATGTATCGGTTCCGTGCAACTTCGTAACGTCTGGCTGCGATTGTCTGTGAGCGATCGGCTACAGTAAGTAAGTCAGCGAGCTGCAGAAAGTCACGGAGATCGAACTCGATGCTCTGGCGCAACTGTTGCAGACGATACATATTGTTCCATCGGTTTCGCTGATAGTCTGCAGTCGCCGATTCGACGAGTGACGAACTGCGACCCCAGTTCAAAAGAGGAAGTTCGACATTGAAGCTGAAGCGATCTTGCTCCAACAAAGTGCGATATGCCGAGCCTATTGTCGAAGCGCTCTGATTGAGCCCGTAGCTAGCACTTAAGGTGGCGTTGAATCGATTGTTGACTTTGGCTTGATGCAACGATCGCTCGGCTATTGTCTCTTCTACCTCATAGAGCGGCGTCTCGGACCTATGCTGCAACGCCAACTCCGCAACGCGAAGTACGTCGAGGTCTACCGTGATGGCAGGCGGAGGTGTGCTAACGATGATATAGGTTTCAGTTGGAACCCCTACAACGAGTTGTAGAGCCGCCAGACTGCGTTCTCGTGTCCGTACCGCACGCTGAAACTCATTGCGTGCACTCAGAACTGCAAGCTCATTTTGTAGTAGATCGTTTTCGGCGATCTTTCCGACGTTGTAACGTCCCTTAGCCAGAACATGAATTGAGTCGTTCAGCTCGATATTCTTGAGCGCGTTTTCCTCGTTCATCGACGCGATATAATAATCAAAAAAACGTGTAGCAGCCTGTGTGGCCAGACCCTCCATCTGTTCAATAAATGCACGACGATGCTGCTCCATTCTCAGTTCTGCAATGCGCATTTCATAACTATAGGCGTTGAATCCGTTTACGGGTTGGCGTAGGTTGATAGAGAAGGGGGTTGCATTCCAATTCTGCTCTCGTAGACCAACCAGGTTCGATCGATTGTTCAACTCAGAGCTAAGGCTTACTTCGCCTCCACTGAAAGGTATCTTTTGCGAGAGATTTAGCGACGCGGCAGAATACATTTGCGCCTGCTCGAGATTCAGGTACGTGCCGTCAGGCTGAAGAACAGGTACAATGGCTCTGCTGTAGCCCGGAAGAGATGCTTCAAGGGAAACGTGAGGTAAGTACTCTGCACGCGAGGCTGAATATTCAGCTTGCTGTGAAGCGAATTCGAAACGTAGTGCTCGAGCAGCAACTCCATCACGTTTGGCTCGCGAAATACACTCCTGCAGGTTCAAGCGAAGAGTATCTATTTTGATGGCGCTAAAGGCGCTTTGTGAGACAAGAAGTGATACTATTCCGCTCAAGGCCAATCTGCTTTTCATCTTACTCATATCGTAATGCTGTGATGGGGTCCATATATGCCGCTCTGCGTGCAGGAATGATGCCTGCGGCAAGACCAATAGCGGCAGCGACAGTGAAGGATATGATGATCGAGAGAATGCTCACAACTGTTGTGATACCTGCGAAGCGCTGTATTGCGCTGCTGAGGGCAAGTCCGACAATGATGCCTGCAATACCACCACCGAGACTCAATGCAACGGTCTCACTGAGAAATTGAATCACGATATCTCTCTTTCTTGCACCGATTGCACGACGAATACCGATCTCCTTTGTGCGCTCGAGTACAGACGCTAGCATGATATTCATAATGCCGATACCGCCCACGATGAGTGAAATTCCTGCTATCGCTCCTAACACAAAGTTGAAAATGTCCTTTGTTCGCTGTTCTTGTCGCAGGAGCAGCTCAGGAACGATAATCTCAAAGTCAACGACACCATTGTGTCGACGCGCTAAGAGCCGACCCACAACTTCTGCAACGGCTTGACTTTGCTCTGAATTATGGAGCTGAACAATCAAGCGATCGACTTGGTGAGGATTCTTCTCTTCATCGCTCTGTTCTTTTTTCTCATCTTCATCCTCACGAGCTGCTTCGTTGATCATGCGTTTTGTCAAAAGTGCTCGATTGCGAAAGCGACGTAAGACTGTAGTATAAGGCGCATAGACGTCATAATTTTGGTCTCGAATGCCAAGATGCTCTAAGGTCTTTTCACTCAGACTGCGCTCCTGAAACACACCGACTATCGTTAGCCAAAGGTCCCCGCATTTGATTTGACTGTTTATGGGGTTCTTGTTTGCAAACAGTTTTGTTTGGACGCCGGAGCCTATCACACATACGGCTGCACCGTTGACAACATGATGGGTCTGAAACATTGAACCTAGCCGCAAACCTGTCTCCGTGCTTCCGATATTCGAGCTGTCAATTCCAACAAGTTTGAGCGTGCGCTTTTTGTCTTCGTGTACTGCAAGACATTCAATGATGATTTCAGGTGAAACGCTTCGCACACCCGGTATCACATCTGTAATAGCGTTCATGTCTGTGATATTGAGACCGGGTGACCATTTAGTCTTTTTCTTTTCAGTGGTCTCTTGAAGGTCAGGATTCTTTTTCTGATCGACGAGGGCCTTGATTATAACGTTGTTCGTGCCAAGAGCTTTCATCTGCTCGAGTATCTCGCGTTCCGCACCTTTTCCAACGCTCAGCATGGCGATAACGGAAGCGACGCCAAAAATGATGCCCAGCGAGGTCAGCAGAGTCCGCAATTTGTTGTGACGCAGCGCTTCAGCGGCAATGGCAATGTTCGTGAGCACATGCATAGAGTGCTTCCATGAAGTTAACGGTGAGACTCAGGGTAACGGTGCGAGAGACGCTGTGGAAGCGTTTTGAGGAGGAGACAAATATGCCTGATCACCTTGATTCAAGCCGGCGAGAATCTGCACCTCATTGTCGTTCATTGCTCCTATGCGGACCTCCTGCTTTACAGTGGAGGAGGAGCGACGTGTGTAAACATAACTCTTTCCATTCTCATTATGCAAACATTCTAGCGGAAGCGACAGAGCGTCGTTAATCTGCGACACCAGAATATGGTTCGAGGTCGTCATAGCCGGACGAAGAAGAGTATCCACCTGCGAGATCTGGATTCGTACCTCAAAGACTTTTGAGTCGGAGTTGGGCCGCTGCTCACCAATATTGGCCACCTCAAAAATGCTTCCTTGCAACCGCTTTGCAGGATCGGCATCCAAGCCAATTTCAACATACTGGCCTTTGCGAACCTTCTGAATGTCAACTTCGTTTACGTAGCAAACACTAAGCATCTGACTCAAATCCGGTAAGGTTGCAACAGTCGGATCCCAGCCGGATATTTGTGTACCCACAGTTTTCTTTCGTCCATTCCACTCTCGAGCATAAATCACCATTCCGTTTGCAGGTGCAGTAACGCTGAGCTTGCCAAAGAGCGAATTGAGAGACTCCATGCGTTGTCTCTCTTTTTGCAGATCAGCGGATGCCTGCGACATACGGGCGACAGCCTGCTTGAGCTTCGTCTGATAGCTGCTGATACTCTGTTGAAGGCGTCGTTCCGCACTTTGATACTCGAGCTCAGTGTGTCGCTTTATAGCCGGGGGCTCATAGGCAGATTGATCGAGCTGTAACTTTGTCTCTTCCAAGGTGGAACGCATGTTCGTAATGTCATCGCGCGCAGCCGAGAGCGTGAGACTCGAGTCGAGCGATGTCTGCGTATACTGAGCTTCAGCTTTTTGCATCGCCAGTTCGGCCTCTTTGAGCTTAGAAGCTACCTCGGTTCGATCTAAATCCGCTACCCAGTCACCTTCCTTGACTACAGTTCCCTCAGGGATGAGTTTGTCGATTTTTAGCTGCCAAATCCCTTCCGCACGAGCACCTTCGGGTCCATGAATCTCGATTGAATTTCGTGCCTGCAGTTCACCGCTTACACTCACCGACACCTTGAATTGACCTCGCTTCACGGGCACCAGTATATCCTTGGCCGAGACAGTTGTGCTTCGCATGAAAAACCACAGTCCCGCGGCAAGAATGAGTCCCAAGCTCACATAGCCAACAGGCTGTTTAACAAATCGTACAAGTCGATTAAACATAGATACCTTCAGTGCTTCACTGCAAAATATGCGTTTAGCACAAAAGACCCAAGGTAGGCAATTGAGACTCACGAAAAGGGGTGGTTTGATATACGACGCAGCGCTACGCGCTGCGCGAACTAACGAGGGCAGCTACAGCGTGGTGTGCAGAGTTCGGGGCGATACTCGAAGTGCATCGAATCAAAGTGTTCCCATTTACCACCCCAGATAAAGCCATGTTTCTCAAAGCATTCGACGATCGCATGGGGAATACGGTTCTTGTAGAGAGATGTTGAAATCGAGGCGGTACTACGAGTCACGGATGCCTGTGAAGGGTGATACCTCCAGTAATCCGAGTACCCGACATTGATGTCTATCGCTATGCCATACGAGTGAGCTGATCGACGCTTAGTTCCAGCCACGCTTCGCCAAACAAAACTTCCACCCGGATTACGTAGGAATTTGAGCAGCGAGGTGTCTCTTTGACGAATCTCTTCCAAGACAGATCGGAGGTGCACATCAACGCTGTTCACACGACTTATCACGAGACGACGTCCACCCGGCCACTCAATGGTTGTGCACTTCGAACGTACCAGTTCGGCACTCGAGCCATACATGGCTTCAAAAAATTCTTCACAGCGAGCGCGGCCTGCGTCATCAAGTTGTCCGTGCAACGGTCCGGCAGTGTATGGACGTTGCAGTTGATCACAAACGCTGCATGAGTCGTACCACTCTTCCCGAAGTGCAAGCATTGAGCGACATCTTCCCATTGCAACTTTGGCTCCGGATCGAAAAACAAGGTAGGAGCCGCTTTTGTCGCGCTGGAATCGAAGAGCCTGTTCGGGATAGGCCCGACGTAGCATCTCAAATTGAGTACTGTCGTTGGGAATCGTTTGTTCGCTTGGTGATTTGCTCAAGGTAGAAGATTGAGGGAGGAGGGGTGCTTTCGAAGTGGCGGACCGCGAAGCGGCCGCATGAAGAAAGGGAGTCAAGACGTGCAAGGAAGCAATGAGGCCGAGAACTACAACACTCGCCGAAAGGACACGTGCTCTGATCGTGCAGGTACAAAAATTGACTCTTTTGGAAGAGCTTAAGGCATCGGAGCGATACACTACTGAAGTCTTCACGTTTTGCTGAGAATTGTTGACATCTTTTAGCGAAACTATGCATTGCAGGCTTTGCCCACACTCAGTTTCATTCGTAGATTATTGTGCTCTACTCAACCAAAACAGACTATGAATTCACTGCGTACATTGAAACACAGCGTTGGTGCTGTGACCTTTGTTGTTGCTTTGCTTACCTATACATTGTGCGTGCAGCCCACTGTGCCTTTTTGGGACTGCGGTGAGTTTACAGCTGCGGCAGTACAGCAACAAGTACCGCACCCCCCGGGAGCTCCATTGTTCCTCATGGTGGGAAAACTCTTTCATATGCTCAATATTGGCGATCCCGCAGTGCGCGTCAACATGGTCTCGGTCGTCGCAAGCGCAGCTACGATATGGCTCTGCTATTTGATTGGAATCATGTTGATACGATCTCTACGAGCCAAGAGGGAAGATGATCTTAGTTCAGGGCTATTGTACTACGGTGCGGCTTGTGTGGGCGCACTTGCGTTCTGTTGGAGTGACACCTTTTGGTTTAATGCTGTTGAAAGTGAGGTTTATGCGTCGTCGTCGCTCTTCGTAGCTCTTGTTGTGTACCTCATGCTTCGCTGGAACGAGGAGGCTGATACTGCAGGTCATGAACGCTATCTGCTCATGATTGCATACCTGATTGGTTTGTCTACCGGTGTGCACTTGCTCGCCGTATTGGCGATATTTTCCATTGGTTTGCTGGTATTTTTCAGGAAATACACGCTCAGTATAAAAAGTGTAGTCGTGATGGGACTACTGACTCTTGCGGTGTTTGCCACGGTGTATCCCGGAATAGTCAAGTATTTCCCCGCACTCTTAGCCGGTAACCTTCCGTGGAAAAATGAGGCCCACGAGTACTATGTCGAGAATTCCGGAGCGGTTCACGTTATGGGTGTACTGCTGATCATCGCGGCTATTGCAGGTGCAGTGTACGGGCATCGAGCCCGGAGACCGCTGCTGAGTTTAGCCTGCGCCGGTTTCTTATCAATGTTCCTGGGCTATACGTCCTACACGCAAACGTTGCTTCGTGCTAACGCGGCTCCACCCATGAACGAGAACGCACCCAAGACGTTTCGTTCTTTGATTTCTTATCTGGGACGTGAACAGTATGGAGATGCTCCGATGTTCCCCAGACGTTTTGAACGTGATCCTGATAAAGTGGAAGCCTACAAAAAGTACGGACCCTATACACCGCCGCCAAATAAACACATCGAATCCATTCATTCGCCGGGCATGAGTTATAGTGTGCCGGACTACGCTGCAGTAAAGAGCAGTGCTGCAGACTGGAATTACATGTTTTCGTATCAGCTGGATCACATGTTCTTGCGCTATCTGTTATGGAATTTCTTTGGGCGCACAAGTGATGTTCAAGATGCCGAAGCCTGGACCTGGACCGGTGCAGCAAAGTACCTGGAGCTCCAGAATTTTGCAAATGGTTATGCCTCGCACTTTCCAATCAACTTTTATGGCTTGCCCTTTCTACTGGGATTGTTCGGAATGATTCAGCAATTCCGTCGCGATTGGCGCTTGGCAGTGGTCATGATGTCTATGTTTCTTGTGATGGGGGTCGTGGCAGCCTTTGCTCAGAATCAACAGGAGCCACAACCACGAGAACGAGACTACTTTTATACCGGCGCGTTCATGGTCTGGTGTTTATGGATCGCAATCGGTTGTTTGGAGTTAGGAGAACTCGCTGCACGCTCAGTGAAAAGTTCCCTTACAAAGCTTGCAGTTGTCATCGTGTGCCTGCTGGCGGTGCCGCTAAATATGGCTGCACAAGGCTGGTTCATTCACTCGAGAGCAGGGAACTATGTGCCCTTTGACTATGCCTACAACATTCTCCAAAGCTGTGAAAAAGATGCAGTGCTAGTGACGAATGGAGATAACGACACGTTTCCTTTGTGGTGTTTGCAGGATGTGTATGGAGTACGACGTGATATTCGTATTCTCAATATGAGTCTGGCAAGTACACTGTGGTACGTTTATGATCTAAAAAATCTGGAACCGTGGGGAGCGAAGAAACTGCCGCTGACCTTCGACAATGCATCATTGACGGTGGATGAATATAGCGAGGGAGCCCTTTCAACAAAGTACGGACCTGCTGAGCGTGTTCGTTTTGCCTTATCGGATGCCGTGTGCAGGGAATATCAGATTTCTCCGGATTCCACAGGACGAGTGTTTGATTGGACGGCAACCGGATATGCTAGGGCTGATAAGTCGTTTGCCTATTCGGTATCCCAACAGGTGGTCATTGATTTTATCAAGCAAACGAAGTTCGAGCGACCACTATACTTCTCACTGACATGCGGATATCCAACATCCGATCTCTATTGTGGACTAGGAGAGTATTGTCGTATGGAAGGAATGGCCTATCGCATTTGTCCGCGCAAAATGGGCGCTCCGGGCGAAGTCGTCGACAACGCCATTATGTCGAAATGTTTGTTGTCGCTGAAAAACGATGACCAGTACAACACCAATCCCGAGTACGGCTTCAAGTTTAGAAACCTTGCGAACAAGAACGTTTATTACGACGAAACGCATCGACGCTACATCGATAACTATCGAACCATGTTTATTCGCTTCGCCAACATCTTACTCAACCAGGGTGATAAAGCCAAAGCTGTTGCGGTATTGGATACCATGAACGCCGTGATCTCACAAGATTTGTTTCCGATCTCTTATGCCTTGCAACAAGATATCAGTAGTATCTATGAGGGATGCGGAGCTCGAAGTCAAAGCATTGCTTCGGCAAAGCGTGTAGCTGAGCAGTGTCAGACCTTGGTTGACAAACCATACCTTGCAGCAGTGTTTCGACAATTCACGGAGCGTATGCCCCCCGCTTTGACAGCCTCGCAAGCCTATACCGTATGCGGCGAATACCAGAAAGCTCGAGATCTTTTGCAGCGTTATCGAATCGAGAGTCGTGACGAGCAGGGCTATGAGTTACGCTTGGCTAAGCTCAATGCAGATGAGCAGGAAGCTTCAAAGAACTATGCGGAAGCACTGAAGATCGTACGAGAGTATATCCTGAAAATGCGAGCCGCCAACAACCCACAATTCGCCGAAGCTCTTCAGGTCTTCGAAGCAAAAGCAAACGAGCTGGAAGCTAAGTTGTCATCGCCGGAGGTCCACTAGCGTTTCATTGTCGGCAGTGCAATGGAAGAGAGAAGAGTACGCTTGGGAGTACTATGAAGAGTGGGCTCCATCGCGAAACGGTGTGTGACGGTTTTGCAGATGGAGGTACCTTCGAGGAGATTCCTACGCACCTGCCAGTGTACATCAGTCTAGCACAGACTTGCACAGACTTGCACAGACTAGCACAGACTGGGCATGACAAGCCGGGTTAGCTTTGGTTGAAGGCGACGCAGTCTATGTTCGTATACTACACCGATTAAGGCGAACGCCGGTAGAGTAAAACTATTCAGGAGAGGCTACCCAGATGTCGATACGTGCACCTTTATGCAAACGAGAACCGGCTGCAGGCTGCTGACGAATCACGGTGCCCGGTGCATAGGTGCCGTCTGCTTGTTGAAATACTTCGCCGAGTTGTAGCTCCATTTCCTGGATGGTCCACATTGCATCGCTTTGACTTTGTTGCTCTAACGACGGTGCGATGACAGTGGCATTTGAGTCCTTACTGAGAACCAAATTGACAATGGTTCCGCCGCTTACGCTCATGCCGGCTAAGTAGGATTGACGAATGACCCTCGATTCCGGTATTGAATCTCGGAAGTCATAGCTGATAGTTCCTACTTGCAATCCTAGTCCGATGAGTGCTAACTGTGCCTCACGTTGCGACATCATACTCAGGTCCGGCATCGTGATGACTTCATAACCTTTGCTTACACTTAAATAGATCCGTCGTCCTTCCTTGACTTGCGCATTGGGATAGGGAAGTTGCGAGATCACAACGCCGTGCTGAACGTTTTCGTTGAACTGTTCGACAACCTTCTCCACTTTCAATCCCTGAGACTCCAAGAGGTCAATTGCCTGTTGCTTCGGCATTCCAACAATGTTTGGAACAGTGATGGTTTTTGCCGTCCGTACAATCAGGGGCATAATCAGCTTGTCGCACAGGACTACAAGCGCGACGAGCATCAGTACAGCGCTGAGGAGAGCAACCCGAGGATTTCGTAAGGACAACAGTGACATAGTAGCTTCAGAGTTATAGGCAAGATAACAACGGCTGTGCGATTCACCGGGCTGCAAATAGCGAAGTTGACGTGCGCGCAGTCAGCATAGTTGAGCAGGTTTTTTCGTTTTTCGTGGTGAGTGTACGGGGGAGACCATGCGCTGTGCATAGTGCTAAAAAAGACGTATTTTGCCTGATATTCGGTCGATTTGCAGAAAGTGCATAGTGCACCCCCACCGTCTTACAGAACACTATCGTGAATCCAAAAATCCCAACGCAATACTTGGAGGCCTCGTTTCATGCCCTCGCCGAGCAGCTTCGCAGTCGAAACTCTTTTTGTTTGACAACACATATTAATCCGGATGCTGATGCGATTGGCTCGACCTGCGCCTTGGCAAGTACACTTCGAGCGCTTGGTAAAGAAGTGCGTGTCATCAATAGTAGTCCCACACCTGAGAACCTGAGTTTTCTGCCTGGAACTGAGTACATCGAGATGTTTGACGCGAGTGTTCATTCTGCTGCCATAAGCTCGGCCGACCTTATTGTATGTCTCGACTTCAACGTACCAAAACGATGCGGAGAGCATGGCGAGCTCATCGCCACATTGCGATCCAACGTAGTGATGATTGACCACCACACGGATCCGGCAGAGTTTTACGCTTATGCTATTCACGATGTTGATGCCACGTCGACAGCAGAGCTGGTCTACAAGTTCTTAGCGACGTGCTTTCCGCAGGAACTTGACAAGGATATCGCTACGAATCTGTATGCCGGCATCATGGCCGATAGCGGAAATTTTCGATTTCCAAGGGTTTGTCCAGCAACTCACTACATCGTCGCTGAACTGCTTGAACTTGGAGCGGACCCGGTTTCGATCTACGACACCATGTACAATTCTTGGAGTATCGATCGAACGAGATTAGTAGCAGACGCTGTAGCCCATATGACGCTGCATTGCAACAATCGACTGTGCCTGATGACAGTACCACAGTCAATGTACGTCCGACATAACTGTACGGAGGACGCTGTGGAAAGCGCGGTTCATCAGACCTTGTCTATCAAAGGAGTAAACTGCGGAGTACTTTTGGCGGAAAGACAGAGTACCGGGGAAATCAAAGTGTCATTTCGATCAAAGGGAAACTTTACCGTGAATAGCCTTGCAGCACAGTTTGGAGGTGGAGGACATATCTATGCGGCAGGCGCGCGCATTAGAGGAATGAGTCTATCGGAGGCTACCGAGGCTGTACTCGGTGCTGTACAAGCTGCCTACGACGCTCAGGATAGGGGTCTCTAAAGTATTGGTGCAGGCGGTTCTGTTATGGGGTGCACAGGCGCAGCACCGATATGCGCCGTGCACAGTCAAAAACGATTTGTTTGTGAAGAACATGAAGGTGAAGCGCAGACGAAGCCGAGTGACGGCAGATCCTTCGCTATTCAAGTACTACTTGTTAGCAGGGGGTGCACCAAATCTTCGCACAAAGAGTTATCCTAAAAAGTCCATAAGTGTCTTACCAAAGAGTTTCGTACCGGTCTGCATGGCGTACTGTAGTGCCATTTGATCTTTGTTTAGCTGCATGATCGTTTCAGCCACATCCGCATCTTCTACACCTGAACGTAAGTCTTTTGTACGCGAGATATCGTTGTTCATCTGATCTTTTATTGCCTGCATCCGATTTAGCCGCGTGCCAACGGTTGCATTTCCTCTGTCCACAAAATCGACAGCATCCGCGATCTGTTTGATCGAATCCTGCATTTGATGTTCTTCATCAGCCGTAAAGGGTTGGGAACTGGTATTGCGCGGACTACCGTCTGCGCGGAACATCAACTTGTTGTAGAGGTCTACGACAGTGTTAAACACGCCCAGACCGCCACTACCAAAAACTTCGTCGGCTGTTACATTGGCTTGTTCGCTGCTATTGGCGGCAGTATTGACGCTTTGTTTTTCCAAGTTGCCTTTAAATACCACACGTAATCCGGATGGATTTGCGCCGGTTGGCGTATCCTGAACCAACTCGAAAGGCAAGTTGTTAGTTGCGGGAGGAGTAGGGTTTAGCGAAGCTGCGGTGTTCTTTGTTCCTGCAAAACTGTAGGTCCCGTTGAAGTTCGTGTTTGCATTGTCTATGAGAGAATGCAGCATGGTTTTAATCGTACCACCCAGTGTCGGAAGTTTGTCGCTGTTGTCAACCAGCAGTGAATCTGTTGCAGTCTGACGAATTGAGAGCAAGGTAGATGAGAACGAGTCCAGAATGTCGGAGGTGTTCGTCAGCTGATCGATGGCCGACGAGGCATTGTTCATGTAGTTGGTAGCTTGATCGATCGCGGCGTTATAGTATTGGATGTTTCCAACGGCTTTGGGATCATCACTTAGATCTACCATCTGGCGACCTGTTGTCAACTGTATGTTCTCACGTTGAATACGAACATTAATGTCGCTCAAATTCGACATGTACTGGCCGATGATCGAGTTTGTTGAGATTCTCATGGTCTGTACTCCTAGCTTCCAAGGTTGACAATAGTTTTCATCATTTCCGACGTAACGGAAATCATTCTCGCAGCGGCCTCAAAGGCTCGCTGGTACTTAATCATATTGACGGTTTCCTCATCCATATTCACGCCAACGGCTGCGTCCCGTTGTGACGTTACTTGATTCACAGTCGCGGTTGCGACGGCCGAACCGTTGGTAGCCTCGGAGCCGATGTTTGCTACGGTCGTCAATGTTTGAGCATAAAACTGTGATGCGCTTAGGTTGCCGACTGTTGTCGAGTCATTGGCTACTTGACCGATCTGACGAATGATGTCGTTGTTACCGGGCTCGCCGGACATGGAGGCTGCCGGAATATCATCCGGATTTGAAATCAATGCAGGGTTAAACTGAATATTCGATGCATTGATAGGTCCGCCGTCGGTTGTCGTGAACAGGAGTCGTCCGGGCGGCGTCGTACCGGTGTCATTCAAACCATAGCCGGTTTGACTCAGAGCGTTGACTTTTGTAGCAAAGGAGTTTGCAAGCGTGTTGATGTTCTTTGCAAGAGAGAAGGAACCGCTGCTGTCTTTGTCATCGAGCGTCACATTGTAGAACTTCATTTGCGAGGATAACTCTCCGCTTACCGGTATGTAGCTGCCAACCGGATTTCCTTTCCAGTCGGAGAGTGCGATACCGGCGCTCACTTCTCCGGTAGAACTGTTAGTCGACTGCTGCAGTTGCATCTTCATCGACTTATCGTTGGCAACAACCGCCATACCGTTCATTGAGACGTTGGCGATGCCGTTTACTCGACTTACCTGTACGTCGCCCAGTTTGGATAACTGCTCCAGAAGGACATTCTGCTTGTCTGTAAGCGTCGACGACATTTGCCCATCGGTGGTTCTGGTTATTGCCAAGCTACTGTTAATGTCGGCGATACCGGCTAACAGCTGGTTTACCTGATTGATGTTCGTGCCGAGGTTGTTGTAGACGTTTGTGCGAAGGCTGCTTAAACCACTGCCTACGTAGTTAAAGGTGTTTGCTAGACTCGAGGCGGCACTCGCAAAGCTTTGTCGCATGGACGGGTCGTTTGGACTCGACGAAAGCTTTTCGACTGCTGAGTAGAAAGCGCTCATTGAGCTGTCCAATCCCGCATCGCCGGGCTCCTGCAGGTGAGATTGGATCTGCTGAAAAATAGCCGAATCGCTGCTGTATCCGCTTTGCCGGGAAAGACCGTTACGCATTTCTCTGTCAAGCCACTCTTCACGGTATTGTTTCACACCATTGGCAACAACGCCCGTTCCGAATTGTCCGTGAGAATTCACTAGAGGATCCGTCTCCGCCATAATGGCTTCCTGGCGGGTGTACCCGGGCGTGTTCACGTTGGCAATATTGTTGCTGGTAACGTCGAGCCCGCGTTGTTGAGCCTTCAATGCGCGAGAACTAGTTTCGAATGCTGTTATCATGAGTGTACCTAAGAATTATAGCGAGGCGTTGACGACATGGAGACGTTGCGAGCGGACGTGATCGAGCGTTGACTTCACGCTGTTACGACCGCGAACAGCCAGGACGCGATTGACACTATTGACAAACTGAACGTTCTGCGTTAAAGCATGCATACGCTCTTTAAAGTCTTGCAGTTCTTGCACATGTTCAGTGTCGATCATGGTTGCGAGCTGACTGAGTTTGAGATTGCGTGATGCAGCGACACTGATTCCAAATGTTGCGCAGAGCAAACGGATGCGTTGTCGTTCGCATTCTTCCATTTGGCGAGCATACACATCTTGTTCGCACGCTATTTCCTCGATCCTCGTTGAGTTAAACTGAATCAAAGCTTGTTGTTGTTGCGTTGCGAGATCAACAACACGTTCGAGAATTTCTTGCTCCAAGGTCAAAAGCCCGAAGAGCTCCGAGTAAAACATTGTTCCTACCATGGCATTATTCCATTGATGTCAAGTCTTCCGTGATTCCTGCCGTTTGCGTTTCGGCTAGGCTCCTGTACTGATTCATATAGCGACGCACTTTACGCACATATGCTTGCGTTTCGGCAAACGGGGGGATACCGTTATGTTTTTGGACGTTGCCCGGTCCGGCGTTGTAAGCCGCAACAGCATGATCCAGGTTTCCGAATTGCTTGAGCATGCGAGCGATGTACTCTGTCCCGCCTTTGATATTCTGTCCGGGATCAAAAGGATTTCTTACTTCGAGATCTTTGGCTGTACCGTTCATAAGCTGCATGAGACCTTTAGCTCCGACCGGTGAAACAGCGTTCGGATTTGCAGCTGATTCAGCAGTGATGATTGCTTTAATGAGTGCCTGCGGCACTCCGAATTTTTCGGATGCAGAACTGATGTAGATATCGAAGCGTTCGAGCTTATCATTCATACGTTCGATGAATGCACCACCGGGCTCAGTCGCACGATCACCGGTGTTTAGCTTCGCTAACCAGGGCGTGCTGTTTAGACTATCTGAAGACGATGATACTGACGATACTGAAGAGCTATCTGTTTTGGTCTTTGGTGTAGGCAGTGCCGGTCCGTGGGTTGCAACGCCTTGTGTTATCAACTGAGGTAGGGAATCCTCTCCGGTTAGATGGCGATACACCATCTCCGCGATACCCATTCCGCGTCCACCTTGCGAAATGCTGTCTGCGAACTGCATATCCGTAAAGCCTTCAAGAGCATCATTGCCGAAGGTCATTTCGCCTTCTTCTTCTTTCTCTTTATCGTCTTTGGCTAGCATGCTTTCGCGCATGGATTTGTACATCTCATGCACGAACATGGACTCGAAACCACGCGCGGCTTTTGCATAACCGGCTTTAGCTTCCGGAGATAATGCGCCGAGGGCAGACTTTTCGCCACCCTTTTTTAAAAGGTCAAGGCGGGCGGTCTGCAGGGCAATGTTTGTCTGCAGTGGCAGACTTGCTACAGATTCTTCCATGAGACTTTTAGGTCGTTTAAATGTGTCATCCAATACAACACAGTTCTTCCATCAATATCCTTGCCATTTTTCAGCTAGGAGGTGCTGCGAAAGCGAGAAACCCGGCCTCTGGACCGGGTTTCTCGTAAAAAGTTCTGTTTATAAGCGAAAAGCGCGTATTGATGGGCAACTCCCACAGGCTTACTGGATGATAAGCTCACCTTGCAGCGAGCCGGACTCTTTGAGTGCTTGGAAGATTGCGATAAGATCTCGTGGACTTACCTTTAGACTGGTAAGCGCACTCGCCACATCCTCTACTGTCGAAGCGGCGGGTAGAAGAACGGGAGCATTACGCTCTTCTTGGGCATTGATTTGAGCGGTTTCAGCCCGTTGTGAAGTACCCATACTAAAGGGAGCCGGTTGCGAAAGCTGGACATTCTTTTGTATTTGGATCTCTAAGCCGCCATGCGCCACTACAGCAGGGAGGAGTTGAACGTTTCCTCCAACCACAACGGTACCCGTGCGTTCGTTGATGACGACACGTCCGACTACGTCGACGCTGACTTGAGCCGATTCGATTTGGGAGACAAGACTCATGATCTGTGTCGGGGTTGACCCACCGGGAACAGTTACCGCAACGGTGCCTGCATCGATCGTCTGAGCCGCATTCGATAGGCTTGGAAGTTTGTTGATGGTCTCGGTAACGCGAGTAGCGGTTGTAAAGTCCGGATCGCGTAGGAGTACTCGAATTTGTGAGTTTTGAACAATGGTCGCTTCAATATTGCGATCTAAAATGGCACCGGCAGGAACGCGTCCACTCGTCGTTAGATTTCGTCCTGAACGTGAACCGAGCGAGCGTACGTCATAGCCACCGACACTAACGGAACCTTGTGCAAATCCGTAGAATGTTCCGTCAGCACCTTGAAGGGGAGTCATAAGAAGGATTCCACCTTGTAGGGACTCCGCGTCGCCACTACTCGACACGCTGACATCAATTTTTGCTCCTTTTTTCATGAACACCGGAATGGTTGCCGTGACCATAACAGCAGCGACATTTCGTGTACGCAAGTTCACGTCCTTGGGTGTTACCCCAAAGCGCTTCAACATATTGATCACGGATTGCACTGCAAAGCCGGAACGCTGTGAATCGCCGGTTTGATTGAGACCTGTCACAAGGCCGTATCCCACGACTTGCACACCGGTTGCTCCTTCAATACTCGCTACATCCTTAATGCGCGATGCGAATGTAGTTTGAATACATAGGCTAAGTACCAGAAGAAACGTAGTTGTTTTCATGATAGTAACGATTTCTATGTCGTGTTTGTAACGAATAATACCTAAAAGGGAAGCATGGTATACCACCAAGTGTTCGGACTATACTAAAACAAGAAACGTAAGAATTTCGTAAACAAGCCGGGTTCCTGTGCTTTTGTGATGGTACCTTCACCGTTGTACGACAGAGTAAGATCCGCGATGTTATACGAATAGATAGTGTTCTCCGGGGAGATGTCGATGTACCGTATAATGCCGCTGATGACAATTACTTGTGTTTCGCCGTTAATGGTTACCGTGCGACGTCCTTCGATCTTAATCGCGTTTAAGTTTTCAGCATCGGTTATGCGGGCGGTGAGCTTTGCTTTTACGTTCTCGCTTCGCGAAGTGGTCGCATTGCCATTAAAACTATTCCCGCTTCCGATGCCGCCACTAATGTTTGCCTGGGATGAGTTCAGTGAACCGTTGACACCTACCGATAGGTTCGTTGCGGTCGATGAGTTTGTACGCGCTCCGTTATCGGCTTGAACATCTTCTACAATCAGAATGGTTAACGCGTCACCTTTGCGATACGATTTGAAGTCGCTAAACATGCTGCGTGTTGCGGCTTCTCCAAATTGTGCACGAAGCTCAAGGCCGTTGAGCACAGAGCAGAAAATGACAAGACAAGTGATGTGAAGTGTTTTCATACTGTTCCTCCTGAATTCCAATCCTGAATACTACTACCGAATACCAATCCCAAATGCGATCTTCAACTATCTCAGGGCAGAGTTCGAAGCTCGCCTCTTGAATGCTTACGCCGTGTTGCGAGTTTCAAACTTTGGAGTCGAGCTCGTGCACTGTTAGTACACTGGCGTGCTTTGCGGACTCAATGATGCTCTTCTAACAACCGTGATGTTTCTCACATCATCCAAATGCTAGCACTTAGCGAAGGGACGATGAAGGCATTTGCTGAGGGAGAGTTACGTAGACGGTTTTGTCATCGCCAACTACTCCATTGATTATCGCTTGTGAGTCTTCACGACGAACACGAAGACTTTGTCCTACCACAGCATCATCCAGAGCTGAACCGCTTGCTTTGACGGCGATAGCGCCGCTCTTAACGACGATACTCACTATGTCACCACGTTGAATTGCAGAACCAGAGCCAAGATGTGATTGCGTCAACACTGTACCTTTGGATACCGTAGTTGTCAAGCGCTTTCCTATAACATCATCGGCAAGTTTTGCGTTTAAGTAGGTAACATCACTAAGGCGATACTCTATATCGCTGTTTTGAACTACGTCGCCACGCGGTATCATGCGTGTGGCGACCGGGACATTGCGTTTCAGGTTGATACGCACAGGCACGTAAATGCGACGAAGAATGTTGTCATTCTTCGTAAAGACGATTTGCACTTTGGTAGAACCTGATAAGCTCTGAGGTGAAGCATCACAACGAGCTACAACAAATGACTCTGTAAACAGCTGCTCGGGAATCTCCTTTGCAATTTCAAACTCGTCGGTTTCTTCCAAGCGATCGTGCAAAAAGGCTTCCACACCCAAGCGTAAGGTAGCGGCGCTAAAGCGTGAAGGTTTGGCAACCGGTTGTGCGTTGAGTAATTCAACACATGCCAGTAGACCCAGAGCAATAGCGAGTACAATGATTTTAAAATTTCTTTCCATATCAATTCGCAGAAGTTCCGACTAGAATTCGTTAGAGTTATCGCTTCAGATTCACTGCTGTGTTCAGTATGTCATCAGCGGTTTTAACTGACTTCGAGTTGATTTCGTAGGCTCGTTGCGCCACAATCATGTTGACCATTTCAGTGACGAGATCAACATTTGAACCTTCGAGTTGTGATTGCACGATCTCACCGGTGTTGTTGGAGCCGGGTGTTTCGAGGATAGCTTCTCCTGAAGCAGGGGTTTGCTGATAGGCATTATCTCCTATTGCCGAAAGCCCGCCGGGATTCACGAATCGCGCAAGTTGAATACGACCAATCTCTCGCTCGCTTACGATGTCTTTGGCATCTTTGACAGTTATTACACCGTCGCGACTTATGCGTAAATCAGTAGCTTCAGAAGGCACGCGTATTTCAGGATCGAGGATATATCCCTGCGACGTTACAATGGTGCCATTGCGGTCCATCGTGAACGAACCATCTCTTGTATACACTATCGTGTTATCGGGTTTGCGAACCTGGAAGAAGCCATTTCCGTTGATAGCCATGTCGAGAATGTTTCCGGTTTGAGTCAAAGTCCCTTGTCCAAACTCTTTGGCTGTGGCCACGAGCTCAGTTCCACTACCTATCTGCACCTCATTGAGTGGGGTGCCGTTAGACATTTGCGTATTTCCATAAGGATGGATGGTCTCATAAAGGAGATCTTGAAACTCCGGACGTGTTTTCTTAAAACCGGTAGTGTTAACGTTCGCGAGGTTATTCGAAATGATTTCGATGTACTTCTGCTGAGCGCTAAGGCCTGTTGCTGCGGTGTTTAATGTCTTATCCATAAGGTTTCGTCTTTGAAAAACGATGCTCAATATCCTTGAGATACTGGTTCGAATCGCCGGAAATCAACTGCTTGAAGTTCGGTCCATTCGACACTCTAAGGAACACTATCAATTGTTATACCAACCGTCCGATATCGATACTTTTTTCAAGCGTTCCATCGTTCGTAACGATGACTTTGTGTCCCATTTCAAACGATCGTTGAAGCTGAATCATGGTAATCATCTCATTGATGATGTTTACGTTAGAACCTTCCAAAAAGCCTTGTTTTAGCGATACTTCTTCTGTTTTGGCGTAGTTGTAGTCGGTGTTGTCCGTTGGGCTAAACTCCATGCTGTTTATACGCGTTAGGGACTGAGGGTTGGAAACTCGCACAACGCTGATGTTGCCGACGAAGGTGTCGTTGGCAAAGACCTCTCCGACGTCACTGATGCGGATAGAAATCGCTTTTTGGTCGTTATTGAGTTGTCCGCTGTGCTTTGCTGCGTCGACAACGATGTCGCCTCGATCGGATTGAAGTGCTTTACCGCTATCACTTACAACCACACCATGCTCATTGACTTGAAATCGTCCGGCCCTGGAGAAGGTCTCGGTACCGTTGTCGTCTTGCAGCACAAAAAAGCCGTCTTGCTTCAAGCAGATATCCAGCGTGTTGTCTGTTCGCTGCACGCTGCCGGTCGAAAAGTCGGTGTATTGATCAAGAGGAGGATCCGCCTGTTCCGCTTCTCCTTTGTTATTGAGCATGTTCTCACGAGCTTCGATCAACGATTGCTCGAACACACCAATGCGCTTAAAACCGGTGGTATTGGCGTTGGCGATGTTGTTTGCGGTGAGTTCCAGACGGGTTTGCTGAGGTAGCATACCCATCGCCGCTGTATATATTTCTTTAAGCATCCTGCACTCCTATCCTAGTGATCCGAAGGATAGTCCGCAAGCCTTGTGCCAAAATGGATGAAGAACTCGCAATGGAAGGCGAAGGGGGCATTGGAAACTCAGGAGAGCCTGCAGAGAGCATCTATAAGCCTACAACGAGTCGATTGTCGTTTCGGTCGCTGTGTTTCCCGGTCATTCGGGACCGGCCAAGCCGAAGGCTTGGCATAATAAAAAACCTCAAGCAGATAATGCTTGAGGTTTTTTGATCGATGAAATAGGAGATTCCAGGCTAGCTCGCATTGATCGCGTCAGATCTCAAATCAGAACTTAGTCGTGGATAAAGCTGTTGACAGCTTGTTGACCGTATGCTCGAATGCGACAAAAGTAGAGTCCGGGGCTATAACCGGCGACCGACATCGTAGTGCTGAATTGTCCGGAATGGGAGTGATCTAACTCCACGCTCTTTATCAAATCACCGCGAGATGAATAAAGTTCCAGAACAACCGGTCCGGCATTGGCAAGACTATAGTCTATGCGCAGTTCAGCTTCGTTTCGTTGACTGACCTGCAAGCTGAGTGCCTTAGCGTATATGACTTGAGAACCTCTGGTGTAACAAACTTCAGACTCAATCATTGAGACATGAGCCGAATCAACAATGAGGCATTCCTGAACATTATCCGCTTTGGTGATGATGCTCATGGTGTTATTGAAGTTTTGTGAAAGGTAGACATCCAACGGCAAATCCATAAAGTGGATTGGGTTTGTGAGACTGGTTCCGGTGTAGTTTCCGGAAAATAGATACGTCGAAGAGATGCTGTCTACTTTCCAAATCCAGCCATAAGCGTTCTTCATAAAGCGCTCAACAGCAAAACGTGCTTGGGAAGGATTCGTATGAAAAGCAAAGCTTATTGTGTCGAGGATGAATGGTGTGCTCGACTTCAAAGAACCAAGAACCTTGACAGTATAGCTCTTGCCGATATCAACAGTCAACGTGGAGTCCGTCGCGACAATTGAAAGCTGTGCTGTAATTGACTCGCCGGACAACAACAAGGTGTCGGCAGCTAAGGAAGAGTCCGGTTGTACAATCAATTTCGCCGTAGATAGCCCAACGCCTGTTGGATTGTAGCTTACATGAATCACTTGCGAAGTACCGGCTTTTACGACAAAAGGTGCGCTAGGGCTCACCGTGAAGCTCGAGAGGTTTTGTTGCAGATCCAATCCAAGAATTCGAATGTCGGTGGCAGACGAGTGATTTGTGATGGTGAAATCCACTCCTGCACTGTCACAACTCAGAAGTGTCGGAAAACGTAGTCTCGTCGAATCAACGACAAGTTCGTATGCATCTCCACGCAAAGCAACGGTATCGAAAGCGCGGGGCAGTGGGTCAGGTCCCGGAGCCGCATCATGTTCAAAAACAAAAAAGGCTGTGTGTGCTCCGGTGGACAAAGGATAATACTGCACCGGTATGACAACTGAGTCACCGGGGGCTATTGAGGTGTCAGGAAGCGTACGTAACGCATGAAAATCATCTGACTGAGCGTTACGCCAATGTGATGAGTAAATGCGTAGCGCTGCGATCGTGTCGATGTTTCGAATGATGACAGAGCCTGCCTCAGGTGATACTTTGCCTTTCTGAATTGCGTAGTATGAGTAACCGGAGCTAGAGCATCGAGGTAAAAAGCCCGCGCCCAGGGCATGTGCTGTTAAGGGTACGTGGATCGCTTGCGAGGTATCAATTCGAACTTCCAAGGAATCGACTTCAATATGTGTCGGAATAAAGCGTACGATGATCGGCACTTCGGTTTTGGACTTGATAACCGAATCAGACGGCATGCGTGAAGTCCAACTAAACTGAGACCACTGATTAAAGCTCTCGCTCAGTGACTTCACAGGAATTGCTCCGGGATCGTCATTGAGAATTTTCATGGTGTCGTAATTAATACTACCAATACGACGTCGATGGAAGTCTGTGCCCGTCATCGAAAGATTGGCAAAGTTGGCTGCACTGGTCAAACGGATGAAGGCCGGATCGTTACACTCAGAAAGCACGACCATGTAGGCTGAGCGTTTGATGTGTGCTATTGCGCGAGGTGTAACACGAATATGAATATCCGGATTTGTATGGGCACCTATAACACTTGGCGCTGAGGGACGTTCAACCAGGAAGTCGGCGCTGTCGATGCCACAGGTGAAGATACTTGTGACATTCAAATTACGCGTACCGTCGTTTCGGAATGGTTGACCAACCGGATAGAGAAAACTTTTGCCAACATCGACCGGTCCCATATCAATTGCATACGCCTCAAACATCGACAGTGCGGTGAGGATCGAAAAACTTTTTGCTGATTGGTCAGAGCCCGTGTTGAGAGTCACTCCGCGTACAAATCCGTCGCTATTTCCGTTGGTACCGTTCGTGCTTTGTCCGCATTTGATCGAACCACTAAAGCTGCCGCACTCATATGCCTGTGTCGCTGTCACAACGGAGCGTGCTGCCTCAACTTGTGAAGGCACCGTATAGCCTTCAAGGAATCGTCGAACTCTACCGGTTTTTGTGATGTCGATGGAAATAGGGAACCACATACCAACCAAATTCGGACCATCAAAACTCGTCGTGCTAAAAGTCGAACCTTTGGTGTAGATACTGGAGATTACACCACGATGTAATCCTTGAACAGTAACGCTTGAGTCAGTGTTGGCACGTACACTTGAAATAATGAGTTCACCAAGATTTAAACCGCTGCTATCGCCGATGGCTACACACCACCGAGTTTTTCCCAGTGTATCGATGCAGGCAACGAAACCGCATTGTGTTAGTGGTCTTGCGATAACGATCGTCGAATCTCCGCAAGAGATCGTCGCACTCTTAGAGTTGCCGGCAACAATCCAGTTTCCTTGCGCATCGGCGTCAACTGCAGCTATCTCATCGTTTTCCGAACCACCAAAGGCCATAGACCATTTTTGAATGCCGTTCTGATTGAGAACTCCAAAGTAGCCATCACGTTTTCCGAAACCGCTGAGTGTAGCGTTAGCAAAGCGCATACCTTGAAGGAAGCTGCCGCCAACACCAAGATCTTTGCTGAATGAATTGAGACACAGACCTTTTGCACTGTCATCCGCGGCACCACCAAAGCTGCTCACAAAGCGACATGAGCTCCGTTGAACTTTCACCTTATATGCTAACAAGTTGTCGGTACCGAAATCATGTTCCACACGATGGAACCAGTTGTATACAAAACCGGTGCCTTGGCTCGTCAGCAGATTCCACTTCGTACCATTGTTACTCGAGTACATGATACTTATCGCTTCATCTTCAGCGACACCACTCCATTTAATGGGAATGGTGTCACAGCCATTCAAGCTCTCACCGCCTACAGGTGTTTGCAGCTTAAGGATGGGAATGATGACATTGACAATGATACTGTTTGAGCATGGGGAACCGTTGATTGCGAGAGTACCCGAGTGCGTTGCGCCGGTGGTGGTCTGGTTGAATTCAACTACGACGTCCATGGTTTCGCCCGGTTGCAGGGTCGCAGGGAGGGACTTCGAGGTTGACAAAACCTTAAAGCGCTGAGCTAAGGACGCCGTAAATCCGTCTACGCGAATCGAGAGTTTGGCCGGTGCAGTGATTTGAAATGTTTTTGTACTCACATTTCCTGTACCCGGGTCATCGAAACTCAAGGTGGAAACAGATGGGATAGGATCCGCCACTGAATAGGCAGACGCAAAGTAGCTACCGTTCCACGTGATGGTTGGAGTAGACTTTTTTAGCGTTGCTCTCAATGCACGATTACGGGAATTTTGCGTGCATCCGGGTGTGGTTGTCCAGCTAATGCGACAATCGATGTTGCGTTGAATCTCTTGAGCAATCAGATTATAGATATTGCCAAGTTCAGCTTTTGAGTGCGCCAAATAGGCACGTCCACCGGTTTTGTTGCAGATGTCAGCTAAGTCCGCATTAATGTTCTGGCTCTTAGGTGTGTAGATGTTGATAGCAAACACTGTGATGTTGTTTGCTAAACAGGAGTCAATAATTCGTTGTTTTGTCGGCGGTTTATCCGGCTGGCCGTCGGTTAGGATAACAATAAAGCGACGTAACATTCTCGGAGCACCTCGCATGACGGCAATGGCTCCTGCGGCTCCGTTGGGTGAGCTGAGGTCAAGAAAAGCTTCATCGTAATTGGTACCACCTTGAATAGGGATATTGTCCAATGCCGTATACAACGGGGGCTTCACGGTTTGAAATCCGGCGCGCACATAAGAGTTGCCGCCGAATGATGTAATAGCCACACATGAGGGAGGCACGAGATCGATCGAATCGACGAATACTTTCGCACCGTAACGAACCCAATCCCAGTAGGTATCATTTGCAGGTGTTTTATTACTCATCGAAAAGCTCTGGTCCAGAGTCAGGCAAACAGCAACAGGAATGGGCTGATTGCTGGTGTCGCAGTTCATCGACATTGTCGGGTTCTTAAGGACGCCGTTTTCCCATAGATCGATGTCTGTGACGCTGAAGTTACGATATCGATTAAGCGAAAGATCAGTGGCGTACATCGACGCGCTTACTCGGGGATAGGCAGATGTATCGATGTTATAAAGGATGAACGACGAATACGTTACTTGAGCGTGGAGCGTCACTGTACTCGCGAGCAGAGCACACACTATGACCGCCGGCACAGTAAACGTTCGATGAGCCACACTACCTCCTGATGTATATCAATATTCCATTGCAGACATAAAAAAAGGGTTGTCGGAATTCTCCAACAACCCTTTGAACTCTCGGGTTAACGTCCAATACTTAGCACTCGAGTTTCGACCACAGCACCCGCTACAAGGCGTACATAGTACACGCCGTCTGCGAGTCCACTGATCGAAGAACTTGTTGCGTAGCTGCCCGAGTTTTGACCTTGAGCGATCGTCATAACACGTTCACCGAGTGTATTAAAGAGCTCTACGCTATAGGGGATGTCGTAAGCAATACCGTATGCAACATTCAACTGGGCGCCGCTTAGCGGGTTAGGGTTGACGGCCAAACCGAAGGACTGTCCGGTGGAACTCAACTGTGAACCATTGGAATAGCATCCACGCTTGACTTCGATCTTAGCATCCGTGACATCGGCAAGAATACAGGGGTACTCAGTCGGGTTGGCCCAAGTGATTGCCACAGGGATATTGTCAACTGTCGGATTCAAGACTTGCAGAGGAATGTTCGCTGTAACAGTGCCTCCGTTTATTCCTGTTGTGTGTGTACCCATGACGATACATGAAGAGGCGTTTGCCGGACCCGGGACAAACGACCAGGTCCATCCGCCTGTGCCGGCTGTCTTGAACGCTTGTTGATCGAAGAGAACAACAGTGCTGTCAAAACTTGCTTTTAACCACAGGTCTTTTACAATGACGTTGGTCAAGGTCGGAAGTGTCGTCTCAACTACCCATGGTTGACGTTGTCCGGCCTCATAGGTCTTGTTTGTGCTAATGATCTTCATAGTCGCAGTTACACCATTAGCATCAAAAGTGCGATCAACCTTGCCCGTGGGCAAGTCAAAGTGCATCTGCATGCTATGCGATCCGGGGGTTCCCTTGAAGCGAATAGTATAGGTTTTACTCGAACCCGGAGTCAAGTTCATCGAGCCCGGAGCCGGGTAAATTTCAAAGGCAGCAACGTCGCCATCGGCTGTGACATCTACAGCAATAGGGTCGGTGCTATTGTTGGTGATTTTGATAGTGCGAGTCTCTATGGAATCGCAACTCAAAACGTCGCCAAAGGTTGCGGGTTGAGGATCGATCTGAACCTCCAAACCAACACCCTGAAGCTTGACACGTGTGGTTGTGTCAGGATCGTCCAATGGTCCTTCTTTAGCATCAGTGACAATGTCTACGTAACCAACATTCAAACCTGCGACCGGAGTAAGATCGATTGGGAGATAAATGCTGGAATCCGGTTGCAAGTAGACATTACTCGGTACGGCTCCCACGATAGCAAACGCGCTATTCGTTGGAGCTGAGATAGATTTCACGTGGAGCGGAGCGCGCAAGTGCGTGTTGTGTATGCGAAGCGTCTGCGTAGGCGGACGTACGCCAACCGGACTTGCAGCATAGTTGAGATCCAGTGCTTCCACTTTCGGGATAAACCCTTCACCCGAAACTAGTCCTTGAATGGGTGAAAGATTGCCGTTGACTGTCGCATTGACAAAGTTGCTGACGGGTCCCTCTGCCTGAGGAGTAAAGGTCACTGTCACTTGCGTAGTCGTGTTCTTTGCCAATCCGAATGGCTGAGCAGGTACGTTGCTGAGAGCAAAATTCGTTTCGGGTAAGGTCGCAAAATCAAGACCTGAAATGCTCGCGTCTAACGAGTCTTTATTGCTAAGTGTCAGTTGCAGTGGCTTTGAGGTCTTTACTCGCTGCAAGTGGAAGGGTGCAGAATCTAGCTCAACCTTGGGAGCTAATCCGAAGCCAACTAGAGCGACGTCTTGTTCCGATCCGCATTCGAACGGAATATGGAAACGAAGTAGGGCAGTGCGTTGTCCGGATCCTCTAGGCGTGAAGCTGATGTTCGCTGCCAGGCACTCTTTGTTTGCCTTGAGTTTGAAATCGACACGCTTGTTTGTTTGGTCCAAAGTATTAGGTGCGGTGACAGCAGGGAAGGTCACCGTAAACTCGTCCGCATTCAAACCAATTAACTCAATCCAACCACTATAATCCGAAGCCGAGTTGTTTCGAATCAGACAGGTGACCGGCGGCACAACTTTCGTGAGGTTAATACTCTGTGCACCGATATAGGGTTGAACTGATTCAAACTTGCATGGTGGAAGAGCATTTCCTTGAAGTTCAACCACTGCCGGCGATCCGCATGTACTTGCGAATGTCAGTGAGGCTGTACGAGTGCCTTCCACTGTTGGCTGGAAGTGTACTTCGATATCGTGACACTCACCGGGATAGAAAACTTGATTGTCATAGTTTGACGTGATTTTGAAGTCGCCAGGATTTGCACCGGTCAGACTAATAGCGTTTGGAGCAATAAGCAAGGGGATATCACCTGAATTGCAGAGTTGCACTGTAAAGGTGGTATCCGATGAGAGACCGACTGATATCGGCGGACATGTCAAATTCGTCGCTTTGAAGCTCAATACCGGGGCCGATACGGTAAACACCGAAGCACTGGAGTCTGAGCTGCCGGGTTGACCACCAAACTCTCGAACAAAGCAGTCAAAGTCGCCTTTGGAACTCAAGTTTACTGCAGCGCTACCGTTGTTCTGCGTACCCTTGAAGCTTCCGCAGTCATAGACATTTCCACGGCTATCGCCCACTGTTGTCGTTGTGTACTTTTTGTTCGGCGCATAGGCAGCCGTCAGAGAAATAGGATTTCCGGTTGGGCTAAACACAGCCGTGAACTTCTGAAGTGCTGTGCTCGTGGTACTGATATAGGTACCAGGAGTGTAGCCAACAATACCAAGACAAGTCTTGTAGTGACCATAAACGTAAACGCTGTCACCCGAAACTCCAATGGAATCGCAGTAGGCGTATCCTGCATTCGTGTTTGTACCACCACCGGTGCGTACCCACTGCACAGAACCATCGGGATTGTATTTAGCCACAAACATGTTCACCGCATCACGCGGTTGCATGTTAATAAAGGTCTGTCCGAACTGGAACGCTTTCGATGTAAAGTATCCCGCTACGTAGATACCACCTTTACTGTCGGTGGCCACGCCGCAGTTGCCTTCGTCACCATTACCTCCGGCACTTTCAATCCACTGCAAAGTACCGTTCGAAGCATAGCGTGCAATGAACGCGTCTTTGGATCCTTGGCTAGCCGCTGTTTTGTTCGAACCCGTAACGCGGGCCGTGTCGGAGAAGGTTCCGGCCACATTAACATAAAGCTCCGAAGCATCAAGAGCAATTGAACGAGTAGTATCGAGTAATGGTCCGCCGATGGCGCTCGCCCACAAGTAGGTAGGCGGGGGAGAAGCGGTAATACGCACACGCAACTTCTTGCCGGTAACGTTTGGCTTCCACTTGTAGGACAGTCCTGTTGCGTTCTGCTTGATGAGAACCCAGTGTGGACTCGCTGCATCGCCATCTTCTGCAACGAAAATGTTGACACCTTGTGCAGGATCGACACCGGCCCACTTAATCAAAATTGAATCGCAGGAGTTGTTGATGTCGCCACTTGGAGACAACACGCGAACACTCGACAAACCACCGAACATGCTGATGATCGGCGGACAAGGTGAGCCTTGAGTAATAAGTGTTGACTGACGGTATCCTTTGCTTGCTTGTTGGGTGAACTGTACTGTAATGACTAGGCTGTCACCGGCATTCACGGTGACGGGGTACTTCTTACCACCGCCAACGTCGATAACCTTGAAATCATTGTCGGGATTACAAATAAGGGTATCTATTCGGAGTGCTGAATTAACGGGTTTAAGTGTTACTTTTTGTGTGGTCGAAGCCAACGGCGCAGGATCGCCAAAATACAGTGTTGATTGCGACAGGTTGACGGCTGCAACTGAATTCACAGGTGCTAAGTACTGTAATTCAGATGTCACGGCCGTAGACGGACGCTTGAAGGTTACTTGAACCGTACGAGCGCGACCACTTTGATTACAGGAGTAGGGAGCCATCCACTGCACTGAGCAGAGTTGTTTGATTTCGGTTTGAAGAGCAATCAAGCGGTAAATGGCAACCAAGTCGTCTTCAGTTTTCGCTGAAAATGCCTTTCCACCGGTTGCTTCTGCAATACGTCGCAAATCGTCGTTCATCTCAGTACCGATGGTAATCGCATAGAACTGAATCGCGTTTGCATTACACAGCTTGATGATGCTGTCGCGAGCAGGGGTATGGTCCGGCTGACCGTCGGTCAAGAAGATGACGATACGGCGAACGCCGGGAGGTTCCAGCGAAAGAAGCTTGATGGCACCAAATGAAGTGTCCAACATCGGTGGGTTGTATTCCGTACCACCTTGCGGCTTCAATTTTTTAATCACGTTGATGAGTGGTGGAGCACTCTTCTGGAAGGGGCTCTCAAACGTTGGTATCGTACCGAATGAGATGACGGCTACTTCCGAAGGAGGAACAAACTTGAAGGTGTTCAAAAAGGATGTTGCACCGGAAATAACCCAGTCCATACGTGTAGCTTTGGTTGCAGTGTCCACAATCGTACCCATGGAACCACTACGGTCCAAAATCATGACAACATTGGCTGCCGGTGGAACGGCTGTGTCTTTACATCCAAATGTCGCGCTGCTATACACGGAGACACCGTTCTCCGTGATATCAAACTCACCTTTCTTCAAATCTTTGTAGTCATTTCCGGCGGCATCCTGTGCCACGAATTGTGCAGACATCATCGGAAACTTTGATCCGTCGACATTGTACAATTGGAAATACTGGGCGTGCACTGGAATGCTCATGATCAATGCCAATAATGGCGCTGACATCAGCAGTTTCCAAATTCCCCGTGTCGTCGTTGTTCCTTGCACGTTGCTCTCCATGTAGATTAACCCTGTAAATAAATTTTAGTGTACCTATTTCTATGCGTCGGGCAAGCCCGCCGCTGTTTTGCTTTGGTGAACCGTAGCAGACTACGCTACGCTAGGGTCCAACAGCCGTAATGATTTATCGCCGCAATCAAGTCGCGCTCGAACACCCAAAGGCATCGTGAGTTTACTCTTGATATGTCCGATGGGTAAACCCGAAAGCACCGGCACCTTCATACTCTTAAATCGCTGTGCGAAAACTTCACGAAGACTTCTCGACATGAGATCGTTCATTTCAGCTTTTCGCGTCCGTCGAACCGCATCGCAACTCTTGAATATTCCAAGGGCAACACCCTTGAGCTCATCCAACTTTCCACTTAACCACAATTGGGTAAGCATGCGATCAATTTTATAGGGCTCCTCGGCAACCTCTTCCAAAAACAGAATGCGGTTACGAGTGTCAATTTCATAGGGCGTACCGAGCGTGGAGCAGATGGTCGACAGATTTCCTCCAACAAGTTCAGCTTCCGCACTTCCTTCGTGAAGTACTTCCAAGGCCGATGATTGAAACATGAGCTGCTCCGGGAGAATATCCGATCCCGGCATGTTCTTGTTTGTCATCATTACCTGTAGGAACGATGACTTTGTCGTGGCGTCAAATGTCGATGAACCTACCGGACCATGATAGGTGACAACTTTACTCTTCGACATAACAGCAATGAGCAACGCAGTGATGTCACTGTATCCCATGAGCACTTTGGCTTTAGCTCGAATGGCATCGTAATCGATGAGCGGAAGTATTCGAGCAACACCGTAACCGCCACGGGCACATAAAATCGCGTCAATATCATCGCGCTGTACAAACTCGTTGAGTTCGTCTGCTCGTTGATTGTCCGGCGCTGACAAATACCGCAACTCCGGTCCAATACATTTTCCAAGAACCACCTTCATGCCCTGATCCTTCAAGAAACGGATACCGTCGTCCAATTCCGAACTACGTACTCCGCTTGCAGGTGCGGTAATCCCAATAGTACTTCCCATAGCCAGAGATGGTGGCAGAATCATCTCATCCACCCGTACATAACCTCGAGTTGGCACGACGGTACGAGACCTGGACATCGCCAATTCACTGCTTGCCACGGCCTTTAAGGCTGGTGTGGCAGAAGCGGCAACACCGAGCATGGTACCTGTGAGAAATGTACGCCGACTAAGTTTCATAAACAAGAGAGATTAACCCAAAATAGGCTCCGTGCAAATTTAGTTTTGGGGGCGCTAATAGTAGATGAATTTTCGCTCAGAATCAAGCTTTTTTTGGGTGTATTCCGGACGCAATTCAGGCCTGAATAAAGACGGATTTTCGGCGAATCTGATTCACCTCGTCGGCTGAGTTCAACCGCAGCGGATTGCCTCTCTTTTCGCGACGTCGTCCTCGGACAAAGTTGTAGGTATACGGGCGCGAGTTTTCCTCATTTCGTCAATTTTTTCGCCATTTCTTCTTGATGCTTCACTCAACCTTGGTATATTTGTGACTCTTTACGGAAGGATGCAAGAGTGGCTTAATTGGCACGCCTGGAAAGCGTGTGTACCGGAAACGGTACCGAGAGTTCGAATCTCTCTCCTTCCGCTCTCGATACCGGTGGATTTACTGCAGCTCTCAGCATGGACCAGAACGAAACCGATCAGGCGGATTCACCGGTGATGTCCGAAGATTGTCAGACAATCCGGGACATCCTCTCAGGCAATACAAACGCCTTCGCCTCACTGCAGAAGAAGTATCATCGCGCCATTTTGAATTTGATGCGTCGTATGGTTCGAGATGCCGACGACGTTGATGATTTGGTTCAAGTGACCTTCATAAAAGCGTATAACGCTCTGCCTACCTTCCTGTGCGAACATTCTTTCGAAAAGTGGCTTTATAAAATCGCATCGAACAACTGTATCGATTATATGCGACGCAAGCGATTTGCCATGGTGTCGCTCGACAAACCGATTAGTGGTTCAGACGGAGACATGGCGATGGAATTGCCGGACCCCAATTCTCCTCAACCGGATAGTTTCATTCTCGGTGACGAGCGAACGAAATTGGTCAATGAGGCCTTTGAATCGCTTCCGGACAAATACAAGGAAGTTATTCGAATGCGACACCACGAAGAACTTGAGTACACGGAAATTGCAGAGAAATTGCAACTTCCCTTGGGTACGGTGAAGGCCCACATTTTTCGTGCTCGCCAGATGATGTATCGAAAGCTGCAGAAACACCGTAACATGTTTCAATCATAAGACTTACTCCTGCCATGCCACTCCGTCGATCTGCAGTGTTTGGACTGCTGACTCTCTGCCTTGTTTCCGCATACTTTTTATCCTGTAATTCAAAAAAGTCAGGCTCGGAAACGACGATTCGCTTCTGGCACTTTTGGTCTGAACCTTCTCAAAAGCAAGTGTTGGCTCAGCTGATCTCTGAATTCGAGAAAAAGGAGAATTGCAAGGTTGAATGCACTGAGTTAAGCTGGAACGATGGAAAAACGAAGCTTGTTGCAGCATTTAGTTCGAAAACGGCGCCTGATGTGATGGAGTTTGGCTCCGACTGGGTCGCGCAGTTTAGTTCGTCGGGTGTGTTGGCTGAATTGGCGGCTGACTCTATGAAGCTCGGGAACTTCATCGAGTGGTCGCTGGCTCCATGTCGTTGGGACGGACATCTTTATGCCGTTCCCTGGGTAGTCGACACGCGTGTACTCTATGTGAACAAGGGCGTATTGGATCAGTGCGGTGTCTCACAACTTCCCTCGAGTTGGATTGAGCTGAAGTCGGCAGCCGAACGGGTACAGGCAGCCGGACAACAAAGTGGCTTTGGAGCGAATGGCGCTGATGGACATCGCCTTTACAAGAAAATCCTCCCATTTTTCTGGTCATTCGGCGGAGATGTCCTCAACGCGAAGGGCGAAGCAGTACTGAACTCAGCTCAAAACATTGAGGCGTTGAATCTCTATCTTGAGCTCTCGCGTAGTGGAACAATCGACACTCAAAAACAACTCGATGCAGCATTTGCACAAGGACGCTTGGCCTTCTGGAATTCCGGCGGATGGCTGGCAGACAAGATCGCAAAAGAGAACCCGCTACTGGATTACCGCGTGATTGCCATGCCCGGTGTTAACGGGAACCCGGGCGTCAGCTTCGCAGGTGGCGAATACTTAGCCGTTGCATCGCAATCAACCCAACAGCAGCTGGCGCAAAAACTCGTGCGCTTCCTTAGCGATGGTACCAATGCCTTGAGCTTTTGCAAACAGTTGAGTGAAGCCGGCTTCCCGGCAGATAAGAGAGCATTTGGCGACAACTACTTTGTTTCGCATCCCATTCGCAGTGTGTATGCTCAACAGCTACAGCACGCAAAGATGACACCTGTTCACCCGCAATGGCTTGAGATGGAGAGCATCATTGAGAATGCCGTTGTGGAAGCTCTCTACGCCAAGAAAGATGCTACGCAAGCTCTCAACGACGCTCAGTATTTGCTTGTTCGCTTATTAAACTCACACGCTTCTCGCTAAGCAGCATTAGAAAGCTTGGTGCCGGTCCGCGGGTGCGGAACGCACCCGTCTACGAAAGAGAATCCTGCATAAAGGAAATAGCTATGGCTCGACTGAAGATCGACTTGCACGAAGTATTCAATAACACTCGAGGCATAGAACAGTCGTTAAACGATGCCTTTGAGGAAGCAGCCGACTGTCGTATCAAAGAGATTGAGATCATTCCCGGTAAGGGAAGTGGACAGTTGAAACGCAAAGTCGAACGATTTCTGCTCCAACCACACATCAAAGCGCAAATTCACTATGTGAAAACTGACTTCAAGAACCATGGACGCATGTTTGTGTATTTGAAATGATGCCCAACACACCGGGATGTGCAATTACGTCTTTCCGATGAGTGTGGAGTGAACCGTCCGGACCAAAACCAAACACTCGCCACACGACTGCAGAAAAAAGAAAAGCCGCAAATGCATATGCAATTGCAGCTTTTCGCGTATTCGTCGGGGTGAGAGGATTTGAACCTCCGACCCCCTCGTCCCGAACGAGGTGCTCTACCGGGCTGAGCCACACCCCGAATACCCTACGAAGATAGCTAATAGTCGGGGATTGCACAAAGTCTATGTAAATTGTTGTTCAATAGAGACGCGCGGTTGCGCGTCTCTTTGTTTTTTGCTTCGTCTTGTAGAGTCTGGAATGAATTCAACGTCGCTGGGATTGCAATCTTCGTGGTGGGTGGCAGTACTGCTCATCGTACTGAGTTTTGGATTCTCATTTTGGTATTACCGTCAAACGAATCCACCACTTCGGTCAACCACACGTTTGTTGCTTAGCGTGCTGCGCGGACTCGGACTTAGCTTGCTGCTCTTTGTGTTGCTCGAGCCGGTCTTGAGTATCATGCGTAGTTCGAGCGAGGCTGCACAGGTCGCCATTTTGCTGGATAACTCTGCGTCGATGTCAACGCGTGATGCGGGTGGTGATCGCATGGAACGCTACCGTGAAGCACTGTCCGTTAAGGACCTTCAGTCGTATTTGAGTTCGCATACCGTGCAACTCTTTGATGAAAGCGTTCGGGGTATTGAACACTTTGAGCTTGATTCACTTTCTTGCAAAGGACAACGCAGCGACATCGAGCGCGCACTGCGCTTTGTAGCCGACAACGCGGAAGCATCAAATACTCAAGCTGCCATCCTCTTCACCGATGGTGCATTCAACAGCGGGTCCAATCCTCTCTATCAAGCTGAGCAGCTTGCCAAGCCACTGTATGTGGTAGGAATAGGAGATACCGCCGAACCCAAAGATGTCTCTCTCCTGTCTCTCATCACGAATGAACTTAGCTATGTCGGAAGCACCATTCCTGTAAATCTTCGCTTTAAAGCGGTTGGTTTAGGCGATCGTCGAGTACGTATAAGTCTGAGTGACAACGGACAAAAAGTTGCGGAAACCGAGGTGCCGATCAGCGCAAAGCAGCACAACTACAGTGCGAGCTTTGAGTACAAAGCAAGTGCGGATGGAATTCGCAAACTAAGCGCTCAGTGTGAAGTTGTCGATGGTGAGTTGACAACGAAAAACAACCAGCTCTCTGAGTTCATCCGCGTGCTTTCAACGAAACGCAAAGTTGCGTTGTTTGCCGGTGCTCCCAGTCCGGATGTATCGTTTATTCGTTCCGCACTCGAAGCGGATCATAGTATTCAGCTGCAATGCTACATTCAGAAAAGTGGTGCGGAGTTTTACGATCAAGCACCAAATTCTGCTGCGCTACGCGAAGCAGAGCAAATCATGTTCATAGGCTTTCCCATTGCCTCTACATCGCAACAGGTTTTGCAACTTGTGCTTGAGGAACTGAAGCGGAACAAACCGCTGCTCTTTATTACATCTCAAAACGTAGACTACACCAAGCTGAGAGCATTGGAGGAGTTTTTACCATTCAGTGTTCAGAGTTCTCGTACAAACGAGTTTAGTATTATGGCTGACGTGAGATCGTCAGCTGCTGCAAACCCGCTCATCCGTATAAGTGGGGCAACGGAAGATCTTGAGAAGTGGAACAGCTTAGCTCCGATTTTTCGTACGGAGACCTTTGTGCGTGTAAAACCGGAAGCCGAAGTGGTAGCTTCCATGAAAGTCAATAATGTCCCTCTAAGCGATCCATTGATCGTCTCACGACGTTTCCAAAAAGCTAAGAGCGTAGCAGTGCTGGGTTACGGACTGTACAGATGGAAACTCTTGGGGAATGCAGCAGACCAAGCGCGCGGAAAACACGATGTTGTTGATGTTCTGTCCGTCTTCCTGCAAAACTCTCTCAAATGGCTCCAAGCAAACGACGACGAAAAGACGGTGCGCATTCGCACAACACGTAAACAGTATTCGAGCTCGGACAAGGTGGAGATTGTCGCCCAAGTGTATGATGCAGCCATGACACCACTCGACAATGCTTCGGTTACAGTCAAAGTGAGCGGGGCAGGTGTCGAACGAGATATTGTGTTGAGTGCTGTGGGAAGTGGACGCTACACGTCTATCGTGGAAGGTTTGCCTGAAGGAGACTATAGCTACCAGGGCTCTGTGGCGTTGAACAATAAAGCGTACGGAAACGATGGCGGACGCTTTAGCATTGGCGATATTCCCTTGGAGTATCAAAACCTTCGCATGAACAGTGAACTGCTTCGAACTCTGGCGGAGCGAAGCGGTGGACGTTTTTACCTGTCTTCACAAACAGCGCAGCTGCTCGAAGACCTCCAAAAAAATCCACGATTTACAAATCGTATCGTACAATTCACCTCCGAGTATTCCCTCTGGAATCTTGCTTGGCTGCTTGCCGCAGCATTGTTAGCATTTAGTGTCGAATGGTTCATTCGCAAGAGAGCCGGTTTAATCTAGACCCGGGCATTAACACACGAAGCGTAGACTAACGAAACTCCGCATTCAAGGCTTCCAAGTGTGCTGCAGAGGGAACTGTTTGTTGTTGACTAAGCTTGTTGAGAGGAGTGGCACTTGTGTGAATGAGCTCATGAAGATCATGCGCGTCTGTGTTGATATATATTAATCCCGTAAGAACATCACCTTTGTCGCGTGCCTCCTGCAGACGTTTCAAACCGGATTCACGGTGCGTCGGATCCCAGTTAGGGGCGAGTTTTTGCAGACTCAGTTTCGAACCATCATGAAGCTCAACCAACTTTGAATCGGCACTGCTATAGTGAACAGTGATTTCTTCTCGTACCGGCACAAAATCTACTTCGGCAAGACTTAACTCATGATCTCGCACGAATTCGTAGCTCTTTGTGCTCCCTTCGTTATTGTTGAAGGTTACGCAAGGAGAGATGATGTCTAATAATGCAAAGCCGTGATGCGACATTGCTGCTTTGATAAGGGGAATGAGTTGCTCTTTGTCACCACTGAAACTTCTCGCAACAAAACTTGCTCCCAGATTGATTGCGAGACTGCAAAGATCGATAGCCTCGAACGAGTTTTCAGAACCAACTCTGCTCTTTGAACCGAAGTCTGTCGTAGCTGAATCTTGGCCTTTTGTTAATCCATAACAGCCGTTGTTCATGACGATATAGGTCATGTTCAGCGATCGACGAATAGCGTGAACGAATTGTCCCATCCCAATGGAGGCTGAGTCTCCATCACCCGAAACACCCAAATACAACAAGTCGCGGTTGGCCAGGTTGGCTCCGGTTGCAACCGAAGGCATGCGACCGTGCACAGCGTTGAATCCATGTGAGTTGTTCAGGAAGTAATTCGGTGTTTTGGAGGAACAGCCAATTCCGGACAGTTTAGCTATGCGGTGAGGCTCGACATTCATCTCGAAACAGGCTTGAGCTACAGCGCCACTGATGGAGTCATGTCCGCAGCCGGCACAGAGAGTGGACATCACTCCCTGGTAGTCTTTCTTTGCATAACCCAGCTCGTTTTTTGGAAGAGATGGATTGCTGAAGATTGGTTTAATGTAAGACATGTCGGGATCTAGATTAGTGGGATTGGGTCTGTACCGAAACACCATGTGAAGCTAGTGCAGCACAAATCAGGTCATGAACGGTGTCCGCACACAAGGGCATGCCATCATAGCTGAGCACTTTAACGAGCGAACGGGAATTCAGGTCACACTCTGCCAAGAGCAATGTTCGCATTTGCGCATCGCGGTTTTGTTCAAGCACGAGAACGGTGTCGTGATTGTTGATGAAATCTTCAACACTTTGCGAAAAGGGGAAGGCTCGAATACGCATGGAATCAATCTGAATGTCGCTTTCAGCCAATAGGTCCAATGCCTCAAGCGTAGCGGCTTCACTGGTGCCGTAGTACACCAAGCCAATGGATGTTTGACCTGCAGCAGGAATGAATTCGGGTTGAGGAACCAGTTGCTTCGCGGTATTCCACTTTTTCAACAGACGCTCCATGCTTCGCACATAGGCAGTTGCATCTTCTGTATATCGAGCATACTCATCATGCGAGGAGCCGCGCGTAAAGAACGAGCCGAGTGTAGGGTGCAATGCCGGGATTGTGCGATAAGGTACGCCGTCACCGTCTGTATCCAGGTATCGACCAAATTCTTTCATCTGCTCAAGATCTTGCGCACTCAGCAGCTTGCCGCGATTCAGCGTTTTGTTCTCGTCGATATGTAGTGCTTCCGTCAGGTGGTCGTTCATGCCGAGATCCAAATCCGACATCACGATAACAGCTGTCTGAAGATGCTCGGCGAGATCAAAAGCATCCGACATCATATGAAAGGCTTCACTCGGCGTGGAAGGGAAAAGTAGAACGTGTTTCGTGTCTCCGTGTGAAGCATAGGCGCACAGTGTTACGTCCGATTGTTGCGTGCGGGTAGGCATTCCTGTTGAGGGTCCAACACGCTGCACGTCGACAACTACCGCGGGCACTTCGGCAAAGTAACTAAGGCCTAGGAACTCACTCATCAGTGAGATACCCGGTCCGCTGGTAGCGGTAAACGCGCGCGCTCCATTCCACGTAGCACCGAGAACCATTCCGATGGCTGCTATCTCATCCTCCGCTTGCACGACCGCAAATGTTTTATGGACACCGTCCGACTCCTTGCGTAAGCGGTTAGCATACTTCTCAAAGGCGCTCACTAGACTCGTGGATGGAGTGATGGGATACCATGCGGCGACTGTAGCGCCTGCATAGACAGCACCGAGTCCACATGCATCATTGCCGGAAATAAAGATTCGATCGCGCACAAGGTCACGTCGCTCCACACGTTGGGCCAAAGGGTAGGTACAGTGCTCTTCAATGTAGCGAAGACCAAGATCGAAGGCCTTGATGTTCGGCTCAATCAATTTCGGTTTTTTGGCAAACTCATCACTGATAACGCCGCGAACAACATCAAGTTCAATATCCAGTAGTCGCGCCAGTGCACCAACATAGATCATGTTCTTGAACAGGAGTCGCTGACGCGGGTCGGCATATTCCTGCATGCATATCTGCATCATGGGCACGCCCACCACATTCACATCGGAACGAAACTTGTCGCGATGAATGGACTTCGTAGAGTCGTATATGAAGGTACCTCCGGGTGTAACACTCTTCATGTCACGATCGAAACTCTGAGGGTTCAAGGCCACCATGACATTGACGCCTTTGCGTCGTGCTCTGTACCCTTTTTCACTGACTCTTATCTCGTACCATGTTGGCAGACCTTGAATGTTGGAAGGGAAGAGATTCTTTGCAACGAGCGGTATGCCCATGCGAAAAATAGAACGCGCTACCATCGTATTGGCACTTGCCGATCCGGTTCCGTTTACCGTTGCGAAGCTGATGACGAAATCGTTGATAGATGTGTGGTGTGAACTCATGTGCTGATAACTCGACATTGATTTCCGGCTTTCGTGACTTGATAGATGAACTTCTGCATATCCCATGCTGCTGTAGGGCAGCGCTCAGCGCAAAGTCCGCAGTGTAGGCAAACATTTTCGTCTTTTACCATCACTCGAGTTGTCTTCAAGACATCAGACACATAGAGGTCCTGCGAGGTATTTGGCGCAGGCGCAATGAGTCTGGTGCGAAGCAACTCTTCCTCAGCGTTCTGCGTGAAGCTGATGCATGCAGTGGGACAAATATCCATACAGGCATCACACTCAATACAACGCGATGGATAAAAGACGGTTTGTATGTCGCAATTCAAGCACCGCTGTGCCTCTTTGAAAGCAAGGGCTTGATCATAGCCCAACTCTACCTCTTTCTTACGATCACGTAGACTCAACGCGGTATCCAAATGCGGAACGGAAAAGCGTACGTCAGAGCTTACATCGTTGTCGTACATCCACTCATGAAGTCCCATCTTCTGGTTGATCAAAGTGACATGTGGTGCGGGTCGAACATTGAGATCTTTGGACTGGCAAAACAGATCGATGCTGATGGCAGCTTGATGTCCTTGAGCTACTGCTGTAATCACGTTTTTAGGACCAAAAGCAGCGTCGCCTCCAAAGAACACTTTGGCCAATGTTGATTGTAAGGTGTTAGGGTTCAATACCGGCATGTCCCATCGGTCGAACTCAAGACCAATTCCACGCTCTATCCAGGGGAAGCTATTTTCTTGTCCAACCGCAATCAGCACATCGTCAGCTTCAACAAAAACCGGATCCTCGCCCGTCGGTACCAAGCTTCGCTTACCCTGAGCATCATACACTGCTTGGACTTTCTCAAACATCATTCCTTTGAGTAAGCCGTTTTCGTGAACGAAGGAAATCGGAACATGGTTGTCGATGATAGGGATGTCTTCACGCTGTGCATCACTAATCTCCCAAGGGGAGGCTTTCATTTCGTTAAAAGGACTACGCACAATGACTTTGACGTTCGTTCCGCCAAGTCGTCGACTTGTGCGACAACAATCCATAGCGGTGTTACCGCCACCAAGCACGATGACGTTTTTTCCGATGCTCGCTGTGTGCTCGAAGGCAACAGATGCCAGCCAGTCGATGCCGATATGGATATGTGAAGCTGCCTCTATTCGACCGGGTATTGAAAGATCTCTTCCTTTGGGAGCACCGGTGCCAACAAACACAGCGTCATACTCTTCGTTCAGCAATGCTTGCAGGCTTGACACGTAGTGCTTGAAATGCGTATGGATGCCCATGTTGAGTACGTATCCAACTTCTTCGTTGAGCACGGACTCGGGTAGACGAAATGCCGGAATTTGACTTCGCATCATGCCACCACCCAGTTCCATCTCGTCGAAGACATGAAGCTCGTATCCAAGGGGTGCAAGATCGCGTGCAACAGTCAGTGAAGCAGGTCCGGCTCCAACGAGCGCTATTTTTTTTGAGTTGGAAGGGAAGGGGCCACTAGGGATGTGTGTGCTCATGTCACCTTTGTTGTCAGCAGCAACGCGCTTCAAGCGACAGATTGCAACGGGCTCCTCTTCAACACGTCCTCGTCTGCATGCCGGCTCACAAGGACGGTCGCATGTACGTCCGAGAATTCCCGGAAAAACATTCGACTCCCAGTTGATCATGTACGCTTCATCGTAACGTTCCGCTGCGACAAGACGAATATACTCCGGGACCGGAGTGTGTGCAGGGCAGGCATGCTGACAGTCCACAACTTTATGAAAATACTCGGGGTTCGAGATGTCTGTAGCCTTCACAATGCTCTAAGATTAGGTGAAATCCAACGAACTTTCTATGTTGCTGTGCAAAAATAGAACAAAGTCGGTTGAACAGGGGGATTGGTATCGGAGCAAAGTGTCTGAAAGGCGCATCACTACATGCGCTGAGCACTCGGTAGTTCGGTGCATTTCTGTTTTATCTCCCTGATTTACAGGCGACTACGCTCAATTGTTTCTCACCACTATGAAGAAAAAGGGATCGCTGTGAAAGTGTTTCAATTTCGCGTCATGCGCATCGTTATCGTCGTTATTGCATTGTTAGTTGTTGCTATACAGTTTGTTCACTCCCCACGTAATGAATCGAACGACAACACTCATCATATTTTAAACGTTCTTCCGGTGCCGGATTCTGTTGCTGACATCCTCAAACGTTCTTGCTATGATTGTCACTCCAATGCAACCGTCTATCCTTGGTATAACTCAATTCAACCTATAGCATGGTGGCTCAACGATCACGTTGAGGAGGGTAAGAGAGAATTGAACTTTTCAGAGTTTGCGAGTTATCGAGCGTTTCGACAGTTGAGAAAGCTTCAAGAGATTGACACACAACTCATACACGATGACATGCCGTTGCCACCATATCTCATCATCCACAGAGATGCTAGCCTGGGAGCTGTGCAAAAGGCATTGATGCACAACTGGGTGTTGAACTGCATTGATTCATTACGCAGAAAATATCCTGCTGACAGTCTACAACGTCCGGCCGGACCTCGTCCCGAAAGACGATAATATTTTGTACGGGCGTAGAACGCGTCGTTGCGCCTTAGTGCACGATCAAAATCCGGTGGCATTGTCCGTCGGCATTAAGAGTATACACGCCGTTTGCAATGTGGCCCAGGTATATGCTAATTGTGTTGTGTGCATACGCAACCGGACATCCACGCATGTCGAATAGTTCGATGTGGCTTTGAACAGTCTTGAAGTATAGCTGTTCCTGTACAGGATTCGGGAAATGGTCCGAGGAGGAGTCTTCCATAGCTTCACCGGCTACAGAACTAAGGGCACAGAATTCGTATGCACCGGCATCGGGGGCTCCCTCGATGCATCTCGTTGAGGCAGCACACGGGTGCTCGTAGACCATACTGACTTGACACTCCGGCGTCGCGCTCTGCTGACCGGCGTTTCGAGCAGATGAGTGTGCTTTGAGCCGATAGTCGTAAGCAGATATGTTGTTGAATTCAGAGTCAAGATTCGATCCCAATCGCAGCGTAGAGCGGTCGAGAACAAGCTTTGCTTTAATTACACTTCCAAGCCAATTTCCTACACCGACAACGACATTGTTTTCCGCTTGAACTAGATCGCAGCCCTCGGCGACCTGCCAAAAAGTGGCACCTTGTTCGCGATTGTTTACAAAGGTATTGTGTGCGAGAAAAAGCTTGTGTGGTGATGGGTTCGTCAAACCCTCCAAACCAAACTCGGCGACATTGGAGTTTTCTGTGAGGGGACCCTGCTGAATCACATTCCCGTTGATGATCGCGAGACCGCCGTTTGGTAGGTCAATGCAGCGACTTGCTGTTCCAAGCTGCTCATTGGAGATTCGATTGTAACTAATGATATTCGTTGAGGCGCGGCTCTTCAGCTCATGTCCCACCTTGGCATGGTGGCTGTAATTAAAGCGGAAGATGAGACTATCTATGCCACCAATGTAAAGGTTGTGAGAGTAGCCATCACCGGCACCGTTCCCGTCAAATTCACAGTACTCAATTACCACCGTCGAGGGCTGAGTTTTCGAACTTAGAATGCCGTTCTCATTGTGTCTGAATAGACAATGACGGATTACTGCATGGTGTCCTTCCAAGCGAATGCCCGCGCCATTTTTATCTACGCACCGGGCGTCAAAAAAAGCGATGTGTTCGATCTGATTGGCATCACCGCGAATGACCCAAATCGCTTTGCCTCCATAGACCAAACCTTCACTTTGAAGATCGGCCCTACCTCCTACAGCGCGCAAGAGCAGCCCCGAGGCAGACCACGAACACACGTCGCGAGCGTAAACACCCGCATCGATGCTGACGGTGTCTCCATCATGTACGAGTGTGGAAACTTCACTTGGCACATGATACTCTCGCGTGGGTCCTACTTGCCATTCTTTTGCCGTGGCTGAGCCACCGAGGAGAATCAACCACAAACAAACGAGGGTGACATGAATTCTGTTCATGAAGCAGTATGGTAGAATTTCATCACACAATCGTAACAACCTACACGAAGAAAATTGCAGCACCTAGTCACGTGCCTTCTCCTGTCCACTGGTTCCGGAAAGCACTTCGATGCGCTTGTGCAACTGCTCCAACAAGTCTAGTTGCTCTGCTTGCGAATCGATGAGCGACTTCAACTGCTCCTCGAACATCAAATCAACTTTCTGTTGGAGCGAGCGAATCTGGAGTTCAGCCTTGAGATTCACCATGTAGTCGTTCTCGGCGCGTTGACGATCCTTTTCTTCCTGACGGTTCTGGCTCATCATGATGACCGGTGCTTGCAGTGCAGCAATACACGAGAGAATCAAATTCATGAGGATAAAGGGATAGGGATCGAAGGCTCGTTCACCCAAGAACCACACGTTTACCAGAATCCATAATGCCAGCACACAGCCAAAAGCAATGATGAATGCCCAACTGCCGCCGAAGCGCGCAACCTTATCGGATATGCGCTGTCCACGCGTCAACGTGTCTGCCGGGGGATTGAGGAGATTGCGCACGATGAGGCCTTCTTCCGCAATCGTCTTGTTTACAATCTCGTGCAGTTTGCGAAGTTGCTCGTCCTCTGCATGAAGAAGTTGTCGTATATCAGAACCGGGCTGCGTCATAAAAGAACCCTCGGCGATACTCTGTCGCCCAATAACCTACGGAATCAGGTTGATTAACTCGAATGATTGGCTCACACTTAGTTCTTGATAACTCCAAGCTGACGTCCAACTTTCGCAAATGCTGTAACAGCGCGATCAAGATGTTCGCGACTGTGTGCTGCGGAAATCTGGACGCGAATGCGCGCGAGACCCTTCGCTACAACCGGATAGAAGAAACCAATGACGTAAATACCCTCAGCCAGAAGTTCACGCGCGAAATCCTGCGCGAGTTTAGCATCGTACAGCATGATTGGAGTGATGGGATGGGTTCCCGGTTTTATGTCGAAGCCAAGTCCGGACATTTGTTCACGGAAATAGCGTGTGTTCTCTTCAAGCGTGTCGCGCAGGGCAGTTGTTGAACTTAAGAGATCAAAAATGGTAATGCTCGCGCCCACAACGCTTGGCGGGAGCGAGTTACTAAACAAGTAGGGACGTGAACGTTGACGAAGCATTTCGATAATCTCTTTGCGTCCGGTAGTGAAGCCTCCAATACCACCGCCAAGTGCTTTGCCCAATGTACCTGTGATGATATCCACTCGACCGCTAACACCGCATAGCTCGGTTACACCACGACCATGAGTTCCCATGAAGCCCATTGAGTGGCATTCGTCAACCATCACCAGAGCCTCATATGCATCAGCCAAATCACAAATCTTATCTAAGGGAGCAATGGTGCCGTCCATCGAAAAAACGGCGTCTGTTGCAATCATGATAGTTTTGGCTCCCTCGGCGCGAGCAAGCTTAAGCTGTTGCTCGAGCTCCTCCATGTTGGCGGACTTATAACGATAACGCTTTGCTTTGCAAAGGCGCACACCATCGATAATGGAGGCGTGATTCAACTCATCACTAACGATTGCATCCAACTCGCTTAACAAAGGTTCGAAGACACCTCCGTTTGCGTCGAAACAGGCTGCATACAAAATGGTGTCATCGGTGTGACAAAACTCTGCGATCTTTTGTTCGAGGGTTTTGTGGATGTCCTGCGTGCCGCAGATAAAGCGCACACTACTCATGCCAAAACCGTGGCTATCCAGCGCTCGCTTGGCACTCTCAATAACATCGGGATGTGATGACAATCCCAAGTAATTGTTCGCGCAGAAGTTGAGCACTGATTCGTTGCGACCGGCAACATGGATCTCTGCCGCTTGAGCAGAAGTGATGATGCGTTCTTCTTTGTAAAGTCCGGCAGCACGAATGCTGTCAAGTTCGGTTTGGAGCTGTTGTTGGAATGAACCGTACATAAGGCGTTTCGTTTAGTGATTTTTATCATGCGCTGCGCTACGCGCAGCGCTGAAGACGAAAATAACCACACAGAGGAGCTATTTTGCGTGGAATTCCACAATGGCTCATGAAAATCCTACAGCTTTGTCCGCGAACACCCTTTCCACCTGATGACGGCGGTCGCATCAGTATGTACAACGTAACACGTCACCTGGCCGCTCAAGGTGCCGACATTACATTGCTTAGCTTTCATGATGAACCATTTGTTGATGAAGTACGACAGTTCGATGGAATCACCATTCGTTATGTCGCCTTGCAGCATAACACACGCAATACTGCGACAAGAATTCTCAAATCGCTCTTTAACTCGGAAGCTCTGTATTTGAGTAAGCATCATTCGGAGTCTATACTACAAACTGTGTTGGGGCTCTTTAGTGCGGCTGAATTCGATTGGATTCATGCCGATCACACTGCTATGGCTCCACTTGGCTTCGCTCTTGCCAAACATTGGAACAAGCCGCTCGGCTTACGTCTTCATAATGTGGAGTGGAAAATATGGCAACGCTATGCAGACACACTTCCGTGGTGGAAGGCACAGTGGATCTACATTCGAACCCAAGCCAAGAAACTCCGTCGCGACGAGGCAGGGTATATTTCAAATGCTACCGTAGCATTTCCGATAAGTGAGAATGATCTCGTTGCCGCGCAAGAGTTAGCTCCGAATGCCCATTTGGTCTGTGTTCGGGCAGGGGTCAACAGCGTGGAATGGAAAGCTAAGGGCAGTGTGCTTCGAGACCCGAATACGATCGTCATGGCATCCGCATGGGCTTGGAAACACAATGTCGATGGAGCACGGTGGTTTTTAGATCAAGTCTACACGCCGCTACACACAGCACTGCCCGCCACTCGATTGGTGGTTCCGGGAGCAAGGGCACCTGAATTGTTCTCGTCCTATGCCGGTTTAAAGGTGGAGTGTCCGGGCTACGTAGAGTCTATGCCTCCGGTCTACAATGCCGGTGTCATTTTTGTCGCTCCACTTTTTGTTGGGTCGGGAGTTCGTATCAAGATTATTGAAGCAATGGCCGCGGGACTCGTCGTTGTCTCCACCGCCATCGGTGCCGAAGGAATCCAAGCATCGGAAGAGCATGGACTGTTTCGATGCGATTCCGCTGAAGAGCAACGCCGATGTATCGAAGAGCTCCTGAGAAACCACAACAAGCGGGAGATGCTGCAGAAAAAAGCTGCTGAGTTTGTGTCAGAGCATTACGAGTGGCGCGATCAAATAGAAATCATCTACAAAGAGTACGCGAAGTCTCCGGCACATCCTGCGGCGTCCTGAACATGCTGCATTTCAAGCTGAATTTCCGCGTACTAACGATGCCGTTGATCTAGGATGCGATTGGATGTGCACGATCTTCAATGATGCCACCGCCGATAACATCGTTTCCTTCGTAGAGTACAACGGACTGACCAGGTGTTATTGCTCTTCGCGCTTCCTCGAATCGAATGTGAAGGCGACCATCGCTATCAACGCGACACCATCCCGGCGCACCTTCGTCTTTGTAGCGGATCTTTACGAGAAATTCTCTCTCTGCGTCAAGTTCGGCGTACTTTATCAGATTCACAGAGCGAGCACTCAGGCTACGATGCAACAGCTTCTCTTCCGTGCCGACTACGAGACTGTTGCTGCCGGGCAGTACGTCGAGTACAAAAAGTGGTTCAGGGTGTGCCAAGCCCAGGCCACGACGTTGTCCCACGGTATAGAATGGAAATCCATTGTGTTTGCCAACGATCTGTCCGTCGAGAAGAATATCTCCTCCTTGCATTTCCGTCTCTAAACCCGGGAGCTTGTCTTTGAGAAAACGATTGTAGTCGTTATCCGGAATAAAGCAAATCTCGTACGATTCCTTCTTTTTTGCGATATCGAGTCCGATGCGTTCGGCAACAGCACGTGACTGCTCCTTTGTGTAGTCAGCAAGCGGGAATAGGGTTCGTGACAGTGATTCTTGAGTCAAGCCCCATAGTGCGTAGGACTGGTCTTTTTTGTTGTCGTTCCCGCGTGATAGGATGTAGCGGCCGCTGCGCTCGTCATGTCTGATTCGTGCGTAATGACCGGTGGCAATCCACTCAGCACCTAAAGCATCTGCCTTCCGAAGCATTTCATCCCATTTAATATGTCTGTTGCATTGCACACAGGGATTTGGTGTGCGACCCTCCATGTAATCCTGTACGAAGTAGTCGATGACTTCTTCGCGAAAGCGATCGCTGAAATCAACGACGTAGTGCGCACATCCAAGCTTCATTGCCACGCGACGTGCGTCGTTGATTCCGTCTAATGAGCAACAAGATGAATCATTGCCGACGTTTCCACCGACATCCTCGTAACGATATGTTTTTATCGTAATGCCGATTACTTCATAGCCTTGTTCAATGAGCAATGCGGCAGCCACGCAGGAATCCACTCCTCCGGACATACCAACTACAACTCTCTTTGGATGACGCTTCATGATCTCTTTCCGGGGCGTACGACAAGGTGCTATTTTGCCGACCTGTCGCACACTTCTGTCGTTCGGCCATAAATAAGAATAAACAGTCGGAATGCCGTCTTCCGCTGTTCCAAACACCAATTTAGCACATGGATCTGCAAGACATCTTGTCAAAGCTCTACAGCTTGCATCGTTTTGGCATCAAACCGGGCCTTGAGCGAACCGAACGCTTGCTTGAAGCACTGGGAAATCCTCAGCAGAGTCTTCGAACTATCCATGTTGCAGGGACGAATGGCAAGGGTTCGGTATCCTCACTTTGTGCCTCAATTTTAATGGAAAAAGGGCTGCGTGTAGGTCTTTACACATCGCCACATTTGTTGCGCTTTAACGAGAGGATACAGGTAAATGCACAACAGATTCATGATAGCGAACTGATTGACTGTTACCAAGCCGTCGAGGACGCTGCCGATAAAATTTCGGCGACGTTTTTCGAAGTCACTACAGCGCTTGCCTTTCTATACTTCAAGCGCATGCAGACGGATATCTGCGTCATAGAGTGTGGAATGGGCGGACGATTTGACGCGACGAATGTTATTCGACCGCTCGTTAGCATCATTACATCAATCGACTTAGACCACCAAGAATACCTGGGCACCACCCTTGAAGCAATCTGTTACGAGAAATGCGGCATCATAAAGTCGGGAATTCCTGTAGTTAATGGCGAAGCTCGATCTGCGCTCCAGATACAAATGCAAGAGCATTGTCAAAAAGTACACGCGCCCTATCAATACGCTCCGGAGTCGGTTCAAGTGCATGCAGAGGCTATCGACGAGCATTTGCATTCCCGTTACACCGTGTCTTTTAACGCACACGAAATAGATCACATCCAACTCGCATTGAGTGGTGAGCACCAGAGTCGAAACATTTCTTCATGTCTTGCAGCACTACAGTGCCTGCCGGAGCATCTACGTCCAACGCGTGAGCACATTCGTCTGGGCGCTGAAAGGCTGCGTCAGAACACGCATGTTCGGGGACGTATCGAGCTTGTGAGACGTGAACCACCGGTGATTCTTGATGTGGGTCACAACCCTGCATGTATGCGCGAGCTATCACATACCTTGCTTCGTAGTCCGTACAAGGACTCACGATTCCGTATTGTCTTCGGTCTGATGAGTGACAAAGAGTGTCGTGAAATGCTTTCTCTACTCAGCCTGCATTGCTTGGAACTCTATGCGACGCACGCGAACACTGAGCGAGCAATGTCTGCAGAAGTGCTAGCAGGCTACGCGCAAGAAGAAGGATTGAAAGTGCGCGTCTTCACTTCTGTCGGCTTTGCCGTACAAGAAGCAATGGCACAGAACGATCCTGTTCTCATCTGTGGAAGTTTCTATCTTATGGAGGAAGCGCTGAAGGTTATCGAAGGTGGGGAGGTCTTGGGATAAGTGCACGATCCGAGTTGGCCGGCGAGTTCGAGAGATAGATTGTTTTACGAATAGCCTCGGAGCCACGTAGTCGAACTCTATGAGACATACACGTGCTTAGAAGTTCGACTCATCTCGCCATCGCTGAATCTTCCATACGTCATTGACTGTTGGTCGTGCTATGCGAAGATTGACGCGGCCTTGAAGAAAGACAATGTCACTGGCGCTGAAGCTGATAGTCAGATTGAACCCTCGGCTGATGTCTTGTGTGAGGGAGTCTCCAACGGCCGTCACCACATCGTTAAAGAGCAAGTCCAAACTTTGACTACCTTGAAACAGTCCCGTCGTAGAAATCATATCTTCGTCACGTCCCCAGGTATGGTCAATGCCTGTGTCGTAATCTCGATAGATAAACACAAAATTTGAATCCAGTAAACGACCGTACACAAGAGTGTCTTTGGTCTGATACGCGTAACGAAAGTTCTGGAACAATCCCTCAACAGTGGATTGGTCTCCCAAGCCCGCCGAATTTTGCGCTCGGTCCACTTTGCGGGGCGCAAAGGGGTTGTCGCAGCCATCAAGCAACGCCAAACTTGAGCACAGCATCACGATGACACCAAAACTCAGGATGATTCTTGTGAAGTGATATGGTTGTGTTTGCGTCATGTATTGAAGCGGCAGCAGCGAAAGTTAGCGCGCGAAGTCCGGTGCCGGCATCGGTATCAATTCGAAAACTGTGCTTTCAACAGGCTCCACGTAGACGGAATTGTGTCGTTCGAGCCTGATTTTGAATCGATCCACCGTACAATACTCCATTGGTTGAATTGATTCGGGATAATAGTTAAGCGCACGCTACCTGATGCCGTCGTAGCGATAGACGCAGCGCTATGTGGCATGCGCAGAATGTAGTCAGCCACATAGACCGCAGAGTCCGGAACGCGGATTTCGTATCTCCCGTTTACAAAAAGTAGTTCAGACACAGAGCTCGCGCTTACTTTGGAGACCATAGAGCTAAACGCTTGGCGCTCACTGCTGAGTGACCACTGTCGAAACTGCTCGGCAAAGGTTGCCAGAGCCTCGCTACTAGCCTCAAAACGGAAGGTTTGCTTTGCCCCTTGCGTGCTATCAGCCAAGCAACGTATATAGTTTTCCGTGTTCCTTTCCTTAACGGCGTTCTGAAGATTTGAAAGAACGATGACTTCCGATGTCGGTTGCAGATAGTTCGTTCCTGATCCGGATGGTTCCTCAGGGTTCCGAGTTTCAAAAAGAGCGCATTGTGAAAGACTGATAGTGACAACGACAAACACAAATACACGCATGAGTAGGACCGTGATGCGCCGGCTAACAGGTTTCAACGGTGCGTTAGGTTTGGGAACAGCGTCGTCCTTTGTCTCAATATGTGTAGTGTTAGCCGACAAGGCTACGTCCTTCCATAGCACGTGAAATTGTTGCGTCATCAGCAAATTCCAAATCGCTTCCAATAGGAATACCGCGTGCAATCCGACTTGCTTTAATTCCTATAGCCTGCACGAGTCTTGAAATATACTGGGTCGTTACCTCGCCTTCAACATTGGGGTTAAGTGCAAGTATGACCTCGTGGACGCTAGTATCCAAGCGTTGAATGAGTTCCCTGATCCGAAGATCGTCTGCGCCCACGCCATCGAGAGGGTTGAGAGATCCATGTAACACATGGTATAACCCGTTGTATTCATTGGTTTTCTCGATCGCTACCACATCGCTTGGTTGTTCGACGACGCAGATGACGCTGCGATTTCGCTTCTCGGAAGCACAGATTGGACAGGGATCCGATTCAGTGAAATTAAAGCAGAGTGAACAGGTTTTAACGTTGCGTTTCAGATCGAGCAAGGTTTGAGCAAATCGTTGAATGTGCTCATCGCTTTGACGCAGGAGGTGAAATGTGAGGCGCTGTGCAGTCTTGCGTCCGATCGTCGGAAGCGAAGAGAGCACTTCGACTGCGCTTTCTATTGAGGGCGAGGTACTTATCACGTTCTTGAGAGTTCTACGGTTCTAGAGAGTGCAGAGCATGGAGGTCTCTGCGTATGGGCTTGCAAATCTATGATATGAGGATATAACGACGTACCGTGAGACATTTTCCGTCGTAGATTTGTCGGAAGGGGCGCACCGATTCGGGACATCCGGTGCAACAAAGTTTTTGCTGGTTCGTTGCATTGGGAAAGTGCGCTTCGAGCCAACTTTACAATCGGAGTCTTCCTAAGACCGTTGGTTCGATGCACGCTGTATAGAATTTACATCACTCAACACATTCTTCATTATTACAGGAATTACCATGGGATTGTTCAGCAGAATGTCGGACATCTTCAAGGCTAACGTCAATGATGCATTGGACAATGCCGAGGATCCGGAAAAGATGCTCAAGCAAATGGTGCTTGAGATGGAGGAGTCAATCAATCGCGCAACCTTGGCAGTAGCCAACGCGATGGCAAACGAGAAGACTCTTGATCGTAAACTGAATGCGGCGCGTAAGCAGTCCGGTGATTGGCAGGCAAAAGCAGTTCAAGCCTTGCAGGCAGGAAGAGAAGACCTTGCAAAATCAGCACTTGAACAAAAAGCAATTAGTGACCGCAATATCACCGATCTCGAGCCAACCTTTGCATCTGCAAAAGCAACATCCGAGAAGCTTCGACAACAGCTCGACCAGCTTCGTCGTAAGTTGGACGAAGCGCGTTCACGTCAAAGCACCTTGATTGCTCGTTCTCAAGCTGCCAAGGCACAAAAAGAGATTGCGCAGTCCTTTAGTGGAGTAGGCTCCGACGCATTCTCAAAATTTGATAAATTTGAAGGCAAGATCGAAAAACTCGAATCCGAAGCTACTGCTTTTGAACAACTTGCAGGTGAAAATAGTTCCTTGGACGAGCAGTTTAAGCAGTTAAGCTCATCAGCATCGGTCGATACAGAACTGGAAAAACTAAAAGCTAGCATTGGTCAGTTACCACCCACGCAATAGGAGAGATTTCAATGAGCACTGAACTACATGATATGAGCCAACTAAACGAAAACCAACAAAAGAGTCTTCAACTGGTAGAGGAAACACGTGTTCGCGTCGAACAAATTCTCAAGGATGCCTATCCTGAGTATATGACCTTCGATAATAGCGTCTACGCCGTGACAAGAGGTTCAACGCGCGTTATGATCTCAGTTCGTCCTTTTACCGAGGATGAATGCATGGTCGAGTGCACCGCCCATGTTGTTGCAGGAGCTACCATAACTGAAGACCTTATGAAATATCTTCTTCGCAAGAATTCCGAGATGCACCTCGGTGGTTTTGGATTGCTCTTCGATGATACCATCGTCTATTCAAACTCGATTACCGGAACGCATCTAGATCGTAACGAACTCATTGTCTTGGTTGCTTCTGTGGCGATTATCTCAGATCACTATGATGATGAGATTGTGTCGATGGCGGGCGGCAAGCGAGCCAGTGACATCACGGAACTCTAAGTTCACGAAAAACGAAGACCTGTATCAAGCATGCAGCTTGATGTTGTCAGAACCAACAAGGGGCATTGTCGATTGACAATGCCCCTTGTTTTTTACTGATCTGTAGAAGCTTTCGTTTGTCCCTTGATCCAGGTGATGCAAAGCGAGGCTAGCCCGCTTTGCACATAGTTCATCACTTAGAAACGATAACTACATTGCAACACGTATTGCGAAGGCTTTTGATCTAAGACATAAGAAGCGAAGGCTCCGTCTCCATATACCGAATAGGATCCATTCGTTGAACTAAAGCGGGCGCTCAGGTCAATTCGCAAGTGTTTATCGGCGAATATTCCAAGGCCGAAAGCGCTCATCGTTTGCGATGCGTCAGCAATGCGAGCTACATAAGCACTGCCGAGTCGATCGATGGAAGCCCTGACAGCGATGGGGAAGTTTTCCGGATGATATTCTGCGCCAAGGCTCCACTCGAGTTGCTCCTGCAACTGGCTAGCGAGAGAATCGTTTAGACTGTTATAGTACGAGAAGAAGCTGCCCTGTACATCATATCGCGCACTGCTATAATCTCGGTAGCGGAGCGCTGCGGCTAGTGTAAGTCCGGAGACTTTCACGGATCCGGCAATTCCAAGATCCCATGGTGAACTAAAAGAATAATCATTGCGATACTCAAAGCCATCGGTGTAGGCGCTGTCCGGTTTTGGATCATAGTACGCTGCGACCGCACGCGAATAGTCTTCCGACACGTGATGACTCATTGGCGGCGCAAGACTGATAGAGATACGTCCCCAATCTTCAACTTTAGCCATAAGGGAGAATCTGATGTAGAAAGCGTTGGAGACTTGGTGTAAGTGATCGACGACCTCAATCTTTGAGATATCAGTATTCTTTCTTGGCACCACTGTGTCATAGCTGTTGTACTTATTGGTGTTGTCGGTTTCCGAATATGAACGAGCATAGCTGTAGTCAGTCCATCGTCCACCAAGCACTACCCCAAATGAAAGTGTCGTGCTGATATCAACCCCAAGGCCAAAGCCGAAGGATCCACGACCTCCACTCTGTACGACCGCACCGCGCTGATACATGGAATCGACAATCGGACTGAATAGCTTTTTTTTCGTTGAGTCAAGATCCGCAACATAGGTTTGGTAGAGTAGGTTGTTCGTTAAGTCGGTACTGCTCTGGGTCAACATGGTGGGAACAATAGACGAATACGCGTTAAACCCTTGAAAACTATAATCGGATCGCAGACTTTCGTCGTAGTTCAGCGCAAACGCATATCCGGCACGTTTGCTTCCTGCTCGAAAGGAGTTTGCGTATGAGAGGTAGTCAGGCATGATTTCGTGGGCGTCGATACTCGTGCTGTTGCCCAGGTAATTCGTTACTGCGTTCGTACGGTACATACCAAAGGCAGCGCTGATCTCTTGATGTCCTATTAAACTAAGTCCAGCCGGATTCAGTAAAACCGTCGAAGCATCGTCGGCAATACCCATAAAGCTTGACCCAAGCGACGCTCCACGTGCACCCGCCATGTCATTGTATGATGCGATGCGCAACAGGTCTTCTGTCGATTGTGCAGAAAGTTGGTAGACACCGCATGGGACCAAAGCAAGGATAATAAGCAATCGTTTGATCGGATTCTGTCGAGTACGCATTGTGGTGTTCATCATGGTAACGTGGTGCATAGTAGGGAAGACATTCGTCGTTATTCTGATCGGGTGTTAGAGTGAAGCGTTCATAAAGTTTTAAGTCTTAACGTATGCAAACATACTGTGTCTTTAAGGCATTAAAGTTCAACACAGTTTTACATGCATGCTGCACGGGGATGCTGACATTTGTGGAGCATATATTGATACAATCCAAATCTCCAGGCCCGATGGGTCTGTATCTGCGGCAAGCGTCAACATTCAATACAACGCATTGTGTCGGCACATGTTGCATGCTGTATATTCTAGTATCGAGCAAATAACTTCTCAAACGCTGTTTTCCAAAAACCCTAAACTTCGGCTTATGCGGAGATAAACCCATGTGTGATGCGCAGCGGAACTCCGGATTCGAGCTGGTGACTGCCGGGCGTGCTATCGCACAGTTCTGATTGTTCCGGCAGAAAGAGCCAATGGCTCCTGCGCAGATAGCATGAAGACTCTCCGGCATTACACTGGCGAAGAGGATAAGCCCAACGACGGTCGTCATACTAGGACATCTGCCCTGAGGATAGGCAAAAGGACGGGACGCGAATCGTGCCTTCCTGTTGTTCTTCCATGCCTTTGAAGCGATGTATTACTAGGTAGTGTCATCATTCTTCTCAATCCTCCGTCAGATAGACTTTTTAGTAGGTGCTCGCTTCGCGAGCACGCTCGTTGTTGTGTCTCGCAGCCTGAGCCTAACAAACCTAAGGCCTCGAGCTTAGTCTTCTCGGCTAGAGTAGGTCCCAGCGCATGCTGTGAGTTGGCTCTCAATTCAACCTAACTGAAAGAAAGACAGCTCATATTTAGTCTGACTGCCGGATGGGAGATTGGGTTTGATGTATTAACATATGCGTGCGTCCCACGTATCGAGCGATATCGTTCTCCATGAATTCCGACTGTGCATAACTCAACCTCTACTTGGTCAACATTCTGGCTATTTTCGTGATTGCACTTTTTTCCACCGCGTACAGACCTATGTCGAAGGCCAAAGCATCAAGTACTGCGAACTCATCCGCCGGCCGTTCGCGAAGCGTTCAGGCATCTGAAGACCAATTTTCAGCTCCGGTTTCAGAGCATACCCATATACACATTCGTGGTGCGCGGGAACACAACCTGAAAAACGTGGACGTAACCATTCCTCGGGACGCTTTGGTCGTCATCAGTGGATTGTCCGGATCAGGCAAATCGTCGTTGGCTTTTGACACACTGTATGCTGAAGGTCAGCGACGCTACGTTGAGTGTTTGTCGCCCTATGCCCGACAGTTTTTGGGCATGATGAAGAAGCCCGACATCGACGTGGTGGAGGGTATATCACCCGCTATTTCGATCGAGCAAAAGTCCGTAGGCTACAGTCCGCGTTCCACAGTCGGAACTGTCACGGAAATCTATGATTATGTACGTCTGCTCTACGCTAAGATAGGGGTACAGTATTGCGTTGATTGTAACATAGCGGTGCAGTCGCAGACTGTGGATCAGATCGTTGATGCCATTCTCGAATTGCGAGCCGGTGCTAAGCTGCAGATTCTCGCTCCGGTTGTACGTGGACGTAAAGGCCACTATCGTGAGCTCTTTGAAACTCTGCAAAAGCAGGGTTATACGCGTGTTCGTGTTGACGGCGAAGTACGCGATATTGAAGCGGGCATGCAGCTGGACCGCTATAAGATTCACAACGTCGAGCTTGTCATCGACCGAATGCAGATTGCCGAAGAGCATCGCTCACGCATTACGCAGAGTGTTGAACTCGCCTTGCAGATGGGAGAAAGCACGGCCATGGTCTTGGTGGAGCAGCCCGATGGCAGTTGGACCGACATTCTCTACAGCACTGAATACTCTTGTCCCAACTGTGGCGCTTCGTATGATCGATTGGCGCCAAACATGTTTTCCTTTAATTCGCCTTTTGGAGCGTGCGAGTACTGTGAAGGTCTCGGTGAACTTCGAGACTTCGACATAGACCGAATCATGCCGGATCGCGACCTCAGTATAGACGATGGTGCGTTTACGATTCTGGGCAAAGAACGCCAGACCTGGTTGTGGCAACAGCTCAAGTCCGCCGCGCAGAAACTCGAAATTCCTACAAATGTCCCGGTGCGTGAGCTCAGTGCCAAACAACTCGACAGTTTGCTCTTTGGCACCGATAAAATATCGGTTGAGATTGAGGTACTGCCCGGCAAGAAACAGGGAATGAGCTACAGTCAGAAGTTCATTGGGATCATCCCGACCTTCAAGCACCAGTACGAGAATTCAACCTCATCGAAAATTCGTACGTGGCTTGAGTCGTTTATGGCCGAAGTGCCCTGTCCGAAGTGCCATGGCGGACGTCTCAAACAGTCCAATCTCTTCGTACGCATAGCCTCCAAAAACATCCAAGAAGTAACACGATTTGATTGTCCCGACGCGTACACGTATTTCACGGAGCTCAACCAAAAACTCACGGAACGTGAGAAACGCATAGCCTTCTTGATTCTCAAAGAGATAACAACCCGTCTGCAGTTTTTAAACAATGTTGGATTGTCGTATCTCTCACTCAATCGTTCCGCCAGAACCTTGTCCGGCGGTGAGACTCAACGCATACGTTTGGCATCGCAGATCGGCTCGCAGCTCGTTGGCGTCATGTATGTTTTAGATGAGCCGAGTATCGGGCTTCACCAGCACGACAATACAAAGTTGATTCGTTCCCTCAAAGAGTTGCGCGATCTGGGGAACACAGTGGTTGTGGTTGAACATGATCGCGAAATGATTGAGGAGGCCGATGTATTGGTGGATATTGGTCCGGGTGCCGGAGTTCACGGTGGAGAAGTAATACTGTGCGCAAAACCGGCTGAGATACCTGCTCTACCATTGAAGCAGCTTGAGAGTTCAAAGACCGCGCAGTACCTGAGCTCGATGCGTGAGATTGAGATTCCCAAGCAGCGACGTGGAGGAGCCGAGCAAAAGATTTCTCTCTTCGGAGCTCGCGGGAACAATCTGAAAACGGTTGACTTGCATATTCCCTTAGGACGTTTCGTGTGCATCACGGGGATGAGTGGTTCGGGTAAGTCCTCGCTCGTTAACCATACTCTCTATCCTATCCTTAACAGACATTTCTTTCAGGCGGAAAGCATTCCTTTGTCGTACAGTCACATCGAAGGACTAGACAGCATTGACAAGGTTATTGAAATCGATCAATCGCCAATTGGCCGTACACCCAGATCAAATCCGGCGACCTATACCGGTTTGTTTACGCTGATTCGCGACCATTTCACCCTCATGACCGAAGCCAAAGTACGCGGTTACAAAGCAGGGAGATTCTCGTTTAACGTTAAAGGTGGACGCTGTGAAGAGTGTGAAGGTGCCGGCATTAAGAAGATTGAAATGAACTTCTTACCGGATGTCTACGTCGAGTGTGATGTCTGCGGAGGAAAACGATACAACGATGAGACCTTGCAAGTGCACTACAAGGGAAAATCGATTTCCGATGTACTGGATATGACGGTCGAAGAGTCATTGAGCTTCTTCAACGAGATTCCGAAAATCAAATCAAAACTTCAGACTCTGTTCGACGTTGGTTTAAGCTATGTAACCTTAGGTCAACAAGCACCGACACTTAGCGGAGGCGAAGCACAGCGCGTCAAACTTGCCACGGAGCTCAGTAAAGTAAGCACGGGTAAAACCTTGTATTTATTGGATGAACCGACTACGGGTCTGCACTTCGAAGACATACGCATTCTTCTCAAACTGTTGCAGCGGCTCTGTGACAAAGGAAACACCGTTGTGGTCATCGAACACAATCTTGACGTGGTGAAGTGTGCCGACTGGATTGTTGATTTGGGGCCTGAAGGCGGCAAAAATGGTGGACTCATTATTGCGCAGGGTACCCCGGAGGAAGTCGCTGAGGAACCCGACTCCTATACCGGACGCTACCTGAAAAAAGAGATGGAGCGTACGCACCGCGTCATGCAGACACTCGGAGAGCAAACTGATATCGATGAGGTGCCGTCTAAAGACTCAAAAAAGAGATCGACAAAAACCGGTGCCGGCAGTGGCATCCAGACAAGTACCACGTCTAACAGCAAGAATTCCCGGCAGAGCTAGATGCAGACATCTGTATGGAGTTCCATGAGCTGAGCGATAAGCAGCTGCCTCGCGCAACCGAAATTGAAGGCCTAAAGTTGCAGGACGTAGCATAGCGAAAAAGGTTGCCGGACTGCCGAATTTGGAGCAGAAAAGCATAAAAGGAGCTTCATTGACGGCATTCACTCTGCGGAGCATGACAGCCATGGTATTGTCCGTGGATTCCGTAACTTTGTAGTCCTCATTTCCACGGGCACGCCGCAGGCGGGACCATAAAGATGAGACCAAGCAACAGATGCTTGACCGGCTACACCATAGCCAACACTTTGACCCAAGCAGAAGTCGGGATGTGCAATCGCTACACGATGTGAAGAGATGCGCAGCGCTGCTTCTATCGTTGTTTGGTATGGCATACCAACAGACAGTACAAACTTTCACCAAAGGAATTTTCGCATGAATATCCTCGTTTGTGTTTCACAGGTTCCCGATACCACCTCAAAAATTGCAGTGGGCGCCGGCGGAACGGCAATAGACAAGACCGGAATTAAGTACATTCTGAATCCCTATGATGAGTATGCGATTGAAGAGGGCTTGCGTTTGCGTGAGAAGCTCGGTGGCAGTGTTACAGCAATCACCGTAGGACCCGATAGTTCCAAAGAGGTCTTGCGCACAGCCCTTGCCATGGGCGTCGACAAAGTTGTCTTAGTTAAAGACGATGCCCGTAATGACTCATTTGTTGTCGCTGCAAACATTGCCGACTATGCTAAGAGCACAGGCTTTGATCTCGTATTACTCGGCCGCCAAAGCATTGATTACGATTCATTCCAAATGACACCGACGATTGCGGAGATGATGGACATGCCATCAATTAGTATGGTATCGAAGTTGGAGATTAACGGTAGCACGGTCAACGCGGAACGCGATATCGAGGGTGGTAAGGAAATTTTGGAGAGTTCCTTACCCTGCGTTCTGAGCGTTCAAAAGGGTATAAATGATCCGCGCTATCCTAAGCTACCTGATATTATGAAGGCAAAATCAAAACCTGTTGAAGAACGCGCGAGTGTTGGAGCTGAAGGCAGAGTCAGTACAGTTTCTATTCAGCTGCCCTCGAACAAGCGGGCCAACAAGATCCTCGGCGCAGAAGATGCAGACATTGCAGAAGTTGTGCGCTTACTGCATGAAGAAGCAAAAGCATTCTAGTGCAGAATGTAAAGCTTGTTGTGTCGATTGGTTTTTGAATTGAATGTACCATTGAACCTGACTACGTATGAAAAAGATTGCAGTCTATTTAGAAGAGAAAAACGGAAGCCTCAAGCGAGGATCAGCAGAAGCAATTTGCGCGGCATTATCCTTAGGAGCACCTGTGGTTGGATTGAGCATCGGCTCCCGGTCGCTCGCCACCCAAGCTGCTGAGTATGGTCTTGCTGAGGTGGTGAAAATTGAGCATGCTGCATTGACAGAGTATTCTAGCCAATTCGTCGCAGCGGCACTGACGCAGGCAGCGCAGGCTGAAGGTGCAGACGCTGTATTCTTTGCAGCCAATAGTAGCGGTAAAGAACTGGCTCCGCGAGTTGCAGTGCGCATGCAAGCGGCACTGTTGTGTGATGCGGTGGAGTTGAAACTCGATGCTTCAACGCTGCTGGTAACACGTCCGATATTTGCCGGCAAGGCACTAGATACAGTGAAAGGAACGACCGAGAATGTAGTTCTCAGTTTGCGTCCAAATGTTTTTACTGCTCGCAAAGCGGATAGTCCCGCAGCCTCTGTCGAGCGCAGCTTTGCTCCTACCCTAGATGCTTCCGCTCCTAAAGTTGTTGTGAAGCAGATTGTACGCAACGAAGGAAAGCTTGACGTTCTTGAAGCCGACACCATCGTTTCGGGTGGTCGTGGTATGAAAGGTCCTGAGCACTTCGATCTCATTGAGAAGCTTGCTTCGTCCTTAGGTGCTGCAGTTGGCGCTTCACGCGCTGTGGTCGATGCCGGGTGGCGTCCGCATGGCGAGCAAGTCGGACAAACCGGGAAAACTGTTTCTCCGAAGCTGTACGTAGCGTGCGGAATCAGCGGTGCAGTTCAGCACTTGGCCGGTATGTCGAGCTCGAAAATCATCGTTGCAGTCAACAAAGACAAAGATGCACCAATTTTTAAAGTCGCAGATTACGGAATTGTTGGCGACGTGTTTGACGTGCTTCCAAAGTTGACCGAGCAGATTGCTCGTATCACGGAGAAGCACTAAGCAAAACCATACGTGTGTTCGGATGCAACGATCGTGTGCACAGAGGTTATAGAATGATTCCTTTTGTTTAGCACCCGGTTCGACACCTAAACAATTATCGCCATGTCAAAGATTCAGCTCGAAATATTAGGTCTTTCAGCCTCGCAAGCCAGCAGTGGTGCATACGCACTCATTCTGAAGGAAGCATCGGGTACTCGACGTTTGCCTATTGTCATCGGTGCCAACGAGGCACAGGCTATTGCGATTGAGCTTGAGGGGATTAAAGCGCAACGTCCAATGACTCATGACTTGATGAAGAACATCATCGAGCAGCTTCGCGGCACTGTTGTCGAAGTGTGTATCGTCGATTTGCGTGATAGCACATTTTACGCTGCCATTGTTATAGACGGCATAGCTGAAGACATTGACGCACGTCCGAGCGATGCTATCGCTCTGGCTGTTCGTTTCAATGCTCCGATCTACGTGACGGAGTCGATTCTTGAGGAAGTCGGTCAAGACCCGGAACAAGACGAAAGCGCTGATGGTGAAGTGGAAGGAGAGGAGGAAGAGAGCGATCTTTCATCGATCATGAAGGATTTCTCCAATGTGCAGTCTGCCGCAACAGAAGCTTCTGAAGAAGAGGATATCTCGTCGCTTCCCAAAGAAAAGCAGTTGTCGATACTGCTGAGTCGTGCTATTAAAAACGAGGACTACGAAAAAGCTGCGCAACTGCGCGATGAAATTCAGAAGTTGAACAGCGAAGGGTAGTAAAATCTGGTACTGTGTGATTCTGTGACGTTCAGAGTCTATCGACGAGTGGCACAACGCAAATTCGTTTTACGGACTGAAATTTCTTCAAAGCTTCGCGCTTTTTTCCGTCTTTTCGTATATTTGTAGTCTGTAATTGTGCCGGGGTAGCTCAGCTGGTTAGAGCAACGGAATCATAATCCGTGTGTCGGGGGTTCAATTCCCTCCCTCGGTACCACCACAAAGGGGCCTTCAATCACTTGTGATTGAGGGCCGTTTTATTTTATACCGTTGTGTACTGCATTGGGTATATCCATGGCAAAGACGCGAGCTGAACTCAAAGAAGAATACAAGTTGATGAAGATTCCGGCAGGAGTCTTTCAGCTTCGCAACCTCACTGATGGTTGCGTGTTCATCGGGAGCACGGTTAATCTTCCTGCAATGCGGAATCGATTGGTTCTGCAGTTGAATACCGGTGGACATTCGTGTAGAGCATTACAAGAAGCGTGGACACAATTGGGCGAAGCCTCGTTCGTGTATGAGGTTCTGACCGAGCTGCGACAAAACGATGCAGACGCAGCGCCGACGCAGGAAGACGTTCGAGAACTTGAACGTATGCTGAGGGAAGATCTCGAAACTTCGAATCGTGTTGACTCAAAGCAGGATGCAGCCCGGCAGAGCTTTAAGCTCTACAACCCGACAATGAGTAGACGATAACTCGTCAAGCCGCTCAGCGAACAGTATATTTGTAGTCTCAAACGCAGTGTGCATTCAGCATGAATACGACAAAAGGGTAGAATATGTCAGCTTTTGAATTGCCGGTACTCCAAGCATCAGATCCCACACTTTCACAACGTCGTCCTGAGTGGTTGAAAGTCAAAGCGCCCGGTGGCGAGAGTTTTTCGCAGCTCAAAACCATGATGCGCAGCAAAGCCTTGCACACCGTGTGCGAAGAAGCGCGATGTCCAAATATTGCCGAGTGTTGGAATGCAGGCACAGCGACCTTTATGATCAACGGCGACACCTGCACGCGTTCCTGTGGCTTCTGCGCGGTGAAGACCGGACGTCCGTCTCCACTTGATTGGGACGAACCCAATCGTGTTGCCGACGCCGCCCAAAAAATGAACTTAGTGCATTGCGTGATTACCTCCGTGAATCGCGACGAGCTTCCTGACGGCGGCGCAGAAATCTGGGCGCAAACTATTCGCGCTGTGCGCGAAAAAAGTCCGAAGACAAGTATCGAAGTGTTGATCCCTGACTTCAAAGGCAACATGGATGCCTTGCAAACAGTTGTTGATGCACGACCGGATATCCTCAATCACAACACCGAGACAGTTCCTCGCTTGTATCGTCGCGTTCGTCCTCAAGGTCGCTATGCGTGGACCTTGAACTTGCTTTCGGAGGCTAAGAAACGAGGAATGAAGACCAAAACCGGCGTTATGCTTGGTTTGGGAGAGACGAAGGAAGAAATCCTCGCTGTGATGAACGATCTCGTTGAAGTCAACTGCGATATTCTGACTCTTGGACAATATCTGCAGCCAACGAAAAACCACTTGCCGGTCGATCGCTTCGTACATCCGGATGAGTTTGCTGAATACAAGCACGCCGGACTTGCGATGGGATTCCGGCACGTTGAGTCTGCTCCCTTAGTACGGAGTTCATATCATGCCGAGCGTCACGTATAATCTTGCATTTCATGGCATCGAACAGTTCAGGCACGTTAGCAAAGAAGAGATCATCTCAAGTTGCCGGCTTAAAGCCAACGGGAAGTAGCACCGCTGCAAAAACCTCTACAAAGCAAAGCGCAAATTCACGCGTGTCTGCTGCGAAGAAAAGCGCGGGCGGTTCAAAGAACGCGCTGAGTTCAGTTAAGCCCACTAGTACGATCACGGGCAAGCCAACGAGTAAGTCCACTAGCAAGACTTCAAGCCCAACTTCGGACCTGCAACAACGACACAGTTTTCGTGCGATTTTGCATTCATCCGACAACAAACTTTGGGGTGCACATTTTGTAGTTCCCCCCGATGTTGCGGCGTACTATCAGAAGGATAGTGCGAAGCGAGCGGTTTGTACTCTCAACGGAAGCGAGCGTTATCAGTGCGGCATTCTTCGTGGTGTCAAATCACAGTACGTCATTACCGTCAACGCGACCATTCGCAAGAAGCTCAAGGTGGTGTTTGGTGACACCTTGCAAGTCGACTTAGAGCCGGATACTAGCGAGTACGGTCTACCACTTACTGAAGAGCTTAAAGTGGCTCTTGAGCTTGACCCCGACGCGTCGGAACTCTTCCACGCACTCACACCCGGGAAGCAGCGCACGCTGCTTTATATAGCGGCAAATGTCAAGAACCCGAATCTTCGGGCCCAAAGAGCCATAGTGATACTGGAACACCTTTGTCAACAACGGGGAGCTATCGACTTCAAGCTCTTAAACGCGTCAATCAAGGAAATCGTTCGCTAGAACATCGTTCCACGGAACGTGAGTTTAGCCTTAGCAAATACACACCCGTGGCTGTTCGCGACATCAGATCCTAACAGATGATTCTTGTATATGCGTCCGGCTACGCCGTCCGCTTTGCAATGTGAGCCGTTTAGGGGGACTTTTAGTTGCTAGAAATCACGGCGGAGGATTGTTTGCAATAGTTACGGACCTGAAAAATCAGCGTCCGAGCATGTTGGCAAGCCCCGCGCTCCGTATTTTTGTCGATCTACATGTTTCATCCCAACGAATCTAACCATGGCCTTTCAAGGTGTTGATTACTACGAAATAGATGAGCTTCTCAGCGAAGACGAAAAACTCGTTCGACAAACCGTCCGCGATTTCGTCGACAACGAAGTCATGCCCGTTATCGAAGAAGCCTACCAAGGAGCATATTTCCCGATGGACTTAGTTGCCAAGATGGGCGAACTGGGTGTCTTTGGAATGACCTTGCCGCAAGAGTATGGTTGTGCGGGAATGAACAACATGTGTTATGGCATTGCCATGCAGGAGTTAGAGCGCGGAGACTCCGGCGTACGCTCTTTTGCATCGGTTCAGAGCTCACTCGTGATGTATCCCTTATATACCTATGGCTCGGAAGAGATACGTCGCAAGTGGTTACCGAAATTGGCGGCAGGACAAGCCATTGGATGCTTCGGCTTGACCGAGCCTGACTTCGGATCAAATCCATCCGGCATGATCACCAATGCTAAGAAAATTGACGGCGGCTTCCTGCTGAACGGAGCAAAGATGTGGATCACCAACGGTTCATTGGCAGATGTCGCTGTGGTGTGGGCGAAGTATGAAGGCCAGGTCCACGGCTTTGTCGTGGAAAAGGGTATGAAAGGTTTCAGCGCTCCGGAAATGAAGAACAAGCACTCCTTGCGCGCATCGGTAACAAGTGAGTTGATATTCCAGGATGTTGAGATTCCGGAAGGAAATATGCTGGAGATCAAAGGTCTGCGTGGTCCTTTGTCTTGCTTAACCCAAGCACGTTACGGCATTGCATGGGGTGCCATCGGATCGGCAATGGCTAGTTATGAGTCCAGCGTGAACTACGCCAAAACCCGTATTCAGTTTGGCAAGCCCATCGGTGGTTTCCAATTGGTACAACAGAAGCTTGCGTGGATGTTGACTGAAATCACCAAAGGTCAACTCTTGAACTGGCGTTTGGCAAAATTGAAAGATGCCAAGACCATGCGTCCGCAGCAGGTTTCCTTGGCCAAGCGTAACAATGTGGAGCTGGCATTGGACATCGCGCGAGTAGCACGCGACATTCACGGCGCAAACGGAATTCTCAGCGAGTATCCCATTATGCGTCATGCGAATAACCTCGAGTCGGTGAAGACCTATGAGGGAACGCATGATATTCATACCTTGATTTTGGGACAAGACATTACGGGAATTCCGGCTTTTGAATAGTAGTTTAGAAATGAGACATGCGAGCCTGACACACGAAGTGCAGGCTCGTGTCGTCTTTACTCACAACAGTACTTCACACGGGGATGAAATGGTCTCGACGGGGTGGAAGACTGACGTAGATGCATGCCGAGCTACGCTGGTGGAGCTCGTAAATACAACCGGCGAACCAATAGAAGGCAACACCTTCTCTTACGCTATGGCTGCTTAATAGTAAGCACTCATAGTTGAAGATGTCGAGCCTAGCTCCGTCTTCCATCGACCTTCACTTGGCCATCAAGGTGATACGTCGGTGACGAAATTTGATGGATTGTCTGCCGGTGTGGCGTTCCACTGCGCAGATGAAACAACTGAACGATAGCGTTGGATGTACCTGTTTGTCGGTGAAGGTCAGCGCGAAATTCTCTAGATAAACTACGCATGGAGTACGCTACGCGATCTGCACTTCGGACCCGGGTTCGACTCCCGGCATCTCCACTCGAAGCTCGATGATTACACGATCATCGGGCTTTTTTTATCCCCAAACTCAGCTAGATCTGGAAAAGTAGCGGGCGATGTGGAGAGATGGGCTTGCGTCAATTGCCAAGAAATGAGGTAGGTTCACGCCCGCCCGCTCTGTAAGCTATGTCTCAGCGTCTCCTTCACCTCTGCGCTTCTGCGAGAACCTCCTAAAGTAGGGTCACGCAGAGCCACAGAGTCGTTCTGTACAAACGAGCCGCAGAGCTAGTGCTCCTGCTCAGCGTCTCCTTCACCTCTGCGCTTCTGCGAGAACCTTCTAAAGTAGGGTCACGCAGAGCCACAGAGTTGTTCTGTACAAACGAGCCGCAGAGCTAGTGCTCCTGCTCAGCGTCTCCTTCACCTCTGCGCTTCTGCGAGAACCTTCTAAAGTAGGGTCACGCAGAGCCACAGAGTCGTTCTGTACAAACGAGCCGCAGAGCTAGTGCTCCTGCTCAGCGTCTCCTTCATCTCTGCGTCTCTGCGAGAACCCGCTAAAATACGGTCGCGCAGAGGTGCAGAGTCGTGCTGTACAAACGAGGCGCAGAGTCTTTAGTTAAGCTACGCCTCTGCGTCACTGCGAGAACCCACTAAACAAGTTTCTTGCAGAGCCTAATAACTCACTAATGTTTCACCAATCCAAGCACCACATGCAACACATAAACCAGATCACCAGTTCAATAATAAACTCAGCCATCAAAGTCCATTCTCGGATTGGACCAGGCTTGCTGGAATCCGTCTACGAGCGAATACTAGCCCAGGATCTCCGCGATAAAGGACACTTCGTAGAGCAACAGAAACTCATCAGCTTCGAGTATAATAAAGTGGTGTTTGAAAACGCCTTTCGTGTCGATCTTCTCATCGACAATCAAGTAGTAGTCGAGCTCAAGTCTGTAGAAACTCTAGCTCAAGTCCACCACAAACAAATATTGAGCTACATACGTTTAATGAACATTGAGGTTGGGCTTCTTGTCAACTTCGGAGAAGCCACTTTGATCGAGGGCCTACACAGAGTTGCCAACAATTATCAAGAGATAGTATAACTCAATACATATCTCTGCCCTAAAAATCTATGCACACTGTAAGATGGTTCTCACTCGATTACATTCCAAAGGCACTTTGCTGCGGTTTGTAGGTGTATTTGTAGCACAGCATTCGGAGTATTGCAAAAGTCGGCTCACACTGAGCCGCAGACTCGCTAGTTAAGCTATGCCTCCGCGTCTCCTTCACCTCTGCGCCTCTGCGAGAACCCGCTAAAGTAGGGTCACGCAGAGCCGCAGAGTCGTGCTGTACAAGCGAGCCGCAGAGTTAGCGATCCTGCTCAGCGGCTCCTTCACCTCTGCGACTCTGCGAGAACCTGCTAAAGTAGGTTCACGCAGAACCGTAAGTCGAGCGAGCGCGAAGCGCGCGCATAAAAAAAAGTCTCCCGAGAAGCTCAGGAGACTTTTACATCCTACCGTCAAAGGTCTTTAGTTGATTTCCCAGGTTTTGTCGCCCGAGAGGATTTTCTGAAGCGGGGTTTTGCCTTTCTTTGAGACGATGGCATCGATCTGTTCTGCCATTTCGTCTTCGTAGCACGGACGATCTTCTACGTAGAAGACGCCGAAGGCGCGTGGGAAGTGGCTACCGAATTCTGCATCATCAAGCATACGAGCCAACAGGTTTGCTTTGGTTTTGTCGCGCTCGTCATGAATCCAAAGGTCGTTGGTGGAGTTACCATTGCTGTTAAGGTCAATAACAACCGGCTTGAGACCGTCGAGTTTGATTCCTTTGTCTTTGTTTGTACCGAATACAAGCGGTTGGCCGTGCTCAATGAAGATAGTGGTTTCCGGCTTGCTTTCCTTTTCGGTGAAGATCTCAAAGGTTGCGTCGTTAAACACCGGGCAATTCTGGTAGATCTCCAGGAAGCTGGTGCCTTTGTGTTCGTAGGCGCGACGAATCATGGCCTGCTGGTGCTTGACGTCGCGATCCATTGCACGAGCCACAAAGCTTGCTTTAGCGCCAAGTGCCAATTCAACCGGAATGAAGGGAGCTTCAATAGTTCCGTAGGGAGTCGACTTCGTAACCTTACCGTGCTCTGATGTTGGCGAGTATTGACCCTTGGTCAAGCCGTAAATCTGGTTGTTGAACATCATGTAATTGATGTCAAGGTTGCGACGCATGAGGTGAATGAAATGATTGCCTCCGATTGCCAGAGAATCACCGTCACCGCTGACGAGCCATACGGACAAGTGTGGGTTTGCTGACTTCACACCGGACGCAATAGCGGCGGCACGACCGTGAATGCTGTGCATTCCATAGGTGTCCATGTAGTAGCTGAAGCGCGAGGAGCAGCCGATACCGGAAATGAAGACGTAGTCTTCTTTTCTTACCGGAAGATCGGGGAATACCGTTTGAACTTGTTTCAGAATGGAGTAGTCTCCGCAACCCGGACACCACTTTACTTCCTGGTCAGAAACGAAGTCCTTCGAGGTCAATTGGGGCAGTTCTAATACTGGTGTGTCCATGGTTTATTTCTGTAATAGTTCGTAGACTTTTGATTTGATTTCGTCGGTCGTGTACGGCAGTCCCATCGTCTTGTGTTGTCCAATAGCAGGAATCATATACTTGCTGCGAATCAAGTGCATGAGTTGTCCGTTGTTTATTTCCGGAATCAAGACTTGATCAAAGCCTAAGAGTAACTCGCCAAGGTTTTTGGGGAATGGATTGAGATGGCGCAGGTGAACGTGCGCTACATCATATCCTTCGTTCAGCAACTGTGTCATTGCCGTCTTGATGGTTCCATAGGTTGATCCCCAACCAAGAATACAGAGTTTAGCTCCTTCGCGACCGCTGTCAACTTTCTGCAAGGGAATGCAATCCGCAATCTTTTCAACTTTAGCCGCGCGTGTTCGGATCATGTGTTGGTGGTTAGCCGGATCGTAGGACACATTGCCTGTGATGTCCTGCTTTTCGAGTCCACCGATGCGGTGCTCAAGACCCGGCGTTCCGGGCTTGACCCACGGACGCACAAAGAATTCATCCCGCTTGTATGGCATAAACTTCTCGCCACCAAGTTCTTCCTTCTGCAAGAAGTGTGCTTTGATGGGTGGCAGCTCATCGACCGTTGGAAACTTCCATGGTTCCGATCCGTTGGCGACATAACCGTCGGTCAAACAGATAACCGGGGTCATGTGTTCGATTGACAACTTGGACGCTTCGTAGATAGCGTTGAAGCAATCTGCCGGAGACATCGCAGCGATAACCGGTAATGGGGCTTCGCCGTGACGGCCGTACAGTGCCTGCATCAAATCTGCCTGCTCCGTCTTGGTAGGCAATCCGGTTGAAGGTCCGCCGCGTTGCACGTTGACTACCACCAAGGGCATTTCAAGCATGAGGGCCAGACCCAGAGCTTCTGTTTTTAGCGACATACCCGGACCCGACGTGGTCGTCACAGCCAGTTTGCCGACATAGGATGCGCCAATGGCCGAACAAATACCGGCAATCTCGTCTTCCGCTTGGAAGGTGCGTACGCCGTTTGCTTTGTACTTCGACAATTCATGGAGAATGTCGCTGGCCGGAGTAATAGGATAGGAACCCAAGAAGAGCTCCAAACCCGCTTTTTCAGCTGCGGCTATGAGACCGATTGCGATAGCGTGATTTCCGGTGATATTGCGATAGGTACCAGGCGCAAGTTTTGCAGCTTCGACTGCGAAGCGGTTTGTAAACAGCTCTGTTGTATCGCCGTAGTTCCAGCCTGCCTGCAGTGTCTTGACATTGGCTTCAGCGATTTCGGGCTTCTTCGCAAACTTCTCTTTGAGGAAAGTGATGGTGTAGTCCAAGCTGCGATCGAACATCCAGAATACGAGTCCAAGCACAAACATGTTCTTGGCACGTTCAATTTCCTTCAGTCCCAGGCCACTGCCTTTGAGTGTTTCACGGGTAAGCTTGGTGATGTCGACGTTAATAACTGTATAATTTGCAAGGCTACCATCTTCTAGCGGATTAACGCCATCTGGATATTGCGCAAGCTTCAAGTTCTTCTTATCAAAACCGGCAGAGTTGGTGACAATGATGCCTCCCGGCTTGAGACGCTTGATGTCGCCCTTCAGAGCAGCGGCGTTCATAGCGCATAGCACGTCGTAGTTGTCACCCGGTGTGCTGATTTCAGAGCTACCGAATTGGACTTGGAAACCGGATACTCCGGCTAGCGTTCCAATAGGGGCGCGGATTTCGGCGGGGTAGTCGGGAAAGGTACAGAGGTCGTTTCCGAAGTACGCAGCGGCGTCCGAGAACTGCATCCCGGTCAGCTGCATACCATCGCCCGAGTCACCGGAAAAGCGTACAACGACGCTTTCACTCTTCAGCACGGGAATCGACTTTTTCGTCGTCGCGAGAGATTCTGCTTGAGGTTCCATTCGATTGATATGAACAATGGTGAAATTTCAGCTCTTCGCAACAACAACAAACAAAGGGATTTGGCGCAGTTGCAGAAGAACGGTGCAAAGATACTAAAAAGGAATAGAAGACTATCTTGTATTAAATTTCGTATTTTCGAAAGTCTTCGATTGCGAACCAGATTTTTTACGATGTTTGCGCAATCTACAATTGACTAGTGGGGACCTTATGCAGAGTGAAGATCTCATTCTCTTTTTCATCAGTGGGGCAGTCATGGTAGCAGGAGGGATGGTCGTTTCGCACCTTCTCTCACCAACCTCGAAAAATGCGCTCAAAGCCGAAACCTACGAATGCGGTATTCCCACCCAAGGTTCCTCTCTTTTTCAGTTCAAAGTCGGCTACTACCTTTTTGCCATTCTTTTTTTAGTGTTTGAAGTTGAAGTCGTTTTTCTGTTCCCTTGGGCTACTGTGTTGAAGGAGACAGGTATGACGGCTTTTATCGAAATTCTTGTGTTTTTGGCTATTCTCGGTCTGGGTCTTCTCTATGCCTGGAAAAAGCGTGCCTTACGTTGGCAATAGACCTAAAACGCTTAGATGTAGTGTCTTTATACTCGACAAACACGCAGGGTGAATAGACGTAGGGGATAGGAAAACGTTGTTGTCATCAAGCACCAATGAAAGGAACAGTGAATGTCATCTGATGGATTGAGTGGAGTTCCAAAGATTGAAGAGCCTATACCTGGGTCGAATTTCTTTGTGACGAGTTTGGATGGTGTCCTGAGTTGGGCTCGTTCGAATTCTCTCTGGCCTCTAGTATTCGGAACCAGTTGCTGCGCCATTGAAATGATGGCTACCGGCGCTTCGCGCCACGACTGGTCACGCTTTGGAACCGAAGTGGCTCGCGCCACACCTCGTCAGGCTGATCTCATCATCATTGCCGGTACCATCGTGAACAAGATGGCACCGGTCCTCAAACGTTTATATGAGCAAATGGCCGATCCGAAGTATGTGATTGCCATGGGGGCATGCTCTGTTTCCGGTGGACCCTTCTTTTACAATTCGTACTCCGTGGTAAAAGGTGCAGACCACGTCATCCCTGTCGATGTCTATGTTCCCGGATGTCCGCCACGTCCGGAGGCTTTGCTCTATGGCGTCCTCAAGTTGCAAGAGAAGATAAAGAGCGGACGTGATCATGCACATTTAGGCACAAAGGCACCGGAAGGTCCGGATTTGGATGCGATTACCTTTCATTTACCTGTGCTACAGAACCATGACTAACGAAGAACTCCAAGCCTTTGTTTCCGAGCACTGTGCTGAACCAAGCTTTGAAGACATGAAACAGTACCTGGCAGCCATTGTCGCTCCTGAGCATCTCATGCGTGTCGCGTATGAATTGCGTAACAATGAGCGCACCGCGTTCGATTACCTTTTTTGTTTAAGTGCGGTTGACTACTTGAACCACTTCATGGTTGTGTATCACTTGGAGTCAACGCGCCACGGACATTGTATGGTGTTGAAGGCAAAGATTACGGATCGTGTGAATGCAGAAGTCCCAAGCGTATCATCGATCTGGCGAACGGCTGAGTTTCACGAACGCGAAGCCTACGATTTGATGGGCATTCGATTCGTAGATCATCCGGACTTGCGTCGATTGTTACTAGATGATGATTGGGAAGGCTATCCCTTGCGCAAGGATTATAAAGATGATGCAAACATGATTCAACTAGGATGATGCACGAGGAACGAACCATGGAACTTGAAGCGAATACTGAGATGCTCGTGCACGAAGAGCAACCCATTAAGACCCAAGATTACTTCATCAATATGGGTCCTCAGCACCCCTCAACGCACGGTGTGTTGCGTTTGGTGTTGACCCTCGACGGAGAAATCATCAAGAAAGTTGAGCCCCACATTGGCTATATCCATCGCTCGATTGAAAAAATGTGCGAGTCAGACTCCTATCGTCAGATCGTACACCTTACCGATCGCATGGACTATCTGTCGTGCCATATCAACAACGAAGCGGTATGTCTGGCAGTCGAGAACGCCTTGCAGTTGGAAATCCCTGAGCGCGTTGTTGTTATTCGTACGATCATCGATGAGCTCACGCGTCTGGCTTCGCACCAGCTGTGGTGGGGCGTTATGGGAATGGACTTAGGTGCGATCACGACCTTTCTCTACGGTTTCCGTGACAGAGAGCAAATCACAGACATCTTTGAAGAGACCTGCGGTGCGCGACTGACGATGAACTACAATGTGCCCGGCGGACTCATGAATGACATCCATCCGAATTTTCAGCGTCGGGTGAAAGAGTTTGTCAGCTACTTCAAAACCAAGCTGCCCGAATATGACGAGCTCTTGAGTGGCAACGTGATTTTCGTTGAGCGTACCAAGGGTATCGGTGTGCTAAGCAAGGAAGATGTCATCTCCTATGGTGTGAGCGGTCCAACCGCACGTGCGTCGGGCTTCGCCTGCGACGTACGGAAACGCCATCCATATGGCGCCTATGATCGCGTACAGTTTAAAGAGATTGTACTCGAAGAAGGTGATACTTATGCGCGCTATCGCGCGCGTATTCTGGAAATGTGGGAATCACTGTCGATCATCGAGCAGCTGATCGACAACATTCCGGAAGGAGAGTTCTGCGCCAAAACCAAGGCAGTGATTAAGCTGCCGGCAGGGGAATATTACCAGCGTGTTGAAACGGCACGCGGGGATTTGGGTGTGTATATCGTAAGCGACAACAAAAAGAGTCCATATCGTGTGAAGTTCCGGTCGCCGGGATTCTCAACGCTTTCGGCTCTGAGCAAGTGTGCTGAAGGATCGAAGATCGCCGACTTAGTGGCTATCATGTCGACCTTTGATTTGGTGTTGCCCGATATCGACCGTTAGGATTTGATTACGACAAGCGAGAATAACTGTGCAAGACTTCTCATCTCTTACTAGTGCCATCCATCAATCGCTAAGCGCGCAGTTGAGCCCGGTTATGACCGAAGTGGTCGAAATGGTGCTCGTTGCCTTAGTCTTTCAGGGCTTTTTCGCCCTCATGGGCTTGTCGATGGTGTACATCGAGCGCAAGGTGTGTGCACTCTTTCAGCAACGGTTAGGTCCAATGCGAGTTGGTCCATGGGGTCTGGCACAGACCTTTGCCGACTTCATCAAACTTCTGTTTAAGGAGCCCTTGATGACGCGTCAGGCTGACTCTTTCATATTCAATTTGGCACCCTTTGTCATCATCATTGCCTCATTCATGGCTATTGCGGTCATCCCTTTTGGCAAGGGTTTACAGGTCATGGACTTCGATATTGGCTTATTCTATATCACTGCAGTTTCAAGCATCGGCGTTGTATCAATTTTACTTGCCGGATGGTCGAGTTCGAATAAGTATTCGCTCATTGGTGCTATTCGCAGTGGGGCGCAAGTGTTGAGCTATGAGATATCCATTGGCTTGTCATTATTAACCATCGTCATGCTCACAGGGTCACTGCAGCTTTCGACAATAATCAATTCGCAAGCTGACGGTTGGTGGATATTTAAAGGACACATCCCGGTCTTCTTCGCCTTTATCATCTATGTCATAGCAGGGACTGCAGAAACCAATCGTGGACCCTTCGATATCGCCGAAGCTGAGTCTGAGCTCACCGCGGGTTTCCATACGGAATACTCGGGTATCAAGTTCTCCTTCTTCTTTCTTGCGGAGTATGTCAACATGTTTATCATTTCAGCCATCGCCGCCACAGTGTTCTTAGGTGGATGGATGCCCTTTCATGTTGGTGGCTGGGCGGCATTCAATGGCATCATGGATTTCATTCCGCCGGTTATTTGGTTCTTTGCGAAAGTTGGCTTTATCATTTTCTTGATGATGTGGTTCCGTTGGACCTTTCCGCGTCTGCGCATTGACCAACTTTTGACATTGGAATGGAAGTACCTCATGCCTCTGAGCATTATTAACCTTGTGATCACTGCCTTTGTGGTGGTTTCGGGATTGTACTTCTAAGCCACATGACCTGACGCGAAGAGTAGTGGACGTAGCATAGGTTTTTTGACAGGCAATTAAGGATGTGTAGGTAGCAGTTTGATAAACAACGCTTTTGGATACTTATTCTTCATGACACCATGAATGAAGTCAGTGAATACATAAAAGACATCGTAAACGGAGTGAAGTCACTTGTGAAGGGGATGAAAGTCACCGGACACTATGTGACGCATCCGAGCGAGATCGTAACGCAACAGTATCCTGAAAACCGCGATACACTTCAGATGTTTGAGCGTTTTCGTGGTGAAGTTGTCTTGTTGCACGATGAGAAAAACGAACACAAGTGCACAGGCTGTTCTGCCTGTGAACTTGCGTGTCCCAACGGTACCATTCGCATTGTCAGCGATCAGATCGTCAATGAAGCGGGGAAGAAGCAAAAGATCATCGACAAGTTTGTGTACAATCTAGCGATGTGCACATTCTGCAATCTCTGCATTAAGGCTTGTCCCACGGACGCCATTGTGATGTCGCAAGACTTCGAGCACGCTACGTTCGATCGCGTTGACTTAATCAAAATCCTCAATAAACCCGGATCCAAGATTATGGAAGGTGTGGAAGAGAAAGCGACCGATTGATATTCGATTCTTTAGCAGGTTCTACAGATACGACAGATTCGACAGACTCCTATGAAGCCAGTACTTTTTTATCTCATGTCCGCCATTATCCTGATTGGGTCCGTACTCACGGTAACCAGTTCACGGATTTTGCGTGCAGCTGTGTACCTGCTTTTCGTACTTATCGCTACGGCAGGTGTATACTTTCTGATGGACTACATGTTTTTGGCTGCTTCGCAGCTTACACTCTATGCGGGTGGCATTATCGTGTTGATCATCTTCTCCGTCATGTTAACAAGCAGCGCCGGAGAGCGTCAACCCGCAGTGGGGAAGGCTAAAGTTGGACTCAGTGCTCTTGCGGCGGCGGTTGGCGCAATGACCTGTATTAGCAGCTTCCTGGCCTACAATGCTTTTCCGATGCGCAGCACTCCGGGCGACACATCCGTGCGCGCTTTGGGTGCATCGTTGGTAAGCACGGGTGAGAATGGTTACATGTTACCTTTTGAAGTAATCAGTGTGCTCCTCTTGGCTGCCATGGTTGCTGCTATCATCATCGCACGGAGGGATTCAGAATCCTAAGCCTATGCTACTTGATATTCCACTGTCGCACGTCATTATAGTAAGTACGCTGATGTTTTTCATCGGAGTGTACGGCTTCATGACGCGCAAAAACTTGTTCGCGATTTTAATGTCGACGGAACTCGTGTTGAACGCTGTTGCACTCAATTTCGTTGCCTTCAACTATTACTTGTATCCCGACAAAAATCACGGCGTCTTTTTCTCCTTGTTCATCATCGGTATCGCGGCCGCAGAGGCGGCTGTCGCTATTGCAATCATCGTGGCGATTTACAAGAACTTCCGTTCGGTTAATGCTGAAGAGATAAGTAAAATGAAATACTAGTAGTCAGGTTCGAGTGTGCCTCGAGTGACTGATGCTTCTAATACGACAAAACGATGGATTATTCATCTAGCCTCTGGATTCTCATACTGCCATTTCTGGCCTTCCTCGTAACGGGATTGTTAGGAGGGCGAATGAAAGCATTTGTGTCGGGACTGATTGGAACGTTGAGTATGGGGACGGCTTTTGTCTTGTCTCTTTACACGGCTTTCAATTACTTCATTGCTCGTGGAGTACACGAAACGGCCTATGCGCAAATCACGGCCTTTAACATGGTCTGGTTGCGCTTCAGCGATGTGCTTCACATCGACCTTGGCGTCTTGTTGGACCCAATCTCGGTTATGATGTTGGTAGTCATCACGACAGTGTCGTTTATGGTCCACATCTACAGCCTTGGTTACATGAAGGGTGATCCCGGATTTGCGAGATTCTACTCCTTTCTTTCGCTCTTCAGTTTTTCCATGCTTGGTTTGGTGGTTGCGACAAACATCTTTCAGATGTATATGTTTTGGGAGTTAGTGGGCTTGTCTTCGTATCTGCTCATCGGATTTTACTATGACAAACCGTCGGCTGTAGCTGCCTCGAAGAAGGCCTTTATTGTCACACGTTTTGCGGACTTAGGCTTTTTACTCGGCATTCTGTTGATGTCCTTTTCTACCGGTACCTTTGACTTTCTGAGCTTGACAAATACTCAAGGTACATTGTTCACCCAGCCGGCGCAGCTCTTTATGGGATGTTCCTTGACGACGTGGGCAGCCGTGCTCATATTTATGGGTGGGGCAGGGAAGTCGGCGATGTTTCCTTTGCATATCTGGTTGCCGGATGCCATGGAGGGTCCGACGCCGGTTTCAGCGCTTATTCATGCTGCCACCATGGTTGTGGCAGGCGTATACTTGGTAGCGCGCTTGTTCCCGGTCTTCGCACTGGCAGCTCCCGGAGCCTTGGATATCGTAGCCTGGGTTGGCGCACTAAGCTCTCTGTTCGCTGCCATCATTGCTTGCACACAGACAGACATCAAGAGGGTACTCGCTTATAGCACGATGTCGCAAATCGGCTATATGATGTTGGCTCTTGGTGTTTCCGGATATGGTGGTGAACACGGACTCGGATATATGGCATCGATGTTCCACCTCTTTACACACGCCATGTTCAAAGCTCTCCTCTTCTTGGGCGCCGGAGCTGTTATTCATGCGGTGCATAGCAATGAGATGGACGATATGGGTGGATTACGCAAGTTTATGCCCTTGACCCATAGTACATTTCTTATCGCGTGTCTGGCCATAGCGGGTATTCCTCCCTTTGCAGGGTTTTTCTCTAAAGATGAAATTTTGGTTGCAGCCTTTGAGCATAACACGACGCTTTTCGCCATTGAGTACTTTGTAGCAGGACTCACTGCCTTTTACATGTTTCGTTTGTACTACCGCATCTTTTGGTCATCGGAGCCACACTATCACCATAGTCCGCACGAGGCTCCGCTGACGATGACCGGTCCGTTGCTCTTCCTGGGGCTTGCCTCCGTCACAGTTGGTTTCATACCCTTTGGTTCCTTAGTCAGTAGCGATCGCATTCCTTTTGAAAGTCCGATGCACATGAATATTGCTGCTGCCTCGGTGGCAGTGGCGGTACTGGGCATTGTGGTCGCGACGCTGTTGTATCGCGTCAAGAACCGGCGACCTGACTCTATTGCATCCTCGTTGGGAGCCTTGTATTCGGCGGCCTATCGCAAGTTTTACATCGATGAAGTGTATCTCTTCGTCACGAAGAAGATCATCTTCAATAGAGTCTCGACTCCGATTGCATGGTTTGACCGACATATCGTTGATGGTTCTATGAACGGTATTGCTCACAGCACGAATTTTATCTCCGATCGTATAAAATCCTTCCAGTCCGGTCAGCTCCAATGGTACGCTTTTGTTGTTGTACTCTCAAGTGTAGGATTAGTCTTGTGGTTTTGGTTTGGCCTTCATCACTAAGCTTGGTTGTGGTTGCTTCCTAAGAATGAACTTTGAATAGTCATATGGATATCTTATCGTTTTTCATCATTGTTCCGGTCCTCACGGTGATTGCATTGGTCTTTTGTAAAGACTTCAAGCAAGTACGCATGGTGTCGGCCATCGGAATGTCCGTTCAACTGCTTCAATCGGTTGCCTTGGTATTGAACTACCTGACACAAAGCGCTGGTAACGGTATTGGACAGACATTGTTTAAGAGCAGCTATCTATGGTTTAGCAGTTTGCATATCTACTACAGCGTTGGCGTTGATGGCGTGTCGGTTGCTCTGATTATGCTTACCAGCATTGTCGTGTTTGCAGGTGTCTTCGCTTCGTGGGAAGTGCAGTTTCAATCCAAAGAGTTCTTCATATCGTTGATACTCCTTGCAACAGGAGTGTACGGTTTCTTTATCTCGCTCGACCTGTTTACGATGTTCCTCTTTTACGAGATCGCGGTAATTCCGATGTACCTCCTGATTGGGATCTGGGGGAGTGGACCGAAAGAATATTCAGCCATGAAGTTAACCTTGATGCTGATGGGCGGCTCAGCCTTGCTGCTCGCCGGATTGTTGGGTATTGCCTTTAGTGCAAGCGCACAACTCGGACACTTCAGCTTTAGTCTTGAAGAGATCTCCGTGCTGCACTTGCCATTACAAGACCAGCTCTTGTTTTTCCCCTTGACCTTTATTGGCTTTGGCGTGTTGGGTGCGATGTTCCCCTTTCATACGTGGTCTCCCGACGGTCACGCCTCAGCACCTACAGCCGTATCCATGTTGCATGCGGGTGTATTGATGAAACTTGGAGGATACGGTTGCTTTAAAGTTGCCATGAATCTCTTGCCTGATGCCGCTCGCGAAATGTCATGGGTCTTCATTATCCTCACCGGTATCTCAGTACTCTATGGAGCACTCGGTGCGATTGTTCAAAAGGACCTAAAGTACATCAATGCTTACTCTTCTGTGAGTCACTGTGGGTTGGTGCTATTCGGTCTCCTGATGTTTAATAAGTCTGCCGTGAACGGCGCAATCCTTCAGATGCTCTCACACGGTTTGATGACAGCCCTCTTCTTTGCCTTGATTGGAATGATTTATGGAAGAACGCACACTCGAATGATTGACAAAATGGGAGGTCTCATGAAAGTGATGCCCTTCCTGTCTGTTACCTACGTCATTGCCGGTATGGCTTCACTTGGACTTCCAGGTTTGAGCGGATTCGTTGCGGAAATGGGAATTTTTGTCGGAGCCTTTCAGCACTCCGACCCTTTCCATCGCGTTGCTACCATTGTGGCAGTCTCGTCGATTGTTGCAACGGCCGTTTATATTCTTCGAGCAGTTGGACAAATGCTGCTTGGACCGTTGGGGGATGAGCACTTCAAGGAATTGCAGGATGCGAAGTGGCAGGAAAAGCTTACAGTTGTCACCTTGCTTCTTGCCGTGATCGGTATGGGGATGGCACCGTACTGGTTGTCTGAGATGACCGGTGCCAGTGTTCAAAATATACTTACGAAACTTCAGTAGGACCTTGTCATGGTTTGGACGGATTTGTTAGCGATGAGAAATGAAGTGTTGCTTACCATAGCAGCATTTCTACTGTTGTGCGCCGAACTGTTCTTCAGCGACGCGCGCAAACATCTTATCCCAAGAATAGCGATTGTATTAGTGGGCTTGATTAGTCTTGGTGCCTTGGTACCACAAGACACGGCGGTGCTATTTGGAGGTATGTTCCAAACAGGAGCACTTGTCGCGAACATGAAGACAATTCTTAATCTAGGTACCTTGATCGTTCTCATGCAATCGACGAGCTGGTTTGACAAAGCAGAGAATCGCGACAAGCAAAGCGAGTATATCGTGCTGATGCTGTCTACTTTGATTGGAATGGACTTCATGATTTCAGCCGGACACTTCTTGATGTTTACTGTGGGATTGGAATTGGCAACAATTCCCATCGCCGGATTGGCTGCATTTCAGAAGCATGAAAGCAAGTCATCGGAAGCAGGTATCAAACTTCTCCTACTTGCCGCTCTGTCGTCAGGCATCACGATGTTTGGTCTATCCATGATTTACGGAGCCTACGGGAGTCTGTACTTTTCGGACTTGAGTCAGAGAATGAGTCTCGGCAGTGTGCAAGCCCTTGGCTGCATTTTCTTTCTCGCCGGACTCGCATTCAAGATCTCCTTGGTCCCATTTCACTTGTGGACAGCCGACGTCTACGAAGGCGCTCCGGTGAATGTGAGCTCGTATCTCTCGGTAATATCGAAGGGTGCGGCTGTCTTTATACTTGTCATCACTGCATTCTCTGTGTTCCGCAATTTGGTTGGTTTGTGGGTGCCTATTCTCAACGTACTAGCTGTCTTAACGATGACAGTGGGTAATCTCTTCGCCATTCGACAACATAATCTCAAACGCTTTCTTGCATTCTCTTCTATAGCGCAGGCAGGCTTTATTCTGCTGGGAGTTAGTGCTGCATCGCAGGTAGGTATGTCATCCGTTCTGTATTTCGTTTTCATTTACATCTTCTCAAATCTGGGTGCTTTCGGCGTCGTGTCGGTCATCTCTGCACAGTACGGTAAAGAGGAAATAGAAGACTACAACGGTCTCTACAAAACCAACCCTATGCTCAGTTTGACTATGATGTTGGCATTGTTCTCGTTGGCAGGTATACCACCGGCTGCAGGCTTTTTTGGTAAACTCTTTCTCTTCGCAGCGGTTGCGCAGAAGGGCACTTATTGGTTGCTCATAATCGCTACAGTAAATGCAACGATTTCGCTGTACTATTATCTGCTTGTAGTTAAAGCCATGTTTATCTCCAGCAATGATACCCCTCTTGAACATTTCAAGAGTAGCGCTATGGTGAGAGCTTCGTTAGTGTTTTGCGTGATCGGTATTCTGGTCGTTGGTTTTGCAAGTGCGATATACGACGGGTTATACTCTTTGAGCACAGGAATCTGAATATGACTATAAGCGGCAAACACACAGTTGAATCACTCAATGGCGTTCGGTGCGCCGTACTGGAGAAAGATGCCACAGCGGAGCGCGCTGCTTTTATCAAAGCCGTGCTTGAGCATAACGGTTACCCGGTGCACGTACAAAAGAATGTGCCACCGCCACCGAAAGTAGTGAAGGCGGCACCGGCAGTTGAAGGTGCGCCGCCGCCCCCTCCTCCTCCTCCGCCGCCACCCGGTCCGGAGACCTTTAAAGTAGGTGTTGAGGATCTGAGTTTTGTACTCTCGGCAATGGTCTACACGCGACGTTTGAAGACACTCGAGAACACGGTACTCTTACCAACATATTGGACACAAGAAGATCCATCCTTCCGGAGCTGGTACTGGTTACACCATGGCCAGGAATCTCAGACGAGCTGAGCGTCTAATCACCATCGCAGAGTTGTTAAGTCAGCGAGTCGCGTTGTGTGTGTCTCGACGAGCAGACGTGTGCACGGAAGGGCAATTGCCAACATTCCGACACGCAGGATTGCGACGGTCTAAAATCTTGAATAGGTGTTGTGACAAGTTTAGAACTCTGTAGTAAGAGCAAGCGCGGAAGGAAGGGAACCAAAGGTGCACCCTAAAGACAAAACGCCTCATGAAGAGGCGTTTGAAGAAGTCGCGGAGGGCGAGGGACTCGAACCCCCACAGGCTTGCGCCCGGCAGTTTTCAAGACTGCTGCAATACCATTATGCGAGCCCTCCGACGTATAGCCACGACAGGTGTAACATGTCGCTGCATTTTTAAGAGCTGCGAATTTGCAGCAAATATTTGATATAGACAACTGAATTTTGAAGCTAAACCCTAACGATGCATCGCAGGTGCAAACGCCTGAATGACTCAGGCGCACGGAAAAATTTTGCTCAGAAATGCTCCAGGACTACTTCAAACCGGATTCCGCTGCCTGCCAAACTGAGTAGGTTGGTGCTTTTTCACAAACAACAGCGATGATCTTGATGTGCGCGGGGTTCCAGTTTTTAGCGCTAAGCGAAGTGTGATAAGTATTGGTAACCGACGCGCCTTTGGTCCAATTCAACGACGATGAGAGTTCCGAGCCAAGGGCGCCCAGTGGGGCATCGCGCAACATGTCGCGGTGCACATAGTCTGCGATATAAGTCGAACCGTCAAGTTGAGGAGCAATCACGGAGTCTTCGACAACGTAAAGTGCGACGTTAAGCGAAGAGCTAAGGCTAAAGGCCTTAACGGCTGTGGCCTTGACACTAATGGCAACATCTCCACTGGCGGCCGTATAGACTGGACTGAGTTCTAGTTTTATTGAAGCTTCTTGAGCCACAACTGCGGCTACGTCCGTTGCCCACGCCGTTGAACTTTGAACAAACTGGTCTTCGAAAGTGGAACGATTGATGAGTCCACTCGGATAGCTGCTAATACCAAAGGTTGAGTTCAATGTATTGCCTGCCGCAGTGCGATAGTCTCCCGGATATTTTGGTGCATCGGGTTCGGCAAATCCACCGGCATGTACCGACATCGTGATAAGTCGTTCACCATAGGTGGAGCGCAGGGTGTTGACAAGACGATGTCCGGCCGGACAGTTGCGACATGTTGCACCGGTGAAATCCTCAAGAAACGCTGTCTTATAGACTTTCGTCGTGTCAACAGGTCCGCCGTCAGTCTTCTTCTCATACGGCATCCCAATTTCGTCGCAGGAGTTTACAAGGACCGCAAACAATACCATACATAATAACAGAATCGTTTTCATGTCTCTCCGATGGAATTATTGGTGATAGAGTCTTGGTAGTCGACAAAGCGCCGAGTTCCTCAATGCACGATATCAAATCCTATGGCATCAGACCATAGTCTGCTCAATATGCACGAAAATTGCCACATCGCCAAGCGGGCTCTGTCTTGCAGGCGCATGCAGTTGACGAGGGCATAACGGTTTAGGCCCGGCGCTTCCCAAAACCCGGAAGATGCGGCGACGGCCGCAGGCCAGAGCTTAACAAGAAACTCATTGAAGATTCTAACCCGCCGGAGTTGTCATGACGTGGACCAAAGGAGGCCTGATCATCATAATGAGGAATAGGAGTCGATGTCAACAACAACCTTTATAGCAGAGCTTGCATGTCGGTCTCTATAATGTTGGAAGGCGTGCTGCAATGCTTGACGCAGGTACGCGCCACCCGGATCTTCAGCTTTGATACTTTTCAGGATGATGATGCGCCGATACTGTCCGCGAATGCGGTCGATGTCAGGTTTTGCCGGACCAATAACCTTTAGCAATGGACTGCTGCGCGGAAGAGCGAAGGCGAGATGCTGAGCATGATCATTGAGGAGATGCATATCACGTCCGCTAAGCTCAATGACCACAAATCTAGAGAAGGGTGGATAGAGAGCCTCTCGACGTTGCTGTAATTCGTCATTATAAAACATCTCGTACTGAGCCAGCTTCGTTGAAACGATAGAGGGGTGATTTGGTTGAGCGCTTTGAATGAGCACTTCACCTCGTTTGTCTTGAGCCCTTCCGGCCCGGCCTGCTACTTGCGTCAACATTTGAAAACTGCGCTCTGACGCTCTGAAGTCCGACAAGTACAATTGCAAATCTGCATTGACCACCCCCACAAAGGTCACGCGCTCAAAGTCCAAACCTTTGGCCAGCATTTTTGTGCCAATTAAAATGTCTATTTCAGCCTTCCGGAAATCCACAAGTATTTTTCGCAGCGATCCTTTTTTGGATGTGGAATCCAGGTCGACACGTTGAATGCGCGCATCCACTCCACGCTCAGTAAGAATGGCAGAAAGCTCTTCCTCAATGCGCTGCGTACCGGCACCGATTTCAGCAAGCTCCGCACTACCGCAGATATGACAACTTTTCAATGCAGCTTCGCTGTAGCCGCAGTAGTGACAACGAAGCACGTTGAGGTGTTTGTGGTAGGTAAGTGATACACTGCAATCACGACACTTGGGGATGTTGCCGCAATCCAGACATTCCAAGCGCGGTGAGAATCCTCGTCTGTTTTGCAGAAGGATCACGCCCTCTTTGCGTGCCAGACGAGCGCATATCTCGTCGATCATTAACGTGCTGAACGAACCCAGTACTTGCTTGCGCTTGCGCGCTGCCACCATGTCTACCACCTGTATCTCCGGCAACACCGCGTTATCAACTCGATTTCTGATCTCAAGCAGATGGTATTTGGCCGTGCGAGCATTGAATATGCTTTCGACCGAGGGTGTAGCCGAACCAAGCACGACCACTGCCTGTTCCATAATACCACGCATAACGGCTGAGTCCCGGGCATTGTAGCGTGGTGCAGGAGAATCCTGTTTGTACGATGCCTCATGCTCTTCATCAACAACAATCAACCCGATGTTCTTCAAAGGTGCAAACAAAGCTGAGCGTACACCCAACACAATGGGCGCGTCGCCTCGCTGAATGGCTCTCCACTCATCGTAGCGTTCGCCTATACTCATGCGGGAATGAAGAACCGCAATGGAGCGACCAAACACAGCTCGAAAACGGTCAATCAATTGTGGCGTGAGCGAGATCTCGGGTACCAAAATGAGCGCGGTTTTGTGCATTGACAACGCGTGCTTAATTGCATGCATGTAGACCAAGGTCTTACCGCTTCCCGTTACTCCATGGAGAAGAAAAGTCTTCGACTTCGCCGAGTCGAGAGCAGCTGTCACGGCAGACAAAGCATGAGACTGTTCTTCATTCAATGCAAACTGACTCTCGTCTCCGCTGTGTAAGGCATCGTCTGCAGAAGCATGCTCGGTACTTCGATGAACTTCTACAAGACACTCAATCAGATAACCCTTATCCACTAGTGATTTCGCGCTCGAGGCATTTGCCTGAGCTAAGCGTAGGGCCTCTGCGGAGCTCATTGCCGATTTGTTACGCGACTGATGAACATACACCGTGCTCAGCAACTGCGCTTGTTTTGGAGCTTTTGCGTCCAGCTCGTTGAGAAGCTGTTGGATTCGCGAAGGGTCGAGAAACAGCGATTCCTCAATCAAAAATGCTTTGAGCGTTTTTGCATGCGCTTGTTCTTTCATGCCTCTCTGAATCTCGATAAAGCCTGCCTGTTCCAGGGCTTCAAGTTGAGAGGCTACGGATTCGGATTTTAACTTCTTCTGGATATACCCAACGCTCAGTTCTCCGGAGTGTTGTCGCAGAAGACGCAACAAGGCGGCACGTTTGGGAGCGCTCTTGGCGATGTAGTCCAGATGCTGCTCTTCAAGCTGCTGCAAGAGACGCACGGTGACAACTGACTCCGGACTCATTCCCTGAGGTATAGCAGCATGCAGAGTCTCGCCCCACGACGCCAGATAGTACTCCGACATCCATTTACAAAACTCCAGCATCGTGGAGTTCATCATGGGAACGTCGTCGAGCAGCTCAAAAATTGGTTTGGCGTCCGGCAGGGCAGCACAGTTCGTCTCAACGATAATGCCGGTCAGACTACGTTTACCAAAGGGAACCAAGACCCGCATACCGGCGTGCACATGCATGCCATCCGGAATGAGATAGGTAAACTGCCGACGTGCGGGGATCGGTAGAGCTATGTGGACGTACTGAGGCATAAAGTCGAGCGAAAACAGACGCGAAACTACGGTGGAGATTGTGAATGCAACGTGTTTGGTGGCCTTCGAGACAATCCTCGACTGTATTTTTGTTCATGAAACCCATGAAAGAGCATGCATAAAGAATTTAAACGTAAACCTCACCGTAAGTCCATCGTCCGCAGCGATGACTCTCGTCACGATAACGAAGAGGAGCTCTTTCGCCGTAAACGTCTCAGTACGAATATCAAGCGCGAGGCATCGGATCATAGCAATAAAGCCACTCATCGTGGTCGTGTTGTTGGCTCAGCCGGCAACGTTTGGCATGTAGCCGAAGAATCCGCTCTCGCCGATGTGGTAGGCGAGATACCACATCCCGTCGCCTGCACCATTGGAGGTTTGGCTCTGACGCCAAACGACGATGATACCTTGGTTTGCGTTGGAGATTGGGTGCGTTACCGAGTCGAAGAAGAAGTGGAAAACCGCAAAACCGCTAAGGCGGTTATTATTGAGATCGAGGCACGAACCTCGCGCTTGCTGCGAAAAACCGCCGGTGAACGCAAGCTCTGGCAAAGTATTGCCGCGAACATTGACCAATGTGTTATAGTGAGCGCAGCTGCGGAGCCATTCTACAATCGACGTCTCATAGACCGTTATCTCATTGCCGCCGAACAAGGCAATATGACAGCCGCGATTGTCATCAACAAGATTGAACTCATGGATCGCAGTTTTGTGTACGATGACCTCGCGTGTTACAGGAACATGGGTATTGAAGTTGTACTGTGCAGTTGTCATCGTGGCGACGGACTTGAGCACTTGCAACAACTGTTTGCCTCTAAAACCTCGATGCTAGCCGGACCATCAGGAGTGGGGAAGTCATCCATTGTCAACCGGTACTTCGGTGTGGACTTGCAGGATGTTCGCGAAATCTCGACGAAGTATGATAAAGGTAAACACACCACGACTACCGGAAAAATCTTCGGACTGGGCCATAACTCATTTGTCATCGATACACCGGGGATGCGGGAGTTTGCAATGAGCGATATCCACCGCGACGATCTCAGCTACTACTTTCACGACTTTGATCCTTTCTATCAATCCTGCCGCTACTTGCCCTGCACGCATACGCATGAACCGGATTGTGCCGTAAAGGCGGCAGTAGAGTCTGGCGAGATCGACTCAATGCGCTATGACTCCTACCTGCGCATCCGAGAGTCCATGGAAGATTGAATGATGAGAGTCTTTTTGTCATACGGCTGCTTCGCAGCCGCTTGTCAGGTACAGAGCTCATGATTCCCGTTGTGCCGTAGAGGGCTCGTCCGAAGCTCGATTTTGGTGCAAAACTCTATGATCTTTCCCACTGCTCCTTCCTTTCCCAATTCTCCCTCTCCTGCTATATTGCGCTAATTCTGAAACGAATGACTCGATAAATGATGGGGATCGACTCGCTTCTCTCTACTCTTTTCCTTCCACTGGCCGGAACACTTGCTCTTCTCCTGATCCCGCGTGATCAGCTTAAGGGTCTGCGCTACACAGCTTTAGTAATTTCACTATTGACTTTTGTTGGCTCTATTCCGCTGTTTTTTGCCTTCGATCGCAGCCAGGGAGGATTCCAATTCTTGATTGATGTGCCGTGGATTCCGACTCTGGATATCGGATTTCGCATGGGTCTGGATGGAATGAGCTTATTGCTTGTTCTGCTGACGACCTTCATCATGCCGATTGCCATATACAGTTCTTTTGAAGCGATCAGCAAGCGCGAGAAAGAATACTATATCATGCTTCTCTTCTTGCAGTTCGCGATGACGGGAACGTTCATGGCCTTGGACACATTCGTCTTTTACGTATTCTGGGAAATGATCCTGATTCCGATGTACTTTCTCATTGGTATTTGGGGTGGACAAGATCGTGTCTATGCTGCCGTCAAGTTCTTCTTATATACGGTAGTTGGTTCTCTTCTGATGTTGGTTGCAATTGTATGGCTGGGTTATTACGCGCAAGTGCACAGCGGAGGATTTACGACCAGCTTCATCAAGCTTCAACACATTGCTCCGAACATTCCCTCCGAGATCTCTCGCTGGATGTTCCTAGCTTTTGCATTGTCATTCTGTATTAAAGTTCCGTTGTTCCCCTTCCATACCTGGTTGCCGGATGCGCACGTTCAAGCGCCCACAGCCGGCTCGGTGATTCTGGCCGGTATTCTTCTCAAACTTGGAACATACGGTCTCATCCGTTTCAATCTCGATCTCTTCCCTGAGGCATCGCATTTCTTTGCGCCCTTGCTGTGCACGTTGGCCGTGGTAGGCATCATTTATGGTGCTTTGGTTGCAATGGTCCAAACAGATGTAAAGAAATTAGTAGCCTACTCATCGGTGAGCCACTTGGGTTTTGTTGTATTAGGAATCTTCTCCATGACGCCTGAGGGTGTGCAGGGAGCGATTATTCAAATGGTAAACCATGGTTTGTCGACAGGAATGTTGTTCTTGTGTGTGGGCGTTATTTACGAACGACGTCACACGCGCGAGATAGCGGAGTTTGGAGGTATCACCAACGTTATGCCTCGCTTTGCGGTACTGTTTGCCATTGCGATGTTCGCATCGGTTGGACTTCCCGGTCTCAATGGTTTTGTGGGCGAGTTTTTGACACTTGTGGGAGCATTTCGTTCTTCGGTGTTGAACAATTGGTCCTACGCAATATTCAGCGCAACCGGGGTGATTTTCGCCGCAGTGTATTTGCTGTGGATGTTCCAACGTGTCATGTTCGGCACAAACGATAATCCAAAGAATCAGAGTCTTGGCGACGTGAACAATCGTGAAATGTGGACACTCATTCCACTCGTGATTTTCATTGTTTGGATTGGCGTCTATCCTAAGACGTTCATGGATATCAGCACAGCATCGACAAACGCCGTCATCGAAAAAGTTATGGGGTCTCATCCCGTTAGTTTGAATAGCTCGAATCCCAAATAGGGAACAGCGGTCGAACGAAACGCAGTGTATAGTCCACTTAGGTAGAACCAGAAATCAGCTTTGAGAATTCAATGGTACAAGATCTGATCCAAGCCGCTCCACTGAGTATCCTGTCTTTCCTGGCAGTGATTTGTATTGTAGTGGATGCACTGACTCCACGCAGCGAACGGTTGACATATGTTTTTGCTGCATTCAGTATGGGCGCTGCTTTGCTCTTTGCTATGGGCACCATGGGGTATTCGGGGACCGCTTTTAGCGCGATGATACGAGTTGGAGGTTATTCAAGCTTCTTTGATATCCTTTTTTGTACCGGCGGCATTTTGACCCTACTTGCCGGACGTCCCTATATTCTTCGGGAGGATGTAGAGCACGATGAATTCTATTCCTTGATTCTCTTTGCCGTTGCGGGTATGTCCGTCATAGCGCACGCAAATAATCTGCTCATCACCTTTATCGGTATTGAAATTATGTCGGTGGCCTTCTATGTATTGGCAGGCTACTTCCGCACGAACGAACGTTCTATTGAAGCTTCACTTAAGTACTTCTTGCTTGGTGCTTTTGCCACGGGTTTTCTGGTTTTTGGGATGTCGCTTTGTTACGGTGCTACCGGAAGCTTGGAGTATGCGGCAATGCATAACGCTGTTACGACCAATCATTTGAACTTTCCGACTTTGTTGGCTGTTGGAACCGCGTTGATTATCATCGGACTTGGTTTCAAGATTGCGGCTTTTCCGTTCCACCAGTGGGTACCCGACGTGTACGAGGGTTCTCCGACAGTGGTTACGGCTTTTATGTCAACCGCAGGTAAAGCAGCTTCCTTATGCGCACTGATACCCATTGTGCGTGCGATCGTGGGAACAGGTGATTGGCATGTGGCGCAAATCCTGGCCGTGGTTTCCGCAGCCACCATGCTGGTTGGTAACATTAGTGCTGTCGTGCAGACGAACATCAAGCGCATGCTTGCATACTCTTCGGTGGCTCATGCCGGTTATTTGTTGATCGGTTTTGTTGCCAATAACGAGCGCGGAATGAGTGGAATTTTATTCTACGCTACTGCCTACTTGTTCATGCAGCTTGGTTCATTTGTTATCGTGTCGATGCTGGAACATAAAGCAGGTAACGGATTGCAGCTTAGCGATTTTGCCGGGCTAAGTAAGCGTCATCCGGTGTTGGCTGCCCTCATGGCCTTGTTCATGTTTTCACTTGCCGGTATTCCACCGATGGCGGGATTTTTCGGTAAGTATTACTTGTTCGTGGCTGCCATTGAATCCGGATATACCTGGCTTACGATAGTTGCCGTGATATCGTCTATGATTTCAGTCTATTTCTACATAGGCTTGGTTGTCTTTATGTATTTCAAAGATTCACCTGAAGACATGGAGACTAGCGATACCTCCGGCACTGCCGGGCTGACCCTCCTTGTGTGCACCGTATTCGTTCTGGCTATTGGTCTGTTTCCTTCGTTGCTGCAAAGTGCAACGACGAGCTTCTTTGCAGTCCACTAAGTAAGCTGACCCGGATGCAGGGCCGGCTGTGCCCGTGAAACAAATCGCTGTGGCCGGCCGATTGCTTCTAGGATTCGCTGCAGCACCGAGGCGAGTTTTAGCGTTATAGGTTTCGGATCAAACGTGGGATTGTGAAAGAGTAGGGCTGAATCCCAAAGTAGCTGCCTCCCTTAGTATACATGGAATCTCAAACCCGTACCTTTAGTATGGGTTTTTTTGTGGAGTTTAGGCAGTAAAGACTCTATTTTAGCAGTACATGAAATCACCACTCCTCGTCTTGCTTGCTCTCTTGAGCATCTGCATGGGTACAGTCAGAGCGCTGCCTGCCGATGGTGCGCACGGACGTATTCTTAGCTCCATTAGTTTGGATCGGGATACCATCGACTTTGGATTCAGCATGGCGGGCAATGAGGGCGCTTTCGTGTTTCGCCCTCTCTACTTTGTGAACGAGGGAACGGTTGCGCTCGTGGTTCGAGATACATTCCTCAGTGTTCTGCGACTCAACCCGACCAATTCTGTAACGGAGTTTGCGACTCCCGGATTGCCATTGGACGTGACGCAGATTCACACGATTAGTAGTCCGTTGAAGTACGATTCTCTGCGCTGTTTTTCGACTACCTTTTTGAATGAGGCGCCGGAGGGTTTCAATCGCGTTCTCTTGCGCGCAAAAATGGCAATGCCAAGGAATTTGCAAAGCGATAGTGTGGTAGTCTCGCGTGATTTCGTTCTTCAGTTTTATAAAACAAAGCGGCCGGTTTTTGCGCAATCTGTCATCAACTTTGATTCTGTCTACGTTGGCGCACTGCGACAGGACAGCATCTTGCTACGCAATACCGACTTGAAAAGAACTGTTCAGATTGAAGATACTTCAACCGTGCAGTATTCAGGTAGTCGAAGTGCATTTAGCGTTCGCGACAATCCATTACGGACTTTAGCACTTGATAGTGCACAAAAGACCACTCCGATTCGCGTTCAATACAAGGCTGTGCAACGCGGGTTGGATTCACTTGTCATTGCCTTTGAACAATACAATCCCTCAACACTGTTAGGACCTACCGGCGGAATCGATAGCACCAGAGTCATTCTACGAGGCGTAGGTGTAGAGCAAGATTGTCGCTTAAGCGCCGTGCGCGGCGCACGTGCGCAGCTGCGTGGGGATACAGTGGACGTAGGTTCCTTCACAGTTGGTATCCTTGATACATTCAGACTCGTCTTCGCGAACAACAGCAACTTTAACTACTCGGCCCGAACTGAACTTTCAACCATTGTTCCAACCGACACGCTTCCCTTCTCCATTCTGGACTCTTTAACGAGCGTAAAAAAGCATGTACGTGCGGCTGCATTGGATAGTACGACTTTAGTGTTTCATCCAACGCGTGTGGGACAATTCGTTACGAAGCTTGTGTTGCATAGTGATGTTGCAGACCGCATGTATGGGGTGCCTGACAGTGTTCGCGAACAAGTTGTCTACTTGAAAGGGGAAGCAAGACCACGATATCTTAGCATTCTCAGTTCAGCTCTTGAGTTTGACAGCGTTGTCGTGTTTGATGAGTGTCCGGCGCGGCGCACGCTGAATTTGCGCGTGAAGAACTCCTCTCAGCAAAGCATTCAAGTGACTGCTCCCTTAGTCCTACCTGCTAGTGCACCTTTCAGCGTAGAGCCACCTGAGCTTAGTATTGCAGCGGGAGCAGAGGGAGTGTTTCAAGTTCATTTTATCCCTCGAACCGTCAGCCTCTTCGACGCTGAAGTAGAGCTCGTAAGTCCGGTTGATGATTTCAGTCTACGTCTTGCAGTAGCAGGTGAGGGAGTGGAACCGCACACCATGAATTTGAGCTCTCCGGTGGAGATTCGCTCCTTTCCCGGACATAGCTTTCTTTTGCCGCTTCGTGTGGACCCTAAACTCTGCGTCTTAGCACAGAGTTTTCAAGCGACGATCAGCTTTGATTCAAGTTTGATACACTATGATGGTTTCGACAAAGTTGGTACGGCTGCTGCAGCTGCCGTAGGCAATCAAATTGTTATCGATGATCATGTCGCAGACCGAATAATTGTCAAGGTTTTGATGCCGGAAGTGTTTGCTGCACGCGATACCCTCATAAAACTCTTGTTCCATTCAAGTTTGGGCTTCAGTGATCGATGTGATATCAGCGTGAGTGAACCGCGTTTTGGTTTGGGAACCTGTGCGAACATCATGCCCAGTAGCAGACCACAAACGTCGTTTTTACTGGACTCATTGTGTGGCTTACAGTCTAAGTTGCCTCAGGGTCCGTTGTCTGAGTTTGTTTTGGGTCTACCAAGTCCGAATCCATGTCGTAGCGAATCAACCATCAGCTACTGTGTTGCTTTTCCGACACGTGTTCGACTGGAGGTGATTAACAGTATTGGCACGGTCGTGAAGGTCTTGTGCGACGAAGTGCAGTCCAAAGGTCTGTACAAGAGGACAGAGACTTTTTCTGACCTCGTTGAGGGTGTCTATTACATCAAGCTAACAGCCGGAATCTATCAGGGAGTAGAGCGCATTGTCGTGTCACGTTAAAAACACAATCGTACTCGTTCTGGTACTGCTGGCTCAATCGGACCTTCAGAGTCAAGGTTTTGATTGGGAGTACTCCTTCCGCAGACCGGAGTACGCTCCGCAACTGTTTGGCGGCCTAAGTATCGAGTACCAAAGCGCCGGACATAGTACGAATGCTCGTGTTGTAGACCAGGTGCGAAACCTGCAGCCGGTTGTCACATGCGTAGAGTATTCTAAAGCATCCGGCTCAGGTTGGCGGGCCGGAATACTGGCTGAATGGTGGAGTTCTTCCACTCTTTCTGTTGTAGGGAAGCTGTCCTACGGTACTCTGGACGCAGAATTCACAGCCGATTCTCCGCCCGCCACACTCTTTGATGGAAAAATTTTTCAAACTAGGTATACACTGTCAACCTCCTTGCACACTGCAAACGTCGAAGCTCTTGTTAAAACGCGTGTTGGATCAACACATGTTTGGGCGGCGGCAGGGCTTCAAACAGAGCTTCTGGTGGCGGTAGATTCAAAGCTGAAGGAGTCGGTTATCCAGCCAAACGGATACACGTTTCCGGGTACGAATCTTCAATCTAAGCTTTTGTCAGATAAGGACATAGTGGGTTTACGTTCTCTAGTGGTTCAGCCGAAAATACAAGTCGGTTACGACCTCGACATGGGAAAGAATAGGTATTCTTCTTTGTCGTTAGGACTCAATATTCCTCTTGCCAATTACGCAGAGGGCACAAATTGGAAGATTTGGGCCATACATTTTCAGTATAGTCTGGTATTTGGTTTAGCCCGATTTTAGGCATATTGCGCTTCTGTCCGGCAGAAAAATGGTAGCAAAACCAATAAAAGTGTCTAAAGCGTGTACGCGTACAGAAAAACGAAGGGCGTAGACGTTCATAAAATAGAATCTCGTATTTACTCCATTTTACGTTTTTTATGATGAAAAAAATTACTGTGCTTCTTGCGGTTCTTGTGCTTGGATGCGTTGCATATGCACAACCGACACCGAGTTCCTCGATCCCCGAGCCTAAGCTCGATGTTGTAGGTGGTGATACCTACGATTGGGGTAAAGTTAAGCCGAAGGATTCGCCATTGAAGGCGAAGATCAAGGTGCAGAATGTTGGTAAGGCAACCTTGTATGTCAAGGAAGTCAAAGCCGGTTGTGGTTGTACAGCAACAAAGATCGACAAGGATACTATTCAGCCGGGCGAGTATGGCACAATCGACGTAAGCCTCAATGTCGCGACCGTAACGGGTGGCGTAACAAAGACCATCACAGTGTACAGCAACGATCCGAGCAACAACGCACATATCATTTGGCTCAAGGCTGAAGTTGTACGTGCGGTCTCATTGTCGCTTCCGTACATGGCTTTCAACGACCTAGCTATTGGCAAGTCAAGCACACAAAAAATCAACATCAAGAACAACTCGACAGAGCCTGTAACGGTTGACAACTTCGAAGCGACAGCCGGATTGGTATTGAACTTGAAGAAGAAGACAGAGATCAAGCCTGGCGCTGAACTCGAGTTGACGGGCACTATCGTTCCTCAAGCGGAAGGCTACTTCAATTCCGTCATAAAGTTCACGACATCAAATCCGGACTTTCCGACGATTGAAGTATCTGCGTACGGTAACGTCACGAAACCGGACTCACCCGTATACCAGAAGTAGTATTGGATATAGTTTTTCCCGGAGCCTGCCTTTAGGCTCACGGCATTCTATAGGGTAGGATGCTCAAACGCCCGATGTGCACTGCACATCGGGCGTTTGTTATTTAAGGCTGGATATTCGTACCAACGCCTAATTGCTCACCAGGATTTCCCAAAAACCGTTTTTCGGCTTGGGGAGGGAGGTCTTCATCATCCATGGATTGAGAAGCTTCAGTTCTTTGTAACTCATACCATGCTGTGTGGCCCATGATGCCAAGTTATCGATCGCTCGGTACTCTTTGACTCGTTTGCTTCGCTCTGCGTGATAGTAATCGTCACTCGACAACTTAAAACCATATGTCTCCGCGTGCTCCAGCAACTCTTTGATAATGGCTATGCGTAGAACGTAGCGCGAGGTCTCTTCGTTAAAATAGAGCTCATAGTAATTACTACTGCCTTGAAGATCCATATTAAACTGTGCGCCTTCGACGCCCATGTTATAGGCTGCCGCGGCCATGGTCCAGCTGCCAAATCGTTGCTTCGCCTCGAGGAGATAGTCTGCGGCTGCTCTGGTTGACTTCTCGACATGTCTACGCTCGTCGACACTTTCGTTTACTTCAAGTCCGTAGCGTTTTGCTGTACCTTCAATAAACTGCCAAATGCCTACGGCATCTTTTCCGGATCGAGACATATATAAAGCGCTTTCCGCAACTGCCAAATACTTGATGTCGTCAGGCAAACCCTTTTCTTTTAGTATCGATGAGAAGAGCTCGAAGTAGCGGCCGGTTCGCTTCAAGTTCAACAGTATTTGCGCCGGCTGTTGAAGATTCAAGTAAAATTCTCGCTCAGCGCGCTCACGTACTTCAGGGATATCTAGCGGGACCCTCTCACCAAAAAGCGTAAGCGTGTTAGGCAGCTTCCAGTTGAAAATGGACCCCGGAAGGTTCGTCTGCGGCGTGCCGCTATTGTTTTGCGCAGCTCCTTGTTGTGAGACTGCAACGCCGCTTCGTTGCTGAGAGCAGGCAGTACTCGACGCGATGCTTGTAAGAACGCAGAGCCGTGCTACGGTCCGACGAATTTTGGATTGGCTTTGTTGGCTGATGCTCATGCTCCATGTTTTCATCGCGATCGTCCTTTCTCTCGTGCCCAGGTGAATATTTGCACGTACTGCTCGGCGCTAGAGCGAGCTGAGTAGCTAGACGCCATTGCATTTGCTCGTAACTGCGTCCAATGCGGCTCGTGCTTGTAATAGTGCAAAGCGCGACGTACGGCACGGGCGAAAGCATGTGCTTGGAAACGATCGAAACGGAATCCGTTGCCACTTCCGGAACGTGCATTGTATTCTTGGACCGTGTCGCTTAAACCTCCCGTTGCTCGAACAATAGGAATTGTTCCGTATCGCAGAGCGTAGATCTGCGTGAGACCACAGGGCTCAAAAAGCGAGGGAACCATTAGAAAGTCGGACGCGGCGATCACCTGATGCGAGAGTGCCGCGTTGTATCCCGTTTTTATGAGAGCACGAGTAGGATAGCGACGTCCCATACGATTCAAAAAGTTCTCATAGCGACGATCTCCGGAACCTAAGATAAGGAAGCGAACATCGCCCTCTTGCAAGAGGTACTCCATGCTTTCTTCGAGCAGGGAGATTCCTTTTTGAGCGGTGAGACGTGTGACCATTCCAATAATAGGAAGATCACGCTCTGCCTCATCTGCAGGCATCGAATCGAAGAGGAGGGCACGTTTTAATGCCGACTTGCCGCTCATGTCGGCAGCACTGTAGGTGTGCGATAGTGACGCATCCTTTTCCGGATTCCACTCGTGATAATCGGCGCCATTTAGAACACCAATCAAGTCTGCACCGCGCATGTTCAGATAGTCTTGCATGCCTTCACCATTCGAGGTCCAACGAATTTCATTTGCATAGGTTGGACTCACTGTGGTGATCTTGTCGGCAAACATTAATCCGGCCTTCATCATGTTGAGAACACCGTCATGCTCAAACCAAGACCCTCGAAAGTTTGCCGAGGAGAGATGCATGAAGTCCAGCACCCTGCGGGGATCACTTTGTCCCTGGAAGGCCATGTTATGAATAGTATACACTCCTGCAGCAGTTGAGAACAGGGGGTGGTGACGGTAGTGGGTCTTTAGAAACGCCAAGGCCAGTGCGGTGTGATAATCATGGGCGTGAACGATGTCCGTCTTGAATGCAAGGACGATTGCCAACTCGAAGGCTGCGCGACTCAGAAAGACGAATCGACGATCGTTGTCCAAGAATCCATCAGGATTTCCATAGATACCCTTGCGGTCGAAATAATCAGCCGACTCGAGGAAATACACCGTGGCACTGCTATCCGGCAAGCTTGCTGTCCAAACTCTGGCATACTCACGCCAGTGTCCCATGGGTACACTTAACACGATGTCGGTAGGTTGAAGTTTGTGTTTCTGAACATCGATGTCTGCATACTTGGGAATGACGATCAAATTTTGATGTCCCATCTCCTGCCACTCACGCGGAAGGGCAGAGGCAACATCTGCCAGACCGCCAATTTTCGCGAAGGGAGCACATTCGGCTGCAACGGTAAGGATATTCATGAACGATAGGAATTTAGTGAACAAGGGAGCACAGCTTGTACGGAACATCGCCAAAGAGGGTGGCGGCATTTCCGGCTTCACTGTGTGTTGAAAAGAGACCAAAAAGTGCGGCTCCGCTACCACTCATTTGAGCGTAGAGTGCTCCGCTATCGTACAGTTTCTGCTTGAGTGCTTTCAGTTCCGGATGAGCGGCGAAGACCACCGGCTCGAAGTCATTTCGGAGTTCGCTTTTCAGAATGCCCGGATGTGAAGGTGCGGACTGTAAAACTCTGCACAAATCTGCGCCATCGCGTGGCTCAGACCCGAGTCGAAGCATGGAGTAAGCCCAAGGTGTGGAGACGTGAACCGGTGGACAAATCAAGAGTACGGCCAAGTTAAGTTCAAGGGAGCAGGGAGAAAGAGTTGTGCCCGTGCCTGAAGCGCACATGGCTCCATGATGCACAAAAAATGGAAGGTCCGAGCCCAGCATTCCGGCCAATTGTGCTAACTCTTGCGTGGATGCATTGCAGCTCCATAGATCGTTGAGTAATACCAAGGTTGTGGCCGCATCGCTGCTACCACCACCGAGGCCGGCTCCAATTGGTATATGCTTGTCGATCCGTATCTTTGCGCCTTGCACTATTCCGGCTTTTTGCTGCAATAATTTAGCAGCTTTATAAGCCAGATTCGACCGCGAATCCTCGTGCGCCAGTGAAGGACAATCCACAACAATCTCTGTGCTTTCAGCTACCGTGACGATGTCACAGAGCGAAATGCGATGGAACACGGAGCGTAGCTCGTGATACCCGTCGTTGCGCTTAAAGAGGAGCTCAAGTCCCAGGTTGATTTTTGCGTAGGCGTTGGCTGAGAGCATGGAAGGCGGTCGTTAGAACGACAAAAATACGGAATGACAGTTCAAACGGAGATAACATATCAGTCTGAGATTCAGCGCAAGGGCATTCACTTGTTGTCTCTCTCTATTCCGCTTCTGTACTCAATCGTAGAACGTCCGCTAGCACTGCAAATCCTTATTCCCATCACGCTAGCCTTTGTGGGTGTCGATGTCATCAGCCACCGTTCCGGACTCGTCCGCGAGCTCGTTTTGCGCTTTTTTGGCCCCATGATGAGAAATCATGAGAAGCGGGTTGACAAATTTATGCTCAATGGTGCCTCGTATGTGTTGTTGGCAGCGTGTCTGTGCGTTGTTGTTTTTCCAAAGATTATTGCAATCACAGCCTTTTCAATTCTGATTGTGTCCGATATTTGTGCAGCCTTGATTGGTCGTCGTTTTGGCAAGCATCAATTTTTGGACAAAAGTCTCGAAGGAACTGCTGCTTTTGCAGTGTCGGCTATCCTTGTAGTTGGCATCGTTGCTGCAGCGGTTCAAGCACCTTTGAGCTTTGTATGGACGGGTTGTGTGGCTGCACTTGTCGGAGCCATTGTAGAGAATGTTTCTCCACGATTGCGCCTTGATGACAACGTTTCGATTCCGATCAGCATTGGATTTACCCAATGGGGATTGGCCTTCGTGCTGGCGGATCAGGGGGCTTCGTTCTTGAGGTTATTTGGACAGTAAACAACATGAAACTCATCACATCCTTTATCGTACTGCTAGTCATTGCCTGCGCTGCTGTGTACGTCACCGTAGACTCACACCCGCGTCTTTACATGGAACCAACAGATCGCTACGAAGTACTTCTGCCTTCAAGTGAAAAAGCAATCTACTACGCGGTGAAAGTCAGTGATTATGACACAAGCATGTGTCGGACCTATGCTAACGAGATATTCCATCGTGAAGTTCCTGATTCCATTGGAGTGAGTCAACCTGTACAAATGAGCTTCTTTTTTTACAAAGAAAGTAACCTTCGGGACCTTGAAACCGAAGAGTTAATGGCTATGGGTGCACAGGATCCTAACGCACTCCAACGATTGCGCAAACTGCAAGTCGACACCTCCGGCTATGGAGTTGTGCGCTTTTCAGAGGTCTATGCAATTTTCGGACGAGACAGCCTGTATGGAGTGAAGGGCAAAATTATGGTACCCGGACACGGTTCACAGATTCGCGATTTTATTCGACCAACAACTCAATCAAAACATTAATTGTCATGAAGAAGGATACGTACGTACTGGTTCTTGGTGCCTCCAGTGGCTTTGGTAGGTCCACTGTACTGAAAATGGCCGGCGAAGGCTACCACATTTTAGGTGTGCACTTAGATCGATCTGCCGGTGTGGCTCAGGTTGAAATGATGAAGCAAGAGATTGCTGCGATGGGAGTTCGTAGTACCTTCTTCAACGTTAATGCCGCTGATGAAGCGCGCCGTACAGAAGTCGTTGCAGCAATTCGAGAAGAACTGTCTCAGTATCCCGGTGCAGGTATTCACCTCGTCTTACACTCGCTTGCCTTCGGATCGCTGAAGCCCTTTGTAGCTGCCAAACGAGAGGATAGTCTGACTCAGAAGCAGATTGAAATGACGGTTGATGTTATGGCTGCTTCACTTGTTTACTGGGTGCAGGATTTGTTCTTTGCCGGACTTCTGCTTGAAGGCGGTCGAGTGCTATCTCTCACCTCAGCCGGAAGCCGTCGCGTTCTTCCAACCTATGGTGCGGTTTCCGCTGCTAAAGCGGCTCTTGAATCAATGACCAGACAACTGGCCCTTGAGTTGGCCCCATGGAAAATCACTGCAAATACAATTCGTGCGGGTGTAACAGACACACCGGCATTTCGTAAGATTCCGGGTGCAGACTTATTGGCAACCAATGCCAAAATGCGCAACCCGAACCACATTCTTACGACCACAGAGCGCGTGGCGGATGTCATTTCTATCATGGCACGTCCGGAGAGTCAATGGATCAATGGCATCGTTCTGGGTGCAGATGGTGGTGAAGATTCGGTTGATTTGACCTGGTGGCAAGAGGGATCCACGGACCAAAATCCTTCATAAGATCTCAGCCTCGTCTACGCCGGATTCTTTGGTGATTTCCGAATTGAAGACGGCAGTTTGTTTATGCGCGGCGCGGAGCGCCTCGCCTACTAAAAAGAGTGTCATGACCTTGCATTTTCTCAAGGACGAGTTTCACCACGGTAGTCGGCTTGTTGTACTTCTTCTCGTTCTGAGTTGTGGTGGGTGCCTGCATAGCCCTCGTTCGGCATACTTTCCTGAACGACAGGCAAATGAAACTATCGCACACACCCAAAATCGTCCGCCCGGTCCTGCACCTGAACGCTTTCGCGATACCAGTTTTCAGCGCATCATCCCAAAGTCCAAGCAGCCGTTGCAAAGTGGGTTTGATGCCGTCCAAGCAGACTTTGATGACCGACACTACGATGCCGCATTGAAAGGATGCCAACAGTTTATTGAGACTCTGGACGAAGCGGATTCTCTTCAACAGGAAGCACGTTTCTTGGCTGCCGAATGTCGCATCCAGAAAGGCCAAATGTCGGAAGCCAGAGAACTTCTAAGTGGTCTTGTGCATCAGAAAACAGGTACTGAAGCTGTGTTGGAGCGCTCGCTGCTTCGTTTGGGGCAAGTATTCTGTCTGCAAAACAAATACGACGAAGCCATGAAAACTTTTGCGGAGTTCAAGCAACGCTTTCCTTCGTCAATCTTTTTAGGCCTTGCCGGCTGTGACCAGAGCAAGCGTTAGGTGTGTTAGTGTTGCGCCGCCAGACTATTGAACGGTAGCTCTCGCCGAGCAGTCTATTTATGAGATCTCGCCACGAACTGGCTGAGATCTTAGGATCCGGAAGAGGTCTTCGACCTTGAGAGAGCTTTGCGCACGAGGAAGAAGACCACTACACTGGCAAGAAGAACCAGTACGGCGGTGCTGTATTGTGTGAGGTAGTGGTCGAGCTGTCGCCAATTCTTTCCTAACTGCATCCCAGCGATGAGGATGAGCGCGTTCCATAGGGCAGCGCTAAGTCCGGCGTAGATGACACTCTTCTGCAGCGACATAGAAGACATTCCGGCAAGAAAGGCAATAACCGCTCGTGTTCCGGATAAAAAACGATTCACAACAATAACCCAGTAGCCCCAGCGGTTGAACCACGCTTCTACTTTGTGAATTGCTCCTTGTGGCACAAATCGATAGCGTCCGCTCTCCACAACCGTTCGATCCACGCGCCTACCCAGACGAAACATTGTCGCAAAGCCGACTATACTGCCCAGTGTGGCTGAAACCAATGTGGTAGGGAAGTCAACGATACCCAGGCCGATCATAGAGCCTATAAAGACTAATATGACATCGCTGGGCGAGGGAGGAAAAATGTTCTCTACGAATGAGATGCCAAAGGTGAAAAGAAGTACACCCCACCAAGGTAAGGTCTGCAGGACGCCGATGAGTTGTTCGATAAGCTGTTCTGTCATTCGTGAGAAGCATGAATCATTCTTGCCATAACTTAGGAAGTAGAACGTAATTTTGTACGATATAGTTTTTTAACGCACTTCGCTCCGGCGAAGGCTGCGGATGTCTAGCCTAAGGATGCAGTACGATGGCGGAAAGTCCCCGTGATATAACACCGGCAGCAGTATTGGGATTAGTAACCGGTGGTCTTGCACATGACCTGAACAATCTGTTGTCTCCGATTTTACTTGGGGTGCAGACATTGCAGCGCAACGATCCTGATGATAAAACGAAGCGCATTTTGTCGATGATCGAGTTGTCGTCCAGAAGAGCGGCAGATCTTATTCGACACCTCTTGGAATTCTCAAGAAACAACAGAGCGACACAAGTTCAGCAAACAGATGCGGGTGCATTGCCTGACCTCTTTGGACACGCCCTGAGTACTCTTCACAGTGAAGCAAGGGACGTTGAGTCGCACTATGATCCGAATTTGTTTCGTTATTCGCTGAACATTGCACCTGACAACCTGCAGCTCGTTCTTCAATCGGTGTTACGAAACGCTTGGGATAGCTCAGGTGATTCACCACAAGTTGAGATTCAATGTTCCGCGCACAGCATGGACGAGAAGTCTCGGTTATCTCATCGAATGGCGCGAAGTGGACAGTACTGCTGCATTCGAGTGAGCGACAAAGGATGTGGTATCGCAGAAGAACATTTGAAACATATATGTGAACCGTTTTATTCAACCCATCGCGATGCGGAACATGCCGGACTTGGTTTGTTCGTAGTGGCCACGTTGCTCAAACATGCTGACGGATTTGTGGAATTCGAACCGGGTGCCAACGGTGGAACAACGGTGCTACTCTACATCCCGATGACAGCGCAAAGTTGATCCGAGTGCGCTGCTCAGTGGTGATTTCCATGCACTGTATTCTGCGGCGAATCGTCTTCAACAACGTCGAAAAAAACACTTGGGGTCGAAGAATCATCGAACCAATACCAAAGAACTTATACTATCACCCATACGTATCATTGAGGAGTTTGCATGAAGGAATTTAAGAATGAAGTCTACTTGGACTTTGGGAAGAGCGCAATAGCAAAGAAGCAGTTGAGTGCGCTTGAATCAGTGCGTAAGAAATTCGCGAAAGAATATCCAAATGTGATTAACGGAAAGAAAGTCTTAACAGAGAAGAAGACTGTTTCGACCAACCCGGCAGAGCCCGGTGAGACTATTGGCATTTTCCAAAAATCCGGAATTGCCGATGCTGAAAAAGCTATTCAGGCAGCCGCAAAGACCTTTGAAACATGGAAGAACGTTCCAACAAAAGAGCGAGCACAGTATCTGTTTAAAGCAGCAGCCATCATTCGCAAACGTCGCCTTGAGATTAATGCATGGATGATTTCCGAAGTAGGTAAAAACTACTTGGAAGCTGACGCCGATACCTGTGAAGCTATTGACTTCTTGGAGTTCTACGGTCGTGAAGCTTTGCGCTATGCAGAGAAGCAACCTATTGTATCCGTACATGGTGAACAAAATGAGCTGCGCTACGTTCCCCTTGGAGTTGGTATTGTCATCCCACCGTGGAATTTTCCTTTCGCTATCCTTGTTGGAATGAGCTCCGCCGCAATTGTAAGCGGTAATACGGTTGTGCTCAAGCCATCAAGCGAGTCTCCCATGATGGGATGGCTATTCAATGATATCATGAACGAAGTCGGACTACCGAAAGGTGTGCTGAACTTTTTGGTGTCAAGCGGAGGTGAAGCGGGCGATTATATGGTCCAACATCCTTTAACACGATTTATTTCGTTCACCGGATCCATGGAAGTCGGTCTGCGTGTGAATGAGCTTGCAGCGAAGACACCTAAGGAGCAAATCTGGATTAAGCGCGTTGTCGCAGAAATGGGCGGTAAAGATGCAATGATTGTTGACAGCGAAGCGGACATCGACGATGCTGTCAAAGGAACCGTTGCGGCTGCATTCGGATTCCAAGGACAAAAATGCTCGGCATGCTCTCGTGTCATCGTCGACAAGTCGGTGTACAGCGAATTCGTCGCTAAGCTCAAGCCTCTGGTAGAAGCACTACGACAAGATAATCCGCTCTATGATGCCGCTGTTGGACCTGTGGTAAGTGAACGTGCGATGAACACCATCTTGCAGTACATTGAAGTCGGCAAAAAAGAAGGAAAGCTACTTTGCGGTGGTAAGCGTGTTGCGGGTAAAGCCGGGTACTACATTGAACCGACTGTATTCACTGATATTAAACCGGACGCTGTCATTGCTCAGGAGGAGATTTTTGGACCGGTCTTGGCAGTGATTAAAGCCAAGAACTTTGACGATGCATTAAAGATCGCCAACAATACCAAGTACGGTTTGACCGGTGCCGTCTATACCAAAAACAAGCAGAAACTTGAGCGTGCGCGAGATGAGTTTTTTGTCGGTAATCTCTACCTCAATCGCAAATGTACCGGTGCGCTTGTTGGTGTTCACCCCTTTGGTGGCTTCAACATGAGTGGTACGGATTCCAAGGCAGGCGGCCGTGATTACTTGCTCTTGTTTATGCAGGCAAAAACCGTGAGCAAAAAAGTTTAATACTGAAACTATCGCGCGTGCTCTTTGAGCAGGCTGAAAGAAGCTCAGCTACATGAGCAAGAAGAACGAAGGAGCTCATGTTCTCCCGAAGTTCAAACAGAAAGCGCCGGAACTGCTATCAGTCCGGCGCTTTTTCGTTGAGTGGCAAAGCAAAGTCAATGAGATTGAAACTCCTGATCATTCTACATGTTCGGAGGGAAGACACCCAGGTGCAACTGCTTTCCGGTTTTAGTCTGGATAATGACCCCAACGAGACCGAACTTGTGATTCGTTACATAGGTTATCTTGTCTAGGAAGAGATCTTCTTTGGTTTCTTCAACCTTCATGACCTTAATCATGTAGAAGCCGATAGGGTAGTCGTCAGTTGTTGAGTGATAGGTAACAGCCCGGGTCACTTTGATGCCATCACTATTGGTAAACTCATATTTGTCGCCCACAGCTGAGCCGTATTTCACAATGGTAAAGGGTTTTGATTCATCGCCGTTGGAGCTGACAAACTCTTGAATGCCGTCGGTTGTGACCTTCATTTTTAGATCAAACGTTGCGTGCATTTTCTTCGGGTTCGACGTGTCGATCGTTGCATGAAACTTTTGTTTGTAGTAGTCAATAGCTTGATTGCGAAGTCCCGGATTCATAGCAGATGTTCCAAGGGCTGAATCCAGAGCCTTGACAAAGGCGGAGTCGAAACCGATATCACTGTGCAAGGTGACAATTCCATTGTTGTTCTTAGTGACAAGGATCGTATCGTACATGTTGTCCATTCCCGGGATATAATGCTCGTCTACCGGACTCAAATAGCTGGCAAAACGAGATCCTACTTTACTAAACTCAACGTCCGTGCTGCCACCTAATTCGTTAGGTCCTAAAACCTCTTTGGCGCATGAGGTGTACAGAACGCAACCGGCAACAGCCACTGTCAGGATAATCAAATGTAGGCCTTTCATAAGTCCTCCGAGGTAATGTAGGTGCTTGATAGGTACGTGAAGCGTGTAGCGTGCAGAGTACAGCGTACAGTATGCTTGCTTCTAACCGACAGTGCAAATGTCGTGTTTCCTGACGCAGTTCGCTATGATATTGGTCAGTTTGTCGACCAATGCAGATCAGCTGTTTTTTGACAACCTTCAGCGTTCAGGATCGATTGTCTCTCGGTATTGAGTGGCTTTTTCCTAAATTCTCGGGCTGTGTAGGGAGCCTTATTGAATCCCGCACTCCGGTCTCGTTCCACAACATCTTTGAAGCATGCGTTTTCTCGCTAGCGCCATGCCCCACTTCCGGTCTCGCCTTCGGATGAGTTCCCGGACGGTGCAGTATTGCCTTCTCATTATCCTTGGTCTCACGGTAGCACACCTGTCCGGCTGTACTAGCGCAGTTGAACCAAAACCGATCGTCGAAGAGCCAACAGAGAAGTTTTTCTCGTCTGCTCTAGAGCTTGGAATGCCCGTTGACTCTGACAGCTCGGACGATCTCATTCTCCGACATTTTCAATACACAGTCTCATACAACACCAGACTCAACGTTGCGAACTGGGTAGCGTGGAATGAAGATTCCGCATGGTATGGTGGCGCTGAGCGATGCGATTGCTTTGAGCCGGATCCCTTGTTGCCGGGCAACATTGCTCCGGTAACAAATGCCGTCTATAGCGGGAGTGGTTATGACCGCGGACATATCGCAAACAGTGAAGCGCGAACGCGTAGTGATTCGGATAATCATGCAACATTTTACTACACGAACATTTTCCCTCAAACTGCTTCACTGAACCGATACACCTGGTACTCGCTTGAGAAGTACTGTGACTCGTTGTCTACACAGGCGTCAAAAGAACTCTATATCGTTGCCGGAGGGGTGTATCACTCGAATACACGTCTCAAGAATCTTGTGACAATTCCGGACTCGGTGTGGAAAATCGTCGTCGTTCTCGATCGCAGTCAACGAAAATCAGCTGTCAACTCATCTACTCGAGTCATAGCAGTGATGATGAAGAACACAGACTATGCAAAAGAGGTCAATGACTGGAAGTTGTACACTACTACAGTTCGTGAGATTGAGCAAAGCTGCGGTTATTCGTTTTTTGATTCGCTACCGCTTTCAATTCAAGCTGTTTTAAAAACTAAGAAGGATCTGCCTCTATGAGCGCCGTTGTTGTCGAAGGTATTGCACTGGCAATTGTCTATGCCGAGGATTACGAAAGCTCTCTGAAATTTTACCGCGACACTCTCGGCTTGGCTGATATCCAGCCGATGAACGAGCACTCCTGCTATATCTCAATCAATGAAGAGCAAGGTATGTATCTGGTGGGAAAATTCGCCAAAGTCGAGCGAGGTCCTCATCAAACCGGATGCTCTTTTGTCTTGGCCGTTGCCAACATAGAGGACTGTTGGAACGCCCTGGTAGCTATCGGAGCGGAGCGCGTGCAGACGGAGCTCGTTCAAATGAACGATACAACCTGGTGGTTCCAATGTTATGATCCAAGCCGAAACATCATAGAGTTTATAGGACCTCGAAACTGAGAACATGATACGTATTGCCGCCGTTCAGTTTTGTCCGCAGCACCTTCAACCGGACGCAAATTTTGCTACGATAGAACGCCTCAGTAGTGAGACGCGTGCTGACCTTATCGTCTTCCCTGAACTGAGCACCTCCGGCTATGCGTTCAACGGCAGAGAGCAAAGCTCTGCTTTCGCCCTTCGTGCACGCTCTGAACGCTTTGATTTATTACGCAGTATAGCGAAGAGAGATCGCAAAACACTTGTCATTGGCTTTGTTGAACGAGACGGTGATTCGCTGTTTAACGCAGCTCTGATCATACCGGCGTCAGGAGCTGAAGTGCAGGTCTACAGAAAGACGCACCTGTTCTATAAAGAGAGATATTGCTTTGATGAAGGGAACAGCGGCTTTTTTGTGTTCTATGACGATGTTCATGATCTGCGCATTGGTTGCATGATTTGCTATGATTGGCGATTTCCTGAGTCAGCACGTAGTCTGGCGTTGCAGGGGGCAGAGCTCATTGTGTGTCCGTCTAACCTCGTCACGCATATCTGGCCGAAAGTTATGCCGGCTCGAGCGATTGAGAATAAAGTCTACCTGGCGGTTGCCAATCGTTGGGGATCTGAGGATCTTGGGGGAGAAAAGATACAGTTCAACGGCCTGTCAGCCATCTACTCGTACAATGGTGATGTCCTTGCACAAGCGGAATCTGACGGAGATTGTGTGCTCTTTGCAGATATCGATGCTGAGAAGACACGGGATAAGAGCTTTAATGCCGAGAACGATATTTTCCGTGATCGACGTCCGGAGTATTACAAGTGAGTCCTCCGCTCGCTACTCACGTACCCTGGGCGCGTAGGATAACGTCCAGTCGCTCTCGCTAGTGCTCGGACTTAGACTCTCTAGCCATCAAATCGTAGATGGCTTGTCTTGGAGACTTATTGTGAAAGAGGATTTCATAGACTTGCTCAACGATGGGCATTTCCACGTGATGCCTCTGTGCGAGAAAGTACGCCGACTCTGTGGTAGCTACGCCTTCGGCTACCATTGGCGAATGCGCCAGGATTTCGGCTAGGGTTTGTCCTTTTCCGATTAGCTCACCAACTCGGCGATTACGACTATGCCGTGAGTCGCACGTGACGATTAAGTCGCCAAGCCCACTCAGGCCACTGAAGGTTAGGGGATTTGCACCGAGTTCGACTCCGAGACGACTAATCTCCGCCAGACCGCGCGTTATCAATGCTGCTTTGGTGTTATCGCCGGTCCCAAGTCCATCAATGATTCCGGCTGCAATAGCGATCACGTTTTTCAACGCACCGCCAAGCTCAGCTCCTATGACATCCGAGCTACGGTATACACGAAAGGTCGTGTTATTGAAGACATCTTGAACACATCGAGCGGTATTCTCATCGTAAGACGCAGCGACGACCGTTGTGGGAACCTCGCGCACAACTTCTTCAGCATGACTAGGACCGCTGATGACCGCGTAGTTGTCTCGGTCGATCTTACAACTCTCTTTGAGCAGTTGTGAAACGCGAAGGAGGGTTTTGTTTTCGATGCCTTTGGCAGAGTTTGCAACAACTTTTTCTCGAATGTCGAAGGCGTTTGCTGAAAAGACCCCACGGATGTATTGTGTAGGAACGGCAATGACAATGAGCTCGTCACTATTGAGTAGCGTGGCATCGCTCGTGGCGCGAACACCCTCTACAAGTTGTACGTCCGGCAAATAGACTGAGTTTGTCCGTTTGTCGTTGATTTCATCGACCAGACCTTGATTCCTGGCCCAAAGACGAACCTGATGTCCGTTACGTGCAGCAACCTGCGCCAACGCTGTGCCCCAACCACCGGCTCCTATAATCCCAATGTTCATGTCTCACGTCCGATCAGCAAACTCAAAAAAAAGGCGACAGCATCCTTGGATGTGTCGCCACGAATCTACGAAAGGAAGGCTCATCTTGCGCTGTGTCAGCTTAAGCAAGAAGCCCAACGGACATCAGCGTCGAAGTACCTGCCAATTCGTCATCTTACTCTCCGTTCCACTCAGCAGACGTTTGATATTGGCCTTGTGCATGTAGATGACTAGCGAGGATACGCAGATAGAAAACCAGATGAGTGTATGGTAGCCGTCGATATTGGCTCCGAAAACATTATAGCGAAAGGCCATAGTGCTCGGTAAAACGATGGCCGCAAGAATCGAACCTAAGGAAATATAACCGCTCAGCATTACAGCGAGGGCAAAGACGACGATTGCAACGCTCACTTCGATCGGTGCAATGCCGATCAGCATACCCGTTGCGGTGTTTACACCTTTACCGCCTTTGAAGCCTACGAATACACTGAAGATATGTCCCAAGACCGCCGATGCACCGGCAATAATTTTCACAACGGTGATGTCCTCGAAGGGTGTGCGGTTCGTAAAGGGAAGATGATGTCCTTCCATAAGGTGGGCGACAAACACCACAGCGACTAAGCCTTTGATGATGTCAACCACTTGCACAAAAATACCCCAACGAGTACCCAGGAGACGGAACGCGTTTGTGGAGCCCATGTTTCCGCTACCCTTCGTTCGAATGTCAAAGCCAAAAAACTGCTTGCTAACCAAGACAGCAGTTGGAATCGAGCCGACCAAGTAGCTGAACACACCTATCAAAATCAGTCGAAAAGTGGGGTCTATCATAGGAAACACCTGCAGATATACTACGGAGATATATCGACAAATCAGGAAAAATATTGCACTACAGAAACAAAATTACAAGTTTGCACGAAAGTATCAGAGACATTCGTCTCTTATGTCAGATTAATTTTCGATCATAATATCTTACGCAGGCAGAGAAGAGGTGACTATGAATGAATCAATAAACGCAACCCGAAAAAGACTCGAGGAGATCGACAAGGAGTTAGCGGACTTACGTGAAGAGCACAACAGCCTTAAAGCACGTTGGAATGTTGAGAAAGGGCATATTCAGCATTTACGCTCGCTTAAGGAGGGGATGGAGCAAACGAAAGTCGCTGCCGAGGAAGCGGAACGTCAAGGTGACCTTGGCACCGTGGCCGAGCTACGCTACGGCAAACTACATCAACTGCAAAAGCAACTCGAGGAAGAACGCGCGGCTTTGGCACTGGTCCAGGAAGGCGGCAAAATGTTAAAAGAGCAAGTGGACGCAGAAGATATCGCGGAGATTGTTGCCAAATGGACCGGCATTCCTGTGACACGTATGCTGGAGACCGAACGAACGAAACTGCTTCAGATGGAAGATCGATTGCACGAACGTGTGATCAATCAAAGCGACGCAATACGCGTAATTGCCAATGCCATACGTCGATCCCGCGCGGGTTTGTCCGATGCCAACAAACCTATCGGTTCCTTTATCTTCTTAGGAACGACGGGCGTTGGAAAAACCGAAGTAGCGCGTGCTCTTGCAGAGTTCTTGTTTGACGATGAGTCCGCCATTGTTCGCATCGACATGAGTGAGTACATGGAGAAGCACTCTGTCTCTCGTTTGGTTGGTGCTCCTCCGGGATATGTGGGATATGAAGAGGGAGGGCAACTCACTGAGGCTGTACGCCTGCGCCCTTACTCTGTGGTGTTGTTCGACGAAATTGAAAAGGCACATGGGGATGTCTTCAATATTCTCCTCCAAGTGCTCGATGAAGGTCGTCTGACAGATAGCAAAGGACGTACCGTCAACTTCACGAATACTATCGTGATTATGACTTCGAATCTCGGGACGGAGTACATACAGGATAAGCTGATTAATGTGACCGAAGAGAATCGAGACAGCATCGTCAACGACGCGCGAACACATATCATAGAGTTGTTGCGCAAACGTATGCGACCGGAGTTTCTCAATCGCATCGATGAGATCATACTGTTTAAGCCTCTCACGAAGAGTGAAATACGCCAAATCGTAGCACTGCATGTAAAGCGCCTGCAACAACGATTGAAAGCTGAAGGTATAGAACTGTTGTTGGACGAAGAGGTACTCGATTGGATTGCTCAGCACGGCTATGATCCACAATACGGAGCTCGACCACTGAAGCGCGCCATTCAACGCTATCTGGTAGACGTACTGGCCATGAAACTCCTCGCCTCAGAGTTCGCAGCAGGGGATAGTATGCATGTTTCAGTGAAGGATACCGGAGGTCTCGAGTTTAGCAAAAAGCTGCCCTGAAGCGGAATCCAACGCTTCTCTCGTGAAAGCCCGTAGTGATGTTCATTGGTACGCGGCACCACCATCTGTTTGCAGTATGGAGAAAACTGCCTGCTGTGGCGTAGTTTTGCGCAACACAGGTGCTATGTGATGAGGGACGGTCACTACTGTCCGTTTTCCTTACAGCAGGTACCGCAGCAGCGAAGCTGCTGCATTAAGAAAAATCATCATCTCCATGTCTGAAACGCAGCGCATTCACATCCTTCCTGAATTCATCGCAAATCAAATTGCGGCGGGTGAAGTCGTGCAACGACCCGAATCCGTTATTAAAGAACTCGTCGAGAATTCACTGGATGCCGGAGCAACCCACATTACCGTCCTCGTGCGCCAAGCCGGAAAAGCCCTCATTCATGTTATTGACAACGGCTCCGGTATGTCGAAAGAAGACGTATTGCTGGCTCCTAAACGACACGCCACTTCGAAGATTCGTTCGGCGGAAGACTTGATGAAGATCCATACGTTGGGATTTCGAGGTGAAGCCCTGGCTTCCATATCTTCTGTTGCGGTTCTAGAGATCTGTACGCGACAAGCATCGAACGAACATGGTTGGAAGCTCATGGCGGAGCCTTTGCGCGACGTTTCGATCGAGGCTATACAACAAGAGCCCGGTACACAGATCTATGTGCGGAATCTCTTTTATAACATTCCTGCACGACGCAAATTTTTGCGTAGCGATCTAACCGAGTTTCGACACATCAGTGATACAATGACGCGTTTCGCATTGAGTTATCCTTCAGTGCGCTTTACTTTTCATGACGGCGATTCTTTGATCTTTGATGTACGACCCCAAAGTCAGCGTGAGCGCATACGTGAGCTCTTCGGTGAAAACATCGAACGTGAACTCGTCGCAGTGGAGCGAGACGATGAGAGTATTCGTATCCATGGCTATCTAGGTAAACCGTCTATTGCTCGTAGCAGCAGAGCACAGCAATTTTTCTTTCTCAATCAGCGTTCCATAGCCAGTAAAGCACTGTCACACGCCGTGTATCAAGCCTTTGAGCACCTCATCGACAAATCGCAGCATCCCTTGTATGTTTTGAACATTGATATGGATGTTTCCAAAATCGACGTGAACGTTCATCCGCAAAAGACGGAGGTGAAATTTGATGACGAGCGACGTCTGTACACCCTTGTGCATGAAGCTGCGTTAGCTGCTTTACGTAACAATAGTCTAATCCCTGAAGTACATTTTGGTCTACAGAACTCACAGGCTCCCTTTGAGAAGATTGCATTTGGTCCGACCGAAGCACAGAACGACATGGTGCTGGTCAACAAAATGACCGGTGAGATTGTCGATTCGCATGACCCTTCCTCAGCACGTACCGGATTCACCGTTCCGGAGCGAACAAGTCCACCACCGGGAGGATTTCGCACCGGAGCAGCCCTAGCACCACCACCGGTGCCGAAAGCAGAATGGAATGCAGCACATCAAACGGCTTTTGATGCCTTGTTCCATGAACCGACCTTGGGCGACGACCATTCGTCTCGTGAAGCTGAGGCTCGATTTGCCGCGACCGATGCCTTGATATGGCAGTTGCACAACAAGTACATTTTTGTGCAGACTGTTGAAGGACTCATGATTGTCGACCAACACATTGCACATGAGCGCATCCTGTATGAGAAGGCTCTATCGGCCATGAACAACGACTACAACTACGCCCAAAAGCTATTGTTTCCGGTTGTTGTGCATTTGACTCCAAGCGAAGATGTCTTGATGCGGGAACTCGACGCTGAGCTGAGTGGTCTCGGCTACGACTTTAGAACTCTCGATGAAGGTCTCGAGATTAGCGGTGTGCCCTTGGATGTAAAGAGTGGAGAAGAGGCATCCAGCCTCCACGAGATACTTGAACAGTATGCGGAATATGCAGTCGTACGCACGGCATCCGGGCGCGACAATCTTGCGGCATCCTTTGGCTGCCGCGCTGCCATCAAGGCAGGAGACCCATTGTCGAAACCACAAATGAAGAAGTTGATCGATGACCTCTTTCAGTGTCGAACACCTGAGGTATGTCCACATGGTCGTCCGGTAATGATCAAAATGGAGTTGAAAGAGTTTGATCGTCGATTCGGGCGTACCTCCTAAGTCGCTAGCTTTCTTGAGCGGACTACAAGCAGCAATCCTATAGTTTACACGACAGCTACTCACCTTTCCTCATTCTTTCATGATGTTCACATCGGTTCGAAGTATACATTTCGTTGGTATTGGCGGTATCGGCATGAGCGGCATTGCGGAAATCATTTTGTCTCAAGGATTTCAAGTGTCGGGCAGCGACTCCGCGCGCTCCGATAATACAGACCATTTAGCCAAACTGGGAGCCCACATCACCATAGGACACGCGGCACAGAATATCGAAGGTGCCGATGTTGTTGTCTACAGCAGCGCTGTCAAGCCGACTGAGAATGTTGAGACGCGTGCAGCGTTGGATCGAAACATTCCTGTTATACGTCGGGCTGAAATGCTCGCGGAAGTTTCTCGACTTAGTTACTGTTTAGCCGTTGCCGGAACACATGGAAAAACGACTACGACCAGCATGTGCGGTATGCTCTTGGTTCACGGCGGTCTAGACCCGACGGTTATTGTCGGTGGACGCTTGCGCGGACTTGGTGGCTCCAACGCTCGGCTCGGTAAAGGTCAGTGGACCGTTGTTGAGGCTGATGAATATGATCGATCGTTTCTGCAGTTGAGTCCAACCATAGCCGTGTTGACCAACATAGAAGCAGAGCACTTGGATATCTATAAGGACCTAGAGGATATCAAGCAGACCTTTCTGCAGTTTGTGTCAAGGGTACCCTTTTACGGTCTCGTGGTTGCTTGCTCTGACGATGCGGTGGTACGCGAACTACTACCTATTATGAATAAGAAGACCATCCGCTATGGCTTTGAGGAAGGAGCAGATTTACGTGGCTGTGACACGGAGTACGCAGGACGAAGCTCACGAACGCGCTTGGAGCTTCGCGGAGAAGTTCTTGGTATGCTCACCTTGAACATACCCGGCGCACACAATATCCTAAATGCCATGGCTGCCGTTGCCGTAGCTCTGCAATTGCACATTCCATATGCAACGATTGCAGCAAGTTTGGCAGAGTTTCACGGCGTACTGCGTCGCTTTGAGATACTAGGCGAGAAGGACGGTGTGCTGGTTGTTGAGGATTACGCACATCATCATACCGAAGTCAAGGCAACACTTGATTCGGCACGAAAGGGTTGGAATCGACGAATCGTTGCTGTGTTTCAGCCGCACACCTACACACGTACACGCGACTTTGCACTCGACTTTGGCGAAGCTTTTCACAATGCGGATATTGTAGTCGTCACCGACATCTATGCTTCACGAGAGAAGCCAATAGATGGTGTTAGCTCGGAGCTTATTGTCAACGCACTTCGCCGGCATCCCGGAAAACAGGTGCATTATGTTCCGAAGACCACTGATGTTGCCGACGCGTTACGTGGCATCATACTACCCAACGATATGCTGATCACTCTTGGCGCCGGCGATGTCTACAAAGTTGCCAAGCAGGTAATGGCAGAGGACTTTCGCTTCGAAGTCTGAGCAAAAAAAACGCGCTCTTCACGTCCTCTGTGTACACGAAGAAGACCGAGTCTTGGTCATAAGAGTATTCTTTTTAGGGGCACGCCTTCGGCGCGCCCTTATTTTTCACGAAATACGCGAAAATTCACGCTTTTTAACAGGTCCGAAGTCTCAAATTGACCTTCAGTATGACGCTAAGTCATTGTAAATTTGTTGTTCGTGTCAAGTCCGCAAGGTCTGTCACATCATGATAGCGCCGATAATCACCATCTAAGGATTGTACTGCATGAAGTTGCGTTTAGGTGTAACGAGCTTTCTTCTCGTTGGAGCACTCTTTGTTATTTGTCCATCTCTTATTCACGCACAAAAGAAAAAAAGTCCTAAGGGCGCTGCACCAACGGAAGCAAGCTCTCAGAACTCCCAGAGTTCTGTGGTCTTGGCTACCGTCGGGTCTGAGCCAATAACCATCGGCGATCTTGAAAGTGCATACAAGCGGAATATGAACCGCAAGAACAGTGTGTTGACGAGCGTCAAGAAGGACAGTGTAATGGACTTCTTGAATCTGTACATAAAGTATCGCTTGAAAGTCAAAGATGCGTTTTCTCGCGGCTTCGATAAAGATTCCGCCGTACAAGCGGAGGTAAACTCCAATCGCAAGCTGCTGTCTGAAACATACCTTTTCGACAAGAAGATCGTTGAGCCTGCGGTAAGTAAATATGTCGAACGTCGAAAAAAAGACATTCAAGTTGCGGTTATGGTAATGACCATTCCGCAAGGTGAGAACGCGGATACAACGAAAGCTTATGAGAAAGCTCGACGTTGTATTGAGCTGGTGAAAAACGGAGCCGATTTCCAGATGGTTGCAAAGGATTCCTCAGACGACCGCGAGACGCGAGACAAAGGTGGAGTTCTCCCATATTTTACCTCACTCGGTGGTATCATCCGTCAACTGGAAGATGCTGCCTACTCTTTGAAGCCCGGTGAAGTATGTCCACTTCCGGTTCGTGCTCGCTTCGTTTACTTGGTAGTAAAGAACCTCTCTGAAGTCAATCGTACATCGATTCGTGGAAGTCAGATTTTGGTGCCGGTATTCGAAGGAGAAGATAGCACCGCCGCCAAACATCGTGCGGACAGTCTGGCCTCTACGTTGCGAGGTAAATCCAAAGCCGAGTTTGCCGACGTTGCGCGTCGAATTTCAACTGATAAGAGTACAGCAGAAAAAGGTGGCGATTTCGGTAATTTTTACTCGAGATCACTATACTTCGAAGGCGACGGACATCGCATGATTCCTGAAATGGAAGAGGCATTCTTCGCTTTGAAGGATGGAGAGGTTGGAGCTGTACAAACACTGTACGGTGCCCATGTTATTCGTCGCGACTCCACGAAAGTTGTGAACCCGGAAGAAGAACGTGACAACGTCAAGAAGATCTACAAGAAGTACTACTTCGAAGATGACAAGCGCGCATACCTGGAAGAAACCAAGAAGAACCTGGGCTTCACACTTCGCGAAGATGTGCTCAATGCATTTGTTGGTCAGATTGAGGCGGGCAAAACTACCTTGGATACCACATGGTATAAGAAGTATGACGATCAAACAAAAGCAAAAATCTTGTATAGCATGCCAACCCGCTCAATCACCATTGGTGGTATGATTGACTCGTTGCGGAAGCGTAGTGATATGCGAGGCTCATCTCTGAGTCGCAACGGCATTATCAATGCCTTGAATAAGATTGCAGACCCGGTGGCAGTGTCCGAAGCCTCCAAGAGTCTCGAACGCGAGTATCCGGACTTTGCAACCTTGATACGCGAATTCCGCGACGGAATTCTTCTCTTCAAAGTGGAAGAGCAGGAAGTGTGGAGTAAGCTGAAGTTTGATTCAGCCGCAGCGAAGGGATATTGGGCGGCTTCCAGTTCACGATACATGACAGAGTACAAGTACGATGTATCGGAGATCTACTCTTTGGCGGATACGACTGCAAAGCGCATGTACGATCAAGCCTTGCACACGCGAAGCAAAGAAGAGTTCGAAACACAGGCAGCGCTCTATACACAGCGTGACGGTTATCGCGAGAAGAAAGGTCACTGGGGTGTGTTGTCGGTTCGTAACTCCAAGCTTGCGCAACTTATTACGAACCTCAAGCCGAAGAAAGACGACATATTGGGTCCGCTCAACTTTGAGAAGGGCTACACAGTTGTCCGCGTCAACGAAGTGTTCGCACCTCGGGAGAAGAGCTTCGAAGAAGCAATACCTGACTTCGCACCGGCTTATCAAGACATGATGCAGAAGAAGCTAACGGAGAACTGGATTGCGAGCTTGCGCGAGAAGTTTGAAGTGAAAATCGATCAGGCAAAGATTGACACCCTGTTTAAGAATTAAAGTGTCTGCCGTACAGCGGCGTGAAGTTTGATAGTACCGTGGATAGTCCGCTTAGAAGGAGCTGAATAGCATCTGCTTCTTTTACACGCGATGCGTCCGCAATTCGTTATTGGTACGAGATCTGTGTTAACCCTTAGGAGTAATCGACGTGATTAGTCGCACATCAGCGTGGACGCTGCATTGGTCGTTCGTATTTGTGTTGTGCGCCCTCACGGCGTCGTCCGAATTGCGTTCCCAGCCACTTTTGAAAGAAGGAGATATCATCGAGAGAGTTGAAGCCGTGGCCGGTAAGGAAGTGATCTTGAAATCGGAAATTGACGGCCAACTGTACATGATAGCCCAGCAATCAAAGGATCCTAATGCAATTAGTCCGCAACTGCGAAACCGCGTTCGCGAAGGATTGATAAACGATAGATTAGTGTACACCAAGGCCCTCCAAGACAGCACCATTCAGGTCAGTGAAGATGAAATCAATCAGCAGCTGGAAGCCACACTTCAGCAGATCATAGCGCAATTCGGCTCCGTCGATCGCGTGGAGCGCGCATATGGTGTGCCCCTGTGGAAGATTCGAAAAGATGGTCACGACGAAGTGCGTAAACGAATGCTGATGGATCGCATGCGTCAATCACGGTATGCCGAAACCAAGGTCTCAAGAACTGAAGTAGAACAGTTCTATCTGATGTACAAAGACTCACTCCCTGAAATCGGGGATCAAGTCGAGCTCTATCACATCGTGAAGAATATCGTTCCGGCATCAACGACAAAAGAACTTGCACTGAACAAAGCTCGCAAAGTGCGCGATTCCGTGGTTGCCGGTGGAGATTTCTGTGATTTTGCCAAGCGCTACAGTGCTGACCCTGGAACAGCCGGTAGCTGTGGTGAATTGTCTATGCGTAATTGCTCGGATTTTGTACCGGAGTTTTGCAGTGCTGCCAAGAAATTGCAGATGAATGAGATATCCCTGCCGGTTGAAACTCCTTTCGGATTTCACGTGATCCAGCTTCTTGATCGGACGAAAGACCAGATAAAAACCAGGCACATTCTTATTTCGGTTCCTCGCCAGGAAACTGACGTTGACAATTCCAGACGGGCCCTCACGGAGCTGAAAGCCAAGATTGATAAGAAAGAATTGGCCTTCATGGATGCTGCCCGCACTTCGTCGGATGAGAAGGAAACGCAAGGCTTCGGTGGTTTTCTAGGTAAAGCACAAATTGGTTCGATGGACCCAGCCTTAAAGACTGTGGTTGAGAATCTCAAGGATGGGGAAGTGTCCGAACCACTAGCCTATTCTACAGACCGTACCAAGCCCTCTTTACACATTGTTTGGCGTCGGAATACCATAGCCAAGCATCGTGCGAGTCTTGAATCGGACTACAAAGAAATCGAGCGTCTTGCATTGGTCTACAAGCAGAACCATGAATATGAGACCTGGCTTAAGGAGCTTCGAGCCGAACTCTATTGGGAAGTCAAAGAGTAATTCTTTGATCATTTTAAATTGTATAAGTGCTTTCATGTCAACGAGATGACATGATGGGTGGAAAAAGATTTGGCTCAATGGGGAAAATGCAGGTTTGAGCGTTGAAATGCGCATTGTATTTTTGCAGCCCCATAAAGTAGCCACTTCGGAGAGGTGCGAGAGTGGTTGAATCGGGCGGTCTCGAAAACCGTTATACCGGCAACGGTATCGAGGGTTCGAATCCCTCCCTCTCCGCTGGCTATTTCGCGGAAAAGAGATAGCAGATCGGTGATGTTAGCAATAGCCGAGCCGAGTATTTTACGTTGATAACACGAGCTTGATTGTTATAGGTCTTTCAATAGACTGAAACTCAAGAAACAATGAGCCCGGATGGCGAAATTGGCAGACGCGCTACATTCAGGGTGTAGTGTTCTCACGGACATGCAGGTTCAAGTCCTGTTCCGGGCACATGATTGGTCAACCAGACCACTTAAAAGACACTACTGAAGTGTCTTTTTTTGTTTATAGCCATACGACCGTGGAACATAGTATCGTTGAACCCAAGGTCACTGAACACGTGCGTGATGAAGCCGTCACATCACAGTATAGAGAAAATCAGTCATTGAGGCGAGCTTGCTGAGTTTGAGCATGCACTCTGAGACGGTGTCCGTGTCATAGAAAGCATTTCGTGCAGCCTGATTGTAAGAAGCAAACCGTTCTGTCGAGTACGCGATCTATTCTTGGCTCTTGCTGTTCGTTGCCTCCGTTCTTGACCGTATTTTTTGTCAGCTCCGGAACTACACTATAATCTCCTCGGTATTTTGGACTAGTGTTTCGCTATGAGTGAAAATAACACTATGAGTGCTGTACGCTCTACCCGGAGTCAGAGCCACATACGCTGCTTTGGAGTTGTCATACGACTTCCTCTGCGGTACTTGCCCTTCACGCCACTGCTGGTGCTGATTTGCAGCAGCCTTCCGATTCAAATGAACGCGCAATATCGTGCCCATGAGGGCACAGCGCACATCAGGTCCTTAGCGCTTGAAGCAAAAAGCTATAGACCTTTCATGGCTCCGTTAAATGCTGCGCCCGATGATTTTAGGACTGCTCGCGAAAAAGCGGAAGAGGCGATGAATGCTACTGACTACAGAAAGGCATCGATTTTCTTGGAACAGTGGTTGGCAGCAGTACCGAACGACACGACATCGCGTGTTCTCCAGGCTATGTGTTATGCCAAGATTGCATTGCCGGAAAAAGCCTTTGCTCAGTTAGAAGCTGCAGCTCAATGTGGTTTGTCGGATCTGAAGCGTCTGAACACGGAGCCTGAGTTTGGTCCATTACGACAACTCCCACGTTGGAGCACTCTCGTACAATCTGTTTCGCGAAACGCACGTGAGCGACACGGATTTTCGCATCGATTTGTGGAGCAGAAGCGAACCGGTCGCTATACTGTATGGTATCCGGAGGATTTTGATTCAACAAAGAAATACCATTTGATCGTGCTGTTTCACGGAAATGGACATGCTCCGTTGCTTATGCTTCGTTGGTTTAGGGACTTGGGTTTGAACGACTGTATCGCAGTGTGTCCGGAGGCTCCATACACGAAGTATCCGGAGACCATGTCGAAAAACAGAGTTCACCTGTCTGCAGCTCCGGCTGATTGCGGTGTACCGGATTCGCTGCGCCAAACGGTAATGGAAGAGTCCACAAAGTGGTATGCAACCGTACTCGAAGACGCTCGCAAACAATTGCCGGTATACAACGAGCTGCCTATTGTGATTGGTTTTTCACAGGGCGGTTTCTTCTCGCTCATGCTTGCAACACGATTCCCTCAATTAGTGAGGAGCTTGATCGTCCTGAGCGCCAGCTACTATGAAGAGTTGCAACTACCGGAGCGCGCGTCGGTGCTTCGACTGCACGGAATTGATGTGCTCCATTGTCATGGTCGCAAAGATCCCTTGGTTGCTTTCCAGGTCGCAGAGTTTCTACAGAGTGCTCTCAAGGCGCAGGCAGTTAGGACAGAGTTTTTACCCTATGAGGGCGTGCATTGGATGAATCCGGAAGTGAATCTAAAGGTCAAAGAGTGGCTGCGGAAACGATTCGAACAAAAGGGGCAATAGACAAGCCACGTCTTCGTATTATAGCGTTAACACGAGTGTACAACCATGATAAAGAGTCCAAGCGTGAGGAGCATGAACCATACTATTCTAATTTTCAGTGTCTTGGTTCTTGTAGCGGTGCATAGCACCGCGTGCAAGAAAGCAGATGTTCCGGGGATGGAAAATTTTGCGCCTCCGCAGACATCGTTGACTACTACCGATCAGAAGAACTCGGTGCTGAGTGCCGGCCGAAGCAATGCCATCACTCAGGTTGCAAAACAGTGTTCGCCCTGTATTGTTGGAATTAATATTACGGAAACCCGAGAAGTTTACGTAAATCCATGGGGAATTGACGATCCATTCTTCAGCAACTTCTTCAATCGACGCGTTAAGCAAAAGGTTCAGTCACTGGGCTCGGGTTACATCATTTCGTCGGATGGGTACATTCTCACGAATGACCACGTGGCCGGACGCGCCTCCAAGATCGTGGTGACCTTGACCAATGGCGAAAAGTATGATGCCGAGATTATTGGCAGTGATCCCACATCCGATGTTGCTCTGCTGAAAATCAACCAAAAGAACTTACCCTATTTGAAGCTGGGTAACAGCGATGATGTTATGGTGGGCGAGTGGTCAATTGCCTTCGGCAATCCCTTTGGCTTGTTTGATCAGAACTCTAAGCCAACAGTTACCGTCGGTGTTGTGTCGAATGTCGGTGTGAACTTCTCCGTCCCCGGTGCAGGCGTCGATAGAGTTTATCGCAACATGATACAAACGGACGCGGCCATTAGTTCGGGTAATTCCGGTGGACCCTTGGTGAATGTCAATGGAGAAGTTATCGGCATGAACACGATAATTTTCTCAACCTCACAAGATCGAAGCGGATCGGCGGGTAGCATCGGAATTGGATTTGCCATTCCGGTCAACCGTGTTCGACAGATCATGACAAAACTAAAAGCCGGAGAAAAGTTGGAGAGAGCCTTTTACACGGGGCTTTCGGTCGACATCTTAAACGAAACCTCGGCTCGCTATTACAAATCCAAACGATCTGAAGGTGTCATCATTACGCGCGTCATGTCGAAATCTCCGGCCGACAAATGTGGTCTTGAGCCCGGCGATGTTATCATCGATATTGACGGATTCTTGATTCATTCGGAAGAAGATTTGAAGATTGCTATCAACGATGCCGTTGTTGGCCAAACAATGGAGCTAAAAATTGAACGAGATGGTGAAATGATGAAAAAGTCAATGACAGTGGAAGCTCGACATTAAGATTATGGAAGCCACAACACAACAACAGCAGAGCAACCAGAGTGTGTTAGAAGCTCATAACCTTCGTCGCGTTTACTCAAAACGCGCTGTAGTCGACGGTGTGAGTTATATGGTTCGCCAAGGAGAATGCGTTGGACTCTTAGGACCCAATGGTGCCGGAAAGACAACGTCCTTCTATATGATCGTTGGGATGATTCAACCAACGGAAGGCTCGGTGACCTTAGATGGCGTCGACATTACGAGAACGGCGATGTATAAGCGCGCTCGAAAAGGTATTAGCTATCTGCCGCAAGAAGCGTCGGTGTTCCGAAAACTGAGTGTTCAGGACAACATTATGGCAGTTCTGGAGCTTCAAAACATTTCACGTGCAGAGCGCAAGCTTCGACTGGAGGAGCTGCTTGTAGACTTCAACATTACCCATATCCGTAAGAGCCCCGGTTATGTTTTGTCGGGAGGAGAAAGACGTCGCACGGAAATAGCAAGAACACTTGCTGCCAATCCTAAGTTTATCTTACTTGATGAACCCTTTGCCGGCATCGATCCCATCGCCGTTGAGGATATCATGCATATGGTACAGAAGCTGAAAACGCGAGGCATCGGTGTGCTTATCACCGATCACAATGTACACGAGACCTTATCCATTACCGATCGATCCTACATCCTCATTGAAGGGAAGGTTTTCATTTCAGGTACGGCAGAGGAGATTGCCGACAATGAAGAAGTTCGACGTCGCTATCTCGGACAAAACTTTAAACTTGAGCGTTATTCTGCGACCGCCTAGAGCTGAATATTTTATCGATGAGTCGCTGCGCTAGCCTAAGTTCATCGGTACTCACCAGTCCAACCATCCAAGAAACAGCGCAACATAAGAGTAGTCCGACAACGCTCGCCGGCAGCTGTGGCCAATAGTTCAAAATGTAGACGGAATACGGCAGACAAAGCGCGGCGACGCCAAGGGTGCGCAGCACAAAACGTCGTACCAATGCAAATCCGGTGTACCTTCCGACAAACCATAATGAAATCGCAGCACTAAGACTATTGGACCAGCATTTAGCCAAAATGTACCCGGAGCTGTAAAACCAGGGTATGAGGAAAAAGTCTGCCGTCAAACTTCCCACAGCAAGAAAGAGTCCGGAGAAAAACACCGCTCTATGTTCGTTTTGCGCTGAGTTAACCAGTAGAGACATTTGGGCAATACATGCTATGACAGAAAGCCAGAACTGAAGTTGAAACTGTAGGATGTTATCGGCATAGACGTTTTTCGTAAAGAGGAAGGCGACAAGCGGACTCAATGTACTCAGAACCGTTGCGAGGAGGATCGCAACAAAAGTCACCACTGAGAGCGAACGTTCAATACGATAGGCGGCGTTGTCTTTGGCTAGCTGAATCGCATCTGCAATCATCGGGTATAGCGTGGAGGATAACGCAACGAATGCGGTCAGAATGATTTGTCCCATGTTCGCCACCGCATTCACAATACCGATATGCATCTGTGGTGCATATGCTTTGAGCACTCCTAAGTCGACGCCTGAGTGGACGTTTTGTAGTACCAATTGAGATGTTTGAGGAGCAGTATCGCGCAGCAATTCGCGGACCAGGGACCATGCCGGCAGCGGGAAGAGAATGCGAAGAAGACCTATTCTCCAAGCCAGATACAGCGTCGCAGGAATGGATGCGAGAATTTGTAAGGCAAAAATGTTCTGAGCGCTAAGATGTGTCCGTCCAATAAACAGTAATACCAGATACAGAAGCCAATCGGCAATAAAGCATAGGGAGACTTCGACAAAACTCATGCGCTCGCGAAATGGCAGCTCCAAGCTAGAGCGGATCATGGAACTTCGGCTGCTCAAGCTGATCATCGCTACAGCCAGAGATGCCGTAGTCCAAGACTCAATTCCACTGAGATAACAAGCAACGGCAATGACAAATCCGATGAGCACCGTACTCATGAAGCGAAACCAAAAAACAGTCGCAATGATTTCGTTTCGTTTTTCCGGCCGCTTGATCATTTCCCTCAGCGCTACATTGTTCATCCCGGCATCCACAACTATCACGAGTATAAGCGAACTCATGAGCTGAATGTACGAGAGTGCCCCGTACGCGTCTTTTGAGAGATTGGAAATGATCAGACGCTGTGCCAGGAAATACAGTCCATATCCGGCGATCTGCGCAAAAAAAACAATACCCGCGCCGGTGGCGGCGCGGGTTGAGTTCTTTTCCGGATTCGTGGTATTCTGCACGTAGGATGCTTAGTTAACGTCGAAGTAAAACTTAATGACCCCTGTCACCGGTTGATCGGTATTGACCTTAAACTTCCAAAGCCACATAGCTGTTTGCGCTGCAGTCTCGGCTTGGGGAGCTCCACGGGTCAGAGGGACAACGCTGATGACGTCTCCAAACTTATCGACGATAAACTTCAATTTTACAATAGTCGAGTTGTTTAGTCCTTTAGGAGCCGAAGGTAAGCGTTTGTTGAGGACCAACGCGCCACCACCGCCACCCCACTCAATATTGAAACCGTTGCCCGCGCCGGTGCCGTTTCCGACGATGCCACGTCCGGGACCGTTGGTTCCGTTTTTATCACCTTGGGTCGATGCAGTAGAGTTGTCGGTCTGTGTTGATTTCTTGGTTGTGGTATTCTCATCCGCATTCGATTTTGCGGTATTCGAATTGGTTTTGGGATCGTTCTTTGTTAGCTTGATTGAGCTGCTGATCTCAGTGTTCGATGCAGGCTTTGCTTGCTTGTTTGAGGCAGATTGCTTTGGCGCCGAAGCATCTTGAAATCTGGGCGCTGTTTGAGTTGCTTTCGCTGATGCACCTTCCGTCTGCAGGTTGCCGTGACTCTTACCCGGACCCTTGCCGTCACCAAAATGGATGCGGATAACTTCAATGGGGATCGAAGTAGAATCGTTGTGGACTTTGAGAACCTGAGGAGGCAGCTTGATAAAAGGCGTGATAAGCACAAAGCATACGATCAGAACCAGTGCGGTGATGAAACCACGCACGGTATTAGAATCCCACGGTATACGTATAACGAAGGCCTTACGATCGTCCTCGGGCGTATGCATGACGCTCCACGTCTCAGTTGGCTATATTCAAGTGCTCTGCTGCGGGCACCTGAGGAAAGTAACGTACAAAATTACAGTATTATTTTACGCGATCTACCCAACTCGATGCAAAACCTGAGCTGATTGCAGCGGAATCTGCAGCTGCTTTCGTGTCATAGGATCCGAATCGCACCCGATAATAGGTTGTTCCGCGAACCTGTTGCATACTCAACGAAGAAGCACCGATGTTCTTTTTGCTAAGCTTCTTCATCCACTCTTCGGCATCGTCTCTGGATGGACTAGAGTAGACCTGCACCGTGTATTGTGCTCGAGAGCTAATCGGAGCACTCTTGACTATTGGTTTGGCTACCATCCTCGGTTCCGGTGCGTTATCGTGCGGACTGCTGCTTGCTACAGTACCCACAGTCTTCGGTGGCGTGTTTGTTACTGTACCGGTCGGTACCTTCGGAGGCTCTACAACCGGCTCATGGTCCTTCGCCGGCTTCTTCCGGTCCTGTTTTTCTTTGTCGACACCTTCTTTGTTCGCCTTGGCTATCGACTGCGATTCGGGACCTTGAGGCGTTCGAGGTTTCACCACTCTATCAATCACCTCAGGCTTTTGCGTGCCAGAGTGAACACTATTCTCTTTGCTCTGTTTTGGCGTGGTTCTCAGATTGGCGTTTTTATCCGTCGCATGCTCCGCATGCGACGCTGTCGCAAGCGATGCCGGAGCTTTCACGGACTGACTTTTTATATCAGGCTTCTCCTGCGCATGCGCAGTGTTTGCAGAGGAGGCGGTATGACCCGTCGGTGCCTTTATGACTGCAGACGAAGAACCATGAGCAGGCGCAGGTGATTGTGATGTATGGGCCGTACCGTGTTCCACCGGTTTTTGCGTCGGAGATGCATGGTTGTTCTCTTTTTTCGACTTCGTATCATCTTTTGCGTGCTCAGCAACAGCGGTGCCGGACGATCCATGTGCCGTAGCATGCTCCGAGTGATGTTCAGTGGAGGCATTATGTGCACCTTCCGTTGCAGTGTGTGATGTTTCGTGTTCGTGATGCGCTGCGGTGTCTTTGCTTGCTTCGTGAGACGAATCGTGCGCTGCTTCGTGTGTTGAGTCGTGTCCCGACCCCTGAGGTGTTAATGCTTCGCCATGAACGTGCTCCGGTTGAGGACCGTTCTGCGCGATGTGCACAGAGTCTTGGGCACCGTGCGAAGCCGGCGTATGAAGTTTCCACCAAATTCCCGCAGCTGTTGCCGCGATGATAGCGAGTCCACCGACCATTGCATAGATGAAGCGCTTGTTAATGGGTCGACCTAACTGAGCTTCAACAACCGGAGTTTCTGTAACAGCCTCATCAACGATCGAAGGCATGGGGTCCGATGACGCTGCGACATCCTCCGCTGATGGTAGGCTTGCGGCGTTGTTATCCATGAGATTGGAGCTTTGCATGGAATCGACAACGGAGTCGTCAAGAGAGGCTGCTTGCCCAATGGAAGCAGGCAATTCTACCGGTAGCTCCTCAAAATCTACGTTGGATACTTGTGACTCAGGGGCGGCAACAGCAGAGTATGAATCTGCGTTGAAATCATCCACAAGATCATCAGAGGCTGCAATGCTACTTGAGGACTCAGATGGATTGAGTTTTTCTTTGAGACGATTGATGCTTTCTTCGAGCGTGTCTTTTTTGGATTTCTTTGCTTGTGAACGAGCCAGTTCTGCTTCTAAGGTTGCTTTGAGGTCTGCTTCGGCTGCACTCGCCTCGGAGTCTTGCGTAGTGCTTGATTGCCGGTCTTCGGAAGGTCCCTGGTCTGAACCGGAAGTAGTTGGCAGCTGCTGTGCAGGCTCTTTCGAGGCGTCGTCGTCAGGATTAAAAGGGAGATCACCCGGGTAGGTTGGCAGCGATTCCAGTTGAAAGGCATCGTTGTTCTGCGGAGAATCGTCGAAACTCTCTGAGTCCTGTGCGTTCTGCAGTTTTCCGGGGTCTATCATGTCTGATCCTTCAGAATTTGTACTCGAGCCCAAGCGATGCAAACGCTCCGCGTTCACGATACTTGTCGTAGACAAAAATAGAAGAATTTGTCAAGTTATCCACACGAGCTGTTACACTTAGGTTGTCGGCAAAGAAATATTTTAGGTCGGCACCAAGGTTGAAATACGAGGAAAGTTCCGTTGAGCTTGCAGTTGAGACTCGGCGGGTCCCCATATAGCTAAGGTGCAGAGACATCGGTAGATTCCGGACAATGTCGGCCTGATACTGAATTCGGATCTCAAGTGGCGACTCATAGGGTAGCGTAGCAGAACTATCGTCAACAGCCTGTTGAAAGCGCAGTAGGGCAGACACGGAGGATGTATTGCTCAAGTGAAGATACCCATTGACTTGAGCACTGAGGACCGACGCTGAGCCATAGTGAAGAAGAAACTGACGCAATGAATCCATTACAAACATCCCGTATGCTGTATACGAACGATATCCAATGGATGCACTCGCCTCGATACTGCGTTTGAGTCGATACAAGCATGATAGTTCTGCACCGATCGAGGTGCGAGCCTCGAGTACGGATCGGAGATTGAGATACGGATTGAGCTCGAGGAGATCGGAGTAGAAGTCCTGCGTTGACTGTCTGCGGAGTCGAAGTTGAAGTGCAGTTGTTTGAGAGAAAGCATACGCGGCTTGAAGGTCAACAACAGGTTCTGCCGACGTAGTACCCGAGGAATTGCCGTGCAATGCAAGTCCCACGGCGATGGAAGAGCTAAAGCTGCTATCCCGACGAAGAGCTTGCAACACAACACTGTTGTCTGCAATGGTCTGACCGTGGGTTGGTCGCAAGTCCGCATGTACGAGAATGCTCGGCAACCAATCATCCCAACGGTGACCAAAACTCAGATCCAGCCCGATTGCCGTCTCTCGCAGCTGATCGGGACGAAAAACGGTTTGATCAACATTTGAAGAACCGAAGTGAATACGTGCGCTATATGGGCTTTCGCTGCTCAGGTCGTCCAGAGCATAATCAAGTGTGAAGCGTTGACCTTGACGTTCGCTTATGCTATCGCTTTGTGCGTACAACTTGTAATGATGACTATCAAAGAGCACAGTTCCTTCGTGATGCGCGCCACTTAGAAAACCATCGGTCGACGCGTCGAAGTATCTCGCATTCAAGAGCAAGCCCGCACGTTGATAACCTGCATTGTCTATAAAACCGGCTGAGCTATTGTAATATCCTTGCGCATACAAAGCGGTTGTATGGAGTGTTGTAGCATATGAAAGAAAAACATCCGGACTTTGAAAAAGTCCCATGGAAGCCCTGAAATTAGCTGCGTACACACCTCGTTGAGCCATACCTGAGGGGGTTTCAGAGCGAGCAAGCAGGCGAGGTGCCTGTTTCTCGAGGTTGTTTAAGGAGTCGAGCTCCTGGCGAGTCAGTACTCGAGTGGAACTCGGACTTTGCTTGCTAAACGAGGTAGCCATCAACTTGATAGTCGCGTTTCCTTTGATGATGATATCGGGGACATCAATAGGAGTGCCTTGAGGATCGCCGCTTCCGCTTGCCGAGCCCGAAGTATTTCCGCTTCCTGAGGCAGGAAGAGCCTGTTGCGCTTGCGAAGCAAGCGCACTAACAAGAAGAATCAAGAAGATGGATAATAGTGTATGCTTCATGTGTCGTTCTTATTACTTCAGACGCTTCAAGCGTGACTGAGCGGTTTTACCATAGTCGTCTGCCGGATGCAGAATGATAACGGTCTGGTACACTTCCTTAGCCTTTGAAGGGTTCTGAAGTTTGTCGTAACACTCTCCCAGGTTGATCAGCGAAAGAGTGTACCAATCTTCGACGCCATCGAAGTGGGCTTTTACAGATTCAAAAGACTCGGCGGCTTTTTGATAGTTTTTCTCTTCAAAGTAAGACTCACCGATTCGGTAAAGGGCTTCTGCGGCAAGTGAGCTGTTCTCAGCATAGTGTCCGATTTTGCCAAAGTACTGTCGCGCACTGTCGTTCTGCATCACTGAACGATAGTACATACCTAGCTTATAGAGCGATTGATAAGAATACTCACCAAGGTTGATATCAACGCTGGAATGAAGCAAGGCAAGGGCTCGTACGGTGTCCGATTTTATCAAAGCCATCTGCGCTCGTTCATAGCAGGCACGTGAGGCAAGTTCGGTTTGGGGATAATCGTGTATGACAAGTTCAAAGGTTGAGTCTGCAGAGTTCAGGTTTGAGCGACTAAGATGTACCAATGCACTTTGAAGAAGCCCTTGGGAGGCAAAGTCGCTCTTCGGATAGCGCGCATGCAGAAGGCTGAAGGACTGAAGAGCAGCCTCCATATCGTTCATGCCCATTTGACTCTTTGCGAGTAGAAACAGAGCTTCTGCGCCGTAATCACTATCGGGAAACTTCTTTAGGAAATCTTGATACTCTTTGGCTGCGCTCGGATAATCTCCCTTTCGCAAAAAGATTTCGATGGTCTTCATGTTGATTTGCTCTCGAAGTGCACCGTCGGGATTCGAAGCCATATAGTTCTTTCCGACTTCAATTGCCTCGTCGTTGCGTCCAAGAACACTTAAGCTCTCTTGCAGACCTCGCAGAGCCTCAATACCATAGTAGGAACTTCGGAAAGTCTCCATAAGACTACGGTATTCCTTGATAGCCGATTCATAGTCGCCCTTCGAATAGTAGGAATTCGCAATGTAGAACATAGCCGCCGGCACAAGCTCGCTCTGCGGATAGGCGCTCATCATGGATTGGAAGCCGGCAATTGCCTCATCATGATGCTCCTGCAATGTTGCGATATATGCGATGGTGTAGAGGGCATGATCGGCAAACACAGACTTTGGAAAATTCTTCGCGAACTGACGTAGCTGAGCGGTGGCAGTTGCGTAATCCTTAGCCCTATAGAGCGACTGACCAATTTGAAACTGGGCATATTGGCCTTGCTCTTCTTTGGGATTGATTTTGTACGCCTCCTTGTATGCCTTCGCTGCCTCGATGTAATTCTTTGTCAGATACAAGGCATCACCTTTGCGCACGTAGACATCAGGTGCAAAGCGAGATTGCGGGAACTCGCTTAACATCTGACTGAAAGTTAGCTGAGCTTTCTCGAAATCGCGTGTGCGGAAATAGCTCCAACCAAGTCCGTAATAGGCTTCTTCACGACGTTTCGATGCTCCGTAATTCTGGATCAGTTTCTGATAACTCTCAACGGCATTCTTCATCAACTCTGCGTGATAAAACGCCTCGCACAACCAGAACAAAGCCTCGTCGACCCGCGGATCAGAAGTATGGGACGCTATGAAAGCATTGAGATAGCTCATGGCGTCGCGGTATTGGAAATCTTCTACCGCTGCAATGCCATGCTTCAAGCGTATTTCCGCTAGGTACGTGTCGCGCTCTGTTGCATTCAGCGTCGCAGCCTTCTTTAACGCGATCTCAGCGGTCTGATAACTCTGTACCGCTTTTTTGAACTCCTGAAGCTCCACGTACACCGCCCCAAGAAGGAGGTGAATGCGCAGCGAGCTGATGATATCCGGTGTCTCATGCGAAGCTCGTTCAAGTGCTCTACGAGCAGCATCGTACTTAGCGTCTTCATAATATATCTGTCCAAGCTCAAGCAAAGCTAAAGCAACCTGAGAGTACGCGGCAGACGAGGAGAGTACGGACAGTTCTTGTGTTGCTAGGGCACGATCTCCCTTTTTCTTGAGTGCAATGCATCGATACAAGCGAGCCAAAGACTCAGCTTGACTCTCCGAGTGGGGAATGCTGTCGATGACAAGGTTGTAGGACCTCAGTGCGTCATCCCACTTTTGTAGGTTTAAGTATGACCATCCTCGTCCAAGTAGAGACTGTTTTCGTACCTCAGGGCTGCTTGCACTGTCTGATAAAACGAGCGTGTACTCGTCAATAGCTTGTTCAAACTGCAAGAGTTGATTCTCGGCTTCTGCACGCAGGAAGTGAATATCCGACTCGCGATGATACAACAATTGTGAGCTCGTCGTGGCATGCAGACTATCGCTTTGACGCAACGCATGGAGGGCGTTCTCAGCAGATGCTAGCTGTGTAATTGCATTGCTACTTTCACGTTGATACAACAAACACTGAGCGTGCCGAACCTTTGCGGCAATAAGAACATCTGAAAAGTTAAAGTTGGATTCGATTCTACGGTAGTAGCTCGCAGCTTGGGTATAGCGAGAATGCGCCTCTTCCAGTTGTCCAAGAGCGTACAATGCATTGTCGGCGAATTGCTGCGATGAATCGGCGGCGCAGGCTTGATAGCAGAGGGCGGCGTCTTCGTATTTGCCGAGAAGAGCGAGACTGTTTGCTCTCCAGAATTGACTCTGATGCAGCAAACTCCGTTCAAGTGTGTCAGCTCCTTGAGCGCTCGAAGCAGAATTCTTTAACAGTGTAATGGCTTCAAGAAAGCGATCGGAGGCTTCTTCCCAGCGAGATTGGCGGAACGACAACTCGGCGCGATGAAAGGCGACGAGTCCTCCATAGCCGGAACCCGGATGCCTCTCGTCGTACTCAGAGAAGGCGGCTTCGGCCAAGTTGTAGTTTCCGGCTTCCAGGTCGGCCATTGCCTTCAGGTAGTCGGCCTCGTCGTAGTACGCAGGGATCTTCCTCGACTCCAGTTGAGAAAGCTCGTGGAAAGCTCGTTGCACTAAGGCTTCATCATAGAGCTTGTGCGCTTCTTCGTGTTTGGCAGAGAGAGATGAGGGGAGCGTCGCGACAGTCTGTGCAAGACCCGGGAGGGCGCTAGCAGCGAGCACGAAAAGGCTGTGCACAAAAGTTCGAAAAGTCATACTGTCATCATCCCTAATGAAACTGCTCGACAACCGAGAAAGTGGCAGATGCTCCGGAGTAGAACACTATACCGGCTGTGCTTGTTTAGATATGTTCAACAAGATGCCCACGGCCATGGCGGAAAATATAACACTTGTTCCTCCATAACTGATAAAGGGCATTGGCAAACCCGTGGTAGGTAAGAGTCCGCAGGTTACTCCGGCGTTGACAAAGGCGTAGCACGCCAATGTTAAGGTAATGCCGGCTGCCAAATAAAAACCGAAGTCGTCCGGGGCACGTCTGGCAACGGACAGACCTCGCCAGAGGATAATCGCAAAGACAGCGAGAATGAGTGCAGTGCCTATGTAACCGTATTCTTCGCCAACGATTGAGTAAATGAAGTCGCCAAAAGGCTCCGGTAGAAACCAGTCGCGCTGGTGGCTTTGTCCGGGGCCTACACCAAAGACTCCTCCGTTACCGAAAGCAAGCAGGGCTTGATCCAGTTGGTAGCGCGCCGGGTTAGTCGGATCGATATTGGTTCCAAGAAAGGTTGCAATACGCTGCATACGATAATCAGCCCCAATAGCGAAAACGGCAGCAGAAAGCAGTGCCACCAGACCTATACCGGAAAGATGTAAGAACTGTGCGCCGGAAAGAAAGATCAAGGTAAAGGACAAGAGAAAGATCACCAACGAGGTTGACAAATTCGGTTGAATGGCAATCAAGCCGCAGATAAGAAGTACCCACAAGAGGGGAGGAAGAACTCCGGTCTTGAAGTCCAATATCTTCTGCCGGTTTTCCGATAGAATTCTAGAAACATGGAGCAGAAGTGCAAACTTTGCGAGCTCTGAAGGTTGAAAGTTGATCGGACCGAGGTGAATCCATCGCGCTGCTCCTTTCACACGAAGTTCCATTGCCACTACATACACCAAACACAAGATGGCGAGGACCATAAGTGGTCGCGTGAACTCGCGAATATGGTGGTAGTCAATCTTTGTAAAAAGTAATAGGAGGGCAAAGGCTATAACAACCCGTATGGCATGCTTGATAAATAGTTGTTCGCTCGATCCGAAGCGTACGTCGGCAAACGAAGCGGAAGCGCTATACACAAACGAGATGCTGAACAGCATCAACGCCACAACGGCTAGAAAGATGGACCAGTCGATATGCTGTCGGTGCTCGTTCACGCTTAAGACAACTGATGGACGAGTTCTTTGAACACTTCTCCTCTATGCTCATAGTTCATGAACATGTCGAAGGACTTACATGCGGGAGAAAACAACACTACATCGTCACCCATTGCTTGTGCCTGTGCCTCGCGGACCGCTTCTTCCATACTGGCCGCGCGGATACAACGGATAATGGTACAAAAGTGTTGGAATATGGCTTCCTGCTCCTCGCCGATGGCCACAATACACTTGACGTTTTTTCGAACAACACTATCCAGGAGTGAATAGTCGTTGTTGTCACCACGCCCTCCGGCAATCAGAATAATAGGCTTCGTATAGGATTGTAATGCATACCAGGTCGCGTTGACATTGGTCGCTTTGGAATCATTCACGTACTCGACTTCGCGGAGCACACGAACGGCTTCCAAGCGATGTTCCACGCCCGAAAATGACATCAGGGAATCACGGATATCTTCGTTGCGGATTTCGAAGGCACGCGCCGCCAGGGCTGCCGCCATCGAATTATACACATTGTGAACGCCCGGTAGGCGTAGTTCACCCTTGCGCATGAGTATGTCCTCTTTATGCTGATCTACGAACACGAGATCCTCGGCGCGCGCAATCATCCCCTGCTGCAAGGGGTGTTGAACACTGTAGGAGAGAATCTTCGATTTGATAGTTGACGGTGCGGATGCTGCTCCGGCATCGTCTGCGCACAAAATTAGTGTATCCGACGGGCTTTGGTTCGATGAAATTTTCCACTTTGCTGAGGCATAATTATCCACAGAGCCGTGATAGCCAAGGTGATCGGGAGTGATATTGAGAACCAGAGCGACGTCTGGACGAAACGTGACGCAACGGTCGAGCTGATAGGAACTGCATTCCACAACGAAAACTGTGTCCGGTGAGGTGTCCAAAACGAGCTCCGAAAGCGGAGTACCGATGTTGCCGCAAGCTACGGCATGACGTCCGGACCGATTGAAGATGTAACTGATCAAGGTCGTGGTGGTTGTCTTCCCATTCGTTCCTGTCACGGCTATTATGGGGTTTTTACAGTATCGGTATGCGTATTCCAATTCCGAGATAACCGGAATCCGGCGTTGCTCAGCCTCAACAATGACCGAATTTGTAGGCTTTACTCCGGGAGAGACAATCAAAAGCTCACAACTACGCAAAATTTCGTCGCTGTGATGTCCAAATTCGCACGCTATGCCTGCCGTGCGCAGTTGTTCCGCCTCGCTCGACATTTGCTCGGCCGGACGTGATTCACTCACGAAAACGGCATTTCCAAGCTTTTTGGCAAGTTTTGCTGCAGCTAAGCCACTCTTGGCCGCTCCTAGTACGCTGATATTCATGTGCTCTTTGTTTGTATGGTTACCGGATCGCAAAAATAGGATCTAGGGCATTGGGAAGGAGTGTTGTGAGTCGTATTCATAGACAATCCTATCGCAATCTGCTATTCAGAATCAATGAAAAATAGCCGATAAAGCTGCTAAGCAATTGCCTGACGCTCCGCTATGAACGAAGTACAAAAAGCTCCCTCAAAGAAGGAAAGTTGGTTTCGTAGGTTCTTTCGTCAAAACGACGACGGAACCTGGTACTTTGTGTGGAATGCCATCGCGGTTGAGCGTGAGTTGGTGGACACATGGAAGCAGCATATCTCAAGCGCCGAGCATTCCATGTTTCATAAAGACTTCGCGTCGGCAGCAGCGTTCTTTCACCGCGCTTTAAAGATCCGTCCCAACGTAGGCTCGGTTCACTACAAGTTGGCAGTTTGCGAATTGGCTTTGCACAAGCTTGAGGCTGCCTCGAAGCATATTGAGCGAGCAATAGACCTTGACCCCTCAATTCATGACGCGTATCTCGTGAAAGCTCAAATTGCTCGCGCCGCTCATCGATTCGAGGAAGCCCATCACGTGTTACAAGCGGCACTGGAACAAAACCCACAGAGCTATGCCTTATGTATGGAGCGTGGCATGCTGTTGCTTGAACAGGGATTGCGTGAGAAAGCAATTCAAAGTTTTAAAGATGCCGTGTTCAGTCACGAACGTAAAGCCGGTGCACATATTCAACTTGGCAAGCTTTACCTGGAAACCAAGCAACATGCTCTGGCGCACAGCGAGTTTGCTCTTGCGCTGGAGATTGACAATACTTCTGCCGCTGCGCATGAGGGACTTGGAGAGTGTTTCCTTTTTGAAGGGAAGTACACGCAAGCGCACGACAGTCTACGATCCGCGTTGTACTACCAACACAACAACGTGCATGTGTTGTGCTTGTTAGGACAAAACTATCTGCGTCAACGGAACTATAACTCAGCTATGCGAAGTTTGCGTGATGCGGTGCACTTTCAACCCGATTATCCGATGGCCTACTTTGTGATGTCGGAGGTGTATTATGAAGCCGGACGTCTGGACGATGCACTTAGTTCTGCCGAAAAAGCTCTGCAGCTCAAAGCGCATGACCATGCAACTCTGCTTTTGTGCGCTTCGATACTTCACGCACTACATCGCAACGACGAAGCAATCTCTCGACTCAAAGAAGCCGTGGTGCAAGACGACGACGTAGAAACTCTCTGCCGAGTAGCAGAGATATACGCCGAGCTCAATCAACATAGTGAAGCCCTGCACTATTACAACCAAGCTCTCAGTCACGATGAAAAATCCGTAAAGGCGCTGTGTGGTAAAGGACGCGTGCTCTCCGAACGAAACCAACACGAAGAAGCTTTAGCGTGCTTTCAGCACATCTTGAAGCTCAACGAGTACGCAGATTGCGCATACATGGGGTTGGCTCGTACCTATTTGCGAACCGGACAACTCGATAACGCTTTGAACTCTGTTGATGTTGCGATACGTATTGCTCCGGAAAACGTTGATGCGTTCATTCTCAATGCGAAAATTCTGGAAGCACTCGGAGAGCTGCCCGTCGCTGTTGAACGCTATAGCTCTGCACTAAAGTTAGACGGGGCCAACGAGGAAGCTCTCCTGGAGCGAGGCAGACTTTTTGAGAAGATGGGTGACTATGCTCGCGCCATACAAGCATTCAAAACGGTTCTTCAGATAAACCCAAATTCCGTTACGGCCAATCATCTGGTTGCTCATACGTACATCCATATCGGACGTATCAATGCTGCAATGGTTCACTTTGAAGAAGTGCTGCGTCTGCGTCCGGATTTCACCCAAGTGTATCTAACGGTAGGCAACTCACTCGAGCGAGCCTACCAACCGGATCGTGCGATAGAGGTGTACCAGAGGGCGGTTGAAAAGAATCCTGACTTTGCCGAGGGATATTATCATTTAGGCCTGGTCGCCAACGAATCGGCGATTCCCGCAACAGCGTTGAATTGCATACGACAACTGGAGCGACTCAATCAAGATTTGGCGCAAAAACTTCGCGCTCATTATGATAGATCTCAAGCCATTAATAGGCATCATGGATGAGCGACGAATCGGGGTCGCTTAGATTCTATGCGTTATCCGCGCGCTGAAGCGCGCGCACGTAGGCATGACTGAGATAGAAGTTTGCCAGGATACGACCAACCATGAGTGCAACGGCTGCAGCAATCGCGCCGTTGATCGCATAGAATTTCCATTGAACCAAAAGTACGAGAAAAATCGCTCCTACCTCTACAATGGTCGAAGTGGTAACCTTCCTTGTTTCATGTTGGTTGATCAACACCGCCCGCTGCAACGAGTAGAGGACAGAAAGCGCCGGTAACAGCACGAGAATCTGTGTAGGTACTAAGGCAAAGCCGGCAAGGTCTGCATTAAGCTGGTAGGGGAATATCGTATACACTAAATGCAACAAAGGTGTTGCGGCTATGAGACCGAGCGCTCCGCTGCAGATGATCATGAGCATAATACCAAAGTTGCGGATTTTCCGAGCGCGCTGTCGCGAGTTATTAATAAGAGCAATCCCGATCTCTTGATATGAAAAACCCGGACTCCGAAACTGAAAGACAAAGGAGTCAATGACCGGAAACACAGCCAACGATTCGGCGACATTTTCAAAACGACTCATGAAGAAAACCAACATAGGATTGACCGCCATCCCCAATACCGAAGTCAAAGCAAGCGGCACGTAGAAGGCGTTGATGTCAGCAGTTTGCAGACTCTTTTCCTCATGTACTGCATGTTCAATGCTCCGTATGGCACGCCTTGCCATGAATCGCGTCGCTACGGCCTCAAGTAACACTCCGAAACCCAAGCCACAGGCCCCGATAACAGCTCCGGGCAGCTTCGTGAAGGTGGAGAGAGCCAGCGCGGAAAGAGCCATAGTGCTGATACGTGCAATGCTGCCTATCGCGACGTTCCGCGTCTGACCGCTGCGTATCATTAACCCCTGATATAAGCGACGGTACCCAATCGAAGCCGGCCAGAGTATTAAACAACAAAGAGCACTGTAAAGGAGTTCAGCAATGCGAGGCTGTAGGCCCATCAATCGAAACGCTATGAACTCATGAACCTGCGGGATGATTGCAATCAACATTCCGAGGGTGACCAACAGATTAATGCGCATCCCGTATCGCTTCAATGCGTGAAACGAATCACGACCTTTGGCCAATGCGACCGTCGCGCTCAGAAGCATGATAACGGGCGACTCGATGATCATGGCAATGCCACCGGCAATTCCGAACGCTGCGAGATTGTCTCTTTGGTCCGGAAGACGACTAACAATTGAGTTTAAAACCGGACCTTCAACAGCCATCATTGCCCATGTAAGAGCAAGCGGATACCAAAAGTGAAAAATGGTACGATACCGAAGGTCTGCTTGGCTTGCTGTCATCGATAGTCCGGTCTGATTGCATAACCGAGAGGGTCATCCACACCGGCTTGGGAAAAGCCACGCAAACGCAGAGCACAGGAGTCACAGACGCCACAGGCTTCAGTTTCAGATTGGTAACATGACCAGGTATGCTCGAAGGGAAGTCCGAGCTCCAAACCTCTGGAAACGATCTCGGATTTCGACATGTGGATAACCGGTGTCTGCAGTGTGATTTGGTTTTCAGTAGCCGTTCCCAGATTCATCACACGCTGAAACGCGCTGAAGAACTCCGCCCTACAATCAGGATAGCCGCTGCTGTCGTCTTGAACAGCACCAATCCAGATGTACGCTGCTTTAAGGACTTCTGCCCAGGAGGTTGCGATACTGAGGATATTAGCATTGCGAAAAGGGACGTAACTACTTGGCACTTCGCTACGATCGAGTTGCGCTTGTTCAACGTGAATACGTTTATCGGTGAGGCTACTTCCGCCAATGTCACGTAGGTAGGAGATGTCGACGACGAGTCGCTCGCTTACCTGATAGTGATCGCAGATGCGATGAAAAGCCTGAAGCTCTCGATCTTGTGTGCGCTGACCATAGTTCAAATGCATACACGCCAATTCGTGTCCGGCCATAGCTGCCATTGCCACGCAAAGACTCGAATCCATGCCGCCGGAGAGAACGATGATTGAACGTGTGGGAATGCTCATGGAGGGCATGTGGGAAAGTGACTTAGTGTGTATCGTGTCGGTCGTTGAGTAGATCCGGACGACGCTCTTTTGTCCGTTGTTCAGCTTGCTCTCGTCGCCATGCTCGTATTGCTGCGTGGTTTCCGCTTTGTAGAATAGCCGGTACACTATGACCACGAAACTCTGCCGGACGCGTGTATACCGGCGCAGACAGCAAGCCATCCTGAAAGGAGTCATCAAGCGCGGATTCAGCGTCACTGATGGCACCCGGAAGCAATCGAACTATAGCATCCGTAACAATAACAGCCGGAATTTCTCCACCGCTTAACACATAGTCACCTACGCTAATTTCACGCGTTACCAAGATGTCGCGGATACGTTGATCGATTCCCTTGTAATGTCCCGCAAGTACTATCAGGTTTTGCGCAAGTGAGAGTTGGTTCGCTGCAGATTGGGTGAATGGCACACCATCCGGTGTCATGAATATTACGTCGTCGTAGTTCCGCTCACTTTTCAGTCCATCGATACATCGAAAGACCGGCTCACATTGTAGAACCATTCCGGCACCACCTCCGTACGGGGTATCATCGATGTGACGATAGGTGTCGGAGGCGTAGTCGTGGAGGTTGTGTACCACGATCTCAACGATTCCGCGCTTTCGTGCACGTCCGATAATACTCGGATGAAGCAAGGGCTCGACAAGATCGGGAATGGCGCAGACGATGTCGATACGCGGACAACTCATGCAGTTGCCTCCGCTTCCGGGTCGCCGTGTGGACTTCCGATTGCTTGGTGTCGCTGCTCGCTGATAGAGGCACAGCGGTCGTGAAATTCAGTACGAGCTTCGTCTCGCAGCACACCGATAAACATGGCATTGACGACGGCTTTGTACAGCTCGATGGCTGTATAGCCGCTCATGGCGAGTACTTCGGGGTTGAGGGAGGCATCAACTGCTACACGATAGGTTTGAGATAGTTCCACGGCTGTGAAATCTAAGCGGATAGCTCCTATACGCTGTCCATGTTCCAACAAGACGGTAAAGCTATTGTCTACGCGATCTGATCTCCATTTATACAATTCTTCCCAGAGTTCGGGTGAGCTGCGTAACAAATCACGAACAAACTGAGGTGTGATTTCGCCTAGCATTTTTGCCAAGTACATCACAAAGGAGCGTATGCTGGAGATAAAGGCTTCGCAGGTACTGACATCAACAAACTGATGTGCTCGATCGATATCGTCCGCAAATGCTTTTAAGACCGCTCGCAGGAGTTCTTCCTTGCCACTGAAGTGATTGTACAGTGTCTTCTTCGAAATGCGCAGCTCAGATGCAATCTCATCCATGCGAATTTTACTGTAGCCATATCGAAAGAACTGCTCACGGCTGACGGCGATGATCTGCTCGGGTAGCGACATCGCCTCGCCCTTCTGCGTACGCAATTCTGAGCTTGTTGGAATGCGCTGAGGCTGATGTGCTGCTTCGCGTGTTTTCTCCAGTGCAATGCGAGCTTCTTCGGTGAACATCCCCATGTAAAACAAGGCCGTGAAGCAATCGAAGATCACGTCACGTTCTAACGAAATACCTTTAAGAACGCGATTATCCATGATAGAAGCTGTCGTGCTCATGTAGATCTGAGCGGCGAGTTGCGGTGACACGTCGTCACGAACGGCCGCCATGCTTCTGCCTGTCTGCAAGAAATCAGCAACCACACTGATACGACGGTTCATCATGTCGCGAACGTCCGTCCAAGCATTCGGTGCGTTCCGTTGTATGTCTTGCATGAGCTTCTGTGGACTCACATGCTGATGCATGTATTTGAGCTCGTCCAAACACGACAACACACGTTGCACAAAACTCAAGGAGCCATCGGTGTATATAGAGTCTAGACGACGATTGATCTCTTGTCCCGTGGACTCAACCATGGTCCGAAGTATATCTTCCTTGGTTGCAAAGTGCTTGTAGAGTGTCTTCTTACTAATCCCTAAACTCTTGGAAATCTCATTGGTGGAAACACATGAGTAGAGTTTTTCTCGAAAAAGTCTTTCGCTTTGTTCCAGAATTGCTCCTCGCGTTCCGGATTCATGTTGCGAAGCTGCCATTGCGTGCGCCGTGGGTTTGATGTGGTGAAATCAAGGTATTTGTCAAAACTACAAAAAATATCGATACGGAAACCAAAAACGTGTAATTGGTTTCCGTATTGGAATCAAGTCAACCTGTGTTGTCTTTGAGCTTGCACGCGCCAAGCGTCTACTACGAGGCCAAAACTGATATATTTGCAATTCTATACAGTTCGGAAACAATCAGTCCTATCGCGTTTAGCGCAACACTTTTATGTCTGAAAACAATCAAAACGAGCAAGTCACACGGCGTTTGGAAGAGCTTCAAGAGCTCAGGGAGAAGGGAATCAACCCCTATCCGGCCAACTTTGACAAGAGTCACCGAAGTGCCGACATTCATCGCGATTTCCGTGATGAAGACCTTTCGCAATGGACAGGTGTCCGTGTAGCAGGACGTATCATGGCTTTTCGTCGTATGGGAAAAGCTACGTTTTTCCACATACAAGACGATTGCGGTCGTATTCAGTGTTACGCGAAGAAGGATGATTTAGGCGAAGCCTATGACCTCTTGAAACTCTATGACATCGGAGATATCGTCGGCATCCATGGCTTTGTGTTTCGCACAAAGATGGGAGAGGTTAGTGTTCATGTTGAAAACCTTGAGCTTCTGTGCAAGAGCATTCAACCAATTCCGGTAGCGAAAGAAGAGACGGATGAGCAGGGCAATAAGATTGTACATGACGCATTTACCGACAAAGAAATGCGCTATCGTCGACGCTACGTCGACCTAATCGTCAACCCGCAGATTCGTGAAACATTTATCAAGCGCGCGGCCATCATCTCGTCAATGCGTCGCTACTTTGATGCACGTGGATGGATGGAGGTCGAGACGCCGGTCTTACAACCATTGTACGGCGGCGCTACGGCACGTCCATTCGTCACACACCACAACGCACTCGACATACCACTCTATCTACGTATCGCAGACGAGCTCTACCTCAAGCGCTTAATCGTGGGCGGATTTGAAGGCGTATACGAGATCAACAAGAATTTCCGCAATGAGGGAATGGATCGCACCCATAACCCCGAATTCACCATGATGGAGATCTATGTAGCCTACAAAGACTATCTCTGGATGATGGACATGGTGGAAGATCTCTTGAGTACGATATGTCGCGAAGCTAACGGAAGCACTGAAATTGTCGTGGGATCTACACCGATTTCGTTTGCGGCTCCTTTTCGTCGGGTAAAGATGATGGACGCCATTAAAGAAGCATGTGGAGAAGACGTGCTTAAAATGTCACGTGAAGACGTTCTGGCACTGTGCCGTAAGCACCAGGTCGACGTTGAGTCGACGGCAGGCTGGACCAAACTTGTTGACGAGCTGTTTAGCACCTTGGTGCAACCAACGCTTATTCAGCCAACATTCATCATGGATTATCCGGTTGAGATGTCGCCTCTGGCCAAGAAGCATCGCAGCGAAGAAGGACTCGTCGAACGATTCGAACTCTACGTCAACGGCGCGGAATTGGCCAATGCCTTTAGTGAGTTGAACGACCCGGTTGATCAACGTCAACGCTTGGAAGACCAAGCTCGTCAGCGCGCCCAAGGTGATGACGAGGCAATGACGCTCGACGAAGACTTTCTCTTTGCCATTGAGACCGGCTTGGCTCCGACAGCCGGCCTGGGAATTGGTATTGACCGACTTGTTATGGTTCTTACCAACAACGAGTTCATTAGGGACGTCCTGTTTTTCCCAACAATGCGTCCCGAAGGTAGTAATTAACATCATCGATGGTCGGAGTGTCACCACGTATACGTGGCAAGCGCACCACTAAAACGCTGAGCTTGCTCGTCTATGCTCACATTTATCGCTTAGTCTTCGTCGTCGTTTGAATGTGTATGCGGCTCGTCTCGTATAAATCTATTCGTTGCACAGTGCTCTTTTTCCGGTGCAACAATTCGGTGTTATGGCACGAACAGCTCTCACAAATGCGAAACCGGGTAGCCACCGGATAGGTGACCGACACAACGATCGCGACGCTCAATCGTTTAACATGTAATCCATGGGCTATACGCCACTCCCTGAAATCTCTGAAGCTGTCCAAACACCGAGCACCGCGGCCATGCCACAACGGTGGCTCTTGCATGTGGTGCTCTTCGTTTTGACCTTCGCTTCTTGCATGTTAGCCGGTGCCGCTTGGCAAGGTGTGAGTCCTGATGTTTTGGATCCCGCCACGTGGTTAAGTGGGTGGACCTATGCTGCATTGATCATGCTGTTCATCAGTGCTCACGAGTTTGGACACTACTTTGCGGCACGTTTTCACGGGGTTGATGCGACCTTGCCCTTTTACATTCCGATGCCCTTTTTGAATGTCATGCCTTTTGGTACGATGGGGGCTATCATTCGCACTCGATCTCCCATTGCGTCACGCAAAGTGTTGTTTGATGTCGGCGTTGCCGGACCACTTGCAGGCTTCGTTGTCTGCATACTCATTCTCATTGTGGGTTTTGTTAGTCTGCCCGATAAATCGTACTTGATGCGTATTCATCCTGAATACGAAACACTGTTTGGTGGGGAGATACCGGATTTTGGCTTGCGATTTGGCGACACACTGGCCTTTGGTTTTCTGGCATCAATCTTTGCAAAAGGCTCGGGATTTCTTCCACCTATGAATGAGATCTATCATTATCCCTTTTTGTGCGTTGGTTGGTTTGGCTTGTTCGTCACCTCGCTGAATTTATTGCCGATCGGACAACTTGATGGCGGCCATGTGGTGTATGCAATGTTTGGACGTCAGCAGTTTCGTATAGCACGAGTTGTAACGGCAGTTCTTTTGGCTATTGGTGGCATGGCGTTGATTGGTGAGCTGCGTCCGATGATGGCGCAGGACTCTCCGGATGCAATCGTCATATTTCTACAAGGAGTGTTTGAACCACCGCTTCAGTGGTTGGAAAGCAATGCAGCTTGGGTTTTCGATGGTTGGGTTGGTTGGTTGTTTTGGGCAGCATTGACTCGTTTTATTTTTCGCTTTAACCATCCGCCGGTCGAGGATCCGGAACCCTTGGATACCAAACGAATGGTGCTTGGATGGGTGGCGATTGCTGTGTTCATCTGCAGCCTTTCACTGAATGGTATCAGCATACGAAGCGCAGAGTATGGACCCGATGGCACCATCCAATCAAAAACCGTTGTTCATCTCATCGCTGCTCCTGGTAGCGGTATGTCAAAGACGCCGGACCTTCTGCCTAAGGCTAGCGCAAGCGCTAGCCGGGAGTCGAACTCCGAGCGAATGGCTTGTGCCACACATTAGTCAACGAGGTACGCGTGCGAGAGTTTTTCGAGTATGATTTGGTAGAGTGTAATACCTTCGGACTGCATTCGTTGGCAGATCGCTATGTCGAGTGTGAGACAGTTGATGAGTTGAAAACCGAACTTCTAGCACATGCGACTCCGGAGGCATCACTGCTCGTTCTGGGTGGTGGCTCGAATATGTTGTTCAACAATCGCGTCTGCGGAACCGTACTACGCCTCGTATCACGAGGGATCGAGATCGTGCGTGAGACGGAGCTCGAAGCGATTGTTCGATGTGCAGCCGGTGAGCGTTGGCACGACTGTGTTGAGTGGGCGGTTCAACATGGTCTTGGAGGTATGGAGAACATGGCGCTCATACCCGGCACCATAGGAGCAAGTCCAATTCAAAATATCGGCGCATACGGTAAAGAGTTCAAAGACGTTGCGTATGCTGTTGAGTACATGGAACGGAAGACCGGAGAGTTGAAGACCATAAGCGCCGCTGAGTGTGCTTTTGCCTACAGAGATTCCGTGTTCAAGCATGCATTGAAGAACGACGTTGTTATCACGGCTGTTGAGCTACGATTGGAGAAGAACTCGACTCCTGTGTACAATTATAAAGATGTGCAAGAAGAGTTCCGTCAGCGTAGTATTGTGAATCCAAGTATACGCGACGTCTTTGATGCTGTGGTGGCGATTCGGACGCGAAAACTGCCGAGTCCGCAGGTCTTAGGAAATGCAGGATCATTTTTCAAGAATCCTTTGCTTCGTACCGAACAAGCTGAGCAACTTCTGCACTCCGTACCGGATGCACCGGTGTTTGATGCAGGTGCATACAAGAAAGTACCTGCTGCGTGGCTGATAGAACAATGTGGTTTAAAGGGATATCGCCGTGGTGATGCCGGTGTCTATGACAAGCATGCCCTGGTGCTCGTAAATCATGGAAGTGCCAAAGGCTCGGATATCATTGAACTAGCGAGTTTTATTCAAGAAACGGTTTTGAGTCGCTTTGGTATTGCGCTCGAAAGAGAAGTGAATGTCGTCGGTGTGGAATCGTAAACCGGTAGGTAGCTATTGTTGGACATCAAGCTAAAGGAGAGGAAAATGAAACCGAGTGAATCACGTTTGTCAGAGCTACGGACCTCTGGATATACTCTTCGTTCACCCAAAGATGAGATGCGTGCCAATTGTATTCGCAAACTTCGGTCACGCGAGACCTTGTTTCCGGGTATCATTGGATTTGACGAGACTGTCATTCCTCAAGTCGTGAACGCACTGCTTGCGAAGCATGATATTCTGCTTCTCGGATTACGCGGACAAGCAAAAACTCGAATCGCACGCTTGCTCGTCAACTTTCTTGACGAATACACACCAATCGTGAAAGGTTCGGAGATCAACGACTCACCATTTCACCCTGTCTCACACTTTGCTCGTGAACTCGTGGCGCAGGCGGGAGACGACACGCCCATTGAGTGGATCCATCGATCTGAGCGATACGGTGAGAAACTGGCTACACCGGACGTTTCAGTAGCTGACCTGATTGGTGACATCGATCCGATTAAAGCTGCCGCACAACGCTTGTCATATGCTCATGAAGGTGCGATTCACTACGGGATCGTTCCACGCACCAATAGAGGGATTTTCGTAATCAATGAGTTGCCGGATTTGCAACCGCGTATACAAGTGGCATTGTTCAACATTCTGCAAGAACGTGACGTGCAGATTCGCGGTTTCAATGTCCGCCTTCCACTCGATATGGTCCTGGTCTTCACTGCCAATCCTGAGGACTACACCAATCGTGGCAGCATCATCACTCCCTTGAAAGACCGAATCGATGCGCAAATTGTCACGCACTATCCTCGTAGCTTAGATGAGGGTATTACGATCATTGAACAGAATGCCTGGGTTGAACGTGATACCGTTTCAGTACATGTGCCTCGCTTTATGAAGCAGATCGTAGAGGCAATCGCTCTTTGTGCACGTAGCTCAGAATTCGTTGACCAATCATCAGGCGTTTCGGCACGCATGACTATTGCAGTGATGGAGTCCTTGATTTCAAACGCAGAACGTCGTGCCATCCTCAACAATGAAGAACGAGTGGTGCCTCGAGTCATCGATTTTCAGACAGCCATCAGTGGCTTAACCGGAAAAGTTGAGCTCGTGTTCGAAGGAGAACAGGAGGGAGCTACAAAAGTTGCACGGGCACTCATTGGCCGCGCAGTTCGTGAGGTGTTTTCAATGCACTTCCCTGATCCACTAAAAAAGCCAAAACGTAAGCATGTGGACACCCACCTTGATACCTACGCCCCCATTGTCAAGTACTTCGCCGACGGTCACTCGATAACCTTGTCGGACAACCTCAGTACGGGTGATTATCTCGATGAGTTGGACAAGGTGCCCGGACTTCGAGATCTAGCGGTTGCACATCTTGGGTGTGATGAGTCGGATAAAGCCCTTCTTGCAAGCGCAATGGAGTTCATTATTGATGCACTCCATCAAAACTCGAAGATTGCCAAGGATGAGATTGAAGGTGTCGTTGCGTACAAAGACATGGTGAACTCGATCTTTCGCGGTGGGGCAGTGGATGACTATGATGTCTAGATTGTACGTCTAACTCCGTACGAGTAGATCCAAACGACTCTCAATACATCTGAACGGATGTCTGACGGTGTTTTTGCCGGACGGTCTGCACTATGTTGCTCCACGTGTACCACGCAAGCTTGGACGACTCCCGACAGCTTTAGTTCTGTTGGGTCATGCAATTGAAGGCTACATGGAAACCCGCAGTCTACTTGCTCTTTCGGAACTGTGCTTCCTTCCATTCAGCGAACAAGTGTTTGACCTTGTTTCGCTGATATTTTCCTGTCGATGTAACCGGCAGTGTCTCACTAAACAGCACCACTTTCGGTGCCTTCGAGAAGGGTAACTGTTCTTGACAGAAGCGGAGAATGTTTTCTTCGCTGGCACCTTCGTGAGCCACGACAAGTGCACCGATCTCTTCGCCATAGAAGTCGTTGACGAATCCAACGCTGATGCCTGCTTTTACACCGGGAGCGCAGTTTATGACTTCATCGATTTCAAGCGGAGCGATGTTGACACCTCCGCGTATGATGAGCTCCTTTATTCGTCCTGTTATAAAAAAGTATGGGGTTCCGTTGTCTCGTGCCGCCCAGAAACCTTCGTCTCCACTTCGAAACCAACCAAACTCGAAGGTGCTTTTGTTTGCAGATTCGTTGTTGTAATACTCCTTCATAACGTTCCAACCTCGGATTACGATCTCACCTCTCTCCATCGAAGCTAGTGGTCGTCCGTGTTCATCGTGTATCTGCATTTCATTCTGTGGAATGGAAGCGCCGATGGAAGGAAAGCCAAAGTGCGACATCCAATAACGATGTTCATCGGCGCTCAGATCGGTTTCCAGAAAACAGGAGTAGCAGGTTGTTTCGGACAAGCCATAACCATGCATGATCATGATGCTGTAACGATCTTCAAAGCGCTGAGCCAGCTCACACGTCAGGGGTCCTGCGCCGCAAATGATGTGTCTGAAACCGGACTTTGTGACGCCAAGATCGTCAACGTCAGCTTCGAGTAAGAAGGCGAGCAGCGTAGGAACGACGGATACGATGTGTACCGATTCGTCGCGTATGCGCTTGAAGAAGAGCTCCGTTTGAAACTTTCGAAGAAGGACGACGGATGCACCTGCAAGAAAAGGAGTAACGTGTGTGACGATTGTTCCATTGACGTGGTGAACGGGCAAAACGCACATCATACGTTGATCGGCAGTAATGCCATGCCATGCCGCGATACCCTCTCCGTCGGCCATTAGGTTACGCTGAAGCAGCACGACGCCTTTTGGATTTCCCGTGGTGCCGCTGGTATACACAATGAGGCATTCTGCATCCAATGCAGGTTCGGTGCTTACCTGACACTCGGGCATTGAAGCGACAAGTTCGTGATACTTTGAACTGACGAGAACGCAGTGAAGGCTCGAAGGGAGATCCAGTGAAGCAATACGTTGTGCATAATCAGGACGACACAGCAGGACGCTAGCATTGCAGTTGCTGCAGATGTATCGCAGGCGTTCATCGTCTTCACTCATATTGAGAGGCACAATGCACGCTTGGAGCGACCACGCGGCGAAGTATTGGATAATGGTGTCGTGGTGATTATGGGCTGCTGTAAGAACACGGGAGCCGGAGCTGACACCGATACTCTGCAGATACGAGGCAGTGCGAAGCACTGCCTTAACAAAGTCATCGTAACTATACTCTATGCGACTGTTCGCCTCATCGTAGCTGATAAGGTAGGTCGACTGAGCTCGTGCTACTTGCTGACGAAGGAGAGCGTCTGCTATCGAATGAAATTGAAATGTGCATGCTTCAGGTCCAACTCCGCGCACGCTTTGGGCAGAGTATATGTTGTGTTCAAGAGCTGTCATGGTTTGCCAATTGTGGAGATGTCACAAATTACACTACGAACACAAGGAACGCAACGTGAGGGAGCATCAATGACTCATCTATGCTGTTCTGCACGCGTTTGCGGAGAAGGACGTAAAAAAGAAGCCACGACAGCCTACAGGTTATCGTGGCTCGGTGATCTCGTGGAGGGTACCGGCCTAGACCGGTGTCAATCGTCATCGTCCATGTCTGAGTTTGTATTCGGTTTAGTGGTATCTCCATTAGCTGCCTTCGTGCCTGTGGACACCGCGTCTGACTTTGTACCGCTCATCTGTGCGCTGCCCGGTGCAGCCGCTGACGCCAATTCAGTGTGACGAATTTGTCCGCCCAGATAGCCTGTACGCACAAGCAAGAGTGTGGAAGTCACCGATGATACAAGAAGTATCCATGTCAGACCGCTCTGCAGAGCCGAGCGATGCGTCACGGGGAAGAGACTAATAGCAGCTACGGCAGAGGTCACGAGCAGGACTGCAAATGCCAACTCGGCGGCTTCTTCGTGTGCTTCTATCGTTGCTTCTTGGAGTTGAACGTGCTGCTCAAGACTGTGTTCTGTTGGTTCACCGCTTAGGAAAACGGGGATGCTGAGCACGCCGCAAACCACCATGAGCGTGCGAGCAACTTTAGACAGACTCTGATTCGAGCGTAGTTGTGCCCAGAAGAAGAGCACGGAGGCAAAGATCATCCCAACGATGGGAAGGTGATTTAGTGCGAGATGAAGATGTAAGGGTGACATAAGGAGTCTTTCGTATGAATTCAATGAGTTCGTGGATGTAGGAAGAGTAGTGCGAGCCCGATCCCGCTTCGTAGTGTCACGTTCAATGTCTGCATCTTGGACGCGAGGCCATAGAGGAAGAGAACGGTCTGTTACATAACAGTCAAGAACTGACTGTAGCAATGCAGTGAAACGTAGGATGCGAAGTCCTATGAAGCTCTTGCTGCAGACTGTTTACAGATGCTTTGTTTGGAGTCAGCGATGAAGCTCCGCTTGGACTTTGCGATGGGGCTATGCCAGATCGCACGAAGTCTTGGGAGGGTGCTCGTTTGGTCGTACAAAGCCGTCTTTGGCGGACGGATCATCGGGAGGGAGAAACAACTGAGAACAGCATGGTAGACTTTCCACACATAGACCCGCCGGAGCAACGTAGGGCTCAGCGATCAGACTCGGCGCCAAGGAGCTTTTGAAAGGAAGCGAGGAATCCTCTTGGGTGTCGCCGTCGCGGTCGTCGTTTTGGCAATAGTGCAGTGCAAGAAATGCACTGAGTCCCAACTCGCGTTGCACCGTGTTGTGACTGAGGTAGTGTTTCACGAGTGCCGGAGCTCTGAGAACCTGACGGAACTCTGTTCCCGCAATGAGAAAACAGACCGTAAGTATGAATGAAACAAAAGCTCGCATGCTTCATTAACGGATAGATTGCTCCAAAATTGCAAAGAAGTGCGGAATAATTTGTTTGTTAGTCGAATTTTGCGCCCTTAGGGACGAAGTTGATCCGCCGTATGTACGAGCGAGATAGTGAAACGTCCAAACGACATTCGCGATTTGCCGGTCGGACCTCGGTTCGTACAGGAGACGGAAGCTCACAGTGATTTGCGCTCTGAATCCGGTTGAAGGTGTTTGGCAATGGCGAGTTCGAAGGCTGCAAGAGGGTCTTATGGGCAGATGAACTGCGACACGTCAAGGTTGTGGACTTGATATTTCAAGCAAGGCCGATGAAATAGTGTAGTCGACGAGCTCAAAAAGAACGCTTTCGCCTGTTTTTTACCGAATCCGGTGCTAGGCCTCATGGTGGAAACTTTGTCCTTCTTTCGCATTCCTAATTCCATTTTTCAAGCTATTTTCGCAGGTCTTTTCATGAAGCGTTGTCGCAGCCTACGCTTGGGATCATGAAAAGGATATCTCATGCTTTCTAACGCTCTGGAGTTTGGCACATGCCTGTAGTGACCATAGACGGCCGTAAAATCGAAACCCAACCAGGTAAAACCATCATTGAAGCAGCGAACGACAACGGGATTCACATCCCGCACTTCTGCTGGCATCCATCCTTGTCAGTAGCCGGGAATTGTCGTATGTGCTTAGTCAATGTCGGTTCGCACAAGAAAAATGCTGAGGGTCAAGTCGAGCTCGACGCCGAAGGAAACCCTCAAGTAGCTTGGATGCCGAAACTGCAAATAGCATGTTCGACGCCGGTGAGCGACGGGATGATCGTGAGTACTGGAGACGACAAATCCGTAAAGGCATCGAACGCCGTTATGGAGTTTTTGTTAGTCAACCATCCTCTGGATTGTCCGATTTGCGATGAAGCAGGTCAGTGTAAGCTTCAAGAGTATGCCTACAAGTACTCCAAAGGTGAGAGTCGCTTTATCGACGTCAAGAACCACAAGGATAAAAGAGAAGCTTGGGGTCCGAACGTCATGTTCGACGCCGAGCGCTGTATTTCATGCTCTCGCTGTATTCGCTACGCCAAAGAAATTGCCAAGCAGCCCGTTCTGACCTTTGTTCAGCGCGGTGACCATGTCACCATCAAGCTTTTTGAAGGTACTCAGTTTGACTCGCCCTATTCCATGAATGTGATCGAGTTGTGTCCGGTAGGTGCGCTAACTAGCATGGACTTCCGTTTCAAAGCTCGCGTTTGGGATATGAGCTTCAACGAGTCTGTCTGCCCCGGATGTGCACGTGGATGTAACATTCAAATAGGCGTGAAGGACAATACGATTTTACGCTTAGAACCCCGAGCCAATCCCTTTGTGAATCAATACTGGATGTGCGATGCCGGTCGCTTACAGAATTACCACTGGGTGAATGAAAATCGCGTGGGTTCCGTGCACCTACGTCGAAACGGACAACTCAGCGCTTCGGACTGGAAGACAGGCTTTGCTGAGATCGCTAAGAACCTTTCATCGCACTCTGCATCAAAAGTTTTGATTGTTGTCGGCGGTTGGTGCACGAATGAAGATGCTTTCGCCGCGAAGAAGCTTGCGAGCGACGTGTTGAAGGGCGCTCACATCGTGTATGTTCAGCGCAACAACAATGACTTTGCGGATGATTTCCTGCGTGTAGCCGATCGCAACGCAAACAGCAACGGATTTGAGGCCATTGGAATTAAGAGTGTAGCTGAGTCGGAAGTCGCCGCCTTGGTAAAGCACGCCGATTGTGCCTTGGTGCTTGGTGATGAACTTATCCGTGGAAACAGCGAAGTGCGTGCTGCCATTGAATCGTTGAAGTTTTTCGCTCAAGTCACCATGAACATGTGCGAAAGCGTTGAACTCGCGCATGTGGTCTTGGGGTGCAGTACCTACGCAGAGAGTGAAGGCACCTTTACCAATATCGATAAGCGGGTACAGCATTTCAGTCCGGCCTTAGTCACTGCCGAGAACCAACGAAGCATGGGATTAAAGATGAGTCGCCTGGATCGCTTCGGTGCGCACAACGATCGCTGGAATCAAGGAGCGAAGCGTGATGTTATACAGTGCTGGAGAATCGTACAAGGCATTGCCGAAGCATTAGGAAGCAGCTGGGGATTTGGATCCAGTCAGCATGTGTTCAAACAGCTCGCGGAGACCGTCTCTGGTTTTAGCCTCATGAGTTATGAGCAACTGGATGCGCGACACGGTATCGTGCTTGGAAAAGCATCGGAGCCACAAGAAGACGTGGTCTTGTACGAGTCACATTTCATGAAACCCAACTAAGATCGCTTAATGGAAATGTTACAAACAGTCGGATCATACATCCTGAACAGTCCGGTACTTTTTGCCGTGATAAAGGGTGTAGTCGTCATGAACGTCGTCCTTGTAATCGCCGCCGCGTTGGTGTATTTGGAGCGCAAGATTTCTGCCTGGATGCAGTATCGGGTCGGACCAAACCGTGTAGGTCCTCTCGGACTCATGCAGCCTTTGGCAGACGTGGTGAAGCTCTATACCAAAGAGGACATCGTACCCTCGAATGCGGATCGTTTCTATCATAGCTTGGCTCCCGTCATATCGATTTCGATAGCAATGGCCTTATTCTGTGTGCTTGCTCCGGCAAGCTACATTAGCGACGCACAGGGAGTGAAGCATTACATAGCCATGGCGCCTAACGTCAATGTCGGTATTCTCATTATTCTGGCTTTGACATCATTAGCGGTATACGGTGTGACCTTGGCGGGCTGGTCGTCGAACAACAAGTATTCGCTCATGGGCGGTTTGCGCTCGTCTGCTCAAATGATCTCTTACGAATTGTCGATGGGTCTGGCACTCATAGGAGTTCTTATGCTCGCCGGTTCATTGGACATGAACAACATCATTGGCTCGCAAGCAAACGGAAAGTGGAACATCTTCTTCCAGCCTCTGGGCTTCATCATCTTTTTGGTTGCATCGTTTGCTGAAACGAATCGCGCTCCTTTCGATCTCCCTGAAGCAGAGCCGGAGCTTGTGGGCGGTTATCACACCGAGTATTCGGGCATGAAATTCGGGTTGTTTTATCTGGCCGAGTATGCGAACATGGCAACTTCGTCCGCTGTGCTGACAACCTTGTTTTTAGGTGGCTACGATGCGCCATTTGCGCAGCAGCTTCTTGGTTTGCAAGAGGGAAGTTTAGCGCTGGTTTTGGTTCAGTTTGGAACCTTTGCCGCAAAAGTTGGAGCGATGCTTTTCTTCTTCATTTGGGTACGTTGGACATTGCCTCGTTTTCGCTATGACCAACTCATGAATTTGGGTTGGAAAATCATGCTCCCACTATCGCTTGCAAACATCCTTGTGACCGGTGGTGTGATGTCACTATTAAAGAATTACGGAATCCTCTAAACCGCTAGGACTATCATGAATGTAAACACGAACACACGCGCACAGCGTATGAGCTTTTGGGAGAAATTGTATCTCCCGGAAATCGTGAAAGGTTTAGCATCGACCTTTGGAACGATGTTCAAGCCGCACATGACCCGACAGTATCCCGAGGTTCGTTGGGAGCCTACAGGAAGCTATCGTGGACGTCCGGTTTTGGTACAAGAGAGTGAAGGAGAGCGTTGTGTTGCGTGCGGCCTTTGCTCGCGCGTATGTCCGGCACTGGCTATTGAAGTTCAAGCCGGCGAAACCATGGAACGTGACAAAGAACGCTTCCCGCAGCTCTTTGAAATCAACATGCTCCGTTGCATCTACTGCGGTTTTTGCGAAGAGGTATGTCCGGAAGAGGCAATCGTGATGAGTAAAGATTACGACATAGTGTTTCACACACAGGAAGAAGCCATTTTCGGTAAGGACAAACTCTTGGTCCCGGTTGCCAAACTGCAACAACGACTGGAGTTCTTGCGTCAATACCGCTAAGATGCGAGTTGCTGTTTTTTGAACGAAGCGCTCGTGATATTCTTCATATCACGAGCTCTTCTTTTTTTCACCGTTAGGCTGCTTGAAACTACGTAGCTACTTCACCTTCTCGTCGATCGGCCGAAGTATTGGTGTGATCGTTTTAGGACTCGTCGTTGTGGTCTTAGGATACTCCTTTGTGCAGCGCATGTTTGTTCGTCCGCCGGTCGAGCCACGGCGCATCGAGGAGTCAGAATTGGCAAAACGCGACATCGTCATTCAATTGCGAATTCTGAATGCGACTTCCGTTCAAGGCATCGCTCGGCAAGCCACTGATTACTTACGCCAACGTGGATTCGATGTAGTGGTGACTGACAATGCGACGCCGCAACAACAATCTCGTGTGATTTGTTTACGCGGTGACACGACGGCGGCGCATCAATTAGCCTACGCAATTGGCCTCGCGCACAACCGCGTGGAGACGCAGATTGATTCGAGTCTGGTACTTGATTGCAGCCTTGTGCTCGGCGATGACTATAAAAGTCTGCGCATCTATCAGTGACAGCGTTCGTAAGGTAGAAAAAATTATCTCATTACTGATTTATTAAAGGATCCATTTTGGCAGGTTCAAAAAAACCAAAAGACCCCAAATCTTTAGCGACACTCTGCGCGAAGCTTGCGGCAGAAAAGAACGCTAAGGATATTCACGTCCTGAACATTCAAGAGGTTGATGGAGCTCCCTGTGATTGGTTCGTCATTGCTTCGGCAAGTTCGGATCCGCAGATACGTTCCATGGCGGAGAATATGATTTCAGCCACAAAGAAGCTCGACATTGAAGTTCCGCGTTCTGAAGGTTGGGATTCTCTGAATTGGATCATTGTCGACTACTTCGACGTCGTAGTGCATCTCATGAAAGAGGAAGCTCGCGAGTACTATAAACTAGAAAAGCTCTGGTCTGATGCACAGTTCTTTAAACTGAGTGCAGCGGGCCGCTTGTTGAAATTCGACCCGTTGAAAGACAAAAAATCAAAGACTAAGAAAGTCCAAGAGCTCGATGAAGAGTTTGAAGACTAAACAGCGCGATTACTAGGTTGTCGAATTCTCCGCAGTGAAGGTGCAAAGCGTTTAGCCGAAGGTTTAGCTGTGACAACATCTGTGTCAACTTTTGGGTGAAATTGTCTTGCAGCGTTGCATTGAGCACAACGCACCTGTGTCTCAAGCTAAGCGTATGTTGGCCGCTTCAACTTGAGAACGTGCACGCACCAACGCTGATAGGAAATTGAGTCAATAGCCAGTAGCCGATAGTAGAAGATTCATAGCTGATTTCTTACATCATGTAGAGCTCAGCCAGGCGGAAACACCACAACGTGACAAGTTTAGAAATGGATATATCTCTCGAACAGATCTTTCAACAAGCCTTACAGTCGATCGGCATTGAATCGGCTCACATTCAGTTTGAAACTCCTAAAGTTCGAGCGCACGGCGATCTGTCTACAAACGTCGCAATGACTCTTGCCAAGAGTCTTGGCAAAGCGCCGCGAATCATTGCTCAGTCGATCATCGATGCTCTGCACCCGGATCCTACCTATGTTTCAGCGGTAGAGATTGCCGGTGCAGGTTTTATCAATCTTCGCTTGACACCGGCGTATTTCGCTATGCGCTTGCAGACTATTATTGAGCAGGACGAGCGTATCGGTCGTTGTACAATCGGAGAAGGCAAGACCGCGAATGTGGAGTATGTCAGTGCTAATCCGACGGGTCCTTTGCACCCCGGACACGGACGAAACATAATGCTGGGCGACACCATCGCCCGCCTTTTGGAGTGGAATGGCTATCGTGTGACGCGCGAGTACTATTTCAACAATGCAGGCAACCAGATGAACAATCTGGCTCGTTCTGTCTATGCACGCTATCGTCAACTGTTAGGCGAAAAAGACTTTGCCTTTGACGAGGAGAACGGCTACAAGGGAGAGTATATCTACACCATTGCTCAAGAGTTGATCGACGCGTACGGTGATAAGCTCGTAGCAGGTACCGAAGACGATCTTAGCCTTTGTAAGAACAAAGGCGAGGCGTGGTGCTTTGCATCAATCCAGAAGACTCTTGCAAGACTTGACGTACGACACGATGTGTTCTTCAACGAGAACTCCTTATACAGCGAAGGAAAGATCGAGGAAGTCGTGGAGGAGTTTAAGGCCAAGGGCTTAGCATACGAGAAAGACGGTGCATGGTGGATTGCGACTTCGCAGCTCGGCCTTGAGCATGACCGCGTGATCATTAAATCAAGTGGTGAACCAACCTATCGCTTACCCGATATGGCTTACCACAAGATAAAGTGTAGTCGTGGTGATGAGATTGTCGTCGACATTTTCGGCGCGGATCACCTTGCCACCGTGCAAGAGGTTTTGAAGGGTGTAGAAGCGCTCGGATGTGACAGCTCCAAAATCAAAGTTGTCATCCACCAGATGGTTTCCTTCATGCGCGATGGACAGCCCTACAAACTGTCGAAGCGTAATGGTGAGCAATACACGCTTGACGATTTGATGAACGATCTCGGTGTCGACGTCGTTCGTTTCTTCTTCTTGATGCGTTCTGCCGACACGCAGTTATTGTTCGACATCAATTTAGCTTTGGAACAAAGTGATAAGAATCCTGTGTTTTATTTGCAGTACGCACATGCGCGTTTGCACAGCATTTTTGCAAATGCCGCTGACAAAGGACTGCGACCTGCCGAGAAGCCCTCACTCGAGCTTCTTCAACATGAAGCTGAACTGGAGTTGATAAAGATTCTTGACAGATTCCCGATGATTGTTCGACGCGCCGGTTTGTCGTTGGAACCGCATGTACTCGCCGATTACCTGCGCGATGTTGCTGCAGCGTTTCACGTCTTCTATCATGATTGTAGAATCATTGGAGTTGACGAGAGTCTTGGACAAGCCCGTTTGGCGCTAGCTGCGGCTACGAGACGTGTCTTGAAAAATGGCCTCAATATTTTGGGTATCTCAGCTCCCGAAAAAATGTAAACTCAGAACATTACACTATGCTTACTACAGATCAATTCTCCGACGCTTTACGACAGCTCTGCACCGGACTACTTTACCCTAGCGAGACCGATGCTCCCATCGATGTCTACATTTGGAACACGGCAGAACAGGGTGCCATGACCTTTGACAACATCGCCTTCAATCTTCATCATCCTGAAGATGTGCTTATTTCCGAGTCAGAAGCGGAAGAGTTTTTTGAAGGTGTTACCGAAGTGTACGAATGGCATACCCCTGAAGAAGTGGAGGAAACGAAGCAATATCAAGAACTTAAGAAGGTCTTTTTTGAAAATGTCACCAAGCCGGTCCAATTGTGGTTCGGAGAAAACAAAGTGGATGTCTTGGTTATCGGGCGCACGACAGACGGAAACTATGTCGGATTGCGCACATTTATTGTCGAAACCTAGTCCACCGAGCTCTTCGCAGGTTTCGGCATACGAGCTATTCGGGAGATTTTTTATCATGCATCTGCCTTCGGCAGCTGCGTGCAAAGCTAAATGACGCATTTTCAGCCGAAATACGGCATCTGCGTTGTATCTTTGTCGGAACGTATTTCACAAGAAAGGAACTGCAATGCCACGAGTAATGTTTACCGTGACGTATACCATTGAAGCCGAAAAGCAAGCAGAACATCAAGAATTGATGCGTCGCTTGAAGAAGATTTATGCAGAGAAAGGACTCGAGTACTTCGTGTTCAAGAACAAGAACAACGAGTTTACGGAAGCAACCATTTACGCAGATCAAGAAGCCTTCGAAGAAGCTGATGATCTGATGGAAGAAGAAACCACCAGCGAGTATATCAATCGCGTGAACAGCATTGCGCAAGACATTCGCTACGAAACGCTGGTGGAACTCGACCTCGATTAAGACCATTCTAGAACGCTGATGAGAGGAGGCTGACAGCTTTGCTTTCAGTTGCACGGATTACAGCAGATGTCAACGCAGCTTGCGGCAAGGAAGCCGAAAAGAGAAGAGAAGTACCCACTAGCTCTTCTGTTTTTGTCCTTCTTGCTGCAACTGTGCTCGTAACGCTCAGTGCCTGCCAGCCTCTCTCAACTCGCCGTACCGCACCCACCCAGCAATCCAAAGCTTCGGAGCATCAGTCGCTTCCAAATGACGAATCTGCCGCTTCGCCTGTAAATGCGCCGGATACAAGTGTGCAGCGTCGCAAGATCCCGACCCTTCGCGAACAAATGGAGCGCCTGCAAAATCAGCAAGAACTTATGAATGCACGATTGGATACCGTGCAGACCGAGATACGATCCATTCGCCAGCGTGTTGACGAACAAGCACAACGCAGCGCTCCTCCATCAACGGCAAACAACAGTGGCCGAGATCAGACTTTTACCAAAGGCGATGCTCCTGTAAGCGCAACTGCGCAATCAAATCGACGCGGCACCGAAGGTGCCGGCTTGACAAAGAAAGACTCGAAGTCAGGACTTATTCTTCCCGACAATGCAGATTCTGAAGGAGCAATGCCGGCTACAAAGGGATCCACAAGTGGCGCAAAGAAGAGTCAGGGTACGAAGGCTGAGTCCACACTGGACGACCGCCTAGGGGATGTGATCCGCGCCGATAATGAGTCGGAAGACACGCCAAAGCCAAAAGTACGTCGTATCCCCAAGCCTCGTCCGAAAGTAGCTCCAAGTTCAACGAACACAGAGTCTGCATCAGCCCAAAAATCTGCACCCAAAGAAACTCCGGCTAAAGCTGTTGCGCAGTCGACGGGTATTAAGGCAAGTCCGAAAGAACCGAAATCGCAATTGGATGGTGCGATGGGTGAAAACCCCGTAAACAAAACGGAGGCCCCGAATCCGCTCTTTACAACTGCAACAGGATTGTTCAACAAAAAGCAGTACCAAGAGGCGGCCGATCTGTTTGGACAAGTTGCGCAACAGGAGAAGAATCCTGAGGTGCAAGCTCGCGCACAATACTGGATGGGAGAATCGTATTACGGACTTGGGAAGTACGATGATGCCATCAAAACCTTCAATAAAGTCATAGGCTCGAAAAGCAGCGAAAAGTCCAGTAAAGCTTTGTCCATGATTGCTGAGTCCATGATACGCATGGGTCAGACCGCAGAAGCAAAAAAAACCTACCAAAAGCTTCAAAAGCTATATCCGCAAAGCGAAGAAGCGGTGCGAGCTGCCAAGCGTTTACAACAGTTGTAGTCTGCAGCATTTCTTGTCTTGTGTTTTGTAGTGAAGATACTATATTTCCTCACCTCAGTAGGGGCCATACTTGGGGAACTTCTCGAATTTCCCGTAACACTGCTTGAAGGATTTCTGCATGACTTTGTTCAAAGCCCGTATCCCCTTGTTTGTTTGCCTGGCACTCAGTCTTAGTTTATGTGCCGGACTGAGCTCTTGTACTCCTTCCGATGACAATGGTGGAACAACGCCAACAGCTCAAGAAACGATAAACCTAAGCCGAGTGACGGATCTTCCGACGACCGGCGGTGTTGTGTCGAGTATCGATGTGTTGGACGATCAAACACTTGTCGAAATCATTGATGGGAATCTTGCAACCGTCTCGTTGAGTTCTGCAGGTACTCAAGTGCAAGCAACAAACGGAGCACCGTTTGTCGCTGTCAAAGTGGGTGCCTCCAAGGAACTCTATTTGTTGGCAAACGACGCATTATGGGTCAAGAGTGACATAAACAGTGCGGCACAGAAGTGTTCGGTATTCACGCGCAACTCTCAAACACTTGAGGTACACCTCGACCTAAGTCCGCAAGGCTACCCACTTCTACGGGTGATGAGTTACCCTACTTCTATGCAAGTGTGGACCAGTACCGATAAGGGCGCTACTTGGATCAAAGTTTCAGTACCGACAGGTTCGGAATATGGCGGAGGTATTGCGTATGGATCGAACAACGAAGTGTACGCAAGTAGTCCGAATAGTTTTTACAGCTCTGTGGATGCCGGAGCGAATTGGACGAAACATGCCGCTGTTAAATCAGGCTATGGCGGTGAACTCCTGGTCCGTCGCAATGGCGACGTGCTCTACTATATTCCAAATGGAGGCGGCTTGTGGTCATCTTCTGATAAAGGTGCAAGCTTTACGCAGCTGACTCCGTTCAACGCCCACTACTTCTATTCTACGATACAAGAGGGTAGTGACGGATTCCTCTATGCACTTGTTAAAACCTCGAGTAGTCCTTCACCGGAAGGTGCAGGCGAACTCATGAAATCGCAAGATGGAAAGACTTGGACTCACGTACTTTTTGTTGAAGGCTCAGCTCTGGTTCTAAAGAACTCCCTTATTGCCACAGGGAGTGCCTCCGAGGTGTGTGGTGGCTGCTTCTATTCCGCCGACAAGGGGCAGACTTTTCGTGCGAGCGGCATTCGCAGTTTGAAAGCGATCAGTCACATCGGATGGAATGCCACTAAGGATCTCTGTGTGCTCGCTGACAATGGAGTGTTTGTCAAGACTTCGAGCGGTTGGAGTAGTTATGGTAATAGCGTGGTGTTTCGTGCCCTCACGTCATCCGGGGATTCAAAGTTGTTTGTTGTGGGTCTGCGTACGTCCTATCTGACTTCGAATTCCGGTCAAAGTTGGAAGACTCTTCCAATGCCCGCCTTATCTGGCGCTGTTGGCTCCGGTACTTACCAAGTTCCGGTTTGTTGCGGTCTCAACTTGCAAGATGCACTTGTGTCCATAACCTACTATCGTTACGATTTGTCCAAGCACACTAATGGTATGCTCATTCGATTGGGTTCGAATGCATCGGTTAGCACAATCCCAACACCGGGTTTGAATTTCAGTTGGATGGTTCAGGGTCCTGCAAATTTGATTTATGCCCGTACCGATAACTTCGTAACCAATCAACAATCCACGACCTACGGCAATACGTGGACTGAAGTCTCTAGCCTTGCGCCCGGCTTTGTGTACACACAAAGTGGCAAGTACATCGCGTACGGTTCAGGTTCGACCTTTTTGTGGGGTCAAGCGGGCAATACCAATACTGCGCCGATGAATCTCAAAGGACTTGATGTGGGATCCTACATCGTCAGTTCCAAGTTTGATGCGGATAATCGGCTGTATGTGGTGACAAGTGATGCCGGCTTATACGTGGCCGCTTCGCCATGGAATTGAGTTGTCCAAAGTATGTTGGTTGCAATCGACTATGCAAAGCAAAGTGGAACGAGCATGAATTGCTTCCGACGAGTTGGACGCCTCTTTTGAGACGACTTACAACATACGAATACATCAAATGTACGACCCTCAACATACGGTGAATGCAGCGTTTCTACCGAGCATTGCGCGAATGCTGCGTTCCATGGTACTTGTACTCTTGTTTACATGTATACAGTCGAGTGTTGCACAACGTACGGTTGAGCCACTATGGATAAGTCCGGCAGCCGGAAGCTCTCACATGCTTAGTCCTGATGGACGATACATAGTCAGTTGGAGGGCGCAGTACGTTTCGATATGGGAGACAGCTTCAGCTCGTTGCTTGAAGACCTTTTATATGCCGGAACGATACAGTCCGAATGGTTGCTGTTGGAATGCGCAGAGTACTCATGTTGCATTGTGGTCGCTCAGTGGTGAAGTTGTGGTTTGGACGGTAAATCCACCGCAACAAGTTCTTCACTGTTCGGTTGAGACTCAGGATGCATACGCCAACGGTGTTTCATTCAGTGAAGACGGTCAGTTTCTGGTTGGGCTTCAACGTTCGGGAGTGGTCAGTGTACGTTCGCTGCAGAACGGTAGAATCATTGATACGACAACGGCTCATGCGTATAGTCCGGATGTGCCATTTGAGCTCAACTCTGCGGGCACGAAGATCTATGGATCCTTTGCTGACTCCGTTTACAGCGTTATCGAACGGGGAAGAGCAAAGGTTCTTAAACGCTTTGTGCATGAAGGATCGACTATAGCACGAAGCTTTTACTTTTCGAAGCAGAGACGTGTTGTAACCGCAGATGTCGCCGGACGCGTTCGCGTGTGGGGCAGCGAAGCCTATGCGTTTCTTGATGAGTATAGAGACTCAACACGTCAGTGCGGTGCGGCAATCATGTTACCCGATGCAGACCGCTGCGTAGTGCTCATGAGGTCTTTTGTGGACTCCTCGAAAAACATTCTATTGATGCGCTCGATTGGACAGCATGCAACGCTGTGGCAACGCGAGGTTGATGTGAAGTTTGCTTGGAAGCTCAGCATGAGCGCTTCCGCCGAGTATCTGGGTCTGTGTTCATCCAATGCCTATATGATTTTGCGATGCAGCGACGGTGCTGTTGTTGCATCTCCGCCTGCTTCGACATTCAACTATAATCCCGTTCTTAGCTTCGACTCATCGGCTTCGCGGATCTATCTCAGCACGGGTCTGGATCTGCACATCATGGATAGGGTGGGCTTGAAGGTGCTTGGCACAATTGGCGGCATACGCTCAGTTTGTCGTGAAATTTGTTTGTCCCCCGACGAGCGCTGGGTACTCAGCGCATCAATGGACTCTACCATACGTTTGTGGGATGCTGCCACGGGAACAGCAGGACCCCTGCTTGACAACGTTCATGCAGGGATGCAATCAGTCTGTTACTCTCCCAAAGGGAACTATATCCTTAGCACCAGCAGCGATGCACATTTTCAATACTGGGATCCACATACTTTTGCCTTGCTAAAGAACGTGGATGCAGGGTACATAGCCGGTGTTACACAAAAGAACTTTCATCCGAATGGTCACAAGTTCTTAACGAGATCCGATGTCGATAAAGCAGTACATCAGTGGGATCTTGAATCAGCCACCATCGATTTCATACTACCCAACCACACCGGTGGAATTTCGACCTATTGTTATGCGCCTTCCGGACGCTTTATCATTAGTTCAACGAGTCTCGCCAAACTCTATACATGGGATGCAACGACGGGTGTCAAGCTCGATGAGTTCAAGGGCTACCGAGGAGACCTGTACGAGTGTTCGATGAGCAACGACGAGTTTTGGATTGTGGGTCCGGGGACGGATACAAACGTTGCAGTCTGGCTTGCCAATGGAGATCTTCAGTATAAACTTCATGCCGGTGCGGAACCTTTTACGAGCGCTCTGTTTATGGACGATGGTAATCTGGTCCTAGGACTTGGACGACACGCTAAGCCTGCACTATGGTCACTCACGGACGGTTCATTGCTCCGACGCTACGAGATTGACTCCGGGCAGGTCTACAGCTTTCAAGGGCTCTACAGCGACAAACAACGAAAGCGCTTCATCGCACAAAACTACGGCACGCTTTATCTCTGGGATGTTCAGCAACGTACTCCTGTAGCACGTCTGGTGGGAATGTCCGGCACCGGCCTAGAAAGTTCGCTCATCGATCTTTGCTACAACGCCGCGGGTACTCGTGTGTACGCAGCTGATTGGGTGAACAATCTGGTGTATTGCTGGGATATCTCGTCAGTCACTGCCGTAGAAGACACCGACACACACTCAGCAGCACAAGTAGGGAATGCACGACGTTCACTGAATGCACGCTTTGATATGGAAGGAGATCTGACTCTAAGCGGACCCTTCGGTGCGCAGTGCGAGCAGATAATAAGCATTGAGGCGGTTGATCTTTTGGGACGTCGTCGAGTGCTTTCCTGGATATCGTCGTCAAGATCGGCAGAGATACGAATCCCATCGAGCGAGTGTGCAACGCTTGAGCATGGATTCTATGGACTTGTAGTCTACACCCAATCCGGTGTTTGTCGTACTGTGATACTTCGCTAGAGCTGCAGGGGTGATTGCGGTTCTGCGAGCCACAGCGAATGAACTGAGAAGTTGCGTGTTCTAATCGTCCAAACCCTTACCTGCCAAGATCGCCCCGGTACACCGTTCGATGCGGGAACGACGCGTCTTTTCTTGCTTGGCGCTTGAGAAGTGCAAGAGATAGGCACGTTGCCGGCCGGGGGTCAAGGCATGGAAGGCATCAGCCACCCGTGAATCGGAAGCGAGAAGCTCCCGAAACTCGTCAACCATCACGAATTCAGAACTCTTCTTGAGCGCTACTTTCTGACCGCTTTTTTCAACAGCAATAGCCTGCTCGATAAGCGATTTGATCGCTTTCTTTTGCTTCTTAATGTGATGAAGAGATGTGAAGCGCATTTGCCGTGCAGACTGTACATTTTCGGTCTGCTGCACGAGCACCCGATCCGGATCTGACATCAGCGCACCTTTGAAAAAGAGAAGGGCGCAGTATTCCTTGAAGCCATGCATGAGCACTACATTCTTGGATCCGAGACAATAACAAGGATGTCCCCACTTGAAATCCTCATCTAAGCCAGTGCTCTGCGCAATCTCTCGAAGCAAAGTGGATTCATCCTGCCAACGCTTTTCGCGCTGTATGTAGGCGTCGACTTTGGAGGAAGGGGACTTTACTTGATCTTTGGCGTTCTTCACAATCGTCTTTAAGTAGAGTTCACTCAGAGCTTTCAGCACAAATTAGTGACCGTGATGCAGATGTGCTTAGCCGAATTCGCAGGGTAGTCACTTCAGGTTCACAAATACATCCAGAACAAGCACTATGTACGGTGTCCTTCCACCTGCACTATGTTATGAGTTTGAAAGTTTGGCGCAGCTTAGGAGCGCGATGATTCAATTTGATGCGATTTACTGTAGTGAGCGCATCCACTCAGGAATCAGGTTTACAACTCCTTGGCGATACGCGCTGTCATTTTGTACAGGTCCCGGCTATCTTTGCAAAACAGGTGAAGCGGATAAACCGGCACTGCTGGAGAGCAGCCTGCTAGGAATAGCCTCAAGGAGGTTAGAATGCTGCTTACGGCTAAGGTCGCATATACGGAATCTGCCAGAGCAAATCAACCTCCACAAATGCCTAAAGAAACTCTTTACCTAATAATAGAACATCAGTCCAGTTTATATGGGTTCAGACCGGTTGGGTCAAAGTTCGTTTTAACACCATTGCACTCCGATGAGTTGTTTGTGTTTGAGAATACGTAAGAGTCTGCTATGATCATAGACTTTAATCCAATCTCAGACGAGATTAATGGCTTGTGTTGAAACCCAACTGCATATGCAACTTTTAACGGTAACTACCGGACTATGGTTTTCCTCCAAAATGAGAAACCGCAGTTTGAAAGTGCTTCGTGGTGTATTTGCAACCATCTAATGGTGGCATGTAGAAAGCAAACAGCGGTGTGCCAATAAAAAAGTCCGCAACTCCAAAAGAATTGCGGACTTAACAATGAGTGAAGTACACCCGTAGGGATTCGAACCCCAAACCTTCTCATCCGTAGTGAGATGCTCTATCCAGTTGAGCTACGGGTGCAGCAGAGAGTATTAAGCGGCTACGCCGGCTGCTGCTCTCGAAATTTTGTTAACGAAACGAGCAAGTGCTGACTTGCGGTTCGCTGCAGTGTTTTTGTGAATGATACCTTTTGCTGCGCTGCGGTCCAAAACCTTAGCTGCTTCGCGGAGGTTAGCTTCTGCCGATACGAGATCTTTGCTCGAACGTACTGCCTTTGCAGCATTCTTGATCAAGGTCTTGTATCCCTTGTTGTATGCTTTGCGCTTCTTTGATTGGCGAATACGCTTTATTGCTGATGCATGATGAGCCATGTGGTCGTCAAATGTTGTTTGGTTGTAGCAAGACACAAAGATAGCACTTTTTGGTCTTTACGCAAGATATTTTCAAATGGAAATGCCAAAAAGCCTCGAAAAATTAATCCACATGGGTATTTTTGCAGGCTGGTGTTGACCAGCCGCATACTGTCGATACCCTACGCGAAAGGAGGCTTCTCATGCTCAAAGAACTGCTCAAACCGGAAATTCTGGAGCTGATTGAGACGCATAATTGGACGGAACTCCGTGAAGTTCTGCACTCCTGGTCAGCAGCAGAGATTGCAGACCTCATGCTCGATATCAAGAAACAAGATAGGGTTTTGCTCTACAGGTCCGTTGGTCGTGATCTTGGCGTTGAGGTGTTTTCCTATCTGGAGCCGGAGCAGCAGGATATGCTTCTTCTGGACTTAAGCGACCAGGAAACACGAGAGCTGCTAGCTGAACTGCCCCCTGATGACCGTACCGACTTACTCGAGGAGTTGCCGGGAGCCGTCTCTCATCGTTTGCTCTCCCTGCTCTCACCCGAGGACCTTCGAGAAGCCCGTTGGTTGATGGGATATCCGGAGGAGAGTGTCGGACGTCTCATGACCCCGGATTTTGTGGCTATTCGACCCGAATGGACAGTGCGCGAAGCCATCGATTACATCAAGAAACATGGACGCGATTCGGAGACAATCAATCGTATCTACATTCTTGATGGAAGAGGAGCTCTTCTGGATGACGTGATGCTTCGCACTATCATCCTAGCCGACGAGAATGAAAAAGTGAAGTCGCTCATGGAGCACAATGTCATCAGCTTATCCGCTTTTGACGACCAGGAAGAGGCCGTCCGTACACTCGAAAAGTACGACCTTCCTGCCATCCCGGTCGTCGACAGCTCAGGCATCATGGTGGGAATCGTGACCTTCGACGACGTCTTCGATATCGCTCAAGAAGAAGCTACTGAAGATATTCAAATGATCGGGGGTATGGAAGCTCTCGACGACAGCTATCGCAACACCGGTATCATGGAAATGGTGCGTAAGCGTGCCGGCTGGCTCTCGATTCTCATGATCTCTGAGCTCCTGACTACGTCAGCTCTCTCGTTCTTTGAAGGCGAGATTGAGCGGGCCGCCGTTCTCGTGTTGTTTATCCCTCTCGTGATGTCGTCGGGCGGAAACTCCGGCTCTCAAGCCGCCACACTGATCATTCGTGCATTGGCTTTGGAGGAGGTACGCGTACGTGACTGGTGGTTAGTGATGCGTCGTGAAGTGATATCCGGACTGCTCTTGGGGTGTATCCTTGCTGCCATTGGTTTTGCACGTATTGAGCTTTGGGTTCTGGCAGGTTCAACGGTCTTTGGCGAGCACCATCTCCTCGTGGCCTTTACTGTATCAACAGCGCTCATCGGAATCGTTCTGTGGGGAACTTTTGCCGGCTCCATGATGCCCATGATTCTGAAGAAATTAGGTTTTGATCCGGCCGTTTCTTCAGCGCCATTTGTGGCCACCCTCGTCGACGTAAGCGGAATTGTTATTTACTTTATGGTGGCGTTGGCGATCCTCCATGGTACTTTGCTCTAAACTCGGCAGCGCTTTCTTGCGAGCGACCGCGTTGCAGTAGACCTCAGTCATTTCTTTTCGGTGGTTTTGTGAAAAAGCTCGTCCTTAAAAAGCGCAGTGATCAGCAGCGTTCAACTGCATACCGCATACAGTATGAGCAAGAGCTTAATGCTGCTCAATATGAGGCAGTCATGCATGGCGAGGGCGCGGCCTTGGTAATCGCGGGTGCAGGGACCGGTAAAACACGCACACTCGTCTATCGAGTTGCGCGCCTGGTGGAAGACGGAATAGCACCGGAATCAATTCTCCTTCTGACCTTTACACGGAAGTCTTCCCAAGAAATGCTGCGTCGTGCTTCGATGTTGTTGGACGGACGCTGCGATCGCGTGAGTGGAGGGACTTTCCATTCGTTCGCCCATGGTGTTTTGCGACGTTACTGTGAGCTCTTGGGCTTCTCTCGCAACTTTGCCATTCTGGATCAAGGTGATGCGGAAGACGCTATAAATTTCATTCGTGCCGCTCGAAAGCTTGACGCCGCGAAACGACGCTTCCCGAATAAGAAGACCATCTTTGCTATTGCCAGCGCGTCGGTCAACAAGTGTGAACCTCTTCGCGTTATCATCGAACGCGATTATCCACAGTTCGAGTCGGAGTGTACGGAGATCGAAGAACTCGTTCGGGAATATCATAGTTACAAGATTCGTAACAATGTCATGGATTACGATGACTTGTTACTCTATCTGGCAAAGTTGCTCACCTCCGACACAGCAGCGCGTATAGAGCTTAGGCAGCGTTATCGCTATATCTTGGTGGATGAATATCAAGACACGAATTCGCTGCAACATCAGATTGTCTGCGCCTTGGCAGGCGAGAAACAGAATGTGATGGCAGTGGGTGACGATGCACAAAGCATCTACTCATTTAGAGGTGCGAATTTCGAGAACATCATGCAATTCCCGAATTCGTTTCGCTCCTGTCGAGTTATCACGATCGAAGAGAATTTTCGAAGCACTAAGCAGATCCTGGATTTGAGCAACGCGGTCATTGCTCAAGCACATTTTCGTTACGAAAAGAATTTGTATACAACCCACAAGTTGAATGGGGAAGTACCCGGTTTGGTCTGCGCTCGTGAAGAGCGCATGCAATCCGAGTTCGTTGTGCAACAAATTCTTGAACTTCGCGAGAGTGGAGTAGCGTTGGCAGACATTGCTGTCCTGTTTCGCAGCGGATTTATGTCCTTCGATCTAGAAATCGAACTCACCAAAGCAAACATCCCCTTCGTAAAGTTTGGTGGCATGAAGTTGCTTGAGACATCGCATGTGAAGGATGTGTTGGCGATGCTTCGCATCGCCTCGAATCCCTTGGATATGATATCGTGGATGCGCGTGCTGTTGTTGTTGGATGGAATCGGACAACGCACGGCGGCGATGATCGTCGAACGATTGCAGAATAGAAAACTTAGCGTGGAAGCGGATGCAGACTTAGGATTTGTACCGCGGGGCAAAGATTCTGTCATTGGACTCTTTCGCTTGCTTGACACCATGCACAACGGCAATCGCAGTACGGGTGATACCTTGTCGCTTGCCTGCGAGTTCTACAGACCCATCCTTAAAGAGAAGAACGACGACTTTGCAAAGCGCTGGAAAGACCTGGAAATGCTGTGCACCATTGCCGGTGGCTATGAAGATATCGACACGTTTCTGAGCGATCTTGCCTTGGAGCCTCCGGAATTCAGCGTCGCGGATCTTGAACCGGAATCCAGTGAGCGTGAGTTTCTTACGCTGTCTACCATTCACTCTGCCAAAGGTCTGGAGTGGGATACAGTTTTCTTGATTACTGCACTCGAAGGACGTTTTCCTTCAGCTAGAGCCGTCGAGTCGGTGGAGAGTCTGGAGGAGGAGCGCCGCTTGCTGTATGTAGCCTCAACCCGACCCAAGAATCGACTTTTTCTCTCGTACCCGGTGAACATATTCGATAGGGAAAGCGGCACTGTCCTCTCGCAGCCATCCCGATTTCTTCAGGGCATTGATCAGTCGTTGTTGGAGCACTATGTCCTTGCCGAAGAAGAACATCCGGATCTACCATTATTAGCTCCGCCGGATCCAAAAAATTTGTTGAGCGAAGGCACCTAGGGTGCTATATTGCGGAATCTTAACACCCCCATATTAGGATTTGTTTCGGGGATTGTTTCACCTGAGAGTACCGCATGCGTGTTTCTACCGATTACGTCCACCTTTATCCATAGTAGGGGAACATATATCGCACGTTTGTACGGAATTGGTTTGTAAGGTAATCGTACGAAACACAATGTCCACGAAACAGCAACAGCTCGGCGCGAGCATCCGTCCTCGCTTACGAATTCTCTTTTGTAGTGTTCGCTTTCCCTTCCCGCTTATTGGTGGTGACAGGGTGAAGCCATTCCACTTGCTCCGTCATTTGGCAGCATACCATGACGTGACGCTATTAACCTTCCACCATGGAAGTGAAGCTCCTCCTGAAAAGGTTCAGGCTATGGAGGAATTGGGTGTGGAAGTTATATCACTTCCCTTACATCCAATAAAGTCAGGTCTACGCTGCTTCAGCAATCCGTTCAACGAACTTCCCTTGGAGATTCAATTCTACCAAGACGAAAGCTACCGTGCGGCTTTGGCGCGTTTGACGGCTGAGAAGAACTTCGATGTGGCGATGGGATTCTTCATGCGAGCCGGTGAGTACCTTCGCGATCTGAATATTCCGAAAATCTTGATTGCTGAAGACTGTCGAACCCTGTATATGCAGCGTTCACACGAAAGCACTTCCGCAGCAGCCTTGCACCAAAAAGCTATTCGTCGATGGGAGCTCAAGAAGCTTCTTCGCTACGAACCTGCCTTGGTTAATCACTTTGACTACACGACCTTCGTGACCAACGAAGATATCTCGGCGATGCGTACCATTAATCCGGCCGTGAAGTATCGATTACTGACAAACGGCGTGGAATCTGATCCTGCTGCCGAGTACGTTGAGCAATCCGAACGTCGCGACATGGTGTTTGCCGGAAAATTGGATGTCTGGGCCAATACCATGATGGTTCACGAAATTGTCGATGAAATCTTACCTCGGGTGCGGGCCGTATTGCCCGATATCAAGCTGCACATCGTTGGCGGATATCCACCGAAGTCCATTCAACGTTTGAAGTCATCGCACGTAGAGCTGCACCCGAATGTCTCTGATGTTCGTAAGTACTTGCGCTCTGCAGCCATTTTTATTCATCCTCACCGAGGCGGGTCCGGCATTCAAAACAAAGCATTGGAAGCAATGGCCAGCGGATGCGCTGTAGTGACTACTCCGACGGGAGTGCACGGCATTCCGGCCCTTCATGATCGCGATGTTATGATCGGACATTCGCCCGAGGAAATGGCCTTCTATGCCATTCGACTGTTGAAGGACGCCGAGCTACGGAAGAATCTGACGGAACGCGCACAACGACTCGTATCGGAGAAGTTCTCATGGGAAACCATCTTTGGTCAAATGGATGGCATATTGGACGAGCTCTTCCCGCCGAAGATCCTGCGTGCGGATAACTACCCAACGCAAGACCATGGAAAAGTTGAAAGCTCATCTGTAAAAGGACAACCATCTTCGGAAGATGGAAGCTCACCCTCGAGCTATGCAAACATGAGCTAGTTTCAACTCATCCGACTTCGCTCCATAGAAAGAGTTTTTTCAGAGAACGCCGGCTACGCCGGCGTTCTCTGTATTTGAAGCTGCTTTGATGGCGTGTTCACCAATCTAGGACCCGAGACTACTCCGGAATGACACGCGGAACTTTAAGGACAAAACGATGCTGAGAGGTGAGTGGTACCTGTGATCGCTACTAGCGAGTTGAACTGAGACAAAGCACTGTTTTTGCCGGTGGGCATCACTGCGCAACATCGGACTAAAACGCAACAAGGGATACCAAGTAGGGAGAAGCTTCACGGTCTGTAACTCTTAACGCGAGTTGACGCCGAAGATCATGGTTTTGATCGTGAGGAACACGATCTTAAGATCGAAGAGGAAGCTGGCGTTGGCAATGTAGTAGAGGTCGTATTGGACCCGAATGCAGGTGTCGGCGTGTGTATTGATATGTCCTTGATTCACCTGTTGCCAACCCGTGATACCCGGAGCAATGGTATAGCGTAAGTTCCAGTTAGGAACCGTGCGACTAAACTCGCGAGCGGTGAAATCGGCTTCCGGACGAGGTCCGATAAGACTCATGTCACCAATCAAAACATTCCAGAATTGCGGAAGCTCATCCAGACGGTGACGTCGCAGAAAACGTCCGCAACGCGTAACGCGCGGATCATCGTCATCGGTAAGCTTAAACTCTTCGACGCGAGAATGGCGCATAGTTCGGAACTTCACAATCTTGAACATCTTGCCGTTACGTCCCGGACGATTCTGAAAGTAAAAAACCGGAAGACCGCTGTCGATGGCGACGATAAGAGACAGCACGGCCATGATAGGCACCAAAATCGGGGCAAAGGCAAGAATGACGAGGACTTCTGCAACCCTTCGAATGCGCAGATAGCCACGATTTGTGGAGATCGTGGAGTCGCTAATCAACGGAGTCATCGGTATGTCACTGACGATTTTTTCCATACCAAGCTGGACAATGAAGGCTTCCCGAATCGCTAAAATACAAAAGGGAAGCTCTGATTCGTGTCCATACGGAAGAAAAAGACTCCCGCCTCTACGAAGACCCTTCGAAGGCTGTCTCGTGGAGTAAAAAGTAAGATGTTTGCCTCTGTGCAGGATTTTTCATCCGGCGCTGCATTATACTATTGTATTGAAGCACCCACATTGTATTTTTGGTGAGAACAGATAGTGCGGCAGGAAAAACAATGTCAAAGACAGTTTCCGTTAAACTTGGTGGTAGAGAATTGAACCTTCGCTGTGAGGACGAAACAAAGCTTCGTCGCGCAGCAATGGAGGTCGATTCCGTAATCTCGCAATTACAAACGAAAATGCACGATCAGACGACCTCAACGGTCGCTTTGCTCGCTGCCCTGAACATAGCAGAACAAAATGATGAAAATCGTCAGCAACATATTTTTGACAAGCAATATGTTTCTAGTGAGCTAAACGCGATGATTTCCTACCTTGAACAGTTTAGTAGCCAAGTACCCGTCTCCTAAGCTTCTATTTTGGCATCTGTTTTGACATTGCTCTCATAATAACGCCTAAGCTAAACCGCACTCATGTTGCGCACGCGTTATGAAGAACCGTTATTCAATCTGCAGGGAGACCTGCTCCGGTCATGAATGACAGGCTTCATCCGTCTATGACGGAGCTCTGAATTTCCATTCAGCAGCCGGTAGAAGTCAAACCTGACCAGGCGTCACCCAAATTGTGCTCTTTGGGTTCTTCATTTACCCGTTCCGGTTCACCGGACAGCATGCTTGTGCGGTTTTTTTTATTTATACTCAACTAGATCTATCACAAGGACTTACGATGGATACCGTAAACATGGCACTCATCCTATCCGTCATCGGACTGGTCTTAGGTTTTGCCCTCTCGTACTTTGCCGGTAGCCGCATGGCTGCAGCCAAGGTTGCCGAGGCTGAACTTCGGGCGAAAAGCGTAGTCGATGAAGCCGATAAGGAAGCCAAACTTCTGAAGAAAGAGAAGCTTCAAGAAGTAAAAGAGGAGTGGTACAAAAAGAAGCAGGAATACGAAGCGGACGTCAATTCCAAACGCTCTAAGCTCCAAAACCAAGAAAAACAACTGAAAACCCGCGAAGAAGCCGTTGAATCAAAGCTTGAGCTGATCACGAAGAAAGAGAAGAGTATTCAACAGCTCGACAAAGAAGTACAGAAAAAGCAGGATTCGATTAAGGTGAAATATGAGGAAGCGGAAAACCTCGTAAGTGAGCAAAACAACCGCCTTGAGCGTATCACCGGGATGAGCAAGGAAGACGCTCGTAAGTTTCTCATGGAGAACTTGCTGAACGACGCGAAGTCCGAAGTTGCCATTCAGATAAAGGAAATGCGTGACGAAGCAAAGCTCACTGCTCAAAAAGAAGCTCAACGTCTTGTTCTTCAAGCCATTCAGCGTTCCGCTTCCGATCATTGCGTCGAAAACACCGTCTCGGTTGTGAACCTCGCAAGTGAAGAGATGAAAGGACGTATCATCGGCCGCGAAGGACGAAACATTCGAGCCTTTGAATCGGCAACCGGAATCGATTTGATCATCGACGACACACCGGAAGCCGTAATCATCAGCGGATTTGATCCTTTCCGTCGCGAAGTGGCTCGAGTTTCCCTCGAACGCTTGATGGGAGATGGTCGTATACACCCAACACGTATCGAGGAAGTTGTTGAGAAAACACGTAAAGAGCTGGAAGAGGAAATCGTACGCGTCGGCGAAAACACCATCCTCGAGCTCGGCATCCACAACGTACACCCGGAGTTGGTGCGCAATATTGGTCGTATGAAATATCGTTCCAGCTACGGACAAAACCTGCTGGCTCACTCAATCGAAGTAGCCTATCTTGGCGGCATCATGGCTGCTGAGCTTGGATTGGACACTCAACTCGCCAAACGTGCCTGTCTCTTGCATGACATTGGTAAAATCGTGGACAAGAACACGGAAGGACCGCACGCTCTCTTGGGTATGGAAATGGCCAAGAAGTACAAGGAAAATCACGTTGTTTGTAACGCCATTGGTGCTCACCACGAAGACATCGAAATGGAAAGTACCATTGCTGTTCTCGTTCAGGCGGCTGACTCAATTAGCGGTGCTCGTCCCGGTGCTCGACGTGAATCCTTGGAAAGCTACATCAAGCGTCTCGAAAAACTGGAAGAGATCGCTATGAGCTATCCTGGAGTGCAGAAGACATTTGCTATTCAGGCAGGACGTGAAATTCGCGTCATCGTAGAACCGGAAAAGGTTGATGACTTGACAGCAGATACCTTAGCTCACGACATCGCTAAGCAGATAGAATCAGAGATGGAATACCCGGGACAAATTAAAGTGACGGTTATCCGCGAACGTCGCAGTTCGGCTCTTGCCAAGTAAGCTCATCGTCGTTGACGAGCTTCGACACTGTAACCTCAGCAGAATATACAAAGAGGACGTCATGCTTGCATGGCGTCCTCTTTTACATTGTGCTTGGTTCATTCAGAGATGCGTTCAGCTCAGAAAGATCTCAAGCACGATAGTGGGTTTGTTCGTTCGTGAACCGTCAGACGCGCTTAGTTCTTTGTTGATTCTGCCACTGCTCGTTGTCGCGCAACTTCAAACAAAATCACACCGGCTGCCACACTAGCATTCAGAGAGGAAATCTCGGAGTGCAAGGGAATTGAGATGAGCGCGTCGCACATTTTGCGGGTACTGGTGCGCATGCCGCTGCCCTCGCTACCTATGACCAACACTACAGGGCGATCATAGAGATCCGCAGTATAGCTATGCGTTGATTCTGCATCGGTTCCAATAATCCAGAAACCCGCTTCCTTGGCTCGTTCCAACGACACACCAAGATTCGTGGTCTTTGCAACCAAGAGGTACTCAAATGCACCGGCGGCAGTCTTGATGGCGGCTGCGCTTACCGGTGCACTATTACGCTCCGGTAGCAGTAATCCCTGCGCTCCCGAACAGGCAATGCTGCGAGCAATCGCCCCAAGGTTATGCGGGTCATTGATACCGTCGAGTGCAACGATAAGAGGGTAGACATGCTGATCGCGCGCTTGTTGAAAGAGCTCATGATCTTCAACCGACTCATAAGCAACGCTGAGAGCGATGATTCCTTGAGCGTAGTTCGCGGCTCCGGATTCCAGCTCGAGTTGACGGAACTTCTTTTTGTCAGCCACCACCATCGGAATCTTCTTCCGTCGAGCACTAAAAACGATATCCTTAATGCCGGCTTCATTGACGCCGTATTCAACAAAAATCTTCTCGATTTCACGTCCTGAGCGAAGAGCTTCTGCAACTGAGCGACGTCCGTAGATGTACAAGCTTTTCGGGTCGATGGAATATCCCGTAGCGTCTGCAACATCTTCTTCATGCGCATGCTGCGCACGCGCCGAATGAGCATCATCGGCATCGCGTAGCTCTTCGTTGATGAGTTCGAAGTCGCGCTCGTTTTCACTATTCGCATCACGCTCAAACTCCTTCTCTTTGAGAGAGCGTCGCTTTGTTTGATGTGGTTGATCACTCCATCCCATGGATTCACGAGAATGCGGACGATCGCTGCGCGGTCGATTTTCGCGATCGGATTGTCCATTCGAACGAGCATAGCGTGCCGATGAGCTCTCATATCGGTTGCGTCCGAAGTCTGAATCAGCAGCCGTTGAACCTCGTGAGTAGCCGCCGCTTGAACTGCGCGCCGCACCGCTTGTTCGCTTTGATGTGCTCTCGTAAGACTTCGCGCGAGGACTGCCATAGGAAGTGGCGCCTGTGCCTCTTGCACCTTTCGTACCTCTGGCTCCATCTCGCGAGCTGCCTCCGGGACCACTGCGCGATCTGCCACTTGAACTGCTGCCGGAACCACCACTGGCAGCACCTCTGGCAACACCTCTAGCACCACCTCGTTGCGTATTCTTTTTCATTCAATCTTCTCCAGTTCTTCTGCACAAATCAGTGCTCCGTGCTTACAAAGATCGGCTTTATGCTGATGGCTTGTTCGATTTTCTTTGCTGCTGAGTATGGCGCGGACTGCGTGTGCTAACCACATTTCCGTATAGTACAAGGCTTCGAATGCGGTGGCCAGACGTACCATGAAAGCTGTTGATCGACGACGGTGAATGCGAATGCGTGCAGCTTCATTCATGTGCATGGTGGCACGTTCACGTTCAAGGTCTGCTCGGCGGCTTGCACCCCGTAGGTGAACGATCGTGAAGCCAGGCATAAACATCACTTTGAAGCCCTTGTCTCTCAATCGTATACACAAATCGACGTCCTCTCCAAAGAAGAAGAAACTCTCATCCATACCTTTAATCTGCTCGAGCGCTTCACGCCGAGCACAGAGAAACGCACCATCCAGGTATGGGACGGTTCTTGGCGTCGTTGCTTGCAGCTTCATTGCATGCAAGCGTGTGCGAAGCACACGGTTAAGAAAAGTCAATCCCAGAAGATCCGATAGAGCAGAAAGCACACCCGGCACAAGTCCAAAACTTCGTTGCCATCGTCCATCCGCAAACAACTGCTGAACACCTACCACAGCAATAACCGGATCCGCTTCCAGAGCTCTCAACAAATCGTGACAAAAGGTTGGACGCTTCCGGTCGAAGATCAAATCGGCATTGCACAACAAGACAAACTCAGAGCTCGTGTTTTTTAAACCCTCATTGACCGCTGCAGCATAGCCGCGATTTGTTCCCAGAGGCAGGACTTTGCAATCCGGCAGTTCCTTGGAAAAGCGTTCAAGTGAATCATCCGTCGAGCCATTGTCAACGATACATGGGATGAGCGTCACGGATTGAGCTACATCTCGTGCAGACTTGAGGCACTCAATGCTGAGGTCCGAGCAGTTGAAATTGATGATGATAAGGTCGAGAGTAATAGCTGCCTCGAGAGTGTAGAATGCAAGGGAACGTTTCATGCCCGAACTGACGGAGCGCCGGGCGCGTACAAAACTACGGTACAAGGCAAAACGCAGAAATCGAAAGCGCGCAGTGGTCTAAACTCTGTGTAGATTGGCGTCTTTTTCACGGGAACGAACATGAGCGACCAAGATTTACGCTATCTCTATGAAATCAACTACCGAGTCGCATTGCGAAACTGCGAGGGTATTAGCGAGGAACAAGCGCTGCGAGTGGTCAACGACTCGTCGTGCGTGAACTGGCTCATTGGACACATGCTCCAATCACGAAACAATGTTTTGGTGGAGATGGGGGCTGCTCGACTGCAGAGTCCGGAGCAAATGGAGTGGTACCGACCAAGCCATGAAGCCGAACATCGAAGCGGAACTCCGGCAACTCTTCAAGAAGTGTTGAGCTGGTGGACAAACTCGCAAGAAGCGTTTCTGTCTGCCATGGACAAAGCACTGGATTGTGAAGATCCTGCCAAAGCAGCGGAGCGAAGAAAAAGCTTTGTGTTTAGAGCATTTCACGAAAGTTACCATGTTGGGCAAATCGCCATCTTACGGCGAGTGAACGGGCTGGAAGGAATGATCAAGTAAACTCTGACTGGTAGCACACCGGTTTTGCGGTAACGAAGTGGAATTGTGATTCATGTGAGACGACGACGAGTATGGCGGAATGCTGCTAAAAACTACTAAGAAAACCCAAATTCCCGACATAGCGCAAAGCGCTCGTTGGATTTTGCTTAACACTTATTCACGAGCTCAAAACCCTCTACTGCATCGAAATTTCGTAGATTGCAAGGATAGATACGGCAACCGAGTTTCATCTTCAACTATCGCATGAACACGAAGTATTTACATCGAATTTTTGGCGCCATAGTGTTGGCTGTGTCGCTGCTAACCTACGGTCTAACGGTGCAACCTACCGTTCCGTTTTGGGATTGCGGCGAGTTTACTGCTGCTACGGCGCACCAACAAGTTCCACACCCTCCCGGAGCACCGCTCTTTTTGATGGTGGGCAAGATCTTTCACATGCTACCGATTGGCGATCCTGCCGATTCCGGTGTACGTGTCAATTATCTTTCGGTTGTAGCTAGTGCTGTTACTGTTTGGCTTTTGTATTTAACTATCGTGATGGTCATCAATGCCTTTCGCAAAAAGGGTGTTGAAAATATGGCTGATGCCTTCATGGTTTTTGGTTCGGCTTTAGTTGGAGCGTTGGCGTTGAATTTCAGCGACACCTTCTGGTTTAACGGTGTAGAGTCTGAAGTGTATGCCTCTTCGTCTCTGTTTGTGCAGGTCGTGGTGTACTTTATGATGCGCTGGTGGGAAGAAGCGGATAATCCCGGACACGAACGCTATTTGTTGGTGATTGCCTACTTGATTGGTTTGAGTATTGGCGTCCACTTGCTCGCTCTCCTTGGAATATTCTCCATTGTCTACCTGGTCTACTTCCGCAAGTACAAATTCAGCTATGTCTCCTTTGCTGTTGCTTCCGGAGTTGCGCTGGTGACGTTTGTTGTCGTCTATAAGATGATCATCTTCTGGATGCCTACTATGATGGCCGGCAATCTTCCGATGCGCAACGAGCTCTTAGAGTATCTGGTGCAGGATGAAATGTGGGTGCGCGTTCTTGCAGTTCTTGTCATCAGCGCGGCTCTCTTCGGCATTTTCTATGGCTATACACGTAAAATATCCTGGTTGAGTTTGCTTTCTACTGCCTTTGTCTTGGTGTTGATGGGATATACAACCTATGCACAGCTTCTGCTACGTGCTCAGGCCAATCCGCCGATGAACGAGAACTCACCGAAGACCTTTGCTTCACTTCTCTCATACATTGGTCGTGAGCAGTATGGGGAAGCTCCCAGCTGGCCGCGCCGATTTGAAACACGTGATCCGGAGAAGATTCGCCTCTACAAGAAATATGGAAAGTGGTACGAACCTGACGAAGTTCCGGTAACAAGAAAAGATGGACGTGAAGTTGCGATTCCCAAAGTGGTCAAAACCTATTTCCCGGGAGAGCTGAACTATTTGATGGATTACCAAATCTATCAAATGTACTTGCGCTATTTCTTCTGGAATTTCGTGGGAAGAAGTTCGGATCTTCAAGATTCACCGGCAACGTTTTTGGGAACAAAGGATTCTGAAATTCGAAATTTCAATTCCGGCTATGCTTCCATTTTCCCGATTCGCTTTTTTGCCTTGCCCTTGCTCTTCGGTCTGTTTGGTTTGTTCTTCCACTTCAAGATAGATCCGAAAATTGCTTGGGTGTACCTCGTCATGTTTCTCATGATGGGAGTCTTGGCAGCCATTGCACAAAACCAGCAGAATCCGCAACCACGTGAGCGTGACTACTTCTACGCCGGCTCATTTATGGTGTGGTGTCTGTGGATAGGCTTGGGTGTCTATGCAATCATCGATTTCATCCGCGAAAAACTACAGCACAACAACCTGGCGTCTGCCGTGGTGCTTGGCTCTATTATCCTTGTTCCTGTCAACATGGCGGCCGGAGGATGGAAAATGCACAGTCGCGCAGGTAACTACTTGCCTTACGACTATTGCTACAACATTCTGCAAAGCTGTGAGAAAGACGCGATACTCTTTACAAACGGCGACAACGATACCTTCCCGGTTTGGTACTTGCAGGATGTCGATGGTGTGCGTCGCGACATTCGTTGCGTAAACTTGAGTTTAGGAAATACCTTGTGGTATATCGATCAACTCAAGAACCACGAGCCTTGGGGTGCAAAGAAAATTCCTTTGAGTTTCCCCGATGAGAGCTTGCAGGTAGACGAGAACAACGATAAAGCTTTATCCTATAGTCTCGAAGAAGCTAAGAATATTAGTATTCCGGTAGACCAGACGATTATGGCAAAGTTCACAAATGATTCTGCAATCATTCGTCGCGGCATCATGAACTTCACTTTTGCCGGCCAGAAGTATGGAACAGGCGAAGGTGGAAAGCAGATGTACTTGGCGAAGGTACAAGACAAGTTGATATTGGATATTCTACAGACAACACGATTTACTCGTCCGCTGTACTTCTCCACAACAGCGGGCTATCCCGGAAGTGAGACTTTTGTGGGCTTGTCCGAGCACGTGCGTCTTGAAGGAATGGCGTATCGTATTTGTCCGGTGCCTCAACGAAGTACCATCACGGGTATAGCAGTGAACGAAGAGGTTATGGATAAGTGTCTGATGAACACGCTTGCAGACAACGAGGCCTACACCGATGCTCACTATGGATTCAAGCTTCGCGGTTTGAACAATCCTTCTGTCTATTTCGATGAGCATCACCGCAATTACTTGGATAGCTATCGTCGTATCTACATGCAGTACGCGAACTATGAGGTACAGGAGAAGCGTAATCGCGAGAAAGCGGTGAGCATTCTTGACAAACTCATGAGCATGATCTCCATCACGCAGTTCCCTATGAGCTATATCGACATGCAGAATGTTGCCGAATTCTATCAGACTTGTGGTCAACCTGAGAAGGCTAAGCAATTTGCCCAACTTGTAGCCGATCGTTGTAACAAGCTCATCAACAATCCGGCATATCAGGAGTTTGAGAACGGTTCACGTTCGCGAGACTATCCACCGAGCTTATTCTTGTGTGATGCCAATGTGATTTTGGGCAAGCAAGAAGAAGCGAACGCCGCGCTGGCACAGTTTGTTCAAACTGCCGGCGAAAACCCGAGAGCAAGTTTCAGACGCGATGCTATGGCGATTCGCCTACAAGCAGCGGCCGGCAAGCCGAAGGAAGCTTTGGTAGCCGCGCGTGAGCTTATGAGTCGGAAGCCGATGGATAACTCGCAAGCCGGATATGTTTACATGCAAGAGATGATGAAGCTGATGGATGATTTATCGATACAGTCCGGAGAATCTCGTACAGCGGAGCTTGCGCCCGGAATGCCTTCCGGACAATAGTCGAGCGAGTAGTTTGACATTGAAAAAGGCGACGCGACTTCGCGTCGCCTTTTTACTTTCGTAGAACCTTATGACGAGCCCTGAACTCTCAGTTGTTATTCCGGCCTACAACGAAGCGGAACGCATCTCTTCGTCGCTGGACTCCGCCCTTGAGTACCTAAGCGTTCAACCGTATAGTTGGGAGATTCTTGTTGTGGACGATGGATCGTCCGATGACACTGTTCGCATCGTGCGGCATTACGCGCCGCGCGTGCGGTGCATTGAACTCGGAAAGAACATGGGCAAAGGAGCTGCGGTCAGACGTGGAATGTTGGAGGCTCAGGGACAGTATCGGGTTTTTACCGACGCTGACTTTTCAACACCGATCTCAGAGCTTCCAAAAGTTCTGTCACGTTTGCACAACGGAGCAGACCTCTGTATCGGGAGCCGACGTTTGGATGCATCAAGTTTAAAAATACACCAACCCTGGTATCGCGAACTGATTGGAGTCATAGGGAACAAGATTATCTCTGTTCTGGTCTTGAGCGGAATTGAGGACACGCAGTGTGGTTTCAAGGGAATGCAAGCCGCTGCCTCGAATGCCGTATTTTCGCAGATGAAAATCGATGGTTTTGGTTTTGATGTGGAACTTCTGTACCTGTGTCGCCGCGCGGGCTACCGCATTGAGCAAGTTGCGGTCGATTGGTACAATGACGAACGTTCACGACTAAATCCAGTTAAGGATTCGCTGCAAACCTTACGCGATGTCATGAGAATTAAGAAACTTCACCGTTAACGAAGTATGAAAAGCTATAACGTAGTACCCGAGTGGACAGAGGATCAGAGTGTAGTCGTACAAAGCGTCGATGAGCGAGTAGTCTTGTCGGACGGTTCTGAAGTGGTCTTACGGGCCAAGAGCGGCCACCCTAATCTCTTTGAGATTGTGGTTGGCGAGAAGTCCTACGACGCTATCATACGAACGAATAGTCGCGGACAGGTTGAGATTTCCTACCAAGGCTATATGTATTCGCTTAAAGTTAGTGATGCGGCTTATGATCGCTTTGCGTCCATTCTTAAGGAAAGCTCAGCTACGGTAGCCACCAAAACAAGAGTCCAAGCACCAATGCCGGGCCTACTAAAACATGTAAGTGTGCACAACGGACAAGCTGTGCGAAAAGGCGAAAAACTGTTTGTGCTGGAAGCTATGAAGATGGAAAATATTATTAAATCTCCGGCTTCCGGAATTGTTCAGAATCTCAGTTATGACGAGGGCGCAGCAGTAGACAAAGGCTCTGTTCTTTGTGTTGTTGAGCCACAGAGTGTTGCTTAATGTTGATTGAGTCTGCGTTGAACACAGCGAGAAAAAAAAAGAAAGGCACTTGAAAACTCAAGTGCCTTTTTCTTTAGTAGCTAAAGAGTCTGCTTTTTACGCTTTGAATACCGGATAGTCCGCTTCGATTTGTCCGCGTTCAATACGGCGAAGCTTACTTTTTATCAAGGCGCGTTTGACGGGGGACAAGCGTTCCATGAAGTAGATTCCGTTGAGGTGGTCCACCTCGTGTTGAATAACACGAGCGAGCAGGCCGGTAGCCTCCAATTGTTGTTCGCGAAGCTTTTCGTCGAGATAGCGAAGTTGAATTGAGCTTGGTCTGTAAACGATCTCGCGCAAATCCGGTACACTCAGGCATCCTTCCTCATGCTCCACTTCATCATCGGAAAAAGCTTCGATTACTGGATTGATCAAGGTCATTGGACGCGTTCCTTCACCTTCCTCGAGATCGGAAATGTCGATGACGTTGATTGCGTGGGAGCTACCGACTTGATTGGCAGCCAAACCTATACCGTTGGCATTGCGCATGGTCTCGAACATGTTTTCAATGAAAAGCAGAAGCTCGTCGTTTATGTCGCTTACTGTCGTAGACTTCTGTTTTAAGACGGGATGGTTATAAATGTAAATAGGTAAAAGCATGAGTATTCAATTGTAATCTTAATGGTCCTAGCAGGCTCAGCCTGCATTACGGGTGTCAACAATTTTCAAAATATCGCTGATATCTTCAAGAATGTGATCGGCGGTGACATTCTGGTTTCCGAAGGAATCGCCGTACTTGGCAAATGCAGTTTGCATGCCTACGTTTTTGGCGCCTACCATGTCTCGCTCAGCCCAGTCGCCAACCATCATTGCTTCGTGTGGCTCAACAGCTATTGACTTGAGAGCTGTGAGGAAGGGCTTCGGACTTGGTTTACGTTCACCTGTGTCGTCGTAGGTTACAACAGCATCGAAGATGTGATGGAAATTCATGTAGCATAGTCGTAGCCAGGCTTCACGAGCGGGTGCGTCGGAAACAACCGCAAGACGCACACCCTTTTTCACCAGCTGCATCAGAGTGGCAGTCGCGTGGGGGTAAGGACGTAAAGCAGCTTCACGGGCTCTGCGATAGGCGATGATGCCGGATGAGAGAATTCGATGATCCAAGTAGCCCAAGCTCTCTTGTAGGAGTTGGTCAAAGACGCGCTGATATTCGATACCTTGTTCACGATAGATATCATCAATGTGCGACTTAATCTTATCGAAGGTTAGGTCCAATCCTGCATCGATCATCGCAGTGATGGCGGCATCTACAGCTTGACGCTTCATCGCCATGAAGTCAACCAGAGTATTATCGAGGTCAAAAACGACTGCTTTTATCATAGGATCAGAGATATGTTACATGAACATGGACGAACTCATCGATTTATTCTTGAGTATCCGGAAAACCGCCGCTTTGTCGTGTCGATCTGTCGCGCATCAGCACAACAACAAACATGACCACGCACACAGCCAACGTTCCCAGAGTTATCGACAGTCCGGCTTTGAAACTATCGGATTCAAAGCGCCACTCAATGTGGTGTTTTCCTGCGGGGACAAACACAGAACGTAAGCAATAATTGGAAGCGAATGAACGTGCAGGTTGTCCGTCGACATACACCTTCCAAGCCGGATACCAAATCTCAGAGAAGCAGACTAAACCGGGCTTTGCTGTTGTGCAGGTGTAGCTTTGATGGTTTGCACTATAGGAATCACATTGTACACTGTGTTCTACTTCCGTAGCGACTTGGTTTGGCCACTGATCGCCGGTAAACGGTACAGCATCGGCGTTTTCTAACACAGCAACGTTTCTGTAATCGATGCTGCTGTCTGCCATGACGGTCTTGATGTTTTCCGCAGTAGCCGGAGTGTACTTGTAAACGAGCCAAGCGTTTGGAAAGAAGTCGGGACGGAGTTGGAAAGCTGCTGTGCGACGTATTGTATCAATACCGATTTCGTACTTGACACCGAGGATGTCAAGCATTCGTTTCAAATTCGCGACTTCCGGATGACGTTTGGCGAGTAGAAGCTGGTTGTACCCTTCATAGAGCATCACACCGTCGATCATCCCTTGATTTCTTTTGAGGGCAATAACTCCGGGGGCTCTCATGGAGACGCGGAATATATCGCCCGGTGGTTTGGGTAACAGCTGCTCGCGCAGCGCTGCGCTAAACATTTCTTGTGCCTCTTTCACCGGGTTTTGCTTCGAAAGATTGAAGTCGCCGTGTGCCATACTTAAGTCAGTGACGATAAGCAGTGCAAAGATCCAAGAAGCGATGCGTCCGGAGAGGATGCCTCTATGCATCAGGAACATTAGGCTAAAGCTTATAGCGACAAAAAGGAGAGCTGTGGAACCATAACCGTGGATGGTTGACTCCATAGTCTCGGCCGGTATCTCCAGTCCACTTCCGGTACTGACAAACAAGGCAAACAGTGCAGGCAGTGCGCCGGCACCAACTAGCTGATAGAGTTGCGTATTGGATTTTCCTTTGCGTCCTAAAGCATCAAATCCGTAACCGGCCAAAGCGCAGAGCGCAAAGCTGAACAAAAACATCATACGGGCCGGAATACGAAGTGCGTTGAAGAAGGGGAGATTGAAGAAGATCGGAAAGACAAAACCGTTCGAGCCAAGTGCGAACAGAAAGGCAAAAAGAGCCAAGACGCCCAACATCAGTACTTCAGTCTTTCGCCAGCCCTGAAGCACGCCAAAAAGTCCAAGCATAAAAGCAACGATACCGAAGTAGAATGCCGTATCCCAATACAAGTAGTATTCTCGGTCATGCAGGAAGAAAGGGGCTTTATTGTTCTGATCGGGACTCATACTTCCAAAGGCTTTAGGTACCGTAGTGCAGTAGAGTTGTTTCCATTCGAGCGAACCAACGCTTGCCTTTTCATAACTGATCTCTGCACGCTCGGATAGAGCCGCTATTTCGCGCACCGGCAGATATTGAACGCTAAAGATTCCAAAGCCAATCAACAAGGTCAACAACCCTAAACCAAATGACGCTGACGCTTGACCGGCTGATGCAGTTTTAGAGAACAAGAGCGAGTCTGTTGCCAGCCAGGTAGCCATAAGGCCTAATGTAAAGCCTATATACAAAGTCATTTGTGGTGAACCGCTGAGCATGGTCATACCGAGCAGCATTCCGGCAACCACAGCATGCAGCAGATTTCGTTTCTGAACAGCACTGATGAGAAAGCTGGCGATCAGAGGAAACCATGCCAAGTGCTCGACTTGCATCGGATGAAAAGCATGCAGAACCAGCGGTGCCGAAAAGCCATAACTCAGCGCAGCGATCATCGAACCTCCCATGCTGATGTTTAGTCGACGACCGAACAGGTACATCGAACATTGAGCAATGAAAAAGTGAAGGATGATCATGAGCTGTAAGGACTGAATCGGGTACGGCTCAGCCTTAGCGCAAAGCAAATCCAAGACTAGGTTCGGAGGATAAAACAGTGCTGTTTGAACATCAGCCTGAAAGGGCATGCCGCAAAACGTGTAGGGATTCCAGAAAGGGATTTCACCTTGCGACATATACTGTGCGGCAAAGGCGCGGACAGGGTAGACGTATTCTGCGAAGTCATCCCAGAAAAACGCGCTGCCAAAAATATGCGCCCGGAAAAAGAACAACGTCGCCAGTCCAAACACTATGTAGGGCAACCAGGTCGGAACAGAGAATGAGGGTTCTTTCGTTGATGTCGTTGTTGACATATCTGCCTTTCTACCTTTCTTGAGGAGATTGATTATTCGCGATGCTGAAACACTTCATGTCGTGGTCTACCTTGCTTGAGTCGAGCTTAGACCTGGAGTACTCCTGCTTTCCATTCGGGGATGTCATCATTGTGAGAGGCAACATCGAGTCCGCACGAAATGATAGAACGGATATCCGTTGGTGCAACGATTCCGTCTACCCAGAGACGTGATGCTGCGTACAGAGGTGTTGTCGTCGCTTCATAGTGAGCTTGAATGTCTTGCAACACTTTTTGTTGCTCGGCATCACTAAGTTTCTTGCCGTCGCGTTCCATGCTTGCAAGGCGAATGGTTAAGATAGTCTTTGATGCTTGAGCACCACCCATCACGGCTATGTTGGCGGATGGAAGGGCGTAAATAAGTCTCGGATCGTACGCTTTGCCGCACATCGCATAGTTGCCGGCTCCATAACTGTTCCCCAAGATGAAGGTGAACTTCGGTACGACGGAGTTGCTTACCGCATTGACAAGCTTGGCCCCATCCTTAATAATTCCGCCTTGCTCCGCTCTCGTTCCGACCATGAATCCCGTGACGTCCTGCAAGAAGATGAGGGGTATGCCTCGTTGATTGCAGTTCATGATAAAGCGGGCCGCTTTGTCGGCGCTGTCGGAGTATATCACACCGCCAACTTGCATTTCACCTTTACCACTGCGAACGATTTCTCGGTTGTTCGCTACAATTCCTACTGCCCAGCCGTCGATGCGACCGAAGCCGCAAATCAATGTTTTCCCGTAGTCTGCTTTATACTCATCGAACTCAGAAGCGTCTAAGAGTCGAGCTAGAACTTGATAGGTGCTGTATGGCTTCGAATGGTCTGAAGGGATGATTCCAAAGATCTCATCAGGATCATACAATGGAGCTTTTGACTCTTCGCGGGAGTAGATGTTTTTCTTTCCTTTGAGTGGAGAGAATTTTTCAACCAAGGAACGGATGGTGGCAATGGCTTCTTCATCATTCTTGACCTTATAGTCTATGACGCCACTGATACCGGCATGCATGCTGGCACCACCAAGAGGTTCGATATCCGTTTTTTCACCGATGGCTGCTTCTACAAGGGCGGGTCCGGCAAGAAACACACTTCCGGTTCCTTCTACAATCAGTGCCTCATCGCTCATAAGTGGGAGGTAGGCACCTCCGGCAACGCATGGACCCATAATTGCTGCAATCTGAGGAACGCCCATAGCCGACAACTTTGCATTGTTGCGGAACTGACGACCAAAGTGCTCTTTGTCAGGAAAAATCTCATCCTGCATGGGAAGAAATACCCCGGCAGAATCGACAAGGTAGATAATGGGTAAATGGTTCTCGATCGCGATCTCTTGAGCGCGCATATTCTTCTTCGCCGTCATTGGGAACCAGGCTCCTGCTTTCACTGTTGCGTCGTTGGCAACTATCATACACTCACGGCCATGAATGCGACCGATCACGACCACAACTCCTGCACCGGGTGCGCCACCCTGTTCGGCATACATCTCGTGCGCGGCGTGCAGGCCAACTTCAAGAAGAGAGGAGCCTTCATCGACCAATGAGGCTATGCGCTCACGTGCAGTCAGCTTTCCCTTGGCTTTGTGTTTTTCTTGTGCCTTCTTACCTCCACCTAAACGGGTTTTGTCGGCAACAGCTTCGATTTTGCGCAATAGATTCTTGTTGTGATCGTAGTTGCGTTCAAAGGCCAGGTCACGTTGAATACTGCTGCCGAGAATACGAGGCATAAAGTCCGGGAAATGGTTGTGGCTATTCAATAAACTGCAAAAATAGACACTTGCAGGCATTTGAAGAGGAGGATATTGGAACGTAATCAAAGCCTTTCCGGGCGATGAGCGAAGGTGTGCCTATCCTCCCAAAGCAAAAGCATTGTATACGAACAAATTGCCTGTAACTTGGCGTCCGTGTTCTGTGTCAGTCACGAGCTGCGATGGTCTCAAAGCCAAGCAGACACTGAGGAGATTAGCAATTATACCTATGAATAAAGCCAAGCCGTACAAAGCCGGAGTTCTACCTGCATTCGAAGGTGGAGCACAGCCGGTTTGGACTATGGGATCGCCGGGTTTCGGACGTAGTGGTCTGCTTCATTTCTTGCTCTGTGTGCTGTTTCTTGTTAGCACCGTAGACCTCCGTGCTCAATTCGGAAAGAATAAGGTTCAGTATCAATCATTCAATTGGAAATTCATCTCGACGCCGCACTTCGATGTGTACTATGACCAACCGTTGAAGTACGTCGCAGAATACTGTGCACATACTGCAGAAGGTGCATTTGAAGGACTTTGCGCCGATTTGAATTACAGAGTAAATAAACGTATCAGCATTTTTGTGTACGGTTCGCATGTGCAATACCAACAGACGAATGTCATTGCTGAGTTCATGCCCGAGGGCATTCGAGGAGTGACTGAGCTCTACAAGAACCGAGTGGTCGTGAATTTTGAAGGGAATTGGGAGCATTTTCGTCAGCTCATCCACCACGAGTTGACCCATGCTGTGTTAAACGAAATGCTCTACTACGGCACCACGCGCTATTTCATGGTCTCAAAAGTCCAGCTGCCTTTGTGGATGAACGAAGGTCTCGCGGAGTTCGAGAGTTTGAAGGGTATGGATGCTGCCACAGATATGTTTATGCGCGATATCACTTTGAGCGAGAGCCTGCCACCCCTTGAAGAGTTGGGTGGATATTTCGCCTATCGAGGTGGTCAGGCATTTTGGGATTATGTGGTTAGACGCTACGGCAGAGGTAAAATCGCCGACATTCTCTCCGGAGTACGTCTGGGCTTGGACTTGAACGCCGTCTTCGTGAACTCCTTTTCGATGACCTTTGAAGAGTTCAGCGAGATGTGGCTCGGCGACATGAAAAAACAGTACTTTCCTGACCTCGCTACGTATACACGAGTTGAAGAGTTTGCGCGACGCTTGAGCGACCACACGAAAGATGCGAGTCAATACAATTCATCTCCGGCCATTTCTCCGGATGGAAGCAAAGTCGCTTTTATCAGCTTGCGTGACGGTAACTATGCAGTATATCTCCTGGAACTGGAGAAGAAAGACAGACTGCGAAAGCTTGTGAGCAGTCAGAGAAGTCTGGATTTTGAAGAACTCAATGTGTGGACACCCGGGATTAGTTGGAGTCCTAAGGGCGACAAGTTGGCGATCTCTGCAAAAGCCGGGGGAGAGGATGCCATCTTTATCGTCGACACGAAAAGCGGGGATTATACAAAGCATGTGTTTGGACTCAATGCTATCTCAAGTGTAGCCTGGTCGCCGGACGGACAATACATCGCCTTCTCTGCCACATCCTTGGCGCAATCGGATATTTATGTGATGTCCCTCAAAAACAAATCGTTGCGTCGTGTAACAAACGACGTATTCAGTGACGAACAACCGGCATGGTCGCCGGACTCACAAAGCATGTACTTTGTCTCAGATCGTGGAGATGAACTGAGCGGCGACTTGTCGACAGGTCGCGTACTCATGTGGAGGCACGACGTTGCGCAAAGCGATATCTATGCTTTGAGTCTTCAGGACGCTTCTATTCGTCGCGTGAGCAATGAACCCTCACACAGAAAAAGCTCACCCGTCGTCTCTCACGACGGTCAGACGCTGCTCTACGTAAGTGAAGAGAATGGGATCGGCAACGTCTATGCCTTGCATCTTGGCGATGGATCGCGCGACGTGATAACAAACTCGCTATCCGGTATCGGACAAATCTCATTATCAAAAGATGATTCGAAGCTAGTGTTCAGTGCGGCAAACGGTGGAAGCCTGGACCTTTTTGTACTGAAGAAACCACTTGACGCAAAACAATTCAGTAGCACACTGATCCCAACAGAGGTTCAAAAGAGGGCCAATGCCCGGGTGGCGTTTTCCCGTTCGACATTGCCTCTAGACGACCAAAGTACGGATCGGCGAATGATAGGTTATGGAACGGTTCTTGTTGAAACGAAACGCTCGTACGCGGAAACTGATGAGGATACCGTCCAATCAGCTCGGCGCAGCTCGAACGCTGCACGACGTGACACCTTGACAGATCACTTTGAGGAACAAGATTACAGAGTAAGCTTCTCGAATGACTTTGTGACCGGAGGAGTAGGGTATAACTCCCTGTGGAACAACGGTCAGGGTAACATTGACATGGGGTTCAGCGACATTCTCGGAGATCATGTCATCTACACCAGTTTCAATCTGTGGACCGATCTTAAGAACTCTAACTTGGCGTTTTCATACCTGTACCAACCGAAAGTTGTCGACTACTCCATCAACGCCTATCACAATGCTTTCCTTGGTGCGTTTACCGATCCTGTCTATGGAGATGCCCTTTATTCCATGAGCACGTACGGCGTCAACGTCGAAGCTCAGTATGCCTGGTCTCGGTTTGAGCGGGTAGAGGCGGGATTGGGTTGGGTAGGTGTACGTAAGTTCAATGAATCATATCCCGAGCTTGCTGCAACCAATGCCCTGATGGATTTCGCGGTGCCACATGTGCGCTATGTGTATGACAACTCTCAATGGGGATTCTTTGCGCCTTTTCGTGGGTTACGAGCCTTTGCCGACATAAAAGTTTCACCCTTTACAAAGAGCTTTTCACTCCTGAATGTTGATATCCGACAATACGTCCCGTTATGGCGAGAGTACTATGGATTTGCATTCAGAGCAGCCGGTGGCCTCAGTGCGGGCACCGATGCGCACAACTTTTTCCTGGGGGGAGTAGAAAACTGGATAGGACGTGGAAGCTTCGGCGTAGGCTACGACTTGTTCTCGCGTGCTGAAGATTACGCTTTTATGCAACTCCAAACCCCGTTACGAGGCTTTGAAATTGGACAGTTGGCCGGCACGAAGTACGCAATGGCAAACGTTGAATTTCGCTTTCCCTTTTTTAGCGGCTTCGTTATTGTTCCGCTACCTGTCGTGCTGTTGGGAACAGCATTCATTGATGTTGGAACGGCATGGAATTCATCACTCAGTGAAATCGCCTTGCGTCGTCCCCTTGATACTCTCGATTTCACAGGATATCGTCGCTACTATTCACCGGGAAGCGTGTTGCTGAGTATGGGCTTTGGTTTGCGTACAGTACTCTTAGGTCTACCGCTGAAGTTTGATATGGCTTGGCGCAGAGATGGGGATATCTGGTCCGAAGTCAATTATATCGTTTCCCTGGGATATGACATCTAAGTGATCGGCGCTCGAGAGCTTTAATCGCTCTCGATGAACAATCTCGACAAGCCCGTTGCAGACTTTACACCCCACTCGCATTATCTAGTGTTCGCGAATGTAGATATGTCCTAAAATCGGATCCATGGCATTGTGACTTTGAATTCTGCGAATGAGCTGATCTCGCAGTACAGTTCCGGCGTTCATGAGTTTCAAACCTGAGTTTGTCACAATGTCGCTCGCAAGTTGCATACCTTCGGAGAGATCGAAGAGTTGTACTGCTCTTGTCTCGGTGCGATCGTTGGATCGTTTGGAGACATTGAGAATGTACTCCTCCAAAAGTGCCACAATGCGATGGTCGTAGACGTGGCGATTGAAGCGTTTAAGGTGCTCCAGAGCATCCGTTATGCTGATTTTCTTTAAGCGCGCGATCTCATCCAAATCGCTAACAGCACGGAGAATGCGAGAACCGAGTGGTATCTGCCAGTGTTGCTTACGATCCGGAAAACCTGTTCCGTCGTAATTCTCGTATAAATTCTTCAGGATGACGCGAGCACCTTCCAAGACATCAACGCCGCTAAGAATGGCATCTGCCTGAAGGGGAGTGAAGGCTGTATAGGTGTTTGATGCAACACCGTCCAGCGTAATACGTGTGTGACGCTCGCTATCGGGTAAGTGCAGCTTACCAATACTCACAAGGCGTGCGGCGTAAAGCATTTGCGCCTTTTCAACGTCGGACTCTTCCTCATTTCTAAACTGTTCAGCAATCCATTCGACGGAGTGTAAGATGAATGGAACGCTATCGACCGTCTCGGGAAAACGCACCTGAACCATTTTCTCCATTGCCGAGATGAGTTGTTGCTCACCGGCCTCTTTGGAACGTATGCGAGATTGAAGAATGCGCATAGCACTCCGCGCTTCCTCAAGCTCTTTTAATAGGCGCAGGTTTGACTCGAGAATTGAGTTGGCAAGATGGTCGTAACTAAGATCGATAATGTGATCCGGAGCGACGCGTAGTGCGCGAGAATACTGTTGTGCGTCATGGATGATTGCAACAATAAGGGCTGACTCGTGGATGCTGTTTTTTAAGAAGCGCTTGCACAAATCCTCTATGTTCACGCCCGCATGATTCCAATCCAGGAAGATGAGGTCCGGGTGATGACTTTGCAAGTAGGACGAGACTTCCGCAATGTTCTCTTCAGCGTGCACGATCGCATTGGGACACGTCGCGCGCAATCCGTTGCTGATCTGTTCTTGTTCAACAGCCTCCGCAATAACGAATATCTCGATGGATGCTTGAGTGTTCATTAGTGATGCGTCGATCCCGTGATCGTTGAGTGTGAAGATTTCTCTTGCTGCTTGCCATTGGCACCGGTGGACGAGACTTTGTCGACGATCTTCTGTTGCAGGAGTTCCGCCGCCTCGACATTCGGTACAACGATGCTGACACGACGATTGGTTGGATCGAATGGATTTGTGCTGTTGTACGGATGTTTGTCAGCACAAGCCACGACATTGATAATCTGATCGGGATACAAACCGTTACTCTCGAGTACTCGACGTGCAGCATTTGCTCGGTCGCTGGACAACTCCCAATTACTGTATCCACGGCGAGAACCGGGGTACTGCTTGCTGTCGGTATGTCCTTCCAAGACCACGTGGTTTTGAAGCTTGCCAAGACTACCGGCCAGATTCTTCAGAATCCTGACTGCGCCGGGCTTTAACGCAGAACTTCCCACTTCAAAAAACTCGTTATCCTGCACTTCAACCAATTCGACTCGTAGGCCTTCATCTGAGATTGTTACTTTAATGTTCTCTAGCAGATCTTTGATTTCCGGGTGAAGGTTTTTCATTTCTTGCATCTCCTGACGGAGTTGCTCGGCTGTGTCTGCAATCTTTTCTGCCAGTGTGATGCTGTCTTTACGAGCCTCTTCTTTTAACTCGCGTTTCACCGAGTCGGATAACACCGCTTGTGCATGGCTGTTATTGAACTTGCTATCGAGATCCTCATTGCTGGCAGCCATACCAACATCGCCGGCACCATTGCCCTCGTTTCCTTTGGATCCTGCCACAAGGTCGAGCGGGGACGGAAGCTTTTTACCGGAAGTATTATCAAAGATTCCGGGTTCACGGAAGAAACTGGCAATGCGGTTCTTTTGAGTGGGACTAAGACCCAAGATCCACATCACAAGGAAGAACGCCATCATAGCTGTCACAAAGTCGGCGTAGGCAACCTTCCAAGCGCCGCCGTGGTGTCCACCATGGCCGCCCTTCTTGACCTTCTTTATGATAATTGGTTGTTCGTGATCTGCCATGACTCGTGAGCTTTCTTCTCGATAATCTGTGTACTCTGACTGTTAGCGTTCTCCGCGGTGACCTGCAAGCTTTTGATAGTATTGCCAGATGAATAGTCTATCGAGCGATGCAGCATGACTTCGTGCGCTTACTTCACTGACTTCACTGCTTCTTCGGTTTCTTGGAATGTTGGTCGGTCGTGCGACTCGATGGCGCGGCGACCGTACTCGATGGCAACAACTGAGGGCGCACCTTTGGCAAAAGCCAAAATGGAAGCTTTGATGCAGACCATATAGCGGTGCTCGGCAGCTACCATGTGCTCCATATTTTTAGCCAAAGGTCCAATGATACCGTATGACATCAATACCCCAAGGAAGGTACCCACAAGTGCCGCAGCAACGGAGTTACCAATGACTTCGGGTGGCTGATCGATTTCGCCCATGGTGATAATAACGCCCAATACCGCCGCCACGATACCGAGACCCGGAAACGCGTCACCAACGGTGTTTAATGCTGCAGGAAGTTGGGATTGCTCGTGGTGGCTTGTTTCCAAGTCCAACTCCATAAGGTCTTCCAAGTCGTGCGCGGGAACGCCGCCATTGAGAACGATTTTCAGTGTATCGCACATAAACTCCACCGCATGATGATTTGCGAGGAACGTTGGATACTTCGAGATAATGGGGCTGCCTGAAGGGTTTTCAATGTGTTGCTCAAGGGCAATCAGACCTTCTTTTTTTGCAAGTTGAAAAAGCTCATACATGAGCTTTAAGACGTCGATAAACGACTCTTTCTTAACCTTGGAGCCGCTCAAAGTGGCAAGCGCTCCTTTAATTACGCCAATGGTCAAATGCAGAGGGTTAGCGACCAAAAGCGAACCTACGGCGGCACCCACAATGATAATAAACTCAGTGGGTTGCACCAGAACAGCCAGATTTCCATGGTGCATGGTGTAGCCTGTAATGATGCTACCCAACACAACTACAATTCCGATGATTACAAACATGCCGTACTCGCAATGGTGATTATTTTGAGTTCAGCAGCCTTTCCCGTAAGTACGTTTTGGAAGAATCTAAATCCAACGCACGCTTCCAGGCTTCAACTGCGCTCCCTCGCTGACCGAGTTTAGCGTAATTATCGCCCAAATGCTCAAAAAGTGTAGAAGAAGGTTCTGAAAGGCGCACAGCGCGTTCCAAATACTCCTTTGCACGTTGATAATCGCCTTTTTTGTACAAAACCCAACCGAAAGTGTCGAGATAGTTTGTGTTCTGACTGTCGATCTCCATGGCGTCCGTTATGAGCATTTCAGCTCTGTCCAGCTGCACATTTCGCTCAGCGTAGGAGTAAGCGAGATTGTTCATGGCAGCCGCATTGTTTGGGTTAATCTTCAGGACTCGCTCATAACAGGAATCGGATGCCGCTTTTGCGTCAAGGCGGTCATACATCAAAGCAGCCTCCAGCCATGCTGCTTCAAAGGTGGAGTCCAAGGCAATTGCCCGATTCAGATACCTCAATGCCGTATTCGATGCTTTTGTTAGGGAAAAGGTGAGTCCGCTGTAGTACGCAAGTGCAGCACTTTGTGGCAGTCTCGCGCTCAGCTGCGTGAGCATGTTTTGAGCGGTGGATGTTTTGCCCTGCTGTACCAGATAGCCACTTAGTCTGAGGGCTGCTGTACTTCCACTGTCCAACAAAGCACAACGAAGAAAATCGCGTAGAGCTTTTACGGTGTCGTCGGACCTCAACCATAACAAGCCGCTTAACTCAAAGACATCTGCATTTGTTGAGTCCACGGCGATGTTGAGGTCGACAAATCGTTGCAACACAGTCGCCTCTGCCATCGCACTATCCTCATACATGCGCACCGCAAAGCGCATGCGCAGGTCACGCTTGCTCTCCGCGCTGAAGTCCGTGCGATTCTCCAAAAGCGATAGTGCCTGTTGGTACTTTCGTGTCTGAAGCAGGCTCTCAAAGTAGTCCTGAAAGGGAAGTGATTGCGCCGGAAACTGGTTCATAATGCGCTCCATGCACTCCACATACTCGGTGCTCATGCCACGTCGTTCATAGATACCTGCCAACTCGAAGAGAACCGTTAAGTCGTCTGTTTGCTCAGATAGCTCTCGAAGAATGCCTATAGCACGTGCATCGTTAAGCTGCTCGTAACATTGAGCGAGGGAAAAGAGCGTCGAGAGACGTGGATTAAGCGACTGTGCTTGTTGTAGACAGATTGCGGCTTCACGAAAGCGTTGTCGAGAAATCAAGATCTGAGAAAGGACAAGGAGTGCCTCGTCGTTTTCGGGGAGCAGCTCTGTCGCCATTCGGGCGTGCAATTCTGCAGAATCGAGGCGGACGAGTGACTGGTATGTTTTGGCGTACAGTAGTTCAACGGCTCCATCCGGAGCGTCAAGTTTGAGTGCCCGCAATTGAGCTAAAGCCGAACCATAATCACGCAGACTATATCGCAGGGATGCAGTCGTAAATATCTCGCGGTTGGCTCGCTGCTTGGAAAGACTGTCGTCATGAAAACGCAGAGTACGTGACTTCGGTTGAGCTGTGCTCGACGTACTCCGACAGCCCGTCGTGCCGCTGACGAGGACAAAGTACACTGCGAACAGGAGGAAAAAGAGTCTCATATCCCTGAGATTCAAACTGCACCTTGGGCTGTGCGCAAAAAAAAACCCTTTGAACAAAGGGTTTCTGAAGAATCGAACCGTGCGCTTTAGTGGGCTGCTGCTGCTTTCTTGAGCATCGCTTGAAGACCATTCTTTGAAAGGGTCTTAATTGCACGTGTGGAAACTTTCATGCGAACCCAAACCTTTTTCTCATCGTCCCAAATACGCTTGTTCTGTACGTTTGGATTAAAACGACGACGGGTTTTGTTGTTAGCATGCGAAACGTTATTTCCGAAAAGAACGGTTGTACCGGTTAATTGACAACGCTTGGACATATGCTGCTCCTAAAAATGACGAACACAAAGATACAAGAGATTTTAGAAAAAAGAAGAAGAAAATAGCAACTTTCAAAAAAAAAACGGCTGTTTTTGCAGTGAATTCGACTGTTCGCGCTAGTCTGCCTCTGATCCGCCTGCTCCTCTGTCTGCTCGGCGGGATTGGCCTTTCCCGGCAACCGTTTAGCCTGGGCCACACTCCACTTTGCTTCGCCCTGCTTGGTCTGGTTGTGCTACTGGTCACCGGCGCTTGCATGATGCTTCGCGGACTGATGACGGGAAGTGCGAAGAGGTCTTTGCTGTTTGCATGCATGGTGTTGCTCAGTGGAGTGTTCATCGCTCGCAGTGCCGGTGCATGGCAGTCTCCCTTTCATACACTTGTCGGGTCCGAAAATCGAGACGTTATCTGCGGCGTCCGACTCCCGGCATTTGTACACCTGCGCGTGGTTCGCGAACTCCCTTCGTCTGCCGAACAACGCCGATACGAAGCAGAAGGTGAGGTCCGGATTCCCGGTATATCAATTCTGCATACACGTGTGGTGATCCAAAGCGAAAGTGAAAGGGACACACTGCTCAGAGCGGGGCGTGTTGTATGGGCCAGCGCAAAACTACGAGTGCCGCGTCCGCCCCTTCTTTTCACCGATTGGAATGAAGAAGCCTGGTGTGCAGAACAGAATATCGAGTGGATTGCCCGGCTGTATCCTGCATCCATCGCGATGGACCACGGATCTGTGCGGTCCTCAAGCGGATTTAAGGATCAGGTCAGAGACAAGTTTGAAGGTCTCTTACGCTCGTGCTATATGCCTAATGACCGAGGTTTGATTCGGTCCATCATACTGGGAGACATCTCAGGACTTGATGAAGATACGCGCAACACGATGCATCGAAGTGTTCTGTCGTATCTCTTGCACTTCGGATCTCTGCACCTCGCCTTGATTCTGCTCTTGGTACGTACGCTCTCTCGCATGTTCAGAGCTCCCGTATTACGTACCCTTTTCGTTGTGCTCTCTGCGCTACTGGTCTGTTGGATGTGGCCGGACTCAGCCGCAGCACAACGTATTGCTACTCTTGTACTCCTAGAGCGAGTCACCCTGTGGCTTGGGCTGCAGTTGAGTGTATTGCATCGGGTGCTCCTGTGGATACTTGGTCTTAGTCTGCTTGATCCCGTAATGAGTTTTTCAAGTGTAGTTCTATGGCCATTGGTTGTCAGTTTTGGTCTCAATGTGCTGGGTCCTGGAGTGCGGCGCAATGTTCGTAGAGCAGCATCGTTCTTTGGAGTACAACGACTCATGTCTATGCGTACGCTGCCGCGTGCGCTGGTTCTTTTTGTATGCACCGCGCCTTTGCTCGCGGCGCAACAGCATTCTCTCAGTTATACAAGCTTTGTTGCTTTTGTGGTTGGGACGGTGGTATTGGCTACCGTTGATGTCTCCGTCGTGGGAACACTGCTCGTGACAGTAGTGTACCATCCCGCTGCACTGTGGATGGCATCGTTCAGTGCTGAATTGCTTTCACAGGCACGAAGCTTAAACGAGTTCATGTCGGAAGTAGGCGGGGTGAGTTTCGTTCATCCTCAGGCTTGGCTGATAGCCTGCGTGTTGAGTCTTGGACTCCTCTGGACTCTATCGGCGAGTAGACGTCGGTCGCTCTTGTTTCGAGCTATGATTGGTAGCTCGTTTATCCTCGTCCTTCAACTGTCCTTTCCTATGCCTGAATTCAGGGAGTGGACCGCACACGAAGCGACTGAATTCAAAGTCTGCTACGCAAAACCGCTGTATCTTGTTGTGCAGTTGAGAACTGTCGTCGGAAAGAGACCGGCGCAGAGAGACGCAGCTTTGATGGAGTGCGTTTCGATGTTCAAGGCAGATACTCTTGTTGTCTGTTGCTCTCAGGCTGTTCTTCAACCGCTCGTTGAGGAGATTCGCGTTCAATCTCCGGCAGTCGTGATTCAATGCGGAGTTATGCCGTGAGCTCGTTCCGAAGCGGACGGTTGTAGCTCGTGCAACATTTGGTTACTGCGAAGAATCCGAATGCTCATGGAGCTCGTGGATACATCTCGTTCGATGAGGAACCATGCTCTGTGGGCATATCAGGCTTCTGTGTTGAGAAGCTTCACTTAAATCAAGATTTGAAAATGAATGCGTTAAGATCTGTTATTGTACGAGAGGAGTATCGCGATGCCGGCATTGTCTTTGGCATCACGGAGGCGAATAAGGGGTCGTGGACACCCAAGGGATTCTGTGTGTCCGCCAATGCAGGCATTCCGCTAGATGATGTTCAACGCTGCAGGGAAGCCTTGGCTTCTGAACTTGGTTTTGCAGAGCTAGTAACTCAGCATCAAGTTCACGGCATCGGCATACAATGGGTTGGAAGAGGCTCTTTGTGCGACGCCGTGTCCGATGCCCTTATTACGACCGACTGCAATGTTCTTTTAACTGCTTCTGTGGCGGATTGCGCAGGAGTTGTGCTGTACGACATCGAGAGCGGAGCATGTGCAGTCGTCCATTCCGGCTGGAGAGGTACCAAACAGGGGATTGTTTCAAGCTGTGTGTCGGAACTTGTACGACAAAGCCGTGGTAGCGCATCAAGGCTAAAAGCTTGGTGTTCTCCATGCGCTTCGGGAGAACGATACGAGGTGCAACAGGATGTACAACAATTCTTTGAAGCGTATTGCACACCTTGTGCCGATGGCTCCTATCTGTTCGACAATCAGGCGGCGATAGTGGATCAATTGTTGAGTGCAGGACTTCTTGCTGAGAACATCACGACAAGCCGGCGTTGCACCATAGCTGATACACGACTGCACTCATTTCGTCGCGACGCCGCGCATTCGGGTAGGATGGTAGTTTTTGTCGGACGTCACTGCGCAGAAAACTCGATTGTCTCAACTTGAGGAGAGACCGGGGGTGACGCCTGAACTCTGTGCAGAGCAGAGGAAGCTTTACTTAGTTTTTTGAGGGATAAGAGTCGCATAGAGCGTAAAACCGGAAGAAGGTTTGCGACTCATCGAAAGGGGAATGTAGCCTCCGTTTGCCCACAGCTGGACTTGGTCGGTATAATGCGCGTCGAGTGCTTGGCCACTTGAACCGCCGGGAAGAACGCTATACACGACGGAGTCTTCCATGTCACACACAAAACGCATCGAAGCACCAACGTACACATCGAACGGATTGTGAACCTGCCAAAGTGCGTTATTCAATGTCGTGGCATCGCCCCCAATGTTTTTAACCTCATAGGAAACCAGGCTCCTAAAGGCAGCGACATCATGGAGAGGATGTTTTAATGTCAAAGTGTGCAATCTCCCGTAGGTCCATAGTTGCATGTTGTTTCCAAGACGTTCCTTCAGCAGTGAAACTGCCTCTTTGAAACTGCGGAGCACAAGGGACTCATATACCTGCCTGCCTTTCCACGACTCATTGGAAAACCAACCGAACGAAGTGTCTGAGATGATCTCATTGACTCTTCGCATCGGCATGCTCCCTACAAAAGCGTACTTGTTGTACAGCGATGCCGACAACTTGTAACAAAACACATTGCGCATGAGTCGTTCATGGAAAGCCGTGTACACTGCCGGTGCAACTTCTGCCGGACTCATGCCGCAGTCCCACTGACTCAACAAACCTAAGGCGGAGTATTCTTCCTTGTCCAGCTTGGCTGTGTCGCGCAGGAGTAGGCTAAATGTATTGCGCAAGACAAACTTGGCGTTGCGTGAGATGACATCCAGCTGCATATACTGCGCATCGCGAACCGTGTATTCATGATACTCTTGAAGCATCTCCTCGATACGTTCCGCCCGAGATGGAGGTTCCCAGAGCGAAGAGAGGTAGAAGCCGACGTTACGCGAAGTCATATTATTGGCACTCGAAACAAAGCGACGCGCCGGATTGTAAATTCTAGGGAGCGAATTGCCTGGTCTCACACCTTTCCAGGCATACGATTTATCCCATCCGGGGTGAGGAAAGTTGGCATCGCCTTCTCCTCGAATAGGGACAAGGCCTGATGGCGCAATCCCCATGTTCCCCTGACGATCTGCATAGGTGAAATTCAATGCCGGTGCACCCCAGCCGCTTACAGCTTCACCAAACTCTCTCCATGAAGAGCAACGCACCAATCTGGCAGCACACAACACTTCGTCACTGAGCTCGCGGGCCGTCCAGGAAAAACTGAGCACATAACTTGAAGCCAGAGATTTTTTGGTAGCCGGGTAGTGAAACAACGAGTCGTTGTGCAAGGTTGCATGCACGTCGGAAATAATCGCAGACGTAGATGTTGCCCGATAGTCGATAATCAAGCTGTCCACTTTATCCTCTCGCTTCACTTCGATGGTATCACGAATGTGTTTGAATTTCACTCGCTGTCCATCGGCGTTTACGTAGTAACTCCGATTTGTGGGGTCAACTTTTTCAAAGAAATAGTCACAATCGTCGAGCATCACATTTGTGATGCCCCATGCAATGTTGTCATTGCGTCCGATGATCATACCTGGCACACCGGCGACCGTGTAACCGACGGCATTGAATTGTGGACAGCTTAGATGCACTTGATACCATCGTGGAGGTAGCCCCAATGATAAGTGAGGGTCGTTGGCGAAGACAAGTCCACGAGACTTGGGATTGTCACTTCGCTTTGACATAACCCAACAGTTGCTGCCGCTGCACATCCCGCTCATTCCAAGGCTTTGCCGCACACCACGCATCACGGCTGCAGTGTTGTTGAGGACCTCCTGTTGCATGGGACTGAGTTTCATCAGCGAAATGCTCTTGGAGCTATCTGCAGAACTTTGCGAATGTCCACCGTCACACACCGTCGGCGAAGTGGATGGATACGATGGTATAAAGCGAAGTGCCTCTTGCACTCCAAGTGTGTCGGCTATCTCGCCAAATGCGATATCTGTCCAGAAGCTCATGCTCATGTCAAACGCCATGAGTCGTTCTATCGCAAGACAGTCAGAGGGTTTCCACGGCTCAGGTGCATAGTGCAGGGCGTCGAATTCAAAGGGCAAGCGATTGCGGTTGTTCTCGATATAGGAATTGATACCGGCGCAGTAGGAATCGAGAATGGACCGGCTCTGGCGCGAGACGTTGGCTGCCAACTTGTCTGCGATCGATGAAATGCCCAGTACACGAAAGAACTTATCGGCTTCCAGAGTTCGCTCACCAAAGACACGTGCGGTGCGACCTCGCGCAATTCTCCTAAAGAGATCCATTTGCCATAAACGATCTTGGGCGTGTGCAAATCCAAGACTGAAGTAGAGGTCTTTTTCAGTAGACGCGGTGATGTGCGGTATACCGAAGCCGTTACGATAAATATGCACAGTGTCGCTAAGCTGTGTTGCAGATACCTCCACCCCGTCGTGCAGATTTGATCGCAATGCAAGGTTAATGCAGAAAACGACCGTCGCGATGACCAGGAGAACCACACTTATCGTTAAGGCTGAAAAGCGTTGGAGAATGCTAATCATGGTTACTTAAGCCAGCCGTTGTTTTTATACCATTCCAAAGTTCGAGTCAAACCTGCGCGCAAAGATTGTTGTGGGACGTACCCGAAATCTTGTTTCGCCTCTTCAATATCACAAATCCAATAGGGTTGGATAAAGTCTACGGCTTTCTCATAGTTGAAGACGGCATTCTTCTTTCGTAAACGTGATAGGTAACCGCTAATCAATCCAACGAGCAAAACGATAGCATGTGGAAGGTGCAACTTGATTGCCTTAACGCCCAGTATCGACGAAGCTTCCGTAGCTATATGATCCCAATTGCACACTTGCTTGTCGCTCAAGAAGTAGGTTTTGGAGATCGTTTTTTCACTCTGCATAGCGTCAACCAGACCACGCACCAAGTCACTGACATGTACTACGGAGATCCACTTCACGCCGAAGCCAATAAGTGGAGCAATGCGGTAGGGGAGCATTCGGAAAAATGATAAGGTTGCTTCATCGCGTTCACCATACACAGCAGGTGGACGAATGACAGTGATTGGTAACCGGCCCATTGCGTGCGCTACGGCCTTCTCGGCCTCAAGTTTTGAGATTCCATAGGCAGTGATCGGTCTACACTCCGTGTCGGATCGCAAGGGGTGCTCTTTATCCGGCGCGGGACCACAAGCAGCCATACTGCTGAGATGCACAAATCTCTTTAACGTAGAAGCCGTGGTCAGCGCGGCACGGAGCATGTGCTCAGTGGCGCCTTTATTATGGCGTATATACTCGTCCAACGTGTGGGCTGCAATTGCCCCGGCACAATGGATAATATAGGAGGCTCCTTTGCAGGCATCGTTGAGAGCTTCCTGGTCGCTCAAGGAACACTCGACAAGTTCGACATTCTTATCCTCTAGCCAGCGGAGGTTGCTTGTGGGGCGGATTAGGCAACGTACACGAAATCCTCGCTCAATGAGCGTGTCCACCACGTGACTTCCAATGAATCCGGTACCACCACTAACAACAGCGAGCATAAGATGCGTGTCAATCAACAAGAAGGGGCAAAAATAGCGATCCCTCGTTCATTGAAGAGGAGAAAAGCGGGGATCACGGTGTAGAATAGACTTGCCAAGCCGAGTTTCACCTGAGCATGTAGTCTATACGTTATGACTCGTCCCACTGCGATTTGCAGACTGTAGAACGAGCCCAAATCGTAGCCCACGCGTGCTCACTATTATCGCCGGCGCCTTAAAATGGCGCACGATTTCATCCAGGATTAGACTTCCCGATGGGAGAATATCGGCTCGTTTGGGATGCATACCGGGCAGGGCTCGAAGTTGGTCAAGAGGAGTGCTCAAAAACTCTCGACTTAGCTCTGTGATGCGCTGCTCACTTAAACTAAATCCTTCTACTCGAGCGGCATCGAAATGCTCCATTTGCAGTTCAACAGCGGCCATCGTTGTTGGTGTACCCGCTACTCCGACGAGTGCTGTATTGGACGAGTTTGGGACGTCTCTCAAGAGTTGACGTACATAAGACCTTGCTTGGTCAATTCGGGCTGCCGAAGGCAGACCATTGTCAAAATAACTCTCGCGTAATCTCAAAGCGCCAACTTCCAGGGAGATGCGATAGTCAATACGTTCACCATGACCTCGAATGAGCTCGGTACTGCCGCCACCAATATCTACTACGGTACAGGCTTGATCCGCGAGTGAACTGCCGAGAAAGGTGAGCATCGCTTCTTCTTCACCGCTAATGCACTCGACGGTGCTCCCCAGGGCTGCAGATAGCCTATCAAGAATCGTTTGTCGATCGCTAGTGCGTCGAAGGGCACTCGTACTGACAGCGTGAATGAAACTGACGTGGTGGTGCTTACACTCTGTCTTATACTTTTCCAGGCAATCACAGGCCCGCTGCAGCGCAGCATCATTTATGTGCCCCTGAGCGTCAAGGCCTTCACCGAGACGAACAATCTCGTGGTAATCGCGAATTATGTTCATCGTACCGTCGGAACGCACATCTGCAATGAGCATGAGCAGTGTATTGGTTCCGATGTCGACACCCGCGATGATCATGCTTTACGAAGTACAATGGCAACCCACTCATCTTCGTGGACCGTGCGGTCATGTCGGAATCCGGCTGCTTTTGCAGCCTCTACAACCTCATTCTCGTCATATTGCAAGATCCCGCTAATCAAGAGCGGATCGCCGGAGGAACGCAGTGCGGCGTGGAGTTTTGGAAACACAGGTATCAAAACGTTACGATACATGTTGGCAGCAATACCGTCTGCGCTTGGCAATGTGCGTGTAAAGACATCGGCAAGCTCAACGTGGACTTCCGGACTGACATGATTGCGTTCAACGTTCTCGGTTGCGTTCTCTACCGACCACTCGTCGTTATCGAAAGCAAAGACCGAGGATGCACCGAGTTTAATCGCAGCGATGGCTAATACTCCGGTTCCGGTACCGGCGTCGATCCATTGGGAAGAAGGCAGCACGAATTCCTCAAGGAGGCGAGTGGTCATGCGGGTCGTCGGATGGTAGCCGGTTCCGAACGACATCTTCGGGTCAACCACGATAATGATAGGATGCGTTAGTTTATCGGCGTGCCAGGAGGGACTGATCACCAATCGTTTGGAGATCTCGATGGGTTCTAGCGACTGTTCCCATTCTGCATTCCAGTTCTGTTGCTCTACACGCTCTTCGGAGATGAGCTCAACGCCCGGAATATAGCTTTGAAGCTCGCTTAGCAGCTGCGCAGTTTTCTCGGGTCCCCAATCATCCTCTTTAAATGACACGAGAATCGCGTCCGTACCCTCTTCAATTCCTTGGATGGGATAGTCGTTCAAAACGGCATACGACAAATCAAATTGTTCTTCGGCTATGGCAATGCGAAGGTTAACAAAGTACTGCTGAGGCATGTAATCGGACACACTGCGGTGAAACACCCTGCAAAATAGCACCAAGTCATTGCCTGAGCGTGCTTCCTTCGCACCGTATCTTTGTACTTGAGTCGGAAGACCTGTTATCGGCTATATGTTTCATCCAAAGCCATCAACACTGAGAACCTCTCCTTAACTACGAACAACAAACGACCATAAATCGAGCTTCATGCAGCAATCGCGTTATCATCTGTTTTTGACATGTCCGAAGTATATCAGTCCGTATCTCAGTCAGGAGCTCGAAGAACTGGGTTACAGTGAGCGCCGCGAAGTGGTATCCGGCGTCGAGCTCGAGGGAAGCATGCACGATGTCATGCGCTTGAACCTTTTGTTGCGTTGCGCTCACCGCGTTCTCGTGCGAGTGGCGGACTTTTTTGCCTACGATCCCGATGATTTGTATAGAAAAGCACTAAAGGTTGACTGGGAGGAGTGGATTGAAGCCGATGGTTATGTCAGCGTCATATCGTCTGTCGATCACCCAACCATTACCAACACTCAGTTTGCCCAACTCAAATTGAAAGACGCCATTGCGGATCGTATTCGACAGAAGTTCGGACGACGTCCGGACAGTGGTCCGCGTAACGACCGCACTGTGGTCTACTTGTATTGGCACGGCGAAAACTGTTCGATCTATATCGACAGCTCAGGTGTGCCTATTTCAAGGCGTGGTTACCGTGTTATGTCGGCAACCGCCCCTCTCAATGAAATCCTTGCAGCAGCCATGATTCGTGCTACGCGTTGGGATCGACAGATGCCCTTTATCAACCCTATGTGTGGCAGTGGCACCCTCAGCATCGAAGCTGCATTGCTGGCTAGTGGAACACCATCGCAAATGTTGCGCGACAATTTCGGATTCATGCATATCCGTCCATTCAACAAAGCTGAGTGGACGGCACTTCGTGAGGTGGAAATGTCGAAACGGAACAAGGCATGGAAAGGCAGTATCGTGGCATCCGATAGAAATTCTTCAGCGGTAATGGCAACACGTCGCAATGCTCAAACTGCTGAGGTGATGGATTTCATTGATGTGCGCATGTTGGATTTCAGAAAGACTCCGATTGAAGAAGGTCCGGGGGTCGTCATCCTCAATCCTGAATACGGTGAGCGTATGGGCGGCAATGAGGAGCTTAATGCAGTGTACGCTTCCATCGGAGATTGGTTCAAGGAGCGATGCGGTGCTAAGCACGGCTACGTCTTCAGTGCTAACATGGAAGCCTTGAAGTCCATCGGTCTCAAAGCCTCACGTCGCATACCCTTTTTCAATGCAGATCTTGAGTGTCGGTTAGTAGAGTTCGAGCTCTACAGTGGCTCTCGAAAGCAGCGCTCGAGTGAAGGGGAGTCCAATGGAGTGGCCTGAGTTGCTTGCTACAGCATTCGGCATTGCGTATCTGGTCTTGTTGATGCGAGAAAACATGTGGTGTTGGGTAGCGGGAAACATCAGTGTGGCGATCATCTCGTATAGCTGCGTACGCGCTCATCTCTTTGCCGATGCTGCCTTGCAACTCATCTACTTTGCTTTGGGGGTCTATGGCTTTGTGCTTTGGAGACGCAGCAACTCCAACAGGGGACGGCAGGTGACCGGCGATGTCGGACAGCACGAGCAAAGAAGAATCCGTCACACGAAACTGATCGAATGGCTCTGGTTGGCTCTCGCTTTTACCCTTGGTTGGCTTGCAGTCTTTGGTCTTGTTTCTCAAGTTCGAGGAGCCGCGTTGGCTCAAGTTGATTCGTTGCTATTCGCCGCAAGCATCGTGGCTACGATTATGCAGGCACGTAAGTTGTTAGAAAATTGGATCTTATGGATTCCCATTAATATCTCATATGCCTACGTGTATCACCTTAGAAATTTAGAGGCTTACGTATATTTGTCGATTCTTTATGCAGCCATGTCTGCGTTGGGCTGGATGCAATGGCGGAAACTCTATCGCGTAACGTGATCATGCAGTTTGATCATGAACGAGCGGCGATTGAAACTCGGAAAACATGATTGCTTAATCATTTTTTAGGTTGGGACGGTTTGGACACCGGAAGACATTAACAATAAACGAAGGCTTTTTACGACATCTTGGCAAGCACCGACGTCATTAGCCAAAATCTTGCTATCTTGTGTAGTGTCGAGTGCTTAGTGGCACCCATTTTATCATTTTCTTGGAGAAATTGAATGCGAGTTGTTTCGCGACTCATGATCGCAGCGGCTATCACTGTCGGTCTTGCTTCCTGTTCCAAATCGGCAGGCGAGAAGTCAGAAGTTTTTGAACTGAAGGAATCCGCGGCTGCCGCAGCTCAATCCATGTCTTCTCAAGTGAGTCCGCCGGCACCGGCAGGACCTGCAGATATGGTGGTAAGTGCATCGTCTTTGGGTGAGTCCTCAACACAGAAGCTTATCGATTTTAGCTGGAAGGATAACGAAGGCAAGGTTCATAAGCTTTCAGACGAAGCCAAAGGCAAAATTGTTATCGTCAATTTTTGGGCAACATGGTGTCCGCCCTGCCGTCGTGAAATTCCCGAAATCGTCGAGTTCGCACGTGACAATAAGGACGTGTACATCATTGGCGTTGCACGTGAGCGCGATGACGCCACTGCTAAAGAAGGCGTAACGAAGTTTGCTGAAAAGAGTGGAATTAACTACATCAACGTGACGAGTTCTGCGGAGCTGCAAGCCGAAAAGATCGCTGCATCCTATGCCAATATCGCGTCGATGGATGCAATCCCTGTCAGCATCATCTTCAACAAGAGTGGAAACCACGTTTCTACCATCATTGGTGGAACCACCAAACAAAAACTTGGTGAAGAAGTTGCCAAGGCTCGCCAGTAGTTAGAAACGAGTGATATCAGATTCGAGAAATGATCTCGAAATTGAGCTTTACAACAGCGAGTGCAGAATGTTCTGTGCTCGCTGTTTTTTTATATGCCGCTGCTGCGCAGCGGCTGAACAGTTGGTGTGAAACCTCTGTAGTTTCGATTCGTACTAGGTAGATGTCTGTTCAGCTCGTGGTGAATCTTTTATTGATTTGATGCTTCGGGCTATCATTCGGTCAACCATGAAACACAATCTCATCTTCTTTGTGAGGAGTCTACATGTCAGATATGCAACAACCCTACTATCAGCCACAACAACGTCAGCGTAGTCGCTGGTGGATACCCTTTGCGATCATCGCAAGTATCGTTGGTGGTATGTTTCTGATGGTCGTGATCATCGGCGTCGGGATCGCATCGTTTATCGGAAAATCCTCGTCCGGATTTAGCGGATCGGATAGCGACAAAATCAAAATCGAGGAGAACTCGGTTCTCTATTTGAACTTTGGTGAAGGCGGTGTTCACGAGTACGTAACAAAAACCTCTCCCTTTGGAGGAGGCCAAGAAGGAGTTTCTCTTCTTGATGTTCTCACGGCTATTCATGCCGCCAAAGAGGATCCAAAAATCAAGGGAATCTATTATAAGCCAAGTGGAGTAGTTGGCTTTGCCAAACAGAGAGAAATCATTGCTGCTTTGGAAGACTTCAAGAGCTCGAAGAAGTTCATTGTTGCATACCTTCCCGGTGGTTCAGAAAAAGAGTACTATTTCGCGGCGGTGGCAGACAGCATCTACATGCCCCAGGAGTCGACCTTCGAATTCAACGGTTTCGGTGGCACTTCCTTGTTCTTGAAGGATATGTTTGACAAGATTGGTGTCGAATGGACCGTTATCCAACGCGAAGATTACAAGTCTGCCGGTGAAATGTTCAATCGAACAAAGTACTCGGAGCCGGCACGCCAAGAAGCTCATGAGTTGTTAGACCAACGAGCAGCGATTTTCTCAAAGGAGATAGCACGTTTGCGCAACATACCATTGGATGAGCTTAATGCCATTCTGAATCGTGGTGTATACGACCCGGATAGTCTCAAAGCTCTGCACTTAATCGATCACTTTGCCACTGAAATGCAGGTGAAAGAAAAACTCAAAGCTCGCGTGTATGGATCCGACAGTTCAAAGAAGAAGGTCAACCTTGTCGGACTCGAAAGTTATGCCTCTTATGCTCGTGCGCACAACAAAGCGCCACTGGAGAAGGATAAGCAAATAGCGATTGTGTATGGCTCGGGTACGATTCGTTCCGGTGCTCGCACAGGCATGAACGAGGAAATTGCTTCCGCGTCATGGGTTCGTGATTTGCGCAAAGCTGCAGATGATGATGATATCAATGCCATCATCCTTCGCATCGATTCTCCCGGTGGCTCGGTACAGGCTTCTGACGAGATGTACCAAGAAATTGTACGTGCTCGTGCGAAAAAGCCGGTCTATGCTTCAATGAGTGACGTTGCCGCAAGTGGAGGTTACTACATGGCAATGGCTTGCGATACCATTATTGCCTATCCGGAAACAATCACAGGTTCTATCGGTGTGATTGCAGCCATTCCGAATTTTTCAAAAACAATGGCAAAGTTTGGTGTTGGCATCGACACGATTACCAGCAGCCCGGCTTCGTTGTTTATGAACCCACTCGTTCCAATGAGTGCTCGTGATCATCAACACATGGAAGATCTCATTCAGAGCTTCTATCAACGCTTCCTGGAACGCGCGGCCGAAGGACGCCACACGACTCCGGAGGAGATTCGAAAGGTTGCGAAAGGTCGCGTATGGACAGGAGAAGCCGCAAAACAAAACGGATTGGTCGACATGCTCGGAGGCCTTTACACCACTATTGATGTTGTTAAGAAACGCATCGGTGTCAGTGCAGACAAGCGTGTACGCATCGTGTCTTTCCCCGAAAAAGAAGATCCTGTTAAAGTGATTATGCGCTTCCTGAAACTGAAAACAGATGATTCCGAAGACGAAGAATCCGGCGATGCTCTGACGAAGATGTCGGTTCCGGCTGTTGTCGAAGCCTATGTGAAAGCGCAATCACCGCAATGGCAAGACGCCTGGAACGCTATGCCGGAAAGTTTCCGACAGCAAGCTACATACGCTTTGAATATTGCGTTGATCAGTCGTCGGGAGCAGGTGTTGGCTGCAATGCCCTGGACTCTTGATGTACGTTGAGTGCTGAGTCTGTAGACAACTTGTAAAGGGTCTGCCAATGCGATGTTGGCAGACCCTTGCTCTTTTCTTTGACGTCGACGCACGTAGGTGATGAAGATCAACAATGAACACTGAGACACATTGTGATCGAGCTCCAGGACCCTACCAATTCCTCGCGATTGTTAGTCATCGGAGGTTGAGCTCGAGTACATCGATTCGATTAAGTCAGCGTAATGTTGCTCTACGACCTTCCGTTTAACTTTCAGCGTCGGTGTCATCATACCGTTTTCTACGCTGAAAGGTTGCTCTAAAAGGATGATACGACGAACCCGTTCATACTTTGCTAGATCGCGTTGATGAGTCTGAATATCGCCGAACACCACTCGCACAACGTCCGGGTTATTCAATTGCTCGAATCTGCTCGCATCTGCGCCTGAGGAGTGAGTGGCGATAAGGGCGGAAATCATGTTCTCATCGGGTACTATTAATGCGCTGCAGTATTCGCGTTTCTCGCCAACGATAAAAGCTTGATCGACGTACCTGGACTGTGTGACGGCGTTCTCAATAGCTAGCGGAGCAATGTTTTTACCTCCGCTGCTCACGAATATATTCTTCTTTCTATCAGTGATCTTCAGATTGCCGCGCTTGGTGAACTCTCCGATATCTCCGGTGTGCAGCCAGCCTTGAGCATCCAACGCTTCTGCCGTAGCGATAGGATCGTTCCAGTAGCCGCGCATTATGTTAGCGCCGCGTGCCAAGATTTCTCCATCGTCGGCCAGTTTGAGCTCGACACCCTGGATAGCCTTCCCAACCGTACCGATCTCATCGTCGTCAGGAACAGTGACACTAAGGACCGGTGACGATTCCGTTAAGCCGTAGCCTTCGAGAATCGTCATTCCAAGCATGGTGAAAAACTCTTTGACATCCGGTGCCAACGCGCCCCCACCTGAAACGAAGAATCGCAGGCGACCTCCGGTAAGCTCCCGAATTTTTGAAAAGACCAGCTTGTCGGCAATCTTGTACAGCAGGCGCGTATCGAGACCAATGGCTGAGCGCTCTCGTTGCCTGAGCCACTTTTTTCCGACCGAGACAGCAAGGTTAAAAACTCGTTGTTTCTTAGGGTCTTGCGCTTCAATGTTTGCTATCACACCATTGCGAATGCGTTCGAACAGACGCGGCACTGAGGTCATCACTGTGGGACGTATCTCTTTTAGATTGGTTCGCACTGTTTCAAGCGACTCTGCGAAGGCGGTTGTTGCACCATATCCGAAGGCGATGTAAAAGCCGGCTATTCTCTCGTAGGAGTGACACATCGGTAAGTACGACAAGAATACATCGTTTGTATCGACGTGTATCAGCTCATTGATTGCGTTGATGTTGGCGCAGAGGTTAGCGTGCGTTAGCATCACACCTTTCGGTTGCCCCGTTGTTCCGCTGGTGTAAATAATCGTACATAAGTCCTGGTCCTTGACAGACAGTGCCATTTTCTCGAATTGAGCCGAACGTTCTTGCTGAGTGGACTTTTCTCGAGCTCTTCGTAACAGATCAGTCCAGCCAACAACCACATCTGTAGGTGCTTCTGCGCAATCGTCGTTCATGACGATGATTTTCTCGAGCGCGGGAAGTCCTTCTCGCGAACGCAAAACCTTCTGAAGCTGTAAACGGTTCGATACCACGATGATCGAAGCTGTGCAGTTCGCATAGATGTACTCAATCTGCCGTTCCGTTAGAGTAGGGAAAACCGGGACATCTACCGCTCCGCACGCCGTGACGGCAAAATCACAGATGACCCATTCGGGTCGATTCTCGGCTATGATGCCTACGCGATCACCGGGTTCCAAACCAAGATCCAGTAGAGCTGCCGCGAGCAGCTCAACCTGTTCGCGTATTTCCGCATAAGAAATACCTTGATACCTACCCTGAACCTTCCTCATATACACACTTCGCGACTCCTTATGGAATCGCTCACCGACTTCTAAAAACATGTGTGGAATTGTGCGATATGCTACCATGAGGACTCCCGGAATAATCGAAGCAGGGCTGACCGTAGACTATGTACGCCGACGAGCCCGGATCAGTGGCATCGACGAGCATAGTCTCTTTTTATCAATTTACTCAGATTCGAAGCACAGTGCAAGGGCTTGAGAGAGCGAACAAGGCCCAGATTTTCACTAGGTACGTTCATTTGTGTCTGCATGCCAAAAGCCTTGGGGGCTGATCTCAAAAATGCTGCTACAAGCCTTGTGAGGCGTAGATTTGCATGAATTGTGCACAAGAGAGCAACTATGTCACACGCTGAAGAATGGCGCCGAAAGGCGCAAAAAGAACTTAAAGGGGCAGAGCCCGAATCTCGAGAGTGTCGCAGTGCAGAAGGCATACCCATCCATGTGTTGTACACTCCCTCGGATGTTCCCACATCCGATGAATCTCAAGTGTATCCCGGTGTTTTTCCGTATGCGCGCGGACCTTATGCAACGATGTACACGAATCGACCATGGACAGTGCGTCAGTATGCAGGCTTTTCGACTGCACAAGAGTCCAATGCCTTTTACAAAAGGGGATTGGCGGCCGGACAAAAAGGTCTATCAGTTGCCTTCGATTTAGCGACGCACCGAGGCTATGATAGCGATCATCCCAGAGTCGTCGGCGATGTCGGTAAGGCAGGGGTTGCCATTGATTCCGTTGAGGACATGAAGGCTTTGTTCGACGGAATTGATTTATCAGACGTGTCGGTTTCCATGACCATGAACGGTGCAGTCATCCCGATCTTGGCCATGTTCATTGTCGCAGCTGAAGAGCAAGGTGTGTCTGAGGAAAAGTTGAGTGGAACCATACAGAACGACATTCTGAAAGAGTTCATGGTTCGCAACACCTACATTTATCCTCCCGAACCAAGTATGCGTCTGGTTGCCGATATCATCGCCTACACCAGCAAACGCATGCCGAAGTTTAATTCCATTTCAATCAGTGGATACCACATCCACGAAGCCGGAGCAACGGCAGTACAGGAGCTAGCCTTTACGATAGCGGACGGGGTTGAATATGTTCGACGAGCAATCGAGCGCGGTTTGGAGGTTGATGAGTTTGCCTCTCGCTTGTCCTTTTTCTTTGGCATCGGAATGAATTTCTTCATGGAAGTTGCCAAGCTGAGAGCTGCACGCATACTGTGGGCTAAAACCTTACAACAGATGTTTGCTCCAAAGAAAGAGAGCTCTCTGCTCTTAAGGACACATTGTCAAACCTCCGGCTGGTCACTAACTGCTCAAGACGCATACAACAACGTTATTCGTACAACCATCGAGGCGATGGCTGCAGTGCTAGGTGGGACACAGAGTTTGCACACAAACTCCTTCGACGAGGCCTTGGCGCTGCCCACGGACTTTTCCGCACGCATCGCTCGCAACACGCAAACGATACTCGCAGAGGAGTCCGGCATTACTCGTGTTATTGATCCGCTGGGCGGATCGTACTATATCGAATCTCTTACGCAGTCGCTCGTTGATGAGGCACAGAAGCTGATTGACGAAGTGGAAGCCATGGGAGGAATGACCAAAGCAATCGAATCCGGATTCCCGAAACTGCGCATTGAAGAGTCGGCAGCACGGCGGCAGGCTGCTATCGATCGCGGAGAGGAAGTAATTGTCGGTGTGAACAAGTACCCCAACCCGGAAGACCCGCCGATCGATGTGCGGGTGGTGGACAATGCCGAGGTACGACGAATTCAAATAGAGTCTTTGAAGAACATCCGTTCAAAGCGCATCGAGTCCGACGTTAAGCAGAATCTTGACAATCTTAAACGCGTTGCTCGAGATGTACAAGAAAATGTCCTCGAGTACGCAGTAAAAGCGGCTCGCAGTCGTGCAACTGTGGGAGAGATTAGCGAAGCCCTAGCGGAAGTCTACACCCGCTACAACGCGCATATTCAGAGCATACACGGAGTATATGGAGCCATGTACCAGAATGATGCAGAGTACCTTCAATTGCAGGCTGATGTGAAATCCTTTGCCGATCGCTTCGGCCGCCGTCCTCGGATGTTGGTTGCAAAGCTTGGACAAGACGGACACGATCGTGGCGCTAAAGTGATTTCCACCGCCTTTGCGGACATTGGCTTTGACGTGGATATTGGTCCACTCTTTCAGACACCGTCTGAAGCTGCAAGAGAAGCAATCGAGAATGACGTACATGTTGTGGGTGTCTCATCTCAAGCAGCGGGCCATCTTACACTCATTCCCGAATTGATAGCGGAGCTTGCTGCACAAGGTGCAAACGACGTCATCGTCGTTGCAGGTGGTATCATTCCTCCTGCCGACGTTCCGACGTTGTTACAGAACGGTGTCAAAGCAGTCTTCGGTCCTGGCACTCCAATTCTACACAGTGCACGCGTTGTTCTGGAGAATATTGAACGTTCTCTTCTCGAAGGGAAATCGCATGAAAAGTGATTCAGAATCGAAGCCGGCTTCGCCAGATCGATTCCGACTAGTCTTGTACCTGGCCATCACGCTGGCATTTGGCGCATTCTTCTACACGGTGCTTTCGAACAAGAACAGTCGCTACAATCAGCGACTTGAGCAGAGTGGAGCTCGCATTGACAACCGTATGCAAATGATGCGCCGCAGTTATCTTCAACAAGATTCAGTGTTTCGTCATGAACAAGACTCTTTGGCACGTATAGAGCAACAACAACCTTCCTCGAAGTAAAATGAGCCCCCATATTCAGGAATTGTTTGACGGTATCAGAGCAGCAGATCGACGCAGTCTGGGAAAGGCTTTGTCCTTTGTGGAAAGTAATCGAGAGGAAGACCGTGCAGACCGTGATGCTTTGTTATCGCTCATCGCACCTTATGCACAGCGTTCACGACGCATTGGAATTAGTGGATCACCCGGTGCCGGAAAGAGTACTCTGATCGAACACTTAGGCTTGGAAGAGCTGAGAAGAGGACATAATGTTGCCGTTCTTGCCATAGATCCGAGTAGCTCCATAAGTGGAGGAAGCATACTTGGTGACAAGATCAGGATGCCGGAGCTGTCCAAGAGCGACAAGGCTTTTATACGTCCGTCACCGGCGGGCGCACAGTCAGGTGGAACCGCACCTCGTACGCGAGAAGCTATCATGGTTTGCGAAGCCGCCGGCTTTGACACCGTGGTCGTCGAGACCGTCGGTGTTGGACAAGCCGAACTCAGTATTGCTTCGATGATCGATGTTTTCGTGCTCGTCCTTCTTCCTGCGGCCGGAGATGATGTACAAGCAGTGAAGCGTGGGATTATGGAGGTGGCTGATATCATCTTCCTCAACAAATCGGATCTGGATGAACGCCAAAGCGCTGTTGCATACGCCACACTGCAAGGTGTTAGAGGATTGTTGCGAGCTCGCTTTGCACAATGGACTCTTGAAATCGTCCGCGGTTCAGCATTGAAGGACGATGGAATAACCGCCTTGTCGGATAGCATTGCACTCTTCTTCGAGCGCTGTGCCGATGAGATTGAGCAACGTCGCAGACAACAACGAGGTCAGTGGTTTGATGAGCTGTTGAGAGACTTTGTAATACGTCGTTACTTTGCTTCTGAAGCGTTGCAAAGGCAATGGTCGGAGATTCGAGAACAGGTCGAGGAAGGGAGCATCATGGCGCCGGCTGCGGTCGCTCTTCTTGGTGAAACCCGACAACGCTCGGCCCCCACCTCCCGATGAGGAGAGCCAATGTTGCTTCCAACCACTTTTTTGTTTTCTACCTATCCTGTTTCAGCAATTCAGCTTCACAGACTTACACTCATTCTCTCGAACGAAATACTCTTAACTCTATGCTTGACATTCCGAGAATTCAAAACCTGCTTCGTGAACGCGACCTAGATGCGTGGATGATATACGACTTTCGCGGCAACAACTCTATTGCGTGGAAGATCTGTGATATTAAACCGCACGCTCACTGTACGCGACGATGGGCAGTGATCATCCCGCGTAGCGGCGAAGCGTGCAAAGTTGTCTCCGCTATCGAAGCGCACACTCTGGGGCATTTGGATATACCTGAACGGCGGTACTCAAACGCAGTAGAATGGGAAGCACATGTAAAGGCGATCCTTCCTACATCAGGAAAGATAGCAATGGAGTATTCGGCAATGAATGCTCTGCCTGTTGTTTCCAAAGTTGATGCGGGCACGGTAGAGTGGTTGCGAGCTATGGGCCATAGTATTCACAGCTCGGCAGACTTGACGCAGGAACTTCAAGCAGTTTGGACAACGCAGCAGTTGGAAGAAAATCTTCGTACGGCCGAAATCGTACGAGCAACAATGATGGATGCCATGACATTCATCAAAGAGAAGCTTCATCGTAAACAACGCGTTACTGAGTTTGATGTACAGCAACACATCGTGAGGAGTTTTGAAGAGAACGATTTGCAAAGTGACTCTGAGCCAATAGTAGCCATTGCAGCCAATGCTTCGAGTCCACACTATGCCCCCGAGCCTGAGCGAAATAGTGCCATTGGCGATAACGATCTGGTTCTTATCGACATGTGGGCCAAAGGTCCACATGAGTGGTCAACCTACGCGGATATTACCTGGATGTGCCATACCGGATCTTCGGCAAGTCCTCAACAACAGGAGATCTTTACTGTTGTTCGCGATGCGCGCAATGCCGCTCTTAAGCTTGTGAGAGAGCGTTTTGCTATCGGCAAAGAGTTGCGTGGCTACGAAGTTGACGATGCTGCGCGCGCAGTGATTAACGCAGCGGGTTACGGACAGTACTTCATTCATAGAACCGGACATAACATCGGCGAAGAGACGCATGGCGCCGGTGCCAATATGGATAACTTCGAAACGCATGATGATCGACTGCTGTTACGTGGTACCTCTTTTAGTATTGAGCCGGGTATTTACATTCCGGGAACAATAGGTGTACGCTCAGAGATCAGTGTCATCATCGATGCTCAAGGCAGTGTTTTGGTTCCTTCAGAACCTATTCAACAAGAGCTCATTTTCTTATCATAACCTCGGAGCAGGAGGACGGCTTGCTCTCCGAGTAGTCATTCTCTAGCCGGTTCTGAGTCGGAAATAAAAAAAGCTGAGCGCTTCGCGCTCAGCTTAGAAAAGAAACTTGTGACGTACAGAGTGTACATATCACACCTGCACTAGAATCCTTTTGTGTTCTCAAGCTCAGGAGTTTTTCCGGGGTTCACATACATGATGTGAACTTGTTTGGAATTTAAGGGTACCGGTGTTGGTGCAGCTTTACGTTGAACCGGAACATTCGGAGTTTGTCCTTCTTCACACTGACAACGCTTGAAATTCACCATGTAGGATTCTGTCTCAGCGTCAGTACATCCCGACTCACGTGAGCCATATCGCAACTGATAACCTTTCATGCTGCAATCTTGGTCGAAGATCGGAGTAAGGACGACTTGCTCGTAGCATCCCGCTTTGGATTTATTGATGATCATTGGAAGAATCTTCGTGTCATACACCACGACGCTTTCGCAGTGTTCGGCCAGGAGCTGACGGATTTGCACGACGATGGACAAACTCTTCGGATCAATCTGCTTTACAGCTACATAAGCACCTGCCGGGACAGAATCATAGTGTATCACGAAGGGAGTACCCATTGAGACGATGGTCTCTTGCGTGGTCGGTGTGATGTGGCGTACGCCATCTCCTTTGATTCCATTCGTGTCGATGGTTACCAAAGTGCCCGAATTGCGATCATAAAAAAGAGATTTAGAGTTTTTATCGGTCTGTGCCGTTGCGTTCTTGGGAACACTCGAGCACGCAGCGAGCGCGCAAAGACACACAAAGGCTGCGACTACGAACAACTTTTCTTTACGGAAAAAAGCGGATGACATGGTCAGACGTGCAATGTCCTGCATAGTGAATTGTCCCTAGAAAATGATCCCCTTCAATGAGTTACGAAATATAGCAAATTTGAACGTCTCCGATGGCACTTTCGCTTGCAATAGCTGCTCGGCGAGTTTCAGCGGTCCGATTTGTGCCAAGCTTTGCATATCAGTGTGCTATACTTGTGGATCCGGTGAGGTGAAACTCCGGGTACACGAAGCGGCATCTTCCGACGTCGCATTGTTACATGCCTCGCGTTTTAAATCGGCTTTGCCGTTTCCCGACGCGTAGCGTCATTCCAATCCGAACCCCGGTTCGTCAATTGAGATTCTGATGAAAGACTCCATTACTTCATACTATTGTTTGGTCTGTAGAGTTGAGCGACTCCTACCGCTGTTTGTATTTATGACTCTATTGACAACCCCAAGTGCTCTAGTTCAGGCTCAGGATGAGCGTCCTAAAGTAGCGCAGTCCTACGAACAATCCGGAGATTATCGAAGTGCGGCGCGTCTCTGGCAGAGTCTTTACTCCGAAAATCCGTCCAATGAAGCGAGTTATCAAGGCATCGTACGTTGTTTTAAGGCCCTGAATAACTACAGTGCACTACTGGAGATCGCGCAGGACAAACTCAAGCGAAAGAAGACTATTCGGGTACAGCTTCTTATCGCTCAGTGTTTTGTCAAAACCGGGAAATCCGATGAAGCGAGGAGCTGGTGGGACGAAGTCATGTCATCGAGCGAAGCGAATGCAGCGCTGTATAGAGATGTAGCCCAAGCGCAAATTGAGGTGCAGCAATATGAAGAAGCTATACGAACATTGATTAAAGGACGAGATCGTCTTGACGACCCAAGCATCTTTGCTGAGGAGTTGGCGCAGATTTATGCTTCACGTGGTGATTATAAAAACGGCGTTCAAGAGGTTTTGATCGCATTTGAACGCAACCGTAATCTGCAGTTGGCGCAGGGACGTTTAAGCGCCTTTATGCAGAACGACAGTGCAAAAGTTTTTATGAAAGAGGCGATGTCGAACGCGGCATCGAGAAATGATGACTCTCCCCAGTTTTTACGACTGTATGAGTGGTTCTTACGTGAAGGACGTCTGTATGATGACGCGTTTGGCGTCGTGCAACGCATTGACAAGCTGATTCAAGCTCAGGGTCGAGAAGTTTTGATGTTCGCCGATCAGTGTCGAATGGACGGATTGCAAGATTTGGCAATGAAAGCATACTCGTCGCTGCTGGAAAAACAAAAGAAGGGAGAAATTGCCCAGCTCGCGGCATTTGGATATGCCGGCAGTGTAGAGTCGCGCTTCCGTGATGGTCGCGCAGTAGGAGAAGCGGAAGTGCGTCGGGTCATCGAATTGTATCGCGACATTATCTCTACATGGCCGCAAAGTTCATCAGCTGCCGACGCTCAGCTTCGTATTGCCCGCTGTTACGCAAGTTACTTGGCAAACCCGGACAAGGCAGTGGAAGAGTATACGCTGCTTACGAAGCAGTACCCGATGTACCCTCAAGCTTTGCAGGCTCGAATGGAAATTGGTTCGTGTTATGTTCAGCAATCGAAACTGGACGAAGCAGCTGCCAGCTATAAAAGTCTTCTCTCGGATCCTAACCTTGGTCGACAGCCGAGGCTACAACAGGGGCTGTTGTTTGCTCGAGGCGAATTGTATTTCTTCCGCGCACAATACGACTCAGCGCTGGCAGATTATGCGAGAATCGAGCAAAGTCCCGAATCGGAGTTCGCCAATGATGCAATTGACCGAATGACGACTATACAAATCAATCGTAAGGACACTCTCTTACTGCAACGTCTGTCCACAGCAAGTCTCTTTGCCACTCAACTGAAACTCGAAGATGCATTAAGAGTGTTCGATGAGCTTGCCGGCAACACGCAAAATCCGGATCTGGCCGAGGTTGCGCTGATTCGATCGGCGGAGCTATGCATGCAAGCTCGCCGAACTGCCGAAGTCCATAAAAGGGTACGGGCTTTGGCTCAACGCAACGTCGAGAGTATCTACGCAGACAAAGCGTTGTTTCTTGATGCCGAAGCAAGCTCTGTTGAAGGAAACATACAAGAGGCAGTTCAAGGATATACGAATCTCCTCAATAGCTTTCCCAGATCACTGTATGTACAGGATGCTCGTGAGCGCATACGTAAGCTGCGCGGAGGGATGTAACGTGCTGAGTACCCGCGCACAATCTGAAGCATCTACCACGATGCGAAGTGTGCCAGCATACTTAGAGCAGCGGTTTCAGCCCTTAAGCGTGAGGGCGAAAGTTTCCAGCTATGGTAACGGCTGTGTTCTCGTATTCTTTGAAGCTCATGTTCATGAAAGCCGCCTTCAGGTCCGACAATTGCCACACAATCTCCCTTGAGTACCGAGGGTGTCTGACCATTCATGTCAGCCAATAGGAGATGTGCGTCCGGCAGAGCATTCAGACAATCTTCCAAGTTCTGATGCTCGCGCACAAAAGGTAAGACGGAACGCTTGCATTGCTTCACGGCACTCAGTGCTTTGAGTTTGAGTCGGGCTTCATGAAGCGGACGTTGCGAAGCGAAATGTGTGCGAACAAAGTGAAAGCCTTGAATACCCAGTTCGGTAGCCTTTTCGACAAGCCACTCCATACGATCCTTGTTATCAAGACAGCCGATGACGAGCTGGTAGTTTGAACCGAGCTCTCCATGAGATGTCAGGAAACTAAGCACGCGTAGATCAGCATAGTTCTTCGTCCGCAAGACCGGCTGTGCTATGCAACTGAGTCCTCGACCATTTGTTATCATGATCTGTTCATCCTCGCGTACGCGAAGCACGGTAAAATGGCGAAATTCATCGTCCGCTATGCGCAGCATCGATGATTCGTCGTGTAACTCCTCGCAATACAAACATTCCATGTGGTCTTGATGCTCGTGGTTTTCCGCTACGTCGAAACTTTCATCGTTGTTGGGTACTGAGTATTTTCGTACTCAATTATCGAGTACACAAAGATATGAACGAGTATAGCTGTCTGAAGATTACCTATCCGGCCCCCGGTGTAGCGGCGGTTCAATTGTACCGACCCGAGGCCTTAAATGCGTTGAATATGACCCTGATGTCTGAACTTGTGGACGCCTGTTCGCACTTTGACGCTAACGATGATGTGCGTTGCATTGTTCTCCATGGATCGAAGAAAGCATTTGCGGCCGGTGCTGATATTAAGGAGATGGAAGAAGCCGGAACCGTCACGATGATTCAACGAGATCAGTTCGCTTCTTGGGAGCGAGTGCGCGCAACGAAGAAACCCATCATTGCTGCCGTCAGTGGATTTGCACTCGGTGGTGGTTGTGAATTGGCGATGCTGTGCGACATGATCGTAGCAAGCGATACCGCTCAGTTCGGACAACCGGAGATTAACCTCGGAGTCATACCCGGCGCCGGCGGTACACAACGTTTGACACGTGCTGTGGGAAAGGCTCTTGCCATGGAGATGATTCTGAGTGGTCGAACCATTAGTGCCGTGCAGGCACACGCTGCCGGACTGGTGAACCGTGTTGTACCGGTGGAGTACTACTTGGAGGAGGCTATATCTTTGGCCAAAGACATCGCTTCAAAGTCGACGCTGGCAGTCCAACTAGCCAAAGAGGCTGTGAATCAAGCATACATAACGAATCTGGACGGTGGAATCCAGTATGAACGAAAGAACTTTTACATGCTCTTTTCGTCGGAGGATCAAAAAGAAGGTATGCGTGCCTTTGTCGAAAAGCGAAAGCCCACGTGGAAAGGCAAGTAATCCAGAACAGTCCGTACCACCCAACTAAACCTTGAGCCATGAATTTGACTACTCTACTTTATAGCATCGAAAACGGGATCGGCACAATTGTGCTGAACCGTCCTGACGTGTACAATGCCTGCAATGAGACTCTCACCACGGAACTTCAGAATGTTTTACGAAGTGCAAGCGATGATTCTTCTGTGCGATGCGTGGTCATACGCGGGGCCGGCAAAGCATTCTGTTCCGGACAAGATTTAAAGGATGCTCCGGGTGCGGAAGGCAACGGTAGTTTCAGCGATGCTCTGCAGCGACGGTACAATCCTGTCATTCGATTAATGCGCGACATGCCAAAGCCCATCATCGCGGGAATCAATGGAGTCGCTGCCGGTGCCGGTTTATCTCTGGCGTTGGCTGCAGATATTCGTGTAATGAGTTCTGCGGCTCGTCTTGTGGAGGCTTTTGCAGGAATTGCGCTTGTTCCGGACAGCGGTGCGAGCTATTTCTATGTGAAGATATTGGGCTACTCCAAAGCCTTTGAGTTTGCAACCTTGAATAAAGCAATGACGGCGGATGACGCTCTGCGCCTAGGCATGGTAAATATGGTGGCTGCTCCTGATGTATTCGATACCGCGTTAAAAACTGTTGCAGAACAGTACGCCTCGGGTCCAACAAAGACATTTGGATACGTCAAGAAGTTGCTACAGCAGGGAATGACTTCGAGCTTGGAGGATGTTTTGTTGGCGGAAGAGAACTATCAACAGCTGGCGGGGGAATCCGAAGATTACCAAGAAGGTGTTCGAGCGTTCATCGAGAAACGTGCGCCGCAATTCAGTGGACGTTAAAATGTGGAATCCCTTCTTCTCCAAATCAAAGGCGCTTTTGCAGCGACTTCGCTCCGTGAATGTTGTGGTGTGTGATTTAGATGGCACTCTGCTGACAAAGGAGGGTGATATCTATGATACAACCGTTGATCTCATACGTCAATTGCAATCGCATTCGGTGCGCATAATACTTTGCAGTGGAAGAAGTCCACACAGTATGCATGAGATACAAGGGATGGTCGGGATTACGGAATGGTTTATCTCGTGTGACGGTGCATACGTCCACGACGCCTCCACAAACATCGTGAAGTCGGAGTTGGTAGATGAAGAAATGAAGACACACCTGCATTCAGCATGTGTTGGTCGAGAAGTTTCGCTGACTTCCATTAGTGCTTATCGTCAGTCGAGCTTTGGAAAACCCTATGTGCCGGAGCACCTACATCATGAAGACAACGAGCTACACGCTGCCGGATCGCTTGAAGAACTTTTGAGCTTTGAGTCTGCGCGACTGTACGCCATAGGTCCGAATTCTGATGTGCAAGCGGTGGCTCAGAAACTGCGACAGCATGGCTTTGCGAAGTTATACGACATTTCGGCTCACGAATCGAAGCGCAATGTAGGCCGCGCTCTTCTTGAGCTGCGAAAAATCGACGCGAATAAGGGAAGCGCCCTTCGCTGGTTGCGAGAACATGAAGGTATAGCAGGTTCTGCAATCGCGGTTGCAGGTGATTATCGAAATGATATTCCTATGTTTCAAAAGGAATACCTAAAGGTGACCTTTGGAGATGCCGTAGCGGAACTGCGATCGCTTGCAGATTTTGTATGCCGGGTAGACGACGACCACGGTGGTATCGATGAATTCTTTGAGTTGCTTGTTCAATCAAAGTCAGCCCGCTGATGAAACAAACTCGCACAACTTTATTTCAGCAGCTTAAAGAAGAGAATTTAAAAGTCCATGTTGAGCAAAGCACGTGGCGCACTTCTCGAAGTTTACGATTCGCTATACTCATCGTTTCGCCAATCCTGGCGGCTTTTTTCTTTCCAACGATTGCTTCAACCCTGTTCAAAAACAATGGTGGATTTTCTGCGGTCAAAGGACAGAGCTGGCAGAACGAGACGATCGTGGCCCAGAACAGCTTTGCGCTACGTAAAAGCGAGGAACAGTATAAGAAAGAGGTTGAGCTTGCGCAAGCCCAATCACCCTATGTATTTCGTCCACGCAAGCGCGAAGATCATTCTGCCGATTTGATACGAGAGCTGGTCTTAAAGTCCTATCCCGATCTTTCGCCCTCACTGGCATTTCGACAACAGCTACGTATTCTGCTTCGGACGGTCGAGTCGAAAGAGTTTATCAATCGATCGAAGTCTAGGCTTGATCAACATCCCATCGCGGTGATGCCTCAGGCAACCGTCATCGAGTCACGCAATCTGAATTCCGTAGTCGATTCGTCTGATGTACAAGTACTTATCGAGCAGGGACTGCACGACGTCTTGCTTCAGACTCAGATAACGGCTGTTGCGGAGATTATCCTGCGAATGTATCCGCCGAATTTGGAATACTGGTCGGAGAAATCCGATGCGCTCAAGTCGGCCGCTGCAGATAATGTTGCTCACAGTTCCGGTATCGTTCGCAAAGGTGAGATTGTTGTGCGTCATGCGGAGATACTTGACGATGCAGCCATCGCTCGACTCAGCAGTTACGGTGCTATTCGTGTCGAGACGTCTTCGAGTGGATTGAACTGGAGCACCGTGGCCGGATCCGTGCTGCACTCGGTTTTAGTGTATGCGCTTTTTGTCCTCTTTGTCTACTTTCTGCGAAAGAAAATTATTAACGACAATCTGCGCTTGCTTAGCCTGAGTAGCTTCGTTGTTCTTAGCGCGGTAATGTCGTGGCTCTCTTTGCGAGTCCCAGCCTTTTATGCAGCCGAGTTCCTTGTACTGATTCCTGCCGTATCGATGATAGCGGCGATCTACTTCGATTCTCGAACCGGATTTATGATGACGGTAACCTGCGCTCTCATGTTCGCAGCTGTTCGTTCCAACGATCTCTCCGGGGCATTTGCATTACTCTTAGCAGGAACATTAGGCGCGTACAGTGTCCGAGACCTGCGAAACAGAACGCAGCTCTTTCGCTCTATCGCCTTTATTGCAGGGGGATTCCTCCTCGTCATTCTCGCATTTACCTTAGAGCGTGGGGGAGATCTCAGTGCTCAATGGCGATCGGTTGGATCCGCATTAATCAATGCAGTTGTATCTCCACTCTTGACATTTGCCGTAATCGCCGTCTCCGAGCGATACTTTGGCGTGTTAACCGATCTGGCTCTGCATGAGTATGATAACGTAAATCATCCTTTGCTTCTCGAGATGAGTGAGAAAGCACCGGGCACGTACCAACACACACTTGCCATCGCAAATCTGGTTGAATCGGCTGCCTACGCTATTGAGGCAAGTCCGCTACTGGCGCGAGTGGGTGCATACTTTCACGACATCGGGAAGATTCCCAAAGCAGAGTACTTTATTGAAAACCAAATCGAGTTGGAGAACAAGCACGACCTGCTTAGTCCGAAGAAGAGTGCCTCAATCATCCGAAATCATGTTCAAGACGGATTGGAGTTGGCTAAAGAGTATGGACTTCCCAGACGAGTGGCAGACTTCATCCCGATGCACCATGGCACAACGTTGATCAAGCACTTTTATGCCAAGGCGGTGGAGGAGTTTGAAGCAGACGGGTCTATGGCAGATCTGCAGGAAGAGCTCTTCCGATATCCGGGACCCAAACCCAATAGCAAGGAGACTGCTCTGGTCATGCTGGCCGATGGCGTTGAAGCGATTTCTAGAGTCATCGACGACAGAGAAGAACTGGAAGCAAAAATTGACGTCATTTTTAAGGATAAAATTCTCGATGGACAACTCGATGAGTGTGATTTGACCATGAAGGATATTGCCACGATACGCGACATCTTTGCGCGTAACCTTGTGGGTGCTCATCACCAAAGAATACAGTACAAAGAACTTCGTAACGAATCGGAAGACTAGCATGGCAGTCGAGGACGACCGAGCAGCTCTTCCACGTGCTTTGCGAAGAGGCATTGATGATTTTCGTCGCTACCTGCAACTTGAGCGAGGTCTGGCCCAAAACTCTGTTGAATCCTATCTCTCGGATCTTGAACGATACGCCGAATATCTCAGCGCTGAAGGCATTCAGCAGTTTCGCGACGTTCGAGCGCAACACATCAGTGACTTCCTTGCCATGCTTGCGGAGCTTGGACTAAGCAGCAGTTCTCGAGCCCGATACTCCTCATCCCTGAAAGGTCTGCATAAGTATTATAGTGCAGTACTGCACAGTGGCGACAACCCCGCAGAACTCATCGAACTGCCGCGCAGCGGAAGACCCCTTCCGGAGGCGCTCACGATTCAAGAAGTTGAAGCCTTGCTCGAGCAACCGGATATCCAAAAGGGCTCTGGAATCAGAGATCGCTCGATCTTGGAGACACTCTATGCTTGTGGACTACGCGTCAGCGAGGTGCGAGGTCTCAGGCAACGCGATATCTTATGGGATTCCGAAGTGATTCGCGTTTTCGGCAAAGGCTCAAAGGAGCGAGTGGTTCCTATTGGTCAGTCGGCTCTCGAATGGATACAACGTTACCAACGTGAGGTTCGGGTCGGGTTCGTTGGAAAAACGTCAAATGACGATATCCTCTATCTGAATCAGCGAGGAAGCGGTTTATCCAGAATGTCGATCTGGAATATTGTGAGTGCGGCTGCTCGAGCAGCCAAGATTGATAAAGACGTCCATCCACACACACTACGTCATTCATTTGCTACCCACCTGATAGAAGGGGGAGCAGACCTCCGTGCAGTTCAAGAGATGTTAGGGCACGCCGATATTTCTACTACCCAGATCTATACCCATCTTGATAGGGCATACATCACGGCAGTACATCGGTCCTTTCATCCACGGAGCTAAGCTGTTGTATATCACACAGATACACAGAATCGCAAAGTATATTTTCGTCTTCGTTCTCCTCTTGAGTTCAGGTGACGGCTATCTCCGTGCTGCCGCACCGGTTCGCAGTACCGTGAAGTTTGGCATTGACAATCTTGTCGATTTGAATTTTGAGCCACTTAAAAACAAGAGAATAGCTCTGGTTGCAAATATTGCAAGTCGGACGAGGACCTTGGACGAAACGGTTCAGATTCTGGCCTCGACCAATAGTTTACAATTGTGTGCTCTGCTGACGCCTGAACACGGCTACTTTGCTCAAGTCGCTGCAGGAGAATCTGTTGCAGGGGAGATTATCTACGGCATTCCTACGTATTCACTCTATGGTAAAACGCGTCGCCCCACAAAAGCGATGATAGGGAATTGCGATGCAGTTGTCATCGACTTGCAGGACATCGGAATACGTCCTTACACCTTTATCAGCACCATGTACAATGTCATGGATGCCTGTGCGGAGTATAATGTACCGGTCTACGTATTGGATCGTCCAAACCCGCTTGGCGGAACCTGTGTAGACGGCAATCTTGTTGAAGAAGATGTTCGTTCCTTTGTAGGCATCGTTCCGGTACCCTATCTACATGGAATGACCATCGGTGAGCTCGCATTAATGATCAACGAAGAAGGCTGGCTCCCAAAAGATGAGACAAAACAAGCGCGCAAGTGCCACTTGACCATTGTCAAAATGAAGCGCTGGCATCGAACGATGCAGTGGGAGGCAACCAATTCAACGTGGGTTCCCACTTCACCAAATATTCCCTCTATCAACGCTATCCGCGGAATGGCTCTGACAGGATTGCTTGGTGAGCTCAGTGTTTTTTCCATTGGAATAGGAACAACACTTCCTTTCCAATATTTGGGTCAACCGCATTTCAGAGTCGAAAACTTCGACTCAACCCTTCGCGCCCTGAGCGGCTACAACATCCATTGTCTGGAGACGCGGTTCATTCCTTCCAGCGGCAAATATGCGGGACAAAGTTGTATGGGCGTACTCTTCAATTTCGAGCCAGGGAGCGGAATACGTCTGTATTCTGCGGCTGTAGAGTTGATGATACGTATGCGACACGAGTACCCGACATACTTCCGAGATACACTGGCTGCTTCCCCGAAGCAAAACATGTTCGCTAAGGTTGCCGGCACGAAACACCTTTTTGCGGCACTCACGGACCCTGACCGAAGCGACGAAGAAATTCGCGCACTCAGCTCCAAAGGCTGCAGCGATTTCTTAGCGCGACGTCAGAAGTATCTGCTGTACCAGTAATCGCCCCAAACATCTGTCACCGAGCCCATAAAGGCGCATTAATGTCTTCCTAGACCTATCTCAATGCAGAGAGTGCGCTCTTTGTAGTAGCTGCATAGCGCCAACTCCCACCAAATTCGAAACACTCAGATCTCAGATCAGTTTCTTTAGATCATACGGCAAAAAAAAACTGTCCGGAGAGCTTAGAGACTGGCCGGCCACTAAGTCATACCCTCAAAAAAGCCCTATTCTGCAGAGATAAAGCCTATTAAGATGTATTAACAAATAAAATATTTGTTTTTACACGATAATATCGGACCTCGTGGTATTTTTGTCGCGCACCCGATTGGGGACCAACAACGAACCTCATCGGCAATTCATTTTCACTACTACTCGGAGTACTTCTTTGAGATACCTTTCTCTTATCGCAGTTGCGGTATTGATGTCTGCTTTTAGCGCATGTACCGAAACAACCTCACCCAACACAACACCAACGGATACAACGCTGGTTTCCAAGAGCGTGAGCATGGTTCCGGATTCTGCAAATGACTACTATTTCTCATTTGAAACGAATGCTGCGATTCCAAAAGCAAATCTCACTTCTTCCAATTGGGATATGCGTATAAATCACGCCTTTGGGGGAGGACGTACGCAACAGCTTGATGTGCTCTTTAACTCAGGAACCGTAGGAACGGATGGACATACGATGGCGTACGTTGTCGACACGACTTATGATAATGTTAGCGTGGCAGAGAGCGCAAAGCTACGTGCAGACTCTATGAGTGCGAGCGGACGTATCGTAAGCACTGCACTCGACGGTACAAGTCTTTTTGTGTACAATCCTTCAACGCACATCATCTCGACCAATCCACAGAAGACTATCATCGTGCGTACCAACAATGGTTCCTTCTACAAAGTTCAACTTGTCTCGCTTACTAATCCGGTATCCCGTTATGAACTGAGCTCCTTTACATTTCGCTATCTCAAAGGTTCCGGAACGAAGCTCAAGTAATTCGGATGAATTCTCATCTTCTTTCATTTTTATGTGCACGCGCCCCCTTCGGGGCGCTGTGCATTGTCATGAGTCTCTTGTTTGTAGCCCAACTCACAGCGGAAAGCGCCGGACTGCGTCCGACCTCTACCGTTGTTGTTGACAGCGCTAGGGCAAAGGCACGGACCCCCAAGGTTCCACATCGCAAGGTACTCAGCGACTCATTGCGCACTGTAACGACCGGTCCTATCGTCGTCACGGGTACTCGCGGAGAGGTTCAGATTCAAGATTCGCCAGTTAGAGTTGAGCTGGTAGAAACCGGTGGGTATAAGGCCAGCGCATCTACGAATCTTGGACAACTTCTTGAGGACCAAGCCGGTGTGGGCATATCGAACTCCTTGCACAGCGGTGTGCAACTCCAAGGAATGAGTGCTGACTACACACAGATTCTCGTTGATGGGCAACCTCTCATCGGTAGGGTTGCCGGAGTTGTTGATTTGTCGCGCATCTCGATGGCGAACATCAAGCAGGTAGAAATTGTAAAAGGACCCATGTCTAGTCTCTACGGTAGTGAAGCCTTAGCCGGGGTCATCAACTTGATCACCGAGCGACCGGCACCGGGGTGGAGCGCTTCCTGTCGATCGCAATACTTACAACGTCAAGGTGAAGAAGGAAGTGTGAATGTTGGTTTCTCGAACGACGACATTGACTGGACCTTTTCTCTGGCGGGCAAAACAAGTCCGGCGTTCAGCTTGTCGAGCGATTCCATCACGATTCCGTACTCCGGATTCAACGACTTTACTGCTCAGTCTCGGTTCCGAATGTTTGTTGCTCCACGTTTGAGCTTGAGCGCCAATCTTCGTTACTTTGATTCGCGATCGCAAGGACTATTTGTCGAATCGTACTTCGGACAAATAGCCGCCAATCAAGGATCTGTAGGTCAACATGAAGGAGGTCTGCAGCTCGCAGCAGATTGGATTGTTGGAAAAGCCCATGTAAACGCCCAACTCTATGCCTCAGATTTTAAAGAGGAGTATCACTTCGACGTAGTTCAAGGCAGCGGTAGTTCTGTCGATGATTTTCACCGACGCTACTATAAGCCTTCCATTCAGTATGACGTAATGGCGAACGACAGAAATCGTCTGATGCTTGGTATAGAGTACACGGCAGATTATCTGGATGGTACACGCTACAGTGATGATCCCGCTTACCATACATCTATAGCCTATACGCAGTGGGAAGGCAATCCAACAGATTGGATCAGCTATGCATTGAGTGCTCGTTTTGATGCGAACAGCGAGTATGGCTCGAATCTAAGTCCGAAGTTTTCAACGCTCCTTAAGCTCTCTGATCGTCTGCAACTAAGGGCTTCCATAGGGACCGGTTTCAAGGCGCCTGATTTTCGACAGCTCTTTGTGATGTTTCGAAACAACCTACAAGGAGCCGGATATGTCCTCATGGGTGCTCGTCTGCTCAATCATACCTTGGAAGCGGAGCGCTCACTTGCTTACGAGGCATCCATGAACACTTTGATTCTGGATGAGTCCAAGAGTATCTCCGGTAGTCTGCGATGTTCGGCTGACTTGCGACTCTTTCGAAACACTGTTACGAATCTCATTGAGTACTACTTAGACCACATCGAAGGTAGCGTCGCAGTCTACTCGTATCACAACGTAGCGCACATACGCACACAAGGAGTCGAGACAAGCATTAATCTGGCTTATAGTCTCAACACAAAGGACGAGATTCAGTTTCGAGCTTCATACCAGTATCTGGATGCGGCGGATACGGATGTATTGACAGCTATTGACAATCGTAACGCCGGCAGTATCGATTCGAAGACGGGTAGTTTTATTCCCCTGACACGGGCTGCGTACGGTGGGCTGTGGTTTAGGTCAACGCATTTGCTCAATCTCAAGCTCGAGTATCTGGCACAAAGCGGTCTGGCAGCAGCTATAAGGGCGGACTATGTCGGCCGATTTGGCGACGAAGCACTGGATAAAAACGTTGTCTCAACCGGAAGCGTGGCCAAAACCATATTGGATAGAGACGATGAGTATGTACCGGGGTATTGGAATGTCAAAGCCTCGATCTTCCAAGAGATTCAACTCTCGCAGTCGGTATTGTCTCTGCGCTCTTTTGGCCTAGGATGCGGCGTTGTCAACGCACTCAATGTTATGAACCTGCGCTCTCTACCTGGCTTACTTGGACGTCAATTCTATATTAACCTACGCTGTAGCTGGTAGCTCACGAGTCCGAAAAACAGATCTAAGTCATGTCAGCGGTCCATATCCGGATTGCGCCTTCAAAAAATGGCTGAGTTCGGTAAGCGCCGTAGCGTAGATCCCACTCACCGCTTCTAATTTCTTCTTCGAGTTGCATCACAGCTCGTTTCTCAAGCGTGGGTCCGAGTAGTGCCCATGCTGATTGGCATGCGCGCACTTGAGGATCCAACAGTGACTCAGGTCTACCGTAAAACGCCTCGTTAAAGGCATCCGTACAGTTCAGAGGTACTGATACTGTTGTGGACTGTAGTTCGACGCCTAGCTGCTCTTCCACGAATGATTTGGTCGGGAATCGCCGGCGCTCGATATCAGCGAGCTCAGGAAGGTAGCGAAAGAGCCAGAATCGCTCTAAGGCACCAGGATCGTAGCTTAAGATTACAATCGTCTTACGGCTAACACGCTTCATCTCCGATAAACCACGGGCTTTGTCCGGCCAATGGTGTAGACTTAGAATAGTCAAAGACGCATCAAAACTCTTATCATCGAAAGGAATGTTTTCAGCCGATGCACGAATGGCAGGTGGAAGAACAGTCGGTCGTTGTGAGCGCATAGTCGCGGAAGGTTCGAGAGAAGCGGTCACGCGTCCGGGGAGTTCATAACTACCGGTGCCGGATCCCACATTGAGCACAGAGTCCGTCATTCCGACGCACTTCCATAACTGTGCGAGAATATGAGGATCGCTGCGTCGCAAAAGTGAATAGTGGTTGCCATGGACATCATAGGAGTAGTGTTCAGACATAAAGGCGCTATGGAGTTAAGACAGTTGTTACGATTAAAATTCTAGGTAGGTTCCCGTCTGTAAGTCGAGACTACTCGAGAGCCAAACTCAAAGCTAAAGCTACCAAGCAGCAAGTAAATCCTGACTAGGCAGAGTAGAAGTCAGAGGTCATCGGGATACTCAACTGACGATATCCGGGTTCTAAAATTGCCGGCGTTGAAATAGTTGTGCACATCGTGCATTTTTTCCTTGCGTTCCGCGATTACGACACTACATTTTCGCGACCAATACTTCCGCATCCCTTCCACTTACCCTTGGAGTAGCACCTATGGTCCGCATCTCCGCGCGCGTCGTGCTAAGCGTCGTCGTGTGTTTTCTTGCGTCCTGTTCCTTTCGTAGCGGTCTCGAAGTTCGCTCAACGAACTTTAGCGAGGTCATTTCACCACAACAGAGTCTCGTATTCACCTTTAGCGATGAGGTGGTAAACGACTCCTTACTCAATGAGTGGGATACAACGGCGTATCTAAAATTTGATCCGCCAATCCCGGGTGTCTACAAGTGGTTGTCTGCGAATGAATTGAGTTTTTCCCCTAATGGACAGTTTGCAGCCAGTACCGAGTATCACATTGAAGTTACGAAGGCCGTCTTGGGCTTAGGTGGCCTTAAGACTTCTCTGGGCTCGGCAATCAGCTTTAAAACACATACTCCTTTGCTGCAGCTCGAGGGTTGTGAGGCGAGTTGGACAAAAGCTGCTGAGCGCGGGGGAGCCATCGAACTTGTTTCGGTACTCCATTTTAACTATCCGGTCAGTGCACAAAAGGTCGGCACCCTGTTGCGATTACAGATCGATGACAAAGACGCAGCATTCAGCGTCACAAATGGTGCAGTCTCAACGGATGTGCGAATCAACGTCACAGGTATTCCGGCTGATCTTGACGAAGGAACGATGAAAGTAACAGTCGCTCCGGGATTGTCGTGTCCTGGATCGCAATGGAAGAGTGATAAAGAGATGATTGCCGAGACGCACATCACTTCACGAAAAGTGCTTGAGATTACTTCATGTACCGCTGAGTATGTCGATGGTGTTGGCATCGTCAAGTTCTTGACCACCCAGCCTGTGGAATTGCAGGCTCCGGTCGGAACTGTTGAACCTAATGTGAGCGGACTGCAGACAGAATTGACGGACTACGGGTTTATGATGAAGGGCAATTTCGAGCCGGGACGCAACTATAGCATCCTGATTCATAAGACGTTGAAGGGTGTTCTGGGTGGCTTGATGAGAGAGGACTTCGTAAAGAACTTGAACTTTGGTCCGTTGGAACCTAGCATCAAATTCAACCAACCTAAGGCGATGTATCTGAGTCCGAAAGGCGCACGAAACATCGGCATGAACATCGTTGGAGTGCCTAGAGTGAAAGTGACTATTATTCGAATTTTCGAGAACAACATACAGTCTTTCCTTCGCGACTGTCGCCGTTACTATTACGATTACTCAGATTATGCTGAGGGTGACTCGGAGGACGATGAAGACGGAGTAACCCAACGATCCGCGAGGGGTGGCTATGGAGATTTTGATCGCGAAGTATCATACTACAAGGATTACGGAAATGTTGTATCAGAGCGCGTCTACGAAACAAAACACTTAGCCAAAAACGGAAACGTCAGTTTGCTCAATCTCTCCGTGGAGAACATTGGTGAGTATAAGGGAATTTACGTTGTGAAAGTCGAGTCGATGGACGACCGCTATCTTTCCGCCGGAAAACTTGTTTCTGTGTCTGACATCGGAATGATTGCCAAGCAGACGGACAACGATGTCTTGGTCTTTTGCAACAGTATTAAGAGCGCTGAAGCACTGCCGGGCATCACCGTTAAGTTCGTATCCACTAATAATCAATCGTTGCAGACTGCTACGACTGATGGTAACGGAGTTGCGCGATTTGAGAATGTGCTCAAGAAAGCAAAGGACTTTAAAGTGGGTATGATCAGCGCTCAGTGGGGAAGCGACTTCAATTATCTGATGTTCAGCGATACACACGTTGAAACCTCGCGCTTCGATGTCGGCGGCCTACAGGAAAATAGCGCAGGTTTGCAAGCGTATCTCTATGGAGACCGTGATGCCTACCGACCGGGTGAAACAATCCATTTAAATACAATCATTCGTGATGCAAGATGGAATGTAGCGTCAAAAGTCCCTGTCAAGCTGCGAGTACTGGCTCCGGACGGAAAGGAAATGCGCATTATCAAACTGAGTCCGGATGCAGAGGGATCGGCAGCTGTGGACATTCCGATTAGTCCAACTGTGTTGAGCGGCACCTATGTGTGCGAGGTCTATACTGCAAACGACGTCATCTTATGTACACGACAAATTTCTATAGAGGAGTTTAGTCCCGATCGCATCAAAGTTAATCTTACGACTAACAAGCAGTTATACGATGCTGCAGATACGGTTCATGCAAGCATGAATGCTATGAACTATTTCGGTCCGCCGGCTGCACAACGCAATTATGAGCTGAGTTTCGACTTGTCAAGAAAGGTCTTTCAGCCCAAGCAATACAAAGCCTACAATTTTTCGATCAGTGCGAAGAATACGAAACACATAGAGAATCAGGTGGTTCAAGGCAAAACTGATGAACACGGCAATGCCTACGGACACTTCAGTATTCCTGCGGAGTTTTCAAACTCAGGTATGCTCAGTGCAAAAGTGTTTGGAACTGTGTTTGACGAGAGTGGCAGACCGGTCAATCGTTTGGTTAGTGTTGATGTACCGACACAAAAGGCGTTCTTTGGTATCAAGTACGGTGACTCCTACGTCGCCGCTCATCAGAGCGTCAACATACCCCTCGTGGCAGTAGATAAAAATGGAAATGCAACAACAGCTCAGGCTCACGTACAATTTGTAAAAGCAACATGGCAGACCGTGCTCGAGAAGACATCATGGGGAGGCTTTAATTACGTATCACAACGTAAGATTGATGTTCTGCTCGACCGAGTCATCACGATAAACAACAATGGTGGATCGGTAACTGTAACGCCTCCAATGAGTGGCGACTATGAACTTCGCGTGATGAGTCCGGAAAGTGAAAACTACGTCAGCCGTAGTATGTGGGCATGGTCATGGGGTAGTACGGAAAGCACGGCCTTCGAAGTGAAAAAAGAAGGTACGATCGACATCTCGATGGATAAACAAAGTTATCGAGTAGGCGAGACGGCAAACGTGTTGTTTAAAACACCATTTGCCGGACGCTTGCTGGTATCGATCGAGCGGAACGGTGTATTGAGTTATCAGTATCTCAATACTGACGAAAAATCCGCGAAGCTAGAAATCAAGCTCACGGAAGACATGGTACCCAATGTTTATGTGGTTGCGACCTTGTTCAAGCCCTTGGATGATGGCAGTATGCCACTTACAGTGGCACATGGTGCGGCACCTCTTATGTGTGAACCGCAAAACTCGCGCATTGCGCTCTCCATCGACGCTCCCGATCGGGCACGATCAAATTCGAAACAGACCATACGTGTACGAGCCCAGGGAGCAGCCGGTGCTGAAATGACAATAGCCGTGGTAGATGAAGGGATTCTGGCCATCAAGCGTACCAAGACTCCGGATCCCCACGCCTATTTCTATCAAAAAAGAGCACTTCAAGTCAACTCCTTTGATGTCTACCCTTACATTTTCCCGGACCTCAAGCCCACAAAGATTAGTTATGGAGCAGGTGACGATGCATATGAGAATAGGCTCTCTCCGGTCATTACCAAGCGCTTCAATCTGATTGCCTTTTGGAGTGGTGTGCTCAAAACGAATGGTAGTGGTGAAGCTTCGTTCACCATCGACATACCACAATTCAGTGGTTCTCTGCGTGTTATGGCAGTGGCCTATAAAGCAAAGGCATTTGGTTCAGCAGAGAAGAACATCACCGTTGCAGATCCCTTGGTAGTCAGTACCGGCCTTCCGCGATTTATGAGTCCGGGTGACTCATTGCGTGTTCCTGTGACGCTCAGTAATACAACCTCAAAACCAATGTCGATTTCTGCCGCGATTCAAGTGAGCGGGGCTGCACGCGCAATCGGAAATCTCAGTCAGAGCGCGTCGATCGCCCCGAACTCCGAGGCGCGACTGCAGTTTAATGTTGTAGCACAAAACGCCATAGGAGTTGCGAACATCGATGTAAAGGTCAATGCCAATTCTGAAAATTATGTCGACCACACAGAGATTGCAGTTCGCCCGATTTCCTCTCTAACGAAAAATACAGGCGCAGGTGCTATTGGCGCCGGTGAAACCAAAACACTTGCAATGAGTGCAAGCTTCATACCATCGACCATGAAAGCTAAACTGGTAGTTAGTCGTTCGTTAGTGGCAGAGTTTGGTAAACAGTTGGACTACTTAATCGGATATCCCTACGGTTGCGTGGAGCAAACGACATCGAAGGCCTTTCCACAGCTCTACGTAGCTGATCTGAGCTCATCGTTATCGACTGCGCAACGCAACGGGATCAATCAGAATGTTCAAGAAGCGGTCAACAAATTGCAATCGATGCAGCTCTACAACGGTGCGCTCTCTTATTGGCAAGGAGATATCAAAGAATCGTGGTGGGGCTCCGCCTATGCTGCCCATTTCCTCATTGAAGCCAAGCGCTCAGGCTTTGAAGTGAGTTCTACTACGCTGGATAGACTTCTACAATATCTGACGAAGCAGGCTCACATGAGTGATAAACGCACGTACACCTACTATGATGATGCGAATGCAACACATACTCGTCAGGTTGCACCTCAAGAAATATTCTATTCATTGTACGTACTGGCACTGGCTGGAAAGCAAGATGTTGCATTGATGAACTTCTACAAGAATGCCACGAGTGTGATGACGGCAGATAGTCGCTACCTCCTTGCCTGTACCTTCCTGTATTTGGGCGATAGAGGCAGCTACGAAAAACTCAGTCCGCAACGCATCGATGAGTATTCGGTAAATGATTTTGGAGGATGTTTCAGCTCGCGAATACGAGATGAGGCCTTGACACTCTCGACCTTAGCAGACGTTGACTATGCGAATCCGCAAGTGAATACGATGACACGTCACCTATCGCAATTGTTACGCTCCCAACGATATTTCTCGACGCAGGAAAATGCCTTTGCGATTATCGCTCTCGGAAAAATTGCACGAAAAAGTGGTCCTTCGAAAGGTTCAGCTGTTGTGACGTACGGCTCGAAGAAAGTGGAACTGAAGGATGCAGATGTTAGCATCAGTGAAGGTCTCGCCGGACAGAATGTCTCCATCGCGGCAAAGGGAGGCACTGTTTACTATTTCTACGAAGTCAGTGGAATCAACAGCTCGAACGATGTGAAGATAGAAGACAGTTTTCTGCGCATCCGTCGTTCATACTTCGACCGATTTGGTCGCGAGATTACTACAGGTACCTTCAAGCAAAATGACCTGGTCGTGGTGCGATTGACATTAGATGCACTTAACCGTGCTAGTGTTGAGAACGTAGCGATCACCGATATGCTGCCTGCGGGTTTCGAGATCGAAAATTCGCGTATTACAGAGGTCCCCGAGTTGAAGTGGATTAAGAATGAAACAAAAGCAAGCTACACGGATTATAGAGATGATCGTATCAATCTCTTTACCAATCTCAATGGTGTCCAGAGTTTCTATTATGTACTCAGAGCTGTGTCGCCGGGTGTCTTCAAGGTCGGACCTGCCGCAGCTGATGCCATGTACAATGGTGAATTCCATTCGTACAATGGCGCAGGGACAATACGCGTTGTTCAGTAAATTAAGAAAGACTAAAGAGCCGTCTGTAGCATACTGCAGGCGGCTTTGGTCTAGAACTCTGCTCGTAGTGATCATTGCTATTGTATCAATCTTCGTACACCACGATAGACTATAGAGCTGGTAAACCCAAGAGTATCCCTTCTATGATGAATAGTTATAGTGTTCATCACTATGAACTTTTAGATTAAAACCACACGTGTCCAGTCGCAGTGTTTTCAAAAGAGTGCGGTCCTATGTCCGTCTTCAATGGCAGGTACAGTCGTTTCGACGCACGGCTGTTACGTTCGTATGCGTACTCGCTGCACTTCTCGTGGTGGACCGGGCTTTACCATTCAAACCTTTCATTCCTTACGCACAGATTGTCACGGCAGCGGATGGAACCGTAGTGCAAGCGTTTTTGTCAGCGGATCAGAAATGGAGGATGAAGACCGAGTTGGCTGAAATATCTCCTTTGTTGCGTCAGGCTATCGTGTACAAAGAGGACCGCTGGTTTTATTGGCATCCGGGTGTAAATCCGATTGCCATCGTACGAGCAGCTGTTATGAATCTCAGTCACCTTCGGGTACAAAGCGGCGCGAGCACGATCACGATGCAGGTTGCACGCCTGTTGCAGCCGCGTCCTCGGACACTCGTATCTAAACTGATTGAATGTGTGCACGCGCTTCAGCTTGAACTGCACTACTCCAAAGATGAGATCCTTCAGATGTACCTCAACCTTGTGCCGTACGGAGGGAACATTGAAGGAGTAAAGGCTGCATCGCTATTGTATTATGATCGACTTCCGCAACAATTGTCGTTGGCGCAAGTGGTTTGCCTTTCGGTCATTCCAAATCGTCCGACCACTTTACGCTTGGGAGAACAGAATCCCGAGATTTTAAGTCAAAGAGACCTGTGGCTACATCGATTTGCTCAGCGTGAAGTGTTTAGAAAAGAGATGATCGATGACGCTTTGCGTGAACCCCTTGTGCTCAAGAGAGTGGCAATTCCGCGTTGGGCTCCGCATTATGCCTTGCGTTTACGCTCCCGATTTCCAAATCGCCCTATCATACAGAGTACACTCTCAGCCAAAGCCCAACAACTTTGTACGCAGTTGTGCTTCAACTACGTTCAACGAACCAAGATGCTTGGTATCTACAACTGCGCGGTCATGGTACTCAATAATCAAACGCGCAATGTGGAGGCATATGTGGGCTCGGCAGACTTCAACGACAAAGCACACGCGGGGGAGTGTGATGGTGTTCAAGCATTGCGATCACCGGGATCTGCTTTGAAACCCTTATTGTACGCACAGGCGATAGATCAAGGCTTACTTACACCGAAGACTATCGTGACTGACGTACCCTTGAACTACAACGGATACAGTCCCGAAAACTACGATCAGACCTTTCATGGTGCGGTCAGTGTAGAACAAGCCCTTGCCCAATCGTTGAATATTCCGGCAGTGAAAGTATTGCACGATATCGGTGTACAACCTTTTGCGCAGAAACTAAATACACTGGGTTTCAGAGATATCAAAGCTGATGCTGCCAATGTCGGTCTGTCTTTGGCTCTGGGTGGTTGCGGTGTGCGTCTTGAAGAGTTGGCGCAGATGTACTCATGTTTTGCCTCAGGCGGAATAGTACGTCCGCTGCATTGGATTCCGGAAGATGTCGATACAAATGGACGTCGCATCGTGTCGCCGGCCTCTGCCTTCATGGTGACGGACATCTTAACGCAGTTGACACGTCCGGATTTACCTGTGAACTTTATGAGCGCCACACACGTTCCCAAAGTAGCATGGAAAACGGGCACCTCCTACGGACGACGAGACGCGTGGAGTGTTGGTTACAATAAGAAGTATACAATTGCAGTGTGGGTTGGAAACTTCAGCGGTGAAGGTATCGCCGATCTTACAGGCTCCACAAGTGCCACCCCTTTGTTGTTCGAGTTGTTCAACTCTCTTGACTACAACGCCACTTCGGAATGGTACAAAGCTCCGGCTGATGTGGATTTTCGTATTGTCTGTGCAGAGACCGGACTTCCTCCGGGGGAGTACTGCGACAAAACTGTTACTGATTATTTTGTGCCGACTGTTTCTCCTGCCCGGAAGTGCGAACACGTACGACGAATAGCCGTCTCTCCGGATGGTCGTATGAGCTACTGTACAAGTTGTTTGCCGCGAGGAGCATACCGGACAATGATGGTGAAATCCTACGCTCCCGAACTCTTGTCGTACTATAAAAGTGAACGAGTGGCTGTGCAGATCGCGCCTCCACACAATCCTGCCTGCACACGTGTGGAACGAGAGCAGGGACCGCGTATCAACTCTCCCACAGATGGAAAATCGTACATCGTCAATCGCAATGACGACGCACCCATGATGCTCAGTGCCAGCGTCTCAGCCGATGTGGAGAACGTGTACTGGTATCTTAATGACAAGCTCTTGTCCGAGAGTAAAGCATCGGAATCCCTCTTTTTCAAGCCCCAACGAGGACGCAACAAGATCTCTTGCTGTGATGACAAAGGACGCAATACTAATATCTTTGTGATGGTTGATTGGGAATAAGAATTCTCCTTCACTTGCAGGCACCACACTTCTTCACCTCGACATTTTCTAACACCGTAGCAAGTATGACCGAACGCAAAGCAGAATTTCTCCTTGCGCTGACGACCGTGTTTTGGTCAGGCACCTTTGTGTTTACCAAGTACGCACTCGACAGTTGTGATCCCTTTGTCTTTGTTGTCTTGCGTTTGATGATTGCCGTTGCGGTAGGAGTTGTCCTATGGTACTCTAGCCTCCGTTCGCTATCGAAAGAAAGTGTCAGAGACGGTGCCATACTTGGTTTCCTATACGGTTCCGGATTTTTACTACAAACCTGGGGTTTGCAATACACCTCAATATCCAAGAGCGCATTCATCACCGGAATGGTTGTACTCTTCGTACCCGGAGCCGATTGGTTGATACGTCGCGTCAGCGTCACGAGAATACACGGAATTGCTGTCCTCTTTGCCTCGGTTGGATTGGTTATGCTGACGCATCCTGATGCACAGGCGATCAACAAAGGAGATGCAATGACCCTTTGCGGCTCGCTCATGTGGGCATTTTATATTAGCTTTCTCGATAAGTCTTCAACAAGACACAAAGACGTTCCACACTTTAGCGAACATCTCGTTTTGGCTCAGTTTGCGACGACCGTTGTCTGTGGTCTACTCATTCTATCGATACGAGCTGCATTCGGTGTTTCTTCAGATACAACACCAAGCATTATTCCGTCTTGGTCAACTACGTTGGTCATCGCATTGCTATACACTGCGTTGCTCGGATCCTTAGCTTCTACCTACATCCAAACGAAAGTGCAGCGCTATGTGCCTCCGGTTAAGGCAGGCATCATTTTCACCCTTGAACCTATTTTCGCATCGGCAATTGCCTACTTCAGTCACAACGAGCGACTCAGCACTCTCGAACTCAGTGGTGCGATCATAATGATTGGCTCCATTATTTTTGCCGATACGGCTTCGCTTTGGCTTCGTCGATCTGCCGGCGAGTTGCGAAGCAACTCGGATACACAAGAAAATAGTTCAACGTCGATTCAGACAGATGAATAAGCAGGAAGTTCGCAAAGGTAAACTTGAAGAGCGCGATGCCATTGCTGCACCCCTGATACGCGAATGGTCCGAAGCCATGTGTCTGACTCTGCAGCAGTGTTTCGAGTATCAACACGCCGCTAGCCTGCACGTGTATTTGAGTAAAGGATCCGAACCCGACACCATGCCTCTGATACGTCAGGCATGGGAAGACGGAAAAGAAGTATTCGTGCCAATCACTATTCCGGGAGATCGTGAATTGAAGCACGCACGCTTCAGCTCGGGCGATTCAGTGCGAGCGGGAGAATTCGGAGTTCCCGTTCCCATCTCGCCCATGCTGTACACCAAAGAAGAAGTTTTGGCGTCGAAACCGCTGGTGGTTGTGCCGTTGTTAGCCTTTAATCAGCAGTTGTTTCGCGTTGGTTATGGTGGAGGCTACTATGACCGCTTTCTGCGTGATGCAGCCTTGTTCGCATTCGGATATTGTTATAGCATGTGTTACTCAGATGAGTTCTTGACTGAGTCACACGACGTTCAGCTGGATGCGATTGTCTGCGAACAGGGACTTATCCGCACTTTAAAAACAACGCAACCGCTACCACAGACACCGATAGTTTTTCGATGAGCAGCATGAATCCAGGTCTTACACTACCAAGCTTTGAGGCGAGTACTTTCGCGCGATGCCGTCGCTTTGTCTTGGCTGCAATCGTGGTCCTTCTGATTGCCCCCGGTCTCGTGCACGCGGACTTTTGTGCTGATGCCTTAGTGCTGGATGGCTCTGAAAAAGTGCTTAGCTACGGACTGGACACAACAAAAAATTGGTGGGCTGTAACCTCGCCCTATGACAGCCTCTATCGTCTCTGGGTTAACGGCAAACAGACGGAAGCGTTCCAAACCATTCAGGGACTCAGATTCTCACCGGATGGGGAGCACTGGGCAGCGTGGGCATTACATAATAATCAGTGGCGTCTGCTTGACGATGGCTCCGAGCGTATCGTACAATGCACGCAGCCCGGCGAGGTTTTCTTCGGCAGCTTGAATTCACGACTTCTCTATTCCATCATTGAAGGTTCGCAGGAAGTACTGTATGTGCAAAAACAGAAGTATGTCATGCTTGGCCGAGTAGGACCCATTGTCATATCTCCCATGGCCGACAACGTCGCGTACGTCTGCACTCAAGCGGGCCTTAAGTATCTCTACGTCAATGGAAAACAGATATCAGGCTTTGACGACGTGAAGATCTTTGGCTTCTGGACAGATGGACAGCTTGTTTACGCCAACCTCAGCGGCTCGCAGTGGCGAATTTATCGCGGAGATGAGGAGCTCGCAGGTCCATACGCAGAGATTCCGGAAGTAGCCATCAATCACAGCGGAACCGTTGCTGCGGCAATCGTGGGCAATGGAGGACTTCGACAAGTTGTTTTGCTTGCGGATGAGTATACAAGACCACTCTTTAGCCAACAGTATCAATATCTTGACGCCTTGGTTTTACATCCAAGCATGCCAATGTGGGCCGCTCGCAGTCAACAAAGCGGCGCCGGACTTGTTATCATGACGAACACAGAGTACTCGGCAGGATCCGTCGGTACCGGAATGCCTTTTTTCAGCGCCGATGGTTCAGAGCTCATTTTTGTGGGATGTGACTCCGAATGCTTCATTAGTATCAACGGAAAAAAGAATCTCCTCAATCAAAGCCTGAGTATCGACGGTAGCTTTGCACGTAAACCGTCAAGTGGCACGTTTTCGTACAGCTCGTCTACCAGCCTTATCTTTCGAGAGATCGAGCGCAATGAGCTATGGGTATCAAAAATGTGTGATGAAGTCTCGCTTCCGCGCTACAATAGGCGCAACGATCGGTACGAAGCCCTAGGTAAAATCAATCAGCGTTTGTACCTGCTCTCCTGCATGAAATAGTAGTTTCAATAGGACAGTGAAAGGGTAGAGAAAAGAGAGGAATCCAAAAGCCGACTGAGTGCGATGAGTAGTCCGACTCGTGCGCTAGCCGGTAAAAAAGAGAAGCGAGTGTTTTGTCGTGCGGTCGACCTGTTTTCAGTGTTTGGGTTAGAGATGAAGTCGTTCGACCTTCACAAGCTTTGATTTTTTGCTATGGTCATGCTTCGCATGCCCATCTGACCCTCCCTGTGGAAAGATGCTTTAGCTTCTCCATACCACAGAAATGCGGAATTCGCTATTTTTAGACGCTCCTTCAGCAGCTCATTTAGTCCTACCGAAGGTAGCACGTTGCAATTCCTAACAACTGGACGATACTTTACATGGCAACACCCGGTTTCCTGACAATCGTCGTGATCGATGACGATCCGATCATGTGTGAGATGGTGAAGGATTCTCTGTTAAAGAAGCATGCGAATGCGCGTATCGAGACCTTCGGTACGGGGGAGGAAGCATTTGCTTCCGGCCTACAACCGGACCTGGTTATTTTGGATTACTCTTTGGATTCCATAAAAGCGGACGCCATGAATGGCATCCAGGTGTTGTCAAAAATCAAAGAGCGCAATGCCGAGACACCGGTTGTTTTCTTAACGTCGCAAGATCAGCCTGAAGTAGCGGCGCATACCATCAAGTACGGTGCGTATGACTACATTTTGAAAAACGAGACATCCTTTTTGAAGCTCGAAATAGCCGTCCAGAATATCCTTCAGCTGCGCGATGCCAAAGAGCCAACCGGGGGACAGAAGTTTATTAATACGGCTTTTTGGATTCTCTTGGCAGGAGTCTTTGTTCTTGGACTTTTGAGTCTTTTGACAAGTAAGTAAGCACTCGGCAGAACACATGTGCTGGAGGATGGCAAACGTGCCGATTTGCTGCCAATAGTGCCTGAATTCGTGTTATTTTTGTTGAACGTTCGGTTGCAAACATCTGGAATAGACTGATGGAAGAAATCATGATAGGATCCTCCGCCAAGCTCGAGCGAGTTCGAGTGGCGCGACAGGACAAAATCTACAAAGAGCTTGTTGACAAGGATACATCCGTTCTCTTTGAGGATCCCCTGGAGAACGACATGGTTCTGAATATGGGTCCTCAGCATCCTGCGACCCACGGAGTACTTCGTGTGTTGTTGCGTTTGGATGGAGAAACCGTCATCAAGTGTGTTCCGGAGCTCGGCTATTTGCACCGTGGTTATGAAAAGTTAGCGGAAAACACTACGTATAACGAGTTTATTCCGCACACCGACCGACTTGATTATCTGTCTCCCATGTCGAACAACGTAGCAATTGCCTTAGCAATTGAGACTGCCATGGGAATTGAAGCTCCGCCGAGAGCACAATGGATTCGAACGCTTGTTTGCGAGTTAGCACGCTTGTCTTCACACATGTTGGCAGTTGGAGCTGCGTGTATGGATGTTGGCGCTTTGACCGTGTTTTTGTGGACCTTTGCCGAGCGTGAGAAACTCTACGACATCTTTGAGCTGATTTGTGGCGCCAGATTTACCACAAGCTACACGCGCGTTGGTGGAGTGGCCAATGACATTGACGACGCGACCTTGCAAAAGATCAGAGACTGGGCAACCCAATTCCTTAAAGAGTTGGCGGCTTCTGAAGGATTGATTGACCGCAATCGTATTTTTATCGACCGTATGGCCGGCATTGGATATTGCAGTCTTGAGAAAGCAATATCCTTAGGCTTGACAGGACCGGTTTTACGAGCTTCAGGTTCGAAGCGTGATCTGCGTAGAGACATGCCATACTTGTGGTATGACAAGCTGGAGTTTGAAGTACAGTCACATACGGATTCCGATTGCTTTGGGCGTTATAAAGTCCGCATGAGCGAGTGTCGCGAGTCTATCAAGATGATACACCAACTGCTGGACAACCCGCCGAGTGGAGATGTAAAGCTTAATGATCCTCAGCACGTTCAGGCACACAAGGCCGAGATCTACACAAAGATGGAAGAGTTGATCAACGACTTCATGATTGTGAATTTTGGTGCAGCACCTCCGGCCGGTGAAACCTATACGGCCATTGAATCGCCTAAGGGTGAACTTGGCTTTTATATCGTGTCGAACGGAAGTGGATATCCATGGAAGATGAAGATTCGTTCTCCTTCCACCTCAAACCTTCAAGGTTTGGCGCACATGACGGAGGGGTCGATGATTTCCGATGTCGTTGCGATCATTGGGGGTATTGATCCCGTGATGGGCGAAGCTGACAAGTAATCGGCATTGCAATGTTTGAAAACGGGACACCCTTGAATGGGGATGTCCCGTTTTTTGTTCGTATCACTTACCATGGATATATGCTCTCTCGATTTGATCCTCGTGAGGTAGCCACACCGGAACGGTTGGAGAAACTGCGCCGAGCCATCGCCTACAGACAAGCTGATTTCAGTGTAGTGCTTGAAAACGTCCACGATGAGCACAACGTCGCCGCCGTTCTACGCTCATGCGACGCAGTTGGGATGAAAGACATTTATCTCGTGTACAATGGTAAGACTGTGTTTCCAAGCTTCGGACGTAAAGTTTCCGGCTCCGCCAAAAAGTGGGTTGACAAACAGTACTTCGAAAACACTGCTGACTGTTTTGCAGCCTTGCGCGCACGCGGAATGTGTATTTATACAACGCGTTTGAGCAGCGATGCACGTTCGATCTACGATCTTGATTTCACCAAGCCCACAGCCATAGTCTTTGGCAATGAACACAGCGGTGTAAGCGATGAAGCTGTATCGGCAGCCGACGGTAATGTGCTTATCCCGCAAGTCGGAATGGTAGAGAGCTTAAACATCAGTGTAGCTGCGGCAGTTACGGTGTTTGAGGCTGCACGTCAGCGTAGAGCTGCCGGATTGTATGCTGTCTCCCAACTTTCGGAAGAGCAGCGAGAAGAACTTCTCATTGACTGGTTGCAACGCTAACATCCAACCGTACGACAAACTCAGCTCATGCAAACACCTCTCCATACCTTGCTTCGAGAACTCCGCGAGAGACGAACGGAGATGCCGTTGAGTATGCAGAAAGTTGTTAGTGGGTTTTGGTTGACTGTCGTAACACTTCTGGCTCTTCAAGCATTTACCGGATTGTTGATGGCATTTCATTATGAGCCAACAGTAGCTATCAAACGCGATGAGCTAGGTCGAGTTCTTCTTCGGGCTAGACTCGTGCCTGGTTTGAATGTAAAAGTCGATCGTGACGGAGACACAATAGCACGCGCCGGCCAAACAGTTGTTGTATCCAGAGATATACACAGCGGTCAAGTACTATGGCCTCAAAACGATAGCGCTGCTTTCGTACTTCAAGATAGTGTCGAATCAGGTGTTAGTGCAGCGCAATTCAGCACCGAGTTTTTGTTGAGAGAAAGAGTCCCTTATGGGGCACTTTTGCTCCAATTGCATAAATCCGGTGCCTCAGTTCTCATTCTGTGCTGCTACTCGTTCTTAGTTGTTCTCTTGTTGGGCCGTCTTTATCGATACGAAATGACATTGAGCTGGTCAAGAATGGTGTCGGCGTTTACATCAGTGTTGTTATGTGCATGGATGGGTTCCATTTTGCCTTGGGATGCTCGCAGCCACGAAGCCCTGTTAATAGGAAGCAGCATGATAGGAGACTACCTTCCACTATTTGGTCCATGGATTCGACAGCTTGTACAACCAACGATGCAATATGCATCGTCATTGCAATCGGTGTTTATTCTTCACTGCTTTGTTGTACCATTGACCATTATTGCTCTTCTCAAGGGCTTTCGATATACAGAGTATAAAACTTTTGTACTACAACCAATTCCCGGTTCGAATTCAATCGCATTAATAGGATCTGCCCTTGTTGTCGTTGTCGCTGCCGTGTATTCATTGTACCACCAAGCAAGTGTAAGTAATGCCGCGACTGCGATGAATTCAGTATTGAGACCGGAGTGGTATTTCCTTGGTTTTTATAGATTACTTGCTACTATCCCAGCAGATTTGTTTGCTCTGATCGTCGGTGTAGGATTTAGCTTGTTGGTAGGATTGCCGTGGATTTGGATAACGAGCACTTCGCTTAAAATAGACAGAGCCATTGCTTTCGCAATAGCCCTGTCTATCGTTCTTACACTAGCAACCATGTTCTGGCTGTAATCAGACCAATTCTGGTGCCGAGAATACACTCCTTTAATGAGCCACCGCAAGCGGACAATAGCGAAGCCCACCTGATGTACTTAGAATCATAGTGTATTGACCACTCGAGATCTTTGAAACATCTATGCTAAAGCCATTGCCGAAAAGCATGTCGCTGCTTTTAAAATCAAATACTATTTGTCCTGTCGTGGAAACTAGCTGCAACTGGTACACTGTTTCGTTTTGAGTCAAATTCATAACAGTGCATCGATTTGTGCAAGGATTTGGAGCGATCGAAATCAGTGAGGGGTTGTCAAGTTCTTCGCTAGCTCCTAGTGACGGATCGTTGATTGTGAATAACGAATCACTCTGAGCACTGATTGACTTTGCTCCGGCAATTCTAAAGAGCTTTGCTGTTTTATCATTCGAAGCTGTAAGAATCAGAGTACGATCAGGACTAATGCGAGCTGCTCCAACGTCCGAACCTGATGCTGTTATGACTTTTGTGCACTGAAAAGAAGTAGGGTCCCAGATGCGCGCTGTACCTTCGCGCCCGCCGGTTACGATAAGTGCATCGTCATGGCTAAACTCAGCGCTCCAAACCCAGCTAGTATGTCCTGCTAAAACTCCTTTTATGGCACCCGATTTTGCATCCCATACATAAGCTTTGCCATCTCGGCAAGCGGTTACTATTCGACTCATGTCATGACTCCATCCTGCCCAGTGAACCACGTCGGCGTGACTCAAGAGCAAAACAAGCGAATTGGTATTGAGGTCGTAAACGCGAGCGGAGCCGTCCCGGCCACCTGTAATAATATACTGATTGTTCGGGCTAAAAAAAGCACAGTATAATCCGCTTACACCCGAGGTTGTATAGCCTGCGTAAATTGTGCGAATCAGTTCGCCTGTTGTTGCATCCCATATGCGAGCCGTGCCATCATCAGATGCTGTAACCGCAAGCTCACCGTCTGGGCTGAAACCACCGTAAACAAGTCCGGCCGTATGCCCGGTAAGGGTACGCAAAACTGTGCCGTTCGCAAGATTCCAAATTTTGGCAGTGCGATCCTGACTTAAAGTTAATATGCGCGTAGCGTCGTTATTAAAGTCAGCAAACATTACATCTGCAGTGTGGCCACTCAGTGTTTGTAAAACCTCCCCTGTAGTTGTAGACCAAACTCGTGCAGTAGCATCATCTGAAGCAGTCACACACATCTTGCTATCGTGACTGAACGAAGCAGTGTTAATGAAGTTCTGATGGCCGACTAAGCTAAGTGTCGAGTCAGCACTTGCAAAGGCTCTTATGAGGCAATGAGTACTTCGCGCTGATGGTATTTTCCAAATGTGAGCGTTATTGTAAGCAGAATCCGTGATCTTCACCCAGTGATCACCTCCATTCGTTGAATATTCAAGTCGTACCTGAGCGGAGGCACTAACTCCGGTCCAAGTTATCGCATGGTACTCACCACTAATCCATTGAACACCCGGTTTTGGATTTACAAGTTTAAAATCATTAGCACTATATAGCGTCGAAATCGAGGCTATGACTAGCATTAAATGAAGGTTGATACGCAACAGCATATGTTTCGTATACATCAGGTTCTCCAAGAATGGTGAAACGAGTTGGTTTAACGCTTGACAAACTCAATATTGAGGAACCAGCCAACATTGTCTCCGCCAAGAAAGCGTGCTAATATACTAGCACATAATTGATATACTTTATTAAATCGACCCAATCGATCGTAGTAAGTAAGTACAGGCCAGACTTTAATATCCGTGACCGATTGACCTGCGAGCATTTCAAAAGCCTCTGCTTTGGTGTAAGCTTTGGTCCCGGGACTTTCCATAAAATGATAGAGGCACCACGCAAATGACTTCCATGGGCGACCTTTCAGTAGAGCCTTTCGGACCCAAAAGAAAAATGCTAGAAGAGAGTGTCTATGATAGATCATTACCTTACATCTGCCGCCTGGTTTGCATACCCTAACGATTTCGCGCATAGCTCGAGGAGTATCGGGTGTGTGATGTATGACCCCGGAACTGTAAACCAGATCGAATGAGTTGTCGGGAAACGGCAGGCTCTCACAATCCGCGACGCGGAGTTCTTCAGCCTTCAGACCATAGACATCGAGGCGTCGTTGGACATGGTTAATGCCTTCCTGTGTTAAGTCTATCCCGGTGGCTTGTGCACCGGCTCGACACCACTGGACAAAGTCGGATCCGGCCCCAACCCCGACTTCAAGAACTTTTTGACCGTGAAAACGAGTGAATTGAGCAAATGAAAAGATATGACCTTCTATGCTGTACTTAAAGTCTTCTACTTCGTCAAAATACTCTCGCGAGTACTTGTCTTGGTCACTGAACTGAGTACCGCAGGGTTGAGAGTTCCAGTAGTCTGCTACGCTTTGTTTGAGGTTGTCGGTCTCTGACATGACGACGTCTGATGTTTGTGAATAGGTGTCAATTTACTGAGATTTTAGACAACCTGAAGAGCCCTAGTACGTTTACTCTCATAAGCGTGCGTACAACATTAGGGTTAAGTCCTACCTGGAGGCCATATTTCCGTAATCGGGTTGTATTTTGCCAATTCTCATTGGTTTGGAATTGCTTATGTGTGGAATAGTCGGTGTAGTTCATCATCCTAACTCAGTATCTCATATTGACATAGAGACATTGAAGGCGATGACGGACGTGATCATTCATCGTGGACCGGATGACGAAGGACAGTGGATTGATTCATCGTCCAAGTGCGGCCTCGGCTTTCGTCGATTGTCGATTATCGATCTGAGTTTGGCTGGGCATCAGCCGATGCACAGCCCTGACATGAGATACTCCATCGTCTTCAACGGAGAGGTATACAATCACGCAGTTTTGAGAGAAGAGTTGCAGAGTCGTGGATTTCAGTATCGTTCACGAACTGACACCGAGTCCATTCTATATGGTTTCCAAACGTTTGGTCCGCAGGTGCTGCAAAAAATGGTAGGTATGTGGGCTATAGCAATTTGGGACAGCGAGTCGCGGGAACTCTTTTGCGCTCGAGACAGGATTGGAGTAAAACCACTTTACTACTACCACCAAGATGGTGTTTTTATCTGCGCTTCTGAGATCAAGTCGATTCTAAAACATCCCTCGGTTCGTGCGCGAATGAATATCGAGGAGCTCCCGAATTACTTGTGTTTCTCGATGTCCAGCGAGCATTCCACGCTCTTTTCAGATATACATAAGTTGCCTGCGGGTCATTTTTTAACTCTGAAATCAAACGGTCAACTTGAGATCAAGTCTTACTGGTCACCTGTTAATAGTACGACTCAGATGTCCTCGCTCAATTCTATTGAGTTACAGACAGAATTGATGCGTCTCCTACGCCAGGCAGTTAAAGACCGTATGATGAGCGACGTTCCATTCGGAGTTTTCTTAAGCGGTGGAATTGATTCAAGCGTGAACGTCGCGCTAATGTCCGAGTTGATGAATAGACCGGTAGATAGTTTTACCGTAGGGTTTAAGGAGCTTGAAAAGTATAACGAGTTGCAATACGCACGTGCAGTTTCAAAGCACTTTTCAACAAATCACCATGAAGTTCTTATTGATAATGTAGAAGCGCATCAAGAATTGGAGAGCATGGTGTGGCACGAGGACGAGCCGAATGGCGATCCCGTGTGTATACCTTTGTACTTTCTCAGCAAACTCACAAGAGAGAGCGGAACAACAGTTATACAGGTAGGCGAGGGCAGCGATGAGCAGTTAGTTGGATATCCCTGGATGCTGCGAGAGTGGAAGTTCTACAACAGTTACTGGAAGTACTTCCAACGATTGCCTAAATCACTACGCAACACAGCGTACAGCGTAGCCAAGATGATTATGACTCCGAGCGATAACTTCTTAGCACTGGACTACATCCGCCGGGGATCTGTCGGTGACGAACTGTATTGGGGCGGAGCTGTCGATCTTACGCCAAGTCACCTTCAAATCGTCTTAGGGGAAGCATACAAGCAGCATTCCAAGACTCCAAGTCAACTTGCAAATAGACTCCATGCCTGGGCTAAGCAGATGTTGCCAGCGAAGGGCGACTATATGCAGGAGATGGCTTTCTACGAACTGAAACATAGACTTCCAGAACTGCTCTTGATGCGGGTAGACAAGTTAGGAATGGCTCATTCTCTGGAGGCTCGCGTCCCCTTTCTTGATCATAGACTGGTTGAGTTTACGATGACGATTCCGTCGAAAGAAAAGATGCCTGACGGTCACAGCACAAAGGTCTTGCTTAAGAAAGCTGTCGAAGGAATATTGCCACATGACATTATCTATCGCAAGAAGCAGGGCTTTGCGGCGCCGGTTAGCGAGTGGTTTAGAGGTCCATGGTACGACTTTGCATTACAAGAGATTTTAGAGTCAGATCTCGTTAAAAATGGCATACTAGATCGTGACGGCGTCAGTCGATTGTTTCTAGTACATCGTTCGCAAAAGAGAAATTTTGGTAAGTCGCTTTATTCGTTGTTAAACCTCGTCCTGTGGCATAAGAAGTTTGGACTATGATCATGAATTCGATTGCATCCTTAATGTTCTCTGGCGTCGTTTTTGTGTGCGTTTCTGCACATTCTCTCTCCCAACCCTTAGCTGAGCGGAAGCTTGATTCACTCTATGAAGCTTATCATGAGTTCATTCTTCGTGAGTTCCCGGAATCGGCGAGCTTGAATGGGGACCATCGTTACGACGATCGTCTCACTGATTATTCTCTTGAGGCACGTAAAACACGACTGCAAAGCATACAGCAGTTTATGAAGGTGGCTTCGTCTGTTGAAGAGCGCGAACTCGGTGAAGCAGCGCGGTTGAATCGCGACTTATTCCTATGGGATTTGGATCGTTGGATTCGTTCCGAGGAGTGGCAAGAGTATCTGATGCCGCTTAGTCAGCAATCCGGTGTCCATTTGGATTTCAATGTCATGGCGGAGCAATTGCGCATGACGGAAGTGAAGGACAAAGAAAACTACCTCCGGCGACTTAGCGTCTTGCCTCATCAAATTGATCAGATCATTGAATTGATGAAATTGGGAGTCAAACGCAACATCCTTCCTGCTAAGTCTGTGATGTCTCGTGTGCAGAAACAGTTGCAGGCTCTTTGTGAAAAGCCGCTTGAACAACAGAGCTTCTATACGGTTGGGCGTAGTGGTGCTACGAAGCCAATGCAGGAGGGACAGGCAGAGTCACCGAATCTCATTGCGGTGAACGACAAAGGTCTCGTGCCGCCGGAACCGCCACATACAGACAGCGATTCTCTTCTGAAGAAATCTTCGGAAGAGGTACTCGCAGCTTTTGGACGTCTACGCAGCTATGTAGAAAATGTCTATCTCAAAGCATGTCGCACAGACGACGGAATGTGGTCCATGCCCAATGGCTCTGCTCGCTATGAGCGCGCTCTCCGTGAGCATACATCTCTTGAACTCGACGCACAGTATGTCTTTGATCTTGGCGAGCGTGAGGTAGCGCGCATCGAAAAGCAGATGAAAGCTGTCTCAAAGAAGCTGAAAGTGAAAGAGACAATGTCAGATTTCGGCGAAAAGCTTCGTTCAGATCCGCAGTATTACTTCGATAACAAGAATGAAATGCTGGAACAATACAGGACGATTCTCGCGCAAGCGACAGCAGGTCTTCCGAGTCTGTTTACGACGCTGCCTAAGACTCCTTGCATCGTAAAGGAACTCGAAGAGTATAGAGCTGATGCTGCTCCTCAAGCCTATTATTACAGCGCAGCCGAAGATCACTCGCGCCCGGGTACTTTTTATGTGAATTGCTCGCACTTGAATATGCGACCGAAGTATACCATGACAGCATTGACCTTACACGAAGCCGTGCCCGGACATCACCTGCAAATAGCGCTTGCTCAAGAAAACACTTCTGTTCCTTGGTTTCGTAGAGAGCTATCCGTCACCTCCTTTGTTGAAGGCTGGGCACTCTATGCGGAGAGCTTAGGAGACAATCTTGGTTTGTATGAAGATCCATTGCAGAAGTATGGCGCGCTTGGCTTCGAACTCTGGCGTGCAACTCGCTTAGTTGTTGATGCCGGTATCCATGCCAGAAAGTGGACTCGTGAGCAGGCTATCAACTACATGCGAAAGCATACTATCAACTCCGAGCATGATATCGTAAGTGAAGTCGAGCGGTACATTGCTTGGCCGGGACAAGCATGCGCATACAAAATCGGACAGCTAAAAATTCTTGAGATGCGTACTAACGCACAGAAAGAACTGGGGACTGTGTTTTCTTTGCCCTCGTTTCACTCCATGCTTCTCGAAAACGGGTCGCTGCCGCTTCCTTTGCTCGAGAAGCGAGTAAAGGCATGGATCGATTCGCAAAGGAAGAACTAGTACCGAGCTTGCAAAAGATTAGGGCTTGTCGATTTCGATGACCTTGATCCGAGCCTTTCGCTTAGAAGTTTTCTTGATTTCAATTACTACATCAGATCTCATCCATGTCACCATCATATACAATTGAACAAACCGATGCCGAGATGGCAAATAGTACCGCGGGCATTCGCTATCACTGTCGATTTGAGCGAGTGCAACAGCACCTGCTCGAGATTGAAATGCAGATAGACGTGGAGGCGCAGACCTCCTTGTCGCTCATCATGCCTAGTTGGACTCCGGGTTCCTATAAAATCCGAGACTTTGTTGCGCATCAAGGAAATGTTGTTGTTCAGGACGAACATGGAAACGCGCTACCTTTTCGTTGGAAAGCAAAGGATCAACTTGTCGTCGAACCGAATGTTGCCACGAAGGTCGTCCATGTCTCGTACACGTATTATGCCAACGAGCGTACGGTTCGAACAATGCATATCAATCGCTGGAGAGCATTCATCATGCCGGTTAACTGTATGATGTATGTCGAGAATCGCATGAACGAACCGCATCATGTGTATCTCCACCTTGGATCGACTGATTGGTCGGTAGTCAGTACTGCGCTTTCTCCCGTGCATTCGGAGCATGAACAGCACGTGTACGCGGCAAAGAATTATGATGTATTGGCAGACTCACCTTTAGAGGTTGGCAATCACCAAACACGTTTTTTTCAATCGAATGGCGCACAGCATGAGGTCGCCTTGGTAGCTCCAATTGAGCTGGACATTGATTGGTTAACCGATAAGTGCAAAGTCATTGTTGAGACCGAGGCGAAGCTCTTCGGCTCCTTACCATACGATCGTTATGTCTTCATGGTGCAAGTTGGTTCCAATGTGTATGGTGGCTTGGAACACTCCAGGTGTAGCGTCAATCTGATCGATATCTCAACGATGACAGATGAGTCAAAAGCCGGACGCCTGTTGGCTTTGCTGTGCCACGAGTTCTTCCATACCTGGAATGTCAAACGTATACGTCCAAAACAGCTGGGTGCTTTTGACTATCGTCGAGAGGCTTATACGCCAATGCTATGGCTAGCCGAAGGATTTACGTCGTATTACGACGATTTGCTTTCCTATCGTTGTGGATTCATGGATCGCGAGGACTACTTGCGAACACTGTGTGATGAACACTTGGCAAAGCTTGAAGCAGTACCCGGACGTCGCGCAATGTCGGCGTCGGACGCCAGTTTTCTGGCATGGGTTAAGCTCTATGCCCAGTCACCGGACGGTAACAATAGACATCCCTCGTACTATCTACTCGGTGGAATCATCACCCTAATGTTGGAGCTCCATATCATAGGCAGCACAGGTGGACGCGTTCGTTTGGACGATGTGATGCGCGAGCTTATGAGACTATACGTCAGCAACGGCAATGGACTGGAGGAAATTGAGGTAGCTCAAGTATTGGATCGGGTTACAGGAGTTGCCGGAACCGGCGATCTACTTCTTTCGATGGTTCGTTCGACGAGCGACATTGATTATAACAAGTATTTCAAGACTGTTGGATTGGAGTGGTCGTATTCGAGTGACAACAACTCGTCGCGAAACAGCTACATGGGAATGGGATTAAAAGAAGAAGGTGGAAGACTACTTGTCAGTAGCGTGCTCGATGGCGCTCCGGCTGCGCATGCCGGTCTCGCTATTGACGATGAAATCATCGCAGTAAATACTATCCGTGTTCAGACCTCCTCGGGCTTCACTGAATTAGTGACGCGCTTGGCGAAGCCAAGCGTTGAATTAACCTGCAGCTGCGATGGACATTTGTACACAACGGTTCTTCATCCTCAGGCTCCTAAGCAGGCACGATTACAACGGGTCGACAATCCGACGCAGGAACAAAGTCGACTGTTCGATCTTTGGTTGCAACGCTAACATAACAGTACTGTCATGGCGAAAACGAAGTTGGTTGAATATGATCCGCGTGTTGATGCATACATCGAAAAAGCAGCTGCATTTGCACAACCTATACTGCTGCGTTTGCGCGAACTCGTGCACGAGATTTGTCCGGATGTACGCGAAGACCTGAAGTGGGGAGCACCGCACTTTCTTTACCGAGATTCGATGATGTGCCATATGGCAGCCTTTAAGCAACACTGCGCTTTTGGCTTTTGGAAAGCAGCGCTAATTCCGGATCCTGAGGGTTTGCTTGCAGAATGCGCTAATCACGGTATGGGACATCTTGGTAAAATTCAATCACTGAAAGATCTTCCACCTAAAAAAGTCATCAAGACTTTTCTGCTCCATGCCATGCGGTTGAATGAAGAAGGTCTTAGCGTCAATCGAACTGTTAGACCGCCGACCTCGGCTCCATCGACACCTGAAGATCTTTTAAGTGCACTTCGCTCAAACACGAAGGCAATGGCTACTTTCGAGGGCTTTTCAAATTCTCATCGCAGAGAATACATTGAGTGGATCTGCAGCGCCAAGAAGCAGGAGACGCGCGAGCGGCGAATCGAAAAGGCCATTGCACAAATGAGCGAGGGTAAATCGCAACACTGGAAGTACGATACGAAGAAGGTCTAGCACGCTTGCATCTACTTTTTACAGTGAGCGCTCGCATTTTGGCGAGCGTTCGCTGTTTTAGAAAGGTTGTATTCGTTAGGCGACACTGAAACGAAGCCATGTGCTTCGATTGAACTTCGCGTACGGGAGATTAGATCTCAATGGCGTCTGCAAACACGATACGTCGAGCGATTTGTGTCGTGGTTCTGATTCCGTTCGATGCAGCGCGTAAACTAGCGGCACCGCCCACGTAGAGGTCTGCATGGAACTGTTCATACTCCTTCACGACTATCCGATACTTCTCTGCGCTTCGTTCCGTCGGAAGTGTAATGACGCCACCCCAATATCCGCCAAGAACACCTGCAGGCATCCGATCGATAGGCGTAGTGCTGACTTCGGTCCATCCGAATTCTGTGCCACGACCTGTGGTCATCTTCTCTAGACTTATCTCAACCTCACTTTCGACAACGCCCACATGTGAGGCTCGGTACGACACTCCTTCAACGCTCACACGGACCGTCTTGGGATCTGCAGGGTCGAAGTTGATGTTCGTTTTACGAAGCGGCATAATCTGCATGAACTCTGCCTGCGCAACTCGCGAGATGAAGACGTCTCTTCCGGTCGAACGCAGTGAGTATGGCTGGACTCGACACAGAGCAAGGCGCACAAAGGGGAAGTATGATTCACCATGCGCTAGCATGATGTCCGAATACCACAGCTTACGATCACGATCATAGAAAACATCATGTACCGCAATGTCGACCATGTATTGCTGTTGGTAAGCACCACCTTGTGTAAACTCGTCGAGACTGACGTTTGAAATGAGACCCTGCTTCATCTCTGAACCATCAAGATCTTTGGTCTTCGTCATGAAAAACTCTGAAAGAGGGAAGAGCTCACTCGGCGTTGGTTTACTGAGCCAGATGGGGTCATATCCCCATTGCGTGATAAGCTTTTCAGCCGGTGAGCCCAATATGGAAGCGGGATTGGTGCCGGGCCGAGCCAACACGACACCAAGCTTCTCGTCACTTCCTGAAGAGAACCACGGACGATCCATGTACACGCGTAGCCCGGCCAAGCGTGTTCGGACGATCGTGTTTTCTTTTACGTTTGAAGCCCAAGCAAACACCGGTACCACATACTCCAGCTTTAAGGCCTCCGGTCGTTTGGAACTCGGCAGGTGTGTGGTCCATTTCGTACCCTTCGAGCGGAACTCATATCCGGTCTGTGGGAAGTACTCACGGAACCTGCTGGTCGCAACCGGTTCGTAATCGACTTTACGGTGCTTGGTGTCTTTGAAATCATGCTTAAGTCCAACATGCACCGACATTGCCTGTCTCTTGTTCACCTGCACTTCACCTGCCGGCATGTTGGCGGACTGAGCTTGTCGGTCCTTGAGTTCAGGGTTGGATGCATCATAGTCTGCAGTACGTATGTCTTGAGGGAGATCAAAAGTCGGGTCATCGACTTGTAACTCCCAAAAGGCATTGAAATCGACCTTAACGGAGCTCGGACCATGCACTTCAAATGCTTCGTCCGCAAGGTAAGCCGTCGTGTCACCAAAGGTGCGCGACAACGATTGTTTGTAAAACTTTGGATCCTTCAACGGTTGTTGAACGGCGTGCGTTAAAAGTAAGCTGCGATATGGCGTGAGCATCCAGTGGGAACTGTATTCCATTACCTTCAGGGCCTTGTCGCGCTGCGCCGAGGCCGGCATGTCATCCAACCAACTGTGTAATGCAAAATGTGTGGCGATGTCCTTCTTACGCAACAGAGATGAGTAGGCAACGCGCCAGACATCGCTCTTGGCAATTCGCACAGTTAGTGTACGAGAGGATGTATCCCACGTCGGCATAGGGTCATCACCGGTACCAAGCTCTACAAGCTTTAAGCACACATAGCCATCGTGCGGATAAGCGTCGAGCCACTTCGATGCCTCGTCGGCAGATGGATATTCGATAACCACAAGACCTTTGGTAAACTCATTCGCACTATCGGTTTGAGTTTTTACATCGCCATTGGCGTCAACAACCATAAGTGTTGCACTTTTTGTCACGGAACCTCCACTCATTGTTGCGCGCGTGCCGGGTACGCCGCGCAACACAATACCTTTGGCAAGGGGATCAGGAAGATATGGCAGCTGAAAAGTTCCTATGACGATCGTGTCATTGGTTCCGGGGTCAGAGCTAAAGCAGGTGTAGCCACCGGATGCAGCATTTGAAAACTGATAGTCGTTGTCGGTGATGACCTTATACAATCCGGACCAATCGCCTGTATCAAAATACTTTTTATCGAAAACGCCATGGGTCTCGGCGAAATTGTAATCCACTTTAGGAGGGCACAGGTACCGCAAAGTATCCGCTTTGAATGGCGGATGCGCGGCAGCGTAATCTGTCGTTTTTACATCGCGATTGGAACGCAATACGAGTTGCTCAACGGTTTCAGCATGAGAGAGTGGCACGGTTGTCGATCCACTTTTTTGCGTTAACGCATCGCGAAGTAAAACAACCGGGGTTTTTACAACATCGTGACGTAAATACTTGGATTGCGGACTCTCGGTTTTTGAGATTACACTCGTGTCCGGTGTTTTGTCAACATCCCAACTATTACCTGCCAAGTCTACCATACGTGCACGAACCTTATAAGCGTGTCCGTAGCGCAAGCGAGGTAGTGACTTCGGAGTCGCCATGAACAAGGTCTTGATATTGGTTCCGTCGGCGGCCGGTGTGCCACTGCCGGGATCTGACATATCCGGCGAACCGTCAGCTTTCATTTCGTCTTTGCTGAGAGTTTTTGATGGACGCGGTGCAACTAGTGACCAGCCGCTCCACTCAAAGAGCATTTCTCCCGTATAAAGATCGTCACTGCTGCCATCGGATGATTGCGTTGCGCCGGGACTAACAAAGCCCTCGTCGCTCACGGAATTGTTGAGTCCGGGTGACTTTAAAAAAGTGTACTGCCCATCACGTTTCATCAGGGATTTCCACCCACTTGAGCTCGTTACATCAAAGTAGTCCGCGCGCCAGCCTCGTGTTACATCCTCAGCATATAGCACGTGAGTAGCATCCACTGCATTAGCGGCAGCCATGTTGTTTGCTGCAACCAGGGCCTGCTTACTTAGCAGTTTTGTCATTCCGCTCTTTGCGCTCTTCAAATTGCCCACGAGCGAATACGCATAGCCGTGGCGTGAGATGCCAATACCATTGTTGCGCAAGGCAGCCAAGGAGTCCGGACTGTCATTGTCAGGGCTTTCAGGGTGCATGGTTTTGAGATCCCAAGAATCCGGTACATAGAGCGGACTAAAACGCGCACTGTAGCGTGCAAGGCCGTTGACGGTATGCAACATCTTAAGTGCTGACCCACCGGGTTCAAGGGTTACTACATCAAAGTAATCGGTATTGCCGAGTCTTAGCAAGCCATGCAAAGATTCCTGGCCCCCGTTTTTTGGCGCCGCGTGGAAGAGTTTGGACTCAAGTAAATACGCAGTTCTTGGATAGGAATTCGTTTTTGGTACTCCGGCTTCCGCGTCAGACTTGAATGTGGGTACAACGTAGCAATGGCACTCTTTACCCAGCGTTGCCTTCGGCACCGCTGATGCATCAACCTCCACGTCGATGACAATTCCCAATTTCCGCAGCAACCAAGGATAGCGATTGACAGCATTTAAAATTTGATGGAAATCAAACTGCGGAGTGGATGCTATTGCAGGCATGTACGGGTGTATTTCACCTTCATGCATCAAGTCCGTTGTTGTCGTTGTAAGACCGGAGCTCATCTTTCGGTCCGTCGAATACTGAGTTTTGTTTCCTCCCGAAGGACCAGTGTTCCCGGCATAATAAAATGGTTTCCCGCTTTTTTGCTGGGAACGTAGCCATGAGCTCGCGAGGTACTTCTCGTTGACACTATTTCGGGGTTTGTAGTATAAAGACATCTCGAGGAAGTCTTTGGTCTTATCGGGAGCAGACGGTGGTACAGCTTGAAATTCGCCGAGTTGTTTATAGAGATTTGTCAGCGCTGTGGTAGCTGTACTGCACAAGACCGACGAAGGGTCCTGCGTCAGATACAAATAGTCTTGCTTGATGCGCCGACGAAACTTCTGACTCTCTTTGTCCGGTGCTTGTCTCTTCTTCAGTGATTCAGAAGGGAACAATGACGAAACTTTTTGATCAAGCGAGGCATAGTATTCCATGCGTTGCTTTGTTCCCAGGGGAGTTCTCTTATAGGCGCGCGTTTCGGGAGTTTTCGCTCCGACGGAGCTACTCAATTTATTTGAAGTGGGCTTCGGCGGACTTGGCTTTTTGCGCACCGGAATGTCGTAAAGGCAGAGGTCTGCGGTATTCTTCTGGATAACAGCAGCAGATGGTTTCTCATCCGGGCTCTGAAGTGCAACCTGACTATACAGGTTCTTTATGTGCCCAAGAACATTTCGAATAGAGTACGAGCGAAGTGTCCGGTCCGGATAATCCTGAAAAGCGAACGAGGTGATTGGAGTACTATCGGAAAAGATAGCATCCCAATGTGATGTGTCCGTAGGACCGGATTTCACAACCGCATCGAGAATCGTATCCGGTCCCCCGGAGGAAGGATCATGGAAGCCGATCTTAAAGCTTGCCTCCTTCATGCGCGTTGGCCAGTTCTTGAAATCGCTGAACAACGACAATGTTGGCTTCGCAGCGTCGCTCTGTAATTGGGGAGCAATGAAAATACTGAGCTGCAGTTTGTCGCTATTAACGCCATTGGGCAGTGTAGTCCAGACAATCGTTTGCTTTTTCATAACAATGCTTTCAAATCTTAGGCGAACGCGCCAATGTAATGTTCGAAGTATTTCTTTGTCGTACCGGGATACAATTCATCCGGAACCATTTGAGCGATTGTTGGATCACCCGCTGATCCCTTGAAGTATTTTTCGACGGTAATGTCGACCGAAGCGCTGAAGATGAAGAGATGTATCTCAACGGTCATCGTTGCCGTACCGTAGAGCTTCCCTGTACTAATGTAGGTGATGGTCAACTCAAGCGTGAGACTTGCGGAGATCAAGCCGAGCACATCAACTTCACCATGGATCTTGACATATCCTTGGAGGGTCATGACGTCTCCCTCCATTGAGAAGTAGATGCCTGCGAAGATGCTGACATTGCCACTAGCAACCCCAAAATCAAGAGCCAACTCAGCACCGATCTCGATAGCTGCTTCAATCTTCTCTACACCATCGAGCGACAATGTGAGACCAAAGTAGCCTCCACCGCCTAGCATCATGTACGTGACATGGAAGGGGGAGTCCTTTTTACAGAACTCAAATTTGAAGAGCATGGAGTCGCCAAGGAAGGGCAGTGTTAAACCCGCACCTAGACTAATATTGGTAATCGCAAACACACCAACCGAGATTGTTGGGATGGCTAGATCAAAGGTAATCTTGATCCCGGTCATGTCGACATCTATGCTCGGTGGGTCTACGAAGCCGTCTAATGGAATAAACTTCTGTAGCTCATTCATAAACGACAGCGGACCGCGCCACTCCATGGATCCAAGGTTGCAGTAGATGTCGGATTTTTTTCCTACTTCAGCACTGAACCCCATTTTCACAATCGGAAGAGACACTAAGTCCATGACCGTTGGAATGAGATTAATGCTAAAGTCCTTGATGTATCCTTCTACTTTAGCTGTTGGGTCACCAACCACTAAACTGTGGTCTTTGTTACTGAGTGGTAACAGTGCATAAGCACTGAGTGCAAAAGTTTCAGCCGGATTCTGAGGAACGAAGAAACCATATTCGTCGGCCTGCATCAAGGGCTTCCAATCGAAACCGATTCGAATACCGTTCTGCATGTTTTCCAGAACCTTGGCCACTTCCTGAATTGCTGACATCGCATCTTGTGGAATAACACCCAGTGGACCAATGTTCGTTGAAATCCAATTCAGAAACTCGGGCAGCGTTGTGGTAAGGGCAGTGAAAATATCTCCGGTTCCGCTAGCAGACGAGATAGCTGTCTCCAGGGCTGTAACATGCGACTGCAAGCCGTCGATCAAATCTTTCATTTCTTGCAGCTTCGCAAGAATGGTGGACGAGGTTGCCGTTGCATCGGCCAGCGCGCTGTTGTAAGCATCTGTGATGGGTTTCATCACAGAGTTTTTGAGCGTGTTGAGTAAATCTGCCGGATTTCCTAATCCCGGAACTGCTTTGCTGAGTAACTGAGGTATCAGTGTTTGTCGTGGGTCACTACCGGTTACCGCTTGGATGATGTCGAACAGCGAGATAACGCCGAATAGTTTTGCGTCGAATGCACCAAGAAAATCTGCCGGGTCGAAGTCGAAACTTGGTCCGCTGAATTTGTCGAGAGCGTCATCAATTTTCCCGAGCTGTCCACTGATTGGACCGACTGCACGTGAGAGACCACTTATTGCTTGGTTCGGCGAAATAAATCCGCCGGACTTGTCACTTGATCCTCCGGATGAACCGCCGAAACTCATCGGAACTTGAGCCAAGAATTTCAGGAAGGCTTCACCGGCATTTGCTGAGCTGTCGAAACCGGATTCGAGAAACTTCTTTACGAAGCTTATTTGAGGTTTGGCATCCGAGCCGCTCATTTGCTCCACATCCTGGTGTCTAATGACGGCATTTTCCAGTGCCGGGTAGAACCAGGTTACATCTTTTGGTAAGGTCGAGGGCGAGCCGGCTTTTAGTATCAGGTGGCTCGTCTCAAATGTTGTATCGCCTCGTGTCTTACTGGGTCCATATGCCAGTCGGGCTCCGTGGAGGTCGACTTTGCGTCGTTCTGTCTCTTCTGCGAGACCATTGAAGTAGCTAAGAATGATCTTTGCCTGAGCAGGATCAGTGTTGGACAGAGAACCTGATACGAAGGCCATAGGCATGACGAAATCCAGTTCATTTCCGTCCCAATCCGTTCCGGTACAATGAAACTTAAAGTCCTCACCAACAACACGAATGTAAAATTCACTCGGATAACCTGAACCGCTAGGACTAGCCCCTACACTCGATGCGGTTTTATTCGGATCATCGATATCCGGGGTCACCTTCGTTTTAATGTGCACCTTCTTAAACGGCATTTCACGACCTTCATACTCAAAGAGAGTATTCGTATCGTCTAATGTCATATCAGCTTGTCGCACGATGACAAACATATGTTGGCGCATGTAGGCACCATAGGTGCCACGATTCTTCGGCTTTCCAAATTTGCGCTCTGTGATTTTTACAAGAGTACACTTGTGACCAAAAGGGAAGAGATAGCCTCTGTACATCACACGTACATAGTGCTCACGTCCCATAGTTCCTCGGTGGATCCAGTCGACTAAGTCGATGTTGCTTGGGACGGGATCCCACGCTCCATGGACATCAATCCAAGCACCGATAGACGAGAGAAAGAGCTTTTCCGAATCGATGGCCTTGGGGTCGTACGAGATGGTCTTTCCTGTGGTCGGACTTGTCGTTTCGGTATAATAGTCAGAAGAGTTAACAACCAGCGACCAGCGGTCAACACTTGTCAGAGAATGCAGATCCCATGTTGGATAATCTTTGTTCGGCTTTGTTTTATCGTTGACGAAGTCCGGGCTCCACACTGCACGCAACTTTGGCTTTTTTGCCAAGAGATAATTATTGTCTCGTTCATTGACAGAGTAGCTGCCATCTTTGTTCTTGGTACGGAACCATAAGCGCGTATGCCACAATTCTGTGAAGTCCACGGTATCGGTATGCTCGACTCCTGCCGAGTCCGTACGTTTTAAGTTCAGAGATCTTGTTTTCTCCGAATGCGCATGCGCCCAACCGCCATCGCTCAGAGGCGAAAGCATGAGACGATAGGGAATTTCCAATGCTGTTTCGGTTTCTTCCGGCTCTCTAATTTGCGGCTTGAAGAGATTGAGTCCGAGATTGTATTTGGCAGCGAGTGTTCCGTAGTTAAAGGAATACTTGAAATCCGATGTCGCATTCGATCCGGAACCGGATTTTGGCGCTTTGTAGCGTTTTGCTCTGACTCCACCGCTACTTCCAATTGTACTGCTGTACTCTATTCCCGAACTCTTTAGCTTGTTGAGAGAAGTACTATTAAGCGTGCCTTCGAGCTTGTCCATGCTGAGGCTCTTGCTGCCGGAAGCGATTTCATTGATTAAACTTCCTTGCTTAAAACTAATGCCTTGCTTCGCCAGATAGCTCAGAAGACCGGTATAGAGATGAAACGAAGATGCGGCTTCAGTATCCTGACGCTGCGCCACAGGCACAAGAATCGGTGTCCATTTCTCCCAGCTCAACAACCCGTCGAGTGTCAAGGGTACGGAGCTACCTTTTGGTACGCTGAATGCAAGACGACTCTTTCCGGCGATACGTGCTTTCACCGGTGGTTGGTCAACAGAGTCCACATTATCGGGGCCGGCACTCACACCGCTTTCTACGCCGGTCTTGGGATCTACGACGACACTTTTTTTGAGGTTCGCAGCGCTCTGGTAGAATGCTTGTTCAATGATGTTCTGCGGTTGAAACTCGACAATGATTTTTGAGGCTTTGCTTGCGTCGGTAGGAACAAGTGAAGCGCCGGAGGAATCTCCGCGAATTGAAAAGTTGTCGTAGTAGAAGGTTAAGACAAGAAGGTCTTGGGGTCGAATAATCGACAAGGAATCCAAACTGAGGTCAGTTTTCACACTGATGCTTTGTGAACCCAGCTTCGCAATCTGAAATCCTTTTGAAGCGCCTTTGGACATGCTGTACACTTCTTCAGATAACCCATTCAGTGCGTTATTTGATAGACCTGACGAAGCAACAAGAAACTGCTCGCGCTGTTCTTTGAATGTACTTACTGCTCCATAGCCGCTAAAACTAAGTGCAACATCGTCGTTGATATTGACCGGGGAGGCAATGACGTCTCCAATGTGGGGCATTAGGCCAACGATGCGAGGCTGACATTGAACCTTTGTGATCCGTCCTTCCAAGCCATGCATTTCAAAAGGAGGAGTGTTCTCTCCCGCGCCTAGCTGGTAACTTATTCCTCGCTGGTGCAGCCAGGTCGCACTGTCACCAAAGTCTGCAACGAAACTACTCCGAACTCCGCTTGGAGAGAAAAGCAAAGCATAGCGCGGTTTGCGAAGAGCCATGGTACATTGATCGCTACGCGATGATCTCTTCAACACTTCGAGTGCTACAGATGCTTCATCTTGGTCACTTTCAAAAACAAAGGCAACCTGCTTGCGGGAATTTGTGCTCTCGCAGCAATCAACAACACAGTAGTCAAAAAGATTGGCGTCATGAACAAGATTCCAATGGCTATGCGGCGCTGAGTTTGTGTCGATATCCCAGGTGTGGGAGCCGCGTTCAAGAACTATTCGAGTTTTTCTCTTAGCCGCATCGAGAATGTAGCTCTGAGATTCCGCAGGACGAATGCTCAGGCGACCGGACTCAGCTTTCCAAGCACTGAGCGTGGCGATCGACTTTCCTTCAAATGACCATGAGTTATTGGGCAGGTACGATGCAAAAGCACGACCTTGAAACATCAGACTGTGTGTAGCAGCGGCGCGAAGCGCCGGTAGATTACAGTCCATCGCGCAGCGGCACTCTTTGAGACCTAACAGCCACTGTTCAAATGCGCATTCGGCATCGAAAGCGCCGTCAAACGCAGACAAGTGCATTGTATAGTTTCCGAGACCCGGTTTGATGCAACACTTGAAGTCCGCGGGAATATCCGTTCCGGCAAAGCGTGCATCTCTGACACTAATGTCAATCGCGCGCTCAGTACGTTGGACATTCAACACCGCTTGACCCGAGTACTCTCGAATGTCAACTCGCCAGCGCAAGTGACCGGCGTAGTGTACTTCCACACTTGAAGCGTCGTGCCTGAGCTCGAACGGTCCTATGACCATAGTGCCCGCATTACGAAGCAACGGCGTAGAGCTAACAGCTGCAAGTCCTCCAAGCTTGAGCAAGCTGCGCCGAGTCAGATTCGGCGCGGCTGTATCATTGATGAACTCACCGAGCTCTGTTGCGCTCGTACTTCGCTTTGGGTTAGAGCGAAGCAAATTGAGGTTGATGCGGGAAGGGTTCATGGCGTTCGTCCTCGCTTGTGTCGTGATTACTTCTGTAGCCACGTAGTCGTCATCATCACTAATCAGGTATCAGCCCTCCAACATAAAATTTTTTTCCGGTTTAGCTGCGAGAAAAAAAGACCTAAATTAGGAGACGCATCGTGCGCGTTGTCGGTCGGCAAACAGAGTTTGAGATTGCCTATCGTTTAAGACACGCGTTCACAGTCCATCCACAAAACGGAAGGTGCCATGATGAAACGCTCTTGGAGATATCGCAGCCTTGTCCTTTGCTGCATGTTGATTGTTCAAACGTTGAGTCTCCACTCGCAGAATGTGAGTGTGACACTGCTACCTCCGCCGCCAAACCAGATGCATCTCTCGGATCTGTGGCGCATTCTTCTCTTCAACAACGACAATACGACGTATCAGATACATCTTCATGCCACTGCCTACGTTGGTTTTGACCGAAGTGGTAAGCTGATTGCAGATGCTCAAAGTCGAGTCATGGATCTGCCATCATCGCCGGCGCCACAACGAATGAATGGCACGATGGTTCAACCGGTTAAGGTCAATAAGTCGGACCCGAAGTATGAAGCGGTCATTAGGAGCACCGGAACTGTACCGAGTGGCGATTATTTTTTCTGCATTGAGATTGTAGAAGAGCGCAGTGGAGCTGTTCTGGCTGAAGCGTGCATGCAACATTCGGTCGAAAATCTCAGTCCTCCAATACTTGTTTTTCCTCAGGATGAGTCAGTTGTAGAGGAGAGACAGCCAACGTTCACGTGGCTAGCCCCAAGTCCGCTTAAAGCGGCAAGTCAGCCACGCTACAGACTTCGCATAGTCGATGTTATAGGCGATCAAACACCGCAGCAGGCTATGCAGTCAAATCGATCGTGGTTTGAACGAAGTGACATTTATACAACGTTGTTTGTCTATCCTTTTTCAGCGCGCCCATTTGCTGAAAAGAAGCAATATGCCTGGCAGATCTTTGCCTTCGACGCCGGTAGTACGGCACCTTTTGGTGAAAGTGAGGTATGGTCGTTTACAGCGAAGGATAGTATTAAGAAAACCACAAGCGCCGATTCCATTATTAATCCTATTACAGACGGTTATCTAAGTGCCGGCGACCAGTTTGGGATGGGAGTGTTCGAGACGAAGGCTGAGCAACGTTTGAGCTTGACGAGACTTAAAGCGTCGGTCGCAACGGAAGGACAAGTGAAAACGTCGCTAGGAGCCGGATCTGATTTCAACGGCGCAGTCATCGATAAAAACCTCAATGCATCCGAGATGTATAAAGTATCCTCTACGGAGCAAAACGGGAATATTGTACTCAATAAGAATCAATATGCTTCCGCACAATCCGCCGTCAAAAGAGTAACAGGAAAACTCGATGACATCGTTGCGAAACCAAGTATTGAGCACATGCTGTGGACGTGGGGAAGGAACGTTGAAGGGGAAATTGGATTCCTCGGTCCGGCTTGGTACTCAGACAGCCCCTTACCCTACGACATAGAGAATATACAGCAGATCGCCTGTGGTGCTGAGCACACCTTGATGCTGCTCAAAGACGGAACAGTACTGGCTTGGGGTGATAACCAATTTGGCCAGTTGGCGAACTCAAGTTTGAGAGAGTCGAATGTTGGTTTACCCGTCGCCTTTCCCGGAAAAAACAAGATCATACAAGTAGCAGCAGGTTTGGCGACGTCGTTTGCACTACGCGAGGATGGATTCCTTTTTGCTTGGGGCTACAATGCCGGAGGTGAGCTTGGAAATCCACTCGATACCTCACACGAGCGTAGCAGTCCGGCACACATCAATCCGGATGGAGTTCGTTTTTCAAGTGTTGCAGCGCGCGGTGGACACGCTCTAGCCATTGCAACTGACGGCAGCGTCTATGCGTGGGGTTCCAATTACTACGGCGAAGTCGGCAACGGGTTGGCCCATGTTCGAATTCCGCTTCCTATGCCTGTGCTGAGCGCAGACCAGGTAAAGGACAAAATAGTCATGACGTCAAACGGCTCGTCCGGCTTGGTCGAAGCACAAAAGTTACTGTCATCAAAAAATGTCTCGTCTTTTAGAGCAATTGCTTGTGGCGATCATAGTAGCTACGCTGTTGGCAGTGGTGGCAACGATGTCTTCTCCTGGGGTCGGAATGCGAGTGGCCAGTTAATGGACGGCACTACGAAAGATACTGCTTCTCCTGTGCGCCTAAGCCTGAGTAGCGTGGACAGTATTGCAGCCGGAGGCTCGCATGTTCTTGTGCACATGAAAGATCTGACCTTAAGGGTGGCAGGAAATAACATGGCAGGTCAATTGGGAGAATCAAAGCTCGGTTGTTCAAACACGGCACACCCTTTGAGCGGATTTGGACAGGTGCTTGCGCTCAGTGCGGGAGCATCGCACAGTATGATGATTAAGAAAAGTGGCGGACTCTGGACAGTTGGTTTAAACAACGCAGGGCAGTTGGCTCAAAGTCCCATTTTTGACATCATCTATACAAACAAACCGGCTCGTGCTCCGGCTAGAATTGTATCACTCGAGCAGTAGTTCGCATGAGTTTACCTCGTTTGACCGGCTTTGCGATGGCCTGTGCTTTCGCAGTGCTCAGCAATGGATTGCTATTGGCTAACGATGATTCCTCCCAAGGTTCGTCAGCTTCGAGTTATAGCCCCAAACAGCCCTTCTTTTCCTTCGGTGGGCGCGCACAGTTGTTTGGCGAGTACTCAAATCAGAGCGGGAGCTTCATGGATAAAGACCCTCGCTATGCATACCTTGAGTTTGCGCCGACCTTCTCGGTGTATGGAATCCCAATAAGCGCCAGTGTATTGTATTCGACCGAAGATCATGCTTTTCATCAGCACATCAACAGCGCAAGTATTTCCTTAAACCCCTCGATTCTGCAGAGCTACATTGTAAACCGCGCGCAAGAGAAAGCCGAAGCATATGTCACCGATCATTTGAGCAGCGCCGAATCTGCGAAAGACTCACTGGAAAAGTATAAGGACGTACTCCAGCGAGAAGCGCCCGAGCGACTTCGAGAGTTAGAGCAAAGTGCTCGTATGGAGGAAATACGATCGATGAATCCGCGAGATCTGGCATCGAACAAGCAGTTGCTTCAACAAGCAGGATTGCTCAGCGATTACGAGAAAACAATGCTATTGCTGCCGCGCGTCTCACTCGGTACCACCTATCCCCAGTACACGGACCTTAGCTTAAGCGGTATAGCGGTAAAAGGGGTCGATGCGGATTGGAACCCGTCGAAGCTTTTTGTAGCGTTCTGCACCGGGACGGTTCTGAATCCCATTCCCCAGTACCATCCTTTTGACCCATTTCGCTCGATCGACAGTACATTTAGTACACAACCTGTGTACTCTAGGGCCATCACTGCGGCACGTTTGGGTTATGGATCAAAAAGTTCAAGCTTTGTCATTTTGAGCGTGGTAAAAGCAAAAGACGATCCTTCTTCCGTTCCTATAGTGCAGAATGACAGTGTACCTATCTCATCGACACCTGAGGAGAGCACTATTCTTGATCTTGAGTGGGTTTCGAGTCTCTGGGATAGCCGTATCACGACGAGCGTTGAAGGTGCGCTGAGCTTGTATACGAGTGATGTCACAAGTAGTGAAGCCGACTTAGGATTGGATTCGACCGATCCGGTGATCGCGTTTTTTCGACGTCAAGTTCAGATCCGACTGACTTCATCGTATGACTGGGCCGCCGCCGCTACAGTTCGCAGTACCTTTCCTGAAACCGGAACAAAGCTATCTGCGTCACTCAGAAGAGTAGGTGCCGGTTACCACAGTTTGGGCCTGCTCAATCAGCGCAGCGACTTTGTTCGAATGGATCTAAAAGCCGATCAAAGTTTCTTCAGACATCAGCTTACTATCGGCGGTTTTTACCGAGACGATCATGATAATCTTGCGGACTGGAAAAGGGCAACTACGTCGATCAACGCATACGGAGTTAACCTTGGAGTGAGTCCGCGATCCTACCCTTTTCTACGACTAAGCTATTCGCCGTATACACAGACCAATGACGCTAGCGTGGATTCGCTAAAACTGAATACCGTGACGACCATGTTGAGCGCTACACTTGGTTACAGCTACCGAATAGTAGGCACTAGTAACAACACGACCGTCAGCTACATGCACAACACGATTGAGAGCATCAATCATCTCTCTGATTTTGCGATACACTCGTACATGCTCGGGCATAACACGTCATTCAGTTTCCCCTTGACCCTGTCACTCGCTGTCTCGCATATCGAGCAGCAGAACTTAAGCAGCTCTATCAACCTTCCTTCCTTACTGAGCGTTTGGGAAGGACAAATTGGATGTACGTATGTTATTGCTGACATATGGAATTTGTCAGCCGGATTCAGTTTGGCTGACGAGCAGACGGACGGAACAAGGAACGGCTACTATGCGTCGCTGAACGTACCAATTGGTAAAATTGCCAGCTTCGACATTCGGGCGGAGAAAAACGTCTTTAAATCAACGACCCTCGTCGGCACGCAACAGTACTTGCGTCCTTATGACGAGACTATCGTTCGAGCTTCCATTTCTCGCTACTGGTAAACTCGGACGAGGTGCTAACAGAGGAATGCCGCAGAGGGAACAATCTTCAGACATTGTCCCTATATTGTATGTGCGAGCTGCGCCTCTTGTCGTGAGGCTGCAAACAAGCAAGACGGCCAGCCATGGACCGCGGCACTGTCAAGGTGAAGGAGAGTCTTTCAACCGAGCTAAAACTTACCGACAACCTACCGACGGTAGGATACATGAGAGCTATTTGACACGAATTCCGGGGTGCATGCCGGTCAAGGTCTTCGTTAGTCTCGGCGTATAAAAATCTTCAACTACGTTGTAACCATTCCAAAAGTTGCGGTGTCCTTGTTAGGAGAACGTTAATGACGGTCGTCGTAAGCGAAGGAAAAAGGGAGTCGGAAAACTTGGTGCTGATTTGATGGCTTAGGGAGAAACGGAAAGAAACTAGACTGATCGGTATTGGAATTCGGAATAGCGACAACAGTGTTCTTCAAGTAGTGAGATTTGATTGTTGGCAGAGTACAGCCGGCGTAAGTCGGAGATGAGACGTGAAGCAATCTTCACTCGAGCAGATTCTCGAACTAGTGCACAAAAGGCGTATGTCATTTGGATCCGCACATAGAGACCAAGACGACGAAGTGCTTCGCGCCGCGAAGTTGTTCTGCGCCGACGATGCACAAGCCTTTCAATGGTTGCATAAGAAATTCTCCAAACCGGTCTTTAGATTCTGTCTTAAGATGTTGGGAGATGAAGACTTAGCAAAAGATGCCTACCAAGAAAGCTTTATTAAAGCTTATGAACACCGCATGGAGTTTCGCGGTGACAACTTTCCGGCTTGGATATTCACTATTGCTCGACGTGTCTGTCTGAACGTTATTCGCGCACGACGCAATGATGATGTTTTCGATGAAGTAGTTCATTCAGACGCAGAAAGTGTTGATGAAGATGTGTACTTGCGCATGCACATACAAAAGGCCATAGACAGTTTAAGTCCGGAATTCCGTGAAGCTCTTGTTTTACGTGAATATGAAGGATTAAGTTATGAGCAGATATCGGTAGTCCTCCACATCGAGCTCTCGTTAGCCAAAGTACGAGTCCACCGGGCTCGATTAATTGTCCGAAAACTTTTGATGCCTGTAATGCAGGAACGTTATGAATCTCGATGAGTATTTCTCGAAATACATAGATGCTGAGCTCAGTACCGCTGAAGATGCGGAAATGAGAGCGCTTTTAGCGGATAATGACGCAGCTCGATTGGAGTTTGAACATGCTGCTCTTATTTCGGTTGCAATGATGGCAGAGTCTGAGGCTATTGATACCCCCGATGAACTCTTTCTTGCGACAGATGCTCTTATTATGTCCAAATTTGAAGAAAATCGTCGAAAAGTAGCAGCCTTACCACCAATACGTCGTAAGTCGGCAGTTGCCTTAAGTGCGGCTTTTGTTCTGTGTTTCCTGATGGCAGGTGAGGAGATTCGATGGGGAAATCGCGATTCATTATCGATGGCCCAAGAACAAAGCACTGCTTTTGTTGAGAAAGAAGGTGCTCCACTGCGCATTGTCGGACCCTCTTCTTTAGGCGGAAGCGCTCCGCGCTCCGCAGGTGTGCGTGCATCTAGCGTATATACCACGGGTGCCACGCTGGCTTCCTTTGCAAACAACGCTTCGGTAGGAAAGGACCGCGAGACGAGCGGTGTTCCGACGAGCGTAGCCGGTTTGGGTTCGAATGTTTCAGCTGCTGGTGAGTCAGTTGAAAAGACTATTCGACCAAATGCGAGCTTTGAGGAGGCAATTGCCTCATCGGAACGCTTGCGTGTCCTACGTAATGAAATGATCTTCAGAAATCCGCAAGTCATTGCAATGCAAGAGAATGACGATTCTCGAGTAATGGCACAGCGTGAAACTACGCCGCAATCTCAGGCAATGTCGTTGGCAGTTGTTTCGGACGCCATACCCGGTCTGCATCATGTTCCGTCTGCAGCGGAGCAAGTGCAATTGGGAACCTTTGTTGGGAGCATCGTTAAGACCTCTGCCTCGACAGGCTCGGCTCAACATTTTTCTCAAAGCATTGGATATCCGGTTAATGAAAGCGTCAACATGGGAGTGGAGTTAGGAACCTTCTCGATTGTAGCGAACATCCCCGGACAATTCGGTACAACGGCCGGCTTGGTTCAAAGTGGCGAAACCAAGCAAAAAACGACATTACTGAGCCTTGATAACGCAACTACACCTCCAACCGACGGTTCCGGATCCGGTCATATCGGGTCAGGAAGCGGCGAGTTGAGTACGGAGCGAAGCGTGGTTTGGGGCGCGGCTTTTATTGAGCGTTCGGTTGTAAGCACTAACGATTTAAGTGTTAAAGCACGGCTCGCTGTTGGAACATCGGAGGGTGGTCCATTAGTGTTTGCACGTGCGATGTCGGTCATGAGCGTGTATGGCCCTGTATCACTTACACTTGGAACCGAGGGACGTATGTTCTTTTATGATGACAAGAATACCAGCAATAATGACAAGAATTTGCAGACTATGATGTCGGTGATGTATGGCGTGCAAATAAAATTCTGATCGCCAAACTGTGGGAAATTTTGTCCTAGATCTGTTCTGTTCACTTCTTATATTGCTTTTTGTCGTTTGCAACTCTTAACAAAGAATAACGTTTCACAATTCTCTGTCGCTTCCATGAAAAAATCTACTCCTTTCTGGTCTTTGTGCGGTGGTGTGCTTTTGAGCATTTCGCTGCTAGCTTCTAACGGTGAACCAGCTCCGTATCGTCCAAACTTTGGACTATCAGCTAAAACAATCAAACCAAGATTGACAGGTTTACCGGTTGTCAAAGCCCAATCAGGCTCTGTTAAGATTCAGTCGACAGCCGAGTACCGTGTAATCGATTCTTTGTTCAACGCCTATTCATTCTATGGTGGTGAACAACAACCTCTGTGCTACAATCCTGCAACCGGATTGTTTGCGATTATCAAGCGTGGAGCCCTTCCACCCGAAAACACAGGCAATCCGAACAACTCAAATAGTCTGCGCTTATTGATCTCTACCGATCTCGGTAAATCATGGCAAAACAATTTCGCTTTGTACACAGGCGGAAACAACGGAGCGCCTCGTTACCCAAGTGTTGATATTTCTGTTCCGGAAGGTCACACGGATGCATCCGAAGCAATCTTCGGTTTTGTTGCTCCTTTGACGAAGTCAAGCGGTACAGGTTCCGGTGCTGAGCGTACATGGGATGGAAGTGTAATCGGATATCAAGCAAACGATGCCGGAACGGCAGCCGGAACAGAAGACCTTACTGCTGAAGTAGATGTCAATGGATCTAAGTTTTGGTGGGGTACGGATTGCACAACCGCTGCATATCAAGCTCCTGATGCCAGCAAGTTGAACTTCAACTTTGCTGTTGATCTAATTCCTAGCGATTCAGCAAGCACTCCATCAGAGCTCTTAAATGCGCAAGCTCTCATGACCAAAGACTTCATGGGCACCGGCAAGGCAGCAATGACTATACCGAATGCATGGAGCGCATCCAAGTTCCGTATGGTAGAATCGCACTCAGGCGCATGGCGTACCCATGTCGGTTTCACGCGTGACAAAGCAGGTAACTTCTACAACGCAACTTTTGGCAACTTCCTGGCCACAGAGGATACACTGCACCACACCTTTGGTGTGTCCAAGTCGACCGATCACGGCGCAACCTGGGGCGACTTCAACGTCATGCCGTATTCAGTGTTCCTAGCATACGCAAACAAAATGGGTGTTGATACCAGCGAGTGTTTCTTTGACTGGCGTCGTTCATCCAATGATGCTTCGGCTGCAATTCGTTTGACATCGTATGCTTTTGTTGCATATGGCAATGGCAATTTCAGCTGCTTCACACAATTCTACAGCTCTAATACTAATGTCCCCAGTCATCTCGTTGAATGTTACTATGCAAATGGTCAATGGGGTATGCGCAAAGTTGCCGACATCTCCATGTTTGAGAATGCCGACTTCTATCGCGTGTTCGACCAAGACGGTGCGGGCGGACCAAGTCAGATGGGTAACGAATTGCAAGCTTGCGTTACAGCCGATGACAACAATGTAATCCTAAAGTTCCTTGAAGCTAAAATTTATGCCTTCAAAAACGAGGATAATGCAGATGATACATTGCTGACAACAGACGTCATCATTTGTACACGCTCCGCGTCCGGAGACACATGGTCAACACCGAAAAACGTAACACAAAGCAACATTCTTGACCGTACGACCTGGGTTCCGACAATTTGGCCGGCTGATATGAAGAATGTGCCGATCGTTACAGTTCAAACAGCGGAGAAAGGATCTACTATTCGCGAGCAACTCTATGAGTCACAAATGCGTATGGCAAGCTCCAATTCTTCCAGCTATGATGCTTACAAGCAGTATGTGACTATCAGCAACTTCAATGTTGCAGACCTGCCGGAGTGGGATGGTTTGACCAAGGTTGGTGTTAGCGACGATAACAAGGTAAACAGCGGCAACTTGAGCATCAGTCCTAATCCGGCAAGTGACCTTGTAACCTTGAGCTTCAACTCTGATGCACAAAACGGCACTCTTCAAGTAGTTAACGAACTTGGTCAAGTAGTAGTATCACAGAATATCGAATTTGTTGGCTCCGGTTCACGTTTTTACACGATGAATACGAACCAATTGGCTAGCGGTACCTACATCGTACGCGTCATTGCAGCGTCGAATGTGTTTACCAAATCACTTAACATCGTTCGCTAATCCTAACGAGCAACGATCGGGTAGTATAAGACAGGGGAGTTGCGCGCGCTTCCGGGTTGATACTTTGTGTCAGCCGGTGAGAGAAGCGCGCGCATAACACGAAGAAGAATATTATCAAAACTCTACATTCTTGGAGCTTGTATGAAGCAACGGATTATATATCTCGTGCTCTTGGTATCTCTTTTGTCACTCGACATGTATGCCGGCACAAACGGCAGCGTGGCGGGTGTCATCAAAGATGTTAAGAATGCACCCATTTCTCGAGCCACTATACGTGTTCTGGGAACACAAAAGGGCGGCTATTCCGGTAAGGACGGAACCTTTGAAATCAAGAATATCCCGGCCGGTGCCTATGATATACAAATATCATTTGCCGGTCTAGGTACTGAAATTCGGAAGACAACAATCAACGCCGATCAGACCTCGAATTTGGGTACTATCAAGCTCAAAGAAGTTGCCAAAGAAACAAAGGTTGTTGAGGTGACAGCGGCCAAGCCAATCAACGACGTAAAAACCGTTGCTGTGACTCAAACTGTGAATAGCGAAGAGTTGACCTCGACAGCCGGAAAAACGAACGCTCAGCAAGCGGCCCTAACAACATCGGGTGTGCTTTCGAGTGGAGGTGGTATTAGTATTCGCGGAAGCCGTACTACAGACACAAAAATGCTTGTTGACGGTCAAGATGTTTCCGACCCTATCAGCGGTGGATTTGGAAGCGCTGCAACCGTAACCGGTGATTTGAAGTATGCTCCAACGGCAGCTAAGAATGCAACCTCCGGTGTAAACGTCATTCGTGGTAATGCCGGTGGCGAGTACGGTCAAACAACCGCAGGTGTTATCAATCAGACAGTTAAAACCGGTCGTACAGACAAGTACGAAGGTAGTCTGAGCTGGATGACAGATCTTCCGTCATTGTGGGGAAGTGCAAAGAACGGTCTTAAGGCTCTTGCTGCCAACGAAAACACGTTTGAGTTTGGTTTAGGCGGACCTGTACCGGGACTGACTGGCTCTACATTCTTCCTTTCGGCCAAGTACTTTAACAGCGACTATCGTACAGTGAATTCGACGAATTACTTGGGTAGCGGTATCGACGCCAAAGATGCGGCCGGAAATTCCCTCGGACACTTCGCCGACAACAGTACTATGGTTCGCAACATTACAGCTCGTATTCCCATTAAACTTACTGACGGAATTCGTCTCCAATTTGGTGGCTCATGGGGTATGACTTCATTGGTTACAGTTCCGAGCAATACAGGTATGTGGGGCTGGTTGTATGACAATACACCTTCCATGGTTTTCCAAAAGAATGACGCAACCGGTCTAAACGACACTCTCGTGTATTCGAACGTGGCGGCCAATGCTGCACACATGAATGCGATCAATAATACGATTTCAAGCTATTACGTTCGTTTGAACCATGAACTCAACGAAACGAGTTTCTACGAAGCAACGATCTCTCTCAATACGAACGTCAGCGATGAATCTCGCAGAGCATTCGATCTTGGTGCGGGATCTTTGTTGAAGAATGGTGTTTTAGTTGATCCTTCCAAGGTTTCAAATTCTATTGCAGGTCCAAGCTTCTTTGGTGGTTATAAACTTGTTGACCCTGCGGACAACTTGGTTGTAAACCCGGCAGGTGATAAACTCATCCCGAAGACCGGTAGCCAGGGGGATAAAGCACTTGATAACTATCGTGGTATCTCTGGTACTGTCTACCTAGATAATGACCCTAAGCGCCCATTTGTCACCTCAGTACCTAGCAACGTGACGGGGTATATCGAAGATGGTGAGGACAAATCCGGCACAAATAATCCCTATGGTTTGACCAATGTCTTCAATAGCAGTGGAGGTGGGGGCCTTGAGTATCGCGGAAGCTCTTTCCTTCAGTTTAAAGGTGACTATCAAACCGGCATTCAAATTGGAGAAGTTAAACACGGTCTACAAGGTGGAGTTGACGTTCGTCGCTACACATTGCGTCATTACAACAATGGCCTTCCCTGGAGTGGTTTTCCTTTTTATGATGTTTATGACGACCGTTTTGGTGGTGATATTTACAGTCAAACAGCAGCTGAACGCGAGATTGGCTCGAAACCAAAGAACGCGATGATTGCTTCGTTGTATGTGCAAGATCAGATTAGCTATAATAGCATCGTCTTCACACCCAGCATTCGTCTTGATATGTTTGACCCCAGTACACAGTACTCTTTGGACCCGACTTTGACAGAGGGTGTTAAGTCAGACGCTACATTTAAAGCACAAGTTAGCCCTCGTTTGTTCGTATCCTACCCGATTAGTGAAGGCAGCTACTTCTCGATCGCATATGGTATTTACACACAGGTGCCGGTCTTCTCATCGTTGTATGATAATATTAGCTCGGTTGTTCGTCGTGGTAACGCGATTGTCTCTAACCCCAATTTGGAACCTGAGCGTACAAATCAGTACAACGTATCCTACACGACTCAGTTGTCCGATAACGTTGGTTTGGAGATAACAGCATACTACAAAGATGTCTACTCGCTAACAGGTTTGTCATACGTTCCGGACAATCGTTTCCCGTATTCCTATGTTACAAACGGTGAATACGGAAATGTTCGCGGAACAGAAATTTCACTGCGCCGTAAACTCGCCGACAACTTTGAATTCAGTCTTAACTACACATTGCAATACGCCGTTGGTACGTCCTCAAGTCTAGGTACTAACTACAACCTCATCATCGGAACCAGTGACCCCTACACCGACAAGAAGGTGTTTCCTTTGACGGAATCTGCTTTGACCTATGACCGTCGTCATCGTGTTAACTTTAATGGTGGATTTATCTTCGGGTCAAACGAAGGCCCGAGCATCGCCGGCACGAAGATCCTTGAGAACTTCACCATCAATTTTACCGGCGTCTATCAAACGGGTCAACCCTACACACTTCTGGATCTTAAGGGCGGTCAAGCCGGTGATTATAACGGTGAACGTTATCCTTCCTTGTGGGATATTGATTTACACATCTCCCGTAAAATTCCCCTTGGTGATATCATCTCGAGCCTAGGTACAACCGAACTCGAACTTTATGTCGATGTCATTAACCTCACCAACAGAACCGAACCGATTCTTGTATACGACCGTACACAAAGTCCCGACAATGATGGTGTGAATCTCTATAAGCAGCAAGGTGAATTCCCATTGGGACCGTGGTATGCAAAAGCAGATCCTTACAATGGTAAGTCGACAGAAATCACACAGTATGATCGTTTAGGCCGTCGACTCTACAATGCGAATGCGGATATCAATGAAGATGGAATCGTAACACAACTTGAACAGTTCACGATGTTCCATCGCTACGTTAACGACTCAATTAAACGCAGCGTTAACTACCAATACCCGCGCCAAGTGTACTTCGGTGTGAATATCCGGTTCTAAAAAATTGTAAATAAAGAGATTATATAAAATTCAGGAGATTCTGTTATGAGACTACGACACTTCAAGGCGTACGCTGTGATTGCGGCTGCGCTGTCGATGTTGAGTGTACTCAACGCAAAGGATATCGACCGAACGAAGCATAAAGGGCAGAATAAAGTACAAGCTCGAACGTTCGCGATAAACGACTTGCAAAGAAATACCATTTCCAAAGTCGAGTTTTTCACAACCAATTACGGCATTTTCGGTTTGAACGTTGCGTCAAACCAGGGCGGTGGTCGTTGGCCGCGTGGATCCGTAAACCAATATGTGTTTGGTGGTGGAGTATGGTTCGGTGCAGTAAAGGGCCGTGTTCGTCATGACTCCGCTACGGGCAAGGATACCACGCTTTTCCGCAAGATGTCTGTTATCAGTTACGATCCGAATTCCGGTTCATCATTCATGTCACCGGGCCGTATTGAAGACGGAGATTTGATGGTTGAGACGGACGATGCGCGCAAGATGTACCGCACATACTTGTCAACGGATTTCAACTCAAACGGTACCCCTCGCAACGCGGCGGATGGACCGAACTGGTGTGTTTGGGACAATCGTCCAAAAACTGATACCTTATCACGCGATATGTTCCGTAAGGATGTATCTCGGTATCACGGGTCCTACCTGTATAATACACAGCAACGTACATCAGATTCTATGCCGCAATGGGACGATGGAAAGCATAAAGGTCCCGTTGTAATTTCAGGAGAAGATATTTTCTCGACATACAAAGACACAGACCTTCGTAACTATCCTGACGGCGCTGATATTTCCTCGAGTTTTGGTTATCCGCTTCGCTTGCAATACGAGCAAACCATTTACTCCTGGGGTTATGGTGAGTACGAGAACTTCATCTTCATCGCTTACAATGTGATTAACCGTTCTTCGGATTCATTGTTGAAATGTTGGATGGCTCCTGCTTATGACTTTGATATCGGTCCTATCACCGGTGGAGCAGGTGCGATTGCAAGTAATGACCGCGTTAACTATTACTCGCAAGACACCACTTTGAACTTGGCATTCCAGTGGTCTGAAACCGGCAACAATGCTCCTGAAAAGGGTAAAGGTTTTGGATATATTGGTATGGACTTCCTAGAGAGCCCTGCAGTAGATCCTTCAACACGCTACATCCGTCATGACAAGGCTTATTACGCAAACAACGAGCAGCTTGGTTTGCAAACCTTCCGTAACTGGATTATTGCGAATGACCCAACAAATGACATTAATCGTTATGACTTTATGTCGCTTGGTGTTCGTGAAGGTGATGCTGCCGCAGGCGATAAGCGCTTCCTGATGGCTACCGGACCTTTCAATATGGCTCCGGGAGATACTGCGCGAGTCGTCATCGGTATGATCTTTGCGTCTCCGGGACGTGGTGGCGAAGCTACCGGTGATAGTGTGGATTTGTCAGACCTCGTTCGTCGTGACAAGTTTGCGCAGGCAGTCTATGATAATGCTTTTGCGACACCGGTTCCTCCCGATATCTGTCAAACGACATGGGCGCCGTTGAATAACGCGGTAATCGTGAAATGGGACAGTACCTCTGAAAATTCTATCGACAAGCAAGAACGTGGTATGGATTTCATGGGTTACCGTCTGTATCGCGCACGCGTTAGTAACCTTGATACATTCTCTGTAGACCAAATGGTCCCGAATGCTACCTATACTTCGGGCCGCGGACCTTTTGGCTGGAAGCAGATTGCTCAATGGGAATGCCCTTCAGCTTGGGCAGTATCCACTTTGACTGCGGATTCAACAAAGCTTACTTCACCGCACTTCCCGAGTATTCAAATTATTCGTGACGCAAACGCTTTGAGTGCTTATCGTCAATGGTACGGTGGTTTCTATACCTCGGCGGTTGCTTCCGATAAAAAGGCGTTTCTAGTACGTCGCATTCCTAGCTCTGCAGCACCTTGGGCATCGTTCTGGACTGCTATTTTGCCTAAGAGCCCACAAAGCGGTCCGGCACTGTATGACACACTTACTTTGGGAATTTTGAAGCTTCTTCCGAACGCAGATTCTCTCGTTCGTGGAAATGCCGACTCGGTAGGTTTCATTCTCAAGCAATCCTTAGTGAGCAAGGCCACCATTACCTGGATGTACGATGATTTCGAGAACAGTTCAATGTTCCGTTCACAAGTATCCAAGTTCATGGATAGTGTCACTAATCATCATACCTATGTCGATTACGGCGATGACAACGGTGACGGTATTATTACAACCGATGCAGATTTGACGAAGACCGAAAAGCTCATCAACAACGTCGATTACTACTATCGCTTGTTGGCATATGATGAAGGTGATTATTTCCAACGTACGCCGGTGAAGTTGAATTCCGGTGTGGATAAAGTCAATCAGCAACAAACATTTCCGTTAGGTCAGCCGGCACAAAGAGACGCAAAGACAACTCAAGTGGCATATGACAGCTCAGACTTGGGTGGTCTATATAACTTCCGCTTGTTGATTGGCGACCAACAACGTTTCAATGAATTGTATGCTAATCACAAGATTCAGTTGCAGTTCACCTCAGATCCTCTTGCCTTTAACGGTGTCTACGCAGTTGTAGACTCGGTCTATGACGTTGCAAACCTTAACATTCTTGAGGGTGTGTATTCGCACAACATGCGCGTAATGGATTTGACGACAAATACGGTTCTCGGTAACTACAACATCTTCTACGAACCTCAGGATTGTAATTTCTCAAATCTCTTTTCCGAGTGCTCCGTTCTCTTCATGGGACCTGCCTTGTCGAAGTTAAACCAAGATTCAATTCGTAATGATGTTAGCTCATTTGCCAATCCATTCAACACAAATATCCAAACGCGCTACGGGTCCTTTAGTACCGATCGTGTGTGTAGCGCTCCTAATCGCTTTATCAATGGCGCTATGGGTATTGCGTTTGATTTCGCAATTCAACAGTTCGGTGGCTACTTACGACCCTTTGCAATGAAGAAGACCGCTAGCAGCTCTGATGCTCAGCTGTCGTTCTTGCCATACGACCCAAGTCCGAATCTCTTGTTGCAACGTACACGTTTGAATGGAACGGCAGCGAAGTATGAAACCTACAATAATGGACCGGGACATTGGCAAGTGGAGTTTTTGCCGGGTGGTACGGAGACCGTCACTTCTAAGTATTTGCACCGCAATGCTGATAAGACGGTTGATACAGCTACTGCTAATTTCACAGAAGTTTCGTATCTCAACATGCGTATAACGAATGTGTATTCCTTCAAGCGCTTTGATGCTGCGTTGAACGACAGTGTGGTTGTACAGCGTAAGACGGAAGTAACGCACGCAACGCAATCCTTGCCGGCTTCAATTCCGCCGAGCACAATCAACGGTTCGCCGACAGCGAGTGAATTCCCGAGCCCAATTCTTGTTCCGATCGGATCGTACAACATTTCAGCCAACGGTTGGATTAACGGACGTTACGATGCATCGAACATGTCGGTGAAAGAATCAGGTGCTATTGGAAACGCTGAAGGTCGTCGTTATCAAGCTCTTGAGTTGAATACCGGTCGTCCCGTTGGACAAGGCCGCTACTATTTGTCAAAGGAACAAAATGGTAACACACTTGACTTCGCACACTTCCTGTTAATTAATGGCGCCCAGTACCTGATTGACTACTCTGCCAAAGGTGGCCGTCAAGGTTTAAGTGTAGGTCGGGCAGGACGTTTGTATGATCGTCTATATGATCCGAACGACTCTACAAAGCCGTATATCCCGCAAACCGATTTCAAAGCCGGTGACAAGTTCGAGATTTGGGACTTTGGTGGTGCATTTGGCTTACCGAAGGACGGTTCTACAGTTACCTTTACTGTTGGTCCGTCTGCAATTCCAACGGATAATAGTGGCAATCAACAAGTTACCGAAGACGATTTGAGCCAAATTCTTGTGGTTCCAAATCCCTATGTGATTTCACACATTGGCCAGAAGTCGAGCTACGACGCAAAGATTTACTTCACGCACCTTCCGAAAGTGTGTACCATCAAGGTGTACACTATCAATGGAGACTTGATCAATACGATTAATCACGTTGATACCGATGGCACAACTCGCCATGGAATGGACATTTGGGACTTGCTCAGTTCGAACCGTCAGCGTTCAGCAAGCCAGGGACTCTTTGCGGTCATAGAAACTCCGAATGGTGCGAAAGTCATTAAGAAGTTCGCAGTAGTCGTGGGTGGGGCTCGTTTGGTTAAGTAAGAAGCACTGCGTTCTGCAGTTCAACAATCACATTGAAATTATCTCGAGGCTATTATGACCAGTTTTAAAAATAAAGTCCTTGCAGTGCTTCTTCTTGGTGCAACCTGTGCAGCATCACAGCTGCTTCAGGCACAAAGCTCAAGCGCGGCGCAAGGTTCGTCTGCCGGACAATTCCGTAAAGTTGGCGCGGCAGGAGGAGAGTTCCTACGTATTTCTGTCGGAGCTCGCGCAAATGGAATGGGTGGGGCATTTTCCGGTGTTTCCAACGACCTTTCCGCTCTGTTCTACAATCCGGCGGGTTTGGTTGACATAAAGGGCTATAACGCTAACATTAGCTACTCTCAGTGGTTCGGTGGATATACTCATAATTATCTGGCCGGTGTCATGCCTGTGGCTGAAAAGTATAAAGTTGGTTTGTCCATAACGAATCTTTCAAGCGGTGATATTCCCATCACCACATTGGATGACGAGAATCGTCTTGGTAATAGCTATTCCATCAATGATATCGCCATAGGCGCATCTTTTGCCGGATTTCTTACAGAGCAATTCTCTTTTGGTGTAAACCTTAAGTATGTGCAGAATACGATCTATTCGATGTCTGCACCGGGATTGTTTGTCGACATCGGCACACTGTATCGTTTCGGTGGATATCGCGTTGGATTTGCGATGTCGAATCTTGGTCCACAGATGCAGTTTAGCGGTGCTAACCTCAACCTGAAGGCTGATTTGATTTCTCAATTGCAATACCAAAAACTCGATGCGTCACTTTTGAGCAGTCCCTTCAACGTGCCCTTGATCTTTAACGCAGGGGTGGCGTGCGACGCTTTGTCTGAGTGGTTCGGTATGTATGAGTCTACACCGGATCTTGGTGCTAGCCAACCCCGTATGCATAGACTTATCGTAGCGGCAGATTTTGCAACGCTCTCGGATGTTCCGGAACAGTTCGCAGTTGGTGCTGAGTATGTGTGGAATGATATCCTTGCACTTCGTGCAGGGTATCGCTATGGACAGGATCAATTCAAGCTCTCAGGAGGAATTGGTGTTCGTTATGTTGGCTCCGGTTTTGAAGGTGCCTTCGACTACTCAATGCAGCCGACAAGTGATTTGGGTATGGTTAATCGTTTAACAGTATCTGTTCGCGCGAACTAAAGTCTAGCCAATCGCTTTTTGTACTACGTGCCGTACTCGACATCAAGTGGGTACGGCACTTTTTGTTTGCAGGAGATTCTATGAAGTTCTGTGTTTTTTGTTCGTTGCTCATAGCAAGCGTCGTTAACAGTGTTGGCGGGAATTTTCCTGTGCAACTGGATCTAACACAACTGCGAGCTGACAGCGTCCAAACGCAAGTCGTCATGTCATACTCTTTTGCCGATTCCATCCTCGTGTACAAAGCCTTGGAGCATAGCTTCCGGGGACAAATGAACTTTGAACTGGAGATTCGCAATCTCAATTCCGTAGTCAAGAAGGACTCGTGGAGCGTTGAGCATGTAGTGCAGAGTAGCTCGGACCCGCTTCGTAGTGAGATTCTTGGACAACGTGCGTATACCTTGAAACGTGGACAGTATCGTTTTTTTCTGCGCGTCAAAGACGCAGTGCGGCCAAGTCGCCACGATAGCACCGTCGTGGATGTTGTAGTTCAACAAATCGCACAATCGAAACCGGCCTTGAGTGAGTTGATGTTGTGCTCAAAGCTACGTCCGCTTGCGGCTTCGGACAGTGCTGTCTTTATGCGCAACGGATACGAAGCTGTTCCAAAGGCAACGCGTGAGTATCGTGGTGCTGCGCCTGTTTTGCATTCGTATGTCGAACTCTACAATTTGCATCTCTTACGCGCTGATACAGTAAATATGCTGTACCGTATTCTTGATGGCGCAGGTCGCGGAGCAATTGAAGTGTCGTCGAAACACAAAATCGTTGCAGCGGCCCAGACAGATGTATTTGAGCAGGAACTTGAGTTTTTACCTACAGGGACTTACTATCTGGAAGCCATCCTTCTGGCTCAAAATGAGGGTGTGACTGACAGCATTTTAACACGCAAGAAGTTCTTTATCCTGAATCCTACACAAGAAGCTGATCTTAGTGATTTGAAGAACGAAGATCAATTGTTTCTGGCATCGGAGTTCGCGACAATGTCGGATCAATCCATCGACGACGAGTATAAAAAAGCGCTTGCGGTAGGTCCGGCAACAGAGCTGGCTTCATTCCCGCAGTTGACAAGCCTCAATGCAAAGCAAAAGTATATTTTCCGCTACTGGTACTTAAAGGATCCGGACCCGTCGACGCCGGAGAATGAGCGATACGAGCAGTTTAAAAAAGCTGTTCGTCATGCCGAACTCAACTTCAAAAATATGTTTGCCCCCAAGGGCTGGGACTGCGATATGGGTCGGGTACTCATGAAATATGGATTTCCAACGAACATTTCAAAAGAGATATTCAATGGCCAGGGTGCGTACCCTTATGAAGTGTGGACCTATGATGGCATACAAGGGGGAGTTGAGTTCGTCTTTGTCAACATGCGAGGCAAGGGACTCTTTACCTTGGTTCATAGTACTGCCTACAATGAAAAACATGAAGCCGACTGGTATGCCAAGTACGCTACCGATCAGTCGAAACGTAACTAGGCCGGAGTGTCTATTCTCATGAAGCACGTTGGACAGCGCATCATTGCGATACTGGTTCGTCTCGTAGGATTTCTGAGCTCCAAAAGTAGTCCGAAGCAACGACTGCACTACGCGAGAATTCTTGCGTGGTTGCTTATGACGGCTAGTGCCAAACGCTTTCAGATCACCTGTGAAAACATCCGCAAGGCCTATCCCACCTGGTCTCCTCAAGAGATAGATGGTACTGCCAAAGAGTCCTATCGAAATTTTGCACTGTGTTTTATTGAATTGTTTGCAACACCGCGACTAACTGAGTCAGAGGTAGATGCGCAGTTTGATTTGTCTCAGGCTGAAGTTCTGAAAGCAGAGGAATTTGTGCATGCCCCGATCATCATTATATCGGGTCACTTTGGCAACTGGGAATGGGGAGTGCAAGCACTTGCACGATATCTGAATCGTGACATACTCAGTATTGCAAAGCCGCAGCGAAACAGTGGAGTAGATCAGTTCGTAAATCGTTGTAGGACAACCTCGATGACGAGAATTGTAAGCATGCACGAAGCTGCAAAAGAGATCATTGCACGAATGCGTGGGGCAGGTTTGATCGGCATGCTAATCGATCAAGCCGCGGATCCGGTTCGTGACGTATTTGTGGAGTTCTTTGGTCGGCCGGCAGTCTGTTTTGAAGCACCGGCAAGCCTGGCATTGCGATACAATGCGCGGATTGTCTGCGCAATGGCGGAACGAAAGAATGCAGGACAGTATGTTGTGCACATAAAGCCAATTGATATCGAGGACCTTCGAAACGAAACAAATGCCTCTCAGGCTATAAGCCAGAGATGTACGACAGTGTTAGAGAATTTCATTCGTTTGAAACCGGAACAATGGTCGTGGCAACACCGGCGTTGGAAATATGAGCCTCGAGAATATTTGAAAGGATAGAAAATATGAACATCGATTTATCGCAACGTAGAGCGCTCGTGTGTGGTGCATCTGAAGGCATTGGAAGGGCAGTTGCCCAACAACTAGCCAACAGTGGCGCTTCGATTAGTCTAGTTGCGCGACGCAGTGGGGCACTCGAAGAAGTTCGCGCCGGACTGAGCGGAGTCGGGCATCACGTTATCGTAGCAGATTTAGATCATCCGGAAAGTGTGGGACAAATCGTTGGTCAGCATCTTGAGCAAGTTGGCCCTATCGATATTGTCATCAACAATGCAGGAGGACCTCCGGGCGGGCCATTGGAGGCTGCGCAAGCAGCCGATTTTCAAAAGGCTCTTAATCGTCTACTTCTGTCCGGTCATTCAATCATCCAACAATGTCTACCGTACATGAAAGCCAGGGGATGGGGTCGTATCATCAACATCATTTCAACATCAGTGCGTCAACCAATCGACAATCTTGGTGTCTCGAATACCTTGAGGGCAGCGACAGCTGCCTGGGCTAAGACATGGAGCAAGGAACTTGCGCCCTTCGGCATCACCATGAATAGTGTGTTACCCGGTGCGACGGAAACATCGAGACTTCGTGATATTGTCGAGAGAAGCGTGCAGAAAAGTGGTCTGTCTTCGGAAGAAGTACGTGCGTCAATGCTGAAAGAGATACCGGCGGGAAGATTTGCGCAGCCTGAAGAAATCGCTTTTGCAGTTGCGTACTTAGCCTCAGAACAGGCGGCGTACATCAATGGAATTCACATCAGTGTCGATGGGGGACGTACGAAGTCCCTGCTGTAAGGAGTGGTGCCCGGGGCGGGACTCGAACCCGCACGAGGTTGCCCTCTCAGGATTTTAAGTCCTGTGCGTCTGCCATTTCGCCACCCGGGCATCGAGCTTCAAATATACCACTTGAGTTTTGATTGTCTCGTTTCCAAAGCGATATCCGATCAAATCTTTGCGCTGGGCGTTGTGCACAGTATAGAGCGTAGTCCACCAAAATCCCCATTCGAGAGCAGTAGTAGCACGCATTCTGAGAGATCGTCATCATTGAAGTGCTCTGCAATGTTGTTACCCCAGTGCTCTGTATCTGAAAGCTCTTGTGGTACGAGATAGACAGAAATGGAACGCTGTTCTAACTCCCGAGCCAGTTCCTCACGATTTAGTCTTTGTTCTTCCGCATACCGTTCAGGTCTGTGAACACATCCAAGCACTACGCTATCAGCTTCTTCGAATGCGCGTACGAATTCATGTTGAAAGAAACTACGCGTGCTTGTGTTTGAGCGAGGTTCGAAGCATGCTATAATGCGACGTCCGGGATACTTCTGACGTGCTGCACCGATTGTCAAGCGAATCGCCGTCGGGTGATGGCCGAAGTCATCAATGACTATTGCGCCGTGAAAGTTTCCTATCTCCTCCAAACGACGCTTTGGAGCTACAAACGTTGAGAATCCCTTTTGAATCTGATCACGATCGAGTCCTGTTCGTACTGCAACGGCAATAACTGCAAGTGCATTGAGAACATTGTGCTCACCCAGTAAGCCAAGTTCAAATCGAGCATAGATGAAACCTTTACGCAGTACAGTAAAGTGTGTTGCTTCAGGGCTATAGTCAATATCAACCGCACGCCAATGGGCAGTAGAATCAAAACCAAACGTTTCAATCTCTGCAAGAGCGGTTGAGCAAACATCTGCCACTGCCGCGTGATCGTCGTAGGCTACAAGAAGACCGTTTTGTGGAACGAGTCGCGCGAAAAGTCTAAAAGACTTCTTGATATCGTCGAGAGAAGCGAATATGTCCGCATGATCAAACTCAATGTTATTGATGACAGCAATATCTGGTCTGTATGAAAGAAACTTAGACCTTTTGTCGAAGTAGGCGGTGTCGTACTCGTCACCTTCTAACACGAAAAATCCTTCGCCCGAATGTTCAGGTACGGCTCTGCAACCTTGCTGAAAGTTTCCTGTTACGGCACCGATAAAGAAGCCGGTTGGTAATCCGGCTTGAGCGAGCACCCAAGAGCACAGCGAGGATGTCGTTGTTTTTCCGTGAGTACCACTTATGACAATGCTGGTATTCTTTTTCAGAAAGAGACGTCGCAGAACTTCAGGCATAGACTGTACATTCAAGCGTTGATTGAGTACGGCCTCAAGCTCAACGTTGCCTCGAGACATAGCGTTTCCAACGACGATTGTACAATGATCCAGATTCTGAATATGGCTAGCATCGAAGGAATCGTGATAGCGTATACCATGGGCCAGAAGTTGTTCACGCATCGGTGAATACACGCCGGCATCCGATCCACTCACGTGATATCCTTCAAGTGCACATGCACATGCAAGTGCGCCCATAGCGCTACCCCCTATGCCAAGGAAATACAAAGACTCAGTAGTGGAAGTTGGTGCGACTGTGCTCATGGAAGTAGCCAGAGAAGTTGGTGTCAGACTCGGTGTCTTCTATCTACCAAGAAACATGTACTTGGAGACCGTATGCACCGTTTGAACTAACAAAGGGGAATATGTCTGTGGTTGTAGATTTTAAACCCAGAGTTTCATGTAAGCTATCTGAGAAACTCTCGGGGTGAGCGATGAGCATACCGAAGGTGTAGCCAAGGGCGATAGAGAGGGGATAATCGCTTACCCAGTGAATTCCTTGACCGACCATGGAGTAACCTAACCAAGCAACGGCAGGGTAGCCAACGTACCTCAGCCATTTAGCCTCGGGATAATTCTCAGCAACAACAGTTAGCGTAGCTAATGCTGTACAGACATGTCCGGAAGGGAACGCATCATAGTGCGGTACATGTTTAATGTACTCTATCTGATTTGGAAAGAGAACCCAGCGTCCGGTAGGCTTGGTCGCCGTGAAGGGACTTTCTCGTCCGGTAAGATGCTTTAGTAATTGAACAACTCCACCGGCCGCCAAGATGACCTCACTGACTTGCAAGGCTGTACGCAAGGCATGTTTATCGGACTTTGCCCAGCCATAGAGTGCGAATCCTGCGGCAATGCCGAACTGAAACTTGCCATCGCCGATATCGACACCTCGGTCCATTGCAAAAGCAGTAGTTGAGCTCGCCTTGTATTGTTCGCGAACAGGATCGTATAGCTCTTTGTCATACACAACGGAAGCTATGGTCGAGATTACGATGCCACCAATAAGTGGTGCGTTTTCCCAACGAAAAGCGCAACGACTAAAGCGCAGCCAGTCGTCTGGTAGACGTGTTATCGGATCCCACACACTCATTGCACTCGAGTCTCGAAAAGGCAACGAATCGAGCGGGGCTGCATTCTGAACGATCCGTTCCGTGGAGTCTGCTTGAATAGCACGACTTAGCGCAATCATCCGATCTCCATCGACTCTTTGCTCGGGTTGCGAAAAGGAGCTGTTTCCGTCGTTTTGGCCAAACAATCCGAGGTCGGTGGGGATAGTTTGAGCCGTATCAGACTCTGTTAGCGCAGGCATACAGTCCTGTCCGAAGGCTTGGACGGACAAGCATAGTACCAAAATGCGCCACAAACGAATATACATGCTCCAAACCCCGAGAAGTATGATACAGATTTGCAAAATACAGATTGAGTGCGCACTATGGAAGGGAAGTCTTCCACAGAATACCGGAGCGGAAGCCCGTCGTGTAACAAGTTACATCGTAGCCGGTCGGGCATACCAATACCCTCGAGTAGAGTACAATTAGGCAAATGAAGCGCATTCAGAAGCTCTCAAATACGTATTTTTGAGGCTACTATGTTTTGATCTGAGGATCAGTTTTACGGCAACGGAATGAATACAATACGCAACTTTTGCATTATCGCGCACATTGACCATGGAAAGTCTACATTGGCTGATCGCCTCTTGATGAAGACCGGTCGGGTGACAGCGCGCGAAATGACGAATAATCAAATTTTGGATGACAATCCATTGGAGCAGGAGCGTGGAATTACCATCAAGCTTCATGCTATCCAAATGGACTATAAGGCACAGGACGGCAACAAGTACACGCTTAACCTCATCGACACGCCGGGGCACGTCGATTTTTCCTACGAAGTATCGCGTTCGCTGGCTGCCTGCGAGGGAGCTTTACTGGTTGTCGATGCCACGCAAGGAGTTGAGGCGCAGACGATATCCAATCTCTTTTTAGCCATTGATGCCGGACTGGAGATCATTCCGGTCATTAACAAGATCGACCTTCCTAGTGCAGTAACGACGATTGATGCCGTTAAAAAACAAGTAATGGACCTCATTGGGTGTGCGGAGGAAGATATGATCTTAGCTTCCGCAAAGACCGGTATTGGCATCGATGAGATTTTGGAAGCCGTGGTAGAGCGCATTCCGGCGCCTAAGGGAGATCCCGACGCACCTTTGCGCGCACTCATCTACGATTCGATTTATGACGCGTATCGTGGAGTCGTCGTAAATGTCCGCGTCTTCGACGGGACGCTAAGAGAGAAAGACAAAGTCAATTTCGTTGCAGCAGGACAGACCTATGATGTGGATGAAGTTGGTGTCCTGTTTATGAAGGAGCATCGAACAGGGATTTTGAAAGCCGGCGACGTAGGCTACTTTACCGCCGGAATTCGTCGCTTAACGGACACGAAGGTAGGGGACACGGTAACGAAGGCAGACAACCCCTGCACGACTGTGATCTCCGGATTTCGCGAAGTGAAACCAATGGTCTTCAGCGGTATTTATCCTGCAGAGAGCGATGACTTCGAAGATTTGCGCGAAGCATTGGAAAAACTGGCTCTCAATGATTCAGCTATTTCCTTCGAGCCTGAGAGTTCCACAGCCCTTGGCTTTGGATTCCGTTGCGGATTCTTGGGATTGTTGCACATGGAGATCGTGCAAGAGCGTCTTGAACGCGAGTTCAATCAGACCATTGTGAATACCGTCCCTAACGTACGCTATCTTGTTAAGCGTACCGATGGTGAAGAGCTCTGGGTAGACAATCCCGCTCAAATGCCTCCTCCCGGAAACATTGATGCGATTCTTGAACCATTCATCAAAGCTCAGATCATCACTCCTACAGAGTTTGTGGGTTCGATCATGAAGTTGTGCATGGAACGACGTGGAACGATCCTTGGTCAGCATTACTTGACGGAAACTCGTGTCGATATGACCTTCGAGTTACCTTTGGCAGAAGTAGTATTTGATTTCTACGATAAGTTGAAGTCGATGTCGCGAGGTTACGCTTCGCTGGACTACGAATATGCTGACTACAAGGAAGGCGATCTCGTTAAGCTTGACATACTCTTGAATGGCGAAGCCGTCGATGCACTATCATGTATCGTTCACCGTCAGAAAGCCTACGAATGGGGTCGTAAGCTCTGCTCAAAGCTAAAGACCTTGATTCCCAAGCAAATGTTTGAAATCGCCATTCAGGCTGCTATCGGAGCAAAAATTATCGCGCGTGATACTATCTCGGCAACTCGTAAAAACGTGTTGGCCAAGTGCTACGGCGGTGACATTTCTCGTAAACGCAAGTTGCTTGAGAAACAAAAGGAGGGCAAGAAGCGTATGAAGCAGATAGGGCGCGTTGAGGTTCCACAGGAAGCCTTTCTTGCAGTCCTGAGTTTGGGTGACGATTAAACCGGGTCTGTGTCAGACGCAGCGAAGTCCCTAGTTGGTGTGTTTATATCATTATTCGAGTAATTGTGACCATTATGCAAGAACAGTTGAGTCCCTTGAAGCGTTATTGGAAGTCTCGTCAACAGCGTCGTATCGCAGAAGAAGAACGATATCGTAGCATGACGGCTTCACAACAAGTGTGGTCTTGGTTTAAGACTCTGCTAAACGCGTTCGTTGTGGTGACCATCATAAATGGACTTGCACTTGCGTCCATGATCGTACCTACTCCCTCCATGGAGAGCACAGTACTTGCCGGTGAAAATCTCTTTGTGAACAAAGCTATATTTGGTCCGTCCACACCACAGATCATTCCTCTGGTTAATATACCTTTACCGTTTTACAAAGCCCCGGCCCTGCGAGATCCGCGCAAAGGTGACATCATTGTTTTTATTTTTCCCGGACGACGGGAACAAGTGCAGGCGGACGAGTTCACGTATTACTTGAAGCGCTGCGTTGCAGTTGCCGGCGATACCCTGCAAGTCATCGATGACAATGTCTATGTCAATCATCAGCTAAGTCCCTTGCCTCCTTCCGGACAGCATGACCCGATGTGTCGTTTTTCACCTGCCGGAGACGAGTATGATCGCTCATCGACATTTCCTGCCGGACGACATTACTCGCGATCGAACTACGGGCCGATTCGCATTCCTAAGAAAGGCGATGTCGTTTCATTGACGCCTCAGAATATTCAAGAGTGGGAAGTGTTTATTGGTCGCGAAGGACACGCTGTTAGTGCTCGAGATGGTCAAATCTTAGTTGATCAAAAGCCTACCACCACATACACCGTGGAGCGCGATTATGTGTTTGGAATGGGGGACAACCGTTGGAACTCACTTGATAGTCGATACTTTGGCTTTATCCCGAAGGACAATGTTGTCGGGACTCCCATGGTTGTTTACTGGTCGATGGTGAATACTCTACCCGATGGATCACCGATGCCGCTCTTCCAACGCTTTGCACATATCCGCTGGAGTCGACTTGGAAAGATCATAAACGATTAGAGGATCTTCACGCCATGTCTGATACGAGTACTTCGTCCAAGCGCGGAACCTTGGCTGAGCTACGTCCACAACGTCTGTTTATTCTTCTGCTCGTTGTCAGCTTTGGAATTATTGTTCTACGCTTCGCTGCGCTCGCCTTCTTCTCGGTTCCATCGGAATCTATGCTGCCTACGCTCGAACCGGGAGACTATGTTGTTGTCAACAAACTCGGAACCCAAGTTCGCCGTTTAATACGTCTGGTGCGCGATAATACCGGTAGTATGCAACTTGATGGACAAGGTTTTGAACGAAACTCTGTTGTTGCGTTTTGGCGTTCAAATGATGACAATCCAAAGCAACAAACCGTATATGTAAAGAGAATAGCTGCCTGCGCAGGCGACACATTTGCGTTGCGCTCGGATTCAGTCTACATAGGCAACTCAGCATTGGCTATTCGTACTGACTCATCGTTCATGCCCAAGCTTGTAAGTCAACAACAGCGTGTTCCGTTTCGAGGTCAGAAGATTGAACTTAGTGCACAGAATCTTCCGGATTGGCGAGCGCTTATTGCTTCGGAAGGAAATGATGTGCGAGTAGAGAACAACATCGTTTACATTAACGGTAATGCGAGTCCGGCCTACGTACTTCAACATGACTACTTCCTCATGCTTGGAGACAATCGACGCAATAGCTTTGATTCACGCTATTTTGGTTATGTGAGTGACGATGCGATTATCGGAACCGCATCAATGATCTATTGGTCGGTTGGCGGTGTCGATTCAACAGCAATAAAATGGTCGCGCATGGCCCGTTGCATACACTAAGATGCTAGGCTTATACCTTCATATACCATTCTGCCAGCACAAGTGCAGCTACTGCGATTTTTACTCCATCGAAAATCGCGATCAACAGCACAGCTTCGTAAAACTCCTTTGTCGAGAGATTGAGCTCAGAGCGGCGTCACTTAGATCAAGCAGGCGAAGCCTCAGTTCTATCTTTCTTGGAGGTGGCACGCCCTCACTCTTGCTTCCTTCCGAATTCGAGATGATTGCATCGACCATTACAAGTCTTTTTGATCTTGGGGCGGATTGTGAATGGACGATGGAGTGCAATCCGGGCACTGTACGACTTGATACTCTGGCGTCTTACAAGGCAAATGGCGTTAACCGACTGAGCTTTGGTGTGCAGTCCTTTCATCATGATGAGCTCGCCTTCTTGGAGCGAATCCATTCTTCCCGCGAGTCGAACGAGGCTGTTGATCTTGCTCGAAGGGCAGGATTCGACAATATCAACATCGATATGATGTTTGCTCTTCCCAATCAATCTTTGCAAAAGTTTCAAGAGTCAATGAGACAAGCGGTGTCACTTCAAACGGAGCACATCTCCGCTTATAGTCTCATTTTTGAGGAAGGCACACCATTATATGCGCAGCTTCAGAAAAAACTCGTAGAGCCACAGAATGAAGAAAACGATACAGAGATGTATCAGTGGTGTATTTCGTTCCTTGCTGACAATGGTTATCGTCAATACGAGGTGTCCAATTTTTCTCGAAAAGACAAAGAGTGCGTTCACAATCTATGCTATTGGGAAGGTAGAGAGTATCTGGCTTGTGGGCCCTCCGCGCACGGTTACATCGATTCAACACGGTACTGGAATCCACGAAGCCTTAGTCGCTATATCTCTTTGCTGGAAGAGGATGTGGTTCCAACCTTGAATCAGGAACAGCTAAACAATAACGACAAAATGTTTGAGCGTTGTTTCTTGGAGTTGCGAGCGCGTGGCATCGAAATCGCTCGATTCGATGAGGATTTTGGGCTGTCGCTATTGGAGGCAGTTGCGGAAGAGTGGCAGTGGATGCAAAGAGAAGGTTTTGTGTCGATCGTCGATGGACGTCTGAGTCTAAGCTCATCAGGATACAGTGTGTGCGATGATGTCAGTTTGCGCATAATCCAGGCACTTGAGCGTGCCACAAAGCAGCAATGGAGAAGCCTCAAGGACCCGGTAGAAGAGGTTCTGCATGACATAAAGCTTCCGTAAAAGAATCCTTGCTCCTTCCACCCGTCGTTCTCTGCACGAGTAAAATAAATATTCGACGAGTGCAACCAGATGGAGTTTAGCTCGTTTGTAGAGTGAAATCACTATACGAGGAGTTCCGATGGCAGCATTATCGAGAAACGGTCGCGAAAAGAAAATCGCCGGAGTCTGTTCCGGTATCGCGGACTATTACAATGTGGATGTAACGCTGGTTCGCGTTGCTTTTTGCATCGGTGTATTCATGCACGGTGTCGGCCTACTTGCGTACATCATCTTATGGATTGCAATGCCTGAGCAACGCTCTCTAGCCTGGGCACCAACGTCATATCAACAAGCCGAGTCTTCAATGCCCTATGACTCTTCGCGGAGAATGAATCCAACGTCAAGTTCCGGTCGACGCAAAGGAACGCTCATTGCAGGTATCGGTCTTATCGTTGCCGGTTTCTACTTCTTAATCCTTAACGTGTTTCCGTGGTTGGAGTTTGAAAACTATTCTCCGGTGTTTCTCATTATCGCCGGTGTTCTCTTGATTGGATACGCGTTTTCAGGATCCGCAACTATTGCCGACAACGCCTCTTCGCAGGATTTTCGAGGAATAACCCAAACAGCATCGAATCCTGTTTCCACTGAACCGTCCGCAGTATCGACAGACGCAGCAAATGCCTCCACAACCTATTATTCAGATAGCACGGTGACTGAGTCGGCAATTTCCGCTGACCAAAGTTCGGTCAAGACCAATGCCATTGGCAATGCCGAACACTCAGACAATAGTTCACCTGTAAATGGTAGCGCGTCGGACGATGACCATGAATCACATCCGGGAGCATTATCATGAGACGTAGCGCCATTTTCTGGGGTTTTCTTTTACTGTCACTCGGTTGCTCCATTCTTCTCATCCGTCACAACATCCTTCATGCAGACTGGGAAGTTGTTAAGAGTTATTGGGCTATCATACTGATTCTGTGGGGTATCAGCGTACTTCTCAAAGAAACAGGTATTCGTTGGGTGTTTAGTGCGCTCATTGCCTGTGTACTTGGATTCGGTATTGCTTCTGTGACAATGGATGATGAACACTCGCATTGGAACGGTCATGGATTTGAGTTCCGATGGCATGACTCAAACAATGGTAGTGACGATGAGGAGGAGTGTTCAGATGAAGATGCAGACGAATCACGTCATACAAGTCCTCAGCAGGACTCACTTGCAAAGAAAGATTCTAGCGCTGTAATGCCAACTCGCGATAGTACAAAAGCTCAGCGTCCGGTCTACTGAGAGGCATACGAGCGCTCCGAACGAATAAAGCCTTCTGTGCAGTATTTTTGTAACGCGGTGAATGTTCACCGCGTTTTTTTTTATAGACCTATGCTTGAACTTCAGAACGGAAAGTATTCAATTCAAGGGGTGGACGTACTCGAGTTGACGGAACGCTACGGTACTCCGCTGTACGTGTATGATGCTGAACACATCCATACGCAATATCAACTTCTATGTGAGTCGTTTTCGGATCTGAAACTCAGAGTCAAGTTTGCCTGCAAGTCGTTGACCAATATTTCAATCATGAAACTGTTGCGAAGTTGGGGAAGTGGTGTGGATTGCGTATCGATCGAAGAGGTACAGATTGCACTACGAGCCGGTTTTGATATAGCTGACATCTGCTATACGCCGAATTGTGTAGCCTTTTCTGAAGTCGAGCAGGCTGTTAAATTGGGGGTGCGAGTAAACATCGACGACTTGTCTATTCTTGAGAAGTTCGGACATACTTTCGGTTCATCGGTTCCATGCTGCGTGCGTTTCAATCCGCACATTCTCGCCGGTGGTAACCCGCATATACAAACTGGACACATTGACTCGAAATTCGGTATTTCTGTTTATCAACTCCGTCATCTACAACGAATAGTAGAGCATCACGGTATCAATATCGTGGGTGTTCATATGCACACCGGGTCCGATATTCTGGATCCTGCGACCTTTATTCGCGGGGCAGAGATTTTGTTTGACACTGCTCGACAATTCCCAGATCTGCAGTTTATTGACTTTGGCAGCGGATTCAAAGTAGCGTACAAAGAGGGCGATCACTTTACCGACATCCGTGAGTTTGCCTCGCAGTTAACAGTTGCCTTCAAGGAGTTCTGTGCAGACTATGGTAGAGAGCTTGAAATTTGGTTTGAGCCCGGAAAATTCCTCGTAAGCCAAAGCGGATATCTGTTGGTGAAAACCAATGTGATTAAGCAAACGGTATCGACTCTATTCGCCGGTGTAGACAGTGGACAGAACCATTTGATCCGTCCCATGTTTTACGATGCATACCACCACATCACGAATATTTCCAACCCGGACGGACATCCGCGAGTCTACTCGGTTGTAGGGTACATTTGCGAAACTGATACCTTTGGTTGGGATCGTAAGATTGCAGAAATCCATGAAGACGACATACTTTGTCTTCACAATGCCGGTGCATACGGATACTCAATGAGCTCCAATTACAATTCGCGATGTCGACCTGCGGAAGTCTTGATTCACAAGTCCAAAGACATACTGATTCGAAGACGTGAAATATTGGATGATCTTTTACGCACACAGATAGAGATATCCGATGCAGACTTATGAGTACGCGGACGTGATGTGAACAACAACGATTCTTCCCGGAACCCATGTCGACCTTGACTTTTTTCATTGATACAGTCTGCCGGTAGCCGGGCTGTATGTGTGCATTAGCTTTAGGGCATCATTTGTATTGTGCGCTACGTACTTTTAGGCGGTCTGCCTCTCTTAGAGGCTTGGCGCCGTGTAGGGGAGTCTGCCGGCGACGGCGAAGCCGGCGCATAAGGAGAAGTCTTGTCAGCGCCTTGTTCTTGCTGTTCGTTTGCAGCTTCAAGAATTCTGATTTGGTCACGAAGCTCCGCAGCTCGCTCAAAGTCAAGATCTCGCGCAGCTTTTTTCATTTCGTCGAAAAGCTGCTGCATCATTTCACTGCGCTGCTCAGTGTTCATGTACTTCATCATTGGTTCCGCAGCAATAGCAAGACGAGACTTGTCAGCTTCCTCTTTCATCGCTTCACGTTGATGCTTCACGTCGGCAACGGTCGTAGCACTGAGAATCTCTTCAAGAGACTTGTAGACCGTGGTGGGGTTGATACCATGCTCCAAATTATACGCTGACTGGAGTGCTCGTCGACGCTCTGTTTCATCGATGAGAGCTTGCATCGAACGCGTAACGCGGTCGGCATAGAGAATGACTAGTCCTTCAACATTTCGCGCTGTTCGCCCCGCTATCTGTAACAGCGAACGTTCGCTACGCAAAAAGCCTTCTTTGTCTGCATCGAGTATGGCGACAAGCGAAACTTCAGGCATGTCAAGACCCTCTCGCAAGAGATTTACACCGACAAGAACATCGTAAGTCCCCACACGCAAGTCACGTATAATCTCAACACGCTCTAGAGCGTCGACCTCACTGTGGATATATGCCACCTTGATTTGCAGATTTTGCAGATACTCTGCCAAGTCTTCAGCCATGCGTTTGGTCAGCGTTGTGACCAGTACTCGATGTCCTTTAGAAATACGAGTTCGTACTTCAGCAAGCAAGTCATCAATTTGGTGTTTGACGGGGCGTACGCTTATGACGGGATCTAACAGACCAGTGGGACGAATTACTTGCTCAACAACGACACCTTCACACTTCTCCAGCTCCGCATCTCCCGGTGTAGCGCTAACAAAGATGACTTGGTTGATGTGTCCTTCGAATTCATCGAACTTTAACGGACGATTTTCAAGTGCGCTGGGAAGTCGGAAGCCGTGTTCGACTAGAGTCTCCTTGCGTTTTCGATCTCCCGCGTACATGGCACGAATCTGAGGCAAGGTAACGTGACTTTCATCGATCACCAGAAGGAAGTCTTCCGGGAAGTAATCCAGGAGGCAAACAGGCTTCTCGCCCGGTTTGCGATTGGATAGATGCATGCTATAGTTTTCGATTCCGGAGCAGTAGCCTACTTCCTTCATCATGGCAAGGTCATAGGTAGTTCGTTGCTCGAGGCGCTGAGCTTCGACGTACTTTTCAAGATCCCGAAGCTCCTTCAAACGTACGTACAGCTCATCGCTAATGCTACCCACAGCACGCGACAGGTTCGCTTGCGAGGTGACAAACTGACGTGCCGGATACAAAGTGTACGAATCCAGTCGTTCGATTTGTTTCCCGTCAATGCGGTTGATAAGTGATAGCTTCTCGATTGAATCGCCGAAGAGTTCAATGCGTAGGGCTACGTCTTCCTCGTATGCCGGAACAACATCGACCACGTCACCACGAACTCTAAAACCGGCGCGACCCAGCTCCAGGTCATTGCGACTGAAAAACATATCGTTGAGCTTGTAGATCAACTTCTTTCGATCGATGGTCAGTCCCGGACGCAAGGGGAAGACCATTGAAGCGAAATCTTCTTTGGATCCTATACCGTAGATGCAACTCACGGAAGCGACTACGATGACATCACGTCTGCCTTCAATGAGAGCCGATGTGGCACGCAATCGAAGGCGTTCTATTTCGTCGTTAATGGCAAAATCTTTCTCGATGTATGTATCGGTCGTCGGAAGGTAAGCCTCCGGTTGATAGTAGTCGTAGTAACTGATGAAGAACTCAACCGCATTGTTAGGGAAGAATGTGCGGAATTCGCCGTACAATTGGGCTGCCAGAGTTTTGTTTGGAGAGATCACCAGGGTCGGACGTTGAATGTCCTGAACCACATTGGAGACGGAAAAGGTCTTGCCGGATCCGGTAACACCAAGTAAAGTCTGGTACTTATCGCCGCGGCGAAGTCCTTCGGTAAGTTCTTTTATAGCTTTTGGTTGGTCTCCGGAGGGCTTGTAATTCGACTGTAACTCTAAGTGTTTCATTGACAAATAGGCGAAATTCTTCTTGACCACGGCGGTCACGAAAGTGTACTTTTGTAGTCTTCATTCGGCCCACTCTTCAAGAAGACTGTTAAGTCGTTGAAAGGTATGTCCTTTTTTCGTTACTGAAGAGTGCAGCCAACAAAATACTCAACTCCACAAGGATATTCTCGTGAAACTTACTGAAATTAAGTTCTCAGTTCCCAAGAATTCAATTGCCAAGTTCCCGGCTGAGCCAAGGGATTCGGCAAAAATGATGGTACTCGACCGCAAGACAGGTGAGATCAAGGACAAAAAGTTCAAGAACATTGTCGACTTGTTTGAGAAGGGTGACTGCTTGGTGTTGAATAACACACGAGTATTTCCGGCAAAACTCAACGGAAAGAAAGAGAAGACCAACGCAAAGATCGAAGTGATGCTGTTACGTGAGCTAAAGGCTCCGGAACGTATTTGGGATGTTATTGTCGAGCCGGCACGCAAAGTTCGAATTGGCAACAAGATCTATTTCGACAGTGGCAAGTTCTACTGCGAGATTATCGACAACACCACCTCCCGTGGTCGCACTGTACGCTTCTCGTATGAAGGTGATCTTCATAAGGTAATCGAGAAGATTGGGCAGATGCCGATACCGGAATACATCAAGCGTGAGCCAAACGACGATGACAAGGAAGCATACCAGTGTGTATTCGCGAACCCTGCAAAGAACGCGTCGATCGCACCGCCGACATCAGGTCTCCACTTTACCAAAGACATGTTGAAAGCGCTCGAGAAAAAGGGAGTGCGTATTGCATACGTGACCTTGAATATTGGTCAAGGTATCTTTGAAACCATCGAGGTGGAGGATTTGACAAAGCACCGAATGTATTCGGAGCAGTTTGAAATCACGCGCGAGAACGCGGAGATTATCAATAAGTCCCTGAAGTCAAAGCGCAAAGTTTTCGCTTGTGGCGCCAGTGTCATGCGTGCACTTGAGTCCAGTGTCCTTACATCGCATACGGTGAAGCCCAACCATGGCTGGACTGATAAGTATATCTTTCCTCCATATGATTTCAAAATAGCAACCTGTATGCTTACCAATTTCCATCCGCCTGCAACAACGTCATTGTTGATTTCTGCAGCCTTTGCGGGTAAAGACAACTTGTTCAAGGCATACAAGTATGCCATCAAGAATGAGTATCGTTTCTTTGCCTACGGTGATGCAATGCTGATCATGTAGTTCGTCGAAACGCGAATGAATAGAATGTGTTTTTGCGTACGTGCAGCCCTTGGCTGCACGTTTTGTAAGCAGTAGGCTGAACGCCAATCTAAGATTCGTGTTGTTGACACACTATCGAACAGTTAGATAATCAACGAATCTGATTCCGGAACCGACATTTGTTCATCAACAAATTTGTAAAGACTATGAGTACTTCGGAGCTTTATCAGCAGGCTACAGAAATCATGAACACGGTTAAAGATCTCAATGCAGCATCCGCTGTCTTAGGTTGGGATCAGGAAACCTACATGCCGGATGGTGCAGGAATGGCCCGTGCCGAGCAGATTGCTACTCTCGACACACTTGCGCATCAAGCAATGACGCGCACTGACACTGTCGAACTCGCGAACAAATTGAGTAGTGGTGATTTTGAGTCGGACACTCAAGCGCGAGTTGCAGCACTGTTTGTTAAAGAAGTACAGCGTGCCCGTAAGCTTCCTGAGAATCTTGTGCGTGAGACATCCAAGGCATGCGCTTTAGCTCAAGAGTCATGGAAGAAAGCTCGCAGTGCGGATGCTTTTGAAATATTCGCTCCCGACCTGCATCACCTTGTGCAGTTGAAGGCAGAAGCTGCCGAACTCTATGGCTATGAGCACAATCGTTATGACGCTCTTCTGGATCTCTTTGAACCCGGAATGAGTGTTGCCCAACTGCGTCCGGTCTTTGATAAACTACGAGCAGGAACTGTAGACTTGTTGAAGAAGATTGAGGGTCACAAAGACGGCGTCTCTAACGCACTCTTGTTCAAAGGCTACGACAAGGAGAAGCAACTTGCTTTCGCGCGATTCATCTCAGAAAGCATTGGCTTCAATTACGAAAACGGACGTGTAGATCTTTCCGCACATCCCTTCTGTACATCCTTTGCACAGACCGATGTACGCTTGACCACTCGAGTGTTTGAAGACGATATACGGTCTTGTCTCTTTGGCTTGATTCATGAAACCGGTCACGGCATGTATGAGCAGGGCATAGCCCCGGGTCTAGGTCGCACTTTTGCATCAGACGGTGCCAGCATGGGTATTCACGAGTCCCAGAGTCTCTTCTGGGAGAATGTCATTGCTCGAAGTGAGGAGTTCTGGAATTGGGCATTGCCTTCTATGAAGGACTACTTTCCGGAACAGTTGTCAGGCGTTACGCCTTTTGACATGTACAAAGCTATCAACATCATCGAGCCTTCTCTGATCCGTATTGAGGCCGATGAAGTAACGTACAACTTGCATATCATTATCCGCTTCGAGATTGAGGAGGCGTTGATTAACGGCACCCTCAACGTTGAAGACGTGCCTGCGGTTTGGAACGCGAAAATGCAAGAGTATCTCGGTGTGCAGCCTCAGAGCAATGCCAAAGGTTGCTTACAAGACATCCATTGGTCATTTGGCGGATTTGGATATTTCCCGAGCTACACGCTCGGCAAGCTTTACGCAGCTATGCTACGCAAAGCGCTATTGCGTGATCTACCTAATGTCAGTGACGACATTCGTCGCGGACATTTTGCTCCAATTTTGGCGTGGCTTCGTGATTCAATTCATGTACATGGCAAGACCATGCTGCCATCGGAGCTCATCATGAAAATCAGCGGAAAGAGTTTGTCTGAGGCAGACTTCCTGGAGTATGTTGAAGCAAAAGCTCAACGTGTCTACGGTTTGAATCTGGCCTGAACTTTGCAGCCTGCATCTTAGTAGCTTGCAGAATTCCGTAAAACGCGTATTTTTGCATTCTTCGTAGATGTACGCCAACATAGCTCAGTTGGTAGAGCAGCTCATTCGTAATGAGCAGGTCGTCGGTTCAAGTCCGTCTGTTGGCTCAAAAAAAAGCCCTCGCCAATGCGAGGGCTTTTTTTCTTTCAAGCAAGTCTTGGAGCGGACAACGCCTATTCGTGGTTCAGAACGCAGTAGTTTTGCCCTAGGTCTAGCATCAGATTTCGCCATAGGGTTGCCGAGTCCGTGGCGCAATCCATACAATGTCTTTCAACCGAATAATTACCTTTACGAACATGCATGGAAAGTTGACAGTACTCCGGACTGCAAACATCGCCTTCGTGTTAGGCGTTTCAATGAGCATGCTTGTTTCGTGCAGTTCTAAAAAAACTGAGTTTGGAGACGACTCGCGTCTGGTGGACACATCGTTTACAGTAAGTTCTGCCGTTAATGAGTTAAGCTTTGATAGAAGCTTCCGAATTCAAGGGCAAGTAGCGACCCTTTGCCCGGATGATGCGTGTTGGATTCTCCTCAAGGACGGCGCGAACGTGATCCGTGTTGACCTTAGTGACGCAATAGTTGCTCAAAAACCACAATGTCAAGCGAAGACGGTAGTCGTCGAAGGTATCTTACGTCGAAAATTGGTTTCGAAGAATTCAGTCGGATTTGAAGCATATGAGAAATCTTGTTCGGAGCAGGGTGCGCAGCAGTTAACAGTACAGAATGGCATCGTCCTGGAAGCCTATAGACTTGAATACCGCTAAGCTCGGTTCGTTCATATTTCTTCGAAACTTCTGTAGCTCCGAATCGTAGCACTATAACTAAATTGACTCGCTATGAAAGAGCACGAAGCCTCGCAATCATCCATTCGCGCTGTTGTATGGTTGTCGCTTGCGATTCTAGTTTTTATTGCTCGAATCGTCACAGACATCATCTCTCTCGCCTCGAACACATATAGTTCCACGGCTGCGGTTGGTCTGCGTCTCATCTTTGGGATGGGGTTCATTGCGTCTTCCGCGTATATCGTCTGGTCATATGCGCAGACCAACTCCTATCGTGGTCGCAAAGACTTCTTCACGGATTTTGGTCGACTTATCGTCCTCCTTGCAGTTGGGATCTTACCCTTTGGAGACAGTGGTGCTCCGGCAGGCTTTAGTGATCTTGTTACCGGCAACCTCCTCACTGCCGAGCGAATGTTTGCAACTCTGTACCTGGTGGTGTTTTTGCATCGCGCCATCAACTTGCAGCGCACATCACAGACACGACGCTACACGCGAGTAATAGTGATAGGTTCAGTGGTCGCATATTTTCTATCCTTTGTGGGGGAGTATGCAATGAGTCGCAGCATGCGAGTGATTGTCATGTTGCTTTGTGTGGTGCTTGCCATCATCATGGTTCTCGCCGTAAAGAGGCGCAATTGGGTTTTACTTTTGGCAGCAAAGGAGAAGCGACGCTTGCTTCTTTTAACCTTTCTTGGAATGTGTGCCAGCATGGTGGCTGCTGCGGAATCGTGGGACACCACTTCAGAGCTACATACCTCTCTTCGACACTCTTCTTACGGCTTCCAGGCGGTGATGGCTTACGGCTCGGTCTTCTTAGCAATCTTCTGCGAGCGTACATTCTGGACTGTGCTGTTCTCTCTGCCGAATAGCAGTATGGTAGAGCGCAGGACTTTTGAGTTCAGCTCCGTAGCATATCTCAACCGTATTGCCGCGGAAAGTACCGATCTCGATAAACTCTACACAACGGTCACGCAGTTAGCCATGCAAGCCACTCGCGGATCGGCAGCGTTTAGTTTCAGTATTGGCGAGTCCGGTGTGATGGAGCAGAAAGCCGCCGAACGATTGACCGTCAAACAAATAGAAGCTTTGAATGACTCTGACATCCTCCAGAGATTTGTCAATAATCTGAGCGCTCCATACAACGTGGAGTTTATCTCGGAGAATACTAACTTTAGCTTTCTGTCACGATCGGTCGAATCATTTGCCCAGTCGATGATCGTTGCACCCTTACGCAGCGGCAGGGAGCTCGTTGGCGCTGTCGTTGTGATACACGCACAACCGTTTTCCTTCGAGACGGATGACGTTCAAGCCGTAGCAGCCTTTGCTTCATCAGCGAGTGTCGCCATCGAAAATGCTCGTCTTGTCGAGGACTCACTTGAGAAAGAACGCTATCATAAAGAATTGTTGGTTGGTCGGGAGATCCAGAAGAAGCTGCTACCACAAACAAATCCAAAGCTCGAAGGTTATGACGTGTACGGTTTGAGTTCACCGGCTTTGGAGGTTGGAGGTGACTACTACGATTTCTACCACTTGGCTGACGGTAGTCCCTGCGTTTTGATAGCAGATGTGAGTGGAAAGGGCATTAGTGCCGCCTTCTATATGGCGAAACTTAAAGGCGTCGCTCTAGCATTGGCTCGCCAGGCAAACACCGCGCGGGAGCTGGTAGAGAATATCAATGCTACCTTATTTGGGACAATGGAGCGTCAAATGTATATTACATTGATGGCGGTTCACCTAGGTCCGAAAGGGCTCCTCTCCATCGTTCGTGCCGGTCACACTCCGGCGCTTCTTGTTGATCCGGCCGGTTCACACATCATACGTCCGAAAGGGCTGGGAATTGGCTTGGCTAAACCGGATTTCTTCGCAACCTGTATTCAGTCGGATGAAGTGCAGCTTGCCGAGGATGCTTCGCTGCTCTTGTTTACCGACGGAATCAACGAAGCACGAAACGTTGAGGGTGATGAGTTTGGATTTGAGAGATTGGAAAGTGCGTTAATGCGGGGACAGGATTCACCGCGCTTCAACGCTGAATTTGTAGCGCAGACCATTATGCGAGACGTTGCAGTCTTCTCGAATCATTCCATGCAGCATGACGATATGACGCTGATTGTCATACGAAGAACCATGTACCCAAGCATTGAGCCGCATACGTCATCTACCAGCACACTACAAACCCTAAAGGATTGATATCCATGAACGAGTTTTCCATCGCACACGAAATGATTGGCGATATCGGTCGAGTAGCACTTCACGGCTATCTCGACGCGCATACTGCCTCACAATTTGAAAGTGCGCTCGGCGAAATCATCAATAAAGGCACACATAAAATCGTTGTGAACTTTAAGGACTTAGAATACATTTCATCGGCAGGATTAGGTGTGTTCATGGTGTTCATTGAAGGTGTGCGTTCACAACAGGGAGATATCAAGCTTGTGGAAATGAAGCCACGCGTGTACACGGTCTTTGACCTGCTTGGTTTCCCAATGTTGTTCGAGATTTTTGATCAAGAGTCCGATGCGCTCACTCGCTTTGAAACTCTCTAACAGAGAATGAGTCACACTACGTCATATCGACATGAACTCAGCATACCAAGCGACTTAGGTTCGCTTGTACGTGCTCGTGAGTTTGTAGAGACCGCAGCGAAGAGCTGTGGCTTTACCGATAGTGACGTTTATCAACTCAGTCTTGCGGTTGACGAGGCGTGCTCAAACCTGATTCGTCATGCCTATAAGAACGCGGTCGACGGACTCATCACACTGCGCGCAGCGCAGATCGACGACGGAATCGTCTTCTCGATTCTTGATCGTGCGCAGTCTTTTAACCCTTTGGAAGTTGCCCAACCTGATATGCAAGAGTATTTCAAGAGTTTCAGACATGGTGGGCTAGGCGTGCATCTTATGCGTCGCATCATGGATAAGATCGAATACTTTCCGTCAAACAGCGGTCAGGTCGACAATGAGCTGCGCCTCACCAAAATGCTTCACCCGGCAAGCTAGGTTCATATACTCGATACAATTTGAGCAGCACAGGCACCATGTACCAGACCAGGACCGAACCTAGAGTATGGTTGGACTCTGCCGATTTGCAAGACATGTCCGCGGCAAAACGTCTCGCCGGATACACATGTGCAAAAACTCCATCGCAATCGGACACCCAGGCTAAGGACAAAAAAAAAGGAGACAAAAGATGTCTCCTTGATACTGCTGAGCGATGCTCACTATCAAACCTTCTTGAGTTTCTTCAAATGTGCTGCAGCCTCTGTGCTTGAAGAATGGACTTCGGCTGCCGTTGCCGCTGAAGCAGTGGCTTCGTCTGCCTTTGCACGAGAAACCAGCAAACGACCATTTGAAAACTCAGTGTCCTCAACCAGTTCGCGAAGTGTTTTTTCACGAATGAGATTAAAGATGACATTGCGGATTTTTTCCCACTCGAAGTGCAATGGGCAGGGGCTGTCCGCACTACACTTTTCGTAGCCCACCACGCAGTCGGTGACGTACTGAATGTTGTCGACAGAGCGGACGATTTCCAGCACAGAAATCTCTTTGGAATCATGTGCCAAACCAATACCGCCACTTGGTCCTTTGAGCGAAACAATCAAATCTGCTTTCGCTAAATCTTGCACAATCTTCGCAAGAAAGTGATATGGTATTGCGTGTGATTCTGCAATCTCGCGCGTTTGGATCAGCTTTTTGCCGTCCATAAGCTCTCGTTTTGCGAGGTAGAGCATAGCCTGAATCGCGTATTCAGATGCGCGTGAAAAAATCATATCTATGTTTAGTAAATGGACGTTGCCGTGCCTTACTCGATGCACATCGTAGAGGCATTTTCCTTCGTTCAACGAATATAAACGAATAGGCCGGATCCTCAAAGGATAAGTGGAGGACCAAGTGTGAATAAAATGAGGATAGACTTCCTACATCCGCCTGGTTGCACTCGCTAATTTGCAATCTGAACATCGCTTACACCTCTGTACATCGGTCGAATATGGAAGAGAACAAAAGAGAGTATAAATCCAAGTCCAAACAACGAAGCGGTGCCAAAGCTGCCGAGATTGTCTCAACTAAAGTGCCTCCACACTCGCACGAAGCAGAGGTCAACGTTCTTGGGTCTATGATGGTAGACCGAGGGGCAATAGCCAAAGCCATAGAAATTCTCGATGCCGACTGCTTCTATTCGGATGCCCATAAGAAGATCTTTGAGACCATTGGCGATCTGTTCGAACATGGCACCCCGGTCGACATCATCACCCTTTCCCAAGAGCTTCGAAGGAAGGCTCTTCTTGACTATGTCGGAGGGACCTTCTATTTGACAGAAATCAATGCCCAAACACCTACCTCCTTCGCAGTTGAGCATCATGCCCGTATCGTTCAAGAACACTACTTAAAACGTCGATTGATCTCGGCGGCAGGTCGTATTGTCGAAGATTGCTATGATGAAACTTCGGATGCTCTCGAAGAAATCGACCGAGCCGAACAGGAGATTTTTGAGATAGCAGAGAAGCGCTTACGTAAAACGTATTCGGATATGAACAAACTGGCGCGCGACACCTTCAATATTATTGCGAAGCTTGCGGACAAGAGCTCCGATAGTGGGTTGAGCGGTGTTCCAACCGGTTTTGTTAAGCTCGACGAAATGCTGGGAGGATTCCAAAAGTCGGACTTGATCATCATCGCGGCTCGACCTTCCATGGGTAAAACCGCGCTTGCATTGAGCATCGCTCGCAATGCGGCAATGGAGTACGATCAGCCGGTTGCGTTTTTCTCAATCGAAATGGCGGCTGTGCAGCTCGTGATGCGTCTACTAAGTGCAGAAACCCGAATCAATGCACATAACATCAGAACCGGGAAGTTGAGTCCTGAACAAATGCAGAAAATCGTAAGCGCGATTGGTCGACTAGAGCGCACGAAGATGTACATCGACGACAGTCCCTCTCTGAGCTTGATGGAATTGCGTGCAAAGTGTCGACGCTTGAAAGCTGAGCACGGAGTGAAGTTGATTTTTGTGGATTATCTCCAGCTCATGCACGCGCCAAAAGCGGAGAGTCGTGAGCGCGAAATTTCCATTATCTCTCGGACCTTGAAGCAGATTGCCAAGGAGTTGGACATTCCGGTCGTTGCTTTAGCCCAGTTGAATCGTACGGTGGAAGCACGAAGTGATAAACGACCAATGCTTTCTGACCTTCGTGAGTCCGGATCTATTGAGCAGGATGCCGACGTTGTCATGTTTGTTACACGTCCGGAAGTTTATGAGATCATGCAGTATGATGATGGCACTTCAACCGAAGGTACGGCAGAGCTCATTATTGCAAAGCAACGAAATGGTCCAACAGATACCGTGCGCACCGCATATATCAAGGACTACGCTCGATTTGAAAATCTTACTTATGCACGATTTGAAGAGCAGGATATGCCGCAATTCCCGGTTTCAGTACCTGCAGATCCGTTCTAGTATCACGTAGCGCGTTTCCGCTACCATACGTTCTTGCAGTGCCGGTTTGCGTCCTCCCGTAGAGTAGATGAGTGGGAGGCGAGCTCGTTTTCAGACCCTTGAGTAAATGCCTGCGTTAAAAGTTGACGCGTATTTCTGTTGCGCAGGAAATCCACTGAGCTTTTGAGGGTACAACAAGAGCAGTGAGCGATGAGCTGCCTACAGACAAACTCAAATGCTCAGCGATTGTCCATCCAAATCCGAAAGAAAAGTCCGTGCCGTCTGATGCTCCTGTATGAAATCCGGCGCGTACTGTCGGACGATATCCTCGCTGGGCAAGCTCTACGGCAAGTGCAAGCCTCAGGCACTGCTCATTTGCTCCTTGGTCATTGAGTCCGTAGCGAAAAGCTGCATAACTGTCAATGCGCTCAGAACTTGACCAAGCGTTTTGCACCGTCCATTGAACCAATGCTTCGACTCGCGAAGGCAAAGCACTTGACAAAGGTGTGGTTTGCTCCGATGGTTTAAATCGCTGCACATAGCTTTCATCAATGCCACTGAAAGATCGTATGGTATCGCGGGTGGAAATCTGTCCGTGACGATTTGCGGTCCATTCGATAGACCCAAGATCGAGGACAGATGCAACCACAGTCAGGTAGTTGTTATTCCAATGCGTTTGCCACGATCCACTAAGATCAAAACCCCAGCCGGGATTCTCGGAGCCTAAGCCACTGAATCTGGATAACATGTCACCGAGCCGACCACTTGTGTAATCATAATGTGCGTCGACGACGACCTCGCAGTCTTTGGTACTGTCCCAGCCATCCGGGACAAACGGATGGACCCTGAGTTCAGATGTAGGCGATAAACGAGCATAGATGATTCCTTGCAGGCGTTTCACGGAGAGTCCGACTGTGAGCCGGTCGTTGTCCACTGTGTGTGACTCTAGCAGACTGTAGGCAGTGCTTATTTGTAACGCAGCGTAAGCGAGTGCACTAACACGCGTGTTGCTCAAACGCACATCGTTGCTTCCTATGTCACCATTACACAGCGAGGTGAGTTGAGTAGGTAAAGTACTCACAGACCCAAGGTGCAGATCGTGACGCAAACCGATTACGAACCTATCGTCGAGCCAAGCGGAAAGAGCGAACGCTTGAGCGTTAATGCTAATGCCGAAGTGCGACTGGGTGAGTTGATTGAGTAGAGTATTGCGTCTTGTATCCGAAAGACTCGGAGCCAATGGGCCTTCTATTGAACTCGTGTTGCCCGTCACTGCGCGGAAGTCTGCCAGGCAAATGCCGTCGGTCCCTCCACTAAGGGAGACTCCGGGAAAACTGAATGAGAGGTCTCGGCGGTCACCCAATGCTAAAAGCGAAGGATGTATTTCCATAGTTGCTGTACTGTTGCGGAAGTCGGCACATCCGCTGCGTCCCATGGTCTCCGCATTTTGAGCCAACGTTTCGATTTGGACGACAGCCAGCAGGCAGACCGTTACGATAGAACTAGTGCTGAACTTCATGCTTACTTGATGATGGTTGTACATTGGAGCTGTACTCGTACCGCCAGCTTGTCACTACTGTTAAACGTTACATACGAATCTTGTGCTGTATTGAACGACACAGTGCTTCGTGTCCGGGTGCATTGCAAAACCCGAGCTGCTACCGAACTGTCCAGATCGACCGCAAATCCGGAAGCAGTATGGGTACCGTTCCCGTTGTAACCGTTCACACGCAACTCTCCGGTTTGAGGGAGACGTTGTACAAATCGATCGTTTGCATCGAAGAAGTCTAGGTGGAAACCAACGTCCGCAGGAATTGTGTTGTGAGCTTCCACGATCATGCGCGCTGAATGAACTCGCTCTCGAATCGACTGTTGAACACTCATGCTTGCTTGCGACGAATAGGATCCACCTTTTACCCGGAGGGCAAGAGGGACTCGTACACAAACGCTACCCCGCAGCGCGGCATTGTCATTGTAGATGAATGCAGAAGAGGCAGCTTTCAAAACGCCATTGATAACCGCGCGGGCAGGTAAAGCCGAAAGGTGCATGTCAGAGTAGCGCAGATGCACGATAGTTGACTGTTGAGCGGCGATCAGAGTAGGACTGATATCTCTAGTCGCCACAACTGTACCACTAAGGTCCAATAAATTCACTGTTCCACTGAAGTATCCTTGATTCGCTGTTGCGTTGTTGAGTTCACAATCTATTTCAATAGTCTTCAAGTCTGCGCTACCTACCACAATACCACTCTCTTGCAGACCTTTTAGATCCGAGCCAAAAGTGAAGCGAGACTCGTTGCTGGATGATTGATAGCCGCTTACACGCGAAAAACTCAAAGGAGATATGAGTCCGGTGATTGCCAGTCGCTGATATTGATTGAAGTCTTCAATCGTAGGCAGTGCTTCGGTGTGAATGGTACAGACGCAATGCAAAGAGGAGACCAGGTTGCCTTTGGACTTATCCACGGCATCAGGAGCAACGACGAAGGCTTGTCCTTCGTTACTCAAACGAATGGATTGCGTCGATCGGGGAAGTACGGGAACACTCAATCGTAAGGCTTGCTTTGACTGCTGGCCAGTCAATTGAGGAAAGCTGATATCAGCCGTACCGCGAATGGCAAAGTCGTTTTTAAGTTGTAGGTTCGCGACGAATTCACGGATGACACCCTCACTTATTTGTGTCCCGTTTGGCAGAGCCGCCTCAAATTCAAACTGCAGAGGCATTGCTTCAAGGCTCGCTGACGCTTCGCCTACTTGCACTGCATCTGCTTGTAAGTCTACTTGAAACGTACTGCTCGGTGAATACGAGACACTCTTCCCTAGACTTCCCGAAGTCGCTGTATGCAAGAGAATCACACTGTTTTGATTTAGCGTTGCTCCTGCCAAGGGCAGTTGAATCTTCAAGGTGCTCGACGAACTTCCTGCTCTACCGACTCGAGTTGCTTGGGAACCGGAGCCTACATGTGGAATATCCGGTTGACCGGGGGTTCGAACCATACATATTGCGGAGCCACTGCCCGGCAATGAAGCAAGATCTATGTCAATTGGAAGATTGTTCTGAAGGGTGATGGCTAGGTTGCCGGATAAGATGTGCACACTCTTCAAGCCTGAGCCAAGCTTTAGAGGCAATGCTACGACGCGATCGGATGCTGCTACGACACCGCTTCCGCTTCCTTTGCATGCGCTATCGAGCTGTGACAAGCCTATACTCACAGCGTCGAAGCTACTTAGCTGTCGTTTCAAATCTGCATTTGAATTGAGCGATGAGCTGTAATTGACGTTAATCGCTTGAATTGAAAGTGAGTCACCGAGCTTGATTGCCGGAATATCAAATCGACTTACCAAGCTGTAATTCCCGTTCTGTTTGTCGCGTTCAAGAGTCGAGTCATCCTTCAGGATCTGTTCCAGACTAAATGAACTATCAATGAGCGGCAAACTAAATGAAGCGTTGAATGAAGGCGTACTAATTGAATCCGGTAGCTCGGAACAACCGAAGAGACAGAGTAGAGTGCAGAGAAAAAGGAGGAAGGATCGTTGCACGATAGACCTCAGGAGTACAGAGTGATCGATAGATCTTCATCCTTGATCTCAACTGAGCAAATCCGTGCCTTTCCGGTTTATCGGCTATTCTGTGAAAAAATGTACGTAGAACTACCGAGAAAGTAGATTTGAGCTTCGTACATTGTAACTGAGGCTTAGCCGAACGGGAGTCAAAAGAATGATGTAAGTGCCTAAAAAACAAGAACAAGTACACGATTCTCGTTTGCGTTTCTACCAGCTACAGACAACAAAAAAGCCCAAAGACTCAATGTTCTTTGGGCTTCATTGGAGATCCTATCAACACAAATCTCGAATAACTCGTCAGGTCGTGCACGTTCTACAGATCTGCCGAGGCTGTAGAGTTCGATACCTGAGCCTTGCTAAGGAATTGAACAAAAGCACTAACGTCCGGCGTGTAGGTAGACGAAGCGATGACCTTGTCATCCGGTGTGAGAATGACATACAGAGGAAGCAGTGTCGAGTTGAATCGTTTCTCCTGCATCTCCTGATAGATCTTGTCTTGCGGTATATATGAACGATCAGTAAAGGCACGCACCAGAATCATCTTTTCCATAAGTGACTTTACTTCAGCTTTGGTGAACATGTTCTTCTCCATCCAGCGACAATTCGTGCAGCTTTTCCCTGTGAAGTCTACAAACACCGGACGTTTAAGTTCTTTGGCCAGCTTCATGCCATGGTTCAAATCCTCAATCCATTCTCCATTATAGCTTCCGCTTTTAGTCTCGTTTTTTTGATTGGTCGAAACTACACTCTCGGTTTTTGAAGTACCATGGGCGGATTCTACGTAGACGAAAGGTTCTAGTGGACCAACGGAGTCACTCTTGATACCGTCGTAAATGTAGAAGCTCATTGCTCCAAAGACAACAGCAAGTATGGCTCGGAGACCTCCTATGTGATCAACAATGCTGTCCAACTTCATTCTGAAGACACCCAGAATGTAGAGCATAATCAAGAAGGAACATGCAGCCCACACGGACAGAACCACTTCGCGAGAAATTAGTCCCCAGCCGCTAAGACTGTCCGTTCGCGCAATGTAGCTAAGTGCAAACGCCAACTCAACGAAACCAAAGACAACCTTGATGTTGTTCATCCATGCACCGGATCGAGGTAGTTTGTTCAAAGCACTTGGGAACAAAGCCAAAAGGAAAAAGGGAAGGGCGAATACTGCGGCGTAGGCCAGCATACCCACGATGGGTCGGAACCACTCTCCACCGGCTGAAATCTTGCCGACTAAATCGATGAATGGTACTGTGCATGTAAACGCTGTCAATGAAAAGACCATACCCATGATGAAGGAGGCGGAATATCCGCTCTTCTCATTCGACTTACGGTTTAAGGCGTTGACCAGAGAAGCGGGCAATGCCAGCTCGTACATACCAAACAAGTTTCCGGCAATGATTATAAACAAGAGTCCCAAAAAGAGATTCACCCAAGCGTTGGATGCAAAATTTCTTCCGGCTGCCGGACCCATGACGATTGCTGCGAGTGCACCGAACACCACATAGGTACTCATGATACCTGCGGAGTACACTAACGAATCCACTACGGGTTTGGTTTTCTCTTTGTCGGAACGCTTTGTGAAAAACGACACCGTGATCGGTATCATTGGGTACACACAGGGCATGACCCAGGAACTGGCACCAAATCCCATTGCGAGGAGTATTAACGCGATCAGACTTTTGGGTACGTCTTCGCCCAGAGGATCGGTACCTGTACCCGCTGCCGCGGTTTGTGTAGCAATCGAGTTTGTTTGTGCGTTTTGCTTGGCATTGTCGTTGGTTCCGGCTGAAGGCGCCGAGACCTGTAGCTCCGTTCCGGATGGAGTCGTGTTCGTGCCGCCTTGAGACGAATTGACTTGTTCGGGCGAAGCAGTATTTAGGTCTGATTTTGAAGGATTGTTGTTTGCTTTGACGTCTATGCTAACAGGAAACTTTAACTCCTTAGCGTTCAAACAACTCCCTTCGTTACAAACTTGGAAGTAGACCAATACGTTGAACTTATACGTGCCACCTTTTAAGGAAGAAGAGCAGACCAAGGGCACCTGGAATTCGGCTTTCTTGACAAACTCATCGACCTGAACTTCAAACGATGAATCGTACACCGACAAAGACTTCGATGTCTTGATTTTGTTTTTCAGGACACGAAAATCCTTGGTGTCGATAGATAGGTCGGTCGATGTAGGACCAATGCCTTCGGCATTGATGTAGGATCGAAGTCCATAGATATGCCATCCGTCTTGAATCTGACTCTTTATCGTAACCCACATCGTATCACCGGCTGTGATACTGTACTCGGTTTTCGGTACTGACCATTTGGCTGGATCCGGTTTTGCGTCGAGTGCGTGAAGCCGAAGGCTGAACGCGATAACAAAAAGTATACTGAGAGTGCCTTTGATAACATTCATACCATACCTGTCGAAAAGTAAGAAGGAGACTGACTAGCGTTGCGGGGTCCAACGAGTTGAATTCCCGCCTCGAATAAAACGAAAAAGTCCGAAAAGAAGTGCAATGTTCGAGCTTACAAAATAATAGGAAAAATTCAATAGTCGAGGCATGTGGATAGTAGGGAAACGCCTCTTGACCAGCCACACAACAATACAGAGCCCCAGAAACAAAAGCTGAAGGATAAAGAAGCCAAAATACACGGGGTGTTCGCAGATCAGCACGGAGTTTGCTCCAATTTCAAGTATGAAGAACACGGGCAGAAACCACTTGGATACTCTGTGGGACCAAAAGCAGTAGCTCAGCACAAGACGGCGATCAAAGAGTAGCGATCGAAAGCGAGAAAGCGTCGCAAATGCTGTTGACGAGTAGCGAACTTTTCGTTGAAAATCTTCCTCTGAACTGCTTGCCGCTTCTGAATACACGATCGCGTCCTTCGGATTGGTCACACGGTACCCTGACTCAAATGGCAGCATTGAGTAGTAGAAGTCGTCGGTGTACCCTGTATCAACGTTAAGGGGCTTAAAGAGCTGCTTGCGAATCGCAAAGAAGCAACCATGGGCACCGATCAGGGTGCCACATAAGCCTTCAGCCCACCTGATGCGGTTGTCGTAACTCAAGTACGCATGCTCCTCTGCGTGAATTGATGAGGGATCTCCGCCTAGTGAAGCATTGATACGAGTGCCGGCTACAGCGCCTACATCTGCGAAAAGAAAGTCTCGTACAATGGATACCAAGGCATTACTCTCGAAAATGACGTCTGCATCGGTAAAGACAAGAATCTCCGTTTCGGCTCTTGCGACGAGATCGTTGAGAACAGGGGCTTTTCCTCGATTTGAGCTAAAAAGAACGGCTTCAATAAATGGATGACCCGCCATGTACTGTTGTAAAATGGTATTTGTGGCATCTGTAGAGCCGTCGGAACCCACCAATACACGCAACTTCTCCGCAGGATACGATTGCTGAATGATATTGTCCAGTCGTTTGGCCAGAAACTTCTCTTCGTTGTAGGCAGCTATGAGGATGGTTAGTGGAGGGACTTCGAAACCGGTCGTGTTGTCGTCATATGCCCGAAGATGCGTTTTTTTTCGATGTTTTGCGATCTGCTGAATAATAGCGGGAAATAGGACATAGGTATGCAGCACCAGCGCGAGACTGAACCAGAAAACAACAAGCGCAATGCCTATCAACATGGGCAGTGATGCGAACCAGCTAAAAGTGAGGAGACCCCTCAAAAATAAGAACAAGAAGCTGAGTGGCCGGTGCAAAGGCTCTTCTACAACAAAAAAGAGCCTCGTCCGTGTTTTTACAGAGTTTGTAAAAGCGGCCGAAAATTTCCTTTGCGATAGAATTCGCAGTCTTTATATTGAGCCAAGTATTCAAACCAACAACGACATCTATCGACTCTTTCTACTGCGTTTAAACAACCCAAAGGTGTATGTGAAACTGAATCGATACCGATTTCAGGTCTAACATATTGGAGAAACCAGTGATTCGTTCGAAGAGTAGATCCTACCGGATGTCGAGCATTCTTGCTTCTGTTCATTCCGCATTGTCACCGTACATTTTGTATGGTGTTGTCGCATGTCTAAGCATGTCACTGACGCTGTCTGCAGCCACTCAAGGTTTGTCGGTACTAAAGTCTGACGTCCACGGGTTGAGCCTGCGTTTTGTGCCTAGCTTGACGGGCTTCGACACGGTGTCGAACAACGGTGTTTTAAAAATACAACCGCGTTACAGCGGATTGTCAGGAACCATAACTCATAAGCAGGATGAACAGTCGTTCGCATGTTTACGAGAACTGCTGGCTGTGCCCGGTCCGAATTTGTATGCCATTGAAAAGTGCACCTTACACTATTCGGAGCGCGCTGAGAAACCGAGCAATACAAAAGATGGATCACAACCATTTCAAAGAATGGTACTATACTCTTCGGCCACATCGCCAGAATCGCTGAAGGCTTTGATTGATCCATGGATTGAACTTGAGTACATGGGTCAAAGTGGAAGCCAGTGTTTGGTTCAACTCGTCGTGAAAGCCGAACGAAAAGTCGAAGCAACTGTCATGTGCTTAGAGTCTGTCGAGCTCAGTCTTGCATTCGTATCGAATCAAGCGAGCTCCAATTCATCGCTGCGCCACATCAATCCGGGTATTCAACTCTTGAATGCCAACGTAGCCTCACAGTTCTTGTTACCCATCGTTAGTCCGAGCGTCATTGCTAAAAAGTCGACAACAAATAGAGTGCTCTCTTCAAGCATCAGCGACGGAACTTGGGTGAAAGTCAGTGTAACGGACGAAGGCTTATATCGCATCGATGCGAACGCTTTGGCGGGATTAGGATATTCGATACCGGCTTCAAAGGTTGCGAGTGTAAAAGTATTTGGTAACGGCGGACTCGAAATGCCGGAGTTGCCGTCGGAGGGCATGAACAACCAAATGAACGAGCAAGCAATCATCGTACACACGAAGCAAGACGGTAGTTTGGATGAGATCCTGTTTTATGGAGCAGGTTGTCGCGGATTTGGTTTTGATCCCGGCGTTAAACGTGTAGCACATTACATCAATCATTACACGGAGACGAACTACTACTTGCTGACCTGGGGTGGTACGAACGGAGCACGATTGAAAGCAGTCGAAGCACCGACCGGAGATGTCGTTAATACCCCGAATCAGATTACGGGTCGTGTTGCCGTTGAACACGAGTTGACAAATGCCTACATCGCAGGCTCGGGACGTCGGTGGTTTGGTGAGCAGCTCGATGCCGTCGTTCCAAGAACGTTCAATACTAAACTACCCGGTCTCATACGCAGTGGTAAAGTGAGCTATTACATCGATGTAGCGCATCGTACGGCGTCACCGGCTGTAGTGACAATTAAAGAGAATGGTTCGACACTCACAACACTGAATCTACCCTTAACGGATGCATCGGAGTTTGCTTATCAAGACTTTCGTGCAATTCTTGGTGTAGCAAATACGGACGCTGCAAACCTTGCTAGCGATGGTTCAAGTATTCTGCAGTTTGAGTATGCGAGTAGCGACGGTAACTCCGCAACGAGTGGCATGTTGGATTTCTTTGAAGTACACTATCCACGACAAATGAGCGCGCAGGACGACAGAGTATCCTTCGTTAGTGATCTCAATTTGAAGGGTATCACGCGTTATAACTTCAGCGCCTTCAGCTCCTCAAACATCTATGGATTTGATGTAACGAATCCTGCGAAACCCTCTTTGCTGAGCAATCAGTCCAGCACAGGTGGCATCTACACGTTTGTCACGAAACTTGATAGCCTACCAAGTCGATTCTATATAGCAGCTTCAACGATCAGTCCTCAACTTTCGAAAGTAGAGTGGGCAGGTCTTCGCGATACTGCCATGAATGCAGAGCTGATCGTGATCTGTGCAAAAGAACTCAATGCTTCGGCACAAAAATTCGCTAGTTATCGCCGAGCTCATTCTAAGATGAGTGTTTGCGTTGTTAATGCGGAAGACGTGTACAACGAGTACGGTAGTGGAATAGCGGACCCCAGTGCACTACGTGATTTTATCCAAGATGCAGTTGTGCGATGGACCCACAAGCCGCACTATGTATTACTCTGGGGCGACGGACATTTTGACTATAAGTATATATCAACACAGAAGAAGAACTACGTCGTTATGTGGGAGCGTGACGATCCGATTCCGGGCCCATACGTGGCCGATATCGGAACCAATACCGAAACATACGCTACGGACGATTTCTTTGCCTGTGTGATCGGCGACGATCGATCTGAAGACGTTGCGCTGGGTCGCTTACCAATCGACTCACCTGAATCAGGCGAGTGGATGGTCGAAAAGATTCGTCATTATGAAGAGTCTTCTTCACAAGACGTTTGGCGAACAACGTCAACATTTGTTGCAGACGACGGACCTCGCTCTAATAATGAGTCTGATGGTTCTTTACACGTCGGGCAATCTGAACAGCTGACGAATGATAATAGCTTGGTTCCGGACGATGTCATTGAACGCAAAATCTATCTTTCGGAGTATCCTGCGGAAAATATTCCCAAAGGCCGTCTAAAGCCCGGTGTTACCGCTGATCTTATCTCGATGATCAACAATCACGGTACACTCTTTCTAAACTGGATTGGCCACGGAAATCCGAAAGTGTGGGCTCATGAAACAGTGTTGGCGCGAGACATCACGATATCGCAATTCGTGAATTTGGATAAGTTGTTTTTCATGGCTGCTGAATCTTGCGATTTCGGACGCTGCGATCTCGTTGACAACCAGAGTGGATCCGAAGTTATGCTGCTCTCACGTAATGGTGGAGCAATTGGAACTTTTGCGTCTGCTCGCGTATCCTTCTCATCCTCAAACGCGATTATTGGTCAAGAGCTCTTTAAGCAGTTTTTCACTCGAGATTCCATCAAGCAATACCGCACGTTCGGTGACGTAGTATTGTCAACAAAGTTGCTTCACTCTAACGATAACGATCGTAAGTACTTTTTGCTTGGTGATCCGACAACGCGTATTCTGATACCTAATTTCGTTGTGCACTTCGACAGCTTAAACGGTCGACCGGCTGATAGCAGTAGTGTTGCTTCGGCATTGTCAACCGTTCGCGTCAAGGGTCGCATTTACGATGAGACCGTAAAGCGCTACGTCGATGATTTCAACGGTTCGATCACACTGTCCTTGTTCGACTCCGATATTTTACGGCGTTTTCAAGACCCATCGGGGCTTGCTATCGGTGATTCTACTGTTTTCCAGGTACTCAAATTGGGTGGAGCTTTGCATCGTGGCAATTATTCTGTCACAAATGGTGCTTTTGAAGCTCAGTTTGTGATTCCCAAAGACATTGCGTTTTCGAACAAAAACGGAAGAATGTTCGCTTATGCGTTTGCGGATGATAAACGAGAAGCCAAAGGTCTTACCAAGTCACTGATTATCGGTGGCATTCTGACCTCGGTTCCGGATGACGATGAAGGACCTGAATTGGGCATTTTCATGGATTCCCATCGTTTTCTGGCAGGTGACGTGGTTCGTTCCAATCCCTTGTTGATTCTTGATATGGCCGATAAAACGGGCATAAATAGTACCGGAATCGGGGTAGGACACAAGATTGAGGCATGGATTGACGATAATCCAGAGTCAGTCGACCTGAGTGATTCGTACACCAGTTCACTGACGGATTCCCGCAAGGGTTCTGCAGTAAAGCAATTGTTCAATCTCAGTCCGGGTCCGCACATGATTCGTGCGCGGGTATGGGATGTGTTAAATAATGTGTCAACGGTGTCAACAACATTTAGTGTCGCTGCTGCAGACTCAAGCGTAAGTGCTGCACGTATACTGATTTATCCAAATCCTTATACCTCGCAAGTGACGATTCTGTTTACACACAATCAGTCGTATTCGTTCCCTGTGGAAGCACGCATTTATAGCTCTGCCGGACAGCTTATACGGTCGATGGATCAATCCGTTAGTAGCGCCGGAACGGGCACCTTCGTCTGGGATGCCACAGACAATGATGGTCTGACTGTGAGCCAAGGCAGTTACACATTGATTCTGGTCTTCCATGCTCCAAACGGTACAGTGGAAACAAAGGCTGCTCAAATCGTGTATATGAAGAATTAAGAGTATGAAACAAAAGCTATAACCAACGTCAGAAAAATGGATTTGAGGTACAGTTTACACGCCTCAGCAGTTCACTACAACGAAAAGATAAATTTTTCACTTTCATTTGGAGTTTTTCCATGTTTACACCACTCGTCAAGAAAACGCTGCTCATAGCGCTTATTGGCGCGTTTTCCGGAATTGAGATTTTTGCTCAAGCCGGAGGATCGTCGGTTCCATTCCTTCTCATATCACCGGACGCTCGCGCCAGCGGAATGGGTGAGTGCGGCACCGCATTGGCCGACAATATCAATGCTATCTATTGGAATACAGGCGGTCTGGCATTTCAGCAAAAGCGCCAGTTCGCATTTACCTACTCGAAATGGCTACCGCAGTTCAACGCTGACTTGTTCTACAGCTATGGTACCTACGGTCAATACGTCAAGGACCTCGATGGTACGATTGCCGCCAACGTGATTCTCATGAATTTGGGTCAATTTCAGCGAACAGATGAAACGGGCGGAGTTCACGGAACCTTTCGTTCCGATGAATTCGCGTTTGGGCTTTCTTATGGCACGTTGATTGGCGACGATCTGGGCGCGGGTGTTCAACTTCGCTACATTCGTTCAAACCTCGCCCCCGCAACATCTACAACAACTGCAGCCGGTGTGGGAGTAAGCGGTGGTTTTGACTTTGGTTTGCTTTGGAAACCGTCAAAATTGGACTTAGGTGAGGGAATCGACCTGTCTGATCGCTTAAATCTTGGTCTAAATCTGCAAAACGTCGGTCCGAAGATGACCTACCGAAACGAGTCCGATCCACTACCTACCATGTTACGTTTAGGTCTGGCATTGAACGTCGTCCGCGATGAGTTTAACGATCTCACTTTTGCACTTGATATGGGCAAATTGCTCGTAAAACGCACTTCCGGAGGAAATTCTGACGCTTTGCCGCGTTCATTTGTGACCGCTTGGTCAGTCCCGGGACAAGAACTTGCCCTCGGAGCTGAATACTGGTATGAGCATGTGGTTGCTCTCAGAGCAGGCTACTTCACGGAGCCCGCAACCATCGGAAATCGCAAATTTTGGACCTTTGGAGCCGGTGTGAAGTATGACATTTTCACCCTGGATTTCAGCTTTATCAACACAGTGGAAGACAATCACCCCCTCGCAAATACCATGAGATTTTCCTTTTTGGTCGATTGGGAATAAGTGTTATTTTGAACCACCGTTTGTACAGAAGTGTGCAAACAAAATGCGAAAGGAGCAACAGTGTTGCTCCTTTTTTTTATGTCCTCCGCTGTTGAGCCTTCTGATCGATTGCCACACCTTTAGCCGCTTCGAACACAACAAAGGTCACTCATCTGAGTGACCTTTGTTGTTGTCCGTAGAAAACCGGCCGCACAACCACCTTTACTACTAACGTGCACAAGATCTCTATCAATGACCTCTAGGCGGTATGAGCACCAAGTAATCTACGATACATATTGCAGAACATCGTGACGCGACAATACACCAATGAGTCGATTGTACTCTTCAACAACTACGTAGGTGTGATCTTTGAGTAGTTGAATTGCAGTTTCAAGGTCACTGTGCGCATCGATAACTGGAGGAGCAGCTTCTGCAACCGATCGAACGTGCTTCGATAGCGTATCGCGCGATTCAATAACAGCAGCCATTAGTTTGTTCTCTCGAAGATTTGCGATGGCCTTGTCATTTTCAACAACAGGCAACTGTGATAGCTCGTACTGACGCATCAGGTTCAGCGCTTCTTCAACAGTTGTTTCTGCGTTGACACTGACGATTGCAGGCACTGACGAGTTCATGTGCTTGAGGTTTAACACCCGAGAGATACTCGGACGATCTTCCTCGAGTAATTGTTTTTCAGCCAACCATTCATCGCTGTGGTGCTTTGTCAAATAGCGCTCACCGGTGTCGGCGATAATCGCTACGATGACATCCGATGGGCTACAAGTCTGCGCCACACTCAAAGCAGCAAAGACATTCATTCCGGAGGATCCACCGCAGAAGACTCCTTCGGTTCGAGCCAGTTTGCGAGCAGTGACGAAAGCATCACGATCACTGACGTTGATAATGTCATCTACGAGGTTCAGGTCTAAATTGCCCGGTATACGCTCCTGGCCAACACCTTCAATCAAATAGGGAAGTGATTCAACAAGGCGACCAAAGTCTTTGAAGGACTTGATGCTGGAACCTATAGGGTCAGCAGCTATCACTTTGATGGCAGGATTCTTTGACTTGAGATAGCGTGCTATGCCGCTGATAGTACCACCGGTACCAATACCGGCAATAAAGTGTGTGATCTTCCCCTCTGTCTGCTCCCATATCTCAGGACCGGTTCCCACAAAATGCGCCATGGGATTGGCGGGATTGTCATACTGGTTCAGCATGATCGCGTTGGGTATCTCTTCTGCAAGACGCAATGCCGTGTTAAAATAGTACTCCGGTGAAGAGGGTTTGGCGGCAGATGACACTATAAGTACATCCGCGCCGAGAGCTTTAAGATAGCGTACTCGCTCCTGCGAAGCCTTGTCGGTCATAACGAACAAGCAACGATAGCCTTTGAGGCGTGCAGCCAGTGCAAGACCAATACCGGTGTTTCCGCTCGTTGGCTCTATGATAAGATCACCGGGCTTAATGCGTCCTTCGCGCTCGGCTTGATCGATCATTGAGACACCTATTCTATCTTTTACCGAACCCCCGGGGTTCTGGCTTTCCATTTTGAGCAATACAGTAGGTGCCATACCCGCCGTCAAATGTTGAAGTTTCAACAATGGTGTATTGCCAATCAACTCGAGAACGCTGGAAGCATATTTCATAGATGTGACTACTCTGTGGTGGATTGTTCTAATTCTTGTTCTAACAACTGACGCTGATACATGTCTGCATATATTCCATTCGCACGCATGAGTTCTTCGTGGGTTCCACGTTCCCTGATGGCGCCTTTGTCCAACACAATGATATTATCGCAGTTCATGACCGTCGAAATTCTATGCGCAATAAAGATTCGGGTGTGCGGATGCTGATCGTGTGAGAGACCGTCCAATAAACGACGCTCTGTTGCCGTATCAACAGCACTCAAGGCATCATCAAAAATGAGGATCTCGGGCTTGTGAACCAGTGCTCTGGCAATAGCGAGTCGTTGCTTCTGTCCGCCTGACAGACTTATGCCTCGCTCACCGATGATTGTGTCATACCGTTTCGGAAAGCGCTGTACTTCTTCATGCAGCTGCGCTACGCTTGCTGCTTGAATGATTTGCTCTTCGCTTGCATCGGGTTTGGCAACTCTAATGTTATCAGCAATACTCATACTAAAGAGAAAAGGCTCTTGCATGACGACACCAATGTGCTTTCTAAGTTCAGATAAGGACATTTTGCGAAGGTCGTGTCCGCCAATGACGATGCGTCCGCTCGACACGTCATACAGCCTTGGAATCAACTTCATGAAAGTACTTTTTCCGCTGCCAACCATTCCGACAATACCTAAGGAACTGTTATGTGGAATATGGAGCCGGATCGAATCCAGCACCTTGGGTCCATGTTCGGAATAGGTAAAACTGACTGAGTCGAAGTCTATATCCGGGGAGGATGTACTCAGCGGTGCATCACCCGAGACAAGTTCAGGCTCACGCTTCATGATTTTCATGATGCGTCCGGTTGAGGCCGCAGCGCGTTGCACGATGTTCGTTACCCAACCGATTGCAGCCACAGGCCAGATCAACTGGTTTAAGTAAATGAAGAACTGAGTCAAATCTCCGATGGTGGCGGAGCCGTGTATCACGCTCATGCCGCCAAAACCTAAGACGAGTATCTGCGAACAACCAACAAGAATCATCATCGCAGGCATCATTGAGGACTGCAGTCGGGCCAGACGAAGGTTGTTCTTGAGATAGTCAAATGAATGAGAATGAAAAATTGTGCGCTCAACGCCTTCACGAACGAAGGCTCGAATGATACGTATGCCGCTGAATACCTCTTGAGACTGGGTCGTTACGACTTCGAATTGTTGTTGAACACTCTTAAATGCAACGTGAATCTTCTTTCCCAAAAGAAAGGTAGATAGAGCAATGAAGGGGAGTGGAATCAGGGCTACAAGTGTGATAGGGACATTGAGTCGCAACATCAGGATGAGTGCAAACACAAAAGTGGTTGCCGTATTCGCTGAATACATGATTGCCGGACCCATGAATTCTCTAACCGCTGAGATATCATTCGTAGCATGGGCCATTAGAGAACCTGTAGGCGTATGCGCGAAAAATTTTGGGTCTTGAAGTTCGATGGCACCAAGAAAATCACGGCGCAAGTCATACTCCACTTTACGCGATGCGACAATGATTGTCTTTCGCGTTAAGTACATGAAAAATCCACTGCCGCAAGTAAGCAACAAGATGTACCCTATGTTCACGAGAACGTCGTTGAACTGAAAGTTTTGGCGACGCAGTACGTCGACCGTCGCTCCAATCAAACGTGGGTAATATGCAGAGCACGCGTTGGAAATCGTCACGAAGACAAGTCCTAAGACGATGAGCGTGCGGTATCGACGTATGTATGGAGATAACTGTCTGAGTTCAGACATAACACAAGTGAAGACGAGGTTTAGGCCACGCTGACATCGTTACACAAATACACATCTTGAATTGTGTTGAGGAGCTTCACACCTTCAGCCATTGGGCGCTGGAAGGCTTTGCGGCCGGAGATGAGTCCCATACCGCCGGCGCGCTTGTTGATAACCGCTGTCGCCGTTGCTTCTTCAAAGTCATTGGCGCCCGAAGCTCCACCGGAGTTAATAAGTCCAATCTTTCCCATGTAGCAGTTTGCAACTTGATAACGGCAGAGGTCAATAGGGTGATCAGAGCTCAGTGCTGTGTAAATCAATTTGTCGGTTTTACCATAGGATGAATTACCCATGTTGAGCGCCGTGTATCCGCCATTGTTCTCCGGCAACTTTTGCTTGATAATATCTGCCTGGATCGTTACGCCCAAATGATTAGCCTGACCGCTAAGGTCAGCCGACACATGATAATCTTTGTCACTCTTGAAACCCGGGTTTCTCAAGTAGCACCACAAAATGGTCGCCATACCAAGCTCGTGTGCATAAGCAAATGCTTCGGCAATCTCGGTTATCTGTCGGGTGCTTTCAGGAGAGCCAAAGTAAATCGTTGCTCCTACAGCCGCTGCTCCCATGTCATAGCATTGTTTCACCGTACCAAAAAGAACCTGGTCAAATTTGTTCGGATAGGTCAGTAGCTCGTTATGATTGATTTTTACGACAAAGGGAATTTTATGAGCGTATTTCCTTGAGCACACACCCAATACACCAAATGTCGATGCCACTGCATTGCAGCCGCCCTCAATGGCAAGCTCAACAATGTTCTGTGGATCGAAATACATCGGATTCTTCGCAAAGGATGCGCCGGCAGCGTGTTCAATTCCCTGGTCTACCGGTAAAATCGAAACATAACCTGTTCCGGCAAGACGACCGGAGTCGCCAATCCACTGCAAGTTGCGGAGGACACGATTGTTGCGATCCGATGCGGCAAAAACGCTGTCTACAAAGGAAGACGACGGAAGGCTCAAATGTTCTTTTGCAATGGTAGTGCAGGTATGCTGTAAGAGATATTCAGCTTTGTCACCAAGGTTTTTACGAATGTTCTCGATCATGGCAATTCAGTGGAGTGAGTGAGAGTTGAGTTGAGTGCATCGTGCAAAAATAACTCAGGTTTGGACGCGGAGGAAGTAGGGAGAGGGGGCTGGGGAAAGAAAATAAGGACTTACTTGAACCGGAGAGCGCGAACCGGACTAATGCGCGAGGCAATAACCCCCGGAATCAGCGTTGCAAGAAAACCAAGAACGATACTAAGACCTAACACGAGTAAGTAGTGCGATACTGAAATTTGAATTGGCAAGGTGTCGACGAAATAGATGCTTCCGTCTAAGTGTATAAGGTGGTACTCTTGTTGTGCTACGGACGCCAGAAGCGCTATAATGCAGCCACACACTGACCCTAATAGGGCAATAAGACAGCCCTGCCAGGCGATCATCATTAAGAGTTTTGTTTTAGGTAATCCAATAGACATGAGAATTGCATACGAAGAACTTTTTTCGACAATGCTAATCAGTAAAGTTGTGACAATGTTGAATACGGCAACAATGCTGATAAGTCCAAGTACGATCGGGACAGGTTTCTTCTGTAGCTCTATCCACGAAAACATTCCGCGGTGCAACTCTTCGACGCTCAAGGCTTGAAATGCATAGTCAAAACGCTCTTCAATCTTCCGACTAAGCTTCTCCGCTTGTCGCGGATCGCTGATCCATAGCTCCAAGCTTGTAGCAACATGTGGTCCCTTGGCTAGGATGTCAACAAGACTCGCACTTGGTGCATACGCATACAAGTCATCATACTGCGTCATGCCACTCTCATAGATGCCACAAATCGAGAAGGCCACAGTCTGTACACTATTGATATCTTCCAAAGATCTACCGCTCAGACTAACAATTACCGTATCGCCGACGGAGCAGTCGAGCTTGCGCGCCAGTTTGTTACCAAGGCACAACTCGCGAACCGTATTCGAAGTCGCCGCACGGCCACTAATAAATCGTCTTCTCTGTCGTAAGGAACCATTTGATTCCGGGAGATCAGATTGCAGCACAATCCCTTCTGTCAAGCCTTTGCGGTACAACAGCGCTTCAAACTGAATGACAGGAAGCGCAGCAACAATTTGGGGGAACTCTTTCTTGAGGATAGAACACTGTTCGTCTGATTCGGATATATAGCGATGCGCTCTAGGGTGAAGCTGTATATGGGAAGAGAACTCGTACGCCAGCGTGTGTAACGATTCTTCAAAACCACCTAAAACAGATAGTGATAGGACTAGTGCCATGCTGCCTAGCAACACTGAGATAAATGCAACGAGTTTGGAGAAAGAAAAAAATCCACGGCCACCTGAGCTGCGACTGAATCGTGCGGAAAGCATTCGAAGTTGGCCAAGGGTCATGATGTGTACAGCTGATGGAAAGAGAATTTTCTGCAATAACGGCTACTTGTTGTCAGAGTAATCGTAAAAGCCCCGTCCACTTTTACGTCCGTGTAAACCTGCATCCATATACTGCTGTTGCAGTAATGAAGGCTGAAAGCGTGGTTCGTAGAAGTATTGTTGGTACATCGACTTGGTGACGTCAAGATTGACATCGACACCTATCAAGTCCATCAATTCAAAAGGGCCCATTTTAAAACCATGTGCCTTCATCACAGTATCCACCTGTGCGATTGCAGCTGCGCCTTCCATTACGATTCGCTGTGATTCGTTGTAGTAGTTCCGTGCTACACGGTTAACAATGAAACCCGGTACGTCTTTGGCGACAGCCGGGCTCTTCGACAACGACTTGACGAAGTTTACAGCGCTTTTCAAAGTCGTTTCGTTCGTGTGCGGTCCGCTTATCAGCTCAACCAACTTCATGATCTGAGCGGGATTGAAAAAATGGATACCTATAAAGCGCTCCGGATGCTTCATGGAGCGGGCAAGAGATGCTATCGAAATGGACGAGGTGTTGCTGCCAATGACGGCATCCTTGTCGACAACAGACTCAATTTGTGCAAACAAGGAGTCCTTGATCTGTTTGTTTTCTATGATTGCCTCGATAACGATCTGACAGGACCTAAAATCGTTCAAGTCTGTCGTAAGACGAAGCCTGGCACGCGCGTTGGACGCCTCTTCGGCACTCATTTTCTGCTTGCCGACAAGCATGGATAGCTGTTTCTCGATGAATTCAGCCGCTTTTTCAACAAATTCCGTCTGAACGTCATAGAGCACGCAATCGATTCCCGATTGGATAGAAGAGAGGGCAATGCCACGTCCCATCGTACCCGCGCCACATACTGCTATTGTCATTGTCTGGTTCCCCATGTCAAATGCGCACTTTTCTGTGCGCAATCTACGAAAGGCTAGGGAACAGTATTGATTTTCTACCTTCTTTTCGTCCTTTTCCTTGCGTATTTGCCATTTTTCACCTACTTTTGTGGCTCGGTACTATCTACGAACGCACGCAAACAGTTTCCATGTTTGAGAACCTACAACAGCGACTTGAAGACGCGATAAAACGCTTCCGTGGCCAATCAAAAATCACGGAGGAGAATATCGAAGACACGCTTAAAGAAGTGCGCAAAGCACTTCTGGAAGCGGACGTTCACGTCAACGTTGTTCGAGATTTCATCGAGCAAGTCAAGGAAAAGGCCATTGGAACGGAGATCAAAGCCCGTGTTTCGCCTGAGCAATTGATTGTCAAAATCATTCATGACGAACTCGTTTCGATCATGGGTAGTCAGAAAGCAGACTTGATACAATCATCGCATGCTCCAACCATTGTCTTGGTTGCCGGCCTTCAGGGTTCCGGTAAAACGACATTCAGTGCGAAGTTGGCTGCATCTCTTCGCAAGAAGGGGCGTCAACCGTTGTTGGTTGCCTGCGACGTGTATCGTCCTGCGGCTATCGATCAATTGAAAACATTGGGTGAAAGTATTAGCATCCCGGTGTTTAGCATGGAGGGGGCTGAGCCTCTCAACATTGCTAAGGAATCGTTAGTATACGCACGTAAGTTCGCACGAGATTATGTCATTATTGACACTGCCGGACGTCTCAGCATCGATGAAGCCATGATGGCTGAAGTGGAAAATATTCGTACGGAGACAAAGCCTCATGAGGTGTTGTTTGTGTGCGATTCCATGACAGGACAAGATGCGGTGAACACCGCCAAAGCCTTTCACGATCGTTTGGAACTAAGCGGTGTTGTTCTGACCAAGATGGATGGTGACACTCGTGGTGGAGCTGCCCTCTCGATTCGTCACGTTGTCGGAAAGCCGATAAAGTTTGTCAGCCAAGGTGAGAAACTCGATACACTCGAACCGTTCTTCCCTGATCGTATTGCGTCGCGCATTTTGGGAATGGGTGATGTTGTTTCACTGGTTGAGCGCGCGCAAATGCAGTTCGACGAAAGTGAAGCTGAAAAACTTGAGGCAAAAATCAAGAAGAACGAATTCAATTTCGAGGATTTTCTCGAACAATTGAATGTGATCAGAAAGATGGGTTCGATTCGCGACTTGCTAGGCATGATTCCCGGTATGGACAAGGCGATGCGCAATGTTCAAATCGATGATAATGCGTTTAGCAAAATCGAATCAATCATCTTTTCAATGACCAAGCAAGAGCGACTCAATCCTAAGGTATTGAATGGCTCTCGTCGCATGCGCATTGCCAAAGGAAGTGGTTCGTCGATTCAAGACGTAAACCGCCTCATCAAGCAGTTCGAAGACATGCAGAAGATGATGAAACAAATGACCAACGGGAAGATGAAGATGCCTCGCATGAGCGGTGGTGGCTTTCCCGGAATGTTTGGTCGTAACTAGAAAATTGTCGGTTTGTGATTAGAGTGTCGGGATCATTCCTGACGCAACTGAAAAGCAAGTGCTTGGCGTATTGTCAATCACCTGAGTTGCGAAATCTCTAACTGTCACGTATTAATCACTTATTCAGGTTTTATACATATGGTTAAGCTTCGTTTGCGCCGCAAAGGCCGCATTAGAAAACCCTTTTACGACATCGTTGCAATTGATGGTCGTAAGAAACGCGATGGCGCATATATCGAGCAAGTTGGAACGTTCGACCCGATGACTCAGCCGTCAACGGCATCGATCAATCACGAGCGAGCAATGTACTGGCTAAGCGTCGGTGCACAGCCGACTGATCGTGTTCGCTCAATTTTGAGCTTCGATGGCGTTTTGTTGCGTCGCAATCTTCTTGGCAAGGGCAAGTCAGCAGAGGAAGTTGAAGCAGCTGTTGTCGCTCACCGTGAAGCAACGCTGAAGCGTTATCATCGTGAGAAGTACAATCGTAAGCAAAAAGAGCTGAAGGCAGCTCAAGCGGAACAAGCTGCAAAGGACGCAGAAGCGGCAGCAGCCGCAGCTCCTCCGCCGGCGGCTCCTGCTGAAGAAGCTCCGGCAGCTGAATAAAACATCGGTCGGTGGATAATACACACGAAGAACCCTCGTCTTATGCGAGGGTTTTTTGTTCCTAGTATATACTGTTTGGAAGTTTAGCATGGCAAGAACGACAACACGGTTATTCCACGAATCCGTACGCGAACAGTTTGAAGTTGAGCATCGACTATTCGAGCAGATCTTACGTGTCTTGTTTGGATTGGGAGGCGTTCTTTGGCTTCTAGTCTTTGCATTGCCGTTTGATAGCCCCGAACACCACTCGTTGTTTAGAGTGCATCAGTATCAACTGTATGTTGCGTTGCTATCACTGTGGGGACTTCAAGCAAGACGTGACAGTGGTCGCATGACCTTGCTACTTGAGAAAGCCTCACTTGCTGACACGTCGTTGGCCATGGTCCGGTGGACAGATTTGAATGGCCCAAACGATCATGCTCGCTTTGCCGTATTCAGAATGCGTGGATCCATGCGCTCACTATTCGTTGTTGCCCTTACATGGATACTTTTTATCAGTGTATTTTGGATTCTTTTTAAGCAGCTACTCTTGATTTTCAGCTAAGGCAGTTAGTGCACCAAAGGTGTATCTTACAGACTGAGTGACGGCTTCTGGTTTTGCTCCATCATAAAGGACAATTATGCCTCGTGTACTAATTACCGGTGGTGCCGGATTCCTCGGCTCCCACCTCTGCGATCGATTCGTAGCGGAAGGTTACGAAGTGGTGTGTATGGACAATCTCATCACAGGATCAACGGAAAACATTTCGCACTTACTGGGCAATCCCCAGTTTCGATTTGTCCATCATGATGTTACCAATTACATCTTTATCGATGGCGAAGTAGATGCCATTCTGCACTTTGCCTCTCCGGCTTCCCCGATCGACTATCTGCGATTTCCGATCCAGACCTTGAAGGTTGGATCACTCGGAACGCACAAGGCATTAGGTCTAGCCAAAGCAAAAAATGCGCGTTTTCTTCTGGCAAGCACAAGCGAGGTGTATGGCGACCCGCTTATTCATCCTCAACCCGAAGCGTACTGGGGGAATGTGAATCCTGTGGGCGCGCGCGGGGTGTATGACGAAGCAAAGAGATTTGCTGAAGCTATGACAATGGCCTACCACCGCTATCACGGCGTTGAAACTCGAATTGTACGCATCTTCAATACATACGGCGAGCGCATGCGTCTGAACGACGGTAGAGCAATTCCCGCCTTCATGACACAAGCACTTCGCAATGAAGAGTTGACGGTTTTTGGCGACGGTTCTCAAACCCGTTCTGTATGCTACGTGAGTGATCTGGTGGAAGGTATTTATCGCTTACTCTTGTCAGACCATAGTGACCCGGTAAACATTGGTAACCCGGATGAAGTGTCAATGCTCGACTTAGCACTAGAGATCAAAGCTCTGGCTCAAAGCAACAGCGAGATTGTTTATCGTGAGTTGCCGGAAGATGACCCCAAAGTTCGTCAGCCCGATACACAAAAGGCACGCGAGATATTAAAGTGGGAAGCTAAAGTGGATCGAAGTGAAGGGCTTGCCAGAACGTTTGATTACTTCAGTTCCAAACTCGCTCAACAAGTATAGAATGCTGAAGCGTGGAATACCGGAAGTGTAGTCGGTTCGAGTGTAAAACAAAAAAGCCCGCGAATGCGGGCTTTTTTGTTTAGTAGAGAACGATGTAAAGGATAGCTGTTTGATTGGCTAGGAAAACACGCGTTCAAGTTCAGCTTCACTATCCATAAGAACCGCACGGGCCTTTGATCCATCGAACGGACCCACAACGCCGGCTGACTCCAATTCATCCATAATTCTCGCCGCTCGTGAATACCCGACTTTAAGTCTGCGCTGTAGCAATGAAACGGATCCTTGTTGCATAGCGATGATCACGGCTGCCGCATCTTTAAACAAAGGATCAAACTCTCCACTGAGAACTTTGCCGTTACCCTCTGCCGTAAGCACAGATGGCAGCATATAGGGCGTACTGTATCCTCGTTGCGCTTCGATAAAGGCGGTGACGGCTTCCACTTCTTCTGTCGATACAAAGGAATTTTGCAGTCGAACAGGTTTAACGCCTCCGCGGGTGAAGAGCATGTCACCATTTCCCAGCAACTGCTCTGCGCCGGATGCGTCAAGAATTGTTCGGGAGTCAACCTTCGACGCTACTTGATAGGCGATACGCGCAGGGAAGTTGGCTTTGATGAGACCTGTTATGACGTCGACGCTAGGACGCTGCGTTGCGACAACCAAATGGATACCCACCGCTCGAGCGAGCTGCGCTAGACGAATGATTGGCTCTTCAACATCATTACGCGCTTGAATCATTAAGTCAGCCAACTCATCAATAATACAGACGATGTAGGGTAGGGGACGCAGAACGTTTCCGTTCGATTCCTTGATCTTGCCGTCTAAAACTTTCTTGTTGTATTCTGTGATCTTGCGTTGTCCGGCACGTGCCAACAGATCGTAACGCTGCTCCATTTCCAAGACCAAAGCTTTCAGAATCAACACTGAATTCTGGGGAGTCGTGATAATAGACTCATCGATATCCGGCGAGGCAGCAAGGAAGTGATTCTTGAGGCCGGCATACAATGTCATTTCGACCTTCTTCGGATCCAGAATCACGAACTTCAAATCACGCGGATGCATCTTGTAAATCAGCGACATAAGAATCGCATTGATACCAACAGATTTTCCTGAACCGGTGGAACCCGCAATCAGCATGTGTGGCAGCTTGGCCAGATCTTGACAGTAGGTTTCACCAATAATCGTTTTCCCAAGTGCTATGGGGAGCTGATTGTCGTTATCGTTGAATGCCTTAGACTTAATGATCGAGGTAAAGTGCACAATCGACGGATTGTGGTTGGGAATTTCAACGCCCACAGTTCCTTTACCGGGCACGGGAGCAACAATGCGAATTCCTCTAGCTTTCAGAGCCAAAGCGATGTCGTCGGACAAACTCTCGATCTGAGAGATCTTTACCCCTGCAGCAGGTACAAACTCATATTGCGTTATGACAGGTCCCGGAGCAATTGTCACATTCTCAATTTTAATCTTAAAGGTCTCGAGCTTCTCTTGCAAAATGCGAGCGTTCATCTTGAGTTCTTGATCGTCGGCGACGTGTTCGTCCGGATACTCATCAAGCAAGTCCAGTGAAGGTGGAACGTAGTCGATCTCTTCGTCGTAAATGCTTATGGTTTTGATGTCTTCAACTTGGTCTTCAACAAGAACGTCTTCCACGTAGAGATGCAGCGGAGCACTTCCTGCTGAAACTTGTGGTGGACCTTGATTTACAGAAGCTAGGTCGGAAGGGGAGAGTAAATCCGATGTCGAAGGCAACGTTCCCTTTGATCCTCGAACAAAATTTGGCAGGGAACCGGACATCTCCTCGCTCTCTTCATCCACCTCCTCTTCTTGTTCCTCAAACTGCTCTTCGCCACCTTCGTACTCTTCTTCATACTCCTCGGATTCATCGAGCTCTTCGTATTCTTCTTCTTCAACTTCCTCAGGCACTTCTACACGCTGAGATGCTCGCTTTTTAGACGACGTGTTGAGTGCGGACTCTTCTAGCGGCTTCTCAGTGGCTAAGGCAGCAGCAGCTAGAGCGGCAACACGTCGATCGGATGCAAAGTCCGGACGAATAATCGTCGGTTCTGCTTGAAACAAGGAGTCCTGTAACTCAGAATCTGCTTTCTCTGCATGAGCATTTCTGCGAATGATTCGAGCGGGTTCGTCAGTCTTTTCCGCCGCAGTGCGTGCTTTGCGTCGTGAGCGTGATGTACTCTCTTCAGCCTCAGGCTCTTCTTCCGCCGGCTTCGCCGACGCTTCGTCACTTGCGCGATCGTACGTCTTAATCTTATGCCATGCTATTTGTGCAGCATCCTGAAGTTTTGCCCACAATAGCTTGGCCTTGTGGAAGGTCGTCAACAAATCAAGATCAATCGCAAAGGCTACACAGAGAAAAAGAGCAACCAGTGAAATCAAGAAGGATCCAATAGCGCCGGTAAAACGAGTCAGCGTGACAGCCAAGAATGAACCTACAGCGCCGCTCCACTCGCGAGAAAGAGTAGGCATCCAGGAAATCTGCTGGATGGTACCAAAGAATGTTGCCGACAGAACCGCCGCAACCAATAGCATACCACTGCGCTCAAGAGTGCGGCGCGAAACAGCGTAATTCGTAAAAAGTTCCCGTGACCACCAGAAGAGCAAGACCGGAATGACTAGTGCGCTGATTCCAAGAGTCTGATTGTACATGAAATTGGCAAGCACAGCACCAAGCAAGCCTAGCCAATTGTGTGTGGTGTCGATTTTATCACTAATCTCCTTATCGCCCTTCAAAACACCCGCCACTTCGCGCAACGAAAGTTCAGCATTGGCAGAGTCACGTCCGGTGTAAGAAATCATTGCCAAAAGCAGAAGTAATGCGCAGAGACTGAGCAATAATGCACTGACCATCACGCGGCGTGGGTTATCCGGACCCACCGGGAGTTCTTCTTGTTTTGGTTGGCGTGAGCGAGTGGACGTAGAATTACGACGCGACCGGTTCGATACCGCGCGCGTTATGATAACATCATCAAGTTGAGATGCCACGGTTTTTCTCCGAATGTGCTGTACGATCTTAGGAAAACTGTCGTAAATCCATTCCACTACATTGAGGAAGGATGGAGAATTGATCAGTGCGTAGACAGAAATCTACATCAACGCCAAAGCCCATGTCACGCAACAAACGTGCATGACGTGCTTCCTTGCCGATTCGAAATGGATCCAATGTGTAAGCTCTAGCGATACGGACTGCTGCTTGTGCCGCATCGGTAAGATGATAGCTTGCGCTGTTCGCAATATAGCCCGCAATAAAGGCTCCGGCAAAAAAAGAATCCTCCAGACTAAAGCCTCCGTCATTGCCCGAACAACAGAATAGAACTCGTTCTATACGGTTGTTCCGTTCGAAGCTAAGGTCAATTGCCTTCGACAGCTCATGCTGTGTTCCAAAGCTGGCAACGAGTTGTACTGCAGCCTCTGCTGTCACGCTGAGCATTCGAGTGCCATTCGTGGTAGCGTAATAAATGGCAACGCCACGTAGATCCTGCCCTCGAATTTCAAGGGGGGAGTTCCCGCAACGGAAACCCGGTGGCGCCATACCTTGGCGTTCGCCTACGCATATAACCTCGGTTGTGACGTCCATTTCTGCCTGCGCTTGGGCGTCCTCTATAGTTGAACAAACTCGCACGGCGGCTGCCCGGGCTTCCATGAGTGCTGCCATGGTTGCAGAAGCACGAAAGACATCAATGACAACGACGATACTCTGCGCAAGGATCTCTTGAGAGGGAACGGCGGAAGGACAAAAAATGACGTCGAGGATCATAGTCCGAAGTTGAGGAGGAGCTCCACAAATATCGTAACTTCGCAGCATGTTTAAAATCCATCAAAATGCCCAAGTGCTGACGGTTCTTGCCGGTCCCTGCGTCGTCGAGTCTCTACAGCTCCTACATGACGTTGCCGGTCCGATGTCCGAACTTTGCAAAGAGTTTGGTGTGAACTATGTTTTTAAAGCGTCATATCGTAAAGCAAACCGCACCAGCAATGCTTCGTTTCAAGGATTGGGCGACGACGAAGCCCTAGAATATTTGGCAGCAATTCGAAATGAGTACGGAGTGCCGGTTGTCACTGACATCCACGAAGTACACGAAGCAGAAATCGCCGCTCGATACGTTGACGTCTTGCAGATACCTGCCTTCTTATGTCGCCAAAGTGACCTCCTGAGAGCAGCCGGACGAACGGGATGTGCAGTGAATATTAAAAAAGGACAATTCGCTGCGCCTGAAGATATGTTCAAAGCAGCTGAAAAGGTAAGAGCTACCGGAAACGATGACGTCTGGTTGTGTGAGCGAGGAACCACATTCGGTTACCATGATTTAGTCGTAGATATGCGATCCCTAGTCATTATGCGAGAAAGCGGGTGCCCGATCGTTTTCGATGCAACGCACTCTGTGCAAAAGCCAAGTGCTTCCGCCACTTCAGGTGGAGTTCCGGAGTTCATTCCCGCGTTGTCGCGGGCGGCTGTAGCAATCGGTGTTGACGCGCTATTTTTTGAAACGCACCCGAATCCTGCTCAAGCATTGAGCGACGCAGCGACGCAATTGCCATTGTCCTCAGCTCGCACCTATATGGAACAAATCCTCGAGATAGATCAGCTAGTACGTGCTCGTAGGATCCGTTAAACGGTCAAGTTGCTCTTTTTGATGTACCCGACTATCAAGATCTCATGATAAAGCCTGATCTCGCACGAATAGTTCCGATCCTGCTCGTCGCGTTTTTGTGTGCGGTGTTGAACTCGTGTGGAGGAGATGAAGACAAAGGTGTTCGTTTAGATGAATCGAAGCTGGATCTACAACCTTCGAATATTTTAATGGATACCGATATTAGTTTCATGGATTCTCTCAACACCAAAGCCAAAGTGCATGCCCACCGTGCCCGTGTGTATAACGAACGTCAGGAAACGCTGCTCGATTCGAATGTTATTGTGCACTTCTTTGCGAAGGACGGAACTCTTTCGGCCACATTGACTTGCGATGCCGTGAAGGTCGATAATCGTAGCAACAACATGTATGCGAGTGGACACGTTATCGTGGATTCTCAACAATCGCAAACACATGTGGAAACAAATTCAATGATGTGGGACAACGCGCGTGGCAAATTGTACTCGAGCGACTACGTAAAAATCACCAAGCCCAACGAGTACATCGAGGGCGGCGTCGGTTTTGAGTCAGATCTCACCATGGCGAATTACCGCATTTTTAAAGTAAGTGGAGTGAAACAGTAATGAGACGTTATCTGATAGCCGGCAATTGGAAGATGAACACAACGGTCGACTCAGCAGCAAAGCTTGCGACAGATATTCTAACAAAACTATCTGCCGGAGTTCCACCTGAGTTAGTCGAGGTCGCACTCTTTCCACCCTACACGAATATTCCCAGCGTTGCACCACTTTGTCGCTCAACGCAGATACGCTATGGAGCGCAGAACTGTAGTCACGAAAGTTATGGAGCGTACACGGGCGACGTTTCCATAGAGATGTTGGAAGCAATGGGCTGTGCCTACGTTCTTGTCGGTCATTCCGAACGCCGTACGGTTTACCGTGAAAACACGGAGTGGCTCGCCGCGAAAGTCAAGTTAGCCCTATCCTCAAAAGTGACGCCCATCTACTGCATCGGTGAGACTCTCGAGCAGCGGCAAACCAACAAGACATGGACCGTACTTGCCGATCAACTGGATTTGATCTTTAAGTCAATAGATCCGAAGTCCGCACAACGTGTGGTGGTGGCATATGAACCGGTGTGGGCTATCGGGACCGGAGTTGCAGCTACGAAAGAAGAAGCTCAAGAGGCGCATGCTTTCATTCGTGCACATTTGCAGCATTGCGGTGTACATCAACAGGGGAGCGAGCGCACAATGCTACTCTATGGTGGAAGCGTTACCGCAGAGAATGCGAAAAGTCTCCTAGAGCAAGCAGACATTGATGGGGCCCTTATCGGTGGTGCATCTCTCAAAGCAGATGCTTTTGTGTCTATCATTTTGGATGCACTCGGATTGGCATCATCACAGCAGACTTCCAACTAGACCATGTTGACTTGGGCGAACATCTTTACCTCCTTACGGGTGTTTATCGCTCCTGCGTTTTTCTATTTCATCATAACCGGAAATCCGCTGCATAGTCGCGTCGCGATTGTGTTGTTTGGAGTAGCGGCCCTAACGGACTTCTTTGATGGATACGTAGCCAGGCGCTTCGGAGAGGTTACTGAGTTAGGTAACTTCTTGGACCCCCTTGCCGACAAGATACTTGTTCTATCCGCATTCTTTGCTTTCGTGTTTCTTGATGTTGTTCCACTCTGGCTTGTCTTGGTCATTATAGTTCGCGATGCGGCTACAACTTCAATTCGTGTGTATGCGGACAATCGTGGGCAGCCATTGGTTACATCGCGCTCTGCCAAATGGAAGACCGCGTTACAGATGGTATATGTGGTTGTCGTCCTTCTTCTACTGACAGCGTCGCGCACACCTGAAAGCGCAGCCTTGAGTGAGTTTGGCAGCGAAGCCCTTCGATCAGCATGGGTCTATTGGTCACTCGTGGCCTTAGCCGTGTTCACGGTTTTTACGTTCGTTGAGTACCTTTATGTTAATCGCGCATTGATGTCACGTCATAAAGACCTCGAGAGCTAAGCCATCTCGAGCTTGAGTTCGTACAGGTGATAAGAGTCGCGATTCTTCTTCGTATGGTGATTTTTTATCAAGCGCATGCCTTCGGCATGCGCTTGATAAAAGAGTTAAGCGCGTGGGCAGAATATAGGGATCACCGAGTGCTTTTGGTGACAAGCAGGACTACAATGTCTATAATGACTGCTTCAGCACTTGCATTGTAACATGGTCGGTCAACTTGAAGGCAATAGGAGTCACGGCAATAAAACCCTGTTCAACGGCGACGTCATCACTCAGTGGGTTTCCATCGATGTTACGATACTCGCCTTTGATCCAGTAGTATTCTTTACCCATTGGGTCAAAGCGCTTCTCGTACTTATCCAACCATTCTCCGTGACCTTGTTGAGTGACTTTCATACCCTTGATTTGCGTTTCCGGGATAGCGGGCACATTCACATTAAGTATCGTTCCCGCCGGAATTCCTAGGTCGAAATATCGCGAGGCAAGATACTTGGCTGTTTCGGCGGCGACACGTACATCTGCCTCCCATGAAAATGAGCCAAGAGAGATCGCCATGGATGGAATACCGAGCAGCATTCCTTCTGTGGCGGCTGAAACAGTGCCTGAATACAGAACATTAATGGCAGTGTTATACCCAAAATTGATGCCCGATACTACAAGGTCAATTTTCTCTTCGATGACACGACTTAATCCGAGCTTAACGCAATCGGCAGGCGTTCCGTCAATAGCGCTTCCAAAGAATTGATTGTCGCGGTGAAAAGGCGTGATACGCAATGGAGTGCTAACAGTTAAGGCGTGTCCGACTGCGCTTTGTTGTCGATCGGGTGCAACCACGAACACAGTTCCAACGCTCTTCAGTGCTTGAGCTAAGGCGAAAATCCCCGGGGAATCAATACCGTCGTCGTTCGTTACAAGTATGTTCACTGGTCATCTTTACAATTGGTGGAACTCCAATATACTTTTTTCGAGTGAGTTCACAATTTCTTCTGCCGAACCGTTAATGAATACGGCATCAGCGAATTGATTGCGAGCCCACGTCCGTTGTCGCTTCGCAAAGCGTCTGGTATTCTGTGCTATCAGATCGATGCACTCTGCTTCATCTATGTCTCCGGCGATGTACCGAAGTGTTTCGTTGTATCCAACACTCTGAAGAGCCTGAATCTGAGGAGAGTAACCAAGTTCGAGTATGGAGCGTACCTCTTCCGGCAATCCTGCATCCCACATTCGTTGAGTTCGAATTGTAATACGCTTGTTGAGTGTTTCTCGATCATGCATGATTACAATAGTTTGCACTCGGAAGGGAGACGGACGGCTGCGATCACGTCGTGCTTGCGATAGTGATTCGCCGCGTAGTAGAACGTACTCGAGAGCCCTGTTTATTCTACTGGGATTTCGATCGGAATAGAGTGCGGCAGACACCGGGTCAAGCCTTTGCAGCTCATCATAGAGGGAATCTCTGCCTTCTTGTTCCAGTCGCGTTTTCAGAGTAGCGCGAATGTCTTCACGACGGCTTTTCTCCGCCTCAGAGAGATCTTCATCAAAGAGATCAGCAGCAAGTGATTGCAGATAAAGACCGCTTCCACCAACCACCAAGGGTATGCGTTTTGACTCGTGAATCTGTTGTATGGCCGTCAACGCGTCTTGTCGCCAACGACCCGCACTATACGCTGCATCCGGTTCAACGTAGTCGATACAGTGGTGAGGAACGCAGGCACGCTCTTCCGCAGTAGCTTTGGCGGTACCGATATCAAGATGTTTAAAAACCTGCCTGGAGTCGGCGGATACAATCTCGCAGTCAATTCTTGAAGCGAGTGACAAAGATGCCTCGGTCTTACCTGAGGCAGTTGGGGCGTAGAGAAGAGTGATGCGAGGGCGGGTATCCATTGTCGCGTGAAGGGGCATGTTCAACTAGTTCCAACCTTGCGCACCTTTGAGGGGCACGAAGGAGAAGTCACCTTGTTCCTGTATATGTCGAATACTATCTTGAGATACGCGCTCAATAATCGTCATTTGTTGCTTTGCTGAGTCGCCGACGGGGAGCAAAAGGCGTCCGCCAATGGCTAGTTGCTCTACTAAGGTAGGTGGGACTGCGGGTGCACCCGCAGTCACAATGATGCGGTCGAATGGGGCAGCATGTGGCAATCCGGTTGAGCCATCGCCCAAGAAACATCGAACGCTGGGGGCAATGTTGTGAAGCAGGGCCGCGGCGCGTTCATGGAGGGCTTGATGTCGTTCAATGGTGTAGACTTCAGCACCAAGACACGCCAGTACAGCTGCCTGGTAGCCACTACCGGTGCCAATCTCGAGGACTTTCATGTGAGGATGCACATCGAGCTGTTGAGTCATGAATGCTACCGTGTACGGTTGCGAGATTGTTTGATCCAAACCAATCGGAAGAGCAACATCGTTATACGCCTTTCTTGCGAAAAGCTCAGGCACGAAGCGTTCTCGAGGAATAACAGAAAGAGCTCTTAACACCGCAGGATTGTGAATACCTTTTTCGTAGAGCTGATGCAGCAATTCTTCTTTCGTCGTATCTAAAGGAAACTTCTCCATATCCGTGTTTAGTGTTTATCGTCTTGGTGAAACTCTTCAATGGCGTCCTTCACGGTAGTTTGATCCGAGAGAATGCGGGTAAGTTCTTCTCTCAATGAGAGAATGGGAATGTTCATCATCAACTCGCCTTCATAGGCTAAGGCGATATTTCCGGTTTCTTCCGAAACTATGAGAACCAAAACATCAGCGTGCTCGCTTAGTCCAAGACCGGCCCGGTGTCTTGTGCCAAGATTACGTCCGCCTCGCTTGAGCACATTGCTTAAAGGAAGGATGCAACGCGCGGCGACCACGGTCTGACCGTCAAGAATCACTGCTCCATCATGCAGAGGAGATCTACTGTTAAAGATCGATGACAGGAGCTCTGTGCTTACAACAGCTTGAAGTGGGACACCGGTTTCGATGGTTATACGAATGTTCTGATTTCGCGTGAAGACAATAAGGGCTCCGGTATGTCGTTCGCTGAATTCTCGCACCGCATCAATCACTTCATCGATCGTGTGATTGAGGTTGATGCGCACAAACAGACGAAACAATCGTGTTCGCGTCAAGGCTGTCAAAATGCGTCGCAGTTCAGGTTGAAACAAGACAATGAAGGCGAGCAGCCAAATATTTGTTATGGCGTTGACAATCCAGCTTAGGGCTTTCATGTTAGCGCTATTGACGATGAACGACAACGCGACCAGGAATAGTAAACCCAGCAATATCTGAATAGCCACAGTTGCCCGCAGGGCACGATAGACCCAGTAGAGGATGATGGCGGCGAGTCCAACATCAACAAGGTCTACCAAGGTGATCTGTAGAAATCCAATATGAAAAAGTTCAACCATGCAAGGTTTTAGGAATCAATTGTTATCGGACAGAATCACTGTTATACCGGCGACGAGGTCTCAGAGTCGTTCTGTTGCTCCGGTGCATTCTTCGTGTTCTTTGTCGAATCAGAGTCTATCACGCCTGCTTCAGCA
>JBGAKH010000015.1:0-85772 GCA_044224515.1 Chlorobiota bacterium | reverse complement strand
TCCTCCCCAAGGACTGATCTTCCGATTCGTAAATTCGTGGGCAAGTTCGTGCATCTTTTGGGTGCCTCCAGATGTTTGAAGCAAGATAGTAACTGCGCGGGTTTCAGGAGAATACGCCTACTCTAATGCATGGATTGGGTTCTACACTCCTCAGCGATTTTATGTGCGCGACCTGGATGGAGTGGTCGACTCATCGGGAATACCTCTTTCCATGCCTTGTCGAGAATACTATTGGGTTCAACAATCATCGCGCATCGTTCTGCAGGGATTTGTGGATACCATCAGTATTCGAGATCGTAAAACCGCACAGGTGTACCTCGAGTTCGGACCCGGTCCTCTGGTGGGGAGTTGCTCCAACGCCGATGGTTCGCTGTTTGCATACACGACCGCTGACAACACGTTGACCATACTCAACACCTTGACTTTGCAAGGCGTGTTCTCACACAAGATTGATTTTGATCATGACATGCTCATTGGAGACGGTACATCATTCGGATTTCTGAAAGGCGATCATCTGATGTACATCCGGGATAAGCAGCAGAATCTACATTTCCTTGATATTCCTGCACGCAAAGTCGTGGCAGTTGTGTCACCGGATAAAGAGTGGTTCTTAAGTAGTGACGGCAACAATTTGTTCGTGTTGGACACAGTGTATTCTCGCTATGACTGTTTCACCGGTCAACGTATAAGTCGTTTTCCGCAGCAAGAATCGATGGCTAAGATTGTCGGATTCGACATCTCACCCAGTGGTTATAGGGTCGTCACGGCTGACAGTATGAATGTGCACACCTGGGACTTACAGTCGAAGGATCGCTTGTCCACTGCCTCGTACCAACTAATGCAGGAGTGCCACTGGTCACCGGACAGTCTGCACATCGTGTTCGGCCATACCGATACTTCTCGGCAATACCATTCCTTTATCGTTGCAGACGCCGCCACTTTGGAAAAGCGTTTTGCATTGGATTCCGCTCGATCTCTTAGCTTTCTTGGTTACAGTCCGGGCGGTGAACACGTCTACTTTAGTCTCGCCGATACCTTGATGGCCTTCAACACAAAAGCCAACAGAGTCGACGATCGCTGGGTTGTTCCGGGTCATGCAAGTGCGCTTCACTTTATTGGTGGCTCTGACAGTGTGGTGCTTGGCACCACGCTGGGTGGAGTCTGGAAGCTGTGGCTGAAAGACAGCAAGCCTGTGCCATGGTTTGACGGATGGGGTCCAATCGTACGTCTTCGCATGAATGCTGATCAAACTTTTCTCTGTGTCAGTTCTACAGACTCGGTTTCGATTATTCGGATCAGCGATATGAATCCGATAGGACGTCTCAGCACGCGAACAAAGGATGACTTGTTTATGGGTAGAGATTCGTTGTGTCTGAATATCTACTCTTCTGCAATAGTTGAATTCGAATTGTCTACCGGTAAAGCTGCCAAATACGATACCGAGACCACGCCGGTGTTTCGTCCACTCGGGGACTTCTACGCCTGCATTGGCGAGAAGCCAAACGAGGACTTGAGCTTGGTCGAGTATCGGCAACGACATAACATCCGGCGTGTTCGCGGACTAGCCTCAGTGTATGATCTACGCTGGAGTGCCAACTCTGCAGCAGTTGCTGCACTGGACCTGTACAACAATATTGCTGTGTGGCGTCCGAAAAACGTTGAGACGCATGATACCACCAGTGATGTTGTGTCATACACAGATGTCGGTGCATCTCTCAGTGTGTCGCCGAACCCGGCAGCAAACGCGGTGTACGTGCGCCTGCCCGAAGCGAGTAGTGGATTTCACACCATGGGAACTTGTCAGAACGGATATGTGGCTGACATCGTTGACGAGCTCGGCCGACGTTGTCTTCGCACTACCATTAGCTGCGAAGAGGCAACGCTGCGACATCGCATCCCTTTGGAGGGGCTGTCGTCCGGTTTGTACAGAGTTGTAGTTTATGGCTCAGAGTGTGTGTTTCAAGCTAGCTTTGTACTTCGGAATTGAGATCGTGTAGAGTACCGAACCATCGAGATAGCTGCTGTATCATGATAAACACCGTGTTCTCCATTTCGGTTTATACTACGTCACCATAGTTATCACCATCATCTTCATCGAGAGGATCGTTTCATGAAACGCTTTTTCACCGCGGCACTTATTCTGACTGCCTTGCTTGCCTCGTGTACTCTAATGGCTTCGGCGACTGAGAACGATACGCTGCGTCACATTTATAGTTTTTGGCATAAAGCCGAGTGGCTCAAATATCGAGATCTGAATTATGTGTCAGTGTTGAGTTCGCCTTCGGGTGACACCGTTGTGCAGGCAGCGGTGTCGCGAGTAAACAAAGACCAAGTTGATATCGACACTTTCGTCATTCGAGTTCGCATGTGGGAAACCACCAATGGTAAACTTGTTGGTAGCACACGTTTTGTTTCAACGCAGCCTATTGGGTCGACCAAAGCGGTGCTGCGATTGTTTCTGTTGAATGGTATTCCACACGTAGCCTATTGTCCCACGGCCAACACCATTCATATCGTAAACGTGTTGAATGAAAATGTCGTGCTAACACGCAGCTTTACGGAGACGGTGGGCTCTATCACAACCTCGCCGGATGGCAAGATGTGTTTCGTAACCGGTGCTTATCAGAGTTATCATCTGTTTCGAACGATAAGTGGAGAAGCGCTTTTGGATGGCTCGACGCGCTACTCACCGGGTAAGTCGGTCGACCAATTCGTGAGTGACCAACCGGTTGTGGTGAAAGATGAGCAATGGTCTGCCGACGGAACGGTCGTTTTGCTTCAGCACAACCAAGTGGCAGTGTCGCATCCCGATTTTACATCAGACTATTATGCACTCTTGTATCGCGCCTATAACATTGAAAAGAAGGCTTTTACGTCGGCCTTTTTCCAGCCGCCTTATTGTGGGAAATGGGATGCCAACGCGAAGCTGTTTATCCAGCACAACACCACTCGTTTCTATTTGCTTGCCCTCGATGGCTCCATCGACTCTACATCGGTAACCCTCAACTTTGGCTGTCGTGACTTCTATACCGTCAAGGGTACGGACCGCATGGTTCTTGTTGGTTACACAGATACTATCAGCGTACGCGATAAAGTGACCTCACAGGTTTACGGACAATTCGTTCCCGGACCCATTATTGGCAACTGTTCCAACGCGGATGGTACGTTGGTAGCATACCTCACGCCGGACAACATGATCACCGTGATCAACACTATTACGCTTAAGGGTGTGTTTTCCTATACCATACCCTTCAATCACGATATTATTCCCGGCGATGAAAGTTCGTTCGGATTCCTTCGGGGTGATCGCGTCATGTATATACGCGACAGAGACATGAATATCCGATTTCTTGATGTGCCGGCACGGACCATCATCGCTACACTCAAAAGCACGGACGAGTGGTTTATCAGCGCGAACGGAAACACCTTCTTTGTACTCGATACCGTGTACACAAAATTCGACTGTTTTACCGGTGCGAAAGTTGGACGTTTTCCGCAGGGCGAATCGACGACTGAACTTCTGTCTTTTGCTATTTCGCCAAGTGCAGATCAAGTGTTGAGTGTCGACAGCACTACGGTACGTCTCTGGGATTTGAAGACTCAAACAGTGCTGGCAAGTGCACCGTATGCCGTCATGCAACAGTGTCATTGGTCTACCGACGGAAAAACCATCGTGCTCGGGCATACCGACACATCCGGAGTCTATACCTCGTATACAGTTATCGACGCCACAACGCTGGCACCGCGGTTGTTGTTGGATTCAGCAAGTCAACGTCAGTATCTCGGCTATAGTCCGGATGCCTCACATATTTACTTTAGTCATGCAGACACCTTGGTGCGCTATGATGTGAAGTCGAACACCTTAGACAAAAGCTGGATCATTCCGGGTCAGGCGTCCGCACTGTGTTTTCAGAAGAACAACGACACCATTTTGGTGGGCACAGTGGGTGGTAGTGTTTATAAAATGCTTGTGGGCTCGCAAACACCAATCGAGTGGATTAAAGGATGGTCGCCCATCGTTCGAGTGCGCGTCAATGATGCGCATACGTACATGTGTCTAAGCTCAGTGGATTCGGTATCGATGATTAAACTATCAACGCTGGAGGCTGTAGGGAGATTGAGTACTCGTACGAGCGACGACTTCTTTATCGGGTCAGATTCTTTGTGTCTGAATATTTATCCGAGCGCTATCGTTGAGTTTCGAACCGGCAACGGAAAGCCCACTAAAACGGAGACAGAAACATATGCTGTGTTTCGTCCATTGAAAGACTATTACGCAACAATCGGTGTGCACCCAACCGACCGCTTAGAGTTAGTGAACTATCGCCAGAAGTTTGAAAAAAGAGCAATCGAAGCCACAGCGTCCTTGCATGACTTGCGATGGAGCGCCAATTCCGCGGCAGTAGCTGCGTTAGACATTTATAACAACATCGTTGTATGGCGTCCGGCCGGCCTGAAAGCACAAGATACAACAGGAGGTACCGGAGTGGTTGAAATGGAGATTGCCGATCTCAACGCCGCTCCAAATCCGACACGGGATGGAGTGTTTATCCAAAATCTCAGCGAAGATCAATGGCTCGATCTTGATGTTTACGATGAACTCGGCGTGCTCTCAATGAGTCAACGTGTTGGAGTTGAAAAACGGTGGGTCGACATGCGCTCCCTTCCAAACGGTGTGTATACTATCGTGGCACGAAGCACTTCAACCTTGTTGACTTCAAGAATAGTGGTACTGCATTAGGCAATGTTCTTGTATGCTTGAACCTTTTGAAACGGCGGATTCGCTTAGGTATCCATTAACTCAACTATTTGAAACACCGGACCCAGGCTCGTTGGATGCCGGAGGCATCCCACATGCTAGCCTAGGGTCGGAGCGAAGCGCAGACTCCGGGAAAGCCTCGCTCAACGGATGCCGGAGGCATCCCACATTCTAGCCTAGGGTCGGAGCGAAGCGCAGACCCTAGGAAAGCCCGAACCAAAATGAATGCGAAGCCTTTCGGCATGAATCCCTATGCGTCGGATCCAAGCGCAGCATGAGATGCAATGATGTGAATCAAGCAGACACTCGTTCAAAGGATGCCGGAGGCATCCCACATCCTAGCCTAGAGTCGGAGCGAAGCGCAGACCCTAGGAAAGCCCGAACCAACGCGAATACGATGCCGGAGGCATCGCACATACCACAAGAACAACCTAAGGCGTGAGTATTGGTCAGCGATGGAACGATGTCCCTGGCATCAATCGCAGAGAACTGACACAACAATCCTGGTTCAGACAGAATAACAACTCGTACGTCAAGCCTCAGCCATTTTCATAATGATGCTGTACTCTTCGTCGCTGAGCGGCATGACGGAGAGGCGACCAATTTTTATGAGTCCTATATTCTGCAAAGCCGGGATCTTTTTCATCTCGACCAAGCTGACCATATTCTTGACACTTTTAGGAGACTTGAGCTCAACGGCAACCCAGTCTCCGGACTCGGCAGTGGTATCGGGGAATGCTGTCTTGGAGACGACACAGGAGCCGACCACGGCTTTGTCGGTATTGCTGTGGTAGACGAGGACTTGGTCACCTTTCGCCATGGCCAACAAGTGCAGTCGTGCTGCGTAATTCCGTACGCCGGTCCACTCTGTTTTCTTGTCGCGAAGCAAATCCTGAAATGAGTATGCTTCCGGATCCGATTTTACAAGCCAATATGCCATGACGCAACGTTCGTAGTATGAATAAGTGCGGTGTCCAACAAACGAAAATAACAAGGGGCTTAACGCGTAGCGTTAAGCCCCTACATATTTCTCTCAAGCTCGTTGTTAAGTCTGCTCGAGCTACTGATTAGAGTTGTTTTGCCAGCAAGGAGTCAATGCCACTTGAGGTGCCATCAACCGGAACAACCGACAACACCTTCGTTGATTGGCGTACAAAGTAGAAGGTCGGCAGAGCGCTGACCGGGTATTTGTCGCTGTAGGGTTGCTTGGTTTGCGCATTGCGCATGGAGAAAATTGTCACGGTAGAATCGGGAATGCCTGCTGCACGCAAGGTTGCCACAAGATCCGGAAAGTGGAACTGTGTGCCGTTGCAGCTACAGCTCGGGTTAACGTAGATAATGGTGCTGAAGGGATCGCTTGCGTACGAGTTCTTGATCGTAGTAACAGCATCCGTTCCTGGTTTGTAGGCAGCTACTTTGTCTCCAAACCATGCATATCCCGGTGTTGCAACAACATCTTTGATGGTTAGCTGGTCTGCTGTGAATTCTGTGGCATTATTGCAGGAAATGGCCATTGTGGCGAAGGCCAGTACGAGGGCGAGGCGAAAGATCTTCACGTTGGGATCCTTAAAAAATGGGTGAAGCAAATGAATGACGAACCTTGCCAAAATACAATGCCTATATTTGAAATCCAACGAATAAGCAAGATTCCATGACCAGTCTGGCAATGTTTTTAAGTTTTATCATGCTCATCGTGGGGGGATACGGATTTTCCTCCACGAAAGTGGCCTCGCTGAACATCCCTCTCATGCAGAAAATCGCCCCTACTGTCCATTCTTGGGCTTTTTTGAACCCTTTGTTCTGCGGTTTGGTCTTGTTTGCCTACGCAGTTTTTAGTGCCTCCAAACGTCATTCCTTTCAGGCCCTGCAAGCTGTAGTGGGTATCATGCTTGTCTTGGTCATCGCCAACGGCGCTTCGCTTTTTGTGGCGATCAGTTCTTTTGCCAACGGGCAGCGTCCGTCACTGGAAGTATTGCTTGTGGCCGAAAGTGGACTTTGCGCTTTGATTTACGGCACGTTAGCGGGTGTCAGACTTGTCAAAACCACGGCGCAGCGGAAACCATTGGTGCAGGGCGGTGTTGATAGTTCGGAACACTAGCGGATGCGCTCTCGTGTCTGACCCTGTCTAGTGATGAGCTCTGTTTTGAATAGTGCGGACGCAAAAGAGTGAAGCATTTGAAACGTTGGATTCGAGAGAGGGCGCTATAGCAACTTTGCATTGCGTCGAGTCATCACCACAGTTGGAATTTCATTTTTAAGTAGCTAATCGTATGAAGAATCTTGATTTCTCAATTCGTCGCAATGTACTGATACCATTCGCCCTATGGTTCGTTGCTTTGAGCAGTTTGGGTGCGCAGCACATGCCGGATTTTCTCCAACTGGAAAACAAGCCAGATCCGCAACCCTCGATGCTTTGTTCGAAGCATTCGGCAGCTCGAGTTCTGGGTGGCATAACTTCGGCAATAGAGCGACGTAACTATGACGTCTTGTCGTACGACCTAACAATGGACTGGCGAATCCCTCTTTCTCAGACTTTGCTGAGTGGCATCAATCGTCGTTACAGCGGTGTCAATCGAATGACCATCCGCATTGACTCAGCGCAAACCCAGCACATTGAATTTGATGCGGATCAGTTGCTCATCGACTCCGTAAAGATCAACGGAACGTTGATGAAGAAGACAAGCATTTCCCAAAATGCAGCGACCACACAACTCAGTTTCGATACGGTGTACAACCAAGGTGCAATCGTTGTGGTAGACGTCTTCTACACCCAAAACCGCGCAACCAATCCCGGAGACTACAATGGTTTTGTCTCGGTTGTCGAAGGTATGCCGGTGGGTCAAAATCAAGAAGACACTGTCAGAGCAAACCTCTGCTACACTCAGAGTGAGCCCGAGGCTGCCAGAGCTTGGATGCCGTGTAATGACCGACCCTATGACAAAGCTCAGTCGCGAATCACGGTGCTTGTTCCGGAAGGGTATACGGTCTGTTCAAACGGCATGTTGACAATTCATGACATTAACAGCGGGACTCAAAGCTTCGAGCGATATACCTTTGAAGACACAACGCAGATCGCGACATATCTTATGATGGCTGCCGCATCGAAGTTTACGCGTTTTGACGGAGACCCATACAAACGAGTCACGAATCCTGCCGTTTCCGTTCCGGCACCTGTGTACGCATGGGTGAGCGATAGCATTGCGTATGCTCAAAACCTGGAGTGGATGCAAGGCAAGACAGTTGAAATGCTGGCCAGTCATTCGGACTACTACGGCGAGTACCCCTTTAATAAATACGCGCAGACCTTGTTGCTACCATACTTCGGCGGCTCAATGGAGCATCAGACAAACACCACGCACCACAGACGTTGCTTGACCGATCGCTGGGAGTCGGTCATTGCACACGAGCTCATGCACCAATGGACCGGAGATATCGTGACCTGCGCAAGTTGGAAAGACATCTGGCTGAACGAAGGCGGTGCAACCTTTGGCGAATTCCTCTGGAAAGAACGAAGTCTTGGTATGCAAGCGGCGCGCGAGTACTTCCGCTATATGCGCGATCGGTTTTATTTCCGTGGTGACATGGCTGTGTCGCAGCCTCCGGTGTACGGCATCGACATCAACATGCTGTTTAATACAGGAACTACCTACGTGAAAGGTGGATGGGTGTATTGGATGTTGAGAAATCTGGTAGGGGACAGCACCTATTTCCGGGTGATGAAAAAGTACTTCACGCATTTCAGCCAGAAATCCATCGAAACGGAAGACATGTTGAGTTTCCTAGAAACAGAGGTTGCCAATCCGCGTGTACCTTTGCGTACGTTTTTTACTCAATGGCTATACTACCGCGGCCATCCGAAATATGAGATCGCTCTTGATTCCGTTACCAAAGTAGATGAGAGTTATGACCTTGATCTGAGCTTTATGCAGAGTACCACTATGACCGGCACACCGGACCTTTTTGTTATGCCTGTGCCGTTGCGCATCTATGACAATTACTCGCCTGCGGTTTTTGATACAACCTTTATGAATACCGCTGCACTTCAGCACTTGCGCATACGCGTTCCCTTTGTTCCTCACAAGGTGGTTATCGATGAAGACCAAACCATTCTCTGCGAACGTGTCGCAAGCGAGATACCCGTGTTTGTCTCAGAAGCGCAATCTCGTCCGGATATTCTTAGCCTGAGTCCCAATCCCATCACGAATGCAGAACCACTTCGAATTCACTATCGTTGCGAAACAGCCGGACCTCTAACAATTGATATCAGTGATGCTCAAGGTCGCATTGTCTGTGTGTCGCAAAATGCACGCATGGAAGCAGGCGAATACGAACACGCACTACAGAGTTCACAGTTTAGCGACGGTTGGTACATCGTGCGTCTGCGGGTTGGGGAAAAAATCTATTTCTCCAGGTTCGTCGTTGCGCACTAAATTGAATGAACACGCTGGTGCTGCACCTCAAGATCGTCAGCAATGCAAGCAAAGAGATTGTCGATCTGACAAGTTTGGTTCTTTGACTGCGAGGGAAATTGTTGATGCCGTTTATTCGGGAATGAGGTTTTGGTATATGGCGATTAGCTGAACTTTCAACGTTGGTCATGCAGAGTCTATCGCGACGTGTTTTAGCTGCATCGGAGTCACAAACTCTGGCTATAGCTGCGCGCGCGAAGCGAATGAAACAACAAGGGGATGACGTTGTTTCACTTGCAACGGGGGAGCCTGACTTTCCAACGCCAGCCTGTGCAAAGCATGCGGCCATAGAGGCGATCCAACAGGATTTCAGTCACTACACCGATTCAAACGGAATTATTGAGTTGCGCGAACTCGTTGCGGAGAAGTTTCGCACCGAGAATGCCATCAAAGATGCAAAGGCTGCGAACGTACTGGTTTCCAGTGGTGCGAAGCAGAGCATTATGAACGCGCTCTCTGCCATTTGTAACGATGGTGACGAGGTATTGATCACTGCGCCATACTGGGTTAGTTACCCGGCGATGGTGACTCTAACGGAAGCGAAAGCAGTGATCGTTCCGACAGACGCAGGGACGCGTTTCAAACTGAGTGTGGAGCAACTGCGCTCTTCGCTTAATAGTAAGACGAAGTGTGTGATATTCAATTCGCCGTCGAATCCGACGGGTATGATGTACACACGACAGGAATTCGAAGCCTTGGCTGCGGTTCTTGCGGATCACGATTGCTACATTATTAGCGACGAGATCTATGAAAAGATTCATTATGGTGCGGTCGAACACTTTAGTCCGGGCGCCATTGAATCGATAGCGCATCGTGTAATCACGGTGAACGGTTGTTCCAAAGCGTATGCGATGACCGGTTGGAGAGTAGGCTTTATGCATGCACCCCCGGAGGTATTCGCACAAGCTGCGAAGGTACAATCTCAAGACACATCGAATGCCTCTTCTATAGCCCAGCGCGCTGCGCTGGCTGCCGTTCGAGATGCTGCAGCGGATGTGGAACATATGCGACAAGAATTTGGGCGTCGTCGGGAATTGGTTTGTGGACTTGTGAATGCAATCGGGGGCGTTCACTTTTTGCAGCCCGACGGCGCTTTTTATTTGTGGATCGACTGTCGCCAAGTGCTCAATGCCGAGCTGCCAAGCTCCCATGCCTTTTGCGAACGTTTGCTCGAGCGACATTACTGCGCCGCCGTACCCGGCGAAGCCTTCGGTGCCGACGGATATATCCGTATCTCTTTCGCAGCCTGCGATGATGACATACGCAAAGGCGTTCAACGCATCGCTGACTTAGTGCATAGTCTCAAAACTTAAGACTCTCCACTTCACGCCTCGTCTCACTCATCTCGCGCACCACACTCATCTAGGAGTGGACACCGTCGTGTCAATTCTGTTCAAGGCGAAGCGCAACTGAACCATAGTCAGTCGATCGCCCTACACACGGTACTATCGAGTGTGTACTTCCACTCACGCAGGAAGATGAAAACTTCCGTTACTATACAGCAAGTCATAGCTCTCTCGTCATAATCACACAGGCTACAGCAACACTACCATGGGAGAGCTACTTCAATATCATTAGATGCTCAACGCATGTTGCTCGTGAGTGGTGCTAGGGATGAGACTCAGGCAGATAATAAAAAAGGGACCTCGGTACTTCGAGATCCCTTTGTTCGTCGTGTTGAAGCGACAGTCCTTTTGTGTTGCTTGCGATACTAGTGAGTTAGCACAATTCCCGTCTAGCGAGTCACCACAATTCCTGTCGTAACACTGCCTTCGTTGCATACCAACCGGATGTAATAGCTTCCCGAAGCAAGTTGAGCAAGGTGCTCGCCGATGGAGAGGTCCAATTTTCCTGCGTCGCGGCTTTCGTTGAGCAAGGTGCTGATAAGGCTACCGTTCGCATCAATCAAGCGAATACTACATGGTCCGGCAGTTGGGAGCGTGCAGCGCAGATGTGCGGATGCGTTGAGGACGGGGTTCGGTCCGATACTCAAGCCCAAGCGCTCAGCCAATGCCGGGTCGTCTACGCTTGCAACAACTGCATTTGCAAGAATACGCAGCGAATCCGGCGGAGCATTACACGTGAAGCGCAGCACTGTTACAACCGAACCTGGTGTGGTTGGGGCCCAGCGAACAGTGATATCGTGTGTTCCATCAGGCGGAATTGCAAAGGTTGTGGGAGATGCTGTGATGAAAGCATTGGGACAGGTTACGCTCTTGACAATGAGCGTGTCGGTACCGGAGTTGCCGATGCTGAGTACAGTATCTTTCGGGGTTTTGGTATCGGTGGTACCCAAGTCGACAAGCAAACTCTCAAATCGAAGTTTTGCATTGGCAGATTTGCCATTACCATTGAGGAGCACGGTGTCGGGAAGAGTGTTCGAGAGTGGACGCATTGTTGCCGTTTGCGCTCCACCTGCAAGAGGACGGAAGCTAATCGTCACGCTGGTCTTGGCTCCGGGTGCAAGAGTGAAGCTGTTCGGGTTAACCGTGAATGAAGTATTAGCCGGGCGCAGATTGGCGACTCGCAGAGTATCCGTTCCGCTATTGCTTACTTCGACCACGGTGTCCTTGCTCAAGCCTACTTCCACCGTACCAAAGTCGATTTGGTGCAGAGCAAACTGGATAGATGCTGACTTCAAGACAGACAACGCCAATTTGTAACAACCGCGGGTTGTAACTGCGTAGGTACCTTCTGCCGTGCTTGTAAGAGCGCGAACAGCCAAACCGATCAAGCCGGCTGATTGCCATGTTGCACCTTCATCTGCCGTTGCAACAATGCCGGAGTTGGGAGCGCTCGTTGTGACGAATTGACCATATGCAACAAATAAATTCTTGGATGAATCGATGCTGATTGCACTTGCATCAGAGATTGCCACAGGAGCCGAAGCCAGTTTCTGCCAACCCGAAGTACCACGCTTATAGAGTGACGAGCTGCCATTCATAAGAACCGATGCAGCGTAGGACGATTGTGCATTGCTTGTCATGCAGCTAAGAGCATTTCCATTGAGGCCGGCTGAGTCAAGTGCCCAAGGTGATGAGCCACTTCGACGGTACGTGATGCCTTGTCGCACAACCACACCATTGAAACCTTGGGTGAAGACTCCAATGCCAAGCGTGGTGGCGTTGGACTTGTCGGTGTGAACCATAATAGCTGATGCCGTTCCTTGAACGCTCTGCCAGTCAAATCCTGTTGTATCCATCTGCCAACTCGGCGAAGTGTAAAGAGTGACAGGTGATCCCTCAGCAATGTATTTCTTGGCGTTAACGTCCATGGCAAACACTGCGGGCGTAAAGCCTGATGCAGGCGGTACATTCGTGATGCCACTGGTATCTGCAAACCATGTTGCGCCGTTATCGGTGCTCGACATTATGACACCTTGAACGGTCGGTGAACTAGCCGCCAACTGGAAGCTTAGAGTAGCCGGGTTGTCCGAACGAAAGATAGGGTGCGCACCATTGAAACCCGTTGTCGGGAAGGTCTGTGTCCACGTAGAACCGTTCTTGCGAAACACACCGACACCCGTGCTCACAATTTGAGCACCTCCTGAGAGAAAATACAGGGAGTAGACATCTTCGGCCTGGATCGCCGTTGTGGTGTTGTTCCAATCCTCAGCGCCTTTGTACGAAGACATCGCGCCAATAGGCGTGCCAAGCTCGAGAGTATGGTTTGCGGCGAAATCGCTAATACGCAGCGCGCCACCGGCTACCGTCGTCAAGAGAGCGTCGACTTTGGACCACGAAGTTGCACCGTTGTTCTTGCGATAGAGAGCGCTGCTACCACCGTTGTTACCGCCTGTTGCAGCGTAGACGACGTTCGAGGCATCGTCGCACATGCGGGCAATCGAGACTCCGGCAATGCCAGCTGTGTCGCGCGACCACGTTGTACCATTGTCCGGAGACATATACATGGTTCTGTTTGACGTCGCTGCAAAGACACGTCCATCGCGAGCATACAGCACGGTTGCAATCGACAAGTTGGTATCGAGGTTTGTGGTACGTGACCACTTGTTCGTAAAGGCATCGTAGCTGAACAATCCCTTATTGGTTGCTGCAACTATGACGTCTTGACGTGAGAAGTTGACGTCATTGATCGTTGCTCCGCGCAAACCCGTGGTGTCTTGACTGTAACCGTGGTTGTCGAGTGTATTGAAGTAGACATTACTGCCATACTGAACAACAAGAAGGCTACTAAGTAGGACCTTACGGAAAGTTGATTGATTGAATCCGTTGCCGGGATTGACAGTCGGAGCAGCAAACACCTTCGGAGCTCCGGTCAGGCTCTGTGTTGTCAAATCAAAATTGAGAAGAATCACGTCGCCATTATCCAGAAGCAGAGCCAGGAATCTGGTTGTGCCCGTTTCGCCTTGACGTAAACATGCATCCATGATGCGGCGATTGAGAGGTAACTGGTCATACACCAGGGCGTTGGAAGACCACGCTCCACCCGTCAAAGCCGAAGCGTAAACACGACCGCGCGTGGCGCAAAGGCGGACATCGGTGTTGGGCAGTACGTCCGGAATGATATTGACAGACACAACCGCTTCGCCATCAGGCATAAGCACCGGAGTTTGTGCCTGCACTTGCGGAACCAATACGAGGGCAATGCAGAAGAGGATTGCGCTCGATACAGATCGTAGAACAGAATACATAGACGATATGATATTGTGAAAAGAGTTTGAGATGCAGCCTTGGTTAACTAAGCCCCCGCAAGGCACGAGTCAAAGGGTTCCTGCAGTAAACGCTCCGTATGAAGCACATGTGACGACTCATGCGACCTAGCCAAAAGAGCAGTACGTTCATTGTAATTCGCAAGTTACACGGCTGAGACCTTGTACGTTGTTAAAAAAGAATGAGATTCTTTGGCCACTGCCAAGTAGGTGCTTGCAGGCGCAACCAGAGTATTTTGTCCAAAAAATGCGCGGATTCCCATGATTTCACGCATTGGCGTAATTTGTCGCAACCATGGAATACCCGTTATCGAAGGTCACATGCTTCTTTTTCCACAGCATGTTGTTACCAAAGGACACGCCGACGGTTATTCTATCAAGCTCTACGACAAGCCGAACATGAATGGAATGGAGACATATAGCGATGTCGAGCTATTCTCGTTTATCCGATTAGGAGCAGACGGGGATCGCCGACTCAGCGAGGCAGCGTTCAAGGAATTGTACGCCCGCTTGTCGCCGCGCATCTATGCCTACTGTCGTAAAGTCCTCTCTGACTCGGAACAAGCACAGGATGTGTTTCAAGACACCTTCGTTCGGTTCTATAACAGTGCACAACAAGAACGCGACATGACCAATGTTGCCGCCTTCTTGTTGCGCATCGCCCGAAATCTGTGTTTGAATGCGAAGCGCGACAACACAGCACACCGCTTCGTAGAGTTCGAAGACTATCACTCGGTGAAAAACGATCATTCTGCGGACAACCGGGAGTTGATGACGCTGATCAACAAAGCCATGGAAGAGCTTCCGCACGATTATCGCGAAGTCTTCGTATTGCGAGAGTACGATGGTTTGTCGTACGCGGAAATCGGTGAAATCGTTGGTTGTACGGAAGCAACGGCAAAAATCCGTTCGTTCCGAGCCAAACAGAAAATTCGAGAGATCCTGCAGCCTTATCTGCAAGATCTTGACCGACAATCGTGAAGCACGTCGTTCGATGCTTCACAATGGTAAAGGCAGCAGCGAAGCTGCTGCATATTCAAAGCAGCTCTGTGCGAGCTAGGCGACCGTAAGGCGAGACCAACGCTGTCTCGACACGGATGTACATCGCGCACGACGCTGCTGAACGAATCAGTGAATTATAACGCACCGAAAGGTGTACATTATGGATACATCGTTACCGACACCATCAGAACTTTTGCACTCCTTCTTGGATGGCGAGCCTCTCGATACTAGTCTGGAAAGCAGCCTGTTCGAGAGTCTTCACACCAATGCCGAGTTGCGTACAGAGATGCGGGATTTGCTAGCACTTACACGCGCTGTACGAGAAGACAAAGTTGCACTCGTTCCTCCAATTGCCTCCACAGCAGCGGTCTTCGGTGCTTTGGGTATGTCGACTTCCATGCTCGTTCAGAGTGGGTGGCTTAGCTCCCTGTGGTCCAAGGTATGGATTCCATTGGCAGCAGGCATAGTCAGCAGTGCGGTGACGTGGTATGCTGTGTCGCCTTCGAGTTCTGCTGCAACGGCACCGAATCCTGCAACTCCTTCAACAGCACAAAGCAGTATGTCGAACACCGCGCCCGGAACGATTTCGGGCACAGGATCTAATGAAACGCAGCAAACGAACAGCGATCCAGGAAGTGCTCAACACTCTTCCTCCGCAAGTGCCATAGGAAATCAACATGCATCGTCTTCTGCTTATGGCTCAGCTTCGCTTCGCCATGATACCATTTGGCGCGAGCGGGTTGTCTACCGTGATCGTGCTCCGGCACTGAAGGCTTCTACCGCCGATGCCTCATCACCGGCAGAGCGCGTTCGCGAAGTGATCAAGTATGTACCGGTTGTCGATGTGCCGTCGGATCCGGGAAGTCTACGTGGGGCTGACAAAAACAATGTGGCCGAGGGTGGCGTTCAGCAAGGCAACAATTCGCTCCATGATACAAAGACGGTCTCGAATCCATACATGAAACCGGCAGATATTGTCAGTACCGAACCTAGCGTGGCTTCAAGCTTTGCAGCGTTGAGTCTACGAAAAGTGAATCCCGAAAACCTGAAGATCGGACTTGTCGACGCTGTTAATGCAAGTCCGTCGCCTGAGATATCCTTATACGAAGCACCGTTGTTTAAGCCTACATCCGGCGCATACATTCGGGCATTGGGAGGAAGCTCCCTGGTTTCTGTAACGGTACCAAGTGACAACAGCTCCGCAATCAACAATCTGGCAGTGGGCTTTAAGCGATCGTTTAATGAGTATTTCTCAGCGGGTATTGAGATTGGTTCTGAGAATATTGCAATGAAGTTTAACGGCGTGGTTGACGGAACAGTGAAGCGCTATGAAGCAAACCCGGCGCTCACGTGGGCGGGAGTTTTCGCTCAGATCAATGTGTTCCCCTCTATGTGGAACAGCACATGGCAGCCCTTTGTACAACTAAACTTGGCAGGAACGAATTACGGATTTCTACCGAAGGCCATGCTCGGTGCATCGATTTCTCCAACTCCGGGATTGCGCATGATCATCGGCGCCGAGGCTTCTACCTTGTTGTATAGTGTGCAAAGTAGCTCCTATAACACGGTCAAACTCGGGTATACGTATGGTATTGGCTATCAGTTTTAACGCATGACATTTACTTACAACAAGCCATCGCTTGTTCGACTTATGAAACAGTTCAGCTCCACTATAACACGAAGTCTGTTCTTGACGCTACTTGTGTTCGTCATGACAGGTCTCTCTGCATGCTTCCGGGAACCGACCCCCATTGGGACGGAGATTCCTGAATCCAAACCATTCGGTGTGTCGACCGACTCCATGAGCTTCCAGGTGATCGACAATGACGACATCAATGTTGCACCGCATCACCAGTTCGTACTGTCGAATCGCGCAACCATTGCCGGTACCAGAGATTCCAGTTACATCGTGATCGACACAACGGGCGGTATACCGAAGCTCAGCGCTCGTATTTACCTAACCCCGAAGTTCGATGATGACAACGATGCAAAGGACTGCAAGCTGCGTCAGATCATTCTTGCACTTGACTCAGAAGCAGTGCTGGGTGAAGACTGGAAGTGGTTGAATGCCGGACAAATCGCTTTGGTGGTTCGTACTGCTGAAAAACCCACACCGGTCTACTCGCGCGTGAGAATCATTCAACCCGGTACGCCTCCCTTCGCAAAAGATGAAAGCTATGCCCGCATCTTCGCGTGGAAAGTAACAGCCAAACGACAAATCGTTTTTCAAGTGGAACTGCAAGCGGGATATGCCGTTCAGTACCAGAGCCGCCAAGCCAAAGACCGTATGCATGCAGTAGGAGAGTTTAGAATTCGCTATTAAGAGAGTATCTGTCGCATCCACAACAAGTGGGTCTGCGCCTATTTTCTCGCGTCCATTGTACTATGACCTTTTCTCACGCCATCAATCGCCCCTTCTTCATCCTGCTCATCGTGAGTGCGGTGCTGCTTAACTCGTGTGAGAACCCGATGGACATTCCTGACACGAAAGTGCATGTCGACAAACCGCAGGCCATTACGGTTCCCGTGGACAGCATAGAGTTGCAGAGTATTGAAGCAATTGACAATCCGGAAACGTTGAGTAGGACATTTCGATTCGCACGTGGACCGGTCTTGGCCGACTCGAGCGATGCGTTTCTTTGTAGAATAGATACTTCGAATGAGATCCCAAAGCTGACATTGCATGCGAGTTTGGTTCCCACCGGCGAGAAGCTGGATGTGCGCACCTACGCAGTGCAACGTCTCATGATTCGCATCGACTCCATGCCCTTGGATGGAGATGTGGTGCGTAATCTGTGCACTGGACAAATGACGGCGTTTGTACTGGCATACAAGCGTATCAATGGTCGCACCGTTGAAGTCATGGACACGGTGCAGCTTCATCGAAACGACGACTACAATTACGCCTACCTCTCTCAAAACCTCTTAAGCTCAAAGCGTGGCTGCCGCTTAAGCCTTGACTTCAGCACGCTGTCGGAAACCCTGCTCGACGGAAAGGCGCGGTTGTGTCGCCTGCGCGCGGTTGCAAAGCTGCGCTACTAGAAGGCTTCACTATAGAGCATTGTTACACATTCGCAACAAACTAGTACAAACGAGAAGTGCTTTCGGTAGTATGTGTTCTATCGGAGCATGCGTAGTGCTGTGTCGAACAACACTGAACAAGCTTAGTTTTTGAAGACGGAGGAGATGAAGTCCTGGAAGCGGAGCGAGCTACTGAGTTGTCGGGCAATGCGCTCGAAGATGCGCGCCTGACGTTGATTGGAAGGCTTGAGAGCCAAGGAGATATTACTAATGGTGAGCAACTTTAGGTCGTCGCTGAGTTGCATGGCACGCTGAGCGGCTTGTCGGAGCTGTTGGATTGAATTACTCATGTTGCCGCGACGTTGCTGAATGGTACTGAGGACGTTATCGAGAACACATCGTGCATAGTCATCATCAGTCCTATCGAGCAGCACTGTTGCATTGTGACAGAGGCTTTCGGCACGCTCAAGTTTTTGTGCTTCAATGTCTGCGCGTGCTGCCATCAAAAGCAACAAGGCATGATCTTCGGCACGAATGAGACTTCCGCTCTGCTCGACAAAACGAAGAACGCGTTCCGAGGCTTCGTCATACTGTCCATCATAATACAACTGCACCACGTCTTCACGCACGATACTGCAATCCGGAATGTCTAGTTGCGATGACTCCGGTTGAGGTGGTTGGGCAGCGGTATAGGCGGGTGCTTCCTCCAAGCCCATGTGCTGCGCTATGCCATGAAGTAGCTTGTCTTCCTCGTCCGTGCTGCTGTCATGTTCATCGCCTTGCAGCTCCGTGTATGCATGGAGAACATCGGACATCACAGAACCTGCGCCACTTTCCTCAGCTTGCTTGGCTGAATGAACGAGCATGCGACGAGCCGTTGCTTCGTCTCCGGCTTCCAAGGCATGTGCAGCAATGTAGGGAGCAAGTTGTCGTTGCAAGAGTTCGTCATCCGTTTCGCGATAGCACTTCTGCAACATCGCGGCGATGCGCTCATGCAGTTCTATGCGTTCTTCCATTTCCAGTGTTGCATGGAAGTAACTATGATGCAAAGCCTGCGTGAACTCATAGATAGTCGTCTTGACACCGTAGCGCGCGTGTGCACCGGTACTTCGAATCATTGCAGTTCGGTACTGGAGAGACTTCAATCGTTTTATCGTGCTGAGCGTGTCGAGATTCATGAGTTGTGAAATCACGAATACGCTGCACTCACGTCCTTCTGCGCTACACAAAGCGAGCAGAGTAACATCCTCTTCGCTCAATTGCTCTATGTTTCGCGCAAAGAGCGCTTGTAGAGAAGCAGGAATCAGGTGCGAATTCAGCAAGTCCGCATCAAGCGAAGCATCGGCACGAAAAGGGGAGTGTTGGCTGAAGTAGCCAACATACTCCATGACCGTAATAGGGATACCGGCGGAACGGCGAAGCAACCAATCTTCCAACGCAGGGCTTGGTTCTTTCTTAGGAACGATATCGATCAGTGCTTCTCGAAGTTCTTGGTTGCCGAACGCTTTTAGCTCAACGTGACGCAGGCGAGCATCGCGTCCATGCTGCCGGAGCCATGCGGTCAACGCGGGATTCTTCGTCTCAACCGTAGCATGCTGATAACTCAGTACAACTGAGAAAGACCAGGGATCTTCGCGTTTGAGTAGGAAGTCAAGAAACTCAACGGATTGCGCATCCATCCACTGTGCGTCATCAATCATGACGCAGAGTGGATTCTGTTTGGCAACTGTGTCTAACGCTTCATAGAACTCTTGAAAGAGCTTGGAACCGCTTTGTGTGGCATCCTGCGTATTGCGTTTATCGGCACGGTACTCGCGCAAATCGCGCATGACCTCTTTTGTCATGTCGAAAATCGATCCTGCAATAGGAATGAGTCCGAGCACAGACAACCCGATATTAACCGCCAATCGTTTTTTGGCACTACCGGCGTTGATTTCCATCAACAATTCAAGGGCTTTAACCCATGGTTGCATGGGCTGTATTGAAGCAAGGTTTAATGCGCCTATAGGGGCCTGACATTCTACGCGTACAACGTCCACAGAACGCGAACTACGTGTTTCCTGAACGATACTGTCCAGGAGCATGGATTTACCATATCCGCTTTCGGCACTTAGACACAGCATGGTCCCTTGATGCTTCTGCGCAGCCACCAATAGAGAACGCAAGAGCTCTCGCTCCTTAGTGCGCGCTATCAATGTGGGTGTCGGAAGTGCCATACTGTTGGATAGGTTGATTAACTACAAGAACATCGTACTGAACGAGTCAAAGCAAGATTCAAGAAATTACCTTCGATCGTTGGTCTTAGTTGAGTCGTCCTGATTCACCGGTGAGCTTATAAACATGCGGAGGAGTCGCTCAGCCTGATGCGTAGTGCCTGTTCCGCCATTGTTTAAAAACAGATTCTGAACATCCATGGAGGCACTATCGTGCTCTTCAGGCTCAGCCTCCTTGGTGTAAATGAGTGTAACGGCGTACACGATCAGAAGAATGAACTCTAAGCTAATGGCGAAGAGTACCAAGGATGGACGGTCTTTTGGGATGAACTGCAGACCACGTAGACCGATGATAATGATGAGCATGGCCGCACCGATGTAGATGAAGCCAAGTACTGTATTCTCGTAGCGAATGGTAAAGTGTTCACGCAAGTAGTGACGCAATGCATCGTTCGCGCGTAGCAGACGCATCAGCATGCTTCGTTCACGCCACCGTATGGCAGCTTGCATGACTTCCAACTCTTGAAAGCTCACATTCCAGTGTTCTTCGAGCTCATGGAGACGGTGAATGTCTGCTTTCTTAATAGTCTCTGATATCTCTACAAGGTCGCTTTCGGTGTGCTCTGCATGTGCGATTCGCGCATAGCGATGCAAGGAATTGATCAACTCCCGCTCAAGCTTTTGTCTGACGTATCCTAAACGTGGCGACATAACAGCCGTGATGAGTCCGGCAGCTATCAAGCCCACAGCCAGGACCACCGGCAGGATTGCGAGGAAAGGATTGTAGTAGTAAATCTTGACATCCGATTGGTCACCCACAACCTCGCCATGTTTTCCCAAAGGTGGCTCAACGGTCATGCGCCAGTTGGTGTAGAGATTGAGTCCTTCACCCTCCATTTCAAGTTTGGCCTTGAAGGATTCCGCGAAAAGTTGTTCTGCCAAAGGAATGCCTGCTGTGCGGAAAAACACGAGCGCAATGGAGGCAAAGAGCAAGAAGAAGATCACCACCTGCGTGGCAGTGTTCTTTCGTAACTCGATATACTGAAGACGTGTTGATGTCATAGCTGTACGTCCTTGTGCGCTGGTCATCTACTTGTGGGCAATATACACACGATCCTGCTCTGCGTGGCAGCTCGGAGCCGCGTTGAACGACGAAGCCCCGCTCCACTCGATACGGTCACTCGACGTTCGAGAGGTGCACACAAACTTGTCTCTTCCTGCAAAACTGTTGCCAAAAATGCCGCATCGTAGAGAAGTGATCGCTTCTTGGTTGTTGGAGATCACTACGTCCTTGCACACCTAGGACAAAAAAAAGGCGGCCACCGGGCCGCCTCGTAAATGAGTCAAGGAGTTGTCGTCAGCGCAATCTGTTGAATGCGAGCTGCCGACCCTTCGTTTACTTGTTCTTGGAATTCTTCTTTTGCGGACGTTGCTGAGCGTTAAGTCCCTGTTGTTCTGCCATTTGTTGGGCAAGTTCCAACCTCTTTTGAAGCCAAGACTGCTTTTTCGGCATTCGTTTCAATTGCTCTAGCGTAACCATAGATTTCGAGAACTTGGTCATGTACACTTGCTGAGCAATACCCAAGAAATTAAAGGTCAAGTAGTACAGGTTCAAACCTGAAGGCAAGTTCGAGAACATCATGGTCATCATGACCGGCATCATGTACACCATTGCCTTTTGGTTAGGATCGGTGATGGTCATGCGTTGTTGAATGAACATACTGATACCCATAATCAGCGCCATACCCGAAAGTGCATGGACGCCCATCACGCTGATTGGCAGAGTGAGAATGTGATCGGGGATGGAGAGATCAGGTATCCAGCCGCTGATGAACGCAGCCTGACGCATGTGAATGTTCGAAGTAAGTACTGCGTAAAGTGCGTAGAGAATGGGCATCTGAAGAAGTAGAGGCAAACAGCCACCCATGGGATTGATTCCATACTCTCCGTAGAGCTTCATTTGTGCTTGTTGCATGCCCGTTGGATCATCCGCGTACTTGGCGCGTAACTTCTCGATTTCGGGTTGTAGTGCCTTCATCTTTTGGGCCGACTGCATTTGCGAGATGCTGAGCGGGTACAGAAGAAGCTTCATCAAGATTGAGAAGATGATAATCGAGATGCCGAAGTTCGGAATGAAGGAGAAAATGAACTTGAAGATGGGAAGCATGATATACTCGCCGATTGGACGTACGAGCCACTTCCACCCAAAGTTCACGGTTGAGGCCATACCGTAGCCTTTTACGATGTCGTAGTCCAAGGGACCGAGATATAGTTGGAAGCTGTTGTTCTGAACGCCGCCACGATAGCGAACGCGGTAGGAATAGCCGTATTCTTCAATGACTCCGTCTTGCGGTGCGCCATATTTCATACCATCCAAGAAGTACTCATCCTCACCATTGCTGCTCTTGTTGATGAGCGACGAGATGAAGTACTTGGTTTTTGTGCCAATAAAGTCGACACGTCCATTGTGATGTGAATTCACTGCCTCATTGTACTTGGAGGCATCAAGTTCTTCCAAAGACTCGTTCATGGAAGCAAACGCAACGGCAGCGTTCGATTCATCGACACTGTTCGCTTCTTGATATTCCAAGCCCTTGTCCCAGCCCAAATCATAGCTGCGCAAGGTATTCGGGAACACATTGTCCATGTTGTTGAGTTGCACGTCCAAATCCACATGATAGCTGTCGCCGTGGAATGTCATGCGACGTGTAATGCTACCTCCGTTGCCCGCATCCATGCTGGCTTCGAGTGTATAGGAAGCGTTGCCGCTCACGCGTTGTACTTGTGAGCTGAGTTTGTTGAAGACGAAGTCAACCTGACGCGTATCGACACGTTTTCCGTCGGGACCGGCATAGGCAAGGTAGAGTTCTCGCTGATACTGCTTGATGAGTTGTACGGCTTCGTGGTAGTGTGACTTAAAATCCTTTAACTCGAAGCGCACAATGCTCATACCCTTGGAGCTCAACCACATTTTGTACTTGTCCGTTTCTACCAAGACAAGGACTTCCGGTTTCTGGGGAACAGCGGGAGCTTGAATACTTTGCTGCTGTTGCTGTTGCGGTGCAACAGCTGTGCCACTCGACGATTGAGTACTGCTCTGCTCCTGCTTTTGCGCCGGAGTTGGCGGCTTTGTCTGGGATGAGTTGTAAAACATCCACACCGTAATGATGATAGCGATGAGGACAAAACCGGTGAGTGATTGACGATCCATGATGTGTTCGTTTGTGTAATCTGTCGTTCGTTCTCTGCATCATGTTCAACGAGAGCAGCGATGCAGCATAACTCCTAATTCAAGGCACTTCGTCGATGCCGCCCGGATGAAAAGGATGACATCGAGAAATACGTTTCACTGCTAACCATCCTCCTTTTAGCGCACCGTATTTGTCGATTGCCTGTGCAGCGTAGTCGGAGCATGTTGGGTAAAAGCGACAGTTGGAGCCCAACAGGGGCGACAGCACTCGCTTATACAATTTTAAGAGCAAGAGGAGCACGTGTTTCATGATATGCTCCGACCTTGACGACCCGTCCACTCTGCGGCTTTGCCAACAAGCTCGCGTAGATGCAGACGTACATCGTTGAGAGACAGCGAAGACGGCTCAGTGGCTCCTTGCGTGTGCCACGAAATGATCAAGGCGTCCACTGTTGCAAAGAACTTGTATTGCTCAGCGACTTCAGCTCGCATGGCTTCACGAATCAGACGCTTGATACGATTTCTGTCCACCGCTCGCGCATAGACCTTTTTCTTAACCATGATACCTACACGAAGAATTCGCTGCGTTGGCTCTTCGGGTTCAACAGCTCGCCGGAAGCGAAGGTGCGCCACAAGTGGTCCGCCGGTGAATTTTCGACACTGACGAAACACGCGATCGAAGGATGTTGTGCCCTTCAGTGAGCGAAGCTGCAGTGTTGACATGGTTGCTAATAAGACAAAAAGCGATAGGCAGTAGTCCGTCTACCACGCTATCGCTTATCATGGATTGTGAGCATGCGCTGTGTGCTTAACGCTCGTCGCTAACGGTCAGTTTGTGACGACCCTTGGCGCGACGTGCTGCCAACACCTTGCGACCATTCTTTGTTGCCATACGTGCGCGGAATCCGTGCTTGTTGACGCGGCGACGACGGCTTGGTTGATACGTGCGTTTCATTGCTACTCTTTGGTATTATGATGTAAGTGTATTGTCGATCTCATTGAAAAAAAGCGTGTGAAGGTGTTTCGGTCAGCCTCCACGGTGTTCACAAACTAATGTTCAGGACCTCGATCTTGTCTGCAGATGAAGCTATCATACCACAGCCTAAGAGCTTAGCTCCGAAGATCACTTTTTTCAGGGTCACAAAGATACACATTTTTCCACATTGAGCTGAATGCTTGCGAAAAAAATAGAGGACTGCCGGCCTTAGCAACTCTGTACCGGATGCAGACCATTGCAGCGAGGGCGGCCGAAGGCCGACGCTACTGAAAAACAGGTCCTCCGTTACTCAAAGGTATCAAAACTGAGCCGGCAAATGCTTCCAAGATTGCTATATAACCTCGATTTTTTGTAAAAATCGACTCTATCACCGCCTAGAACGTTCAAGGCGCATCATGCGGACTTCAGAAGCGGGGAACTGCACGCGGAATATTCAATTTTCCGGAGAAGCATGCAAGTGTGCTGTTTTCGGAAATCAAGGCCTTTCCGGCAGGCATGGTCAGCAGGATGTTTGTCCGGACATTCAACCGACATCACTGCTAAAAAAACCTCTAAAATTCCCAGTAATGGGCTATTGTTTGGGACAGAGCCGATGAGCGCACATAAAAATATGAGCATGTGCTCAAGTTTCCTAAAATCTTGCCGAAGGTGGCACATCGCTTGCGGAGAGAAGGGACGAACACTTCGGACTTTATGGTACAACACGAAAAAATACGTCGCAAAGCAGTACGCGCACGCATCATAAGCGTTGAGCAGGCGATGTCGTTGCCTCAACATGTCTTCGAGGAATTCGATAAAAATGCTCCGTACGACGAAGACGTCGCACTGCCAAGTTTTGGTACCGAGATCGAGGACGGTGATCATGAGCCGGAGCTTCAGGACATACCGAGCACTAGTCCAAACATCTCACTGGAAGATCTTCAAGCTGACATTCAGCAAGCCTATGACAAGGGTTTCTCGGATGGTCAAGCCGTGACCTCTGCGCTGATGGAGTCTGAAATCGGCAAGCTTCGTGAGCAAAACAAAAACCTCGACACGCTCATCAGCGATTTGCATGATCAGTTCGTGCGTGAGATTGAACAATTCCAAAATCTGGCTGTGAACGTTTCGATCGTCTGTGCTGAACACATTCTGGAGCGTGAAGTACTCGAAAACACACGACTGGCTGTTGAACAAGCACGTAAAGTTCTGGCGACCATGCACGGATTGCGTGATGTAATTATTCGCGTGCATCCGAATAGTTATGAAGCTATGCAGGACGCACACCTCGATTTGCTCAACAGTACGAATACGCTTCGCAAAATCGATGTGCAGTCCGACTCAAGTATACAAGATGGAAGCTGTGTGTTGGAAACACAGATGGGACACGTCGATGCCCAACTCAAAACACAGCTCGAGCAATTGCGTGGCGTGTTGCATGAAAGTGCTCGCGTGAAGGAATTGACGGAAGAATACTAAAGAGATGTTTTTACACGACGGCGCGCAAGCGCGCCGCCGGACAGATAGACAAAGTACCGGGACTTCACAACTCAATGGAGTGTGAGCTCACGGAAAATAAGACGACTCAACGCCGACTACACAGCAAACCTCACAATATGTCTCCCAAGCTCGAACAACGATTTACTTCCAGTATCCGACAAAGCGTGACCGCAGAGTTTGTGGGTACCATCACCCATGTGGTTGGAATGATTATAGAGTCGCGTGGACCTCAGGCGCCGATTGGCGAGGTGCTGCTGATTCGTGACCGCAATAAACAGATCGTTGGCAAGTGTGAAGTGGTTGGCTTCAAAGACAATCGCATCCTTTCGATGTGTCTACACCAAGACGCGGATCTCATGCCCGGCATGGAGCTTATCGCAACGCACCGTCCGCTAAGCGTAGCCGTCGGCAAGTTTCTTCTTGGACGAGTACTTGATGGACTAGGACAACCCATGGATGGCAAGGGCGGATTTGTGGTGAACGACGTGCGCTCCATCTACGCCAAACCTCCGAACCCACTACTGCGTCAACGTATTCATGAACCAATTGGAACGGGCATACGTGCAATTGATGGTGTTATGACAATCGGTAAAGGACAACGCATTGGTATCTTTTCCGGCTCAGGTGTTGGAAAGAGTACCACGCTTGGCATGATTGCTCGCAACACCACTGCGGATATCAATGTGATCGGTCTCATTGGTGAGCGGGGACGTGAAGTTCGAGAGTTCCTTGAGAAAGATCTTGGTGAAGAAGGTCTTGCACGCAGCGTTGTTGTGTGTGCAACCAGCGATGAACCGGCACTTATTCGTATCAAGGCGGCGCTGACCGCAACAACCATAGCGGAGTACTTTCGCGACCTTGGTTTTGATGTGATGTTGATGATGGACTCTGTCACTCGATTGGCCATGGCACAGCGTGAAGTTGGCTTGGCAGTCGGGGAGCCTCCGACAGCAAAGGGCTACACGCCATCGGTGTTCAACCTCATGCATAAAACCATGGAGCGCGCCGGAACTTCGGACGTAGGAACGATTACGGCTCTGTACACCGTTCTCGTGGAAGGTGATGACATGAATGAACCGATCTCAGACACCGCGCGAGGTATTCTTGATGGCCACGTAGTGTTGTCGCGGAAGATCGCTTCACAGGCACACTATCCGGCAATCGATATCTTGCCGAGCTTGAGTCGTGTGATGGGAGACATCACAACGAAGCAGCATAGAGCGGCAGCGGCTCGACTCAAAGAAATGCTGGCAATCTACACGGAGGCGGAAGACCTCATAAACGTGGGCGCCTATCAACCGGGTAACAATCCTCGACTGGATAGAGCGGTGGCTCTCATTGAGAAAATTCGGACCTTCCTCAAACAGGATACGCACGAGAGCATTGATTTTGAAGAAACAGTGCAACGTTTGATGTCCATGATGGCAGACTAACATCCTCAGTGTTCGCACACATCATTTGAAGCCGCACCCTTGAGCTCTCACGCTTTGCAGCCTGCAAAGTTGCGTTCTGTTCCTACCTTTGTAGTCTATGAACCTCTTTTCGATCAATAACATCTCGAAATCCTTCGAGCAAACTCTTCTGTTTGAGGGTATCTCCTTTGGGATGGATGAAGGTGAGCGCGTTGGCCTCATCGGACGCAATGGAATTGGAAAATCTACACTTTTGAGGATCATTGCGGGAAAGGAAGAAGCCGACTCCGGAACGGTTGCATTCAACAAAAAGATCCGCTTTGAGTACCTGGATCAGCTCCCGCGTTTTGAACAGCATTTCAATGTTTTGGAAGCTGTGATGTCCGGAAAAGCAGAAGATCACAACCTCTTGTTACGTCACGCCGAGCTCTGTGCTCTCGGCACACTGGATACGGAACAAGATGCGGAACTACACGATGTGTCCGCACGCATTGAGGAACGTCAAGCTTGGTTGTTGGAGAGTCAAGCTCGAGGATTCTTGCACGGCTTGGGTATCGACCGCTTTGATGCCGATGTAATGACCCTTAGTGGTGGACAGCGCAAGCGCGTCGCCATTGCTCGAGCCTTGCTCTCTGATCCTGATCTGATGATCCTCGACGAGCCAACCAATCACTTGGATGCTTCGATAGTGCAATGGTTGCAAGACGAAATTCAACGGCACGCCAAAGCACTACTCTTAGTCACGCACGATCGCTATTTCTTGGACGCTGTCTCCAACCGCATCGTTGAACTCGATCAAAAACGATTGTTCTCTTTCGAAGGAAACTTCGAGAAGTATTTAGAGCGCAAAGAACAAATGGTTGCGGCCGACGATGCGAGGGCTGCTCACGAGCGTAATAAGCTTCGCACAGAGCTAGCCTGGTTACAGAAGGGAGCAAAGGCACGTCGCACCAAACAACAAAGTCGCATCAACTGGATCGAGAAGATGCAAGTGGAGAAGGCGGCACCGGAGCAGCGCGAGATCGAGATTGAAGTTGGAAATGTGTTCCTGGGTGGACGTGTCATTGACGCCTATAATATCTCTCGGAGTATAGATGGACGTCCGCTCTTTACGAACTTCACCTACAATGCCGTACCCGGAGATAAGATAGGTTTTATTGGTCCAAACGGTTCGGGAAAAACAACCTTGTTAAATGTCCTCAGCGGAGCACTGCCTACAGACACAGGTTCGGTGCGCATTGGAGACACGGTCAAGATCGGTTTCTTTCGACAAGAGCTTAGTCACCTTGCGCCAACACAAACAGTGATTGGAGCTCTGCGTGAAGTTGCTGAGTATGTGGACACCGGTGTTGGACGTGACCGTTACATATCGGCGCGTGAGTTGTTGGAGCGCTTCCGCTTTCCCTCGATACGTCATGGTTCACGCATCGAAACCTTAAGCGGCGGAGAGCGACGTCGCCTTGAGCTTTGTCGCATTCTCATGGCTAATCCAAACGTACTCTTGCTTGATGAGCCAACGAACGACTTTGATTTGGCAACACTTTCCGCACTGGAGGACTATCTACAGTACTTCAAAGGGGTCTTGTTGATCGTGTCGCACGACCGAGCATTTCTCGACAAAACTGTTGAGTTTATTTATGCTTTCGAAGAGGATGGTGTGATCAAGCAGTATCCGGGCAACTACAGTGATTGGCTCGAAACCGTGGAGTCGCGTAAAGCTGAGCGCAGCGCGGAGCGCGCGCTTGAACAAAACGTCGCCAAAGAACAAAAGTCGACTGTTGCTCCAAAGTCGACATCAAAAAAGGGATTGAGCTACAAAGAGCAGCGCGAATTGGAGTCCATCGAAGTGGAGCTTGAGGCTCTAAGTACAGAACAGAAAGCACTGGAGTCAGAAATGGGCTCAGCCATACCGGTGGCGCACACACGTCTATCCGAGATCAGTACTCGCCTGCACGCGTTGTCTGTTGAACAAGAAGAGAAAATGCTGCGCTGGATGGAACTAGAGGAAAAGAAAGCCGCTGTGTAAAGCACTTTGGATGTCTGGTTCGCTATGCTTGCTGTGTACTCGAATGCTTCGAGTGCCACGGATCGAAGATTTAACGATCAGGGTTTGGGACAAGCCTCTGAGACTTCATAACTTGAGCAGCGCCGAGGCAGCCTAGCTTACTGGGGCACAACCACACGAAAACATACGAACTCAGGGGAACGAAATGTCGTCACGTCGTCGCTTTCTTCAGCTTATGGGACTCAGCGGGGTCTCACTCGTCAACCAACAACTCAGCGCTGAAACGTTGCACTACCTCCGCAACTATGCTCCCGGTGTATCGCCTGAGGAACTCGCACATGATGAGAACTTTTGGCTTGGCATTCAGCAATCATTCGACGTTGATCGTTCCATTATCAATCTCAACAATGGTGGAGTGAGTCCGGCTCCACGCGTGGTGATAGAGGCGCAAAAACAACTTCTGGACCAAAGCAACACTGCCCCTTCATACACCATGTGGCGTCATCTTGAGCCAAACGTCGAACATATTCGCAACGGACTGGCCCGCATGTTCGGAGTCGACGCAGAAGAGATCGCCATCACACGCAATGCTTCTGAGTCTTTAGAGACCCTGCAGCTTGGCATGGACCTCAAAGCCGGTGATGAGATCGTGACAACCTCGCAGGATTATCCGCGCATGATCACGACCTGGGAGCAGCGAGTTCGACGTGATGGAGTGGTCTTAAAGAAAGTTGATTACCCCACTCCGTTGATGGACCATGACGATTATGTGCATGCCATTGAAACTGCACTGACTCCGAAGACGAAAGTGATCCTGATCTCGCACGTGTGCTTTATGACCGGACAAATTCTGCCGGTGAAGCGCATTACTCGTTTGGCACGACAACGAGGCATTGAGTGCATCGTGGATGGAGCACACGCCATCAACCAGTTTCCGTTTAAGCAGCTTGATCTGGAGTGTGACTATTACGGAGCGAGTCTTCATAAGTGGACGCATGGGCCCCTTGGAACAGGATTGCTCTACGTGCGCAAAGACAAGATTAAATCCATCTGGCCCTTGATGGCTGCCGTCAAAGAGCAAGATGATTCCATCCGAAAGTTTGAAGAGATAGGTACCCATCCGGCATCGGTGCACAATGCTCTTGGTGCTGCAATCATGTTTAATGAGTCGCTTGGAGTCGATCGTAAAGCAGCGCGCTTGCGCGCACTGCATCGACGTTGGACTTCGCGTTTGTCTCGCTACGACAATGTTCGATTTTATTCGAACATTAACGACGAGTCGAACTGGTGTGGAATTATTGTGGTGTCGATCAACGGAATAGACACCGACAAACTCGGCACGTACTTACTTGAAAAGCATCGCATCTTTACGGTGGGAATTAGTCACGCACAGTTTAAAGGCCTCAGAATTTCACCGACGACCTACACGCGAATGAGTGAAATGGAGGAGTTCGCAGACATTATGGAGTCTATTGCCAAGGGAAGCTGCAAAGACATTGCAAGCTTGAGAGTGGAGGAGAAATCGGATAAAAAGCAATAGAGGAGTCACAATCACACATCGTGAGTCCGGCTGAAAACCCGAGTACAGAGAACTGCATGAAGAAACGGTGTTGAGTTTCCGTAGAGCAACGCGCATCCGGGCAAGGCAATAGGCTATAGTGCGCTGCAACATTCAGTATCGCGGTTCGTCTCATAGCCTTATCGACTTTCCGGGCTCGGCCATCGGATCTTGACCTTAGGCGATCGAGGAAACAGCACAATGGAGAAGAACACTTCCTCATTGCACCGACAAAAGGAAATGCCGGCCATGTCGTTGTGGATTTCGCATTGTTTCACAGTGGTGACGATCTGAGGTAGTTACAGTTTGAAAGTACAACGTTATGAACAGTCTTCGACGTACGTTTCTTGCCGGTATCCCGGCTTTGATTATGGGTGGTGGAAGCTCGCGTCTGTGGGCTGAATCACCGCATCCCTTGTTGGGTGCCGAGGTGAGCGTTCAGCTTGGCGGCTTTCGCTCAAATGCGGAACTTCCAACGATTCTTAAAGGCTGGGAAGGAACCCCTGTCGACAAGAGTGGCAAGTTTCTGAACCACGAGTACGTGCACGACAACTCCATCTGGAGAGTGATTGATTGGCAAACCGCTCCGAGTACGGCCAGACGTGACAAGAAAGCGGACAGCTTTCGTGTTCGCGTTGTGCACGACGATTCCTTTCTTAAGACGGACGACGATTGCATTGTCTGGTTTGGGCACGCCAGCTTCTTTCTTCGTGTTGGCGGCGTCAGCATGTTTACGGACCCCGTGTTCGGGAATATTTTCATGCGTGACCGATTGATCTCGCTACCGGTGTCACCTGAGTATCTCAAAGACCTGGATTTTGTTTTTCTCTCGCACGTGCATGCCGATCATGCCGACGAAGCAAGCTTGCGCTACATCAACAAACGCAACGCCCAGAGTCGTTACTTATGTGGTCTCGGTGCTGCAGAGGTCATTCGTGATCTCAACGGTGCACAGCACATTCAAGAGGCTGGCTGGTATCAACAGTATGATACACAACTGAGTGGCGGACGCTCGGTTGAAATTTATTATCTACCTGCGCGACACTGGTCGCGCCGCGGAGTGTTTGATGAAAATGCAGCGCTCTGGGGTAGCTATGTGATTCGCGCAAATGGAAAGACGATTTTTTGGGGTGGTGATTCCGGATACGGTTCACAATTCAAAAGTGTACAGCAGTTGTTTGGTCCGGTAGATTGGGCTATCATAGGCGCGGGCGCGTACAAGCCCGAGTGGTTTATGGGACAAAACCACACATCTCCCCGTGGCGCTATTCAAGCTGCTCGTGACATGGCAGCCAAGAACTTTATTCCCATGCATTATGGCACATTCGATCTCGCGGACGAAGCCCCCGGCGATACCGTTCGTGAACTGGAAGCCATGCGCTCGGCCGGCACGGCCGGTACGACAATCCACATTCCGAATGTGGGTGAAATCGTTAAAATTTGAGTCAATTACGTCCTTTTCCTCGCTTTTCCACACTTTAACGTCAACAGTGCAGAATTCAGTTGCACCACTAAAGTCGCGTTGTCTATATTGATCCCAGAGCTTCTCAGGGAACGAGCTCAACTCACTCCGGACTGTTCACACAAACTCATCGCAACAGGTATTCGAGATGCCCCGATTTCTCCGATCACTGTTTAAGCGTAGAACGACTACGAGTTCTCCGCACGCCGTCTTGTTGAATCCCAATCTGGTGATTACACGCAAGAAGGTCAAACACGCCCGCATCATGGTTCACCACGATGGTACGGTGCATTTTGTTGCACCAATACGCTATGCCGATAAACGCATTGCCGAGTTACTCATCAAGCACGATGAGTGGATCCTTCGCCAACGCGAGCGATTTTCAAAGCTCGCACGAATCGAGGTGCCGAAGGGTGAAGTATTGTACCGAGGCAAGTGCTATCGCTTTGTGTATCGACCATCACTACACAATGAGGTGTGGGTCGACAGCGATGAAATGGTCATTTGCAGCGGGCAAGACCTTCTCGACACTGAAATCCTCGAGTCGTGGTACAAAGCCGAAGCCGAGCGTGTCTTCCTTCGCAGAGTCGACGTGCTCTCGGAGCGCAACGGATTCATCTATTCCAAAGTTCGAATCTCATCTCCTAAAACCATCTGGGGATCGTGCTCATCTGCACAAGCCCTAAGCTTTAATTGGCGACTCATTAAAGCCCCTCCGTTTGTATTGGATTATTTGGTCCTCCACGAACTCGTACACACCAAAGTCAAAGACCATTCACATCGTTTTTGGAAAGCCGTTGAAGAGGTTTGCCCACGCTACAAAGAAGCAGTAGAGTGGCTCAAAACCTATGGGCGTTGGATATAGAGGAGTGGGTCGTGCACGCTTTCCTAGGGTCATCGCTTCGCGATGACCCTAGGAAAGGTTGTGGGATGCCTCCGGCATCCTGTCTGCTATTGTGGTTTTTCGCGTTTGTGTTTATTCACGTGAGCCTAGGGTCTTCGCTTCGCGATGACCCTAGGCTAGGTTGTGGGATGCCTCCGGCATCCGATGCGCATTGTATTCTCGGAATACTACCATCCCCATATCCGTTCTCACATCGGTCGGAGCGCATGCACAACGCACTTCACCCTCGTCGATGAAATCGACGTGGGACAAAGGTTGTGCTTGCGCGTGGGGATTAGCTATTCAGAGTATAGCTCGTATCCAACGGGTTGGAGGGATACTGATTGAGATAGTCTTCTTTTTCGCGTTTCCAGCGTTCGCGTTCCGGGAAGTCGGGGATGGGGGCTGCGCCCGGGACGCCCATGAGAGGATAATCTTTGCGTAAGGGATAGAGCGCTTCTCCGCTCAGCGGATCGACGTAATCTTCGGGCATATAGAATCGGCGAAGGTCGGGGTGTCCATCGAAGATCACGCCGTACATGTCATAACTCTCGCGTTCGTACCAGTTGGCGCTGTCCCACAATCCGGTTACAGTTGGAACGTGCAGATCATCGGCAGCGACACCTACCTTGATGCGGAGGCGATCATTGTGACGAATCGAGTAGAGAAAGTACACGACTTCGAAGCGGGGTGTGCGGGTGTTTGCCCAGTCAACGACTGTGACGTCGATGAGTTGTTCGAAGGATGTGAGTGAGTGGTCACGGAGTTCGCGCAGAGCATCGAGCACTTCGCTTTTTTCAACTTGAATTGACAATTGACCCTGATGCACTGTTACTCTGGCTTCTCCAACAATGGGACGAAGCACGTCTACGATGTTTTGTTGCGCTATTGCCATGATTCCCTCACATACATTAAGCTGAACACGAATTTACAAAAGGACGGACAATTGCCGGCCTTGCCCGCTTCGATAGCTCTGCGAAGCCGAAGGCTGAGCGTAGAAAAAAATCGTGTAAAAGAGCTTCATCATCGAAAATGAGGCTATTCGTGACTGTTCATGCAATACACAAACCTCCCTTGAGCACATTCGGCAGATTCGATTCCTCAAGTCCGAGTGCCACTTAGGATTTGCGTTTTAGACGGTAGATATAAGCGAGGACCTGCGCCACAGCTTTAAACAGCTTTTCAGGGATCTCTGTATCAACCTCGCATGTAGCATAGAGAGTCCGGGCAAGCGGGGGATCTTCAACGATAGGCACTTTATGTTCTCCGGCAATCTCTCGGATTTTAAGGGCCAGAAAGTCCACACCTTTGGCTACAACTTTTGGTGCCTGCATGGAGCCCTGTTTGTAGCTGATGGCAACCGCATAGTGCGTAGGGTTGGTAATGACGACGTCGGCAGTTTGGACATTTTTCAACATGATTTTGCGCAAGCGTTGACGTCCGATGTTGCGAATGCGCTGCTTGACCCCAACGTCACCTTCGGCTTGCTTTGCCTCTTCTTTCACCTCCTGCTTACTCATCTTCATGTCTTCGCGGAACTTTCGCTTTTGGAAGAAATAGTCCGCCACTGCAATACAGGCATAGACCAAACCAACTTTCAAGACCAGCTCAAAGCCCGTGGTTGCCATAAAGGTGGCTACAGCACTGAAGGGCATCTGCATGAGCAACATGAGAGCTTCGGTCTTAGAGGAGAGCACTTGGTACACAATGAAGCCGAAGAGTGTAAGCTTGAAACTGTTTTTGATGATCTCAAAGTATGCGCTCTTGGAAAAGAACATGCGCTTGATGCCACCGAGAGGGTTAAATACCGATGCGAGGTTGAGTCCCTTCGTAAACTTCTCGGTTGCAAAGTGAAAACCAACTTGCGCGATTTCGATGGAGACACCTATTACCATGATGACGAACATCAAGGGTAAAATCATCGAGGCAATGAAGAGAACAAGGACGGTGTAGTAGTGCGGGACCGAAGAATCCGTAACGGTGATGACCGGAGCTATGCGTAGGATATAGCTCATAAGCCCGCCGATTTTATCAAACATGTGCTGTCCAAAAGCAAATACCATCCAGCCGCCCAACAAGAGCACGGCCGCATTCACGGCATCCATACTTTTGGCGACCTGGCCACGATTTCTGGCGTCACTAAGTTTTTTCCCGGAGGCCTCTTCGGTCTTCTGTTGGCCATCCGGTGTCTCTTTAGCCATGAGGACACACGGGCTTTGAAAAGACTGAAGTGTGCAAAGAAAATGCCAGAATATCGTCGTTTTTAGAGCAAACTTTAGCTTTTTGCAACGTTAAGCGTGGAGTTTTCCACAATCCTTCATTTTCGTGCATAAATAAAGGCTTTAAACATCCGCCGTCACACTTGCCTCTGCAGTCACAAGAGTCTAAATTGCGGCGTTGACGACAACAGTCAGACAGCTTGCCGGGTTTCACACACAGTTCGCTCTGCTCGCACGGTTCGAACTTCGCAGGTTTACTGAGCAGTGGTGCGAGAGCTTCTCGCGCTCCATGGACATCACTGCTCGCAGCTGCACTGAGTTGATCACAGTCATCGCAGTGGCTTAGGGAAGACTCTCGCTACTTGTTTTCCCGTTTTCCGGTTTTCCTGTTTACCGCGTTTTTTTCCTTGTACGAGGTCCACACTTTTCGCAGAGTGGATCCAATGATCTCTTAAGCCAAGTGTTCGCTAACAGACTCATTGGCTACAGGATATCTTCTCGCAATGGTGCACGGTACATCTCGCTAGACTCTCTTCGATGTCTTCGATGACGATGTTCGCGACTGCACGTGTAGTTCTCGCCCACACGAGTTCAGGATACGTTTCACACACGCTCCTGATACGATCCACACAAACACCACACTGTTCCAATGCCGAGCATCGAAAGCTTTCACGAGCTGAGGACCGGCTTCAATCCATTAACTCACTAGTTAGCGCGCAACGCGGCGAGTGCTTATTCTGATGATTTCTCTTTATGCGGAGCTTCGCTCCGCCGGTAGAGACTTCTGCACAGAGTACAACGCCGCATTGGTTTGTGAACAAGAGTGTGCGAGAGGTGCTTCCATGTTCTCTGCAAGGCTGCAGCATACATGGGTGCACGTACGGCAAACACAATTGCTCTCTGAGACCGATGTGGAGGATGTCTGTGCACGGTGTGAGTGCAGACGTGTGCGCGTTCATTGTCATTTCCTAAAATGAGGACCTATGAACACGCAAGCATCATGGAGCGGAACACTGTCGCACGTTGCGACCAATCTCTATCGAAGTTTTGGATACACTACAACACAAGATCGAGCTGACGCGTTGCATGGCGCGGTTCTTCGTTTGCTCTCTCTACAGAATACATCCGGTCTGGGATTGAGCGACGAAGACCTGCGTCGATGGTTACACTGCGTTGCTTCACGCATGCTGTTGGACGCACGACGCATGCAATTGAGAACAACACTCTTCAGCGATCTTTCGATCGCTACTGACACGCATGCAGAGGAGGAACCCCCTGAGTATTTGTTTTACGAGTCGGAGTATGAAGGCATTGATATCTGCTACGCCCTCCAGCGTTTGTCGCCATCACTGCGCACTTGTTTTGAACTGCATAGTCAAGGTTTTCATGCCGAAGAAATCGCGCTGACTCTCGGTTTGCATCGTGAAGCTGTCCACAAACGAATTCAACGCGCTCGTATAGAAATGCAGAGAAACTTGAAGGAGTACTTGTAGGCAGGAGTGGCAGTCCGATCAATTCAACACTCGGCGCGTTTCGTGAACGCTGCCGACACAGCAGAGCTGTTGTCGGCAGCATTTTGTATCGTCAGTGGTGTCGCTGAACGGTAATGAACAATGTCCGGCTCCACGAGTTTCCTAGCGATGAGACGACGTCCAATCGCGGCGTCGAACGCTGGCAACGCAGGCGGGTAGTACGGATCATAGTCCTGTGCCGAAAGAGTTTTTTTTCACTCTTCCTAGTCGGCTTGGCCGACTTTAGGAAGGCTAATACTACAGGTTCGTGCTCAACAAAAGAATCATTAACAAAATAGTTTGAAGGCGATTGTGATGCTGACTAAGGAGTCCGCTTCGCAAGAATGTCGGACCTCAAAAGTGCATTCGCAGAAGAATTGAAGCATTTTGCAGCTTTAATCGACAAAATGCTCCATTTTGCTGTCAAATCAATGACTTAGCATCGATGTTCCTACATCGATTGAAAGCGTGAGCATTGGCATAATTCCTGTTGACGCTCTATTCGGAACAACGAAGTATGGAGCTCATCCGAGTAGACTACGCGATGTGTTTCCATGAAGCTCGTGACAACGATCAGAGACCAGGCATATGAAACATCGCTCCATTTATATTCTTTTGCTTTTGAGCTGTTGGCTGTACGAATCAGCAGAAGCTCAATCACCCTTTCCAAGCTCACGACAAGGAAGTTTGTTTTCGAACACGCAGAGTGGAGCCAGTGAGCGTTTTGTTTCTCTCTTTGCGCCTCGACTTCTCAGTGCAAATTATCGACTCATTTTTCCGACAACAGCGCCGAGTGTTAATCAGATGTTGTCCGTAAGCTCGATCTCAGGTAGCGACGATTCTCTAAGCTGGGTGAATGGTGTTAGTGGCAGTGGCACGGCATCACGGGTTGCCTTTTGGTCCACCTCCTCAACATTGAGTTCCAACGCGAATCTGTATTGGGATAACAGCTCAAGCTTATTGGGTATTGGTACGTCGAGTCCTTCCCAACGTCTGCACCTCATGAACGGTACTCTGCTCTTGGATAACAACAACAACAGCGCCGGCATCCTACGCTTCAATGAACCAAGCTCCAGTGGTACGAACTACACCGAGTTCAAAGCGCAAGCGCAGAGCTCCAATGTCACCTATATCTTGCCGGGTTCGCAGGGTGTGCAATATTCAATTCTTATGAACGACGGTGCAGGATCGCTCTATTGGGGAACAGGCGGTGTGGTACTTACACAGAAGGCTGCAGACGAATCGCAAACCAATACGACGAGTCTACAGGATGATGATGATTTCACGTTCTCCGTATCTGCGAATAAAACGTATGAAGTCTACGGAGTCGTTCGCATTAGCACTCCTGCGGGCGCAGGACTTAAAGTCCAACTCGTTGCACCGAGTGGCACCACAGAGTTTGTAAACACCTTTGCCAATCGCAGTGCAGCAGATGATGTAAACTATATTCTCGATCCACTAAGCTCCTACAATATTTGCGGAACCTCAGCCATGACTCCGAGTGGCGATGTTCTACTCATTACAGGACTCATCACAACATCCTCAACATCCGGAACGCTTAAGCTACAGTGGACGCAGAATGTAGCGAATGCGACATCGACCATCCTCTATGCCGGATCATATATTAAGTTGACCTTGGTACAGTAAAAAGATCTCGTCTATCAATAGAACAGTTTTCTTTTCAAGCCAATCTCCACGCATGGTAGTCTGCTATGCCGCAAGTTCTTCGTGATCGCTTGCTTCTCTGCATCGCGACAACGTCACAACAAACCGTATCCTCGGGCGCAACTGCTCGTCTCTGGAACCCAAAACACCTCGCAGCTATCAACGGCAGGCTCTGAGCCAAGTTCTGAATAGGACGACTTAAGAAGACTGCGCTTCGCTAATTGTCGTGTGGCTTACATCTTCTTAATGTGTAGGCGACTGATCCGGCATGTATAGTTGTGACAAGACTCCTTGTCACTTCCGCGTGAGTCGAAAGCAGAGTCTGTCAGCGCTTTGCTACCGGTTCTATGAATTTATTTGGCGTGCTTGCGCTGAAATAGCGATTTTCGAGAGCGTTTTTCACAGCAGGTGCAAGCAAGACACATTGGAAATGTGCATGTGTAATGGACAAAGCTCAGGCGAAGAAGCCTTGAGCCATGGGAAGTTCAACAAGGGCTATTGCTACAACATGAAACCATTCATGCTTCGCCTCTTCGTCTGCGTTGTACTAGGTTCACTATCAGTGTATGCACAAGCTCCCTTTGCCGATTCAAGACAAGGTGTTCTCTTTAGCAATGCGCAATCCGGTGCTTCAGAACGATGGCTATCACTGATTGCGCCCACAACACTAAGTTCTAGCTATCGTCTCATTTTTCCTTCAAGTGCTCCTACAGCCGGACAACTGCTCAACGTGGCATCAGTAAGCGGTAGCGACTATACATTACAATGGTCGGGAGGTCTAACAGGTAGCGGTAGTGCGACTCAAGTAGCCTACTGGGGAACTTCGACAACGCTCACGGGTAGTTCTAACCTTTATTGGGACAACACGAATGTGCGACTTGGTATTGGTGTATCCGCTCCCACGCGGGCCTTGGATGTAAAGGGTCCCTATTCCGGATCTAATCTGATATCGGTGTGGAACACCAGTGCGACCGGCTATAGCAGTGTTGACTTTCTAAACGAACTTGGATCGTTGTCTGCAACCTTCGGATTTGCGAATAGTGGTGTAGGTGGAATCTTCGCAAATCGCGCGTACATGAATAGCTATTACAGTGATTTTGTCTTGACGCGCAATTCCAGCGAGTACAATATTTTGATTCAAGGATCCAGTGGCTATGTGGGCATTGGGACAAATGCCCCGAGCACAAACCTGGATGTTGCCGGACACCTGAATCTCAGCAACAGTGGCAGTGCTTCAGAACTGCGCTTCCAAGAGCCCAGTGCTTCAGGTACGAACTATTCGTCGTTCAAAGCAGGTACGCAATCCGCCACAATTAACTACACGCTGCCGACGGCAGACGGAAGCAATGGCGCAACGCTGAAGACCGATGGTAGCGGCACACTCAGCTGGTCAAATGTTGGTACGGTGAAGTACGCACGCAAGAGCGCAAACGAAAGCGTTACGAGCAGTACGACTTTGCAGAACGATGACCATCTCTCGCTAAGCGTGAACGCAAATGAAGTCTGGGAAATCGAGCTCTTTTTTAAAGTGGTTGTAAGTAGCAATACTAACGGTGGAGTGCAGATGCAGCTCAATGTACCGAGCGGCTCGACCCTACTGTTCCAAGCGCAAGCTTGGCTCGGCTATGATGCTTCAACAGGATACATTGGACAGGATCTGATCAACAGTGTCACCAACTTCTACTACACCGGCTTGAAGACGGATGCCAATGGAGGCAATCTCATTCGCATACATGGCATGATCAACGTCGGCTCAACCGCAGGCACTGTGCAGTGGCAGTTTGCCCAACAAAGCTCCAGTGCCGTCTCAACCGTCGGCTCGGCAGATTCCTACATGAAGTTGCAGCGTATTCAGTGAACCTGGTCGGCACTCCTTTTGAGCGGCATAGTGCGAGCTAGAGTGCCTGCTCTTTGCAGCAAGCTACTGACACTCAAGCGCGAGTCAAGTGTACTATGCACGCGGCTCCAAGAAGTACGTTCTCATTAGTCCCTTTCCTTTTATCTCGAGTTCGCCGCGCTTTTCAAAAACAAAGTCGTGATCGGTGATTTTCGTCATGGCGAATCGATTCTGCAGGTGTCGATAGAAGTCGCTGGATACGTGAATTTTATTTTCCTCGCCATGGCTCTCCATGCGAGCAGCGGTGTTCACTGCGTCTGAGTAGATATCATACACAAATCGCTCTTCGCCGATTACACCGGCAATGATTGGTCCGGTGTGCAATCCAATGCGTAGTCCAAGAACAAGATTGTCAGGCAGGTGCTCGCGTAGAGTTTCAGGAAGTTGTAGCGCGCGCCGCATTTCCACTGCCGCCGCTGCCAATCGTTCGGCATGATCCGGGCACTCGGAAGGCGCACCGCACATTGCCATATATCCGTCGCCAATGGTTTTAATTTTCTCGCAGGAGTGCTTTCGCAGTATGCGATCGAACTCACCAAACACATAGTTCAGTACGCGTACGACGACGATAGCAGGGAGGTCTGCCGATATGCGCGTAAAGCCAACGATATCCGCAAACAGAATGGAAACACTTGTATAGTAGTCCGCAATCTCTTCTTCACCCTGAATCATACGCGAGGCGACTGCTTCCGGAAGTACTTTGTGTAACAAGCTCGTGGTTGCATGCATTTGAGCATCGGCGCTTGCCTTGGCAATTGCAAACTGCTGCTCACGTTCCGCGATGACTCTGCGTTGCTCCATACGCTGAACCGATGTTCGCGCCTCTTCATTGAGCACTGCTGTTTTTAGGGCATAGAATGCCTTAAACTGTTGTTGACTTTCTTGCCAACGCCCTTGTCGCTCATACAACTCAGAAAGAACACGATGAAGTTCGTAGTTCTTTGTGCCAAGTTCTTCACTGGCAGTGATGGCCTGTTGTAAGTAGTCTTCCGCAAGGCTTTCGTCGCTCTGCTTCCACTCGGCTGTAGCGTAGAGTTCTCCAATGGCGCCGCGCGTGTTAGCGGCTTCGGACTTGCGAGACATCTCTACCTGTCGTTGCAATCCCTGTTGGAACAGTTCGAGAGCGCGGTCATAGTCTCCAAATACTTTGTGTAGCTCTGCCAGACTTACAAGAGCCGACGCGATTGAAGACGAATCACCGAGCTCTGTAGCAATGTTCAGAGAGCGTTCAAAACACGCCCGGGCTTCGTCATAAGAATCCAAGCGAAGGTGGATGGTTCCTATGCGTCCGAGTTGGTGACCAACGGCTGCCTTGTCACCACTGTGCTCCTGAATCTCGAGAGCTCTGGTAGAGTAGTTGAGTGCGGCAGGATAGTCGGTTAAGCTCATATACACCGACCCAATATTACCAAGATGGGTCGCGGTTCCTGCTTTATTACCTACTTGCTCGGTCAATGCAAGGGCTCGAGAGTAGTAATCAAGCGCCGCACGGTAATCAGCAAGATGGAGGTGCACTGATCCAATGTTACTTAAGTCAATAGCGATGCGTGCAACATTGCCGCTCTTCTCAGCCAGTGCCAAAGCCCTGGCATAGTACTCCAATGCCTGAGGGTAGTGAGAGAGGTTCATATGCACAGTTCCGATGTTGCCGAGCTTTGCGGCTACACCGTCTTCATTCTGCGCTAGTTCATCAAGTTGGAGCGCTCGCTCGTAGTAGTCTAGGGCAAGTGTATAGTTAGAGAGACTGTGATGAATGACGCCGATGTGCCCCAGATTTCGAGCAATACCTGCCCTGTCGTTTATTGCCTCGTCGATCGCCAGCGCTTTGGTGAAGAACTCCAAGGCCTCGGAATACTGTGATAGATTTCGATGCACAACACCAATGTTACCGAGGGCTTTGGAAATGCCGACGTGATCGACAGCTCTCTCGCTCCATTCAAGAGATCGTGTTAAATGTTCCAAAGCCACGTGGAATTCTCCGCGACGCCACGCTACCACTCCTCGCATACGCAGTGCACTGGCGCGTATTTTCATGGCTTCGAGCTTCTCATTGGTTGTATGTTCATCACTGTGATCGCGATCATTCGGAGAATTGTCGGGCTCGTTGCCACGTGAATGATCGAAATTCTCCGCCTCGATCAAAATCGAGTTCAGTAGCCGGTCCGCCTCGTCATAGTGTCCGCGCTGTACTATTGCGTCCGCTTCATGTAGACGTGTTGTCAAGTCTGATAGAGTCATCATTCGCAAAACAGTTTAGGATACAAGCTTGAAGGGACTGTGCATTCGCTCCACAAAGTATGTGCGCATGGGACCTTTACCTTTAATCTCAATGAGACCTCGTTCAGTACATTGAAGAGTTGCGACCGCACGATTGTCTGTCATTAGGACGCGGTAAAACTCCTCCGACACATGGATGCGGTCAACCTCGCCATGGCTTTCCATACGGGCAGCAGTATTCACCGCATCGCCCCACATGTCGTACGCGAACTTCTTCTTTCCGATAACTCCTGCCACGGCTTCTCCGCAGTGTATACCAATGCGAAGTTGAACCGACCCAAAAGCACCGCTGCTTTCTTCTCGTACATGATCCAAGAGTTCCAGTGCAAAGTTGCAGAGTATAAACGCATGATCATGACGTTCTTCGGGAGCACCGGCAATAACCATGTAGGCATCGCCAATGGTTTTTATTTTCTCGAGTGCGTGTTTTTCAGCCAAGGCATCGAAGGCGCTGAAAATGCGGTCGAGGCTCTGGACGAGCTCATTGGCACTCACACGTTGCGAGAGTTTGGTGAATCCCACAATGTCGGCAAAAAGAATGGAGACCTGCGGGTGATTGTCGGCTATGAGTTGCCCGCCACCGAGCATGCGTTTCGCGATTGAGGGTGGAAGGACGTTGTGTAGCAATTGTTCAGTTTTGTGCTTTTCTCGTTTAATGCTGCGTCGTTGGGAGCTTACCACTCCAAGGAAGAGCAGCACTATCACGAAGCCTCCAATAAAACCGTTACGCAGCAAAGTTTGTCGCTCCAGACTTTGTTGAGTGATGACGTCACGCTTTTCTTGCTCGAAGCCAAAGTTCAACTCCGCCAATTTCTGGGACTGACGCATGGAGTGCAAAGAATCTTTGAGAAGTTGAAATTGTCGTAATGCATGTATCGCGGAGTCTGTGTTGCCCATCACCTCAAAGAGGTCGGCCTTCAGCTGTAAAGCAGGTAGGAGTTGACCGCGACTCTGCAATGCATGAAACAGGACCACTGAGCTATCATTATACCTCTGTGCGCTGTGGAGCAGCCTATCTACTCGAGCATTGGCTCCGGTTTGTTCTTTGGTTTTGAGCAATGCCTGTGCAATACGCAGGTAGCTACGTCCGATACTGACATAGGTCGTGGCTTTGACCAACGGGTCGTCAGAAGCACTCAGACGTTCCAATGCCAACTCTGTGTAGTGGAGGGCGCTATCGTATTGCCCTTCGTCCACCAGGCATTCTGCATACCCTGCACAGCTTACCGGCGTGTATTGCGGCGCATTTGAGCTCTGTGCCAGACTGAGAATACGTTGAAATCGAATCTTTGCTTCTGCACTGCGGCCTACGCTGACGAGGGCCGTGGCGATGTTCTCATCCATCCAGATCAATTGTGCGAAGTCTGCGATATGCTTAGTCAGCCAATCCGAGGAACTCTCTGCGCGCAGATAGCATTCAAGGGCTCCTTGGACGTCGCCCAAGTCGCAGTACACATTTCCAATGTTTCCAATAATTCCGGAAACCGGTTCATGAATTTCTTCGGCGATACGTAAAGCACGCAACCAATTGGTAACCGCTTCGGTGTATTCGGATTTTGTGTAGTGACAGCAGGCGATGTTACCGTATGCGCCTGAAAGACCTTTCTTCCAATTGGCACGTATACTCAAGTCTCTGCATTGAATGCCATACTCAAGTCCCTTAGTGGGATTGCTGGAGTAGTTGTAATAACACAGCGCACTGAGTTGATTGATACGGGTTGTATCATCAGCAGGGAGTCGCAGTGCTCGCTCCAATGAGTCTAGCTTTTGTCGAACCTGTGCTGCCAAACTCGCGGAGTCAAACAGAATACACAGATACAACAGCAGCATCACCGTACACCGCTTCCTTCGTGTTGTCATGAGCGATTGTTTTTATCTATTCGTGGAGAAGGCTTTGGCATCATGCTCCGGAGTCTCTCTTCGTTCACCGTACAGCGGAAAGAGCATGTCAACAATCCCACTATCAGCTACTCTGCATTGCACTCCATCGTGCCGCTGAAACATAATTTCAGTGGACCGTGGGAAAAGCGAAGGTCGTACTGCGGATTTTACAGTGTTGAGACCGGCAGCGAGTTTCTCGCCGATGTCGACTGTTCAATTTACACCCCAGGATCTACATCCGAGGTGGCTCGTGGACGACGACCACAAATGGCGACCGGAAATCGTGACCTGAAACAGAAACCGCACATGGTGACCGGAACTAGTAGTTGGAAGCAGAGTGCGGGAATTCGATTGTAGAGCGCATCTCCGGTTTGTCCAGCTGCTACGGTATGGACGATTATCGATTCATGGACCGTCCGGCTGAGCCGGATATGATGGCACGACCGGGCAGAACACGGAGCTTGGGCCGGACTTGCGGTGAAACGATGATTCGCTATTTTTTTAATTCCCTAAGTACAAGAACGCGACATCCTCACAAAGCAACTCGAACCATGAAGAGATTCCACATCACGACATTTACAGCCATCGTTGTTCTGCTGTGTCATTGTAGCCTACAGCCACTCCTGGCACGCGTGCTGGAAGTGGGTAGCGGTAAAAGCTATGCGCGATTACAGTCTGCATGCGCGGTTGCCACAGCGGGCGACACCATAGCAATCTCAGCCGGCGTCTATAGCGGTGGCGATGTGGCGCAAAATTTAAAGGGAACTGCCTCCAACTGGATTGTGATCAGGGGTGTGGGTGAGGTGATTTTTCGCGGTTCGGCGCAGGCTTTCCAAATTTCCGATGCTGAGTATCTGCGCATTGAACATTTGATCTTCGAGCAGCAGACAAGCAATGGTGTGAATCTTGACGATGCCGGAAGTTTCGATACGCCGGCTCACCATATTGTTATTGAAGATTGCGAGTGGCGCGGAATGGCGGCAACAGGAAACAATGATGAGTTGAAGCTCTCCGGTATTGATGATTTTGTGGTTCGTAGGTGTCGCTTTCTTCATGGAGCCGCAGGCGGCTCCATGGTTGACATGGTGGGATGTCACCGTGGAGTGTTTGAAGATAATCTCTTTCAAGATGGAGGATCAAATTGCTTGCAAGCCAAGGGCGCTTCTCAACACATCCTGGTACAACGTTGCAGCTTCATTGAAGGTGGAGATCGTGCTATCAATATAGGAGGTAGCACCGGTGCAGCGTTTTTCAGACCTCTAGGGGCAACTTTTGAAGTTGCCGACATGACCGTACGCTCGTGTCTGTTTAGCGGATCACAAGCACCAATAGCCTTTGTTGGAGCGGTGCGCTGCTCAACATACCACTGTACTATCATTGCGCCGGAGCGCTGGGCCGTTCGAATCTTGCAAGAGAACACATCGGCGGGTATGCTTGCCTGCGCCAATAACGTGTTTGTGAACAATATCGTTGAGTTCATCAGTGCGCAGCCCGCTTTTAACATCGGACCCAATACCGACGCAGGGAGTTTTGTCGTTGGACACAATCTGTGGTATCATCGCACGAATGCACAGTGGACCGGACCTAATTCACCCTCTCCGGAACAGGGATCCGTCCTGCGCCAATCTCCTCGTTTCGCAGATACGCTCTTTCATCTGAGCGATGAATCACCGGCCCTGCACAAAGGAACGATCGTCGACTCAACCTTAGTTGATCTGTATGGAAATCACTTTGCGCTGCCTCCTTCAATGGGAGCTGTTGAGCGTGCTGAAACCTCGTTTCCTTATTGTGACAGTATCATCATTGACAGCATAGCATACGTCCATGAATTCAAACATTTTGCTGTGCGTGCGCATAACATCTCGCTTAAAACATGGGCATATCCGCAGATGCGCATGACGTGGGACGACACAACGACCTATGCCTCGGCTGAAGAAGTCAGTGTTGCATCGTTGCTTGACTCAAAAACGGGAGCTCTGAAAGGTCAGCAAGAATTCATCATTCGTTGTCGGAAGGCGCCAAGTACTCTTACAGGTGCAACGTTTAACTTCTCTATTAGCATGATGTTCACCGACGACGGTGTGCATTTTGATACGTGTCGCTACAAAACCTTCTTCAAAATGACCGCTTCAAGCGTACCGGACGGTTATGATGCTGAATCCGTGACGCGCTCGGTACGATATCTCAACCTTGGACTGACACCGGTACTCAGACTTCCACTTGATGCCGATGCAGACGGAAATGTCACGATTCGTGATCTCTGCGGACGTATCTGCTTGAGCAGAGAACGTTGTCAGAGCGTCGACTGCAGCGCACTCAATGCCGGGCTATATCACCTCAGCGTCGAAAGCCAAGGACAAGAACAAAGAATCTTACTTCTGCTAAGCAGATAAGCTACAAGGAAGAGGAATAGCCTAGAGATTGTCAGCGGCGGAGCGTGCTAGCAGATCTCAGCAGGCACCACGAGAGTAATGAACACAGAGTCAAGAGATTGAGGAGATTGCCGGGCTAGTTGAGATTGATGTGAAAGCCGGTGCGCATAAAACAAAGGCAGCGATAGAAGGGTATCGCTGCCTTTTTGGTATCGAGTTCCGTGTCACGACGATGAGCGTGCCGGAAGGGTGTCAGTATTAGTCGCAGCCTTTGACAACAACGACGGTGATGCGACGATTCTGCTTGCGGATGTTCTCCAGTTCTTCTTTGCTAACTGATTTGGCATTGGGTTCTTCTACTTTTGGTCGACTCGAACCGTAACCGATCGTACCCTGAATTTTCTCCGCCTTTACACCTTGTTCGATGAGCCAGGTTTTTACCCGTTTCGAACGCAGGTCGCTGAGAACCTGATTGCGCTTCTTTTGACCTTCGGCTGAGGCGTGACCTTCAATCGAGATTTGGAGTTTGTCACATTGATTGACATAAGCCAGAAGCTTCGCCAAGCTGGTTGCTGTTCCTTCGATGTCGTAGTTAAAGGTGTCAGTGTTGACAATGAAGTAGATGTCGGGGAAATCTACTTTGGTTCCGACACGTGGACCTTCCGGACATCCCTTCTTCGTGCCATTGACAGTGCCGGCAATGTTTGGACAGTAGTCCACGTTGTCGGCGATGCCGTCACCGTCGCTATCCGACTTTAAAGGATCGGTTTTCTCTCCCGGCGCGAGAGGATGTTTAGCCATGAGTTCATCAGCATCGCTCAGTGCATCGGCATCAGTGTCGGCTTTGGTTGGATCTGTATGATAGGTGTTTAGCTCCTCGCCGTCCTTGAGTCCATCATTGTCGCTATCGGCTTTGGTGGGATCGGTGTTGTATTTCTGCACTTCGTCAGCGTCGCTCAGTGCATCTCCGTCCGTGTCGGCTTTGTTCGGATTGGTGAGGTGCTTTTTGACTTCGTCGCCATCGGACAATCCGTCAGCATCGCTGTCGGCTTTCTTGGGGTCCGTCATGGTCTTTTGCACTTCGTCACCATCATTCAATCCATCGCCATCACTATCAACTTTGGTTGGATCGGTGGTGTATTGTCGTAGTTCGAGTCCATCGGCAAGTCCGTCTCCATCAGTGTCTGCGGCTTTGGGGTTGGTAAACAAGGTGCGTACTTCATCACCATCGGAGAGACCGTCGCCATCACTATCCACTTTGGTAGGATCGGTTTGATAGCGTCGAACTTCGTCACCGTCCGGCAAACCATCGCCGTCGCTATCGGCAGTGAGTGGATCCGTTGAATAACGAAGTACTTCATCACCGTCTAAAAGACCATCACTATCGGTGTCGGCGACCTTTGGATCGGTCTTTCTGTTTACTTCTTCACCATCATTGATTCCGTCGCTATCGCTATCTGCGCGAGTTGGGTCGGTGCCTAGTGAGAGAACTTCTTCGCCGTCTTTTAAGCCATCTCCATCGCTGTCGACGCGCAGTGGTTCGGTGTGTGAGCTATAAACTTCGGTGCCATCGCTCAGTTTGTCACCATCGCTATCCGGATTGAGTGGATCCGTACCCAGTGCCTTTTCGCGTGAGTTCGTGAGACCGTCTCCATCCAGATCCGCATTTCCTAAAATGTAGTAGGAGAAGCCGATGCCAAAGGTTGCGAAATCATCTTTCGATTCGGAAATGGTTCCGTCAGAAGCAAGAGTCATATTATAATCATCTAACCATGGAGTTGCTTTAAGACGAAAGTCAGCCTTCATGTTGAGAGTCAAATTGTCATTGAGGTAAAACTCAACGCCGGCCCCAAAGGGCACGGTCATTGCCGTTTTGCTATACACACCGGCTGAGTTGTTGGGTAGAGCGATGTTGTCGTTCTCGCGAACAGGGTTGAAATCCAAATAGCCTATGCCGCCGAAGAGATAGGGGACGACGGATTCTGTGGGGAATAGATTGACGGACAGTAAGGCTTCATAGGTCGACGTGCGAACGAAACTCTTGTCAGGCACACTGCCCTTGTAGAGTGCATAGTAGTCAGCGAAGCGGGTCTGCATGTCGCTTGTGTTCTTGTGGCGGAGTTGTCCGATTCCAAAAGAACCATGTACGGAAAGCCAGTTGAGGATGTTGTAGCGTGTGTAGACATCACCGCTCATCCAGAGTTGATTATCAGTAAATGAACCCCAGTACTTGTTGGGTCCCACGTGAAATCCAAGAGCGAGGCGGCCGGCCTCGCTTTGTGCATAGCTCACCTGCAGTGCACAGCAGAACATCGCCGCCGTCAGCATGACAGCAAATCGTGATTGAAACAACTTCATAAAGTCTCCTGAAAATGATGAAGAAGAAAAAGTGTGGTAGTCATGTAACACAGTGTGGCTTGACTCGCTTGAAGTGCGCGGCACTTCCTACCGGGGTGTTCGTGCTTCAATGAGAAGGCGATGGCGACCTTTAGTCAGTATTGAGTAAGAGGTGTGGGATGGATCTTCCGTGCGAAGTCCGCTCCGGAGTGTTGTTACTGCACACGACAAGGCGTCGGTGCACATGCACAAGGTGTGTGTGCTATGGGTCTTCATTTTTTCTCCACTCAAAATGAATAGTGACCTGAAATGAATTGTAGGGACCTGGCGTCCTGTATTAATCTGAAGTGCTCAGATGTTCTTCGTTGTTGAGCAGCGATCTCTCATCTGCTGCAATACCTACGAGGGGAATGGAAGAGCGGATTTTGCAACGACGATTTTTTTTAACGATGCACTTCCTTTTTCCTACGATTTTTTTTCACGCTGAAAAACCCTGGCGGCGCAGCCTTCGTAGGTATCACAAAAGCGCGACAACGACGAGTACGCTTCAAGGCAATGGAATGCGAATCGTTTGGTAGTGGAAGCACCAACGATTGACGGAGGGTTGAACCCCTCTCTACTCAGGAAGAAAAGAAAAGCGTTGCGTATATCCGGCGCTGCGACAGTGTGAGAATGGTTTTTTGTATCGTCGACACCACATACATGTTTAACTGTATCGGAGGAATTGCAATGAAAAAGATCAACGCATGTATCTATGTTCTGCTTGCCTGTACTGTTCCGGCATCCATGGGATGCAGCTCGTCAACAACACCTGCATCCGATCAAGGTGGAGTGCAGATGTACGCGCAAATGGAAAAGAACACAGTAACACCATCTCTCATCACATCACCATCCGATAACCGGATTGCCAGTGGCGGTTTAGTAGCCGACTCCTTGCACATTGATCGCATACGCATACTTGTACACGATGTGAAGCTGCATGCAGAGACAGACGGCATCTTGTTCCCCGGACATAACGTGCGTGTAGGTCCATTCTTAATCACGGTCAATTCAACAGGTGCAACACTCAGTGCGAGTGCCGACCTTCCCGATGGCAAGTTTGATCAACTCAAATTGGAAGTGCACCGTTTTAGCAATAGTGAAGTGTCTGCATTCATTAACGATGACGTTTACACAGACTTTGTAACCGGTGATCGATACAGTATGATCATCGACGGGCATGTGTACGAGAACGGTACTGAACATGTGTTTCGATATACCAGTGCCGCTACACTGAACGTGTTGATGCAATTCGACAGTGCTTTGACAATTAGTCCAACGACATCGGCAAAGCTGACCTTGTTGATAGATCCGACAGTGCTCTTCCGCAGTGGATTTACTGTGGTCGACCCCAGAGATCCTAACAACAGAGTGAAAATTGACAACAATATTCGTTTCTGCTTTCATGCTCTGAAGCGCTGGCTGTAAGCATTCTTTTCCCTGAATGTATACGAAGGATTGCATGCACGCCGCGGACCTTCACCATGTGTTGGATTTCGCCGATCGTCCTCAAAGGCTCCTTGCTTAGGCACCGAGCCTTTGAGTTATGTATACACATACCTAACGAGAGGCGCTGAAACTGAGAGAACAGTCGTAAGCATGAAATCACAAGAGTATAGCAGATCTCATTGTCTCAATCATGCTCTAAAGCACCTCATATCTGCTGAAAATGCACTCACTGAATGTCGTGCTCTGAAATCTCTTTCAAAAAAGAAGGTCGTAGGCCCGGAGTGACTAAATTGATTTCAGAACATCCGTCCTTTGATAGAAAGGTTTTGGAAAGAACGAGCGATGATAAACAAAAGGTTCTTGAAGAAGGCGCGGTGAGCGGCCTTGTCGAACAGTGTATACGAGAGAAGAGAAAGCCATGGCACTGCAAGCACGGCATACTGAAGAGGAGTTGATCGCGCTCTTGGCGGAGCGAAGTGAGCGCGCATTCAATGAGCTATACGAGGCTTATTCTCCGGCTTTGTATGGGATCGTGGTGAAGATTGTGCATTCTGAAGATATTGCCGAGGACCTCTTGCAAGAGGCCTTTGTCAAAATCTGGCAGAGAGCCGATAGCTTCGATCGCAGCAAAGGATCGCTGTTTACCTGGTTGCTTAACGTAACGCGCAATCATGCTATCGATTACGTTCGGTCGAAATATGCGAGGGCCCAAGTCCATGAAGCGGAAAATTCCGTAAGTATTGCTGACGAACAGCGTGTGGAGCTTCCGATCGACATGATTGGACTAGCCGAGCAGATTCGTACTCTGCCTGAAGACCACCGAGTCCTCATCGACTTGTTGTATTTTCAAGGGTATACGCAAAAGGAGATATCTGATGAGTTTCAGATTCCCCTGGGCACCATTAAAACTAGAGTACGTGCTGCCTTCACCCACCTTCGAGTACTATTGAAAGAATATATGTATGAGTAAAGACTTAACTCTTGATCCCGACATTCTTGAGAGTTATGTGTTGGGTTTGACGAATGCAGAAGACACAGCACGCATTGAGAAGCTTAAAGCTGAATCACCGGAAGTCTTGCGAGAGATTCAGGAGCTTCAAGCTACGCTCGAGCTGCTAAGTAGCGCACATGCGCGAAATCCTCGTCCACACCTTAAGGCCGCAATCTGGTCCTCCGTACAACAAGCCGGTGCAGACCTGCAACAGTCAACGCGAACACAAGCTCAACCACGTACGACACCGTCAGGTAGTGCAACTGCCTCAACATCAGGTTCTCGTAGTGCTCTCCTTGGTTTTCCCTTTCTCAGTGTTCTCGGAATCAGCATCCTAGCCATCGGTACCTCACTCTATTTCATGCTTAGAACATCCGAACTGCAGAAGTCACTCGTGCAGACGCAGCTAAGTATTGAACAGTATAAACAGCGTTCCAATGCCGACGAACAACGTTTGCGAGCTATTGAGCAAGAGCTACACTTTCGCAATTCCTCGAGCACACACGCGATTCCCTTGTTTGGTATCAATGACTCGAAATACATTGTGGCTCGTATCTATGTGAACCCGCAAGACACAATGCGATACATCACAATGACCGATGCCATCGATCGGAATACCGGCAAGCTGATGGTACTCTGGGCTCAAAAAGAACAGCGATTTGTCGCTGTCGGAGAATACACTTCCGCCACTCCCGGCAGCATGATGAAACTGCAGTCCACTCCCGCGTCCACGGAATTTGCTCTCTCTATGGAAGAGAGTCCACGAGCTCAATCTCTGCAGGCTTCACGTTTGTTAGCACAAAGTTCGGCTTCCGTACTGCGTACACTTCAAGCTTCCACGCAGCGTAAAAAAGATCCATTCATTGCCGGTGAGCCTTTTCGAAGTATGAAGAGAGCGGCCAAACACTAAGCATACTCTGATTGCAGGTTCGGAGGAATAGAAATTCGCATCGTCATTGTTTGTGCTAAACAGCCTGTGGCGTAGCCACAGGCTAGAAAAAATACTAATGTTGAGTCGCAGGAAAACCATCGAGCGCATTCTTCCGTAGGTATTGTAGACAGGTCGTTGATAGCCCGTTAGCCCTGCGCCAGCAGCGCGGTGACAAAACAGATGATTCGGTTTCACGATGACGCTGCCTGAGAGGCAGATAAGACGAGAGAGTAGTGCCAGGTTTCGGACTGTTTCGTCTTGCTACCGGTACGGATTCAACACACAACAGCCTGCAACAGCAATTTCTTCGTCGTGACGAAGAGCATCGTGAACGACACAAGAGCGCCATCCGACTCGATCAGTTGATGTCCACCGTAGCAGTGCACGGAGGCACGAACACAAGGGCACAAGGAAGTGCAATGTTTTAGCCATGTACAGTACACCGAACACCCACAAAACGCATCGACGCAGAGTGGACTACGTACGCACTAATTGGGAGAAAACAATGAGTACACACAGCCGAGGACGCCATCAGCGCGCTGCCGGGACAATCCCGGCTATGAGACCTACAACACAGCACGAGAGCGGGATCACGCTCTTTCCGATGAGTGCCACTGTATTCGTATGGTTGAAACTAGAATCGTACACTCGTGAGTGCATGGTCACAAGCGTCATCGACTCAACCGGTGCGGTACGCTCTTCACAAAGTCATCTCCTGGCTGTCGGTACCAACTACCTTCGCATCTACGTAGGCTATCTGGAACCCGGTGAGTATAGTATTCGAGCTATACGTGACGACGCATTGTACCGCAGAACCTTTAGTAAAATTTCCCCGGCTCTTCATTGAGACAGTGGCCTCGATTTTCTAAGAGGTCACCACGCGCTTAGGCGCAGCTTCGCGTTGGGTGTAAACCACCAAACTGGATCGCTGCCAACCATAGTAGCGGTCAACTAAGGAGGTGCCTCTTTCCGGAGGCACCTCTTCCATATCACTTGAGGCATGCAGCAATCATTCGCGCAGTGGTCCTACGCTTGACTGAATACGAACAACACACTGATCACCTACACACCATAACACACACTCGTGGAAGCAGAGGATTTGCTCTTCCTTTGTCCGACATCTCCACAGCTTGTATGAAATACCCCAGTACACATACAAGTGTTGGATAAAGGCTGAAGCTCTGTTGCAGTAGTTCTCTTGCAACCACGATTGGACCCCCGGCTCTCATACAGTCGGGTCTGGGGAAAGAGGCGACTACGTCCTAGTCGTCTCTTTTTATTTACTACATCGAGCAAGCAGCCTAGGCTCACGTGAATAAACACAAACGCGAAAAAGCACAATAGCAGACAGGATGCCGGAATCATCCCACAACCTAGCCTAGGGTCATCGCGAAGCGAAGACCCTAGGAAAGCCAATCCCCAAAGCCCCCACGATGCCGGAGGCATCGCACACAGCACGCGCGAATCGAATTGTAATCAAATGTGCATTCAATTGTTGTATGCCGGTACCGTCGTGATCCGTCTCGTGCGTGATCCTGGGGTCTGCGCTTCGCTACGACCCCAGGCTAGAATGTGGGATGCCTCCGGCATCCTATCGGCTTGGTTCTTTTTCGTTGTGTTTACGCGCCAGGCATTGAAACGCGAGATCTCGGTATGGGCGAATTCCAAGATGACATTGAACGTAGGATGCCGGAGGCATCCCACAACCTAGCCTAGGGTCATCGCGAAGCGAAGACCCTAGGTTCCCGTGAATAAACACAAACGCGAAAAGCCACAATAGCAGACAGGATGCCGGAGGCATCCCACAACCTAGCCTAGGGTCATCGCGAAGCGAAGACCCTAGGGAAGCCAATCCCCAAAGCCCCCACGATGCCGGAGGCATCGCACACAGCACCCGCGAATTGGGAGATTCAAAAAAAACAAGCGCCTTAACGCTGTTCAACCGTTAAGGCGCTGTGGGATTGGGAGTTCCGCAGGGCAAGGGAAACATCCGCACCAATACTTTAGAATTTGCCTAGCGATGGAAATAGGAAGGAATGGCACCGAGGTCTACAGTTTGCGACGTTGTCCAGCTGTTTCCGTCTTTGGGATAGTATGCCCACGCAGTTTGGTCAACAACTCGCTTGCCATTTTGTGTCTTCATTGATGTAAGACGGAAGCGGTATTGTCGCTGCGTGTTGCAATCCAGATCCATTTGACATGTAACATTCTTGATGCCGCACTTTGGCTCATAAATCCACACATCGCCGGCGCCGCAACGTGTGCTGAGTTTCGACCAGGTAGCTGCGATACTTCCAACCTTCACGCGCACATCGGAGCCTTCCATATCGATGTGGTACGTGATGTCCGATGCGTTGGATGCGCGGAGAGTTACACCGCAACCGGCCATGAGAGGACTAGCCATGGCTGTCGATGAAGCATCCGGTACGGGGCTGAACAAGTTGTAGAAATGAGGTGCTAGGAGTGCACCTAGCATGAGAAGGGCAGTTGCCCACATAAAACGTGTTTTCATACCATCCTATGAGTTTGTGAAAAAATCGGTTAATGGATCTCAACCGTTTACTGAAAATCTTTAGGGAAGAAGTTGTACTTGTTGGCTGCGCGTACAGCCCTGCACAGTGACATTTAAAGTGGCCGGCGTCGCCCTACGCACACCGGGAACCACAAACGAAACAAGAGAGTGCAGGTCCCCGTCACGCGCAACGAAACCCGGTTTGTTTGTACCATTGAAGCGCAGATTCTTGGGTTTAAACTCTTGTCCATCCCAAGCATCAGGGAGCAGAGCGGCAGGGTCGACAACAATCCGGACGCTAAGCTCAGGAGTAGTAGAAAGTGCATGTCCTAACGAGGCTGAAGGTTTGCGGGCAACAAGTTCAACGCTCAGATTTTGACCGGAGCTGAAAGAGCTTGGAGCCTTGAGCGACAAACAATGTTCGAGCTCTGCCTTTGCGCTCGCATAGGTACTTGTTTGTGAGCCTCGATTCTTCTCCGTTTCTCCTATGTAGGAGTTTTTCTTGGCTCGTTGCGGTTGAATTGCAGCCGTGAGTTCCAAGCAGATCAGGATAAGCAGTGCAAGAAATGATAAGCGATTGTGCATGGGGTCTACCTAGTTGAGTTGTGCATTCTGCACCTTCAGGTTGTTATTATCACGGTATGAGTTACTCAAAGCCGAACTCTATTTGTTGCTTTTGGCTGCTTTGCGTTTATCCTTGACAGCTTTGCGCGTTGAATCTAGACGTGCCTGTTGCTCAGCGTTGAGTGTTGCATTTACCATTTCTTTGTTTGCTTGAAGCGCGGTCTTTGCATCGTCTTTACTGAGTGCGCCGCTCTTTTGCGCTGTCTTAATGAGCTTACGCGCTTGCAGTGCCGTGCGCACGGCACCCTTCTGCTCATCGCTCATATTGAGCGTCGTTCCCATCTTTGCTACACGTCCACCTTTGGTTTTTTGCGTGCTTTGTGTGGAGGCTGCGGTGCCGCTCTCAGCTCCCTGCGCAGGTGTTGCATCTTGTGCTCTTGCACTGCTCAGACAGAGTATGCAAAGCGCACCGAGTAGACAGATTCGTTTATTCATAGCTATTCTTTTCCTTAGAGTTGTACAATGGTTGAATGATTAGGTCCTTCGTTGCGATTCTCGCTGCTCTCGGTACGACATCGATGGGCTGAGCCACTTCATACACTCCTTGTTTTCACTACTTCAATAGTCACAGTACTGTCGTGTATGTCGGGACCTCCATGATGTCGTACTCCGAGCGGCGTAGCGGTCATCGTGTGGCTATGGCTGTGATTTTGGCGTCAGGACCGGCCTTTGTTGCGGTCCACTTTCGCTGGCTGTGGAATTGCGTACTAATGCTGTGCTCGAAGGGTGTAGCTTCAATTGTGTGCACGATGATAGTCGAGTACGAAGGCAGCCGCGTGCTGATTACTTGACGAAGTATTCCGTGTATTCAGAGACTTTGCCTTCCCCGTAGCTGCCACCTACGTAGTCTTGTTTGTAGACCACGCTTGCATACATGTTTTGTCCGCTTGCGCCGTCTTTGAAATACAGTGCGCCAATTTTTACTCGATGCGTGGGCACTCCAATGGAGTTTTTGCGGACGGTCCAATCAGCCGACATCATACCGGACTTCAGAACGGTTGCCTTAGGGCTGTGCGCGATGAGTGCTTTTTTAGCAGCTGCTTCCGCAGCTGCGTCTTTAAAGCTGGCGACAAAGTCCAAGACAGGAATATTGTTCTTGCATTGTTCCGCCAGACTCTTTGTTTGCGATTGAATGGTAGGTAAAAACTCTTGAGCGATGTCATCGACGGGCATGCGCTTCTCCATTGCTTCACTGATGACATCCATCATTCCCTCCACGTCTTTCGTGCCCTCACGGATGATGAGGTTGAGATCTCCACTCACGAGTGCGCGTGTAAAATCCGTTGCTCGAATTCCCATCACATTGCTGTACTTGGTGCCGGTGTAGAGAGTGGCATAGTAACTTCCCGCGACGACATACACATGTTTTGCTTTGACTTCTTCGCCGCGTTGCGAGAGTTCGTTGACAAAGCGACGCAGCTTTTCGCGCATCTTTTCTTTGACCACGATTTGTGCCAGGTCGAGACGATAGGCTGCAATGGTAGCAATCGTACCGGGGAGTTTGTCGATTTGGTCTTTCCACACTTTCTCGTCGTCGTACAAGCCCTTGTATTTGGTCTTGCATAGAAGGTCGAGTTCCGCCAGTGCAGTCAGCGCCTCTTTCAGTTGTTGCGCATTATCCGGCGGGCCATAGGTTGAGTTATTTGAAGCACGAAAGTTGGGATTAATGGGACGACATAGTCCTTGCACAGCCACTGCGTACTTGACGCGAACGAGATCAAGAAACTCAGACTTCATTGCTGCAGACATCGTTCCGCTCTTCGGGATGAGTGAGGAGAACTGGGTTGGACTTGCCTCTGCTTTGGGTGTCCACGTGCCTCCCGGGACCTCTATAGTGCCGCTGCGCTCCGACGAATTATTCTGAGAAGCTCCGGTGGAACGAATACGATCAGTGCCAACCCACAGATCGTAGCTACTCGAGTAGCCTGTGTAATGAATAAAGAACTGACTGCCATCAACTTTGAGGACAGTGGAAGGGTACCATTTGCCACGTTCTTCCACTTCGACATTGTCGCCTACCGCGTATTGTGCCGATGCAATACAGGGTGTGAGAAGAAAGCAGATAAAAAGCAGCGATTTCCATGAAAAGCTGCGTTGCTGCGACGGCACGGTGGCCGTACGCGGAGCCATGAGGGATATGTTCTGCATATGGTTGAACAGGTATTGAACAGTAGTTGAACAGGAATTGACAGGCGTAGACAGATTTTGACAGAAGTAGAGCGTTCATAAAAGCCCGCAACAGTCGGACTTTGCCCCTAGAATCGTTCTCGTCCTCAGGAACGCTGCGAACATAGCCGCGCCCGGAGCCGTTGTCGGCAACAGTTTAGGGCTTATTTTACCATGAGTGAAAGGGATCGGCATTTCCAAGAATCCAGTATTGATGCGGCTTCGGAGGCAGAATGGCCAACATTTCCGACAACAATTCCGACGAGCTTTTTTTGCTCATTCAGTCGCTCTCCGCACAGGAAAAGCGCTACTTCAAGGTGTGGGCGGCGGGCAGTGGAGGGGCGGATGCCCAGTATCTGCAGCTCTATGATTTCCTTGCGGCACAGGAGAAGTTTGACAAGGAGAAAGTGGCCAAAAAGTTCAAAAACACGGCCATTTTGAAACATTATTCGCGCACCAAGCAATATCTGGTTGAGAATATTCTTTCAGCCTTGCGTTCTTATTCAGCCGGGAAGTCGGCAAAGGACGCTTTGGTGGCGGCAATAGCGAATGCGCGCATCCTACAGCAGAAGCGCTTGTTAAGCGAGGCGGAGGCCTTGATCCAGAAATGCAAAGTCCACTGCTATGAACAAGAAGAGTTTAGCGTTCTGCTCGAAGCCTTAGACGTGGAGGTGTTGCTCATGCACGATACCATGCGTCCGCACGAACATCTGAGTCGGGAGAGAGGTGAAGTGCTCGAGACACTGCGCGAGATTCACGAGCTGGGCACACATCACGCACGACTCTTGGCGATTTCATATCGGGACATGAATCCCAATACCGTCGAGCATAAGAACGCGGTACAAGAAGCGTTTGACTCAGCCCTCATGAGTGAGGCTTATACCGTTCGTTCCAAAAGCGCACAGAGTTTACAACACAGTACCAGACGTCTCTGTCACATCCTTCGTAACGAGCGGCTGGAAGCCGCTCGCTGCAGCATTGCCGATTTCGAAGTGTACCGCAATGCTCATGCTTTTGCTCGCTCAAGAGGCCGCGCCTATTTGCTGAGCTACGGGAATGCCATTGCATCCGTGTTCAATTCATTGGATGCTACCATGTTCAATCAGTTATTCGATGCGATGGCTGAAGTGCACGACAGCGTTGCAGGCGAGGAGCATCTCAAGTTTGAGCAGCGTGCAGCCTTCATGTTTCTCAAGTTCAGTATCAACCGCGACTACTCATCATTTGAAGAACATGTAGCCTTTGTTGAGTCGGAGCCCCGACTTCTAGGCGATATGAGTTTTATTCGGCAGACGGATGTTCTGTTTAATATCACCATAGGCTACTACAACAAGAAGATGTGGGAGAAGTCGCTACTCTGGCTTAACCGCTTCCTTGCGCATCCGAGGATTGAGGAGCGACGTCACGCCTATGTTAGAGCGCGCATGGTGGAGCTTATGGTGCATATTGAGTTGTTCAATGTAGAGCTATTGATAGCGCGCGCTCTTTCCTTACGTCGATTCTTAAAGAAGTCCGAACAGCTTGGTCCGTACGAACAAGCCATGCTCAACTTCATCACCGTGGCAGCTAAAGGCTTCGATCGAAAACATATTTCCACTGCAGTGGATGGTTTCGTGGAGTCGACGCGTACTCTTGTTCCGAACGAGAGTGTACGCAAAGAGGTTGAGTGGCTTATCTCCTGGCTAGAGGAGCGTAAGCAGGCTTGGAATGAACGCTTAGGTGGTCGCTAAACTCTGCTTGTTTTAAGGAGCTGTCTCAGAATTCTGTTGATGGGTTTCCGGATGTACGTTCCAACTGATTCTTCGTTGTATTCATGCCTATCCGTCATCTCTCGTAGTGAGTCTCACCTACTGAGTCTCAGCTACTGATTCTCACCTTCTGTATCTCTGCTAGTGTGTAGAGTTGCGTCCGGTTAAGCTCGCGAACATCTCGTTCTTGACTACTGTCGCTGATCGTTAGCTCCTGTCGCAAAGTCGGAGAACAAAGCTTCACTAAAGATGTGTGTAGCATGCCGAAAAGCTTGCTTCTGGTTTAGCGTTGGTAGCAATCCAGGTCCGGATACAACCCTATTCCTTGTGCTTTACGTATACTGTGATCTAGCGGTATGTGGAATGCGCAAAAAAAATCGTGTTGGTGGTTTTCTCTTACAGTTTAGAGCATGGAGCGATTGCAAGAAAGAGTAGATCGTTGATGCGTTTGGAAATTCAGCATTAAGTGCTCTACTAGCTCTACTCTATTCATCCGGTATGCATCCGGAGTGTGCCAGGCACTCATGAAAAGAACTACATTTTGAAAGTCTAAGTGATACCGAATGGTGCTTCTTTTATAAAACGTGACATCGCTCACAGAATTGTCGGATGACCTTTTTGCGGAGCTGTTGTGTCATGAGCGGTGAGTTGTCCATCATAGCAACGCTTAGGAACAATTCATATAGATCAATATGATTCGAGCAGTTTACGGTGTCGATAAGGATCGCTTTTGTAGTGTCGGACAAAGCGTGAGATCAGATATCGCCAGGTACGTAAACGATGGTTAACCGAACTAAAATGCATATGCTAAGGTTGTCTTAAACATACGTGGACAACCGGCGGTGAAGTTGATATCGTCGACAGGGTGTGGTTCGTGCGACAGACGACTTGTTGTTGCGAACTGCGCTTCCCGCCAGCTAGCATTTGCAAGATTCAAGAGTTCCGCTCTCAATGTTACATGTCGAGTGAGATCGGATTCAAGACTGAGATCGACGACGGTGTATCCTTGCGCACGGAGTGAATTGTCTTCGTTGGCCGGTCTGTCGGCGATGTGACGTAGCCGGAGTGAGGCTTCAACAAAGGCAGTTCTGGCACTGAGGTAAGCTGAGATCGAAAGCGGAGGAGCTAGTGGAATATAGTTGCTCCCGTCCGGGAGGTCTCTGAAGCGTCCGCGGCACATGCTGGCGTCGAGCCCTGCGGACAGCATGTCACTTACGCGTGCTCGTACATTGAGGTCTACACCTACTCGGCGTGTTCTTCCTGAAGACTCCGTCGTACCCTCGTCGCCCGACCATACCAACTCCGCGTCCATGTCTAACATCCACGCTACAATGTTCCATTGAATCGAAGACGTTGAAGCACGAATGCCTAGTTCTGATCCCAATGCGCGAGCACAGCGAAATGTTTGATTAGACCGGAGTATACTCCGTGCGTCATTGGAATGGAAACCATATCCGCTATTGACAAAGATGGTGACGCCATCGTTGAGCTCATACACGATGGATAGCTTCGGCGAAAAGAGAAGCGTGTTGTCGTTTTGTCGTGTATGGCTGTGATCATCTTGAACATCGAGCTGAAAAGCATCGATGCGGCCTGCCACGATGAGACTTATACGACCGTAGAAAGATGTGTGTTGCAACCAAAGCGACTCGTTGTGTTGCGAGATGGAACAGAGCGACGATGTGTCAGAACGTTCTCTATTGGGTGAATGAAAGAGTCCAACAGTAATGAAGTCACTGCGAGTGTCAAATCCCACACGGAGTCGTCCGGGAGCGCCTAAAACCTGCGGCGTCCACTCTTTTTCACTACGTGTGCTAATGACGATGCGATGGTCTCCCTGCTCTATCATGTCGCCGTGCTGAGTGTCATGCAGAAAAGACGTGAAGTTGGAGAACAGGTCAAATGCATAGTACGTGCAACTTGCTTGGAGCAATGTTGGAGAGTCGCCTCGAATACTGAGCCTGCCGATATAGGACAAACGCGTAGTGGAGCCGCCCTCATTGGAGTCTAAGGAGCCGAATGTACCCAGGCGACCAGCTTGTACTTCGCGCAGAGGGATTTGTCCGGAAGCATTCCATGAGGAGTGAAATCCAAAGAGCGTGTTGTCCCACACGACCGTTGAACTTAGTTGCGATGAACTTTTCAGCATGGTGTTGAAACGCTGCAAGCGTTGCGGAAGAGTGAAAAAGCCATCAGCAAAGGCGTACTCAACAGCACCAAGAATGCTCGTTTGTGCTAGGCGGGTGCTCGACAGAGCGAGTGCTCTGTACGTGGAAAAGGATCCCACCTCCGCTTGGAGCTTAGAATGTTCCACGCTGTCGATCGTGGAGATATGCACTGCTCCGGCTGTGGCGAGATCGCCATAGGCAGCATTGTAGGGACCCTTTTGCACTGTCACTTCGCTGATGCACTCTGGAATGATGAAGTGCATATCGGCATAACCTTGCCCATGTCCGTGCGATACCATGTTTACCGCCAAACCATCCACATCGATGGCTACATCCGTTCCATGATCACAATCAAAACCACGTAGAAATATCTGCTCAGCCTTTCCTCCTCCGGCATGTTGTGCCAATATGAGACCAGGTACTAGGCGCAAGACATCCTGAGCACTGGAGTGTGGCAACAAAATCATGTCGTTAGCGGCAAAACTGCTTTCGCTAGCCTGTTCATGAAAGCGCTCTGCTAAAACCGTGATATCGTCGACACGGCTATGTTTTGTTTTCGTCGAATCCGCAGAAGCTGCGACCAATGCATTTGCGTATGTGAAGAACCACAGCGCAATGGCGAGAATGAAGGTGACTCTGTGTATCATTGACATGAATTTATTAGCGAACAACTAGTAACGTATGGGAATGCGGGTATCTGAATGCGCGTATGTGAATGCGCGTACGTGAACGACCGAACGAACCATAGTGCGAATGTGCGCGTTTGCTTGACAAACACGGGTCTGTACGAACCCACATTTTATTACATCTGCTCACACAGAGTCTTGAGCCGCACCACATCAGGGTCGGCATAGCCGGTCCGAGTTGCCTGTTGCAGATAGGAGAGAGCCTCAGCATTGCGTCCATGAGCGTGTAGGGCAAGTGCCATGGCGTATTGCGCTGTGATGTTCTCGGGACGTAAGGACAACTCTTTCTGCGCGTAGCGCAGAGCTTGATCAGGATGAATGCCGTAGGTGCAATAACAGATTGCGCGTTCAGCAAAATTGACATGTCCGGCTTGCTCATCTTCATCGAACATTGCAATCATGAGCGATTTCAACGAGTCTGCTGCCACCTTGTTTTGTTTGCTTTGCGCTAGGGCAATACGCTGTTCTACGAAACTGATCTCAGGTTGTAGTCGCAGTGCTTTATCTGTTAGTGACTCAGCGCTATCCAAACGCGAACGTTTCTCCAAAACGCGAGCCAGACCGGCTAAGGCTGTTGGATAGAGATGTCGTTCGTTGAGAACTTGAGCGTATTGTGCTTCGGCCTCGGCAGAGTAACCATATCGAAACAAAGTAGAAGCGAGCGTGCACTGGGTCCACGCTTTGTCTTCGCTTCCGGGTAGTCCGGCATCAACTGCCAAACGAAGTGCTTGCAGTGCACCTGTAACGTCGCCGTGAATCTCTCGCAGGTAGGCTGCACGAGCGTACGCGTCCAATCCCGGACGAAGCTGCATCATGTTGTCAACCGCACGTACAGCGGCTGAGTAGTCACCTAGTTCAACACAAGCATCACACAACATTCCATATAAAGCCGGAGAATATCCGTAGGAGTCGCCAATTGAGTAGACGAGGCTGCGAGCTTCAGCAAAGTGGTGAAGCGAGAGGAGCACACTGCATTTGAGTACACTTAACTCGAAGTCATCACTTCGGCGTTTCAAACCTTCTTCGATGACACGCATCGCAGCAGGGTAGTAGTATGGATGGTCTCCCGTTGCTTTCGCTTCCGACATCAGCACACGTGCAAGTGTGCGATAGTTACTGAGATCTTCCGGATGAGCGTTGATGCCGGCAGCAGCGTTGTTGTACGCAGTTTGCTGCTTGGCAAATTCATGCGCATAGAGTTCCGGAGTGCGCACTTTAAGCTGTGGAATCTGAAAGCGCCGGTGCGAGGCGCCAACCATCCAAGCGGTTGCAATCGTGACAAGAACGATTAGCACAAGTAGTGAAGTTTTCATTTTAGTAGTCGACAGAGTGTTATGATGACCTGGAACTGATATTGCCCGCCTCGGGACCGCTTCAATCCTGCGTTGAAGCGGTCCCACAGACATTTGAGGACTCATTGAGAACTGACCTCGGGCTTTAGGTATGAGCTTAATGACTTACGGAGATCTTCTGTTGAGCAACACTGCGACCATTGAGTTCAAGGGATGCCATGTACATACCCGAAGGGACACTGGCAATGTTTTCCCACTGAACTTGATAGTCACCTAGTGTGGCACGTTGATTAAACAACTCTTGGATGAGATTTCCCTGCGTATCAAAGATCTTCAGGCTCACCACTGCGTTCTGGGAGAGGTGAAAGTTGAGTGTAGCGTGTTGAGAACTGGGGTTTGGATAGGCAGTGCGCGTGAAGAATCCACCGGGAACTGCGATGCCTAAGATGTCTCCTCCATCTTCCACGTGAGTCACCATCCGTTGACTCTCGTAGCCGCTGTGCGGCTGCGCCAAGTAGGGAAAGCTTGGCTGGAGCGCGACATCGTTGCGGTCGGGTCCGGCACTATATCCAAGCACTCCCAATAACTGGGGAGTAAGTGGTGAGGTGCTAACACCGGGCTGATAATCGTCGTACCACAATCCAATTGCTGCGAGTGCAGCGCCCGATACGGCTTGTAGTTCAATTGTTGTGACATCATCCTCAAGACGTCGTCCGTTCGGGAATCCGTCCATGTTTGGAATCCATTGCAAGGTTGCATCTTGATTGAAGCGAGGGTCTGTAAGACCCAGAACAGCGCAGTGTATGATACCCAAGGGTGAGAAATCCGGACTATTGCGCGGTGTGATCGGTGTTGCCATGTTCAAGCGCAGTTCGTCGCATAGTGTTGGCAAGAAATTGTTGATGAAGGGTTTGCCAACCGCAAGGGGATTTCCGTTCTTTCCTGTTGCCAATTGGTAGGGAGCCATGTTGGGGACTCCTGTATAAAAGATCGGCAACAAGTCGCACGAGCGAGGCGCACCCTTTTGCAAGAGAATTTTACCGAAAAGATTCGTATCCAGTGCCGTACCCTTGCCGGCGTTTGTAGCATACAAACCATACAGACCATCTTTGCCATTGCGGAAATCAAAGCTACCGAGTGACTTGGATTGAATACGCAGATTCTTTAGTGCAGGAACGGCTGCGCCAAACTGACTGTCATCCATATACAGACCCAGCTCCGGATTGACAAAGTGCTTAGCATAGGAGAGTTCGCGGTTTTGATCGTAGGGTGAACCTGTATTCCAACGGTCTTTGTCGCCTATAGGAATGACGGCTTCGTTTGTGAGTGGCATGCCCAAGCGTGATACTTGAACCCAGGGACCGCTCACGTCCGCCTTCATGCCGTCCGAACGCAGAGTAGTGATTTGTGGTCGTGATGCTGAGGCCCACACACCAATCACAAAGTCGCCATCAAGGATGTTCTTGGCCTCTTGAACAGACTTGTGATCTTTTTGGAGCGTAGAGATGGGAACCTTGATAGCAATGGTGTGACAATTGAAACCAGCGAGTCCATCACGCGATTTTGCAGTTCCACTTCCATCTTTCATTCGTGTTTGACCCAAATCAAAAATACCGCCCAAGTCAACAAAGAACGGGTCATCAACCGGACCGCAGTAAATGGTTTCGCCGGAAGAAGCTTTGGTAACCGCACTCTTCATGAGCTCTGAGTAGCTTGTGTTCAAGCCGGCAGCACCTTCAATTGAGCGAGGTCCAATGTTCGGAGGAGGAACTATACCATTAGTAACAATAGTGCTGAAGGTTTGACCGCCATCTGTGGATCTCTCACAGGTGTAGGAGGTTTTTAGGTTTTGTTTCCCAAGCCGAATGTTGAAAAAGGTAGTGGGATCTTCATTAACCTTTGTAAACGTAAATCGATAACAGATCTCGTCACCGGCTTTGGTTGCGTCGTTGTCAACGTGGATTTCGTAGCGAATGTTCTCGCCAAAGGACGCATAGTTAGGTCCGCCTTCAGGCAGTTCGAAGGGAATGTAGTTGGCAATGAGCGAAACGTAGTTTGTGTCGTCCGGACATCGAAATGCGTACAAATCCGTGTTGTCCGCAAGCGGGTCGTTACTAATCAGGGGAGCTTCTCGGTGTGATGACGAGTGGAGAACACCTATAGCGGTCGCCCCAAGCACGGCACCAAGCAGAAGCCATCGTGTGAAAGCCTTATTCATTGAATCCTCGAAAGAGATAGTACTTTGGTTGTGTCGGTTCTGCCGGGAAGTGTATTCTGTTTTCCCGCACAGAATACATGTATCAGAGCCGTTTAGACAGAAATACGGGAGGATGCCTCTGCCGGATCACCGCACACAAAAAAATATTTAGACGCGGTCCCCAAGTTCTATCAGAATGCGGGCTCTACGGTCGGACCGGCAGATCACTCAATGCAGGACAATGGGCCAGATCGAGGCTTCATTTGTTGCGCAGACCTCCCGGTGACTCGTCCACGAAATAGATGGTCTGTCAGCGCTATCCTCTTAGGATGGCAATCGCAGAGCGATGATGTACGAAGAAATCAGGATGGAGATCGAAAGAACTCACGTAGGTCTGAGCACGAAAGCCAAGTCTCCGAACGGTGAGTATGGTGCTACGAGCTCACTTTTGCCATAAGGCAAAGCTGCGTTAGGGTGGGGACTTGAGAGCCGCCTTTAGGTTCAAGTGTGACGGCGAAAGCATCGGGTAGCTCAATGGATTTCATCTTTGTCAAGGTGGAACCATCACCCGAGAGAAAGACACCTAAATCGACCGGCTTTCCTTGCACAAGAGCCCATAGTTGATAGTCATGATTGGGATCTGCTGATGCTAAGGCGCTGGCATCAAGATACACTTCATGAGTTTGACGATTCCACAGAACAACCGAGCTGGCATGAGGAGGGGCTCCGGTTTGAGCCGCAAGTTGAATGCTTAAAGTCTCACGATTCTGTAAGAGGCTGATGCGCGTGTCTTGCACTTCCAACTTGGCAGCGAACACTTTACTTTGCGAACGCAGAGACGCTAGTTCCGACTGCGCTTCTTCGAAGCTCGAGGAAAGGACCGTATAGGCACGGTAGAAATATACCGCCAGCGCTGTACTGCAAACAAAGGCAGCCATTGCTGCAATCGCATAGACGCGACGAACCATGGGCGTGGTTGAAGGTATGATCTCCGACTTTTCTGCTCCGGAGCTACGATCAGACGATTTTCGCAGCTGAGCATCTTGAGTGTGTTCTGCGTTAATCGCAGCACTCAGGATACGAGTACGCAGCTGCGCCGGTGCTGCGCTGGCATGAGCACGAGCGTAGTCCTCAAGGCTTTGCTGAATATGAAGCAACTCGGCACGCAAAGACGCGTCACGAGCAAGAATTTCTTGTATCTGACGTCGACGATCACTCTCGAGGACATCGAGAGCGAAGAGCTCCAAGTCACCGGAGTCGAGGATATGTTGCGCTTCTGGACTCATTCGTCGTGAAAAATCTTGCGTAACGCGTTCAACCCTAGTCGCAATCGCGACTTTACTGTACCGATAGGCGTATTCAGCTTTTCGGCAATTTCTGATTGCGTGTAGCCTTTGAAATACATCAGATCAATAACTTGTTTTTGCTCTGAAGGCAGAGATATAAGGAGCTTCGGCAGCTCCGTTGCCTCCAACGGCACTGCCTGCGTCGACCCCAATACATCAGTATCTACGAAATCTTCGAGGCTTTGGTTCATCTGTCGCTCTTTAAAATCTCGCGAACGGATGTAATCGATTGCACTTCGGCGTGCAATGGTCAGCATCCAGGTGAAAACTGTGGCTTGAGAGGCATCGTAACGTCCACGGTTAAGCCAGATTTTGGTAAAGCTGTCTTGTAATATGTCTTCAGCTACGGTACGATCCTGGCATATCCTCACAATAACTCCATACAGAGCAGCGCTGTAGTTGTCGTACAGATACTCTAGAATAGAGCTGTCTGCACTCACCAACCGGCTCGCAAGAGCTTCTTCGCTTAGTGTTTGGGTCATTAGTGGATAGGTGTCGTTCTCAAAGAAGAAGCGCCGTCGCTGCAAAGATACATCGCCTGACAGGCATCAACCGTGCAGTCAGATGGGAGTCCATCGGCAACTTTGTTCCAGGCCGCGCTCTGTTCGACTGCCCATTCGTCTGCGCCTAAGCCTGACCCGACGACCTCTACCCTTTTTTCACAGCCCGGTGCGTCAATCGTACCTTGATATCTCAATACTGCCAGCACATTTGGTTGCCACCATCGATGTAATATGTACTTCCGGGGACCGGAGCAATAGTCTTCTTCGTCATGTCGATGATGTAAACGGTACCTGAGCTAACAACTGCAAGGAATTTGCTATCAGGTGACCACGCCGGTTGAATACTGAGATTTCCAAAACCGGTATAGAGCTGTTGAGGACTAGTGCCATCCGTGTTCATGAGCCAAGGTTCGCCGTCTTTGATGAAGGCGATGTACTTACCATCCGGGCTTGCACTCGGAGACTCAACATTCGTGAGACGCGGATCTATGCGCTGGTAGCTGCTGAAATCAGGAGAGACTTTATATATACCATTGTTTAGGCTCTTCCACCCCTGAACAATCAATGATCCGTCCGGAGCCCAACTTGGGCAAACTATTGGGTCTTGTGTTGAGTAATCGCCAACCTCAGCCAGAAGATCTCCGGTTGAGCGATCAATGATGTAGGTGATGGGATTGTAGACATCGCCTCCATCATACGCTATATACTTGCCGTTAAATGACACACGCGGCTTCTTGAACGCCTGTCTGAATTTGGGTCCTTTGATATCTACGCCCTCGATGATAGATGTGCGTATAGCTCCGCTTAGGTCAGTGACGACAATACGCTCTATGGGATACTGCTCAACAACCAAAAGTTTGCCGTCTTGCGTAAAGTCCGGATGAACGGCATTGGTAAATAGTTTCTGCTTTTGTCCCGTACTTAAGGTTAGGCGAAAGACTTCTCCACCATTTGAATAGTAGAGGGAACCTTTCAAACCTGATCCATCAGTCGTTGACGTTGAACCCGAACAACCACCGAAGGTCAGGCTAAGACACAAAATGAGAGGCAAAGACAAGCGCAAACTAAAATCACAAGCAGAGTAAAGCTTCATGCGTATGGCCTACGTATAGTGTACAACAGTGTGGAAATAGTATGATTTTTAATTTACACCAAGTTTGTGAGAAGGCAAGCAGCATTGTATATCAGCAGACTCTACCATAAGAAAGCTCCCGGCATTGAGCGAAGAAGTAGCGCAACGAGATAGAGGTTAAGGGTAAGAGTAAGGGGATGATGAGAACCTATGTTCTGGCGATGAAGCGAAAAGCCTGTTCTTCGACCAAGTCATCCAAGTCGTGCAGTGCTCCTTCCATACCTGTAATTTCTGCAACACTTCCGCATAAAGTATTCACAGTGTAGAGTCGAATCGGTAGAGTTTGGGAAACTAACTCTCTACCGTCATAGCATTAGGTTTCTCGGCGTTTCTGAAAGAGGTCGCCAAATGCCGCAACGGAAGATTCCTCGTGTTGCCATGTGTTAGTTCCCTTACACACTATCTCTCGGTAGAACGACTTGCTAACGTCTGCGAAAGATTGCCCCGCTGTTGACAACGCTGCCAACAGCGACCGCAGTGGAGTCATTCAAGACCGACACCGATCGCAGGATGTGATCAACATAGAGGTCTTCAGCTTGCCATGAAGCGCCTGATGTTTGTGCGACCAAACGTCCGTTCCCAACGGCAACACCATGTTGGCCTTTGAAGTGAATGGAATAAAGATTAGAGCCTACAATAAAAATGGGAACTGTCTGGCGTGTCCAGGCACTGCTCACCGGATCATACACGGAAATACTTCCCGCATCACCACAACTTACAAATCGACCAAGGGTATTTACGGATAGCCAATTCGCCGTTGGCGGAGGTGTGAGTGGACCGGTCGTCCAAGTACTTCCATTGTCTGTGCTCGTGATAAAAACATTGTTGCTAGAGCCGCCACTCGGCTTCGACAAAACTGCCCCATTATTCTGTGAAAAGGCAATCGATTGCGCTACAGCCACATCTGTTAGTAAATCCCAGGTGCTTCCTAGGTTCGTGGAGCGAGCTAAATAGTTCTGTGGTGTAGAATACGCATAGACAACCGAGGGGTCCGGTGCATAGATCAAACGTATATTTTCACTCTGGTATGGAGAACCTACTTTCGTCCATGTAGCTCCGGAATTATTCGTTTTCAAGATTACGGTATCACCGCAGATGTATCCAATGTTCCGGTCAGCAAAGCTTACTGAGTTGAAAGTGCATGCGTAGGGCGTGGTTATCGTGCTCCAGTGAAGACCCGAATCAACCGTACGTAAGATTGTACCGCTGTTACCAACAGCAATACCAACAGCTTCATCTGCGAAGCTGACGCTGTTCAATTCAGGAATGACTGAAGGCGTTACATTAGACCAATGGTTGGAGCTTGTTGAAAAATCCACGACGATTTTCAGATACATCATATACGAGCTCTGAAAATTGGAATGATCCACTATTATGCTGTGAACATATGTGCCTTTTGATGAAGTCGAGTCAACGCTTATAGTAAGCGTTGTTTTACCGGTATCGGCAAAGGCCGGTTCAAATCCGATACTGCAACCTTGCGCAATGAGATCGGGAAACTGTGTGATACGCCAACCGGTTTTCTCCAATCCATTCAACCCACCATCTCTCATAACATAAGCTTCCATTTTTTTATCCCGGGACCGGTAAAATGCTCGAAAACAGTATCATGATCATGGTACGTGCGAGAAGCTACTGAAAACGTTGGAACGTAGTCCGGAGGGACTACATCAGCGCATTGTACAATAAGCAAAGCTAGAAGACACGTCGTAAAAAGAACGAGAAGCGTGCTAGATGATCTCTTGTTCATTGGTTCTTCGCTTTATGCGAAATGTGGTGTAAAATGTGCTGAAGTGTTGCTGGAAATGCTACGAACCTACGTATCGCGATGACCCCCGTCGCATAGACGCAAACTGCGTATTTTATCGGACTTAGGTATCAGCTTGTACCTGAAAACAAACCGTTCCTCCTCGAGAACTTGGCACACTCTTCCAAGCGAATCGGATCCGCCCCTCAGCCTGATTGTGATCTCTTCTTACACCATAGCAAGTTCATGCTGTTTTTAAGATCGTGATCTATTTCTTTTTTTCGTCATGAGAAGTGACAATTGAGAATAGTCCGTGGCACCTAGTCCATCAAATTCAAAGCACCATGAGTCACATATCGAGCGGTAGGCTTTTACTCCTCTGATTCGCGGAGTCAATCAGGTGTTAACAGATGCATAGTGCTTAGGCAGGGACTTTGAGTGCCGAAACTGTAGGCTGTCATTCGAGGTGGTTCGGGGTTACAGGTGAGGCATTAAACTCTGTCGGACCCGTTTGTGACTCCGGATTCACCAATTCTTGGAGCTGAGCGGCTTTGCGATTGTGTAAATTCAGTCTGTCGGGCGTGTGGAGCACAGACGGACTCATTGTTTCCAAATGGCTAGTTTAGCGTCCCGGCTGCTGCACCAATTTCGACAGCTACCGACAGCTACGTTGATCATCGCTACACGGCAAGGCGCACCAACGGCAGCCAAACAATTGTGAGCTTTCTTTATGGCCAACGGTTTGTGAGTTTGGCTTGCTGCGCTAATGCTCAAGGTGCCTACTATCGTGCTGTAAGGATCACACGGAGAGCTCTGTTTGAGCAGGATGCTTCAGGCTTAGGTTTGGGCTGAGGAACGAGGATTGCAAGGGCAACTACCTGACGGGTTCTCAGTACCGAAGCGACGGAAATTGAATTCGTTATGATAGAGGAATGCACAAACGACTGATACGATAGTGAAAGTCTGGATGAGTGAAGTAACGAAGCCAGAGTACTTGAGAGAGTGTTCCGGGAGATAGGAATGACGACAGAGCACATCACGACAGCGCTAGAAGAAATCGAGGGACTCCTTAGAGGTGGCAACGACTTCGTTCAATGTGAAACAAAGGCAAGGGACCTGCTTGAACAGGTGGAAATGTTCAAGGCTGAGTGTACGGATTTTGACGACGTTGAGGTACAGCGATTGCAGTTTCGCGCCTTGCTTGCACTTTGTTATTGCCTTTTGCAGCGCGGCATACTTAAGGAAGCATTAGTTGTCGCAGAGCAGGCATTGGCGCATGCCATCGCAACCGGTGATAAGAAGCTCCATACACGAGCCTACATAAATATGGGCAACGCCTTGTGGCGCGTGTCAGATCACAATCGAGCATTACAGAACTATTACAAAGCGCTTGAACTAGCCGAGGAGATTGGAGACAATGATTCAGTAGCAAGCGCTACTTCTAATATTGGTAATGTGTGCATGGAGATCAATGACTTCTCTGCGGCACACGAGAACTATACAAAGGCTATAGCGGCATACCAAGACCAAGGAAACATAAGAGGAGTGGCCCATGTCTTTGGCAATGTAGGGACTCTTCATGTGCGCCTCTCTGAGTTTCCTCAAGCATTAGAATGCTACAGGAAAGCGCTGGATCGGTATGAGGAACTTGGCAACAAGAGCGCCATGGCTCATCTATTAGGTAACATAGCAAATGTCTATGCTGATCTCTCTGACTACTCAACGGCCCTTGAATACTATGCACGAACACTCGCGTTGTACGAGGAACTCGAGATTCCTTTCGGAATAGCGGATGCCACAGGAAACATGGGTACAGTCTACTTAGCTCTCTCACAGCCCATGAGTGCTCTTGAGTGCTTCAACAAGTCGGCGGCTCTTCACCAAGAATTAGGAAGCCATGGCGATGCAGTATTGGTGAAAACCCATATTGGACATGTATACAGTGATTTAGCCGACTATTCAAAAGCATTAGAGTATTACCTCGAAGCTTTACAAAGCTATAAGGACTTAGGCTCCAAACGAGGTGTGGCAACTGTAACAGGTAATATCGGAGGTGTCTATCTCAACTTAGGCGAGTACGAACGTGCGCTGGAGTACTTGTATGAAGCGCTTGCGCTTGATGTTGAGCTTGGAGACAAATCGTCTGAGCTAAGTGTTGCCTCTACCATTGGCAGTCTCTTCGCAAAAAAACAATTCGATGGCTACAATCTGCAAAAAGCTGAGGAGTTTCAGTTGCGAGCTCTTGCTACTTCTGAATCGATAGGAACCTTGGAATACCAATATCGATGTCACGAAGCACTGGCACATATCTATGAAGAGCAAGGAAGATGGAGAGAGTTTGCGATCCATTACAAACAATTTCATGAACTGGAGCAAAGGGTTAAGAGTGATGAGGCAAAGAAGAAAGCTACTCTCATCGATCAACATCGGCTCGCAATTGAGCATGAGAAACTACTGGCCGTAGAGCGCGAGCGGGCTCTGGCTACGACAACGATTCTCTATCAAGTATTGCCTCAAAGTGTAGCCGATCGACTTATAAAAGGTGAGAAAATCGCCGATTACTTCTCTCAACTCTCCATCCTCTTCGCCGACATTGTCGGCTTTACTCCCATTGCCGCCCGCATGCCCGCTAAAGCCGTGCTGGCTTTTCTCAATTACGTTTTTGCTGAGTTCGACAAGATCATGGAAAAGCACGGTTGTCAGAAGATTAAAACCATCGGCGACGGCTACATGGCTGTCTGCGGAGCGCCCATACCCTGTGATGATCATGCAGAACGATTAGCGCGAGCAGCTCTGGAACTCATGAATGATATGGAACTTCCTGAGACTCTTCGTCAGACGCTGCCCAAGGGCAGCGTCTTTCACCTGAGAATTGGCTTACACACCGGTTCAGCCTTTGCCGGAATTGTAGGTGAGAAGGGCTTTGTATATGATGTGTACTCTGACGCGGTAAATCTTGCATCGCGCATGGAATCAAGCGGCGAAGCCGGGAAGATTCACTGCAGTGCAGACTTTGCACATCACTTGCAGAACCGCGATGAATCCTTTGTGTTTGAAGAGCGTGATGAGATTGAGGTGAAGGGTAAGGGGATGATGAGGACTTATTTCTTGGAGCAACGATGAGTGGAGATGCGGATACTATTACTGATAGCGCCGAACTTGGTTCGCTATTGGAAAAAGCCAGAAACGACCTATACCTTGGAAACTATGATCAAGCGTCGAAGCTTGCACTGGAAATTCTTGAGGCTGCCGGTTCTCGGGAGAAGAAGGGGCAACTGCATCAGATCGGTGCACGTCAAGTACTTGGACGCGTAGCACGCAAGCGAGCTGAGTATGACAAAGCGCTTGAACAGTATGAGAGTGCGCTACGCATAATTGATGCCATACAAGATGAGAGCCGTCGTGCGAGTGTGTTGGGAGACATGGGGCATGTTCGCTTGGATCTTGGTGACTACGATTTGGCTTTAGAGTGTTTTACTCGTGCCCTGGGTATAGCAAGGGATATCGGAGATGAGTTGCACATCGCTGACTCGTTAAGTGGTGTAGGTGCAGTTCATGGCCTCCGGTCGGACTTTTCACTGTCATTTGAGTTTCTCAGTTCTGCGCTTGCGATGTATCAAACAAGCGGGAATCAAAGAGGATTGGCAGCCTGCATAGGCTATATAGGTCGATTATACCAGGGCCAGACTGACTATGCAAAAGCACTGGAGTATTTCTCCCGATCACTTTCCATGTTTGAGCAACTTGGTCATAAAAGCGATATAGCCCGCATAACGTCCAACATTGGAACATTATATGTAAGCCTCTCCGACTATCCCAAGGCACTTGAGTTTTTCGAGCGTGCATTCGCTCTGTACGAACAGCTTGGAGAAAGGGGAGGAGTGGCGAGAGTTCATGGGACCATAGGGACAGTGTATGCGCATCTCTCAGACTATCCCAAGGCTCTGGACTACTACCGTCGTTCTGTGGCTATGCACGAGGTCTTAGGACATAAAAACAGTGTTGCGATCGTAACGGGAAACTTGGGAAACATCTATCGAATCACCTCTGATTTTCCAAAGGCTATGGAGTGTTATGAGCGAGCCCTTGCGCTGTATGAACAGACCGGTGATAAGCATGGAATTGCGTTCATGACGGGAAAAATGGGAACAGTGTACGGCAGTTGTGCTGACTATCCAAAGGCTTTGGAGTGCTTCCAACGTGCTCTATCGCAGTTTAGCGAGCTTGGCGTCAAGAGCGATGTAGCGCAAATGTATCAAAACTTAGGGATCGTTTCTCGTTTCAGCTCGCAGCTTCCTGAAGCTCTCGAGTATTTCTACAAAGCACTCTCAATTTGTGAAGAACTTGGACAGAACGGAACCATAGCCGCTAACTATGCAAACATTGGTAGTGTGTACTATACGCTTTCCGATTTCGTAAAGGCCCTGGAGTGTTTTACTCGTGCACTTGATCTTCATTCGGCACTCGGGGAGAAAAGCGGTGTAGCCAAGTTGACGTCCGACATCGGCGATGTGTACATGAGTTTATCGGACCATACACGAGCAGCAGATTATTTTGGCCGCGCCCTAGTCCTCTATGAAGAGATCCAAGAGCGCGAAGGGTTGGGATATCTCAAGCGAAAGATCGGTGAACTCTACAAGATGCAAGGACGACATGACTCGGCGTTGCAGAATTTCGAAGATGCACTCAAATTGGCACTTGAGATTGGAGATCGAAGACTTCAAGCTTACAGTACGGAGAGCATAGGCAGCGTCTATTCCGCTATGCTGCAACCTGAGCGCGCCAAGGAGTACCTCCTTCAAGCTCTGGATCTGCGTCGAGGTGAAATAGGAGTCAACGAAGGCGTTGCCGGTAATCTCATAGAACTTGCTGCGCTTCAGCTACAAGAGCAGAAGACCATTGATGCTATTCGATTGCTTGAAGAAGCGAAAAGCATGTCCATCGAGATTGGAGAGAGACAAATTGAGCTTAACGCCTATCGATTACTTGCCGACGCCTACGAGTTGAGCGGAGATATACCTCAGGCCTACCGGCACTTTAAGGACTTTCATCGTCTCAAAGAGCAAATCTTGAGCGACGAAACGCGTAAGGCGGCTGAAGAGATGGAACAACAGCGTCGCATTGCTGAAGTGGAGCGCCGCCAAGCCGCAGAACAAGCTGCTGAAAGGGCTGTGCACGAAACCACTGTCGACCTCCTTCATAAAGTCTTACCGTCCAGTGTGGCGTCTCGTCTCATGAACGGTGAAAAAGTCGCTGACTACTTTGAAAAAGTATCGATCCTCTTCGCCGACATCGTTGGCTTCACGCCCATCGCCGCTCGGATGCCTGCCAAAGCCGTCATGGCATTTTTGAATCATGTGTTTGCCGAGTTCGATGCTATCATTAAACGAAATGGTTGCGAGAAAATCAAAACCATAGGCGATGGATACATGGCAGTTGCCGGAGCGCCAACAGAGTGTGGCGACCACGCCGAGCGCATTGCACGAAGTGCTCAGGAAATGATGCGCGATATTGAGCTGCCGGAACAGATAAGAAAAACTCTCCCCAAAGGAGCCATCTTTCACATTCGAATCGGCTTGCATTGCGGATCTGCCTTCGCAGGTATCGTAGGCGATGAACGCTTTGTGTACGACATCTACTCCGATGCCGTAAACATCGCCTCGCGCATGGAATCAAGCGGCGAAGCCGGGAAGATCCACTGCAGTTCAGACTTCGCCTACCACTTGCAGAACAGAGATGAGTCCTTTGTGTTTGAGGAGCGTGATGAGATCGAGGTTAAAGGTAAGGGGATGATGAGGACCTATTATTTGGAAAAGCAGAATTAATCGATCAAAATTTCTCTCCTAAGCGCTAGATTCAATGGGAGAATCCACGCCCAATGACCCACCATTTCCACGAAGGTCGACCCATCGGTTCCGCCTTGAGTGTCTTTGCTGATCCGCATTGTACGTTGCAGCACTAGGGTGGTTTCGAGAGGTAGAAGACGGAGGGTTTGCCACGAATTTGCTTGATCAAATTGCTGCGGATTTGCTGGGGTTGAAGGGGCGGATTGTCCACTTCTGCCTTCTGAGCTACGGCGGGTATGGCCTTAATCTCTTCGTTGTTCATGCTTTCTCCAAGAAGTAGGTTCTCATCACCCCTTTGCCCTTGATCTGCATCTCCTCCTGCTCCTCAAAGCGTATGCCCCCGAAGTCTTCGCCGGTCATATCCATGCGGTTTTGCAAGTGAAAGCAGAACTCATCGCTAATATGAATCTTACCCACCTCACCATGACTCTCCATGCGGGCTGCAAGGTTCACTGCATCAGAGTAGATGTCATAAACAAATCTGTTTTCACCAACAATACCTCCAAAACATGGTCCGGTGTGGATACCAATTCGCAGACTAAATTCAGCACCTCTGGGAAGGGTTTTTCGAATCTCATCCGGAAGGACGATATCACCCATCATCTCTAAGGCAAGTCGTGTGATGCGCTCTGCGTGGTCTTCACAGGCCATCGGCGCACCTGCAACAGCCATGTATCCATCGCCGATGGTTTTGATCTTTTCACAACCATGGCGTTCCGCCATGCGATCGAACTCGCCGAAGACGTAGTTCAAGAAGGCGAGCACGGCTTTTGCCGGCATGCGTGAGGCGATGGGTGTGAAGCCGACGATGTCGGCAAAGAGGATGCTGACATCGCGAAAGTAATCTGCGACTCTCTCTCCTCGTATCAGACGATCCGCAATGCTTTGCGGAAGAACCTTGTAGAGCAATCCTGTTGTGGCATTCATCTGTGCATCTGCAGCAGCCTTAGCGATGGCGATCTCTTTTTCTCGCTCTGCGATTTGACGACGATGCTCCATTTGATCCGCTTTCCTCCTTGCCTCTTCGCTTTGTACTTGTTCTTTCTCTTCGTGGTACAACTCGAGTTGAACTGCATATTCCTCCCAGCGTTTCTGCTTTCTATACAGCTCAGCAAGTGTTTTATGCGCTTCTATGCTCTTTGTTCCTATCTCTTGACTAATGGCAAGCGATTCGAGTAGATATTGCTCGGCTTTTGACTCGTCACGGTATGGGTTGTCCGGTGCAGCAAAGAGATTGCCTAGCGACACAAGGCTTGCGGCACACTCATTCTTCATACCAAGCCCGTCATGCAAACTCAACGCTTTAAGTAATAGTTCTTGCGCTCGCTCATAGTTTGACTGCGACAGATAGACTTGACCTAAGTTTCCTGTTGCTCCGGCAATACCCGATTTCTCGCCCAGTTCTTCATGTATACTAAGGGCGCGCGCGTAGCACTCGAGTGCCTTGGAGTAATCGGAGAGCTTCTGGTAGACAAGCCCGAGGTTTCCTGTAACAAGAGCAATACCGGATTTCTCACCCAGTTCTTCATGCATGTTAAGCGCGCGCGAGTAGTATTCGAGTGCTGTAGGGTAATCAGAGAGATTCGAGTAGATAATCCCGATGTTTGCTGTTACTCTAGCAATTGCTGATTTCTCGCCCAGCTCTTCATGGATTCTAAAGGCGCGCGAGAAGTACTCGAGTGCTTTGGGGTAATCGGAGAGATTCCCGTAGACAATGCCGATGTTTCCTGTTACTGCGGCAATACCGGATTTCTCGCTTAACTCTTCAAATATGCTAATCGCGCGCGCGTAGTACTCGAGTGTTTTAGGGTAATCGGAGAGACTCCTGTAGATGTTCCCAATGTTACAGGTTACTCTGCCTATATCTGATTTCTCGCCCAGTTCTTCATGCACGCTCAGGGCGAGCGCGAAGTACTCGAGTGCTTTGGAGTAATCGGAGAGATGCAGGTAGACATTCCCGATGTTTCCCGTTACTAAGGCTAAACCGGACCTTTCGCCCAGTTCTTCATGCATGCTAAGTGCGCGCGAGTAGTACTCGAGTGCTCTGGTATAATCAGAGGCCTTCCTGTAAGCACCTCCGATGTTTCCCGTTACTCTGGCAATATCGAATTTCTCGCCCAGCTCTTCATGCGAGCGAAGGGCGCGCGAGTAGTACTCGAGTGCCTTTGGGTATTCGGAGAGACGCGCGTACACATTCCCGATGTTTCCCGTTACTCTAGCCATACCGGATTTCTCACCCAGCTCTTCATACATGCTAAGTGCGCGCGCGTAGTACTCGAGTGCTTTGGGGTAATCGGAGCGATTCTGGTAGACATTCCCGATCTTTAGCGTTACGCTGGCTATACCGGAATAATCGCCCAGTTCTTCATGCATGCCTAGGGCGCGCACGAAGTACTCGAGCGCTTTGGAGTAATCGGAAAGCCTCGCGTGAACCGTGCCAATACTTGTGATGATGCGCGCTAGCGCACCTTGGTCTTGCTCAGTTCTCGCTATAGACTCTGCAATCTGAAGTTTCTCCAATGCGTGTGCGGAGTTACCGCGCATCGATGCCACCTCTCCCTGCAGACGTAACACTTCAGCCTTTTGCGAATGGCTTTGAACCAAAGGTTCAAGCTCGCGAGCAATTGCTTCAACTGTGCTATGGTCGCGCGCCGCTTCTGCCTTCAGAGCTGAGGCCAGTTTGGCGTTAATCTCTTCGTTGTTCATGCTTTCTCCAATATACAAGGTTCTCATGCCCCCTTACAATTGATCCCCTATCTCCTCGCCAATCAAAATATTTTCCTCCATAAACCCTCACCCGTAGAGCACTAGCGGTAGGTTGCGCGGAGACGCAACTCATCGCTGCTCCTTCGCATCATAGTTTAGACCCAGTAGCTGTTTGAAGTCTGAAACCTAAGTCCATAGTGTTGCGAGGTGTTTTTTGTGCTGTTGCATAGATGACGTAATCCGCCAACCACTCCCTGCCAATAGAAACTTGAACGCAAACAGTAGTATAATTCAGACCTCATTCGTGGACACAAGGAGTTGTAAAATGCAAGAAGTATGTGTATCTGACAACAATCGGAGTAGTGCCTATATGTCTCAGGTATCGGTGGCTGTCGGCAAGAGTGGTCGCAAGATCTTTGCGCGAGACTACTATTGGATAATCCGCCACTCTTAACCCACTACATACGCAGCGGATTGATTCATCATTGAAGTGGCAGGGCTTCCCATATGCGACTCGTGAAGTCCTGCGATTATCGCAATTTATTTCGTGGAACAGTCGGGACACTTCGGACGGAATCGATGAACAGCTTTTGGCGGAAATGGTGGGTCAATGGATGCGGATTTACCAACTCCGCACTCAACGAGCAGCTTTATATGCTGAGATACAGCGGGACGACTGATCTCGAAACGTTCGGAGAGGGCGTTGATACTTAGGCTCTCCTTCAGCAGGATGTCGATGATAAGCCTGCGATTGGGATCGGCAATGGCCTGAAAAACGTCGCGTCTGACGGTGTTTGGCATGACATGCAAGTAAAAGCTTACACATGTATATATGTAAGTGTATACTTACGCTAGGGATTTTTCGCGACTCTAAAAACGAAGGACACGAGGATGGTACGCCTAGGCTTAGAGATAGAGGATAGCCTCCAAAACCGGCAGGATTGGAGTTAGGATTCCAATGTTTTTGCGCGCACTGAGAATCTGCGGACTAAAAAAACATCAACCGCAGATGGAAAATGGAGTCTATGTGTGCACGTGTATTACGGTGTTTAATGCACAACGATAACCGGCTTCAAAACGACACCGGCAGCGCTGCGTATTTGACAGAGGTAACAGCCTTCGCGAATAGATGAGAGGGAAAGTTGCGTTTCAAGCATACCACTTTCGCCGGCGCTGAATTCTCGCACGCTGCAGCGTTGACCAACAGCGTCGAAGAGTTCAAGGGTGTAGGTAATTCCTGCTTGAGCCCGGAAACGAATATGAAGCTCTGTATTGCTAGGATTGGGATAGCAATACAGTGTATTCAGCGCATCCAGGTCTGAGTTAGACTCAACCTCTACAGTTGGCAAGGTGCCGAAGCGCAACACACCTGCTTCTGAGGCAGTGTAGCTGCCACTTGTTGAAGACGATACGCTGACATTGTCACCGCTGATCGCAACGTTGTAGCGGGCGCCCGGCTCCATGCCACATAAGCTATGTGCCGCAGTTGCTGCTGCCGGTATGCTGTAGCTGCACTGGTCAATGGGCGTAGGAACTTGTGCTTCTTGACTGTTGAAGAGTACGACACTGCGATCGTTGGATGCTGTTGTGAGCAGCACTCCGGTCATATTGCCGGACGTCGTGTTGACAACACTCGCAGTCGGTGCTGCCTGATCTTTGGCAACGGATTGCATGACCATGAGGAACTGTTGAGTCAGCGGATTGTTAGCATCCCGAACTTCCAACCTCCATGTACCACTGTTCTCACCCCAAGGAGTACAGGGTGGCGTAGCGTCTTCACATGGGTCCGGATTTGTGCCTTCATCCACAGCGCTGAGCGCTGTGGGCATAAGTGAAATCATGTGCAGACGCGAATCTCCCTTTTCAACCAAGACCGCGTTCTGATTTATGACGGGTTTCACAGGGAAGTGCCAACGCATATGCTTGGGATAGGGACCCTTGGGATTTGCCGAGGGCTTTGCTTTAACTTGATCAAAAACCACAAAGACATTTGCAAAACGTTGATAGAAAAATGAGCGGTAGAAGTAATCAAGACGTCGATTGGCTGTCAACGTTGTATCGGCGGATGTCGCATATGCAGTGGATAGATCACCTCGGACGTAACTATACTGCATGGTTTGTTCATCGGCTGTGACTTCATCTTTTCCGGCAAAGCCTTGTCCGCCCGTAAAGGGCATGTCTGTATACTGCTGCTCACCCCAGTCATTGAAGTACAGAGTATTCGTCACTGCCGAAGCAGAGTATTCTTCATCCATTGATGAGCCTACGATTCCGATCGAACCTAAAGCGCCTTTCCAATTCGCTGCGTCAATGAGTAAGTAATCGTTTGCTCTTTTAATCCAGATATGTCCGGCGTCGTTATGCTGATGATCATCATAATACGCAGCTCCCATATGAATACTCGCCCAGGTAGCTTGCGAACCCCAATCGCTTCGCATGAAGAAATATGGTATAGCGCCATTGCCCGGTTTTGCTTTGGGATAGACAGGAGCAAAACCTGAATAGTAGGGCGGTTGCACGAGCTCTGATGAAGGTCGTGTGGTATCACCGTAAAAGAAGTCTTCCCAAGCTGCGGGTTTACCTATTTCTTGGTAGATGTCATCGCGGTATTCCGGATACGGAGAGTGCTCTGCTATTTCACTGCGCAGAAAGTGTTGCGCACCCGGACCATCGGCACTGCCTGCAAGGAAGAATGCCAAACGTAGAGGTAGACTCGCACTGATCACCGCACCGTAGTCGCTACCCCAGTCTCCTGAGGGAAAAATCTCGAAGCGATTTGGCATGAGATGGTGTTTGAGCGAGCGCAGGATTTGGGAAAGCCAATCGCGATGAGTGGACAACAAATCTTCAGACGTTGCTGAACGCACGATCTGACAATAGTCAATCGTGCTGTTAAATGTGAAGGCACCATAAGCCCAGCCTTGAAAATCAAATCCTCCTTTGAAGGGTGCGCCCGTGATGTATTCGGAATTGTATTGACGCGACATTTGGGAGAGGTACCCTCCTTCGAATAATTGTGTCCAATTTTCCTCAGGCTTATCGTCCGGTCCAAGAAGTGAGCTTGGGCTACCGTCAAATCTGATCCTTGCATAATCGATCATCATTTGTGCACGCGCATCGTCACCGGCAAGGGCGTAACCCATGTAGCCGACTCCAATCATGTGACCGGTATAATAATTCCCATCCGCATTTGTATTCCGCTGATACGCAACCGTCCTAACGGAGTCGAAGTACACATTCATCAACTGACGCATGGCAGTCTTGCGAGACGCACCAAGTTCATCGTAACACCAGTCGTAGATAATAGCCATTACCGGACAGTTGTTCCGTGAAGCATAGTAGTTGCCCGGAGCCAGTGGCGACTGTCCATTCGGTGGCATGTTTTCAGGATCGCTCTCCGCGCGAATCATTTCATCTGCGAGCTCCAACAACTTGCCGGAATAGGCCTTATCGCCGGTCATAACATAGGCTAGGCCTAAGGGCAAGGCCGCATTAAACCAACCTTCGCCCTGATAGTCGTAGAATATGGTATTCTCAGGTTCGCTTCCGCGCGTCGAAGTCTTGAAAGGAAATATGGCAAGGGTCTTCAGTTCATCTGCCTTGGCTTTAAGTCGTAGCCAGCGCGGATCGTTTGTCTGCACACGCGCGCGCAGTTGCGTCAGCAATGAAGGAGTAAAAAACACCCGAGGTCGATCTGTTCGAACCGGCAGTCCTGATGCCAAAATGTGAGCACTGAGAATAAGAAGAACGACGAATCCGAAGGAGAGACGCTTCATGGCAATGCCCTTGATAGATGGAGAAGTGTATAGACAAAATATGCAGCTGAATTGGATAACACGCTACACACGAGAGGTTTGCCGTAAATAATGTTTTAATAATTCGTCACGCCGGGTATTAATAAATATATTTAGATTAATATTTCTTTTAATCCTGTTAGCAATGCACCTGTTAAGCAACTGATTAATTGGAGAGTCCACGCCCAATGAACCACTATTTCCACGCAAGTCGACCTATTGGTTCCGCCTTGAGTGTCTTTGCTGATCCGCATTGTGAGTTGCAGCATTAGTGTGGTTTCGAGAGGTAGAAGATGGAGGGTTTGCAACGAAGGTGCTTGATCACATTGTAGCGGATTTGGTGGGGTTGAAGGGGCGGATTGTCCACGTCTGATGCGACGACTGTATAGATCGCCTTTGTATAAAGCGTATCCTCCGGTTTGTTTTTAGGAACATCACACACCCGTAGTATACGCTTTTGCTTTCTAGCTCAAGCCTTCTATACACAACATTCTAAAATACCACGAATTAGGATGCACTCAGGTCCTGATCGACGTTGAAGTTGGTGATTTGCAATCGCCATGATTTGGGCATCTGCTAGTGGTGTACTATAAACCTATTTTGACAGATGAGCGCCCCTGAAGTAGAGTAGATTCTGCTTTGGTACAAGCCCGGCGTCCATGCTGATGTTGGAATCTCTATCTGGGGTTGCCCTTCGTTCCAAAGAGCTGTGTATTCAAGTTGACCTATGGCAGAAAGTATTTCAACTCTCGCAGCAGGCTGCATGGCGTACTGTTGCTTTATCGTCAGATATTGATCACAAGGAACAGGAAAGACCGCGGTGTGAAGCTGGGTCTCTCCCTCGACCTCTTGTATTGGCGAAAAGTCAGCACAGATGTAGAGATTTCCATTCTGGTCGTGTGTCATTGTAAAGTCTCCGACTGACTGCGAATACCATACATCAGACCATTGACTACCATCGAAGCGTGCAACATAACAGAGGTGTTTTGAGTTTTTCACGCAGGACCCACTGATGTAAATGTGTTGGGCGTCTACCACGTCCATACGACCAACGGTGGGATACATGGTGCCCAGTTGCAGGCTACTAAGATAGTTGTGTGACCCAAGCTCGGTCCAATGGGTGCCATCCCACTTTGCTATATAACCCACTCCTTCAGGAGTTGTGAAATTCCCAAAACAATACATGTTTCCATCTCTGTCATGTTTTACGTCATATATCACCGGTATCGACGTGGTGCCGCCTACAAAGTCTTTGAGCTCGTGTGTGTTAGCGAACTTCGTCCAAGTAGTACCACCTGTCCAGCGGTAAAGACAGTATTCAGCCGTTGAATCCTTACCGTGGCAACTGACGATAATGGAATGATTGCGATCCTCTGTGATGCTGGTGACGTAGCGTTGGCTGCTAAATGACTCTGGAGAACCGATGACCTCCCAGTTTGATCCGTTCAGTCGTACTATGAATATCCGGTACTTACCTGCCTGACTCTGGTCTGTATATGCAGTGTACAAGGTGTTCCGTGAATCTATACAGAGAGGGTTGATATCAGACCGTGTGCCCCAATTGGTCTCTTTTGAAATTCTTGTCAGAACCGGATTTCCAACAGTTGTCCAATGAGTATCATCCCAGCGGACAACAGAGTTTTTGATGGTCCATTTGTTGCTGTCTGGGTCAGTATGATCGGCGTACATGGTCGGACAAAGCACATGATCTGTACTGTCAATGGCGAGGGATGAAATAAATGTACTCGTGAAATAGTCAGGTGTCGATGCGCAATATTGCCAGGAGTTTTTGGCTTTTTGGAATTCAAAGACTCCTTGGTTGTCCCAGTAGGGCGCAACGTAGAGTTTCGCTGATCGCGTCACCGCAAGATCCATGATCCAGTTTTGGATGTCTAAACTGTCATCGGCAACACCAAACAAGCTCCACTTTCCATTTTCAAGTTTGGAGACTTGGAAAGACTGAGCTTCGGCGAATTGCATTCCGACAATTATAATGAGGCAGAACAGACAATGCGTTTGAAGTTTGTTGATTGTTTTCATAGCAACTCTCCTGTTAAATACGTGCGATGAATACGTGAACGAAGCTCTACGTGATGTTACCTGCGATGGACACAGAGACAATTCTGATGGCTATGTCTCTAGGCAACTTCATGCACGTCGAAAAGCGAGCTACTGTCCATAGTTGCCTGAAAGTCGCGTGCAGAAATCACCTGATAGCTGCGAAACTACTAGAGATATTTCAAATCATTGTGACGCCGTCTATCTATACTAGGTACCTTATTGTAAGCCTACTTGGAGAATCCACACTCATTGACCCACCGTTTCCACGAAGGTCGACCTATCGGTTCCGCCTTGAGTGTCTTTGTTGATCCGCATTGTACGGTACAGCACTAGTGTGGTTTCGAGAGGTAGAAGATGGGGGGCTTTGCCACGAATTTGCTTGATCAATCCGCGGCGCTTTTTGAGGGGTAGAAGGGGCGGATTGTCCATACCGAAGGTACACCTATGCTTTCAACTAGGGATAAGAGGCAAAAAGAGTACAACACAAAAACAAAGCCCTTGCAAGTCTATACTTAGCAAGGGCTTACGTTTGTAATGTGTGCAGAAGGTGGGAGTC
>JBGAKH010000003.1:0-440196 GCA_044224515.1 Chlorobiota bacterium | reverse complement strand
ACCCATGAGCCGTTTTCAAAGCCTTGGAAGTAGGCAAAGTCGAATGCTGTCGGACTAAAGCTGTACGGTGCAGAACATACACCATTTGCAGCGTTGATTGTTACATCGCTCGGACAATTGATCGTCGGCACTGTCTCGTCGACAACGGTGATCGTTTGCACACAGGTTGAAGTTTGTGCACAACCACTGATTGCCGTCCAGGTACGAAGAATCGTGCCCGTAGCGTTACACGATGAGAGTTGCGAGCGATCGTCATTGTAACTCATTGTGACCGATGAATTACATGCGCCAGCAGTTGCAACGCCTGTACTCCAAGGATCGTAGGGCTGAGTTTGATTTACTGTAACATTGGCCGGACATGTGATTGCAACCGGTGAGGCAGCGCTTACGGTAAAGCTAGAGCTGCAATTTTGACTGTGCCCACATGTGTCTGATGCACTAAAGGAAATTGTTGTTGTGCCTCCACAAGCGCTAGGCGCTGAGTAGGAACTAAGATTAGTGGAGCTGGTTCCGCATCCACCGTTTGCAAAGAACTGAGTCTTCCATGCTGCAAACGCGCTGTCGACATACGATTGCGTGTGACAGCTGCTGATGGTTACGCCATTCGGACAGTTCACCGTCAGAGTCGGTGTGCTAATGTTGATAATCGAGGTTGCCGTCGAAATATTACCGCAACCGTCTATAGCCTTCCAGAAACGAACGACCTGCAGTGCACAAACATTACTGTTTGATACCGAGTCGCGATAGTTAACGAGTGTGGATCCGCAGAAGTCATTCGCATTGCCACTGAAGAAACCGGTCAATTCAGAGAATCCGCCAACTACTTCGGTTGTGCTGAATCCGTGAAGAGCGCTTGGCGAACAACCGCTAACTGTCGGTGAAGCGCCAACGGTAAGAACCGGAGGCGTAATGTCACGCACAAGAATGGTCTGACTGCAGGTTGCAGTGTTTCCTACTGTATCAGCAACTACCCAGGTACGCGTAACAGTGATTGGACAGCTTCCACTGGCAACATCACTATATGTAACGGAAGCAATACCGCAGTTATCCGTTGCGACACCACCGTTGTTGACACTAAATACAGTGTACGAGGTCGAGGTCAACACTGAAGAAAATGACGGGGTACTAATTGCAGCAGTATTGCAGCCACTTACACTAACATTGGCCGGGCAAGTTGTGATAACCGGTGCCAAAGAATCTACAACCGTCACGGTGAAGCTACAGCTTGCGGTTTTACCGCAGGCGTCGGTAGCTGTTGAGACAACCGTCGTTGTACCGCTATTGAATGTTGATCCACTTGCAGGTGTTGAGCTAACCGTTGTTTTACGAACTAGCTGGGTGTTGTCGATGGGAAGCTTGTTGACATCGCTGTACACAAACCACAGATATCTGTTTCCACCAACACCGCCAATTGCATCGCCCGGGTTAATAGTTGTACTCCAGACGACACTGCCACCGGCGTTCAAGATCTTCATATCAACGGCTAGCAAGCCGGAAGAATCGCGCATGGTCCACTTGAATGTGTACCAACCGGCTGTTGTTATCGTAGCGTGAGGATTGCTTTGAATAACGGCAGGAGCAGTTCGCGTGTGAGGCGAGCCTGTGCTTGCCATAGCGTAGAAGCCTGTGTTATCTCCCGCTGTGTTGAACACAAAGTCGCGGAGATGATTTCCGGAAGTGTTGTTTACCGCTTGACTCACATCAAAACCATAGGTGTTTGCGGCAAAGCCCGGGTTCGCAGGATCGATATACACGTCTACTGATGCGGTGTAGCCACTTCCGAAGACAGAGCTATAACCACCTAGTCGTGAAAACGCTCCGGTTACGTCATCAGGGGATGAAGGCAGCGGTGAGTTATAAATCACAGCGTGAGCAGATCCGGTTTTGGAGCTAACACCGTCTGTGCCGGTAGCAACGCTTTGTACCGGAGAGTTGTACTCGTTCCAGTTGGTAGATGGAGCATTTGGATACAAGCCGCTTAGCCAACCGGCAGCCTCAAATCCTTCAAAGTGACCAAAGTCATATCCCAGCGCTGTGAAGTTAACCACTGCCTGACATGCATTGTTTGCAGCGACGGTGATATTGGCCGGACAGCTGATGCTTGGGACTGCGTTGTCTTGAACAGTGATAAACTGTTGACAGCTAGCACTTGAATTACACGTTGCATTGTATGCGTACCAGGTACGAACAATTGTTCCCGTAACGTTACATGAGGAAAGGCCACTACGATCATCGTTGTAACTGACAGTTACGCTGTTTCCACACTGGGTTGCGACGGCTGTACCTGTAGCAGGGGGATCATAGGAGTTAGACTGGTTCACGATGACATTTGCAGGACAAGTCAGTGTGATCGGTGTCGCAGCCGCCAAAGTAAAGGTTTTTGTGCACTGCTCGCTATGATTGCACGCGTCTGAAACGGTATATGTTACGCTTACAGTACCACCGCAATAGCTAGGAGCGGAGTATCCGCTCAAGTCAGTAGCAGTTGCATTACATCCACCACTGAAGCTAAAGCTAGCGATCCAGGAATTGAAGAGGCTTGTCACAGTTGAAGGCGAGGTACAAGAAGGCAAATTCAAGTTACTCGGACAATCCAACACAATAGGAGGAGCGCTGATTGTGAAGATTTGCGATACGGTAGCACTATTGCCACAGGCATCGGAAACCGTCCACACACGGTTGATGGTAACAGGACACGAAACTTGAGTAGTTACATCATGATAGCTGTAGGACAAAGCGCCTGAGCAGTTATCCGATACTGTATTGCCATTGATTCCGTAAAACGCTGCATTCGATAAGGTCTCAGACTCATTGTACATGAGGAACGGTGCATCTGATACTGAACAGCCTACGTAGTCATTGATACCACTTCCGGTCAACATTGGTGCGGTGTTGTCGTTCAAGGTAATAACCTGCGAACAACTCGCCGTGTTATGACAACTATCGCTAACAACCCAGGTACGGTGAACGATTAACGGACAAGTTCCGGGGTTCATGACACTATCGTAGTAAACCACACTCGCGATCGAGCAGTTGTCGCTCGCACTTCCACTGTTTGGAGCACTTGAGAATTCAGCGTAGGTAGAAGCAGCAACACTTGCACTAAACACCGGACTCGTAATGTTTGCTTCCGTACAACCGGAAATGTTACGAGCGGATGCACATGTTGCGATAACCGGTGCCACTTGGTCGTTTACACTAATTGTTTGGAGACATGTACTGCTTAAGCCGCAAATGTCTGAGACAACCCAACGACGTGTAACAACCACCGGACATGAACCGGTATTCTTGTCGCTATAGGTAGCGAAGATCGGTCCGCCGCATTGTGCTGTTGCTTGACCGCCCGCAGCAACAAAGTTTGCCGGAGTGCTGGTTGCCGAATATGCCGGACTAAGACCGCTTACACCGCAGCCACTTAATGTGAGGGTTGGCGGGCATGTTACAATTGTCGGAGGAACCGTATTTAGCACGGTTATCGTCTGCGAGCAGGTTCCTATGTTTCCGCATGCATCTGTTGCAGCGTAGCTACGAACGATACTGAAATTCTCCGGACAACCACCCGGAATCGTTACATCATTTAACCATGAAACGACAGGTGCACCTGCGCAGTTATCTACCGCACTCAAGCTTGTGTTCACGGCAGGGATATTGGCCGGGCAGTTTACTGTTATAGCTGCCGGACATGTCACTGTCGGCGCAATGTTGTCAATTACTGTGATAACCTGCAAACAAGTTGTCGTATTGCCGCATGCATCCGTCGCTGTAAACACGCGGTTTACCGTAAACTGATTTGCACATGCTCCCGCTACGGTCGTGCTACTAACAGTGAGAACAGGCGCAGGTGAACAATTGTCGCTGACATTGATTCCTACTGTTGTTTCAGCCGGCACTGCTGCTGCACAGTTGACAAGCATTGCGGACGGACAATTTGAAATACTCGGTGCAACGTTGTCGTTGACTTGAATGGTCTGAACACAGGTGGCAGTGTTTTGACAAGCATCGGTTGCCAAGTAGGTACGTTGAATTGTGTACTTGTTGACGCAGGTGAAAGAGCTTGTCACGTCGGAAGACCACGTTACTGTAACAGCCCCACCACAGTTATCTGATGTTGTGACTGTGCCGACATTCGGTGTCGGGACATTCGCCGAACACACAACAACCAATCCGGAAGGACAGCTAATAGACGGAGCCGTGTTATCAGTTAATGTAATGATCTGGGCACAAGTCGATGAGTTACCGCAAGCGTCTGCAGCTTTATAGGTACGAGTAATAACATAGCTATTAGCACAACCGGAACTAACGGTTACGTCTCCAACCCATGTTACACTGATCGTGCCACTACAGTTATCTGTTGTTGTAACAGCTCCAGTATTTGGGCTCGGAATGGAACCAAAGCAGTTTACCGTGACGTTTGCCGGACAGCTAATGCTCGGTGCGGTTTGATCCTTGATATAAATATTCTGTTGACAGGTACTGAAGTTACCGCATGCATCGGCTGCAACCCATTTACGCGGGAAGTGGTAGCTGTTGGCACAACCATCACTTACTGAACACGGCAAACAGTCTGCCTTCGTGATACTCACAACTGAACTACAGACATCCGTAGCAGTTGCCTTTGCCAATGATGTATTGGTGGCAGGATTGGTATCATCAGTACAGCTCAATGTCACATCTGCCGGACATGTGATAGCCGGTCCAACGCGATCGCGAACTGTGATCACTTGCTGACAACTGCTGGTGTTTCCTGCAGCATCCGTAGCGACCCATGTACGGTTGAAATGATACTTCTGAGCACAACCGCCATCGGCAATATTCGAACCGTTGGTGTAACTGAAGGTCACAACTCCACTACAGTTATCTACTGCTGTGGGGCTACCGGTAGTAGCCGGGAGCTGCGAAGAAGAACACTCAATGGTGATGTTAGCCGGACAGGTAATCGTTGGTGGCACATTATCGGTTACCGTAACCGTTTGGGAACAGGTTGCCGTGTTTCCGAAGTTGTCAGTGACAGTCCAGATTACCGTGTTGGTACCGAGTGTGTAGGCCGAAGGCGCATTGTTGGAAAGGGTCAGTGTCGTGCCGGAGCAGCTCGAACCTGTAGTTGGTGTTCCCAAGTTTACGCTGCCTGCCGTCGCCGTACATCCGCTGTTCGTTGTCGCATTGACATTCGCCGGACACACGATAGTCGGAGTACAGTGAGCACCGACCGAGAAGTCACTGAAGCCGGTAAAACCAAAGCCCTTGGTCGAGTTCGCACTCGGATTGGTAGAACTTGAAGCGGCAGTCCAGTTCGGAGAATCGTATTTGCTCATAAAGAACGTACTCTGTGTACCGCCATTGACTTCAGTACCGTCGTAATATACGCAGGCGTCATATGTACTAAATGCAATGGTGCCCAAACTTCCGGGATTATTCAGAAGGCTCCAGTAGCGAGTAACACTCTTGGCAGGATCGATACCGGCGCCGGGACTCAAGTTCGGATGCAATCCGTCGGTCGTAGTTGCCTGCAAGTAGCCTGAAGTGGAAATACTGGCAAAGGTTACCTGAATTGGTGCATAAGCGGTGTTGTCTCCAATCTCAAACTTGTGGTTGAGGTTAGAAGCTCCGAATTGCCAAATCATAATTCCGTTTACCCAGCCGTTTGTGGCAGAAGCACCACTGATGCTCGCACCATTAAGTAAGGTTACTTTATTGGAGGAAGTGTTTAAGATCGCGCCGGTCGAAAACGACAAAACACCGGAAACGGTGAGATTCGATCCAAGATTTACATTAGCACCGCTCGTCGCCACACCAAAGTTGACGACCTGAGCGGGCAATCCATCACCTGTAGCCTGTGTCGCAGAACCGTTATAGATGAAGCTGCTTCCGTTAGAGGTAGAGTAGGTACGAGTTGCGGTTTGAATATGTCCACCGGTTGCTCCTGTGCCGGATGCTGTGATACCATAAGCAGACTTGATCCCGAGTGTCGCACCATTAGCCATGGTAAAGCTTGTTCCGCTGCCGCCACTGAGAACGCTAGATGCGGATGCCATTTGAAGTGTCGCACCTGATGCCACGATAAACGCGACATCTGTCCCTATGGTTCCACCTGAAGTAAATTGTTGAGCTGAGGTTCCTACCCAATTCACTTGACCGCCTGATGTCGGGTCGCTTGCACTGAGAGTGCCTGAGGTCAAACTAAAATTACCTTTTACGTTTATCGTACCCAACCCAAAACCGGCACTCATGTCGATTGAACCGCCGCTTTGGTTATAGGCGCCATTGACGTTCAAGACAACATTGCTGCTGCCGGCAATACGCAATGAACCTCCGCTCATAACGAAGTTACCGCTGACCGTCAAGGGTGTTTGCACCATGCGAAGGATTGCTGAGCCCGTGCTTTGAATCGTAAAGTTGCCGGCAATTGACATCCCGCTCGATGCCAGATTACGGCTACCTGTCATGCTAGCGCAGTTCACGCTAAAGTTTCCAAAGCTTTGTCCCATACCGCTTGCATCCGTACTCTGAATGCCTGTCAACAGACAGGTTGAACTCGCATTCCAACTTGCGGTTGGGATGGTGCCTCCGTCCTGTTGATGCTCATAGCTGCTTCCCGCACCAAAACTCAAGCTACCTGTAGTCACAACAGTACCTGCGTTGACCATGGAGCCATTCACCGTCAACGCATTCGCAGCATTGATGGTCAAAGTCTTGGATGCATTGATGCTAATCGATGCACCGGCATTAACGGTGTAGGTGGAGCCAATATCAAGCTGTGCCTGATTGGTTCCTCCATCTATAATAATGGAATTCCCACTGGTGAGTGGGTTTGGCGGAACCGTACCGCCGGACCAGTTGGTGGACAGGCCCCAGCTGCTGCTGGTGCCGCCTGTAAATGTGTAGGTGGTGGCATTAGCGCCAACACTAATGGCAATCAACATTGCCAACGTTAAACAAGCCGGGACTCCCAGACTTGAAAGCGTGAAGAAAGAGCGGTTCTTCATGACTAATAGTATAAAGTGTGTAGTATCTGCGTCAAGGAACTCAGTACCTGAGTTCGATAATCCAAAACCACGAATGGACATAATCGTCCTTCGTGGCGTTTTAACCGGTAATGCCTATGTTCTTAAATCTATATTCTCAGGCTTGCAATGCGTTCCTTCGAAGCACTGTGCCTTTACAACACAGTGGTCTCGCTGCGTCCGTACAATTCCCCTGCCAGGATTTTCAGGTCCAAACAGAGAGTGCTTCCAGCACTTCGCAAAAAGAGGCCTTTTTTGTCTGTCTTCTGCTTTTAATAAAGCGGCTACCAGTGTACTCGTTCTCACTTAAGCATCACGGAAAGTCGGTCCATATCCCGGACCAAGCTTGCACCACCCGGTGCGAAGAACTCTGAGAACTTTGCGGAGTCATGGTTACTATTCGACTCCATGAACCAGTGCATCATGCAGCTGTATTATGAACATGGATGATCATGGGACGATCACCAATACAGCGGTTCAATTACTACTGCAGTGTTCGGAAATAAACGCAGCTCCGACACCTGCAGATCTCAATGGTGATTTGAAGTGAAACACTGTTGGTGTTCCAATAGAGGATGGTTCAATAGGTGCGGACGGATTCCGTACAACTTCTCTGGACCATACGCCGCAGGCAGCGGAGCTGCATGCATAATGATACATCCATGCGACGTACACATCGTGTACTCACCAGTCGCAACAATGTGCTAAGGCATATCCGTATCGCACATCCTGTGTAAACACGGCAAAGCATCAGCCCATCGCTGGGATGTATAAATAGCGTATTCAAAAATCATTCAGTAGGTACGTATGGACAATACGTACTAGTACCGAAATGACTAAGTGTACGAATTACGTAGAGTGGCCCCCCGGCTTCCCTATTTCATCACGTTGTGGGTAGGCAGACTTCAATTGGTTGATGCCGAAGCATCAGTGAAATCCTTGTGAAGAAACACTTCCTTGTTGCTGCTTTCCCTTCCTCTGCTGCTTCGAATTTAGAGATAAAAAGCTTGCAAACAATACAATTTTCAATGACTTTAGCAGATGACAACACATCAAAAGCCCTTTCTAGATCCTAAAAATCGGCCTGTCACGTACGCTACAATGCATGTAAGATGGATGTAAATACCCGATTTTTTGCACCTTTAGCGGTTTTTTTAGCGTACTCAACGAAAAAGCTTAGAAACTCGCGACCCATTATCCGACAGCTTTTTTGTAGAATTGGCCGGAAAGAACGCTTTTGCTCCACATTGATGTAGAACAGCCGTTCGTTGGTTAAACATCTTTAGCCGGTGTCGACAGCATGGCAGAATACACCACCGTCTCGAATCGATAAACAGTATTCGTTTTTGTCAAGCGTCGCGCAGGCGCGCCGCTTGCTCGCACTCGATTCAATCGTGTCGTACTTCTACTGATTTTGAAAAGGAAGCGTTCTTCCCCCATTGTTCTATGTAGTCTTAAAGCCTAGAAGAAAAAAAAACGCAGACCCTATATCAGGAATCTGCGTTTAAACAAAAGCATCTAATTCTGTCTCGAACTATGCTGCCACTACATCTTGTTCGGTTCTGAAGATGGCTTCAAGGTCTTCCGCATATCGATGTAATTCTTCCAACATTAATGGGATATTCTGTTTAAAGCGAGGATGTATCGTTGGAAAGAGCTCCGTGTAATAAGCTATGCCTTGCTGGAGATTTGTACGGAAGGTATCGAAGTACTTGCGTTGTGCGTCACTGACTTCTCCTGCGCAATCAAGCACTTTGTTTCTCAAATAGTCAACGTAGAGTGAGAGTTCCTTTATGAACATATTCGGGCGGTCAGTGCGACTAATAATATTGGCACGTCCGTAGATATGATCAACCATTTCTCTCAGCGAAACGATATGGTCGTAATATGCCATGTTTGGACCTGGACACACAGCAACACCTTGTGAGCCGCGGTAGGTTTTTAATGCATAGGCTTTCAATGCCGCATTTCCTAAGCCAACACACAAACATGTCTTTTGTGTGACATCGTCATACTCTTTCGACAACGGTGCCTCAGCACCCTTCTCAGATTCGATATCCGCGAGTTTGTGCTTTTGGTATTGAATCGACGCTGTGCAGATAGGCTTTTGAGTGTACTCGGGAGTTGAGATGAGGTGCTTCTTCAAGCAAGCAGCACCGGGCTTTCCGTCTGCTATGCGCTGCAAGAGCTCTGACTCAGCGCTGTTTCCTCGAACTGAATTGAAGGGAACTCCAAGTGGCGAAATCTTGGAGAGGTATAAGTCTTTCTCTTTGGCTGCGACAAGAATGTCCAGCGTTTGCTCATCAATACAAACTGCTTCGGGAACAAGTAGGAAGGGCGTGCCCCAACCCACTGAATCGACATCGTACTGAGAGAACAAGAAGTTTTGTTCTTCAGATGTTCCCACGCCACCCTGGACTGTCAATCGCTGCTGCGGTACTGCACTCGGCACATCCTTCTGCGCATTCTTCAGACCGGCTTCAAAGACATCGAAAAGTTCCGTGGCAAGAGCATCACGATGGTCGTGGAATTCTTGCATGATAGGTCCAAGCAGATATCCATCACTTGCAAATGCGTGTCCGCCGCAATTGAGTCCTGACTCTATTCTGAATTCCGAGACCCACAGTCCCTTCTTCGCCAAGAACTTTCCTTGAATCAATGCAGAACGGTAGTCGCTAACTTTAAGAATGATCTGCTTGTTGAATACTCCGTTCGCATCCGGAAAGAACTCCGGAAACTGTGCGATGTATCCGTAGAGACGTGGATTCATTCCTGCACTGAAAACTAAAGAGGAACGCACCTTACTTTTAGCAAAGCCTCGAAGAGAGGCATGCGCATCGTTGTACTCTGTTGGTAATGGAGTTCCATCTTTAGCATAGCTCACCGAGTCTACTTTAGTCATGATGTTGCCATCAATGCCGCCCGGACGTATAGCAGCACGCAATGCTTTCTCTTCTTCCTGCCGTGCATCACCACTTAACTCAAGCATCGTTCTGTAACGCTTCTTTAGCGGCGATTCATCGGACAACAACTCGAAGTACTTTGTAATCTCAGAACCTGCTTCGAATGATGATTGCTTAAGCTGAGTAAATCGCAAGTCTACGATATCCGCAACAAGATTCATGTATGCAGTGATGCGGCGCGCTTTGCAATCGTCTTCACGCTCGTCGATGGGAACAAACTCGAAACCAAAAGTCTGCGCGTGAAATTCACGGATTTGTTCAATCAGACGATGGTCGATGAGAGACATAACCGAGGTGATACCATAATGAGCGACACGAATAGGTGTGTCGATCGTAAAACTGGTTCCCATCACAGGGATATGAAACTGATGAACTGAACCTTCTGACTTCATGACAAATGCGTTGATAAGCTGAGTTATGATCTTCTAGAGGGGCTATTTGCGACAATAGCCGTCCGTAAAATACGCAGACATCGTGCTTTAGGGCAAATGCTGTCAAACATATTCCAATTTGGCCGTAAAGTGTCGCAAAAATGGCGTTTCATATGTTAATTTCATTCCACGCAGCTCTGAGGCCTGTTTGTGCACCTCAACGACCACTTCGATACAGTAGTCAATATGGCTCTGAGTATAAGCGCGACGTGGAATCGCCATGCGCACCAATTCCATCGGCGGAGCTTGATGTCGGCCATCCGCTCCATAGGTTCCAAACATCAGTGAACCGATTTCTACACTACGTATACCACCCTTGCGGAACAGCGCGCAGACAATGGATTGTCCGGGAAACTGCGAAGGGTCGATGTGCGGTGCAAATGCCTTCGCATCCAAGTACACGGCATGACCACCGGTCGGACGTAAAATTGGCACTCCTGCTTCCGTTAGTTTGTCACCAAAGTATTGCGTTGAACGAATTCTGTAGTGTAGATAGTTTTCGTCCAAGACTTCTTTGAGACCCTGAGCAATTGCTTCTAGGTCACGACGTGCAAGTCCGCCGTAGGTTGTAAAACCTTCTGTGATGATGAGCAAGTTGCGTGCCTTCGCCGCCCATTCATCGTTGTTCAAAGCAATCCATCCGCCTGTGTTCACAAGGGCGTCTTTCTTTGCACTCATGGTGCAACCGTCAACATAGCTAAACATTTCACGTGCAATCTCGTCGACAGGCGTAAACGCAAACTCGGGCTCTCGAAGCTTGATGAAATATGCATTCTCCGCAAAGCGGCATGCATCAAGGAAGAGTGGCAGTCCGTACTTGTTGCAGACTCTCCTCACTTCACGAATGTTAGCCATGGAAACCGGCTGGCCACCGCCACTGTTGTTGGTCACGGTAATCATGACAAGTGGAATGGCATCCGCTCCAACTTCGTTGATCAAGGCTTCCAGTGCATCGACGTCCATGTTTCCTTTAAAGTCTGCAATCTGCTCGGGATGTTTTCCAACTTCACATAAGAGATCCACAGCTCTGGCGCCGCTGTACTCAACATTGGCGCGCGTCGTATCGAAGTGGGTGTTGTTCGGAACTACTTTGCCCGGACCTCCAACGACACTGAACAATATGCGCTCGGCAGCACGTCCTTGGTGCGTCGGGATTATGTGCTTCATTCCGGTCAACCCCCGAACGGCATCCTCAAACAAGTAGTAGCTTTTGCTTCCGGCATAGGCTTCGTCACCATCCATAACCGCTGCCCATTGCTTGCTGGACATCGCCGTTGTACCGCTGTCTGTCAGGAGGTCAATGAGCACATCTCGCGAATGGAGAAAAAACGCGTTATAATACGCTTCCTGAAGAAGTGACTCGCGCTGAGCCTCGGTTGTAAAACTGATAGGTTCAACAGACTTGATTTTGAAGGGCTCAATGATGGTCTTCATGGCTTGAAGGACGTAAAAAGGTACAATTCAACATATGCTCCAACACGTTCGCCTGCTTCGTATCTCAGGGCGGCATGCAACAAGCATAGCAAGATACTAAAATAAAGGATGTAAAGGTCTGAAATATAGCAGATTGATGGCTATTTGCTCACTTTCGACTCAAAAACGCAATAATTGAGAATGGGTGACCACCTCTTTCACCATGTCGTGTGGCAGTTAGCGTGCACAGATCGCTTGAGCTGCAGCTACAGCAGATGACCAGGCCCACTGAAAGTTATAGCCACCGAGCCAGCCCGTCACATCGACTACCTCCCCGATGAAATAGAGTCCTTTTTGGGTGCTGCTTTCCATAGTTTTTGAAGACAAATCATCAGTATTGACGCCACCACGTGTCACCTCCGCTTTTTCAAATCCCTCTGTTCCTGCGATAGGAAGTGACCAGGAATGAAGTGCCTCCGCTATTGATGTGCGTTCTTTGTGTTGATACTGCTTAATCGGCTTGGATCCGGGTCCCTGTTCGCACCATTCTTCTGCAAGTCTCTTCGGAAGATAGTGTGCAAGTAAGGTCTTCAATTCCATGGCTGAGCGAGAATGTTCCTCGAGGATGTCTAAAGCATTGTGGTGAGGAAGTAGATTTACGCGTACTGCTTCTCCCGGTTCAAGGTAGGATGAGATTTGTAAGATTGCCGGGCCGCTTAAGCCGCGGTGCGTGAAGAGCATCATTTCTCGAAACTCGGCACGCTCACAGTGCACGATGACTTCGCATGACACGCCCGACAAACGAGCGCAAAGTTGTTTGTGTGACGGTGCGATTAGCAATGGGACGAGTGCAGGACGCGGTTCAACAATGCGCATACCAAATTGCTTTGCAATGCGAAGTCCTACATCACTAGCCCCAATTTTTGGAATCGAAAGCCCGCCCGTTGCTACGACCACTGCTTTGCTCCGAAACTCGTTTGAAGGTTGACCGGTCTCAACGATGAATGCACTGCCTTTAGGCGTTAGAGCCGACACATTGTCGACACCATGCTGAAGCTCAACTGTCTTCAGAGACTTCAGACTATGTCTCGTACGGAGATCCACACCCGCCTCTCGCATAGAACGCGTGAAGAGGTCTACAATCTCTTGCGCAGAATGATCGCAGAACAATTGTCCCAAGGTCTTCTCATGATATGAGATCTTCTCAGACTCGATCCACGATATGAAGTCTTTGGCACTATAGCGAGCTAGTGCTGACCGACAGAAGTGCGGGTTGCTCGAAAGAAAGTTTTCCGGTCGCACATCAAGATTGGTGAAGTTGCAACGACCACCTCCGGAAATGCGAATTTTCTTCCCTACCGAATCATTGTGTTCAAGCAAGAGCACGTTCTTTGACGCACGCGCGCAATGCAGAGCACACATCATACCGGCAGCACCGGCTCCAACAATAAGTACATCCCACAATTGTGAGCCCGACGATATTGTGTTCACTTTCATAATACTGATCTCAAGAATGCAGCAAGCTACAACATGAGTGATTGCCTGCCTACGCTGTAACCTATTCCGACACAATACTGAATTCCTATCAGGTCTTTGCTCTCTTTGAAGGCTCCTTAGCATGAAAACTCAAATGCAACACTGAGTACACGTGACGGAATATAATTTGGACATCCATGTCTTAATAACTATTTTAGCTCGGCACATCTCCCTACATGCACTAAGCACTTGTCGTGATTTTTTGCACTCCATTTCACTCGGAGGAGCACCTTTATGAAAGCATTTGGAACAACCCCATTGTTGGCAATTGCGCGCGGTCTGACAATTCTCTTCATGATTTTTACCGCGACTTTTGCCTTGGATTCTATCAATGAATCGCGCTCCTTTCCCGAGATCTTACCGGATTTTGTGGCGCACTTAACTCCAACCTTCGTACTCTTGACCATCTTTCTGTTGGCGTTTCGTTGGGAATGGATAGCAGCCATTGGTTTTTGCGGAATCGCAGCATACTATAGTTATGAGAGTATTAGCCACCCAAGCTGGGTGTTGGTCATTGCTGTACCTCTGTTTATCCTTGGCTTGCTCTACTTCTTTGCATGGTTTCAACAACGCGGGAAAAGAAAAGAAAGAAGTGCTTAAAATTATTTTGGATAGTATTATCCTTTTATGTAGTTTTGAACCGAGTCGAGTACCAACTTCTTGAGAGTCTATTCCAAATTGCCGTTCTATCCTTCGTTGTTTTCTTAGTCGCGGTCCAAAAGACTTATGGCGTACGTGCTCAGACGAACAAGAAGTCGACTCACCACCACTCAATAGCCTGCGCCGCAGCGACACGATGAAAGAGCAGCTCTGCAAGATGCAGGGCTGCTCTTCTCTTTTTAAGCACTTGCGATCACGCAGTTAGATTCTAAAGCAGTCTCAGCGCCTTGGTTTGCTCTCGTGTGGAGCAGAGAAGTCGGACATACAGCGCCAGTGCATGAAGTCAGACTTAGGAATCAACCCGAGTGCAACGACGACGCACGTAGGGAAAGCCTAAACGTTGACAGTGCTGTTCGTGGTCCGTTGCCACACCAAGCCAATCCTCATCCTTGTCAACTTCGCGTAGCTGCCAACCTCCCAGCTCAGCTAAGAGTTCGCACTGATAGACGTCAACTTCAGGTACGTCGGTCATTAAGAAAAGGGAACCGTCTTTACTGAGAACGCGCGAGATCTCTGCGATGAAAGCAGCGTTAAAAGCGCGACGTTTTACATGCCGTTTCTTGAACCAAGGATCAGGAAAAAAGTAGAATACCGCGTCAACGCTGTGATCTGCAATGAAGTGAAGGCCATTGGCAACACTGTACCACAGTGCAGCAACATTGCTCAGATTCTCTCCTTTGATGATGTTATTCAACCATTCGGTAGTCTGTTCCCGTGTTTCGATTCCAAGGACGTTGATATCGGGATGCAGCTCGGCGTAGTTCAGAAGGAAGTTTCCCCACCCACATCCAATATCCAAAGCGCGTGGTGCTTGTCCATTGGCGTAAAGTACGTCCCACTGCAGCTCAGACGGAACCGGAGGGTAGTTGTGCGGAACGACATGTAATTGATCCAGCGGCAAATAAAATTGCGGATTGGTATGATGTCGCGTTCGCGGTTGAGGATATCGATGAAAGTCTATTTCCATAGGAAGCCTAAAGATGTTCAATCATCGCGAGCTCATCCTCTGCTGATGGTTGATACAAATAGAGGCCGGCGACGCCGGCCTCTTTAAAAAAGAAATCAACAAATACTATTATACCGACAGGTCGATCACACGAAGTAGTTAGGTGACTCTTTCGTGATGATAACATTATGCGGGTGTGATTCTTTCAACCCTGCATTCGTGATGCGTACAAAGCGAGCATTCGTTTTCATCTCGTCGATGTTGGCACAGCCGCAATAGCCCATGGATGCACGTAAACCTCCTGCCATCTGGTAGATTGTTGTTGAGACATCTCCCTTGAAGGGGACACGTCCTTCAATGCCTTCCGGTACAAGTTTCGAAATCTCATCCTCTACATCTTGGAAATAGCGATCGGCAGAGCCCGACATCATAGCACCTTGGGAACCCATGCCACGGTAAATCTTGAAGGCTCGTCCCTCCAATTGCACTTTCTCGCCAGGGGATTCCTCGTGTCCGGCAAACATGCCACCCATCATAACGCAATCTGCACCGGCAGCTATCGACTTAGCGATATCTCCTGTTTGCTTAATGCCGCCATCCGCTATAACACTTACCCCGTGCTTCGCTGCAACTTCGGCTACATCTATAATGGCGGATAGCTGGGGAACGCCAACGCCGGCTATGATGCGGGTTGTGCAGATCGAACCCGGTCCGATACCAACTTTTACACCGTCGGCGCCGGCATCGATTAGTGCTTGCGCAGCTTCGCCGGTCGCGATGTTCCCTCCAATGACTTGTAGACTGGGATAGGTTGACTTCACGCGCTGTACCATTTCAATCACACCACGTGAATGTCCGTGCGCGGTATCGACAATCACAACATCAACAGCCGCTGCAACAAGAGCAGCTACACGCTCCATCGTATCGGCACTAATTCCTAAAGCGGCGCCAACGCGCAGGCGACCTTGCTCATCTTTGCAGGCGTTGGGATATCTCTTTTTCTTCTGAATGTCTTTGAAGGTGATCAATCCGCGAAGAACGTTTTCATCATCAACGACCGGAAGTTTTTCAATGCGGTGCTTCTGAAGTATGCTCTCCGCGTCTTCGAGCGTTGTACCCACAGGAGCTGTGATCAAGTGCTCTTTGGTCATGATATTCGCAACCAGCTCGCGAAGATCATTGACGAAGCGTAAGTCGCGATTTGTCAGAATGCCCAACAAACGATTATTCTCGTCTACAACCGGAATACCGGCTATGCGATATTTACTCATGAGAGCACGCGCGTCGTGAATGGTCTGTTGCGGACCAAGTGTGATGGGATTACGGATCATTCCGCTTTCGCTACGTTTTACGCGGTCAACCTCTTCTGCTTGACGACTAATACTGAGATTCTTGTGTATGATGCCAATGCCGCCTTCGCGCGCAAGAGCAATTGCCATGTGCGACTCTGTTACAGTATCCATAGCGGCACTCACTATGGGAAGATTGAGAGTGATTCCCTTCGACAGCTTGGTTGTGAGACGTACATCTCGTGGAAGAACTTCGGAATAGCGCGGCACCAGAAGTACATCGTCAAATGTAATTCCGTCGTACAAAATCTTCGGGTTCATGGGTGAAGTGGTCGGGTTGGTGCGGAAATACTTTGACAAAAATACGGCTCTAAGGAGAACCGACCACCTAAATCGGCCTCGAAAAGGCTAAAATCGACGAAAATCCCACCCGAAGCCGCGGTCTACACCTCTTTTACACAAGGCAGACAGTGAAGTGACGTGCACTTTATGTCCTTCCTGAACCACACGCCCTTCGTCAGGGTTCCTCAATCATAGTATGTGCAATCACATCGCAATCCTTCAAAGCATCGAAGCGAACACGTATCCGAGAGAGTATCAAATACCTTTACTGAGGTCGCAGACCGGGCTAGTTTCAACATCTACGACATTCGTGACCTCAAGATCAAAGATTATAGCAATCTCCGCACGAAAGGTTTTAGCGATCTCGCCATGAGAGGTTGCAACGATCTCACCATGAAAAGTAATGGCAATCTCGAGATCGAAGCCATAGGGATTTCACGATGAAAGCCTAGCATACCATCAATGTCGGAGTCATACGAGTCTCCGGTAGCACTCGCTAGCGTATCACTTGAATCTTGATACTTCGTCGCTCGGTGGGCGTTTGGAGGACAAGAAAGTAGACTCCCGTGCTAAGGCTGCTGAGATCTAACTCTCGGTAACATCGTCCCGGATCATGGGAAAACGTGTCCGAAATAGAAGCGGGTATACCTTGAAGGTCATACAACTCAATACGACTACGTCCACGTTCTGCGAGTGTGAGCTCAAGATGGAGGTGGTCTCTCGAGTCTACATAGGTGCGCATCACTGTAGCCTCGGTTGGTTGCAACAATCGCACCTGTCCACCTGCCATACACAGGTTTTCTATCGTTATGAAAATTTGCTGCGGCGCAAAGCGCAGACCGCAACTTTGCTCCACCACAATGGAGTCAACCGAGAGATCAAGAACCGTTGTGTCTCCCAACAACGGTAGTACTTCTAGACTTAACAGTGAGTCTGTTTCAGACTGCGAGCTGAACCATTGTTCATGGCGCTCTCCACGTTGCGAAGCGCCAACGATTGGACTCAGTACACTAAGCGTAGTTGAACGATACGAAACAAGAATTCTTTTTGGTCCGGCGAGAAGTGATGGTGCTATACCCGGCTGTAAGCCCACAACTATCGTGGAAACTTCACCCAATCGAAGGTGTTGGTCCGGCGTACGAAGCACGGATTGCATGACCGGTATTGTTGAATCCACGCCGCAGGTGCCTTCACCTAAAAGTAGGCGGAACAGCTCCAGACTTTGGATTCTGCCTCCGCTGTGTAGCTTCAATTCGGCACGTAGCGAGGCTGTGCTACGACCGAGTTCCAATGCATGAAAAGACAATGGTATGCGCAGATCTTGACCCGGATACACAATAGAATTGGTTGCGCCGAGCAGCTTGAATTGTTGGGTGTCGGGTCCGTCGACTCTCATGGACACAAGCTCCACTGTATCCTGCAAAGGATTGTGAAGACTCAAATCAACCAGACTGTCCCGCGTTCCACCCTTTGATACTTGTCCAAAGTCTATCAGTTCGCTACGAAGTCCAAGAGTAGGTTCAATAGACGTACAGCGCAGTGGGATTCTCAGGGCTTGTCCGTTCAGATGAATTTCTGCGTCGGCAATTTTGAGTCCCGAACTTCTCGGCGAACAGCGTAGCTCAAGCGCAAAACAGAATGCGGTACTGTCAAACCGATAGGTAGAAGGGGTGCTCACGATGGAGAAAACACTATCTGCATCGTTAACGATGAGCACTGAATCAATGCGCCATGCCGAAGCAATACTTCGAGGATCTATACAAAGTGCAGCGCTGAGGAGACTATCGTGTGTACTCTGCCGAAGTACGGTTCCAAAGTCAACGAAGGACTGCGTGACGATAGCGGGCATTTCAATGCTAAAGTTTGCATCGCTGTAGTCGGATTGAAGCACCGGTGCCGAAAGTTTCCAAAGCACAATTGTACCATCATAGTAGCCGGCAACCACAGAACTGCCGGACGGATCCCAACGTAGAGCAAGAAGCGTGGCTCGTACTGTATCGATCTGGCGCACGATAGACGAAGTGGCTACGTCCCAAATCACAATGCGGCCGGAGTTGTAACCCAAGGCGATCGACTTGGCATCCGGAGACCAAACGCTCTGCGTAATTGCGTCTTTTGGCACCGGTGTGGCATAGGTTGCCTGCCCACCGGAACTGAGAATCAGCTCACCACTAAGAGAAGCACCAACATAGCGGCTGTCAAGTGGCGAACATCCGGCACTCCACAGCTGGTCAGCAGCACCAAAACTTTCTTTGCCTGCCTGTAAGTTTACAACTTTAAGTGTTCCGGTCTGTTCGCTAAGTTCTACGGAGTTATAGCACAGTTTGCGGTCTTCCGATGCCGTAACAAAATTCAATCGCGTTGTGTCAGCCGAAGCATTAAAGAGGTGCGCCCGTACGGATCGGATCGTGGCGCTGTGCGTCGTACTAAGATTAACGAATGTATTTGTCGGAAGCGCAGGCTCTTCAATTTTCCACGCAACCACGCGAGCAAGATTGCTTGCTAGTAACAGAAAGCGACCCTGATCTGAGAAATCGCAAGAGCTAAATCGTTGTTGACCTACGGATGAAGACGCGAAGGCATCGAGCACTCCTGCTGACATCGCGTTCAACAGCAGAGCACCGTTCGAACCGGCTACGGCAATCTGATCAGTCCGACTACTCCATGCCACACAACTCATTCCACCGACGGCTGCAGATGCTGTCCACGGAGTCATGGTTTTCTGCCCATCCCACAAGGAACGCAGTTGTAACTGCTGCACGGAAACTGCCGCAAACTGATCTCCTTCCGGAGAACAGGCAATATCCAATACGGCGGAGTTGAACGCTTGAGGGAGTACGAGAATAGAATCTTGCGACCCAATACGTTCAACCATTTGTGCGCGCACCAAACAGCGAGACGACACGACATTCGGTAGTGTCCATTCATAGCTCAGACCACTAGCCTTATCACTAATAAGAGTCCAGCTTGCGCCGGCATCCGTCGAATACTCGAGGCGCACCGTGTCATCCGCCAGCACTCCGTTCCACCTGATGTTTTGTCGGGTACCGGCCAAGAAGTGCTCTCCTCCGTTCGGATGAACTAAGCGTAACTGCTGATGTTTTGGCTGTAGGCGCGCTGTGCCGCAACGAGCATAAGCGGAAATAGCTGAACAGAAGTTGCCGTAGAGTTTGATCTCCACAAATTGTTTCGAAGAGTCTGTGGGTGTGCAGCGAAGACCAATGCTCAGCCGCTCGTTCTTCATCAGTAGCCGCGGTAGTGAAATCGGCAGCAAACTAAAAACGTTGTTATTGAGCCCGACAGAATCGAGCACTGTACTGTCAGCCGTCGCGATGAGCTCGATGGTCGTGTCTTTTGATACCCCGGGACTCTGAGGCGGGAATCGTACAGATTGAGGGGAACAACGCAATCCATTCCTGTCGGCGGATGCTGAACTAAAATCGCGTTGTACCTGTAGTGCCTTCGGTAGTAGCGAGACACTCAAGCTGCGCATCGTGTCGCACGAGCGATTGCTACGCCAGCTGAGTGTGCAAGCTTGCGTGTTACTTGCGTAGGAAAAGATCGACAAGTAGGCTTCTCTAGCCTCGGCAACCGACTCTATGTGGTCGAAGACTTTGCCTCCGGTTTCCGTTGCAATGCGACGAAGTGAGTCGGTCGCTGTCATCCGAAGGCATACGCAATACACTTCAGCGTTGACAGCCCGCGCCATACTAATTGCCTTTTCGGCAACACAGGTTCCCAATCCATCGGTGAGAAAAATCAGAACCGCTTTATTTGTCGCAGAGCGCAAGAGTTGCAAGCCGGAAACTTTTTCATCATAGAGACCCTGCGCATAATCTGTTCCACCCTGAGGTGCTAGCTTCTGCAGCGAGCGCAGCAACGATTGTCGGTCCGAACTGAAATCGTGATTTAGATACACATGACTATCAAAGCTGACAATAGCGCAATTGGACTGGCCTTTTAGCAAATCAAGCCAGGCAGAACCTGCTTCAATCGCTAGCGACATATTCGTGGGAGATCCCCCTGCCATCGATCCGCTCACGTCCATGACGAGAACTGAACTCAGAGGTACAATGCTAGGGGTCGACGGACAATTGAGCGACCACTGCGTCAAAGGAAGTCCATCTTCAAACACAGCCATATCGGCACTACGCAACTCATAGGGATTGGTCTGCGATGTATCCACAAAACGCACCAACGCCTTGATGTTGGGATATCCGGCTGTATCGACAGATGAGACAATCAAAGATGGTTTACGCTGCGCGTGCAGGGACAACACTGCCCAAAGAAAGAGCAAAGTAAAGACGGTTTTGCTGCGTCGCTTTAGCATGGATAGTATCGTCTGGCTCCGGAGGAAGCAGAGACGCGGACGCTTCGTCACCAACGAAAAAGTCCGCTTGTCTGTGTCTGACTCCCCTGATTGTGAAAACAATATTCAATACCGGGAAAGGTCGCAATTGCTCCGGTACGATGCACTGCAACTCGATGTTTTTTGTGCATCGACGATTGCGAGGTAAAGACACGACCTGCTGCAATCTATCATGATTTCCCAGGATCGCGTGATGTTTGCTCGGCAGATGTGTCATCGGTGTTTGGTGCTTTAGGCAGATTACCTGAACCGAGCGGTCTGAGAAGAGTCGAATGGCTCTAAAACGTCTCATTCTCGACTCAGTACTTTCCAACTGATAGCTTGTCGACCGACGGCTCGAAAGACACTCGGACACTCCACAACGAGGGCTGTAGAGTCCGGATGTCGTTGGCTTCAAGACAAGGCCTTTGCCATCGTACGAATTCCGTTGGATGCAGCTCAGCATGAAGGATTTTCCTCTTGCATGGATGGGGCAGCTCGCAGTGCAGAGTTCACACTCGATGTAAAGACTCCTCGGACTTAAATCGGTCAAGATCTCGCTTCATGCTAACGGTGAACGATGAATTTCCTATGTTTTGGGGAGTCGTACCGAAAGAGTTCAGGGAGTAGTGATTAGTACATGCGTGGTAGTTGTTGACGCATTGACAAAGTTGTCGTACATCACATCTTCATTCCGACGAATGGGTGATGTCCACGTTTTCAGGGAGTAGCTTTTAGGCAATGCCACATCGATTTTCGACATACAGTGACGTTGAGCTCAGTGAGTTCCTACGCAGGGAGCCGGAGCTACACGCCGAGATTTTTCAAGAAGTCTACGACCGCTACGCTCAGCGTGTATACAGCTACTCTTTACGTATTCTGGCCCATCGTGAAGACGCAGGCGACATTTTACAGGAAACGTTCATACGTCTGTACAATGTCATGTGCCAGACGCCGGTTCAAAACATTGGAGCTTATGCTCTGCGCACCGCGCGAAATCTGTGTTTGAATCACATACGGGACCGCAGAAAGCACGATGTATTGGGTGAAGACATCCATGGTGATTCCCTTGTTCAGGCTTTTGAACAGAAGGATCTACTTTCGCTCATTTCCAAAGCTTTGCCACGCTTAGACCTCGAGTTGCGCGAAGCCTTTGTGTTACGCTATTATCAAAATCTTGAGTACACGGAAATGGCGGAGATCATGGGCGAAAGCTTGAACACGGTTCGCAATCGTGTTTGGCGATCCAAAGAACGACTAAAGGTTTTGTTGGCTCCGTACATCGAAGAATTACACACTATCATGCGAGACGAGAAGTAACCGCACATTGCATGGCTTAACTCTATCGCAGTTATTTACATTATCTATGAATGCTCACTTACACATGCTGAACGAGTATCTTGACGGGACACTCGCTCCGTACTTGGAAGAGCTTCTTTTTGCCGAGCTCAGTCGCAACGAGGAGTTGCGTTCAACGCTTAGAGCCCACCGCTCTCTACAGCAGGCGGCCCGATATGATGCCAGACGCATCCAAGCCCCTTCGTACTACAGAGATGCGCTTATTCAGCGTTTGGGCCTTAGTACGAGCAACTCAGCGGCCATGTCAAACGTGGGCTTCAACACCGTGACTTCATCTTTGGGTCATGAGGTCGCGGCATCCACTGCTTCTGCGGTATCGCCTGCCCCAACTCCTCTGCGTTCGACACCGCGTCGTCCGCTATCACTTCTTCTTGGAACCGCCTTTCTTCTTGGACTTTTTAGTTATCATGTAGGAAGCAAGGCACTGGACGGAGTGCAATCCAACAACGCAGAGCTCCTTTCAACGCTTAACCTTAGGAGAAGCACAGAGAAGATGACAGGAGCACAATCGGATGCGTCACGTTCTTCGGCAACGAACCTAAACACCACAAGAGATAACGACAGCCGGCACCTTGCTGAGTTCTCGGGTACTGAAGCAGGATCTCCGACAGGAAAAACTCTCTATTCCTCGCAAGCACATCCGGTCTACTCGGTCCGTCAGACGCAGCATTCAACTTCAATGCAGTCGATCAAGGACAAGTCACAATCTTTAGGATTGAAAACTGAATCTGCACATGAAAGCACGAGAGATGTGCAAGGAATGGACAATACTCGATCTGCTCACTCAGTCTTGCCGTTTGAAACCATCGGCATGGTTGATCTGCAGCACAACAGTGCTTTGAATGGGAATGGACACGGTACAGTGGCGGCCTCACTCCAAAAGACAGTGGTACCCTCGGCCGCCATTGCACCGTTTTACTTAGACAGTCCCTATAGCGTACAAATGCGTAGTGGACTTAGTACAGTAGGACAAGCAAATTCGGGACGCATTTTCGACAATGCGGCTCTCCGCGTCCTTATCGAAGTTGACGAGCGTTTTCAGGTAGGTGTGGAATGCGCAAACGACCTTTACTCTATTGCTCGAACAGTACGCGTAGCGGGTAGCGATCAAGTGATCAATTCGAAAGAAGCACGCTTGAGTGTTTCGGCTCTTCTGCACGCTAATGTACTCTCTCTATCAGACATAGGTTGGGAAGGTTTTGCCGAGTGCGCAGCGGGCGCTACAGCTCTGGCTGACATCGTGGGTAGCGCAGGACTCGGAATTCAATGGAGTCCGGAAGGCCCCCTATCGCTTCAGTGCTCGTTACACTACACGGTACTCAATTACCGCTCTTCCACGGAGAGACTCAACGCAGGTTCATTGGCTTTGCACTACGGACTCGGGATTCACTTTTAGTCCGGGAATTTAGAACACACCTTCTTCTGCTGCTTGTTAGAGCTCTTCAGAGCGATTGCTACAGCGATTGTTCATGCACAATGCTGTAGAGACCTCTGTCACTCTTCGCTGCTCTCGTATACAGCGCTATACTACTTAGCTCAAGGTCGAACGAGGGCGTCTCAAGCCTCGCCGTCCATTCTATCACTTCCTGTAGCTGATCCCCTCGTAAACGTTTCTGTGGACGTGCAAATGTGCAGTGAGCCAGCGGTGGACGCGTATCGTACTCTGCGGCGGCTGCATTCCAACACATCTCTCGATACCGCTGAACGAATGCCTCCACCGTCTGAACACCTTTTCCAAAACTCCAGCAAACTGCGGTACAGTGTTCGGGAGAAGGTAGTAATCGTACCGAGTTCAAACCTATCTTTATGGCAGGTGTATGCATCTGTTGCATGACTTCCAACACCGAGTCCACACGAGCGAGATGCATCTCCCCTAGAAAAGCAATCGTGCAGTGAAGGTCGCTCGGGTTGAGTGCGCGCAAGGAATGTGGCAGGTCACCGGGTAGAAGATCCTGCGTTGATCGAATAGGAAAGGCAACAAAGAAGTTTGCCATACAGCGAAGAGAATTCAGGCGACTATTGGCGTCGAGCTGCCATTGGACTGAAGATCTACAGCTGACTCACTTCGAGCAAGGGCACGCGAAGCGTGACGCTACTGAAAAGTTCCATGAAGTGAGGCGTACCACTACTGTTTGTAGCGAATGAAGCGGATAACGCGAAGCCACGAAATCGTGCTCTTTATCGCCAATGCTACTAACGGGTCTGGCGGAATTTTGTACGATACTTTTCGGCAAGACGTGTTTGCTTGCTTTGCAATGAAACATTACGTCCTTGAATCCACGCCAACACAAGATTGTTTCCAAGAACGTCAAGAGCATTCCCGCTGCTCACAAACAGGGTCGCGTCTTTACCAACTTCCAGTGAACCGACTTGTGCGTCGACACCGAACATGCGAGCAGGATTAATCGTCAAACCCTTGAGAGCATTTTCTTCAGTGATTCCGAAGGCAATGGAAGAACCTGCTTGGAACGGAAGATTACGTTGTTGCCAACCGCCGCCGTCAGAATAGGCAAAAGGAATTCCGGCTGCAGCAAAGAGACGTGGCATTTGGTAGGTCTTATCATAGCCCTCGTCCTCGCGGCGAGGCAAGGAATGAACACGTCCGGCGATTACCGGATAGCCTGAGGACTTAATCTCACGCAAACATCGATCCCCGTCTTCACAGCCAACCAGAATGGCATTGAGCTTGAAGTGTTTGGCGAAATCGATGGCAGCAAGGATCTGTTTGTATTCTGAACAGTTAATCATGACGGCGAGCTGCTTCTCGAAAATCGGACGCATCGCTTCCAGACGGATGTCACGTGCGTTGTCAGCCAGACCGCTCTGCGCTGCTTTAGAATACATGAGCGCTGTCTCGAAGTACTCATAAAGCTGCTTGACTTGTTTCTCGGACTCTTTGCGTTGTTCGTCCGGACTTTTGCTGATGTAAGGCGCAGTAAAGGTTGCGAGCGAAGGAAAATCCATGGCAAGCGCGGAGTTCGCTTTGAGAGCACAATCTTCGCGAGTCCAACCATCAAGCATCATCAATGCAGCAGTACCACAGACACCGCCACCTTGGGGAACAGAGTTGCAAATCAAAACCCCATTTGAGCGGATGGTGGGAATGAGCTCACTATCAGGATTATAAGCAATAACGGCTCTGGCATTGGGGTTATTATCGCCAACTTCCTGCATGTCGCGCGTGGGACGTGCAGCATCGATCTCGGTCAAGCCGATCACAGTATTGGGTGCAATGAATGAGGGATACACATTCTTTCCGCCGCAATCAATGACGTTTGCTCCGGAAGGAATGGTCACTGTGCTACCCACGGCGCTAATCTTTCCTTTTTCAAATACGATGGTACCCTTCTCTATCACCCCATTCGTGATGGTGTAAATCCGAGCATTCGTGAGCGCAATTGGACCCTTTTGTTTTTCTCCCGGAACTTCCTGATGTGCATATACAACCGTAAAGCAACAGAAAACAAATGCCAGAAAGAGTACGCGACGAAAGAGTACTTGCATAGAGCCTCGATTAAAAGATGATTCTGCAAGATACGCATTGAGTTGACGATGCGCGAAGCACAAGCGGCGAAAATTAGAGTGATGTCCTTATCGAACCGGCGTTTTCAAAAAGCATCCTTTCTTCGTAACGATACATACAGGCAATAGGCTACCTTGAGGTCAGCCCCCCAATAAAATAATTTAACACATCACAATAAAAGCCTGCCTTGCGCTTCAACGCCTATCAGCATATTTGTTAAAACCTTTGAATTTTGCAAAATATGACAACTTCGAGACCTTTTTCTCTCTTTCCGTATCTCTGCCTTTTCTTGCTATTCGGCATGTTCGCTTCACCTCCGGTGCGTGCTCAGACCACGCCGAATGTAGGTGCAATCAGCGGAACGGTTGTGAATCAAGTGACGCAAGCGCCGATTCCGGGCGCCACAATCTCTGTTCAAGGAACGAAGCTCGGCGCCATTTCAAACAAGGAAGGAAAGTTTTCTGTGCGCAATGTCCCTGTGGGCGTCTACAGTGTGCGCGTTTCCTCGATTGGCTATGAGGCGCGCTTCTTTACCGACATCCCGGTGAACAGTGCGAAGAGTTGTCAGCTCTCGGTGGAGCTCAAGGAGATTGTACGAACTACGGACGAAGTGCAGGTCAAAGCCGATTACTTCTCGGCATCGGGTGAGAGTGCAACGTCAAACCATGTGCTAAGTGCCGAAGAAGTTCGTCGTGCACCCGGTGTGCAGGAAGATGTGATTCGATCGGTGGCTTTGTTGCCGGGAGTTGGAGTAACTCAAGCGGGTCGCAACGACCTGGTAGTGCGAGGTGGCGCACCCTTTGAGAATTTGTTTGTGGTCGACAACATAGAAGTACCAAACATCAACCACTTTGGATCCCAGGGTTCATCCGGCGGTCCACTCACCCTGGTCAACATTGGTTTTGTCCGTGGAGTGCAGTTCAGCGCCGGAGGCTTTGGCGCACAGTACGGCAACCGAGTGTCCTCGTACACAAACATCAGTTTGCGCGATGGAAACGAAGAGCATTTTAGCGGAGATGCGAACTTCAGTGCCACAGGTTTTGGATTGATCTTGGAGGGACCTATTGGCAGCGATGCCTCTTATCTCTTCAACGTACGTCGCTCATTCTTAGATTTACTTTTTAAAGCGTTGGGTCAGAGCTTTATTCCGGATTACTGGGACATGACTCTGAAAACCAGTTGGAAACTTGATCCTAAGAATTCCGTGTCATTTTTGTTTCTTGGCGCTCTGGATAAAGTCACAGTTGACAATGACTCGCTCGACGGACGGTACAAGAATTCCGCGATAGCCTTTAGCGATCAGGATCAGTACTTCAGCGGAGTTAGCTGGAAACACCTTTTTGACAACGGATACTTTACGGCCACACTTGGTCGCACCTACTCAAGCTTCTCTTCACGTCAGCAGGATTCGCTCCTCAACCCAATTTTTTCCAACACTTCGACAGAGGGTACGAATTCACTCAACATCAATGCGGATCTGCAGCTCAGTCCAACCACTGATCTCCGCTTCGGTTCGCAGACTTCCTTTGCCTCAAAACTCAGTTACGACGCGTCGATTATCGGTCCATTACGTACCGATCAAAACGGCATACCTAGAGCGCTCGACATTGACACAACGTTCACGGCTTTCAACACCGGTGCGTATGCATCGTTGCAAACTGAGTTTCCAAACATCGTCAAGGCAACGATCGGTGCGCGCCTGGACTACTATGGCTTCATCAACAAGGGCACGGTGTTCTCACCTCGGTTAAGTTTATCGCGTCAGTTGGGTGAGAACACTGTCGTGGACCTCAATATGGGACGTTACTACCAGGCACCTTCATATGTATGGCTTGTTGGTGACAGCACCAACCTGAGTAATCTCAAACCCATTCGTGCAGATCAAATCGTGCTCGGCATCGAGCACCGTCTCTCTGATGATCTGCGACTTCAAGTTGAAGGTTTCTACAAGTGGTACACAAACTATCCCGCTCGCGTCTATCGTCCCCAAGCCGTACTATCTCCTTCCGGCTTCGAAGATGTAAGTACCGACATTCCATTTGGTCTGGAACCATTGTCCAGTATCGGCACCGGAGTGGCGCGTGGTTTGGAGCTCTTTCTGCAAAAGAAACTAGGCAGTATCCCTCTCTACGGAATCATGAGTCTGACTTTGCAACAATCCAATTTTGTTGGCATTGATGGCATTGAGCGTCCGGGTGCTTTCGACTCGCACTTCATTTTGAATCTTGCTGCGGGCTATCGTTTGGAAGGAGACTGGGAGTTTAGTGCGAAACTTCGCGTCGCTCAAGGTTTGCCGACAACGCCCTTCTTTACAAATGGGTCCAAGATTGGCACTCTGGACTTTAGTCGCTACAATGCCGGCGAGCGCCTGCCTCTCTTTCACGCTCTGGATGTTCGGGTTGACAAGCACTGGAGCTTTAACGGATGGCAGCTCATCACCTACATTGACATTCAGAATGTTTACGCACACGTCAACGTCAACAACCAACGCTGGGATCGTCGTCTGCAGAAAATCGCCGAGCCCAGTGGTACTGCAGTCATTCCGAGTATCGGACTCAACGTCTTGTTCTAGATTCAGTCGCACCAAGCTGTGCACAGTAAAAAAGCCCTGCCTCTTTCGAGACAGGGCTTTTTCGTACATAGTCGATTTCAAGACGTTTTGAATCAGTGAAGCAGTCGTGTGCTCACCCGTCTTGTTACACCTTCGCTTAGGGGAAAATACCAAGCGATGAGTATGATGTCGCGATTTTGTCAACAGCGGAAATGAACGCTGCCGTGCGCATATCATGTACTTTCTTGTGGCGTCCCCAGATCTCCATGATTTCATGGTAGGAGCCAACCATGGTGTCTTCCAATCCGGAGTTCACCAAGTCTTCCTCATCTGCACCACGCTCAATAAGTTGCTTTTCAGCCTTGGTGAGAGATTGGCCGGTGATACGTTCAACTGCGTTAACGAGCTGTGTATTAGTATTTTCTTCAAAGCGCTTGTCCATACGACCGAAGCGAACGTGTGACAAGTTCTTCAACCATTCAAAGTAGCTTACAACCACACCACCTGCATTGAGGTACATATCCGGAAGTGTCAGAATTCCTTTCTTGATGATGACCTCTTCAGCGTCTGCGGTAATTGGTCCATTTGCTCCTTCTGCAATGATCTTCGCCTTGATTCCTGCAGCGTTGCCGGAATTGATTTGGCTTTCGAGAGCTGCCGGTACAAGAATGTCGCAAGGATATTCAAGCACAGAGTTTCCATTCTTCACGGTCTTTGCACCGGGGAAGTTTGTAATGGAGCCTGTGGCCATGCGATGCGCATTGAGTGCAACGATGTCGATACCCTTGGCATTGTATACAGCACCATCCCATTCGATGACACCTGTCACCGTTGCTCCACCCTCTTGGAGGAAAAGAGCTGCGTGGTAGCCCACATTACCGAAACCTTGAACAATCGCTGTCTTGTCGCTCAATCCTGTGGTCATGCCAAGCTTCTTCATGAGAGCTGCGTCGTTCACTGCTTCGCGAACACCAAAGTAAACACCACGTCCGGTTGCTTCTGTACGACCACGAACACCGCCCTGTGAAACAGGCTTACCGGTGACGCAACCAAGAGCATTAATGTCGTGTGGCTTATAGGATTGATAGGTATCGGCGATCCACGCCATTTCACGCGGACCTGAACCATAATCCGGTGCCGGTACGTCGACCGATGCGCCGATGCAATTCTTATGAATCAACTCAACAGCATAGCGACGTGTAATGCGCTCGAGCTCTTCAACGCTGACAGATTTCGGATTGATCTTGATTGCACCTTTGCCACCACCGAAGGGAACGTTAACAACGGCACACTTATAGGTCATAAGTGATGCCAATGCGATTACTTCGTCGACGTCGGCTTCTTCACTGTAGCGAATACCACCCTTGCAAGGCAGCTTGTGGTGAGAGTGCTCAGCACGCCATGCACTGATAACTTGTATTTCACCATTGATGCGAGCCGGGAATTTTACTTCGAGGACGGTGTTACAGGAACGGATTTGCTCGAGGATACCTTTGGGGTGCTTGAGGTGAACTGCTGCTTTGTCAAAATAACGATTGACGGAGGCGTTAAATCCTGCGCCCAAACTCTGGTGCACTGTAGAAGCTGCACTAGCTTTCTTTGCTGCCATAAAATTCTCCGAGTGGATTGTGATTGTTTCTAGGCCGTTATCCCACCGCACTGCGCGAGACGTCGAGGTGTAGATTGCCAATCTCTCGTTCCGTGCGTAAAAGGATGTACGCAAAAATAGAAAAGAAAAGCAGCTATTCTAGTCTTCTAGTATAAAAAAAGATAAATTTGTCCGAATATTAAAAGGGCTTATAGCTATCGCTAAATGAAATTTTTCAGCTTCAATCGCTCACCAACGTTTAAACACCGGTTGCCAAGACCTAGGGATGAGTTCCGAGTCGAAACGGTTTATTGGAATGGCCTTTGACCGGCCGGCTGGGCCGGTCAGTGAGGCGTGTATTATGCGTAGTTCTTCTTGGGGTGCCACTCAGTATCGCTTTCTTCCAGAAGGGCAAACATGTGCCAGGGAGCACAGTACATATCGCCCGGACCGAAGTGATCATAGGCTACTCGAACAATCGAACCATCGGCATTTCGGTGAAAAGTGCTGTAACCGGGCATATAGAACGTTCTACCGTCTTGAACCGTACTGAATCCCATGTCGGCAATGAAATTTGTGTCGTGTGCAGACAATATTCTAAAATCCCAACCGCGTGAGGAGGCAAACTGCTGTTGTTCCTCGGGGGTGTCCGGAGATACGAGTACAAATGCGGCTCTATCATTGAAAGGCTTTGTAAAGCCGTTGAAACCATCAGCCCAGAGCGTACAGTAATTGCAACTCTGGCCCATATTGTGCACGACGATCAGATCCGTCTTCGAACCGAAGAGTTCAGACAATCGTGTCATACCACCCTCCCAATTCCTTAGTTCATAGTCCTTGACACGTTCTTTGGAGCTACGTGCTTTTTTAAGAGCAACCATTTCCTGCTGCGCAGCTTGAATGGTTTGTTCCAGCGCCATGAGCTGTTGGTTGTAGTCGTCTACTGTCATAGTAATACTCCTTAAGAATAGGTGAACGATCGAATGCGGGTCAACGCCTGCGCCTTAGCATCCCTCCGCAAAAAAGGGTCGAGCTACCTATCAAGTTAGGACACCGCAGGTCAATAACAAGGATAGAAGGAGCTAATGGCTACTTAGACTTATGCACAGGCTATTTTTTGGAGTTAATGGTATTCTTGATCAAGCCGCCGCTTCGCGTCGGCAAACAGGGCTAAGCACTGATTATTGTCGCGTAAATGCCTCTTTCGTTCAATCTGACGTAGTTTTGCTCTCATGACCATTGGACTCATCATACCTGCAGCGGGCAGTGGCTCGCGATTTGGCTCGGAGATTCCTAAACAGTATCTGACATTGCGTGCATTACCCGTTCTCATCCGAACGATTTCTATCTTCACTCAGATTCGAGAGATTGGACCAATCGTCGTAGCCGTTGCTCAGGATCGATTGACGGCAGCACGTGAGCTCATCGAAGATTATCATCCGCGACGTGTCGCGGTTGTTGAGGGAGGAAGTGAACGACAGCATTCTATCGCTTCTTGTTTGGATCATCCGAGCTTGCGGCATGCTGAAATTGTTTTGGTGCACGATGCTGTACGTCCACTTTGCTCCGCTACGTTGGTCCGTGCATTGATAGCAGGCGCAGCTGAGTTCGGAGCATGTGTTCCCGGTATGCCGGTGTCTGACACAACAAAGGAAATCGACGAACAGGGATTCGTTGTTCGTACACACCCTCGCGAGCGCTTACGAAGCATTCAGACTCCTCAAGCGTTTCGACGAGAGATTCTTCGTGAAGCCTACGCACATTGTATTGCACAACAAATCGTAACGACGGATGATGCAAGTGTCGTTGAAGCCTACGGCCACGACGTAAAAGTGATTGACGGTGAGATGCAGAACATCAAAATCACCACGCCTCAAGACTTTGACCTTGCTGAACGATGGATTGACGCAGGCATTACGGAGGCAGTGAATCTTCGGTACGTTTAACGAAGGACATGTCCAGCCAAAATTCGCACACTGCAGGCACATCAAGCCCTTAAACACGTACTTCGATATGCACACTGATTTCTTTCATAGCGCGGTCCACGTCTTGAACGGCGACATGCTCCATGAGCAGCTCGTGAACCTCATACCGGATGCTGATTATGTGGTCTTTCGTGAATGTCTGATTGAGGGAGAAGTTTGCACCTGTAGCATGGAAGACCTCCTAACTATACGAGAAACTGAGCTCAAGCGACTGCACAACGTGGATGCAGAAGTCTACCGACATAAGACGCGCTCAGAGTGTGAGCGACTGTTGAACATAAGATCAGCGCAGCCCGAACGTCCCATCATTCTTTGGTTTGAGAATGATGCGTTTTGTCAAGCAAACCTTTGGTTCATTACCAGTCTCTTTCAAACACGCGACATCGATCAAGGTTTGCAGCTGTTTCGCGTGTTCCCCTCGAGCAAGCGCAACGGCTTTGAGACATTTCAGCTTGAATCGCCTGAAGCTATTCGGCAGTGCATCGATGCACGTTTGGTGTACACTGTCGAGTCGTTGGATCTATCTCACCATGCCTGGTCTGCCTACTGTTCCGGAGATGTCCGGACATTACTGAGTCTGAGTAACCACAACTCGGATGCTTTTCAGGAAATCGCCGTGGTGGCTGAAATCCTGGAGTTTCGTTGGACAAAAAATTTCCGCACATCTCTGTTGGCTAAACGCCTGCAATCGCTTGAAAGCTACCCATCGAGCACCTTTTCAAGGATCTTCGAAGAATTCAGTAGAAGATATCCTGAGTACGGTTTCGGTGACCTGCAGCTCCTTCGGCATTGGAATGCACTTCGATCCCAATGATCTGAGTTAAGATGCTCCTTGTTCATGAACTAATCACGTAGATTCCTCGAACTCCTATGAATATCTCCGAAAAAACCGCACTCTATATCCTCAATGATTGTTCCAAGGGAAGTTTTCGCGCAATAGACCGACGTGATATCGCCGACGAGTACCCTTACGTTCTCAAGGAACTCGTGCGAGACGGTTATTTGGAAGTACACAAGGAAGCGAATGATGCCGGAGAAACGATAGTAAGCGGACATTATCTCACTGAGCGCGGAAGAATGCGGCTGCGTATGCTGATTGACAAGTGGGAAGAAGAGCGCTGATATCCCGACTCCCAACATTTTCTAAGATCATTTCTGTTTTCGCGAATCTCATCATGAAACTTTTTGAGGAGCTCCGCCCACTTCCTCTTTGTAAACGCGAGCACTAACGAGCGAATGGACGATTCGACACGACAACTTCAAGAGAGATTTCTCGAGCTCTTTCAACCTACACGGGAGCGATTGTGGCGCTTTATCCGCGCCCTGACACACGCTGACCGCACAACGGTTGATGAGATTATGAGTGAGACTGTCTTTCGCGTCTACCAGCGTGTTAAACATCTACGTGACGAACAAGCGTTTCGATCATACTGTTTTACCATCGCCCGTCGAATTGCGTGGGAGAACGCCAAACGAGCCCGTAGAAGCATCCCAACCGATCCGTCTGATATTGAGGAGCAACGAGACCCAGGCTCATCGCCGGAAACTTCTACGGATATCAGTCTACTCTACGACATGCTATCTGAGCTCAGACCAAAACTCCGAGAGACCTTGGTATTGTTCGAAATAGCAGATATGAGTTTGGAAGAAATCAGAACTATTCAAGGTGGGACCCTGTCGGGCGTTAAGTCGCGACTGCTGCGCGCGCGCGCGCAACTTGAAGAAATTGTCCACCGTGATCGTCAGTCTCTGCATTCAACGATCCGGTTGGCTTCGTCGACCGAAGTACCCGCTCTGTCGAGTCATGATCAGGAAAAAGTCAATCTTCTTGGAAGATTATTATGAAATCATCGGATACAAATTCTCTCTCAGTTCTTAGCGACATGCTCCGCCGTGCCGCCAATGAAGAAGTGAGTTATTCTCTCACGGATACTCGACGTGATCTTGTACGGGCTGCAGACCTGACACCGTTCACGCGCCTAAAAACCCTTTATCTCAACTCGAAAGGAACCATCGTTATGACTTTCAGCACAGTACTGGCCGCAATTGGTCTTGGTGTTGCGCTTTGGAACATGCAGCCCGCGTCTGACAATTCCACAACTTCAGTTCAAAAAGCTGAAGTCCTTCAATCAAGCTCAAGCACTTCCGGGGCATCATCCGGTACCGAGGTCGCAACAGTAGCGGCATCACGGCGAGTTACACCGCAAGCGTCCGCATCGTCAAGCCGAAGTGGTGTTGCACTCTCTTCGCAGACCAACACACCGATGTCGACCGTGAAGATCCGTACAACGCGTCCGGAGGATTCAATATGGGTCGAAACATTTCAAATCATGAACACTACTGCGATAGGCTGTGACAAAGAGAACTTCAAAAACAAGCCGGATATTTTTCATCTGGGACTGAATTCAAGCGGAAGTGCCGTTGGAAATGTCACAGTTCATAAAAACAAAACCCCTGTAACAGTTGAACTCAAGAAACAGGGGGCCTTGGAGGCCGATGATTTTCTAAGCGCAATCGGCATTGAAAAGAAACCCAACAGCATTCTCTTCAATGATGGATCAAAAATCTTGCAGCCCGGCGTGCACGTCGATCGCTATTTCTCCGGATCAGATTATCAGATGCACATCGATGTGTGCAAGACCTTGGACAGTGTCATTCAAGACAAGGACCGACCCAAAGTATCCTTCCGTCCGATGTACATCGTAGAAAACACAGGACGCATCGTAGAGTTTTGTGATGCGGCTATCAATAAGACCGGTCAGGTCGATGCCTCGGATCAACGAATTCTACAGTACCGAGACAGTTGTGTAACCATCGTCGTTCATCCAAACGGAAAAACTCCACTGTATTTACTCTACTACCCCAGTGAGGAATTTCTAAAAGCACTGCCTCGCGAAAAAGCACTTCAAGTTAGAGCCGAGCAGGGCAATGCCGCCGCACTTCGAGAGCTGCAAGATTCATACCGTGGATGTCGCTATATGAGTTTCTGCAGTACATCCAATGGTGCCATTGAAGACACGGAGATTTTAGGTTCCATGAGTTCCGATACCAAAGTTAAGGTCTCGCTGCGCGAGCCCCGAACTATGCGCGTCGCCTTGTATGATATTGTTGGGCGTTTGGTTGCCGAGATAGATCGCGGAACCTACTACCAAGCGGGCCAGCATATTATACCCCTGGCTACAGCTGCGACAGCAAACACGCAACATGGAGCCACATTCTACCTTTTGACCATTACAACCGATAGTGGCGAGAAAGTCTCCCAGCGTGTTGTTTTGGGCAATTAAGTCTGATTTAAGACCGATTAGGTTGCCTCTTCTACCGGGAGCCGCTTGTAAAGCGGCTCTTTTTTTTTATCGTAAATTGCAGGTCTGACGCATACGGCACCGCGTCCACACTACCTTATCGTATTGCCTTTATGACCCTCGATCTTCCAATTCTAGGTGAGCCGCAGGCCCAAGCAGCAGAACAGCAGCTCGGTCGTAAGCTCTATGTTGAAACCTACGGCTGTCAGATGAATCTGAGCGACAGCGAAATTGTGAGCGGAGTTTTACATAAACATGGTTATGAGGTTACGGAAATCCCGGATAACGCCGACGTTATTCTCCTAAACACTTGCGCAATTCGAGATAATGCGGAGAAAAAGATTCATGAACGCCTAAAACACATCAAACACTACAAGAAGAAACGCAAGGATCTTGTTGTCGGTGTGTTAGGTTGCATGGCAGAACGATTGCGCGATGACCTGCTGAACAAATCAGCACTCGTCGATATCGTTGTAGGCCCCGATGAATACCGACGCGTCCCTGAACTCATCGAAAACGCCCTAAGCGGCTCCCACGGTATCGCGGTTAAACTGTCGCGCGTTGAAACCTATGATGACGTACTCCCTCTCCGCACAGAGGGCATTAGTGCGTGGGTTTCGATTATGCGTGGCTGCGATAAGTTCTGCACCTTTTGCGTGGTACCTTTCACGCGTGGACGTGAACGTTCGCGGGGAATGAACGGCATCGTCGATGAGATCAAAGGATTGTGGGATAGTGGATTTAAGGAAGTAAGTCTGCTCGGACAAAACGTCAACAGCTATCTGGATGAGTCAAGCTCCAAAGATTTTTCCGATTTGCTCGATGCCTGCGCACGAGCAGTACCCGGGATGCGCATTCGATATACAACGTCACACCCCTATGACATGAGTGACAAACTCATCGAGACCATGGCGGCGCACGACAACATCTGCAAGTATATTCACCTTCCCGTACAAAGTGGATCGGATCGCATCCTTCAACTCATGAATAGGCATTACACGGTTGCGCATTACATGGAGCGCATCGCTGCCATAAAGAAAGCCATGCCGAATTGTGCCTTGAGCACAGACATCATCGTTGGCTTCTGCACCGAGACCGAAGCGGATCACCGCATGACCTATGACCTCATGAAAGAGGTTCGCTACGAAGGCGCTTTCATGTTCAACTACTCCGCTCGCGAGAACACGAAGGCTTGGAAGATGGGTGACGATGTTCCCTTAGAAGTCAAGACGCGCCGTCTCACAGAGATTATCGATCAACAGAGGATTATCTCAGACGAAATCAACAAAACGGAAATCGGAAAGACCTTTGATATCTTGGTTGAGGGGCCATCGAAAAAACTCGCGTCTGAATGGCGTGGTCGTACTGACACCAACAAAATCGTCATCTTCCCTCACACAGAGCAGGCAGACTACATCGTCGGCGATACAATTCGAGTGAAGATTCACAGCACGACAGCGGCCACCATGCATGGCGATGTTGTCCCTGTATAGTTGTTGCAGGATCAAAGCTACAACCTCCCTCAGCCCGAGTCTCCTTGCCGAGAGCTGATGAACCATCCTTGAGTTGGGTAGGCTGCAACGCTTTGTCTACGAATTCATCGGTCAGGCAGATCCTCGCATTCCCCTATCCTCCAGCTCGGTTCTCCTTTGTATCTCGACATGGACGTCGTTTCCAGATAGAATTCGCTCATTCCACAGCTTAGCGCGAAACACCGTGCGTTGTAATTTTGAGGCGGCTCGACAGTCCGCACGGACCCATGCCCTTTCATGATTGTTGACTTGTCTGCTTCGCCTATGCCTAAAGCTCTGCTCTATCTTGTTGTCGCGATTATGGCAATCGTGCTTGTCGTCATGCCCGACCTACCATGGGTGCTTCATAAGGACTTGGATAGTCGGTGGCTGCCATCGACTGCGACAGTTTCGAACGTTCGCGTTGAGATGCAGTCCGAAACAGTTGCTAAAAAGCAATGGCAGACTCGTATCGTATACACCTATGTCGTAAACGGTAGTGCACAGCTCGGAGTGGATATCGAGAACAACCATGAAACCTTTCCTGCGTCTCATAGCGCGGAGGAGATACGAAACTACAAGCTCAAGCGTTTTCCCATTGGCTCCGTTCATGCAATTCGTTATAGTTCCTTCGACCCAACGGAAAGTTACATTCGCGACTTACACACGAGAGAGCTTGGAGGCGTACTCATAGGATCCGTCCTAGCTATAGCATGTACTGCCGCTGCAGTGTGGGCATTCCTCCGACGAAACCGCACTCCATAACAAAGGCCGCAGCCGCGACCCACTGTGGACCCTGGTTTTCACTTTCATTGCATGCCGAGCTTATGTCACTTTCCGGATCCAGAGAACGAAGCATAGCACAGATTCTTGACTGGTGTCTATCTGAGCCGAACCACAAGGCGGTCCTAAGCCTACAGGCGGATGCCGGAATGGGCAAATCTTCGTTGTTGAATGAAATACAGCGACGCATTCGCAGCAACTCGTTCGAGACTCCAAGCAACAGAGCACAGGAAAACACCCAAACCAAGAGTCTCCACGCTCAAGCACTCATCGAGGTTGTCAGCTGCTCTGCCCCACTGAGTAGCACGGCCGGATCATCATCGATGGAAGCACTGCAACCCTGGGCTCAGGCTCTGCAGCATCTGGTGGCACAGCGGAGTGAACAACGTTTACCTACGCTTGTAAAAGATCTTGCCATAGCCTGGATCAAGTTCGTACCGGTTGTTGGAGATCTTATTGAATCGGCAGCAGATACCATTGAGCTCTTGCGAGACCATCGCGAGGGTAAAGCTCGTCCGCAAACGGAACAAGTAGAAGCGCTCAATCAACAACAAGTATTTCAACAATACATCAATGTGCTTAAAGCAGTGGCTGAGCAAGGAGTGTTTGTCATTTGTATTGATGACGCACATTGGGCTGATGACTCGAGTTTAAACTTGTTGTTTACGGCAGCCCGGCAGCTACAGGGCACACAGGTTCGCTTTCTGCTTTCACATCGTCCCCTGCATGCAGCCGGACATCACGCCGCTGCCTTGCAAACCGTCCTGAATGAGCTCGATCGCTATGATCTTCTGGAACGAATGGAGCTTGATGCATTGGACGCAAGTGATGTCGATCGTTTGTTGCGCGAGCGCTATGCCGAAGCCTATCAAAACAACGACGAACTGGAAACATTCATTGCTACAAAAAGCGGCGGAAACCCTCTTTTCATAACTGCGTGGTTGAGCGAATTGGAGCGCGCCGAAATTCTTGACCCTTCAAACGGTGCAGCGCTGAAGGAGTTAGCGAACATTTCCGTCCCACGCACCATTGAAGCCATTTTGGAAGAACGGATTTCTGCTGTTCCACCCGAAACTCGAGAAGTTCTACGCTATGCCTCGGTTGAAGGACAGCGCTTCAGTAGCATCATGGTCCAACGCACAATGGAGCTGCCGCTACTCAAGGTATTGCAGCTACTGCGAAAGTGCTCCGACGAACAAGGTCTAGTGATTGCACGAGACAAAGCCTTAGTCTATTCAATGGAGAGTTCGGTCTTCGAATTCAGTCATCCTCTCATCCGAGACAACCTCTACGCATCACTACATCAAGAAGAGCGTGAGCTTCTACACTCGGCTCACTGCGATGCCATTTTTGCCGCACGCATTCCCGAATCGACTGAACCGTATCAAAGAGCCTTTGCATCGCAGCTCTGGTATCATGCATTTGAGAGCCGACGTTTTTTGGATGCAGCACGTGCCGGTATCGCATTGGCTGAGGATGCGTGGAAAGTTTACAGTCGCAGAGAATGTCAACAAGCCCTGAGAAGCTGCCTCGACGCGCTGTCCAAGGTGACGGAGTCGCACGACAGCATCGAACTGAGTGCGCGCGCACGCGAACTTGGTGCTGAAGTACTTTTGATGGATACACAGTTTAGCGAGGCTGAAGGCGAATTTATAGCCGCAGAGCAACTCTATCGACGCATCGACAATTCGCACAGCGCTGTCGACTGCATTCTTCGCCAAGCCGCTTGCGCAAGTCGCGACCTTCGAACGGACAACTGTGAAGCTCACTGCCGTCGTGCCATTGTTGAAGCTGAGCAACTACATTACGCTCGAGGTCAAGCTTCAGCCTACGCTCTACTTGGAATAGTGTTTGAAACACGTGGGGATTTTACAGCCGCCGAGAATTCTTACCATTTGGCCATCGACACGGCTCAAAACCATACATTGACAGTTACTGAAGCTAGCGCTCGTGCCAACCTAGCGCGCGTCATGCACGTACAGGCTAGGAATGCAGAGAGCCTTGACCTGGCTTCACGTGCCTTGGATCTGTTTCGCGAACAGTCTCACATTCCCGGGCAAACTCGCTGTCTGAATCAATTGGGAATTTTACATAAAGACGAACGTGAATTTAGTCGAGCGATCGCTTGCTTTGAAGAAGCTATGCAGCTCGACGAGAAGATCGGCGACCTCGACGGCGCTGCTTCCGTTACCACAAACATTGGCATTTGCTATTTCGATCAAGAGCACTTTAACGAAGCATTACCGTACTTCGAGCGCAGCCTTCGACTTAAGCAACAAACGCACGATAAGTTTGGAGCCGGAGTGGCGCTTCATGCCCTTGGGTCATGTCTCGACAAACTCCGGCGAAGCTCCGAAGCTCACACCTACCATGTGCAATCGATAGAGACTTTCAAAGCAATCGATGACCCCATGTGGATCGCAAATGCAGAATATGGCATGGCTATGCACTTGGCTGCACAGGTTCAACTAGCGGAGGCGGAGGAAGTGCTGAAACGTGCAAGATCCAGAGCCCTTTCGATACACGCACAGACTACTCTTGATATGATTGACGACGGCTTCAAAGAGCTCGAACGTCTAAAAAGCCCCACCTAGAACAAAGAACAGGTGCAACCTGACGGCAACAGAGCGATTTCTTGCCAGAATTCCCCTTGTCTGAGCTCGCCTCTGTCTATTTTTGCAGGGCAGCATCGGCGCACGGCGCCACTCATCAACACTTCTTGACTCCGCACATGGATAAATTCGTCATCGAAGGCGGCAACCGCTTAACGGGCAAGGTTGCTGTCGCCGGTTCTAAAAACGCACTTCTTGCTCTCATCCCTGCAACACTTCTGGCACCCGGTACCTACACGATCTCGAACGCACCGAATTTGCGCGACGTGTGGACATTTTCACGATTGTTTGGTTCCATGGGAGTGCATGCAGAGCTTAACAACAATGAGTTGTTTCTCGACTCGACGAACATCAACAGCTTCGAAGCGCCTTACGAACACGTGAAGAAAATGCGTGCTTCGATATACGCTCTTGGGCCATTGGTAGCTCGCTACGGACAAGCCAAGATTTCCTTACCGGGTGGTTGCGCTTTTGGTCCGCGTCCGGTTGACTTGCACCTTAAAGGCATGGAAAAACTTGGAGCCCGGATCGAGTTGGATTCAGGATATATCAATGCCCGCGCCGAACGCCTGCGCGGAGCAAAGGTACACTTCGACATCTCATCAGTCGGTGCAACCGTCAATGTGATGCTCGCAGCAACTCTTGCCAAAGGAACTTCACATCTCACCAACGCTGCACTCGAACCGGAGGTTACTGCTCTGGCTCGCATGCTTGTCAAGATGGGCGCCAAGATCGACGGAATCGGAACAACGACACTTACTATCGAGGGCGTTGATGAACTCAAGCCCGTCGATGAGGTAAATATCCCGGATCGTATTGAAGCTGCTACCTTTTTGATTGCGGCTGCAATGACCAAAGGTAAAATCACGATGACCAATGTGAATCCCTACCATTTGGCGGATGTGGTTAGTCGTCTTGAAGACGTGGGATGCACGATTGATGTGACCGGTGATACCATTGAGTTGGAAATGAATGAAGCTCCTCAAGCTTCGCATATCAACACCGCTCCCTACCCGGGCTTTCCCACAGATGTGCAAGCGCAGTGGACTGCATTTATGTGTCTTGCCAATGGCACTTCGCGGACTACGGATGGCATCTATACTACTCGTTTCGGCTATGTACCTGAATTAGTACGACTAGGCGCGAACATTGAGATGGTCGATAGCACGGCAATCGTGTATGGAGGAAAACAGCTCAAAGGGGCTACCGTGATGTCCAGCGATTTACGCGCAAGTGCAAGCCTGGTTTTGGCAGCACTGGTTGCAGAAGGTAGCACGGAAGTATTGCGTATCTACCACCTTGACCGCGGCTACGAAAAAATGGAACAACGTCTCACAGCATTAGGTGCCAATATCCGACGTGAGTCGACCGTTGAATACTAAGTAGAGTGTCCTTTTTGTCACACGGAGGCTCCGCCTCCGCGGCTCAATCGCGAACAATGAACAAGGCTAAATCTTCATTGACAGTGACTGCTAGTATGCTTCGACCTTGGGTTGTAGCACTGTGCTTGGTTGCGTGCTTCTCAGTGTTTGCGTGCGAGACTCTGCTTGCTGCCAAAAGACCTCCTCAACGAAATCGACATGCAAGAAAAGCTGCAATCTCAAAGAAGAAAAGTCCTCCGCTGAGTCCCGCCGCACAACGTATAGCCGACAGACAGCACGAACTCCTATCATTGCAAAAGAGCATCGAAACCGATAGAGCCAAAATCGCCTCATTGCGAGAGAAAGAACGCTCGACTACTGAAGCAATCGCGCGATACCGTCGGCACTCTCAAAACATCCAGCGGTACATGGCTTTGCTCGAAGAGGAAATTGAATCGTTGCAAGACAAAGCAGCCACCGCACACAGCGCCAGCGAAAGTACTGCAGGCGACCTTTGGCGATTGCGAAAGCGCTATGCTGTCATTGCTCAGAACATGTTGAAGAATGATCCGGGCAAGGCAGATCCTCTCATGGTCCACGATTCGCGTGGTGGATTCATCGACGCGGTAGCGGAAGCCGGCGCCATGAGGAAGTTGTCCGCTCAAGCACGAGACAACTTCAAAGAGCTCGCCAATAAACGTGATAGTTTGTCGGACGAGTCACAAAAGCTGCGAACGAAATCGGAGATGCGCGCAGTGCTCCTAGCTATGAAAGATTCCGAACAAAAAGAGCTTGATCACACCATCGCCATTACCCAAAAAGCACTGGCAGCTATTCGTAGTGATAAGTCGCAGGTTTTAGCACATTTAAAAAAGACTCAAGCCGGAGCTGCGGAAGTTTCCAGGTATATCGCCTCGATGGTTGCAAAGGAATCAAAGACAACGAGTGCTGCCAAGGCAACGAAGACAACATCTAAGGCGACTGCAACGACAAAGTCTACAGGAAACTCCGTAACACTGAATGAGAAAGGTCCGGCGCCGGCGCATCTCCATGTAAAAGCAAAGTCCTTGCCCTATCCCGTTAATAGCCGCAAGATTTTACGCGCATTTGGTCCCTACCGTAACGCGGTCACTAATACCATAACGGACAACCCCGGCATCGATATCGCCGCTTCGCAGGGCTCTACGGTGAATTGTGTGGCAGCCGGAACGGTATCCCTCGTTCATTGGCTTCCCGGCTACAGCTCCGTTGTTATCGTTGATCATCACAACGGCTTCCGTTCGGTATATGCCAATTTATCGTCGGTGATGGTTAAACAGGGACAACAGCTCAACGCTCAACAGGGCGTCGGAAGAAGCGGAGAGTCTATCGATGGTGAGTTTGTTCACCTTGAATTCTGGTTTGAAAAGCAGCGACTTAACCCGTTAAGCTATCTCAAGTAACCATCTTGAAACAATCGTTCTCCAAGCAAGCGAGGAACTCGATCAGCGTTTCGTTGTCATCATAGCGTCGCGTTGACAGTGATATGTGAGCGTTTCAAACCTAAAAACCAAAAATCGCCCCTTTAAACGTCAACGGCTCATTCGAGGATTACAGAAGCTATCGCACTGTGTCAACACAACTGCACACATCCATTTCGATTTCAATAGCGCGAAGCATCGCTCAATGCATTCAGTCGACGCGTGGCATAAGCGCGCGCGGCCTTCGCCACTTGCGTTCGGCGCTGTGGACGCTCGCTGCCGGTTCTCTTCGGACATCAGCGCTATGGTGTCTTTTCGTGCTCGGTCCGGTATCGCTTCTCGTTTTAGAATCGTGTGCGCACACAGCGCAGGCAAAGCGAATGCAAGATTCGAGTAAAACGGTTGGCATAGACTCGGATTCGAGCGACATGCGCTTACCTGCTTTGGTACGTTTCATTCGTGTATATGGTGGAAGCAACGAGCAGGCTCCACCGATTCTGCTCGTCAACCTACGGTCGCCGGAATTCAGACCGGTTTTCGGTGAGCGCAGCCTAAGTCTGGAACTTGACGTTCAAGCAGCGGTCCCACCGGTTTTTCGCGTTGAGGTACTACACTGTCGTGCGGATTGGAAGGAGGACAACAACATCTTTCTGAACGACATCGCGTTGAGCAGAAGTTCGTTGTTTACGTGGACGCCGGCACCTCCGTCATCTCGATACTACAGCTACCGAGCCACGATGAGTTTACCGAACGAAAGCATAAAAATTCCCTATGGTGGCAACTGGAAAATTCGAGTCTATGATGATGACAACAACTCAGTTGTAGGAGAAGCTCGATTCTTTGCTCTAGACTGCTCGGCTCAGTGTGCTCTCGAGATCGGCTCTGATTTCTATGACCCCCAGAAGCAAGCAAGTCCCGCCGCCTTGAGTTTGGATTGCAGTGTCGGTGCAACAATGTTGTTGAGCGACATGACGCTCAATACTGCAGTGTTTTACCGACTGCATCGATGGAATGAGCCGATGGTTGCGTCAACATCAGCCTCGTTTAACGCAACGACCCAGCCTCGCTTCAGTCTGAACGCGAGTGTAAATGGCATTGCCGGTGCCGGAAAGCGCTTTCAGCTTCGACCCGTACCGGCAGAGAATGATTACCGTGTTCTGGATCTCTTGAACATCGCGATGTATCCGCCCATCAACACACCTATTCGATTAGCAATCAGCGACCTGAATCGCAAAGGAACCAGTTTCGGAGCGAGTGGCAATGCAGCGATGACAACGCGAGGAATGAGTGAGTATGATGATGTATACGTACCCATCGAATTCGTGCTAGATCCGGATCGTCACCAAAGTACCGAAGATGTGTTCGTTGTCGGTTCTTTTAACGGCTGGAAAGCCAGTCCGGAGTGGCAAATGACGTGGGTGGAGAAAGAGCAGGTGTATAAGCTACGACATTGGATTCGTCGTGGACGTCATACCTATCTCTATGGAACAGGTCGACGCAATGCAGACACCGGAGAAGTTGGTCAACTCAGTTTCGAGGAGTTCGAGGGGAACAATGTCGGCGCAGGCATAGCCTTTGTCTGCTTCGTCTATAATCGCGATCAAAACTTCGGAGGCTACGACAATATCGTCGGGCTGAGTGCTGCCTCAATTTTTGGTCCATTGCTACGCTAAGAACTCTACGCGTCTCTCAACAAGCTCGCAAAAACCGAGGCACTCTTCGAAGGGTGTCAATCGAATATGTAGCGGTGTGCTTTCTTCGTCAGGCCGGCGAATCCGCTTACATCTTGTTGTTCAAAGGCATCACCGTAGTGAACCAAAAACATCCGCTGCTTAAGCTCCGGTGCCAGCGTTCGTAGTTCTTGAATCGAGGCGTGCACGGGATTCGGAGCGAAGGCGGTATCGTGAAAAAGATATTCGACTTTTGAAGCGTACATATCCAAGAGATCGATGTCAAACTTTGTGTCACCGCTGACAAAGACACGTCCATCCACAACCAAGCCATATGTAGGAAAGGCTGCGTTGGCATTGCGCGCTTGCTCAGGAATATGGTTTGTTGCAAAAAGCTCTAGGTCGATGGAGCCGATGCGCACTCGCGAAATCTCGCGAGGATCGGAACTCACATGCTGTGGCCGTATGGGATCGAAGTAATCTTGAAAACTCAGCGAGGCGCCATCTTCATTTACCTCATTCCACTCCATTCCTCCACGCAACGACATATTCCACAGAATACGCTCATACTCATCGTTGATAATCACTTTGAGCTTCTGAGCACCCATGGAAGGAACACCCACATAGCGATTCCACAATGCAAGCTGCTCAATGCCACCAATGTGATCGCAATGGCTGTGTGTCGGTAACAGAACTTGAATCGCCGATAAATCAACTCCGCAACTCAGGAGTGCAGGCGGTCCTGTCGTTCCAAAATCTACCAATACATGATCATCACCTTTAATGATCAAAAAATTTGTATGATGCAGAGTGCGCGTGAAAGCTGAGCCCACACCAATGAAAACCAACTCCAGCTCGCCGGAGTTGCGTAGTGACAGTGGTGCATTGAGGGCTTCGATTCTCATAACAAAATGATGATTCGACGACAAGAGAGCGATTTCGCTGCATCGTAAAAATGCAGAAATATTATGATAAACGCTAGTGCAATTTGAGTCTTCATCCACAGAGCATAGCTTCCGGACCACAATCGGTCAACAGCATCGCTGTGCGCTTGCCTTGGGATTCGTCCGATGGAACTTTCAAACACACTGCCTACTTTTGCGTACCCTTTATTCTACACAGTTCACACAAACTCAAGCAGCATGACGAACGAAGAGCTCGCCAAACTCAAACTCAAGGCAGAAAAGCACAACATTAGTGCCATAAAGTATCAAATTCAGCTGTGCGCGGAGGCTGTGCCCTCAAAGTGCTGCAATGAAGAGGCCGGTAAAGCGGCATGGGAGTATTTGAAAACGCGATACGACGAATTGGAACTCAATAAGGCGGGTATCTTTCGGACTCGGGTCAATTGTCTGCGTATGTGCGTAGGAGGACCGGTGGCGCTGGTCCAGCCGGGCAACGTGTTTTACCATTCCTGCAGCCCTGAAGTGCTTGAGCGTATCATTCAGGAACACCTGCTTGGCGATTCCGTGGTCGACGAGTATCGCATCAGCTCGGACATGAGCTGTCCCACTGGGGACACTAACTAGTCCTCATCGTAAACGACTGCTTGGCGCTACCAATATTATGCGACTAAGCGCGCACTTTTGTTTTAGACCCTGAAACCTGCATCCTATCGCTTATCGGTGACTTGGTGGTTGCCAATGTAGCCACACTGTGCAACACTGCGTCGATATGTCCTTTCAAGCGTACGGCATCGAACACTGCGACGATTATCCCGGTTCTATCGATAACGAAGCTAGAACGCACAACCCCCATGTAGGTGCGACCGTAGAGAGTCTTTTCTCTCCAGACACCCCATCGTTCTGCAATGCTGTGCTCAGGGTCGCATAACAAGGTAAACTTCAATCCCTCAGCCGCGCGAAATCGTCTGTGCGAATCCGGAGTGTCAGGGCTAATACCTAAAACCGTGCACTTTAGCTCATTGAAGCGTTTCAGTTGCGACTGAAAGTCGCATGCCTGCTTCGTACATGTTTCCGTTTGGTCCTTTGGGTAAAAGTACAGAAGTACCGAGCCATCTTTCCAATAGTCAGATAAACAGACTTCCCTACCGTCGTGATCCGTACAGCTAAAGTCACGCGCATGTTCGCCAACTTTCGGCAAATCTTTCATTCTCTAGCCCTGTCCTCGTTCATGTAAAACCCTTCTCTGCCATTCCGACCATATCCGTCCCGGTGTCGGCCTTCAAAACTAGCATTAGGATGGCAAACACTCCGGGCACTATCACAAAACCCTTTGTAGAACCCCGCCAAACAATCAATCCAGAAAGTTACTCTCACAGCAGTGGCCAAGCGAAAGCAGTTCGTTTTGTCAGAAGGCGGTATAACAAATCAAGCAAAAGGCTCTTTTTAGCTTCAAATCACATTTATTAACGTTACAACAATAATGTTGCGCCTTTTATCGTCATCGTACAGAAGAAATTTACTCTTCTATGTTGCAACATTGATGTTGCAACATTATATTTGTACCACTTCTAACGATCTCCTTCCGGGATTGTTAGATAAAGGGAGTACCGGCCGGGTACCCCGGCATTTTACACCAACACCTGACTTTGCTATGAGCGCACCAACCTGGACCCTGGATCTCTACCATTCTGAGATCAGTTTTAAAGTCAAGCACCTGATGATCGCGACTGTCACCGGGAAGTTTGAAAAGTATGACATCAGCCTTGAATCGAGTGCTGAAGATTTCAGCGATGCCAAGGTAAAATTCTCCATCGATGCAAGCAGTATCAACACCGGTATTGAGGCGCGTGATAACCACCTGCGCAGTGACGACTTCTTTGGTGCAGAGCAATATCCTTCGATCAGATTTGAATCAAGCTCTATGAAGAAGGTCAGTGAGGATCGCTACGTTCTCAGCGGAGACCTCAGCATTCGAGATGTCACCAAAACAGTTGACTTCGACGTAGAACTTGGCGGTTCAATGGTTGATCCGTACGGAAATCACAAGGTAGGATTTGAAGTCAGCGCAAAGCTACTACGTAAAGAATTCAAGCTTATGTGGGATGCACTCACTGAAAGCGGTGGAGTTGTTGTCAGCGATGAAGTACGATTAAGTGCAAACATTCAGTTTCAGAAGTCAGCAGCATAATCACTGCGCCCGGTTTATAAACTCGACAGTTCACATTCTTTTTTTCTAATCACTCATTTTTTATTGGAGTACCTCATGAAGAAAGTTCTTGTTTTCGTTGCTCTGGTTCTTACAGCAACAGTTGCTCGCGCACAAGGTTGGGGCATCGACGCAACACACTCAAACGTCGTATTTACCGTTGATCACATGGTGGTTTCGGAAGTACAAGGTTCATTCAAATTGTTCGACGGAAAGTTGAACTTTTCCAAGCCGGATATGAGCGATGCAAGCATTGAGTTTAGCATCGACATCAACTCAATCAATACCGACAATGACATGCGCGACAAGCATCTGAAGAGTGATGATTTCTTCAATGCAGAAAAATTTCCGAAGGCAACATTCAAGAGCAAGAGCATCACGAAAGTAAACGACAACACGTATAAGCTTGTTGGCTACTTGACTATTCGCGATATCACCAAAGAAGTACACATGGATTTGAAGTACGGCGGTGAAATCAAGTCACCCTATGGTAAGATGGTTCGCGGATTCAAGGGTGAATTCAGCGTCGATCGTTTTGAGTACAACCTAAAGTGGAGCAAACTCACCGAATTGGGTGGCGCGGTGGTTGGCAAAGACGTTAAGATTCGTTTTAATGTCGAAATGGTTAAAAATTAAGACTAAGTCTATTTAGGAGGACAAAGTCGTAATCATCGTACGACTTTGTCCTTTATTTTTAATGGCGAGTCCCTCGACCATACACCCAAACACAATGAAATTGGAAGAACGTATCAAGCAATCAAAGCCTTTTCGCACACAAGCAGAACGGGCTCTTGTTAACGTCATGTACACATCGGTATGGTTGCAGGACCGCATGCGAGACAATCTTTCCGATTTCGAAATCACACAACAACAGTACAATGTCCTTCGTATCCTACGAGGTCAGAGTCCCAAGATGATTAGCACGTCAGACATACGCGATCGTATGATCGATCGCGCACCCGACACATCGCGAATCGTAGATCGATTGGTCGCTAAAGGTTTCGTTGAAAAGAGCACATGTTCGAGTGACAAACGTCGTGTGGATGTTGGTATCACAAAGAAGGGATTGCAGCTCTTGCAAGAGGTCGACGAACGTTCTACGGGAATGCAAAATTTGATTGCTGCTCTTAGTGAGGAAGAGTGTGTTACACTCAATACGATACTCGACAAACTCCAGGAAAGCCACGAGGTAGAGCATTCATCCACACATGCGTCTACTGAAGCTAGCGCGTAGTCTCTTCGAAAAGTCAGAAAATGTGTAGCTAGGCGCTTAGGGAGACAGTCTCTCCTTCATCCATTGCCCGTCTTCTAAGCGGTACCGTATGCGATCGTGGAGCCTGCTCTCACGCCCCTGCCAAAACTCTACACGCTGTGGTAACACTCGGTAACCTCCCCAATAGTCAGGAATCGGCACCACTCCGTCAGCAAACTTTTGCTCATACTCATGCACCCGCCGGTCCAGCTCTGCTCGAGATTGCAAGATGGAACTTTGCTTTGAAGCCCATGCTCCAACACGTGAAGCCAATGGACGTGTTTCAAAGTACTCTGTTGACTCTTCTCGCGTGACCCTTTCCACGGAGCCGGAGATTCTCACTTGACGTCCCAATGCCTGCCAGTAAAACAATAGCTCAGCCTTTGGGTTTTCAGCGATATCAGATCCTTTGTGGCTTCCATAGTTTGTAAAAAACACAAAGCCGCGATCGTCCATATTGCGTAACAGCACAACGCGAGCGGAAGGTTGAGCATCGAGACCGGCAGTTGCAAGAACCATAGCATTTGCTTCTGCTACTTCAGCCTCCAACGCTTCGTCAAACCATTGTTGGAACTGTTCAAACGGATTCGACGCCGTTTCGGCTTCGCCGAATGGTCGAGTGGCAAATGTTGTCTGAAGGGCTAGTAGTTTGGGATCAATCATAGTGTCTTTCTATGTTCAAGATTGGTGTCAATACGAGTTGCTGCACATCGTTTGCTGAGGAATTCTTGTCAGTCAACTATGGATGATGTGAGACTTTTGATAGTTGTCAGCAATTGTCGAGATCTTAGCTAGTTCTTGTCTATGCTCAGCGCAAGCGCAGTGTTTGCACGAGTGTTGAGAAAGATCTCTCGGAGTACTAGAGCTATGGGCGACATCTCAGACCGTATATTTGCAACAACAACGGCACATTGATACCCACCTATGCAACCTATTCACGTTGAAGCTGCCATGGCACTCATTTGCCTGGTGGTCGTACCCTATCTGTACATCAGCTTTAAGAAGATGTGGTCCATGCCTGATGATGCTGAGCATATCGAAGAGCGACGTCGCATTGGACGTCGCATTACAATATTACTGGGTATGCTTGGAATATTGGTCTTCTTATTACCTCTTCTCTTGAAGTACTTTGGTGAACAGCCGCAGCAGAACTAGCTAAAAACCGCGTTTTGCGTCTATCAAAGTATCAAAAGATATAGCTAAAACAAAGTCCGTTTGTCAGTGGATTCAACGTCACACTCCATCCGGAATCCTGTTCAATCTCCCTCGCCTCAACCGGAACTGAGTCATTGCTCCGTATCTCGCTGCTGACTGAGTTCGAGCGCGAAGAAGACTCGTGCAATCGGTCGATGATGGAAGCACTACCAATTCCAATAGCTGCACCCAAGACAACATCGCTAAACCAGTGTTTGTTGTAGTACATGCGAGCAGCGGCCGTTGCACTTGCCAGAGAATAGAGCCCGATGCTCACAAAGACATTGTCTGCGCTTCGCGCCAAGGATGAGGCCGTAGCAAAAGCGACAGTGGTGTGCCCCGACGGAAGCGAGTAATGTCCCTCGTCCATTTTAAACATTGAAAAACTCGAAGAACCGTTACCAACGTCAGGTCGTGCGCGACCGATAACAACCTTCAATAGTGTGGTGCCAATGCCGGCCAATATAAGCGACTCAACAGCAGAACGTGCGGCGGTTCGAACACCGCTACTATTGAAAACCCAACCACCGAGATAGAGTCCGGCATCAACGGCCAAAGCCACTCCTGTGGTACCAAAAGAGTTCGGAATCGTATACAGTGAACTATCTGCTGCTGATCGGCTCCGCACAAAAGCTCCCTGTACCCGGTCATCGACTCCTCCACCGATGAGCGCTGCTTCAACTCCCGCTGCTGCAACACAGTGTATTGCCGCCGATGTCCAAAATGCCGATGAGCCTTGGGTTAGCCCGGTTGTAATGGACTTGCAGTCCTCCCATGCGGCATTGACATCCTGCACGACAACGCACGAAGATGAGTCGCTCCGGGTTGTGATTGCCGGGCTGTGTTCCCGGCACAAAAGCGTCGGACTCAACACTACGACAAAGCTGCAAATTCGGACAACTTGGTGCAAAATCTTTAGCATTTCAGTACAAGGGTAATCATCGGTTTTCATACTGTAGACGCCAATTAAATAGTAATTTTGTGGTCTTGTTACGCCATGTAAAACTACTTCATAATCACATGAAACGACTTGCACTTTTCTCTTTGGTCCTGTGTTGCTGCACTCTGAGTTCTTTTGCGCAGAACGCTACCTCAAGTGAATCGGATGCTGTAAAACGTATCGCAGTAGGCATTCAAGGCGGACTCATTCGTCCGGCAAATGAATCCGGCTGGGAGGGACACCAAAATTTATCACCCACCTTTGGCATTTTCGCGCTCTTCCGCAATGGTATTGGCTCCGGACTTAGCCCGGAACTTAACATCGCTTACGCAAAGCAGAATTCAGATGACACTTTAAGCTACTCAGCATACGAGACCGGTGTCATTAGCGCCGATGTGCGTTTGCGCTGGTACCCCCTCGCGCAAGACGCTAGCTTTTCACCGTACCTGTCAGCAGGTGTAGGGCTACTTATTCCCTCAAACAAAATTCCGGCAGTAGTAACACAAGCTGACTTCAAGAAAGACAACGCTGCTCTTTGTTTCCCGCTGACAGCAGGTCTTACACATAACGTTAGCGATAATTTAGCCCTTGATCTAAATGTCGGTTGGACCTTGAGTACAACCGATGATATCAACCCACGTCACGACGACACCAACGATGGTTGGTTTGGTGCAAAGATCGGTCTGGCCTACAGCTTTGGTCCGATCGAAAAAGATAGCGATGATGACGGACTCAGCGATAAGGATGAAATCAGCCGTGGTACAAACCCGAACAACCCGGATACCGACGGCGATACACTGAATGACGGCGATGAAGTGTTGAAGTATAAGACCGATCCACTTAACGCGGACACAGATGACGGTGGTGTAAACGATGGCGTTGAGGTTAAACGCAACACATCACCTTTGGATGTTGCCGACGACATATTTGCAATCGAAGTTGGAGAGACCATTCAGATCCGCAACATTGAATTTGAAACCGGCAAATCTGACATCTCTCCGAAGTCGGAGCGCATCTTGAACAAGGTTCTCGAAGCCATGAACAAGAATTCTTCGATGGAACTTGAAGTATCAGGTCACACGGATAATGTTGGCTCTCACGATTCGAACATGGAACTCTCGAACAACCGTGCAAAGTCTGTGAAAGACTGGTTGGTAGCCAAGGGTGTTTCAGGCGATCGTTTGACAGCTCAAGGTTACGGTCCGGATAAACCGACGAAGAGTAATGACACAGCAGAAGGTCGTCGTCGTAACCGTCGTGTTGAATTCCGTCGAATGAAGTAAGCCCAGATAGGAATCATGCAGCCGGCGAAGCCGGCTGCATTCAAAAGACTTCTCGCTTAGCTAATCAAAAAAATAAGCCAACCCTCAGGGTTGGCTTATTTTTTATCTACACTTTTCATGCTCTCCTTTCTAGCGACCGACCGTGAGGCTTGAAAGAGCCGGTGGTAGGCGTGTGCTAGGGTGACCTGTTCGTGACAACTACTCAGGCTCAGCTTTCGACGCACAGCATACAACAAAAGCCAATCGCTTACGATTGGCTTTTGAAGTGTCTTTTGTGAGAGCGCTCTTCATCACGATGCTTTGATACTCAACCAACGATGCGGCATTGGATGAGCAATCGCATTCCTAGAGTTCGACCATTTCTCGTGGTGACGTGGTGAGGAGCACCGGGTCCTGTCCGGTAACGTGCACATCGTCTTCCAGGCGCATTCCGAACTTACCCGGGATATAGATACCGGGTTCAATGGTGATAACTGAATCCTCAGGGACAAGTCCTTTGCTATTCATCGCGCTGATTCTTGGGTCTTCATGAACTTCTACACCCAAGCCATGTCCAAGTGAATGTTTAAAGTACTCACCAAAGCCTGCGTCACTAATAATGCGTCGAGCAATGTTATCTAAATCGGCTGCTTTCATACCCGGACGTATGGCATCGATTGACCGACGGTGGGCATCGCTGACTGCGCGCCACGCATTCTTGGCTTCTTGCGGAGCCTTACCTAAAGAGAACGTGCGAGTCATATCTGAGTTGAAACCTTTATAGATACACCCGAAATCTAGTGTTACCACATCGCCTTTCTTAAGCTTACGCTCCCCTGCTCGTCCATGCACGAAAGCACCATGTTCACCGCCAACCAGAATGATACCAAAAGCATCACCTTCGGAACCAAGCTTCCGTCCTTGATAGGAAATCTCAGCAGCGACTTCAATCTCTCGCATACCGGGTTTAACAAATCCCAGCACAAATTCATAGACCTGCGCTGCAATATGAGCAGCTTGACGAATCTTGCGAATCTCATCCGGGAACTTTACAACGGTTGTTTCGCGTGCCAAGCCGGGAGCTGCTTTGAGACTCACACCCTTGAGTGCTTTGCGCATCGAGGCTAAGGCATCTACCGATACAACATTGGATTCGAATCCAACGTTTTGTCCGCTGCGAACAATCTTTTTCTCAGCGATGTACTTCCACATCTCACGCTGGATATGCGTACTCAGCTCTTCGATATGAAAGAGCTCGGTTTGTATTTGCTCAGTGTAACGATCGTCTGTAAAAAAGTGCACACTGCGTTGCGTTATAATCAGCAAGGCATTTGATCCGCTGAAATTTGTGAGGTAACGAATTGTTGGCAAGTGGTGCACAATGTAAGCGCTGAGATTCTTTCGCTTCATTGCTGAGCGAATGTGCGCCAGACGTTTTTCTGTTGGTAAGTGGTAGGCGGGCATATAGTTGAGTTTGGAGTTGTGAGTTGTAGAGTCTTCGCTAATACAGGACCAACGGCGTAGCTACGTTTCCTTTGAGAGAGTGAGGCACGCTCAATACTCCTCATTCCTTTATTCGATGTATCTACGAACAATGGCACGTGAGGAGTCCGATGCCGGCTCGAACAAAACACTTCCGGCAGAACACAACGCATGTGTTGCTTAGGTTGGCTGTTCAAAGCCGCATAGCACAAGAAATTACGCAATTACCGTTCAACCTCAGGTGCGGCGAGCACAGAATTCATCCAAGCGGCATAGGGGTTACTGCTGTGTCGAATTGGCAAGACCAAGAATTCCGGTACTTCATACCTGTGAAGTTCGTGGAAACGTCGCTCGAGTGCGTCAATAAGGTTTTGACGAGTTTTCATCAGACACAGCACTTCACTACTCTGCTGAACGGCGGAATCCCAGCGGTAAACCGATAGCATGCCAGGCAACAGGGAACAACACGCAACCAGTCCTTCCGTGACAAGAGCCTCAGCCATGTTGCGAGCTTCCTCAAACGACGCACAGCTGCTTAGAACAAGCACAGATTCTTGCTGCGTAGTCTCAATCGAGTCCATAGTTTTGTACCTCTAACAAATGCTGATCGGCAGTGCCGGCTGACTGGCCTCAAATCCCTTCACGAGCGCTCGACGCGAGTTAAGGGTCCCGGATCACAAACCGAATTGCTCCTATGATTGAACTCTGCCTCTTCTACATTCATCTGGTCGCTGCGTCGTACGCGTTTACGAAGCGCTGGCAACGCATTGGTGTTAAAGATGGAGTATTGGCTGTTGCGCTGATGGCTCTTGTTTTTGTGATCGGGTGGTCCATCACCGCTCCTCTTTCAAACGCCATCTTACCCAAAACGTGGCGTTCGGAGCTTTTTTCGAGCGACACCTTAAGTCTGATTCTCCTTACACTCGCCGAAGCATTCTTCTTCAAACTTTTCTTTTTGAAGAGTGACGACGATGCTGTGACTGCCTAAGCTCCAAGCGCCCGGAAGAGCCAGAGACTTATTTCTGGGATACTCCTGTGCTACCGAAACCGCCTTCTCCACGCTCAGTTTGATCCAGTTGTTCAACCTGCTTCCACTGTACAGTTTCGTAAGAAGCCACGACGAGCTGCGCTATACGGTCGCCCCGACGCAGAGTGAAATCTTCCGTCGACATATTCGCCAGGATAACTTTGATTTCTCCTCGATAATCTGAATCGATCGTACCGGGCGCATTCAAGCAGAATACACCCGATTTTGCGGCCAAGCCGCTCCTAGACCGCACTTGACACTCATATCCCGGTGACAAGGCAATCGAAAGATTTGTAGGAATCATCAGGATGGTTCCGGCGCGCAGAATCAGCTCGTTCTCAATAGCGGCGTGGACATCCATTCCGGCACTACCCTGGGTCGAGTAGCTCGGTAAGGGAATGTCGAGAAAGGCATCCGAAAGACGTTTTATCGAAACTACTACAGTGCTCATACTCTTCTTCGTGTGGATTGTGACAATGAGTGTGAATGTGAAAATAATCCGTAAAGCTCGGGTTGCTCAGGGTTCTGCTCATCTCGCTACGCCCAACAAACCGAGTGTCAATCGTCGCTCTTTGCCGAAACATCTAAGAGTGGCGGAAGTTCCTGTTAACCGTGATTCTCTTCACAACCTTTACAATCATCATCATGTGAAAAGGTCGGAGACTCCAATTGTATGGTTGCATGATGCAATTGAAAACTCTCGCGCAGCATGCCCCGTACGTCACGCAAGACTTCGTCATGAACGAATCCATGCTCTACTACAAGATGGGCACTAAAGGCATGTGAATTCGCTCCTATTTGCCATACATGTAAATCGTGCACACTTGTGATACCATCACGACCCAACAGCGCCTCGCGGATATGATCCGTCTTCAAGTGGTCCGGAGTGGACTCCATCAGAATGATGGCTGCACGTTTAATCAGTAGAAACGCGCTTCGTGCAATGAACGCCGTAATGATAAAGGAGATGATGGGATCTACGATGTCCCAGCCCGTGAAGTGAATCAGCAAGGCTCCCAGGATTACACCAAGCGACGACAACATATCTGTCAAAACGTGCAAGTAGGCACTACGCGTTGTGAGGTGTTCGGAATCACGCAGAAAATACAGGGCAACCGAATTGGCGAGAAGACCAACTACGGCGACGACGAGCATTTCCGTAGGCAGCACGTGCTGCGGCTCATACAAACGCTCGACCCCCTCAACAAAGATGAAAACGCACACAATCAGAAGAATTGTCCCGTTAAGTAGCGCTGCAAGAATTTCGATGCGACGCCAGCCATAGTTAAACTTTTGAGATTGCGTTCGGCGAGCCGCGAGACGTATTCCGTAGAAAGCGATAACGAGTGATGCGAAATCGATAAGCATGTGTCCACTATCGGACAACAATGCCAATGAGTGCGACACAAAACTTCCTAACAACTGCACGACGAAAATCAAACCGGTGCTGATCATCGCTATGATTAGTGAGCGCGAATCTCGACGCACATGTAAGTGATCATGTCCATGATGATCGTGACGTTGTTCGTGATGATGATCGTGATCGTGTTCGTGATGATGATCGTGATCGTGTTCGTGGTGCATTGATGTGTCTTGAGCCGACATAGGTACCTAATAGATCTATAGAGTTGGACCGGATGTCCCAAGGAACTAAAAAAGAAGATGCCTGCGTACAAGGCGATGCCATAATAAAATTAGCAAGCGTTGTCGCAGAAGTTAGTCGTACAACGCTCTCCTCATAGGATAGCACCTAGCAATGATACAATGGCGAAGTCGCCGATATTGCGTGTAGTGCTCGATGTTAGAATCGAAAAGCCAAGCCTGCACCGAAGACATTAAACTTCGAGACCGAGTAGTCTAAGCAGAGTTCGACCGGACCGATCTTCTTAAATACTCCAATCGTCCATTTTGCGGTAGCATCTGTAAACTCGCTCTTACTGACTTGGACCACATTGTCACCCGGATGATCTGCATCTTTGCTGACTGCTTTTGTTTGCGGATCCACTTTCAACAGACCAAGTGAAATCTGTACTTCTTGAGGAAGAAGATATCGATACTCGGAATTGATTTTCACGCTTGCGTAGTCTATACCGGTATAGACATCGAACCAGCCCTTAATACTTTTTGAGGCGTGAATGTTGACATCATAGAACTGTGCTTTGGCGTCTAGCTGAGCTTCGGTAACTCCCACTGAATTTGTGAGATGTGTTGTTTGATATGCCGCTTGGAGTGCGATGTGAAGAGTCGTATCGTGAAAGTACTGTGAGATCGAATGCTTGAGTGCTACACCGAAAAATGAGAATGCTCCGACTGCAGTATCCCATTTAACGGGCGGAATGTAGCGGAGCAACAACTCCGTTCCGTGCCACGATCCCACCTCCAGCTGAGGTACGGCGGCGAAAACCGTATTCATGTTCATACCGGCAGGAAGAGCCAACTCTCCGGGGAGCTTCAAAACGGTATTCTTTATTCGGTTTTGGCTTGCCGTGTCCAACAACTTGAAGATCGTTGAAAACTCAGGATCAGAGTCCAGTAGACCGGCTAACTGCGATGGGTTTATCTCTAGCTTGCCCGGTTTGTTGCCGAAAAAAGTCGCTGCTGTTTTGGGAAGTACGACCGATCCGGCATCCATCCCTTTTCTGAAAAGACGTTCCATGACTCGCAAAATCAAACCGGCAGTATCACGGATACCAACTCCGCTCCCACTCACCGTAACGTAATTCGCTATCCAGTTTCCCATGGGTTCATTCTCAACGGGCAGCGAGGGTACGTACTCTCGCTGATCGTCACGAACGAAACCAACCATCGTATTGATACTAAAGCGGAAGTATGGTTTGTCTACCTTTTCCGGCACATGCGCAAGATTGAAGAAGCGCGAATTCGACGCACTATTCAGCGTCGTCACCAAGGGTTGCATGAACGGAACGCTGTTTGCTTCAAACAACTGCTTCTCAAGCATGCGCGTTACTATCACTGAATTCGTGTCATAGGTTTTCTGCGCCTGCAGCAGAGCACTACCACAGCAGAATAATACAAGAATGTGTGCAGCAGCTTTCATCGCAATACCTTTCGACGAATAATGACATAAATCGGAAAGGCTACAAGCAGCACCATGAAGAGTTTCGTCAGCTCGAAGGTGATCCAGAAAAGCTTGAACATAAGCCACCAGATCGCTCCGAGTAGGAAGTACCCAAGGACAATGGCCACTAGTATTGCTGCGATATTTTTCATCGGCATCAGGTCTATATGTTAGAAACAAATATACAACAGACTACAGTCCGACGCAGGTTCCGGGACCGCCCGGCTGTTGCAATCTTCGGCGAATGACTGATGGTGAAGACTAATTGCTGCTTTGGACTATATTCTACATCAAGAGACGTAGAATCATGGTCTTTGTTTGCCCTACGCCCTTAAAAATGCGATATTGCTGCCCTCATCCACTCTTTCGCTAGTTCATGAGTCCTCTGCCCTACTACCCCTCGTTCCGCTCCGTGTCTCTGAGCTTGATATTCTGTCTCCTGCTGGCAGGCACAAAGCTCTATGCCCAAAATGCCGATCCGAATACAGAGCACCTGACAGAGGATTACCTCTTTCTCCAAGCTCTAGGTGCACAGACCGACATCGGTAGTTATGCGCTCAATCCGGTCACTCTTCGCTCCCTTACTCTAGAACAACGTACACCCTCGTCGTCGAGCTTGGCAATTCAGATGGCGGATGAGCTGCGCAATCTCTATGCCCCCATACTCGCTTCGGCGAAGACGTCTGAGTTGCGCTGGTTTGAACGCTATGATGGTAGAATGCACGCGCTGTATTCCTGCGACTCAACAATGCACTTCATGGCGGATCTGGGGGCAATGCTTCGTGTAGGTTCGGTGCAGATCGCCGATAGCTCCCACTCCTTTGCAATGGGAAACTTAAATGCGCGAGCCATGGGTAGCATCGGTGACCATCTATCGTATCATCTCTACCTATCGAACGGCATTCTGTTTCATGGTGATGCTTCGTATGTTAAGCTCACCGATCCGGTTTTGTCGCGCACCTTGAAGTTCACCGATCTCGAACAGAAGTTTTTTGACCGTTACGTAGGCTATGTACAGTATGAGTCAGAGCATCTGCGAATTCGGTTTGGACGTGAAAATTTCTCGTGGGGCTACTCACCCATCGACAACATTGTCCACTCTCGTTACGCACCATTGTGCGATGGCTTATTGCTCGATGTCCCATTTAAAGGTGTTCGCTTTAGTTCTGTACATCTTTCACTGGATGGCGTAGACACCTCAGGTAAAGCCGTCAATTCCAAGTTTCTTGCAAGTCACCGACTGCAAATTGAAGCTGCGTCATGGTTAAGTGTGGGGATCAACGACATGGTGGTGTACTCCGGACGTGGACTGGATTTCGCATATCTCAATCCTCTTGCTTTTTATGTCTCGACAGGTTTAAGCTCAAAGAACAAAAGCGAGATGGACAACTCGCTCCTTGGCTTCGACATGGCTCTGCGTCCAATGAACAACACCTTGTTCTACGCTGCTATTCTACTCGATGATTTTTCATTCAACTCACTCAGTGATACCAGCTCCGGAGGCAATAACAACAAGGCCATATGGCAAGTTGGAGCTTCGCATTACATGCCCGGGCTTTGGTCTTCGCCCTTGATCAGTGCCGAATACGTGCGCTCCTCGGCGTTTGTGTATTCACATCGCGAGATGAACAATTCGTGGACACAGCTTGGCGCGCCCTTGGGCTACAACATGCAGCCGAATAGTGAGCGCGTTGCCATGCAGCTAAAGTTCTGGTTAAGCGCTCGAAGCAGTCTGCAGATTGATGCCGACTACACTCGCTGGGGCGAAAATTTGCTCGACTCTTTGGGTAACATTCGCACGGCAGCCTATGTGCCATTTGGGGGCGATACCTTGCTCATGCCGGTCGGAAACGTCGGTGGTGATATGAATCGCGGTGACGGTGATTTTCTACCCGGCAACCTTGCCGTAGGCAACACATTCTTACGAGGCAATCTGTCCATTACACGACGTCTCCAAGTGCAGCTCAGCACCGAAGTCATGCGAAACGTGTTTATCGATGCGCGTGCTCTGTACCAGAACAGAAGCGGCGGCAATACGCCCGGCAAGGAAGTATGGGCTTGGCTTGAACTCCGAGTAGGATATTGATCGAAGGCTTAGCGGCGGAAGAAGCATGCCCTTCTTGACACGTAGATGGGCACAAAAACAAAGCGGGGGCAGAGCCCCCGCATAGTAAAAAGCAGTCGTGCACTACTCAAAAAAGTAGCATGTTGAGAGCTTACTTGAGCTCCAAAGCCTTTCCATCGGAGTGCTCAAATTTGAGCTTCAATTGTTCAGCCAAGGTTGGCGCTAGGTCTTCCGGGTGCACGATTTCCGACAGAACTTTAGGATCCAATCCATTTCCGAGGAACATCAAGGGAACCCATCGGTCATATCGATACGGCGTACCATGCGTTGTTGTTTTAGAGCCAAAGAGCCAGCCCTCTGATGGGTAAACAACTACCTCACCCGAGCGCGGGGCGTACACTGAATGTCGGATTAGTCCCCAGGTCTCGGCGTCGATATCGGCCGGACGTTGATCCGCCAACACCTTGGAAGTCGGAACAGCTATGCCTATGCCACGCACTCTCTTGAGCATTGCGCACACGGTATCGCACGCTACATCGAAACGAGGGGCGATGCGATTCATAATCGAGCTATCCAAGAACACGAAGGGCGGAGAAAACTGCTTGATAAACACACTCTTGTCGAGTTGTGTCTCGGACGTCTCCGCAGTTGCAACAGGCATGAGCGCTTGATAAGGTGTCTGCAGAGCCTCGTTGAGGGCTTTCTTCTGCACACGACCGCGCTCGTGGTCTCCGGGCATTAGAGGAGATTCCGGCACTTCCGCCACACCGTGATCGCCGCTTATCACCAGCTCATAGGAGTCTCGTCCGACTTCACGATCCAGATAATCGATAAACTCACCGAGATACTTATCCGCACTGATGATGATTTCTTTCATCTCGCGAGAGTTAGGACCAAACAGGTGTCCAACCTCATCCGTCGTCGACACACCAACACAGAGGATGTCTGTGTGCTCGTCCTTGCCTAGTCTTTCTTTCTCAATGCAAGTCTTTGCAGCTTCCATTATCCAATCGATACTATAAGGCGTGCAGATGAAAGCTTCCCAGAAGTTCTTGTCGCCAAAAGGAGGTATGATGTGCGGAAAGTTCTTGCCACCGCCGGGGAAGTTACCCTCCCATGCAACGCTGTCCATGAGTGAAATACGCTTGGATGGACTCAATTTTGGGAGTATCGCTCCCGGATCCGTACCGGGGTGGGATTTTATATACCTCTCTATTTCTACGGGAGAGGGCAACACCGGTGCTGCTTGCGAAGCATTCCATACTTGCATCCCCAAACGACTCAGGTCATGCTGTGCGTTAAACTCTGCAACCCAGGATGGAGTTTTGTAGTGAGCGGAGCTGCCCAAGCCGCGACTGTCTCCGTCCAACCACAAAGCGGCTGTTGGATGTTGTCCTGTCATTAAGATTGCCGGTCGATCTTTGATTGAAAGACCAATGACTTTTGACTGTGCAGAGTGCTTCTGCAAAAGATCTCCAAGCGTTGGAACCAGAAGATGTCTAGGAGACAATACTTCGCTTGTGTCTTCGGTAGCATACACCATACGCCCCTTCTTGCGGTCAAACCATTCATTGCCGACAATACCGCTTCGATATGGATCAGCACCTGTCATCAAGACGGAATGTCCGGGGGCAGTGAGATTCACCGCATGTTTGTAGAGACAGGTATCAAAAACGACACCCTCTTTGCGAACCCGTGCGAAACCCTTCGTACCAAGGTCTTCTTTAAAAAATTCAAGACGGTCGCCGCGTAGCTGATCGTACGAGATCACCACAATCAGCTTAGGAGTTCCCGCGCCGGCACTGACCGAAAAGCCAAGTGAAGTCGCGAGCATGATGGCATAAAACAAGGAAACAGTAACAACTCGTTGCATAGAAGTGGAGTCAGTTGAACCAGTCTGCGTTCTTGCGCAGCAGCAATGTCTTAGAGCGGGGCTGCACCGAGAACGTTAACAAAAATACGCAGGAGCACGGCGTTGCCTTTCGTAACACCGGACTGTTTGCGAGTATTAACACGGGAAATCGTACGGTAGATCAGATGGTAGAATCGGGGTATATTCGGGGTAGAATCGGGGTAGAATCAGGGTAGAAAACGATCAGCCCCGCAACAAATAGTCCTTATCGAGCACTATTCGCAGTTTTAAAGGATAAAATGAGATCTTCACAAGTCTGTTCCGGCGAACTTGGCGGATAGCGCCCAGGAAGAAGGCGAAAATAGCGCCGCAAAACATGAATTCCGGGGAGAACTGAGCGTTTATTAGAGTTTGCACCAAGCAAAACATCGCTTTTTAGTCACGAAAACGAGCCAAGAGCTGTTGTCCGTTCAAGCTGTACTCTGCCTCGTTCCTATCGCGTTCTTCCACTCTGGAGTACTCTTCAATGCGAATGGTGGTACCTGCTTCGAGGTGCGACAACACGGAAACGTTGTAGTGCTCCGGATGTGCCCAATGCATACAGAGCTGGTGATAGTGGAAGGCGCTCTTCTCGGCTGCTGCCCGAACCTGTTCCAAGTCGGCTTCCAGCTTCTGGATTTGCGCCTGTGAATGTGGCAGGTTTGAGCCTCGTTCAAGAGCGTCTTGCGTAGCACGCAAGACCTCTCGCTTCGTTTTCAATTCATGGGCATCTTGAGCCATACGCCGGTATAGTATGCACTCTTTGCGTCGTCGCAAAAAGACATTGCCAAGCTCCAGCTCCGAGGCTTCACCCGAAGAGGCTTTCACCCGATGCGCGATGATTGTATCGCAAGCGCTCAAGCGTGAAGAACTGAGTTTCGCGGAAGCCGCCAAAATGGAAGCGGCAGCTTGCACTGTTGAATCTTGAACTTCTCGGTGAATGATGACATTCTGTTCAGAGAAGACGTCGGCTTGACGTACGATGAATCCGGAGATGTGTCCGCGTGCATAAACAGTACTCTTCTCACAGCTACCGGCGATTCGCAGGTGACCGAAGCACATAATGGTAGAATTCAGCACACTCCCTTTGATACTCGCATTCCCGTTGATCGTGAGATTTTGGTTTACAACATCGCAATGAATCACAACATTGTTGTTGAGTTCGGCGTTTTGGCCCAGCATGGCAGAGGACCGAACTACGAGAGCTTGGTGTCCGCTAAGTTCATCATGCTCGTGGTCGTGCACTCCACGATCAATGCGCTGTAGTGTTTCGTTCATGGTTCCGCTCCGGGAGATGTTTTTACTATGCGTTGCGCTGCGCGCACCGCAGACAACGCAGGCATCCTTGTCCGCAGACGCATCTTTCCCTAGATTCTTTTGCTAGTTTATCGGCTAAGATTTCAGGTTATTAACCTTGGTGGACGATACTTCAAGTGTAATTTTGACCTTCTTTTATCTTCCCTTCATGACTATGACCAAAGGCATTATTCTGGCCGGTGGCAGCGGTACACGACTGTACCCGATGACCTCGATTTTCAGCAAGCAATTGCAGCCTATTTACGACAAACCCATGATTTACTACCCGCTTGCAACTCTTATGCTAGCCGGGATTAAAGACATTCTCATTATTAGTACTCCTGTCGACACACCTAATATCGAGCGACTCTTAGGCGACGGACAGCGCTGGGGAGTTTCCATCCGGTACAAAGTTCAAGCAGCGCCCAAGGGCATTGCAGAGGCTTTCATTTACGGAGCTGACTTCATTGGAGGAGATCAGGTCTGTCTCGTACTGGGTGACAACCTTTTTTACGGTAAACTTGACTTCCTCCGTCGCGCAATCGAAAAAAATGTTGGAGGGACGATTTTCGCCTATCAAGTAACGGATCCTGAGCGCTATGGAGTTGTGGAGCTGGGTGAAAACGGTGAGATCTTATCGATCGAGGAAAAACCGACTAGTCCGAAATCCAACTATGCAATACCCGGACTTTATGTCTTTTCGAACGAAGTCGTGCGCATAGCTCAAACAATTAAGCCGAGTCCACGGGGTGAGCTAGAGATCACTGAAGTGCAAAATGCTTACTTGGGTCAAGGCAGTCTTAGGGTCGAAAAAATGGGTCGCGGTATTGCCTGGCTTGATACCGGAACGCCGGAGAGCCTACTTGAAGCCAGTCAGTTTATTCACGCAATCGAAAAGCGTCAAGGCATGAAAATCGCCTGTCTTGAGGAAATCGCTTATCACGAAGGTTACATCAATCGCGAACAATACGATGCCGTCGTTGAGGCTTTGCCGAAGAGTTCGTATAGGGAGTATTGCTTGCGCGTACGTAATGATATTAAGTAATCACACAACGTTCAGGTTGTGCAGACCGGCCGAAACCACTCTTTGAGTTTGAGACTAGAGCCGTAATAGCAGCCGAACCGATGCAATGGAATCGTCGTGCAGAGCCTCAGGATTTATTCTGGGGCTTTGCTGTTTCTTGCATGCGCTTCTCTTCTCGCTTCTTTTCGTCTTTACGTTTTTTCGCTTCTTTCTCAGCGCGCAGCTTGTTGTAGTCAATGGACTCACGAAGCTTAAAGGTCGTATCGATGACGCCGCGAGCCAGCAAAGTGTCTTCAGCGCTCAGGTAGCGCTTACGGTTTGGAACCATCCCACGAACGTCCTTAGGCACTTGCGACATGGGTATGAGGGCTTCTTCCACGTGCATTGGTTGCTCGGGTAGGCTAACCAAATTATCTACATTTGATTTTAGATCCCACCACGGCCCACCTCGCTTGCGGTTATAATTGAACATGCCTTGTATGATGACAGGAGTACCGCTCCAAGGGACGAAGTGTCGTTGCGAGTCAATCTTCGCTGTCTTGACCCACTTATAGAGCCACTTTGCATCATCCAGAAACTGTCGGACACAAGAGTGTGAGACAGGTCTGCCCGGCATTTCGAATTGATGAAACGCGTTGCCTGCATATTGATGGAAGTTCACGGTAAAGGGCAGTATCCACTCGTCGTTGAGCGAGGAAATGCGTTTTTCTTGCTTCCAAACAACCGAGTAGCGTCCGGGGAATGTAGGCTTTCCTTTCGCGCCTGAATTACAAGCTGTGAAGCGAACCAAGTCACCAAATGCATAGCACGCGTAGCACTGGTATACATTACTAATGATAATCAACTTAGGGATAGATGCCGCCGAATCGTAGAATTGCGGAAAGACAGAGTAGGCTCGAAGATCCTTTTCAATTCGATCCGGTACGACGACGGTGTCCCCTATGCGAAAGAACCGAAGCTCTTTACGATTGAGTACCGACAGGACTTTGGCGCTGTCGATAGAGCTTGCTGCGCGAAACAGTCTCTTTACAGAATCGAGCGTTTTTATCGAGTTTATATATACACGCTGATAGTGGATTGTATCAAATCGTTTCAATGCCGTGGCTTTACGAAGCTGATTCAAGGAGTCGACTTTGTGAAGGGAATCGAGGCGATGTTTCTTGTCAGCGCTTAACTGTTCATTACGCAAGCGCTCTTCGCGCTCCAGCGGAGTTTCCTCGTGGCTGCAGCTCTCTAGAACGCTCAGCAACAGTAGGCAGCTGAGCAGGGCAAGGAGCGTATGGTTAATTGGTAAGCGCTTCATAGGAGTGCAAATCTAATCAGGAGCGGGCAGTTCAAAAAAAAAGGGCAGAGCTAAAAAGCTCTGCCCTTTGTTGTGTCGTGCGAATCGACGAGGGTTGATTAGTCAACCTTTGTGATACGCGCCATCAAGCGTTGACCGTTCGGCAATGCAATTTCTACGACGTAGAGACCGTTCGGCAGACGAGACATGTCGATTGATCGAACATTTTCGCCGCTGTTCAGTGCATTGAAGGTGCTTGTCATCACTTCGTTACCGATGAGGTTACGAACGCTTAGTTGAGCAGCGTTGAAATCACGGTCGGTGTTGAAGCGAACGTTCAAGTTACCGTTGGTCGGGTTCGGATAGAGAACGATGTTCTGCTCTGCAAAGATCTGATCGCCAACACCCACGACGTTGTCGATGTGGATATTGTCGGAGATGTTTGTACAGCCGTTCACGTCTGTAATACGAACTTGATAGTTACCTGTGTCTGAAACGATGTAACGTGAAGTGGTAGCGCCACTGATCGGCTGACCATTCTTGTACCATTGATAGGTCTTGAATGTGGTGTCAGCGTCAAGAGTATTGATAACACGGGTTACGCCAGGTTTTTGCGGTGTTTGGAAGACAACGATCTTCTTAACAGCCGATTGACCTGAACAGTCGTTTGTATCGGTTACGGTTACTGAGTAAGAACCGGACGTCTTAACGACGATCGATTGTGTCTTCTCACCGCTGGACCATGAATAGGTCTTGTAGCCCGGACCTGCATCGAGTGTCACGCTATCGCCTTGACAGAATTCGGTCTTTCCATCCGGTGTCGACTGGATAGTCGGAGTCGGATTCGGGTTAACCTTAACCTTTGTTTCAGCTGAAGTACCGGGGCAGCCACCTGCATTGGTTACTTGAACTGTGTAGTTACCGGTTGTTGTAACCTTCAACGTACGTCCGTTACCTGCCGGTGTTGATCCGTTGAACCAAGCGTAGGTAACATAACCTGCACCTGCATCCAATGTTACACTGCCACCATCGCAGAAGGTAACCGGTCCATTAGCTGTAATGGAAACGCTCGGCTTCGGCGAAACGGTAACGGTGATATCATCCGACATGATCTTACAGGTGCTGCTGTATGTGATCTCGCAATTGTAGGTACCTGATGTGGTAACGTTAATTGACGGGGTCGTAGCACCGTTGTTCCAACGATATGCAAGCGGTGTTCCGCCTGTAGCAACAGCTGACAATGTGCGGGATTCGCCTTGGCAGAAGTTGTTTGTACCGTTGATAGCGATTGTCGGCTTGGTGAATGCTGATACTGTTACTGAGATGGATGACGAGGTGTTTTGGCAACCATTTCCGTCAACAACGGTCACGCTGTAAGTACCAGCTTGACGAACGGTGATGCGCGGTGTGGTTTCACCTGTGCTCCAAGTGTAGCTAACGAACCCGTCGGTTGCAGCAAGTGTCACAGATTGACCGGCACAAAGATTTGTTGTGCTGCTCGGTGTGATGTTGACAACCGGAAGAGCGTTAACCGGAATCGTACGGGTTGTTGAAGCTGTACAGCCTGTTGCGGTGATGGTTTCAGTTACTGTAACTGTGCCACTACCTGCAGCTGTCCACTGTACGTTAACGGTATTTGTGTTGTTTGCACCAACGATGTTACCACCAACAATCGGACCCCAAACGTAGGTGTTACCTGCAATGTTTGCGGTTGTGTAGGTCTGAGTCGAATTGATACAGACCGGCGGTTGCGGCGGACCTTGGATGCTTGGTGTCGGGAGCGGGTTGATTGTTACAGCCAACGTACGGGTAGCTTGGCATGAACCAAGTGTAACCGGTGTTGTTTCTGTCACAGATACAGTACCGCTTCCGGCTGCACCCCAGTTTACAACGATAGTGTTTGAGCTTTGACCACTTGCGATTGTACCACCTGTAACTGTCCATACATAGCTGTCACCAACTACGAGCGGTGTTGTGTAGGTACGTGTGGATTGAGCACATACCGACGGCGGGTTAACACCACCTGTTTGGTTGCTCAAATCCGGATTCGGAAGAGGACGGATTGTGATCGGTGTGCTGACGTCTGTGTAGCATCCGATAGTACCAACGCGCTCGCGAACTGCAACGCTACCTGCTCCGGCAGCACCCCAGGTGATGCTTACGCTATTGTTTGTAGCGGAGCCAACGATTGTACCACCAACAACTGTCCATGAGTAGGTATTACCTGCGTTGAACGTTGTGGAGTAGCTGTGTGAAGAACCTGCACAAACGCCGTTCACATTCAAACCACCGGTTGAACTGGTGATTACAGGTGTCGGGTTCGGGTTCAAGGTTACGGTGTAGGTTGTTTCAGCGAAGCAACCATTACCTGCGTTACCATTGTTGGTAGCATCCGTTGCGGTTTCACGCAGACGGATTACACAGGTTACCGGAACGCTTGTGTTACCATTCACAGAAATCTGGAATGACGGCAAGTTGTTCGGACCAGCTGTGATCGTTACCGGACCACTTGTCGGTGTGTCGATTGACCACAGATAAGCACGGTTCGGGAGAACAGAGACGACATTGTATGTACCTTGGTTTGTGCCGTTTGTTGTACCCTGACAGAGAACCGTCGGACCGGCGATAACCGGTGTCGGTGTCACGTCAACGTTAACATTCTGGCGAACGGTTGTTGAACAGCCGGTAGCGTTGAATGTTTGTGATACTTGAACGAAGCCAGGTGTATTATCTGCTGTGACGTCGTTCCATGTGATGGTCACGTTGTTTGCATTAGCTGCACCAACGATAACACCTGTTCCAACGGTCCAGTTGAATGTGCTGTTTGCATCACCTGTGGTTGCGTAGGTAGCTGTGCTACGACCGCAAACGTCTGTCGGAGCCGGAGCGATAACCGGTTTCGGAAGCGGATTAACCACTACCACGAAGCTGTCGGTTAGCGGACAAGCCTTCACAGACGGTGTCTGCAAGCTGTTGCTGTATTGGATTGTTTCTGTTACACGGAGAACCATGGTAACAGGAGCGTTGGTCGGGTTGAAGTACTCAACTTGTACTTGGTTACCACTACCGGTGATACGAGCACCAGGAGATGTCGTAGCCGGGTTGGAAGTCAAGATCGAAACGTTATTCACGTCGCGAACATCCCATACATATGTACTTGCCGGCGGGTTGATTGTTTGGTTCAAGCCCGGGGTTGTGTATGTGTACGGTGAGTATTGTTGAGCGCTTGTGCTATTCGCTGAGTATTGTGAGTTGGAACAAACAACGCGATTACCCGTGATTGCCGGTTTCGGATTCCAGTTCACTTGAACGTTGATATCCGTTTGACCTGTACAGTTCGGGATAGCATTGGTTGTTTCTGTTACGCGCAATACGCGTGTCAAGGAAGCAGAAGCTGTTGGCTCGTTCCATTGAACTGTAACGCTTGTAACGTTCACACCTTGTGATGAAGAAACGAATGTACCGCCACCGTTAGGCATTGACCAAACAAAGGTGCTTTGGTTGTTAACCGGATTGGTGACTGTATATGTTTCGGTGTTGTTGATGGATACGCCATCGTAGGTAGCCATGTAACCGCAAACATTCGTGTTACCGGAGATGTTCGGGATCGGTGCAGGGTTAACTGTTACGTTAACTGTAGCTGTACCAACGCAGTTGTTCGGCGATGTTTCCGTAACGGTTACAACGCGTGTTGCTGCTGTGGTACCAGGGTTGTTCCAGCGAACGGTAACGGTGTTACCGGTCAAGCTACCGCCTGTGATGATGTATGTACCTGCCGGCAATGACCAGCTATAGGTATCGTTAGCGACAAACGGTGTCGAATAGGTTTGATCCTGGTTCGGGCACACTGCAGTTGCACCGGTGATCGACGGAGCCGGATTCGGAGCAATTGTAATGTTGCGGGTTGTGCTACCTACGCAGGTAACACCACCGGTTGTTGTTGCGGTAAGAGTAATGGTTCCATTACCCGGTGTATTCGGCCATGTAACCGTGTAGCTGTTGCCACTCGGTGTTGATGCGCTAACTGCACCGGTATTGTTCCATGTATAGGTAAAGCTTGATGACGGGTTCAAGACGTTATAGGTAACGGTTGAACCTGCGCATGCTGTGGTACCCGGAGGTGTAGCGATACCAGGTGTCGGTGTCGGCGTAACAGTTACCGCCATGTTATTGTTGGTAGCTGTGTTGGTACAACCGGTTGAAGCGTTTGTAACGGTCAACTGAATTGTTCCATTCGTTGAACCCCAGTTTACACTGATGGTTGCTGTACCTTGACCTGTGAAGCTGTTAGCACCTGTTACGTTCCAAGCATATGACAAGCCTGTTTGTGTCGGTGTTGCTGTGTAGCTAACTGTTGTATTCTGACAAACCTGGTTTGCACCGGTGATTGTAACAGAAGGCAGAGGATTAACGGTTACGTTAAACGTTGATGTACCGGTACAGGTGTTACCTGAGTTAGCAGGTGTTTCAACAACTTGTACAGTAGCGACAACCGGAACGGAACCGGTATTGACCCAGTTAACATTGAGTGAGTTCTGATTTACGCCGCTTACCGGAGTAAATGTCATGCCCGGAGGCAAGTTGGAGATGGTCCATGCGTAGCTACGACCTGATACAACGAACGGTGTTGAATAGGAACCGGTTTGACCGTGGCAGCGAGCTGCATCACCGGTAATCGTCGGGTTAGCCTTCGGATTAACTGTGACCGGCATACTGGTTGAACCTGTGCAACCACCATTGTTGACTGTCAAGTTGACAGCTGATGTGTATGCAACATCAGGTGTTGCATTTGCCCAGCTAACAACGATTGAGTTTGTACCATTACCTGAGTTGATTGTACCGTTGCTACCAACTGTCCAGTTGTACGATGTACCTGAAGCTGTTGTAGAGTAGGTAACTGAGCTGCCACCGCATACCGGCGAGGTCGACGGAGTAGCTGTAATGGTCGGAGTCGGAGCTGTTGTAATGTTCACAGTCAAGATATTCTCTTGAGCGCAACCATTAGCATTGGTTTCGACAACGCGGATCGAAGCTGTTCCGATGGATGACCATGAACCGGTCACCTGATATGTATTGGTCGGTGTGAAGCTTCCTGTACCTGAAACAACATTCCAAGCATAGGTAGAACCTGTGTTGTTTGTCGTTTGATAGGTAACTGTTGCGTTCTGACAAGGTGTTGTCGGACCTGTTACAGCCGGAGCCGGATTCGGAACGACAGTCAAGGTTACACTGTTTGCCATAGCTGCTGTTGTACAGTTCGGCGTCGTGTTGCTGATCGCGCGTACTGTCCAAGTGATGCTGCCAGGTGACAAGTTTGTGAATGCCGGTGAGAAGCTCAATGCTGCGCCGGTACCGGTTGCGGTACGAACAACATTGTTTGCTGCGCTTAGCAATTCATAGGTGTATCCTGTTTGTGAGTTAGCAAGACCAACTGTAGCTGTGGTTGAATTCGAACCGAGTCCACCACCTGCACATACTGTTGTCGGGCTCAATGTAACTGTTTGAGCGGTCGGCAATGCATTAACTGTAACTGCGAATGACGCGCTACCGCTACAGTTTGCAGCATCGGTTTCGATGACGCTCAATGTACCGGAGTTTGTACCCCAGTTCACTGTTTGTTGGTTACCAACTTGAGCACCAAGTGTGTTACCTGAACCGCTAACGGTGAATGCGTAGGTGCTACCTGCATTAACCGGTGTTACGGCATAGGTTGATGAGCTGTTAGCGCAAACCGAAGCTGCACCGCTGATTGTCGGTGTCGGCGGATTTGTAGCCGTAACCGTTGCGGTACCAGTCATGAGGTTTGTACATCCTGCACCCGTTGCACTAATCGTGTAAGCATAGGTACCGGCTGTTGTGATCGAGTTTGTGAATTGGATTCCACCACCATTACCGGTTACGGTCGGTGTTTGAGCAACGCCGTTACGGATGAGAGTGTATACAAATCCTGTTTGTGAGTTCGAAAGTGTAATCGTTGCTGTTCCGGGAACACATACACCAGGTGTTGTTGTATTAACTGTGTATGCAACCGGAAGTGCGTTTACGGTTACGGTAGATGTTGACGAGTTCGAGCAGGTACCTGCGGTTTCAGTAACAGTTACCGTTCCGGTGCCTGCTGCTGTACCCCATTGTACACTGATCGAGCTGCTACCTTGACCACCGATGATTTGTCCACCTGCGCCATTAACTACCCAGCTATAGGTGTTGCCAACGGTGTTTGTGGTTGAGTATGTAACGGTAGAACCAGCACAAACTGTTTGTGTCGGACCCGGTGTTACAGACGGTGCCGGAGTAGCATTTGCTGTCAATGTGTAGGTCGTTGATTGTGTACAACCCGTGTTCGGATTGGTTTCAACTACTTGAACCGTACGTGAACCTGCTGTGCCGGTGAAGGTCATCGTCACAGAGTTCGTGTTGGTCGGAGGAGCGATCGTACCGGTACCGGAAGAAATCGTCCATGCGAAGTTGTTTCCTGAAGACGGTGTTGAGAAGGTAACAGCTTGGCCAATACATGCTGTTGACGGACCGGAGATAACCGGTGTCGGCAACGGATTAACGGTAACGGTGAGGCTACCATTCATGTTGATGGTTGTCGTGTTACACGGTGCAGCGTTCGCTGTTGCTGTAACAGTGAAGGTATGTGTACCAACGGTGTTGACTGCGCTTGACGGAATTGTGATTGTCAATGCGCTGCCTGTACCTGCTGCTGTTGTGATGACTTGTGAGCCCTTCAAAACAGTGTAGGTAACACCGCTAGCTGAACCTGATAGGCCAAGTGTTGTTCCTGTACCAAGACAAATTGCTCCGCTTGCAGGTGTAACGTTGAAGGCAGTCGGAGCTGCTGTCACTGTTACGCTCACTGAGCTATTGTTGCTACAGCCTGTTACGGAATTCGATACAATCACTGCAACTGTTCCACTTGTCGTGGTCGGTGTTACAGTAAGAGCGCTTGAATTCGAACCGCTAACGATTGTCCAACCTGCAGGTACTGTCCAAGCATATGCTTGGTTAGCAGCTGCTGTCACTGAGTAAACTACAGCAACGCCGGAACAAACCGAAGTAGCACCGGTGATGGTTGCGTTCGGGTTGGTGTTAACGGCTACAACTGCGGTTCCTGTTTGTGTTGTTTGGCAACCTGTTGTTGTGTTTTGAGCAAGAATGGTATAGTTAAAGGTACCTGTTGAGCCAGGCGTAATTGTCCAGTTCAAGCCTGAACCGTTACCTGCCTTAACGTTGGTTCCGTCTGCAGTACCGATGGTGCCGAGACCTGTACCATTTTGAACGATTTGATAGTTAACGCCGGTCTGTGAACCACTCAATGTGATTGTAGCTGCTGTCACGTTGCTCGATGAACCACCTGTTGCACAGATGTTCGGTGTCGAGGTGTTAACGTTATATGCAGTCGGAGCCGGGTTAACAGTAACATTGAACGAGTTGGTGAAGGAGCAAGCACCATTGGTTTCAGTGATTTGCACTGTACCTGTTCCTGCTGCTGTCCAGTTAACGTTCACAACATCGCTTGTAGCTCCTGTTGTTACGGTAAAGTTACCGCCTGTCACGGTGTACGCGCGTGTTGAACCACTGATCAAGCCACTAACGGTGTAGTTCTGTGTAGAACCATTCTGACAAGCAGCACCCGGTGTAGGCATGGTCGGATTCGGACGTGTTGTTACTGTTACGTTGTAATCTGCTGATGTTGTTGAACAGCCTGTGTTCGGATCGGTTTCTACGACACGTACTGAACGTGCGACAACCGTTCCTGACCATTGTACTGTTACGCTGTTAACACCCGTACCGGATGTTGCAGTTACTGAAGTTGCGCCACCACCCGGGAATGTCCATGTGTAGGTATTTCCGGTTGTAAGCGGTGTTGTGTAGGTGTATGTCAATAATGGTGAAGCACCGCCGCCGCAAACTGTAGCCGGACCACTGATAGCTGGAGCCGGTGAGTTTGACACAACTACGGTTTGATTCACTAGTGTTGAACATTGTGTGGAGCTCAATGTAACCATCACACCGAGTGTGTTGGTACCGGTAGCATTCCATGTCGTTGCATAGGTCTGATTTGTTTGACCAGCAAGCGGAGTACCGTTGAGATACCATTGATAGGTGATACCACTTGACGGTGTCGGATTAGCTGTATAGGTGTAAGCAATACCTGTACAAGCAGAACCAACTACGCCTGAGCCACTACGTGTAATTGTTGCTGTCGGTGCAGCTGACACAGTTACAGGATATGCGCTCGAGGTCGTTGTACAAGAGGTTGAGTTGACTGTTTCGGTCACGGTCAAGCTATAGCTTGCTTGTGAACCGGTATTGATAACGATGCTTGCGGTGTTTTGGCCACTTGCAATTGAAGCTGCCGTTCCACCACCACCACCCGGTGTCAAGGTCCAAACATATGAATTTGACGGAGCGTTGTTTTGTGTGCTGTAGGTAGCTGTACCATTAGCACAAACGCCTGTCGGACCACTGATTGTCGGTGTCGGGTTCGGATTCAATGTCACTGCAAACGTTGTACGTGCTGTACAGCCTGCTGCAGAAACTTGTGTACAACGAAGTGTGTAGACTGTATTAGCTACCCCACCCCATGTCACGTTGATCGAAGGAGTACCGTTACCACTATTGATTGTGTTGCCACTAACTGAAGGAATGATTTCCCATGTGTAGCTATCACCACCAATATTCGGGTTTACATTGTATGTCGTTGTTGTTCCCTTACAAATAGCTGCAGCACCAGAGATAACCGGATTTGGAACCGGGAATACAAAGGTGTTGAGAACGCCGGTTGCAGAACAGTTATTCAAGTTTGTAACAACTGCGGTTACGGTACCGGCACCAGCGGAATTCCACTGAATACGAACGGTATCATTTGCGCCTGCCACAACGCCTGAGTAGCCGAGGACTGCGTTATTTGTTGTAGTGTAAGAGTAGATGGATCCGTTAGCGGATACTGTCCAAACGACACTGGAGATTTGGTATGCGGGGTTCTTCGGAACAGTATAGGCAACAATGTGAGAGTTCTCATTGTTGAAGACGCAAGGACCGTTTGTCGGGATAACCTGAGAAACAGTAGCCAGCGGAACCGGACGAAGATATACTGATGCGGTATCTACTTGGAAACAGCCTGAAGCATCTTGTTGAACGACTGTCAAGACAGGTTTAACAAGTGAAGGTGTAAAGAACTGACCCCATGTTACAGAGAAGTTCTGCGTATTAGCTGCACCGTTTGTTGTACCGGCAGGTGCTCCTGTGTATGACCAAGCATAGGTAGTAGCAGCACCGGCATTATAGATAGCTGTGTTACCTGAGCACAAGCCACCCGGCGGGTTCGGTGTGCTGCTGAGTGACAATGCACCGTTAGCATCAACTGTATTTGTGATGATTTGCGGATTCGGAACCGGGCTAATAACGATTGCGATTGCACTTGTTGCAGACAATGCGCAAGAAGCCGGGCTCGGATATGTGATGGATACGAGAAGGTTACGTGCACCTACCATGTTCTTCTTGAAACGGAAGGTAGCAGTGTTACCAAAGTAACCACCGGAGTTAGCTGTTGAAAGTGTGTAGTCTGTTCCAGCAGTGAAGCCTGAGATTGACCAAGCGAATGTTGTTCCGCTCGGATAGCTTGACAAATTGCTGATGGTATAAACCGAAGCACCCGGATCTACTGCCGGTGACAAGATCAATACCGCATTAGTCGGGTTGTTCTTGTCGAGTGTGATCCAGTTCGGACAAACGGGTGACGGACCTGTAGCGGTCGGTACAGCCGGTGTGTCCCATACGCGAACAGAAGGTGTTGTAAAGGTTGCATAGCTACCTGCTGCGTTAGCAAAAGCAGCGCAACCTGTCGTGTTGTCTTTTACAATAAAGCGATACGTAAGATCTGTAAAGCCCGGAGGTGTTACAGTCGTCATAGTCGCTGAAGCTGAACCTGTCAATGTTGTGACAGCTGAAGTCGAATTACCTGCTACTGTAACAGTCTGCGGAGAGTTGAAACCAGGGGTCCAAACACCGCCACCTGAAACAGTTGCTGTTTCACCGTAAATCTGAACGTTAACAGGGTTAGCGTTCGGATTGGTGATCGTGAATTGTACTGCTTCGCCTTCGCAATAATTCGAAGACTTCTGCCATGTTACGGTAACCGGCGACGGCGCGAGGTTAACATTCACAGGGTAGGTCGTTGTGGTTTGACAGGTACCAGGAGCTTGATCGTTGGTTTGAACAACCTGGATCTGCTGAGCACCTGCAGTGTTCCACTGAACGGTAATTGCATTCAAGCCTACACCGCTGGTGGCTGACGTAATGGTACCACCGGTAACGGAATATGACCATGAGTCAGTGCCGGTACCATTGTTTGGTGTTGCAAGAGTATATGTATACGCAATACCATAAGCACCCGGGCCATTGAATTGACACGCTTGGATTGTGGTACCGCTATTCACCGGTGAAGTAAATGCTGTTCCGGTACCGATAGGACCAGGAACTGCGGTAGCTGCCGGTGTCATACCAACAGGCAAGCTGGAAGTCGGAGCTGCCACTGTAAAGTTTGCGCTTGCGTCCGGCTTTTGAGTAAGTGAAATAACTTGAGTAAAGCCTGATGTCGGTGCTGTTGTTGTACAGGTACCCGACGCACTGTTCGTAACAGTTACGTTCAAGCGGAGGTTACCTAGTGCATCATATGCAGCTGCAACATTTCCGGTATTAATGCTTACTGTGAAGCTTGTACCAGAGAATGTACCTGAGCTGGAAACTAAACTTTCACCGGTAACCGAACCGCCGTTGTCATCCAAGTTAGCTGTCCAGGAAGATCCTGCAGGTAAGCTCGGTGATACAGTGAATGTTACGTTCGCAACAGACCCTTCGCAGATATTCTGAACTGCAGGAAATGTTACGCTCGGTGAAGCACTGATTGCAAGTTCTTTTGTGTAAGACTTTGTCGCAGAGTACGCTGCAGCTGTAACTGTTTCAGTCAAACGAACGTTTGTGAAGATCGTTGACGATGTCGGTACACCTGCAAGTGACAATGTTGTAGCCTCAGCTGAAGCGGTACCAAATGTCGGTGTGACACCGAGAGTCGGACCTGCGCCAAGTGCGATACCATTGCCCGTGGTCAAACCTGTTCCACCACCTGTGGAGACTGTTGTCCAAGAGAAAGCAAAGGTCGGAGCGCTTGCGTAGTTGAAAGTAATCGAAGTATAAGGATTGCCAAGAGGTGAAGCGCTAAAGTTAGCTGCTGACGAGCTTGGTGAACACATGACGTTCGGGTTGTTATTAGCAGCCGGAAGGTTAAGTGTCACTTGCTCGACAGGTGCAACGTAGAATGTTGAAACATACTCGTTAACGCAACCTGCCACGTTTACTTCGCGCATACGGATACGGATAGTATCACCCGTTGCAGCATTGTCACCAAGAGCCAAGGTAAACACAGGGTTACCGGCACCTACAGCAGATGTAGCTCCGGACCATGTGAAGGTCATCGGTGATGAAGCATTGCCGGTCAAACGATAAGCACAAACAGAATAGGTGTTTGCAGCTACATATGTTTGAGGACGAACAGAGATTGATGTTGAACCAACACCAATGAAGTTAATAGCCGGAGTACCGGTAATCGAACTTCCGTTCGGGGCAATTGCACCGTTGTTTGAGTAGATCGTTCCACCGGTAACATCGGAATGTACGATGGAGTTATTACTCGGCTGTGCTGCGACAATGATCGTCGAAACTGCACCGTTTTCAGCACAAGCTGATTGGGTGGTAGCTTGGAAGAAGATGTCATAGGTACCTGCACCACCAAAAGCAGCACTAATGTTGCTAATAGTGAAGTCCAAGTTACCATCAGCTCCGGCAACTTGAGCAGTAGCCAATGCTGTGTAGCCGGTTGTAGCGGGAGCTGCCGGAACTGCTGTACCGGTTGTTGCATAGTACGGACGATAACTTACGCCGCGTACTGCATTGCTCACACGTACGATCAACGTTTGAACAGCACTTGCATTACAAGTACCAGTTCCGCTGAATCCGGTGCTACCAATAGCTGAAGAGTTATTACTCAAACAGATAGTTGCCGAGCCACTAAAGCTAGAACCATTGTTTGTTGACAGCGTCGGTGTAATCGGAACAATAAGATTACAGTATTTCATGACGATACCGTCAGACAAACCACTGGCTGCTGACGTTGGCTGAGCTGAACTACCGGTTCCAATGTTTCCAGATGTGCTATTTGATTCTGAGAAGCCGGCAACAAGAACGTTACGCATACTATCAACTGCAATACCTGTAAAGCAGTCATTACCAGTCGTACCATTAATTGTTGTCAATTCTACGCCGGTTCCGTCCGATGTGAACTGTGACCAAACGGCATCATAAGCACCACCGGCAGTATTATTAGTACCGATGCTGAAATTGTATGTACCATAGGTTGCAAAGTCATTCGGTGACGCGCCGCTTACTGCAGCGTTTGATTGACCCGCAACAAAAATCTTTTGCCCCTTGTTTTCCGGGTTACCACTGCTTGCAGCACTGTTATCTACAGAAACTGAATACAAGCGATCGTCGAGTGCTGTACCCCAGTAGGTACCCCAAGCACGAACAAAGTTGCTACCACTCAATGAAAGGGCGGTAACAAAGCCGTCATCTGATGACGTTGAGCTTGAGTGATTCAGAGTTGATTTAAAGACGCCGGATGTGTTTGCAATGTTTTGCGTACCGGATGAAACGGAGTTTGTTCCACCAACGGCGATAACACGATTGTTTACAACGTCGTTTGCAACACCAAATACGCGATCATCTTGCTGACCACCAACATAGGTTGATGATGTACGACCACCGGTTGATGTGAATCGCGCGACCCATCCGTCGTAACGAACAGATCCGGTTGATGCACCGCTACCGTTATTGTTAACAAACGTATTATATGAACCGGTCGTTGCAATTGCCTGACCTGTATTAGGACAGTTTGTGAAACCACCAATCCAGATTTCACCGGTTGTGTTGGTTGAAGCGACAGAAGTACCATAGCACTCGCTACCTACACCTGTACCATAATAGCTTAACCAGTCACGTACAACTCCGGTACTAACTGTAATACGGCTGATGATTGCAGAATATTGGCCACTACCCGGGTTGACTTGATAAACAGAACCTGCGCCCAAGCCGGTAGATGCTGTAGAAGCAGTACCGCAAACGGTTAGGTTACCTGCGTCATCGCGACAGATAGAGGTCAAATAGTCGTCGCCCAAACCACCAACATAGGAGCTTGCTGTGATGGTACCACTAGCGCTAAGAGCGGTTACGAAACCATCAAAAACATCTCCACCGTAGGCCGTCTGTGTGTTACCGGTGTTGGATGTCGGGAAGCTTGAACCTGCTGTTTGACCGACAACCCAAGAAAGTCCTGCGGAATTTGCAACAATTGCGTTGGCGCGATCTTCACCGCTACCACCAAATGCAGTATTGAAAACGCGAGCGCCCGTGCCGTAGGAGTAAGCCGCTGCAAAAGCATCATACGTACCACCACGAGTGTTCGTGCTGACGCTTCCTGAAGTACCTGCTGTGGTAAACGGAACAGTGCTTGTTATTGTGGAAGTAAAACCGCATACATATATATAAGCATCGCCTGTAGCCGGATTGAATGACGGCTGAGCTGAGATACCTTGAATACGATCTTCACCTGTCAAACCATGGAACGAACCCCACTCACGAGCCGGGTCGATTACAAGAGTTTGTGATTTATCGTATGACGGAACATTGAAGGTGACTTCATTACCTTCAACACGGAAGGTAGCCTTCACTTCTTGTTGTTCGCCATTTACATTGACATACGAATAAGGAGCATCTTCGCTAAGAGTTCCGAACTCAGTAGCAACAGTGTATCCACCGTCACGCTCGAGATTAACTGACTTAGCACCGTCAAAGCGCATCTTAATCAATGAAGGATCACCACCCGGGCGAACGATAAACTCAGCCTTCATACCCTTACCACGTGAAACGAGCACCATATCGATGTTCGGATACACGTTTTCGTAGGTAATCTTGCCGAACCCACGTACACCTGTAACACCTTCAATACCGGTGCTGGCAGTGTAGAAATTCTGAACGCCCGGGAGCTGATTCGTCGGCACAATGTTGGCCGATGTTGAAGCACCTACCAAGCTCATATCCATACGATAGAGGGTAGTGCTCACGCCCTTGAAGTGCTCCTTGGGCTTTGCATCACGGATGTCCGGAATACTGCCTTCCGTCTTGGAATAGGCATATATGATGCGATCCGGTGTAAAGAACAACCCAACGCCCTTTGAAGAGGCGCTGAATTTGATATCAGGACGCGCAGTACCCTTGGTATCTACGACCTGACCCTTGTTCTCAACAAACTCGAGACCCGTTTTCGCTATCAGCGAATTGGCTCGAGCCGTCGTTAGCTCCTTGGTCTGAGCCAAAGGCGACGGTTGAGTCGAGTTTCCGGCGAAAGACGTAACAGCTGCCAGCACCAGTCCTAGTGCCGCGCTACATGACGTCCGCCATAAACTCCGTAACTGCAGATTCATAAAATCCTCCAACAGAGATGTGAAAAATAAAAATAGATATTTGACTCCTGAATGTATAGTCATGGTGAATTGCAACTGTGGCTGAAAGATCCATCCGATCATAGAGGACGCTCTGCGCAATGGCGCCGGAGCTCGGCGTGAACCAGGTATACCAAACGTAAAAGGCACAGTACGCACTGTGCTGATCCCCGACCCATGTTCGATATTGTGGGTTTTACTCAACAGTAAAAGTTCTCTAGGTTATAAAATCCTGTCACGACCAACTGCATCTAATCATACTAGCCTACGATGCCGCCTTAGGCTCACTATCTCAGTCGTATAAAGCCTGAGGATGATACGGTTCGGGAGTATTCCCTAAACGACCGCGAAACAGTGCCCAAATACCTTGATTAAAGCAACTGTCGACCTCAACCCTTATGTAAAAAGCTCGTCCGTTCATGTACCTTCCTTGGCAGCTGAACGATCATGCCTCAGTAAAAAAGCACTTCAAGGTGCCTGTGGAGTTTGATATGAAGCGAATGTTGTACCTGTCCGCATCATAGCAAGTTCCACACACTCGGAACCTTCGCCATTCCGCCGGCAGATGACTCCTCAGCCTCTGTTTTGGCGAAAGATGGCAACGAGATCCGTTTTTCAGACTTCGTCGCTCCATCCCAAGCGAAGCTTTTTTCACGCTCTCATGAACTCTGATCTCTCAGTATAGGCTTCCGCCCAAACCTCTGTTTTCACAGGATAAATCGCTTTCGACCTGCCCCCTGTTCGCTCTGAGAACAAAAAAACACGGCTTGAAAACAAAAATTCTCCCGCTTCAACCGATCTCGTGCTTCGAAAAAATGAATTTGTCGGGTCAATCACCCCTCTGTGAGGTGCAATGACCTGAACGTTCCAAGACAATTCGACTCCCAAGATCCCATCAGTCTGACGTGACTAAAAAGATAACTCGACGTTAACCAATATCGGACGCAATTCAGCGTTCCAATAACAGTGGACGACGACCATCCATTGGCCACAACATCAGATACAACGCGGCATACAGCCTCTCCCAAATGGAAGTGAGAGCATGCGCGCGCCTATCACACGAACGATGAAATGCGCTCTTTTTTGCTGCTGAAATTTTCAAAGTTTCTGCGTAAAAGTACCGACATGGTCGGAGGCTTTTGGCGAAACGAATGCAATATAACTAGACCTATTTTTCGGACAAAAGATTTTTTTGTCATTTTTCATCAAAAACGCGGAAGTCCTTTGATAAATAGGCACTTCACACGGTTTATGTAAGAGAAATCTGACACTTTTTCATCATTTTTTATACAGCCCAAAATGGGTGTTTTTAGGGTCTATTTTTGGCCTGTTTTTCCATTGTTAATCCCGTGTTTCTACGGAGAATATTCAGGCAATTTTCGTTCCGAATTTTGGGGCTCTTAACAATTCAATCAGCTTAGGCCCTTCTCTCGTCTCAGCAAAAAGGTACCACTGTGTATTTTTGCTCTCCACCACTCAAGCAGGATTTACCCTCATGGATAAGAGACTCATAATTACACTAGGCATTTTTTGCCTCCTCTTCAGCCAAATCAGGCTCTTCGGATCTACTGAGGTATCGACCTCTTTCATTGAAAATAGAGGCCAGTGTAGTAGAAATCAGGCCCTAAGCCCTGAACCTATCTTGTTTTACGCAAAATTGCCGCAAATTCAGATCTTTGTGCACCCGCACGCACTGAGCTTTGTCGTGCAGAACGGTTCCACCGCCCACAGCGCTCGCCTGAACCTCCTAGGATCCATCCGAGACCTTCGCGCTGAACCGGCCCACGATCAAAGCATGATTCGATTCGTCTCCCAAGGTGTCTCGTACGAGTGCCTCCGGACTTCGACTTTGCGTTTCAAAGGCTATTCGGAATCGCAAGATCTGCTTGTTAGTCTCGAGTCTTCGTCACTGGTCCTCCGTCTTGTCAGCTCAAATCCACTAAACTCAGCCCATCCATCTAATCCCCTGCCTCTGCGCTGCTCTTGGTCTGAGGCACAGATGTCCCAACAATCCGACTCTGAAATCCTGGTCAGCTTAGAGAATGGTACCCCCCTCTTCCCTTGGAGATCTCAGCTATCCGGACCACGGCTGCACCGTGAATCCCCGAAGGAAGCATGGGTGGAATGGACCTCGGCCGATGCGAACTCAGGCAAAAGTCTTGCTGCTCCCCTTTCGGGATCATCGCGCGTGTTCGTGCAAGCCACCATCGAGCTCTCTTCTTACCTCGGAGGAAGTGGCGTTGATTCCTGTACTGCCGGTACCCCGGTAGTAAATGGGATGTTGGTATGCGGAGCAAGTTCAAGCCCTAACTTTCCAACGAGCTCCGGAACACAACAGAGTAGTCTCAATGGCCCCCGCGATGCCTTTGTTAGTCGATTCGATGCATCCGGACATCGCATGTGGTCTACCTACTTTGGCAGCTCAGGTGATGAAATCGCACAAGCAATCTGTATTTCAGCGGGAAAGGTCTACGTCTGCGGTCGCACTACTTCTGCCAGTGGCATGAGCACTAGCGGTAGCTTTCAATCATCTTTCGGAGGCGGCAGCTCCGATTGTTTCGTCGCGTGCTTTGATGACGTTAACGGGAAGCTTCTTTCGTGTACATATTATGGCGGTAATGAAGCCGATGAAGCTCGCGCGATTTGTGTACTCCCCAATGGCTCAATAGCCGTTGCAGGTACTACCTTCAGCTCGGATCTGAAAATGAATGGTCAACAAAGCACCTTCAATGCTCCATCCGATGCCTTCGCACTCGTCTTGAACCCAGGTTTGACGGCGAAGACCTGGTCGACGTATTACGGCGGGCGTTCCTATGAAGAAGGACGTATCATCGGAGCAATGTCGGATGGATCTGTTCTTCTCGGAGGAAACACTAGTAGCGCCAACTCGGGTGCGTTCATCGCTGCCAATATTGGAGAAGGCTCAACACCTCCGGGTGGACTCCAGGCTTCGGGATTTCTTACTCGTCTTGATGCCAATGGCATGCGAACGTGGGGACGATATGTGGGAGGTGACCACTATGATACTCTAACGTGCATTGTCGTTGCCAACGACAACATCTTCTTGGGTGGGTATACCAACAGCACAACCGGTGCCTCAAATAATTTCATGACAGGTGGATCAGCACAGTCGAATTTCAATGGTGGTAACAGCGATGCGTTTGTCTGTCGCTTGGATGCACAAGGTGTGCACGTATGGGGCTCCTACCTCGGTGGCACGAACGATGATCGCTGTTTGGCTCTCTATGTGAACTCGACGATGGATGTGATGATGTGCGGCACGACGAGCAGTTCCGACTTCCCTCAAACAAAAGCCGATTCCGTTGGACTCAAAGGGAGTAGCGATGCTTTCGTTGCGTTCTTCATTAGTAATGGAACAAAGGTCATGGCCTCAACAGTCTTCGGCGGCAGCGCCGATGACTATGCCTGCGCTCTTGCGCAACAAGCAGACGGCTCGCTGCTGATTGGGGGATCCACTACAAGCAGCGACTTCGCTACATTAAAAGCCGATCAAACATCGTCGGGCGGATCTATGGATGCTTTTGTACGTCGCTACCAAGCACTTTACGTCGTCGGCGTGGAAGATGGCGACATCCCCGTGTCCGACGGATCTTTGTATCCAAATCCTTGTGATAAACAGTGCACAGTCCTTCTTCCTGAGTCTGTGTGTATCAACGGCTCGGAGCTGCAGGTCTATAGTTGCGAAGGTAAGCGTGTGCCGGTCCAATCGATACTATCGTCAGGCGCGAATACTATTATTGAAACCTCAACATTACCCAATGGTCTCTATCTGCTACGCATACTAAGTGCCTCGGGCATTCTAAGCAAATCGTTCGTGGTTCAGCACTAATTCTTTGCGTATTAGTTGAATCTTGTATTCGTTCGGCGGGGCAGGAACTGCCCCGCTGTAAATAAAAACTCCTGGTACTCGCCTTTCACTTTCCTCTCCTTCCTCTATGCCCAGCCGGACGATTCACGTTTTTCAATCCTGAGCGCACCCACCATAATACACCACGCGTAAGTCCTGTTCGCACCTCGTTCACATGCTCGCAACACCGAAGTGCTTTGCCTTGTTGAATTCAACGAATGCACTCGTGAAACCAAGGATCTGGAGCTTGACTCAAGCCCTATATTTGTGTTTTCGCAAACGAAAACACATTCACCATGAACCGCACCGAATACCTAGAACAATTACGTCGCGAAGCAATGCTTGGCGGCGGTGAAAAACGCATAGCCGATCAACATAAAAAAGGAAAACTCAGCGCTCGTGAACGTCTCGAATGCCTCTTGGACCCAGGTTCATTTGAAGAGATGGACATGTTTGTTCGCCATCGCTCAACGAAGTTCGGACTCGAAAAACAACGACCATTGGGAGATGGAGTTATTACCGGAACCGGCACCATTCATGGTCGCACCGTGTGCGTCTTCTCGCAAGACTTTACCGTCTTTGGTGGTTCCTTGAGTGAAGCGTACGCCGAGAAAATTTGCAAAGTCATGGACCTGGCAATGAAGATCGGCGCACCGGTTATTGGCTTGAACGACTCCGGTGGTGCCCGCATCCAAGAAGGCGTTGTCTCGCTTGGAGGCTACGCCGACATCTTCTTACGCAATACTCTTGCAAGCGGTGTTATTCCACAGATATCCGTTATCCTTGGACCTTGCGCCGGCGGTGCCGTGTACTCACCCGCCATTACAGATTTCATTTTCATGACAAAGGGTTCGTCATACATGTTCGTGACCGGACCTAACGTTGTAAAGACCGTAACCCATGAGGAAGTGACCTTTGAAGAGCTCGGTGGTGCCGAGACGCACGCAGGTAAATCAGGTGTAGCGCACTTCGCCTGCGAAAATGAAATCGACACGCTTATGCAAGTGCGTAAGCTCATGACCTTTCTTCCTTCTTCAAACCAAGAGAAATCAGCGCTCATACCGACGAACGACACCGCGGACCGTCACTGTCCACGTTTGGATACCATCATTCCTGCGCAGTCGAACATGGCTTACGATATGAAAGATGTGATTCGTGAAGTGGTAGATGAAGGCGATTTCTTCGAAGTGCACGCAGACTATGCAACAAACATCGTTGTCGGATTTGCAACCCTCGATGGAATGCCCGTCGGCATCGTTGCCAATCAACCGAATTCCTTAGCCGGAGTGTTAGACATTAATTCGTCCATTAAAGGTGCACGATTCGTGCGCTTCTGCGACGCATTCAACATTCCGCTCGTGGTCTTTGAAGATGTGCCGGGTTTCTTACCCGGTACCGACCAAGAGTGGCGCGGAATCATACGTCACGGAGCAAAACTTCTCTACGCTTTCTGTGAAGCAACGGTTCCTAAACTGACCGTCATCACACGCAAAGCATACGGAGGTGCTTATGACGTCATGAACTCGAAGCACATTCGTGGCGACTACAACGTAGCATGGACAAGTGCTGAAATCGCTGTGATGGGCGCTAAAGGAGCGGTCGAGATTCTGTTCCGCAAGGAAATACAAGAGGCCGACGACAAAGCCGCACGCCAACTCGAATTGGAAGCGGAATACAACGAGAAGTTTGCCAACCCCTATGAGGCGGCTGAACGAGGCTACGTTGACGATGTCATTACTCCCGGCGAAACACGTCGTCACATTACACGCGCACTCCGTATGCTACGCAACAAGAAAGACAGCAATCCCTGGAAGAAACACGGCAACATTCCACTATAAGCTCCCACGCATTATACGTAGTTGTGCTACCGAACCAATGAGCACGATACGAACTTTAAGCCCACGCGCCGCGTGGGCTTTTTCTTTTCCTGACACAGATCAGCCCGGTGCATGACTGCCATCAGGGCAAAGATGATCACTTACGATGATATTTGCGTGGTCTCACTTTAGGAGCAGCACAATGAAAAGCTATCACTCCATTTTGTACGCCACCGATTTCTCGGAGTGCTCCACCAAAGCCCTGGAGTACGCGGTAGACCTTGCTCACATCATGAACGCAAAACTCCACTTGCTACATGTTGTAGAGCCGCTCGACATGTATGCCACCCGATTTGGCACCGAGCAAAGTTTATACTTCGACCTGATGAAAGAACTGCGTACGACTGCGAATAGCGACCTACAAAAAGTCGCAGCACAGATCAGCGATCGTGGAATCGGCGTCATTCCGGTGGTTCGCGAAGGCAAGCCGGCAGAGCAGATTGTGAACTATGCTTCGGAGCATTCGATAGCTCTGATTTGTATCGCAACTCACGGCTGGACCGGTTTCAAACATCTTATGCTGGGTTCCACCACAGAACGAGTACTACGTCATGCTGAGTGTCCGGTTTTTGTAGTGCGTAGCGAGCAAACAAAAAGCTAGATGATTTTTAGTATGCGCGCGCCTTCGGCGCGCGCGTGACTCGCAATAGTGTGCATCCGGGGTTAACGAGCTCTGACCGTTGCAAGAATCGGATCCCGAGGACGCAGGGTAAAGAGCGGCTTGATATCGGTGGTGAAGGCCGGGTCAATCTCCAGGCGAAATCGCGAGGCTATGCCCGCTAGGATAAGCGTTGCTTCCATCCAGGCAAATCCCTCTCCAATACACATCCTATTTCCACCACCGAAGGGAAAGAAGGCGAAGCGTGGAAGGTTCGCAAGCTCAGGCTCTTTCCATCTGTCCGGAATAAAGTTCATCGGATCGTGGAAGAACGTCGAACTATGATGCATCACCGTTGAGATCGTGCACAGAACACTGCCTTTGGGAAAGGGGTATCCGTGGATCTCTATATCTTCAATAGGTTCTCTGGCAATAGTCCACACCGGTGGATACACGCGCAGTGTTTCTTTGAAAACGTCTCGCGTAAAACCGAGATGCTCAACATCCTCGGCACGAGGGCGTCGGTCCTGAATCACACGTGAGATTTCATCGCACATCCGTTGTTCTACGTCCGGATGTTTTGATAACAAATACCAGGTCCAACTCAATGCGGTTGCGGTCGTCTCGTGGCCGGCCATGAACATGGTGATCACCTCATCACGTATCTGCTTGTCGCTCAAAGCTGCCCCTGTCTCTTCGTCGCGCGCTTGCATGAGCATCGTGAGCATATCATCTTTGCCCACGGTTCCTTTATCTCGATACGACTGAATGATTTCGTTAATGAGCACATCCACCTGCTTCGTTAAGTGGTAAACACGCTTGACCGCCGGTATGGGTATATTCTTCTCAAAGCAGATCAGAGTAAAAGGATTTTGAAAAACGGATGCCGCATGTTCAAGCAATTCTGTGACGACGAGTCCAATACTTCGTAAACGCTCTTTTGAAATCTGAGACCCAAACATTGTTTGTGTAATGACGCTCATAGTAATGTTGGCCATGATGTCCTGCACATTGACCTGCATTCCAACCTTCCACTCCGCGAGCTCCTCCTCTACACAGCGCATCATGACAGTCGCATAGTCGCTAATACGCTGGCGGTGAAAGGCAGGTGCAACCAAGCGTCGCTGCTGCCGATGATGTTCTCCATCATTGGTCAACAAGCCAAAGCCCACGATGTTCCGCATCGCTTTGTACAACCGACTCTTTACGAATTTTGAGGATTGATTGACGAACACCTCTTGCAATAAATCCACATCGTGGATCATGTAGTTCTTTACACCCGGCAGAGGTACGTGACATACCGGGCCGTAGGTGCGAACAATTCGTTCACAGTAGCCGACGGGAGACTGTGTCATTTCTCGTAACTCAAGCAGTTCAGTAAGGACAGGGATTCGTCGGCGGGTTGGTATAGGCTTCATAATATCAAACGGTATCTCCAGGAATCAACAGCGATGATCGAAGTCACACTCGTGGTCTGCGAAGGGCACTCCTGAATGGAACTACGATAGCTGTATCGCAGACGCAAAGCTAAACAAAGTGCCCGGAGCAAACACTTCGGTCACGAGCGATACGATCTCGGCGCTACTCTGCCTTGCGTGCCGAGAGCAAAACACGTTTGAAAGTGTACAAGACCGGCGAACCGGGCATTGCACTTCGTAGTCTCTCGCGATAGCTGTGCAAAAACACTTCGCACTGTTCCTCGTTCAATCGCTCCATAATAGGCACGAGGAGCGTGCCTTTAGTCCATTCCATCACTGCATCTGCATTGGCTAGGACATGGGAATAGATCTTTTCAATGCACCATGGAGACCGATCTCCAAGATTGAAAAAGAGTTGAGCGTACTCTTCGAGATGGAGCACAGACGAGACAACGTCATCGTGTGCGGAACTTGACTCAAACTGCACTTGTCGTTTTCCTTGACTGACATCAGTAGGCTGCAATGTACTCTGTTGCAGTGTATCCGGCACTGAGGTAGACTGCTTTGCTGCAGGGCTTGGGACTAGCTCAGGGAAGAGTTCGCGCGCAGTGAGGAGTGCAAGACGATGACTCGGATGAGCGTGGTTTCGTGGCATTTGAATAAGGAGCTGACCGCCCGGTCGCAAGTGAGACCACAAACGTGGAATGAGTGTCCGATGGTTGGCGCACCAATGAAGGGCAGCGTTGCTAAATATCAAATCATAGTCGCCTTCGAGCTCCTGCAAGTCACCTAGATGAGTGCTACAACCCGCGCAGCAAAAGGAAGAGCTCTTTGCCAACATCTGGGATGAGCTGTCAATTCCACGTACAGTTGCCCGGTCTAACAAATCGAAGAGCATTCTCGTGTACTCTCCGGTTCCACAACCAAGGTCTACGACCTGCATGTGCGGACGTTTTACTACCTGTGCAAAGAGATCATAAAGCGGAGCGGCACGCTCCGCTTTATACTTCTCATACTGTTCCGGGCTCCAACTCATGCAATAGGTATTATTGGACGTGCTCAGACGCAAACAATGCAAGGACTTCGTCGATACTCTTTACTCCTTGGTCACCGGCGCCGTGTTTACGAAGAGCAACGTGTGCATTCTCAGCTTCGCGCTTACCGACGACAAGTGCATAAGGAATCTTCTTCTGCTCACTCTCGGCTATTTTACGTTGCACTTTCTCTCCACGAAGGTCTACATGAACTCGGTAGCCGATTTCTTCGAGCTTCGTACAGAGGGATTGAGCATAGTCATTCTGTGCATCCGTGATGGGCAGTATGCTAATCTGCGTAGGCGCAAGCCAGAAGGGGAAGTTTCCGGCATAATGCTCAATGAGAATCGACATAAAGCGTTCCATCGAACCAAAAGGAGCGCGGTGGATGATAACCGGACGGTGTTTCTGGTTGTCAGCACCCATGTACTCTAATTGGAAACGATCCGGCATCACATAATCAACCTGCACTGTACCCAATTGCCATTTGCGACCGATTGCATCACGCACAATGAAGTCAATTTTAGGTCCATAGAATGCAGCTTCGCCCAAGCCAATGAAGTAGTCGAGTTGCATCTCGTCTGCCACTTCTTTGATTTCCCGTTGAGCGCGTTCCCAGAGCTCGAGTTCACCACCATACTTCTCCGTGTTGTCATCGCGGAATGAAAGACGCGTGGAGACCTCCATATTGAAGGTTGTGAACACAAACTGCGTGAGCTCGATGACATTCTTAATCTCATCCTTAAGTTGGTCGTGCGTGCAGTAAATGTGAGCATCATCTTGGGTAAAGCCTCGCACACGAGAGAGACCGCTCAGTTCACCGGATTGCTCATAGCGATACACCGTACCAAACTCCGCCAAACGAACCGGAAGATCCCGATAAGAACGTGGTTCGCTGGAATACACCTGGTGATGGTGAGGACAGTTCATTGGCTTCAGCAAGTATTCTTCCTCTTCGATCTTCATTGGAGGATACTGTGAGTCTGCATAGTAGGGATAGTGCCCGGAGGTCTTGTACAACTCCAGATTCCCTAAATGTGGTGTAATGACTTCCTGATATCCGCGCTTCTTCTGTTGATTGCGCAGAAATGCCTCGAGCGTTCTGCGAACGCTTGTTCCGTTGGGTAGCCAAACCGGCAACCCACCACCCACCATAGGATGAATCATGAACAACTTGAGTTCACGTCCTAGTCGCTTGTGGTCGCGCTTCTCGGCTTCTTCGCGCTGCTTGAGGAACTCTTCCAACAGATCTTTCTTGGGAAAGCAGATGCCGTAGATGCGAGTAAGCTGTTGACGTGACGAATCGCCACGCCAGTATGCTCCGGCTACCGAAAGAAGCTTTGGATACTTGAGGTACGAGGTTGACGGCACGTGCGTGCCGCGACAGAGATCTGTGAAGTTTCCTTGCTCATAGAAGGTGATCTCGCTGTCCTTCAAACCTTCCAATAGTTCAAGCTTATAGTGATCTCCCTTTTGTGAGAAGTACTCAATAGCCTCATGCCATGTCTTTTCAATTCGCTTATAGGCACTGTCTGCCTTAACGAGCTCACGCATTTTCTCTTCTATTTTCGGAAGATCTTCGGTCGACAGTTTGATACCTTCGGGAAGATCGACATCATAATAGAAGCCTGCTTCAATGGGAGGCCCGATACCGAACTTGATACCCGGATACAATGCCTCCAATGCCTCTGCCATCAAGTGCGCAGTGGAGTGCCAAAAAATCTGTTTGCCTTCATCATCGTTCCACGTGACGATGCGTACGGACGCATCTGCATTGATAGGACGTGATAAATCGTACATCTGGTCGTTGACTTGGATTCCAAGGGAGACGCGTGCGAGGCCTTCCGATATAGACTTCGCGATGTCGGACCCCGTACTGCCTTTTGCGTATTCTCGTACGGAACCGTCCGGTAAAGTGATCTTCATCATTTTAAAGTTCTTTCGATGTAAAAATTGAGGTCGTATTAGGAATAACCAATATACATAATGGCGCTTCGTGCGCTGAAGTGGCCGTCTTTTGGAATTGAACTACGAGGATACTACGCGGACAGTGCGTCCTGAACATGAAGAATACCCCTCACGGGGTGGTGAGAGTCAAAGTGGTAGTTCTATGACAGGAGTGCTGTGCCATGGTTTGATTCTTCACAAATATACCAAAAAGGAGTAATCCGAGGTCGCCACGAGAGAACACCCCCGGGTTCAGCCCGCACTTCCCTTCCGCAAACGCATTGCATAGAAGTACTAGACCTTTTACGCCACGCTGTAACTCGTACTCTAGGCGGCGCGTAGGGGCACTCACAATCGCCGTCGTGAAGACATGTGGGAAGCGTATAGTGAAGTCTAGTCTGAAGAGTAGAATCAGAACGAATAACACAGGCCAAGAGCCGGTGAGGCCGCGAAGCTCACACTTCGCATGGGGCGGTTGTATTGCAGGACCACGGAGAGATCAAGCCCAATTTTCCAATCCGAAGAGAGCGAGTAGGCAAAACCTACTTGAGTGAGGTGTGCCAATCCCCATTCGCCTTTTGATATGGCTTTAGTATCATGCCAGCCGAATGCAACACCAATAGTCCCGTAAAGCGAAAGGTCGGAGCGCATTTGTTCCCGAATTCCATAACGAAGGGCTGTGGCAAAGCCGTCCATGCTCGCATTGTTGTTTGCCATTCCAAGCTCAACATTCCAAAATTGCCGAGAGTCAGACCACAGACAAGCCGAAGCGCTTACTCCCCCTCTGCCATCAAAAGCTGTCCAACTTTTGAGATGCATAGACCAATTCGTCCCAAAGCCATACCCGATAGAGGCAAAGGCTCCTCCTGTCGTGAAACTTCGTGTGTCGTCCGGCAAACTCTCCACCAGTGCGGTACCCGATGCGCTGATTTGCGCACTGTGCTGCTTCATCGGTTCAGAAATGAACATCATGGAAGGAGCATAGACAACACTGGTACACGAGCTCAGCATAGCAGTGGTAAGAACTATTAATGATGTTCTGAAGGCCATCGTGTAGGCTATCGTGTAGGTCATAGTAGTCAGTAAGTATTGCTTGATTGACGTTGAGCTTGTCTACTACGTGTCTAAACAACTATGGATGCATCACATTCTCTGTTGAGGGCTTTGTCAATAACCGGGCTACCATTCGTACTTGTTGTACAACAACGAAGACTATGGATCAGTGATGAGTACCGCCGGTTTGATAGACATCCACCTAACGACGTTATTCGCTGTCGTCTGAGTCATTGCGCGACATTTCTCTATATAGCTGACGCGTGCGTACTTTGTTTCGCATACGCTCGATGATCAATTCAGCGATGCGTCCTGCAACGCTGGCTACAGGTGCATGCTGCATGACATCATTAACCCGCGACTCATCAACATCAATGCGATACAGAATTTGCATGAGTCGCTCAGGGTTCGTACTCAATAGCTCGATAACAGCAGCCTCTATGCGCTGTAGCAATTCATCAGTAGGCGCAACTTCTCCATCCGGATCAAAGAGTTGTAAACTCATATGCAGAGCACGTTGCTCGGAACTCGGTTCAAGTGCGTCCATAAACACTAGTATTGGTGCGGGCTACAGGGTTGACCACAATAACTACATCATAAAAAAAAAGAGACTCGCAACAATGTTGGAGTCTCTTTTATCCTTTCAAGAAGCGAATTACTTAGCGCTTCTTTTTGCCGGAGAAGCTTTTACAGCCTTCTTAGCAACCTTCTTTGTTGCCTTCTTAGCAACCTTCTTGGTAGCTTTCTTAGCTGCCTTCTTTGCCGGAGCCTTCTTAGCAACTTTCTTTGTTGCTTTCTTAGCAACCTTCTTGGCTGCTTTCTTTGCTGCTGCCATAGGTAACTCCTTATACAAAAGTGATACAAACAAAATGCGATACAATTATAGCACATCACTTTTTGTTATGCAAGTACTTTTCTATGTTTTGCTTACGCGCACGAAATTTTTTCCACACGCTCTCATCATGTTCGCTTGGAGCAACGAAACTCACTTCTTGCTCTCAAGCGACAGGACATATACAACCTATTACACATTCCTAATTGTTACGTTGACAATGTGACATACGCACTACGCACGCACAACATTTTAGTACCGTGCCTGCAACACTAGTGTTGATGCGAGCTGTAGCGCACGAGACCTTAGGCATATATCTTGCACTGATTGCTTTGCATACTCAACGAACACATCTCTTCTCAACATTCTTAAAGACCGGTTTAGCATAACGCTTCGAGATATCGGTGCTCACTTTTACCTCCTTGTATTGCGAGTGATTAGTCCAAAACACATGCAATTTTTTTTGAGTTCAGAGTAATGACGCGACGTTATCACTCACGATCGCAACACTTTGGTGCTGCGTACTTGCAGCTGAGAACATTGACGTAATGCACCACGTACTTTCATGACAATCATGTACAGTAGCGTGCACGTGACTTGTACTCAGAGCTAGAGATGTTCTGAACGAAGGATGATCTGCTTGCCCCTTGATGCATCGCTCTTGTGTCTAAGAAAGACTTCATGGACTCCATACACTTCGCACGGCTCTCCGGAAATTGTCCTCTAGTTATGAGCCCGAAGTGAATGTTGAGTGGTACTACCGAGGAGGTCAAACGCTTCTTATGCGATGTCGGTTGCCCAAACACTACGTGCATGCCCGAGTTGTGTTATAGTGCTGCTAAGCAAGTATTCATGCAGTTTGCAGTGTGTCAGGATCATCAAACGCCTGCTAATGACGATAGCGATATTTCTCAAAGGAAGAGAAAGGTGTCGTAGTCGAGAGGCGATAATCTCCGAAGCTGCTGTAGTCTATAAAAAGAAACTGACGAGGTGGCATGGCGTAGTTCCATTGAATGTAGGTTCTGCCATCTGCACTCATTTGTCGACGATTAGATTCAGGCGGACCTAATACGATGTAGACCATCCCCATGTCACTAAGCCAGCCTTCGGCATAGGACTGAAAATTCTTTGTACAGTAGTCAACTCGTGCGAAGTACTCATCGAATGCTTCATTCCGTTGAGTACCCGGGCTAGGGTCAACACTCTTCCAAAAGTGTTCAAAGAGTTTCCGTCGTTCCCCGACAGTCTTAGGAGCAGACATTCTGTCCATATCCTCTTGCGTAGCTATATAGCGTAGCTGTCGTATCGCTTTGTCGATATCGGATGTCATGGGTCCGCGCAGCGGACGTTGCAACAGAACACTCATGCTACTTGAACAGAGCACCTTTGCGTCGAATATACTTGAGTCCGTCGACTTGGTCCTTGGAGCCGAACTTGCCTCAATCTGTTGCCCATCCTTGGCTCGAACAATACATCTGAGTTGGTATTCGCCGTTGGGGAGATCAGAGGGAAGCTGCACGCGAAGGTACTCTTGTTGCACTGCACCTAATAATCTACTGCGCTTTGGGACGGACGACCACACACGTTGTTCACCATCATAGAGCTCACAACTAAGATCAATGGTATCTACCTGCTGATTCGCATATACTTCACAGAAAACAAAGAAGCTCTCGCTGAGACTGCTCAGGTCGGTGGATATGTAGGGTGTGATCACCAAGCGCTCAGCTCTCTGCTCAACGGCGCTTAAGCAAAGCAACGAACTCATAGACCATGTTCCATCCATATACAGAGGAACTTTGAGGTACTCTTCGCCGGTGACTGTGCGATTGCTGATATCGTCGCGCAATTCCACGAACACCTGATACTCTCCGGGAAGAAGGCTGACGACACTCTGCGACATATCGCGCTTGTCCGGCATAAATACTGCCGGCTCGCGGTGGGATTCACGCACATGCAAGACAGCACGGGTCTCTGCGGCAATATTCTGCTGTTGATCTTTAACCACTATGTGTACACTGTACTTTGCGACCCATTGTGAAGCATTGGGAAAGAAACTGAGAAAGCCGTAAGGAACCGAACAGTACACATCGACGCGAGCAGAATCGCTTCCCGGAATCTTAAACGAGGCAACGCGACACTGCAGACTGTCATTTCGCTGAGCAGCGCTTTTAAGATCTGTTGCGGTGACGAAAAGGAATGCACCTGCGAAGACTACGAAGAGTGCGGCATGTGCGCCTCCGCGCTTGGCAAGCCATGGTATGGATAGGCGCATAAACATTGGGTTTTTCGCTTTGAGTACCCGACACATTGTAGAACGAGTAGGAGAATGCTGTCATCTGCGAAATTCTAGGGCAGAAATACTTCGAGTCCGGAAAGTCCGACCACGTCAACCGAAAGGAAGCCCTCAGCATATCGTACACCAATCAAACTTCCGAAGTAGCGCGCCCTTGATTCTAACATTTCCATAAACTCGGGCTTCGAAATAAAGGTCTGTGGCTCAGGCAAAGCAGACGTTGCCAAATTGCCAGTACTTGTGTTCGAAGGTGCGCCCGGGACGTGCACTTGCGAACCAAATGCGCGAATCGACTCAATTTTCTGCTCGTGCGTTGAACTCACATCGACGAAGAAGTCTGCTTCATGGTGATAAGCCTGTATGTAGCAGAACATGTGTGCCGGACGGAAGGTGCGCTGCGCCTGTCCCTCCCACTCTGTTTCAACTTTTGTCAAGCCACTCTTGAAATACGCCGTTCGACATAAGCGATGAACAGCCTCGTGATCCGGATGACGCTCGAACGACGGCGGAAACAAGAGGATGTGCGGACGGTAGTGCCTGATCAAACGGACGAGCTTCAATACATTCTCGTCACTTTGGTCGACATGCCCGTCGGGCATTTCCAGATTCTCGCGCTTCTCGACTCCGAGAATCCTGGCAGCGAGTTCAGCCTCCTGATCTCGCAGCTCAGCGCTACCACGTGTTCCCATTTCGCCGCGAGTGCAGTCCGCAACGACCACGCGATGTCCACTTCGGACCATCGCCGCTACTACTCCTCCGGCACTCATCTCCACGTCGTCGGGATGGGCCGCAATTGCCAAAAGTGCTATGCCGTCATTCATCATGTTTGTGTACTCACCAGGTTAAACTTCTTTAGGTCTTGTGAAAACGACTACGTAGAATCAAGTACGATGGTGATCCTAAAGCTAAGCGGAAGTCAAAAGCCTCAGCGCATGGTGCAGTTCTTTGCTTTGCACACTACGTCTACGTTCGTAGTGAAAGCCTACAAAGCACATTAAAAGATCAACTCGCAACAGAGCCGGCATCATACTACACTTCATAGCGAACAATCGCAGTAGAAGAAACAGTAGAGTCGGTTGCACCGGAACGCTGTTTACGCTTCAGTCACCACACATGAAGCCGATACACCGGCTGCCCGATGCTCTATTGAAAGATCTCCGATCTGTGTTATGGCGGCACATTGAAATCCTGCCGCGTCAGCCGACAAACAAGCACAGCGTTTGCAATCCAAGAAGCTTAGCCTCGCAGGTAAAAGCGGATGGTAGTCCCAACTTGCTCTTCACTGTGCACTTCGGGCACCGTCTCATGCGCCTCAAGGATATGCTTTACAATAGCCAGACCGAGGCCACTGCCACCCGTTGCACGAGAGCGATTGGCATCCGCACGATAGAAACGTTCGAAAATTCGTTGCTGGTGTTCTTGCGAGATACCCAGACCGTTGTCGCGCACGGAGACGCTTACAAGATTAGCCTCGCGCACCAAATCGATACTGACCTGTCCATCCGGACGATTATATCGAATGGCGTTACTTACAAGATTTGCGAGCACCTGGGTAATGCGTTCTTTGTCACCGAGACACGACATCTCAGTTTCCGAGCAGTGTACGGACAAGTGTACCCCATATTGTTTTGCCATGCCTTCCAAGGTGGCACAGCATTCTTTGGCTACATCCAGAATATCAAAGTAGCGGAATGACATGCGCATTTCGCCGGATTCAATTCGACTAATGTCGATGAGATCTCCAAGCAACACATTCAAGCGCAAGGCATTGTTGTGCGCCTTTTCCAGGAAACTGTGGCGCACATTTTCGTCAAACTCCGCTCCGTCCAGTAAGGTCTCAAGATAGCCTTGAATAGCAAAAATCGGTGTACGCAGCTCATGTGATACATTGGCTAGAAACTGACTGCGCACTTGTTCCAGACCTTTCATTTCCTCCCGGACTTCATCGGTTCGCGCATTAAGTCGTTGCATTTTTTCAGACAGATCGACGGCTTCGGCGACATCCGAGTGAAACTCAAGAGGACGGTCCGCAACAAGCACAGCTTCGGCTTGTCTCGATAGCTCCTCAAATGCAGATCCAACATGATCTGCCAAGCGCACGGCCAACCACTTGGACAGCTGAAATCCGCTGATGATAGCTACTGCCAACATCAGGATGGCGAGAACGATGTGAAGCGTATTTAGCTGAAAATCCAACACCATGAGCATCACGAACACTATGCTGCACAGCACCAATATGATGGGCACTCGGTGTATGTGGATGGCATGCTCTTCTATCGACACACTCTTCATGGCGCAGTTGGCAAGGTGATACTGCTAGCTATGCAAATTAGGTACTTTCCTGAGTTCACGATGCCATCTTTGGCCACTCTTCGACGTAGTTTTGCAGTGCCTTTGTTGTACGTCATCGCTCCAATGTTTGAGGAGCGGACACGTCCACATACAAATCCCTTGTTTGCCTTTATCTATGCAAAACCTCTCCATATTTCTTCTCTGTCTGGTAGGTGGAATTCTCTTGCGCTGGCTTTTACGAAGCGCCATTCGCAGGGCAGCCTCCGCTAGTCGACGCAACGAGGCGGAGATTATCGCTTCGGGCGTAGGCACCATGGCTGTGTGGGCAGCAGTATTTCTTGGACTTGACCTGAGCATACCGCTCACCCTTCTTCCTCCTTGGATGCAGTCTTTAGTCCATCCGACCCTTTCGTCGATCAGCGTACTCGTTGGGGCTTTCTTGATTCACCGCATGTTTTCAGCCCTGTTTGTGAAACATGCCGAGCGCCATGGAACGGTGGGAGCTCCGAGCAGCCTTTTTCAAAAAACACTTCAGATAAGTCTCTACATCGTTACTCTCCTAATAGTGCTAGACGCTTATGGCGTTAAAGTCACTACCATGATTGCGACTCTTGGAATCGGAGGTTTGGCTCTAGCCCTAGCACTGCAGGAAACGTTGAGCAACTTGTTTGCGGGGATGTATATAACGATTGCAAATCAGATAAAGGTTGGTGACCTCATCGTCTTTGAAGGTCATGAGGGTGTCATTCACGAAATAGGATGGCGCAACACCTTGCTGCGCAAAAGCGACGAATCATTTCTCATAAGTCCTAATTCTAAGTTATCGCAATCCATCGTCGTGGCGTATCCTGCTTCTTTGTCGCATATCCGTTCACGTCTGGTTTTCCAAATTCCGGTTGATGAACCCTGGCAGAAAGCGCTTGAGCTTTGCAACACCTATATGAAAGAACGCTGCGCTCGGCCTCAGCCGGGAGATGTCTTCTTGGCAGATCCCCCGCCGGTCTTGCGCGTTTCAGAAGCAAAGGACGGTCTTGTGGAGCTTCAACTTGTGTATTCCGTCCGCTCTCATGCAGCTCAAGCTCAGCTTCGTCAGGACTTCTTCGTTGAACTCTACGAATTGTTTAAAAGCAATGGGATCGCGCTGCATAATCCACATCGAAAAACGAGTCCGGTGCGAGAAGCATAGTGCGTTCTCGACAAGCAACTCACAAGCACAGGGAGGTCGAAAGAGAACACGATGCATGAACAAGAAAACCAAAGTCGTCCTTCAAGACTTAGGATGCAGTTCCAGATGGTGCGATAATCCTGCATCGCAAAGCTTCGTCTTCGAGAACGTTTCCCTCGACATATACCATCATTACTTAGTAACATCCTTATGCCATTCAACCTAGTGCATTCAAAGCAGCTTCTCGAACGCACACCGCGAAGCCTACGAGCATTACTCTCAGAGCTAGACCCGTCTTGGATTAACCTTCGCGAGCACGACGCAGCCTGGACTATCCATGAGATCGTTGCGCATCTGGTCTTTGCGGAAACTGCTCATTGGCCTGCTCGCGTACGTGCAGCTATGTCAACACATTCACCGCAGACCTTCGCTGCCTTTGACCAAAGCGCGCAGCGCGCCTTGGTTGAAACAAACACAATTGAGCAACTGCTTTACACCTTTGAAGAACAGCGCCGCATGAATCTCGACCTCATGGACGCGCTTGAGATTGGAGACCACGATTTGATGAGAACTGCCCTGCATCCTTCACTTGGCGAGGTGACTCTGCAGAATATCGTTGCAACGTGGACTGCGCATGACCACGCACATCTGGTGCAGATTTCTCGAACCTTTGCCAAAAGCTTTGCCGATTCTGTAGGCCCTTGGGCGCAAAACATGAGCCTTCTTCGGAAAAGCTAGACATCCCCCTGCATTCACTAGGCAAAGGCTTGGCTGATTGCTAATTTGAAGCACGCCGCATGGACGTCTTACGGACTTGGCATTGCGGCAAAAAACATCGACACTACCTTAGCCTGCACGTGAGTTCATACGAATTACATCCTTTTCTCCGTCGAGTGTTGGTTGACCCGGACACACGCGCAACCTTCAACACGGAAGCGCACACCTTGATATCCTCTTCTGCTGAATATCCTATCGAAGCCGGCATCCCGTGTCTCATTTCGCGACGCTCTGACTTAGCTCATCACCAAGAACACTATCGCATCGATGCCGAGCTATTCGACTATTATGAGGAACGTGACCCCGCGACCGAACATGATGAAGTACGATTACGAGAAACGATTCTCCGACAGCTTCCAAAATCTTCCGAAAGCATCCTTGATGTCGGTTGTGGAAAGGCATGGGTAGCTGCGGCGCTTTGTCCGTCCGGCAAAACCGTTTGCTCCTTAGACGTCTCAATCAGCAATCCTCTGAAAGCGCTTACGCACTATCCTTTCGCCTCACACTGTGCTGTAGTGGCGGATGCAATGGCACTACCCTTTCGCGATGCTTCCTTCGACGCAATCATCGCGTCGGAGATCATAGAACACTTGCCTAATCCGACCGGCTTTGTGAATGAGCTACTCCGCGTTCTTAAGCCAGACGGTGTTCTGCTCGTCAGTACTCCGTATAAAGAAAAGCTTCGATACGTGTTGTGCATTCACTGCAATCAGCGCACTCCTGTGCATGCGCATATCCAGTCTTTCGACGAGTATACATTGCGTTCTCTTGCGCCTGATTTTGTTGGTGACTTTTCCTTTACGCTCTTCGGCAACAAGGCGCTATTGCTTTTGCGAAGCTATGTTTTCATGCGATGGATGCCTTACCGCCTCTGGCTTTTCTGTGATAGACTTGCCTCACGAGTCATCCGCAAAGACGCTCACATCATGGTACGATGGAAAAAAGACAGGGTAGAGCGCTCATGAAAATTGCTCTGGAATGTAGTGAGGTTCTGCATCGCTATCCGACAGGTATTTCTAATTATGTCATCGCCCTGCGGTCGGCACTGGAAGAATCGTCAGAACTCCATCAAGCCGATCGCGTGTACTCTTGTTACAAATGGTCGCGCGCATTGCGTGCCGTTTCGTCCGAGCGTCGAGGTCATCATGTACGCTGGCATGTGGGCTCTGAGGTCGCTGATCTTGGTTCATTCGACATCGCTCACTCACCCAATGCAATACTTCTTCGTGCTCGAAAAGCAAAAACGGTATTGACAATTCATGATGTGGCAATCTTTCGTCCGGAATTGCAAGCAATACGAGACTACACCGCTTTGAACTTGGTGGATGCGGCACAGGAACACATGCAGTGGCTTATCGATCAGGTTGACGGTATCGCGTGCGCTAGTCAGACGACGGCCGATGACGTGCAAACACTCTTTCGTCTTCGTGGACAACGCGTGGCGGTCTGTCCTCCCGCTCCCTATTCGCTTCCGGAGCAGAGAGGACCTCAAAATTCAATGAAACAAGTTAGGTCAAGGGCGCTTCTGCACAACCTCGGTCTACAAGAAGGTAAGTTTTTCTTGTTCGTTGGCTCAATCTCCATTCGCAAGAACATTGTCAATCTCGTCGAAGCCTATGCTCGATCCGGATTGGCTGCAGATTTCCCCCTCGTCTTAGCCGGAGCCCCCAGCATGGGTATGCACCTCATTGAGAGCGCAATAGAGCGAACGGGAATGCGAGATCGCGTACGAATTCTCGGATACGTGGATGTCGGTGAAGTAGAACAGCTTTATAACAGTGCCGCCGCACTCGTCTACGTGAGCTACTATGAAGGTTTTGGAATGCCCATAGTGGAGGCTATGCGCGTTGGCTGTCCCGTACTTTGTTCCTCCCTCGGAGCCTCGCCCGAGACAGCAGCCGGTCATGCACTGTGTGTCGACCCCCACAGTATTGACGAAATCTCCAAAGGTTTACACACTGTGCTGACACGAAGTTCTGAACAGCGTGACGCAGCACGTCATTACGCACTATCGGTTACTTGGACCCGCACTGCGGATCACATGCGCGCACTGTACCACGAGCTCCTAGGCTCCTAATTGTCTTCGAAGTTGGCTGCAATGCATAAGCGGTCCATTCGTCAGTCCTGCCGGTTCGCTTTATTACTATTCTCGTTCACGCGCTGATCCAACTTCAGGGTAGCGCCTTTAACGTACTTCACAGCTCATGCACTTTCTTGTTGGTACTGCTGTCGCTGCCTTGGGTGTCGCTCTATTTCTCAGACACCCCCAGTTTGGTCAACTTCCTCGGGGAACACGTCTACGTCGCATTCAAGATTCGCCAAATTTTGTGCGGGGCGCTTTTCGTAACCTCGAATCAACCTCTGTGATGGCTGCCGACACACATTGGTTCGAGCTTTTACGCTATGCGCTGTTTGCACCAACGACACGTACGCGCCCAAAAACCACCATACCGTCAAATGCTGTCTCGCTGCATCATCTTGATCGATCGCGTGATCTTGCTGTGTGGTTCGGTCACTCGTCGTACTTCCTGCAGATAAGCGGACTTCGCGTTCTCGTCGATCCTATCTTCAACGGTACCGTATCACCGCTTGGATTCACGAACAAGAGTTTTGCAGGATCGGATATCGTAGGCGTTAATGATATTCCTGACTTAGACGTTCTCGTGCTGACACACGACCACTGGGATCACTTAGAATATTCGACCGTGAAGTCACTCATTCCACGTTGCAAACGAGTCGTGACAAGTCTTGGGGTTGGTCAGCATCTTGAACGGTGGGGATGCCCTCCCGAGAAACTTATCGAACTAGATTGGTGGGAATCGGTCACACTTGGCGAAGGGCTTCGGTTCACCGCTGTGCCCGGTCGACATTTCAGCGGCAGACTCCTCCGTCGAGCACAAACTCTGTGGAGTGGATTTGTAGTGCAGAGTGAGACACGTCGCATACTCATCGGTGGCGATGGTGGTTATGGAGCGCACTTCGCAACGATCGGCGAGAAATTTGGACCCTTCGACCTTGCCTTTTTAGAATGCGGTCAATATGACAACCATTGGAGAAGCATTCATATGCTGCCGGAACAAAGCGTGCAGGCAGCGATAGACCTAAAAGCTAAGGTTTTCATGCCTGTTCACTGGTCTAAATTCGTCCTTGCAAAACATGCCTGGGATGACCCAATACGTAGAGTCGTCAATGCAGCCAAGGAACGTGGTCAAACACTTGTACACCCACGTATCGGAGAAGTCTTGGACTTTGACAATCTTGTGTCCGAACAATGGTGGCACTTCGAGGACCAAACGAGCACCGTGGTGTCCGGCACTCACTGAGTTCGAGGTCTACTTCCCTTAGCAAGATCGTTCGCAGCACGCGGAATTCACAGCAGTGCACCCACAGTTCTGAATCTACAGCACCGGATCGGCAGTACTGAACTCACAACGTGAATGCTATGAGATTTTTCTCTACGCCGGTGCCGCTGCGCGGCACTGCGGCGTGGTGGATGAAGCGACCATATGCTACTTTTGAGACTTAGCGCTGACAATCAAAAACCAAGCGCGTACCACCTTCAATCTTTTCATTCCAGAAGTCTGCAATGGAGCTTAGCGCTTCACTCTGTGTATCGACGACGATTCTACCATCGGCTACAGCATTGAAAATCTCGGGCAAGAGCGAATTGAATGACGCGTGGATCTGTGCGGTAGACAAGGAACCAATGCCCGAACCTAACATCTCAATGGCAGTACTTCGAAAACTTGATGAGGAAAGAGACGCTGTGGCGCCTGCCATTTGACCTATGGTAATGACACGCACCGGACGTGACGTATCCACCGCGCCTTGCTGCAGCGCTGTTAGGATAAGTTCGAGCGGATGACCCCAGGTGTAATCAAGAACGATATCAATGGGACGTTCCCTATGAAGTGCAACTATCTGCTCAACTATGTGCTCATCGCTTTGCATCAGTGAAACGGTGTGAAGTGCACCAAGTTCATGGAGACGATCGAGCTGTTTGGGGTTTCGTCCTGTTGCAATCACGCGCGACGCTCCGTAAAGCTGAGCTACCTGCACTGCCACTTTACCGGTTACTCCGGTCGCTCCATGGACGAGCACCACACTGTCTTTGGCGAACTGCGTCCTACATCGCAGAGCGGAAGCGCTACCCAAAACGGCATTGGGAAGCGCAGCCGCTACGGCATCTGACACAGATTCCGGAATGGCGACACAACGGCGCGGATCGATGGACGCCCATTCGGCGAACATCCCGCCCTCACACATAACATACCAACGATTAGCCCTTTCGTCCTCAACCATTCCGTCTACCCCCGGAACAAGCGGCAGCGAAGCTGACGCAGTATAATGAGTCCCCGAAACGCGAACTTTGTCTAAGTTCTTCAAAGAGGCTGCTCGCACGCGCATCACTACTTCAGCTGCTTGAGGAGTAGGTCTTGCACACTCCTCTATATGTGGAATGGTACCAAGTTCGTGGACACGGGCAGCTTTCATGCGAGGCTTCTTTCGGAGTTAGGTGAAAAGACGGGAGACGTGAATTGACGACAAAACTTGCACATCTGCACTGCGACAGCGAATTTACCGAACTGATACACCAATGAAGGTCGTCGCATGCAAGGCTTGTTCGCACAATCGATTATTGCATTGTCCCTGCTCATTTCAGTTTTCGCAATGCGTCCGAACAGCGCCGGACACGATGCCGATGGCGAATCCGAAGACCTCTACGCTCGAGCCGAGTGGGATCGCATACGTCTGTGCGACCCTGCGACCGGTCGTATCCCAAACAACATTCGCGACAAGGAGCTAGAGTTTGCAGGTTCGCTTCCCCGTCGCGACATAGGATCGCATGGCCTCTCTATTCAAAGCAACACTTGGTCTCCAACCGGTCCCTATAACATTGGTGGACGCACCCGCGCCCTGGCGCTCGATGTCACAAATGAGAACACGATTCTTGCCGGTCAAGTTTCGGGAGGAATCTGGAAGTCGACTAATGCAGGCAGCTCGTGGCGACGCTGCACAGCCGTAGACAAAAATCTTCCCGCCACTTGCCTATGCCAAGACACACGAGCCGGCAAGCAACAAACCTGGTATGCAGGAACCGGTGAACTTTGGGGAAACTCCGCAGAACTCAACGGAAGCGGCGTGTACAAATCGACGGATAATGGAGAAACGTGGTCGTCTCTGAAGTCGAGTTATAACAACACACCGGAGTCGTGGGATAACGCATTTGAATTTGTGTGGCGTATTGTCGTAGACCACACCTCGCTCTCGCAAGACATCGTGTATGCCGCCACTGCGCTTGGAGCCATTCATCGCAGTAGTGACGGCGGTCAAAGCTGGACACCGGTTCTGGGCACGTTTGCGAATGGGCACGGATATTTTACAGAGATCGCTATGAGCGCAAAAGGTGTACTCTACGCAACGATCTCGCAGCAGTCATCTTCAAGCGGCAGCTCAACGGTAAAAGGAATCTACCGCTCGACCGACGGTATCAAGTGGACCAATATTTCTCCCTCATTCATGCCAACGCTATATGGACGCATCGCGATTGGCATTGCTCCTTCAGACGAAAATCAGGTGTACTTCCTGGCCAACACCCAGGGTACAGGATTCCGTCAAGTCAATTTCGCCGGCAAAGAAGATTGGACATCACTGTGGAAGTACACCTACACCGGTGGTGACGGCAGCGGAGCCGGTGGTACGTGGGACGACCGCTCACAAAACCTGCCTCGTTTTGGTGGCGCCTTTGGCGACTTCCAGACCCAGAATAGCTACGACATCTTTGTTCGAGTCCACCCACAGAAGCCAAACACGGTGTTTGTGGGAGGAACAAACCTCTGTCGTTCAGACGATGGTTTCACGACTCCAACGTGGACATGGATTGGTGGATACGGTCCCGGTTCCAGTCTCCCTTTTTACGAGGTGTATCCTAACAATCATCCTGACCAACATGAAATGGCGTTCTACGCCTCCAACCCGGATCGTGCGATTTGCAGTTGCGATGGTGGAATCTTTCGATCTGACAACGTGAACAGTGGAACTGTACAATGGACATCGCTGAATAATGGTTATCAGACAACGCAATTCTATACCTGCGCAGTTGATCATAAGAACAACAATGCTGTAATGATTGGTGGTCTTCAAGACAATGGCACTGCCTTTACAAACACTCTAAGCGCATCGAAGGAATGGTCAGCACCCGGACTTGGCGACGGTAGTTATTGTGCTATAGCCGACGATGGGATGGTTTACATGTCGCGACAACAAGGTACCATCGGGCGCTTTGAACTTGACAATAATGGAAACGTCAAGCGGCTGGCGCGCATAGACCCGAAGGGAACGGTACGCGACAGTTTTCTTTTTATTACTCCCTTTTGCGTCGACCCCAATGCAGCGCAGCGAATGGTTGTACCCTATCGTCATCAGCTCTACAGATGTTCGGATTTGAGTCTTACACCATGGGGTAGCTGGGGCACTGAGCCGACAGCTGAAGCAGGATGGGACACAATACCAATGCCTCGAAGTCCAAAAGTCATCAGTGCCGTAGCACTCTCTACTGCACCTGCATCTCGTTTGTATTACGGAACGCAGGACGGCTATCTCTATCGCATCGACAACTACAACGCGAGCACTGTAAACCGTACTGATATAACAGGCCCCGCTTTCTCACGCGGCAACATTGAGTGTATCTGCGTTAATCCGCACAATGCCGACTCGGTCATCGTGGTGTTCTCCAACTACAACGTCCAGAGCCTTTTCTTTAGTTCGGACGGTGGAAGCACCTGGGCCGCAATAGGAGGAAATCTCGAGGCTGCCGTGAATGGGGTTGGTAATGGTCCAAGTTGCAGATGGGCTGAGTTTAGCTTCGTTCACGGCAAGCCAATGATTTATGTCGGAACGAGTGTTGGCTTGTATTGTACCGCTTTGTTAAACGGAAGCAACACGGTATGGCTTCAAGAAGGGGCTACGACAATTGGCAATAGCGTTGTGACGATGATGGACTATCGCGAAAGCGACAACTTCATGGCTATTGCAACACACGGCTCCGGCATGTTTGCCGGCACGGTGAGCGATCTTCCACCGGCACCGGGAGTACCGGTGCTTGACCTCCCGCTCAATGGCAAGCGCGCTATACTCAGTTCGCAAGCCTGTAGTTGGAAGGCTGCGGAGAATGCTTCGATGTACGGTATCCAGGTTTCGACCGATCCTTCATTCAGTAGCGTCTTCAGTTCCTCCGAATCGATAAAACTGCTCACGCAGACGATCGACAATCTGCAGCAAGGTCGCATCGATTACTATTGGCGAGTGCGCGCTTATGGAGCCGGAGGCATTAGTGCATATTCCGAAGTACGAAGCTTCCGTACTGCCATCGAACCACCGGTGCTTGTGCAACCCGCTGGCGGTGCTGCCAATCAGCCATTGAGTCCATTACTCAAGTGGACTTCCGTTTCCGGCGCGCGCTCCTATCGAGTGCAACTCTCAAGCACCTTGGCCTTCGGCAGTTCACTGGTGGATACGGTTGTTTCGGATTCATCGCTGCAACTACCTGTACTCCAAAGCGCTAAGCGGTATTTCTGGCATGTTCAGAGTATCGATGACGACGGACCGGGTATCTACACCGACGTGCGAAATTTTGTGACCACGGGCTCGAGCTCAGTGCCATCGGATGCTTCTCTATTCGCGCTCCGTTGCGATCCCTCGCCCGCTCAAAACGTTGCAACACTTCGCTGTACTTCACGAGTGACGCAAAGCGCTACCATTGAGTTGTTGGATATGCGCGGACGACGCATTCGCGCGCTATTCCATGGCATCATGACTGAAGGTGTAAATGAATTCAGCAAAGACGTCTCGGATCTAGACAACGGTATCTATATTGTGCGCTTGATCGCAGCATCCGGGACAGAACAGATCACTATCGCGGTTCAACGGTAGGTTCATTCGATGTCAGGATGGGCAGCTTTAGACCACATCTTGAACATCACAACTATGTCAGTACACTTCGGACACTCCCTTCGCTCACAGTTTTATCTGCGTGGCGAAATGACTTTTCTCAACAACGGATCCTTTGGCTCAACTCCACGCGTCGTTGTCGATGCGCAGCGAGCTTGGCAGGAACGAATGGAGCATCAGCCAATTGAATTCGTACAACGAATTCTTACACCGTCGTTGCGCCGGGCTGCAGGCACATTGGCGGAGTTTATGGGGGCGCGAGGAGAAGACCTTGCATTCGTGGAGAATGCCAGCACCGGTGTTGCAAATGTCTTACATTCTCTCATCCCACGTTTAAAACCCGGCGATGAATTATTGAGCACATCGCACGTCTATAACGCAATGCGACAGTGCATGAAGCACATCTGTTCTATTACCGGTGCCCATTATACGGAGGTGCCGGTTCCCTTTCCGATTTCCGGTCCGCAACAAGTGCTCGACGCCTTAGTCGGCGCTATGAATGAGCGCACACGATTTGTCTTGGTCGATCACATTACATCGCCAACAGGAGTCACATTTCCGGTCCACGAGATTGTCGACGAATGCCATCGCCGTGGCATCCTCGTTTTGATCGACGGAGCACATGCGCCCGGAATGGTTGAGCTTGATCTCAACACATTGAATGCCGACTGGTACACCGGAAACTTTCATAAGTGGTTGTTCGCGCCAAAGGGTTCCGCATTTCTATGGACGCATCCGGAGCATCAAGCGTGGACACACCCTGTGGTTCCCTCTCACGGCTATATGCAAGGTTACCTTGCTGAGTTCGACTACCTCGGCACAAAAGACTGGTCTGCTTACTTGGCAGCCGTCGACGGTTTAGAGTACTTTCAGCAATTGGGTCCAAGCGCTGTCCGCACATACAACAACAGTCTCGCACTTCAAGCGCAGAAGATGCTGGTAGATACACTTCCGCAAGCTCTACCTGCTCCTCCGGAAATGCTGGCCAGTCTGGCGAGCATTGTCTTGCCTCTTGAGAGCGAAGATGCCTTTGTTGAAGCTACACGTCTGCACGACCGTCTCTGGGATGAGTACCGCATTGAAGTACCTGTCTTCCCTTTTGGAAACAAGCTTTTGCTCCGCGTAGCCGTACAAGTGTACAATGAACAATCCGAGTATCAGGTATTGTGCTCTGCTCTTAGAGAGATTTTTGGCAATGCATAAGCTTCGACACGACGAACTCCTGCTTCAACGCTTGACGATAGAAGCTGCGCAAACTGCGCAGCGACATCCTATCACGCTGCTCTTGAGCAACGTTCGGAGTTTGTATAATGTAGGGTCGATTTTTCGAAGCTGTGATGCCGCGCTCGCCGAAGAATTGATTATGTGCGGCTTTACGCCGCACCCACCGCGCAAAGAAATCTACAAAACGGCTTTGGGTGCAGTAGATACGGTGCCTCATCGTTATGTGCGCGACGAACTTGATGCCATTCGTGAACAGCGTACCAAGGGACACCGCATCATAGCCGTGGAGCTCACTATGCAGGCTCGTGCATATGACGATCTGAATCCCTCAGACTTTCCCTGCACACTGATACTCGGCAACGAACTTGTGGGCATTGATGACCGGGTTCTCGAACACTGCGACGACAGCATTGTGATTCCAATGTATGGTGTTAAACACTCCCTCAACGTCTCCGTGGCTGCAGGTATCGTTCTGTTTCAGTCGCTCCTGCGCTACCGCAGCTCCCTCGACGAAAACAGATCCTGCTAGTCCACCTCGTTGAATTCATAGTTCTCACGTATGTGAACAAAGCGCAGCACAGCAGATGCAAGCTCAGGGTTTGCAAGCCGAGCATTGAGCATCCTTCGCTCACATGGTGCGCCCAATCAACGATGCATGTATTGGAAAGTCTTAATGACGAGCAACGCCACCATCGACATTGATGGTTTGACCGGTAATAATACCGGAAGCGGGGAGAGCTAAAAAGGCAACGACATTGGCAATGTCATGCGGCTCATCTGCACGATGCACGGACTGCGCCGGTAAAATGTGTTGGAGAATGGAACTTGAGATAGGAGAATCTGATGCGCGCTGCGTAGCCGTTAAACCGACAGTAATGGTGTTGACAGTGATTCCGTACTTGCCAACCTCGGCAGCCAAGGATCGTGTAAAACCTATCATTCCCATTTTTGCTGTGGCATAGTGACTCAAGTAGGGCGTACCAAGCCAGACAGTATCGGAAGATAAGGTAATGATACGACCAAACTGCTCTTGCTTCATGACCGGTACTACTGCATGCGCTGTAAGGAAGAGTGAATCAAGACTGACTGACATCATACGCTTCCACTGATCGAATCGAAGAAGTTCAAATGGTTCTTCCTCGTAGATACCCACGTTGTGAACCAGAATGTCGATGCGTCCATGCTTTGCGCGGATTTGACGCACGATTTCGTTGACTTCTGTCTCATTGGTCAAATCACCTTTATAGGCGCTTACGTTTGGCGTTATCGCACGCACAGCTTCAACGGTTTCGGATGCATCTGCGATGTCAGCGATGACAATATGCGCCCCTTCCTCTGCCAAACGCTCACAAAAAGCACGTCCGTTGCCAAGGGCAGCCCCGGTAACGAGGGCAACACGATCGCGCAATCCACGCTCAAAGGTATGTAATTGCATGTGGGTAGTTGAATACGTTCAAAGTTGTGCGAGTCGGGCACGACAAGCTCTCATTGAGATAGTCTTGCTTCAAGTGCTTGGAGAAATCGTAAAGACTTACGACAATTCAGGCTGATTGTTTTCGCCGGCTTCCGCTTCGGCTTCTGCAGCAGCCGCTTCATGCTGATTATGTTCTTCAATCTTGTGTTCGTTATCAACCAGCGATTGAATTTTCTCCAACAGCTCGCTAGAGGTTGTCTTCACCGAAATATCCAAACCGCTCGCGAGCTCTGCAGCTTTGTTCTGGAACAGGTCGTCAAGCTCACGAAGTTTCGGAAGATCCTTGGTCGAGTGCAAACCAAACATGCGCAGGAAGTCATCGGTGGTTCCATAGAGCAAGGGCTTGCCGGGTGCATCCGAGCGACCGGCAATCGTCACTAAATTCTTTTCAACCAAAGAATTAATGACCTCATTCGAGTTGATTCCGCGAATAGCTTCAATTTCAGGTTTTGAGATGGGCTGCTTGTAGGCGATGATCGATAAGGCCTCAAGCGCTGCCTGACTCAGACGTCGCTTATTGCGCGACTTCAGCAAGCGTCCAACCACTTCGCCGAACTCGGTCGTTGTTGAGAATTGCAGTCCGCCGGCTATGCGCACGACGCGATATGGGCGCTCACTCGCGATCAAATCTTGATTAATTTCTTCAGCCAACTCCATGACGAGGGCACCAAGCTCTGATAATTCAGGGAGACCCTTCTTTTTAGCAAGCGATTCTTTCTTAGAAGCCTTCACGGGTACGGACGCTGCCTGTTGAATGGAGGATTCCGTTTCGTCGCCTGAACTTGCATCCTCAGACGAGCCATCAACGCCGGCATCCTCTGCCGTTGAGGCGGTTGGGAGCGCCTCATCGGATACTACACTGACCTCAGCGCCGATCAGTTCCACACCGCTGTTGTCTTGAGACTCACTCTGAGTTTCGGCACCCTTTGTGTCTTCCGCATCACTATACAAGCCATCTTCCATGATCAACACCTTGTATAAGGTGCGCATCGTGAGCGGTTCATCACTCGCAAAAATCAGTGCTTCAAGGGATTTCCGTTGGGACTCTCGTGAAAGTGTCAGAAAAAATGGAATGTTTCTCATGATCGTTCGGGACTATTAAAATTCATTCGGGTTGCACCGTCGCCGCAACACTCACTTATCATGCGTAGAGCATGCCAAGCGCTGTGCCTAATCTTTGCATCTCTCTACTCGTGGTCAGATTCATCATGCGAATCTTCATCGGATTCATCATGCGAATCTTCATCGGATTCATCATCAGAGTCTTCGTCAGAGTCATCATCAGATTCTTCGTCAGAGTCATCATCAGATTCTTCGTCAGAGTCATCATCAGATTCTTCGTCAGAGTCATCATCAGATTCATTGTCTGGATTTTCATCAGAGTCATCGTCAGAATCATCATCAGATTCTTCGTCAGAGTCATCATCAGATTCATTGTCTGGATTTTCATCAGAGTCATCGTCAGAATCATCGTCGGAGTCGTTATCTGAATTTTCTTCAGAATCATTGTCAGAATCTTCGTCCGTAGACTCATGCACTACTGTATCCTGTTCGTCGTTAAGCTTGTCAAGAGCAGAGTCCTTGGCGTCGTTGCTTGCTTGCTGATCGGCATCATTAGCACTTAGATCATCGGCTGATGCTTCATCCGGCAGACGTACAAGTGCCTGTTCATCGATTTGTTCATCGGACTCTTGACTGCCGACGATTTGCAGAGGATGCAGAACTTCTTCGAGGGACTTCGTTTCGATGATGTCTTCGAAGGGAACAATCTCGATGTCTTCGAAATTGTCGTTCTGGCGAATCGAGATAATCTGATTCTTCGACATTTCCAACATCGCAAGAAAGGTCACCACGATATAAAGACGTGGCTGGTTCTCGACGAGCTTCACGAAGCTCAGACGCTTCTCGGAACGAATTCGCATTAAGATGTTTTCTGTCTGCTCTTCGATAGAGATCGGGTAGAGCTGAACTGTGTGCAGCGTGATCTGAGCAGGACGTCGCTCGAGGGCCTTCTTGAAGGCAGCGAGCAAATCAAAGAGCGTTGCGTTCTTGTATTCTTCTTCACCGGTGTGTGTTTGCACTTCGGCGTCAAACATCTGGCGATAGTAGATATAGCGTTGGTCTTCTTCTCGTTCGGCAAATTCGCGCGACACCTCTTTGTACTGCGAATACTGCAAGAGCTGCTGCACAAGCTCCGCACGTGGGTCTTCGCCCGGAAGTTCCTCTCCCTTTTCGTCGACTTCCTTTGGTAGAAGCATGCGAACCTTGATCTGCATCAGGCTCGAGGCCATGACCAAGAATTCACCTGCCAATTCAAGATCGAAGAGTTGCATGAGACGAATAAAGTCCAGGAACTCACGAGTGATACGTGCGATCGGAATATCATAGATATCCAATTCATCACGCTTAATGAAGAACAGCAGGAGGTCTAAAGGACCTTCGAAATTTGGAAGCTTTATCGTGTACATTTCCAGACTTGTATTTTTCAGGACGTTGCTCACAGCTCGCCTTTCGCGTCGTCGTCAACAACTACTCGTGGTACGCGTGATGTGATCATGGAAGTCACTTCATAAGGAATCGTGTGCATGTGTTCGGCTAGTTCCCATGCGCTGACCACCTCTGAACCTTGACGTCCGAGAAGCACCACCTCATCACCCAACTCAACTACTTCATCACCAACGTCGATCATGCATTCATCCATGCAGATGGCACCCACAACCGGAAAGCGCTTGCCGTGCAAAAGGCATTCTGCTTTCTGCGTGAGAATGCGTGAATAGCCGTCACCATATCCGATGGGAATCGTCGCAATCGTCGTCTCTTTCGAACTCCGATACTTTCGACCATAGCTTACACTCTCTCCGGCTGCAATTCGACGTAACGCATTCACTCTTGTGCGCAGTCGAAGAACCGGCTGCAGCAAGGAATGCTCAACGCCTTGAGGTGTTATGCCATAGAGCGAGAGTCCCACGCGCACTACGTTGAAGTGTGCATGCGCGTGGTGGAACAGAGCTCCACTATTGGCTGCATGCACATAGCGAAAATGATAGCCTGCGGCTGCCAAGTCCTCAATGCAGGTTGAAAAGAGCTGCAATTGGTGCTGAGTAAAACTCGGATCGGCATCATCGGCCGACGCGAAGTGCGTACAAATACCAATGACTTCAATATTCTTAAACTCTTCACAGGCCTTCATAAATGAAAGCGCTTCGCACGGTTCAATTCCGTCGCGCCGCATCCCCGTGTCGATGTATAAATGCGCTTTCAGACGCACACCTTGTCGCTCGGCCTCCTGATCAAAATCCCTCATGATTTGCAGAGAACACGCAACCATCTGGAGGTCGCACTCACAAAACTTCTCGGCATCATAGATATCCGGAGGCATCATGACAACGATGGGCTTTGCGATACGTGCCAATCGGAGTGCAACGCCTTCGTACATCACAGCCACACCAAAGAAATCGATGTGAGGCTCTATAATGCGTGACACATCCAACATTCCGTGTCCATAGGCGTTTGCTTTCACCATTGCCATCACACCGGAATTCGGAGCCTTCGAACGAATAACCTCAAGGTTATGCAACAAGGCTGAACGATGTATTTCTGCAACGGTAGACCGCACGGAGCCGGATGAGTTGGTGAAGGGGAAACACAGCCCTGGTCTACTCACGAATGAGAGACGGAAGGGTGCCGATGTGGACCTTGGGTCGATCAGGAAAGAGCAAAGATAACACCTCCTTCACACATCGGGTGAGATGGATTGCCCGGATTTTTTTAATGTTGTGGCTTCGTTTCACTACGGGCGAGAGCTCTTCGTCTATTTCCACGCATGATCGACACACATTCTCACATCGATACGGAGGCATTCGACGCCGACCGACCGGAACTTCTCGAACGCGCTTGGAATTCAGGGGTCGAGGCTATTGTGATACCCTCAATCGACCCATCAGGCTTCAAGAAACTGCAAAATTTGGTCGATTCCGATGAGCGCCTCTTCCGAGGCATCGGAATCCATCCTCATAATACGGCGTTGGTGAGCGACCAAGATTTAGCCGCCGTGCAAGATGGTATAGGTGCGACGCGCGTTGTGGCAATTGGCGAGATCGGATTGGACTATTACTATGATTTTGCCCCTAAAGACGTACAAAAACGCATGTTTCGAGAGCAATTGCGTATAGCGAAGTCCGCAAAGCTCCCCGTCATCGTTCATAACCGGGAAGCTGATGAGGACATTCTGCGTATTTTGCGAGAAGAACAAGACGGCTCGCTTCGTGGTGTTTTACACTGTTTTTCGAGCAGTTTGGATGTTCTTCGTCAGAGCATGGATCTCGGTTTTCACGTTTCATTCACCGGAAACGTCACTTTTAAAAACTCCACCTTGGCTGAGGTTGTTCGGGAAGTACCGGCGGATCGCTTCATGATTGAAACGGATGCCCCCTATATCACTCCTGTCCCTCATCGTGGAAAACGCAATGAGCCCTCCTTCGTTGGTCTGGTTGCGGAGAAAATTGCTCAACTACGTTCACTCTCAACGGATGAGGTTCTTACCATGACCACAATGACCGCACGCGCATTCTTTAAGATTCTAAGCATTGTCATTCTCAGCAGTATCGCTCTCTATGCGCAAGACAGTGACGACGATTTGGTACATCCCTTCAAGAAAAAACTAGGTTTTGGCGGTATTGCGACAACCAACACCATCGTGGAAGGTCGTACGGATAGCGGATCGGTTGAAACGATCTCGTTCTCCTATCCGGGCGTCAGCTCATTCGGAGGCATGCTTTGGTACGAACTCTCGGATCGCTTTATGATTGAGGGTAGTTACATCTACACCAATAACAAGAAAGTGCTTCGCGATTCTCTCGCTAATCCCGACGGACAACAGCGCAGCAACATTCACCAGATCATTGAACTCTCCGCACGCTATCTCTGGAACCCCTACTCACGCATTGTGTTTTATTTGTCGGGTGGCCCTACCTATCATATCAACGATTATGATGGTGGCGATGGTATCAAAGATGATCTTCTCTCCAGCGGACGCACCACGCCGGTTTATGGAAAAACAACACACGTTGTCGGCTTGTCCGGGGGTTTAGGTCTCTTCATGAATATTAAAACCCCATACGGATACATTGTACCGGGTGGCGAATGGCGAGTCGATTTCTTCCTTGCAACAGAAGATCGAGTGTTGATTAAATCCAAAACCACGCAAATCAATTCGAACATCTCCACCATGTTCTCGCTTCCGCGATTTACTCTTTCTTTTTTCCCAAATTTCTAGACCATGCATTCCATCCTGCGTCACGCACTCTTAGACTGCGATCTCAGCATACTTCGCAATCGCGATACGCAGTCGGATTCCTTTCGCGCTGCGCTTGATCGCATCGCCTTTCATCTGTGCGTGGCTGTGAGTAGCGACTTGCCGCTTCGCGGTCATGAAATCAATACACCGCTGCAAGCCACAACCGGATATACCCTGGCAGAAGATGTGATCCTTGTCCCCATTCTCCGTTCAGGTCTCACATTGCTACACTCCTTCACTCAACTCCTGCCACAAGCAAAAATTGGCTACGTGGGCTTGAAGCGAGATGAAGAGACCTTGATTCCAAAAGAATACTATTGCAACATTCCAACGCTTCAAGAGGCTTCCATTGTTATCGTCTTGGATCCGATGCTTGCGACAGGTGGAAGTATGTGTGCGACGTTGGACGACCTAAAGCAACGTGGTGCACGTCATCTTCGTGCTGCCTGCGTGCTCGCTGCACCGGAAGGAATCGCCCGCGTTTCGACAGAACATCCCGATGTACAGCTTGTGTGCGCGGCGGAAGATCCCGGACTTAACAATATTGGGTATATCGTTCCCGGACTCGGCGATGCCGGCGATCGCGCACACGGAACACTCTAATCGATGCTCTTTATCTTTTTTCTGCAACAACTTGTTGCCAGCAGTACCCACCTCTTTGCCAAGTATGCCAACCAAACGTTGCATCCTGCAGTTATTGTTTTTTATCGAGGAGCGTTTGCTGCAATTGCCTACGCTGCATGGTTGGGATTACGTCGATCAAGCATACGACGCATCGATCGCAGCGATTGGATGATGATGCTCGTTCTCGGTTTGATCAACATTCCGATGAATCAGCTCATGTTCGTTTGGGGTCTACGGTATACGACTCCGCCTGATGCATCCTTAGCCTATGCCCTTTCGCCCGCCTTTGTCCTTCTCCTTTCGCGCATCATGTTCGGAGAAGCGCTTGGAGTTCAACGGGTGGTCGGCATTCTGGTAGCTTTAGCAGGTACGATTATCATCCTGCTCGAGAAGGGACTCAGCTTCAGTACCGAACACCTCCAAGGCAATGTCATTGAGCTGGGAGCTAGCTGCTCGTGGGCTTTGTATACGGTCTTAGGACGTCGCATGGCCTTACGCTATGGCGCCGTATACTCCACGGCAATTTCGATGTTCATCGGCTTCGTACTGTTCATCCCCATCTACTTGTTTCTCCCAATCGACCACACTCATCCATCGGAACTTCAATCTTTTCAATGGTTCTCATTGGTATACCTGGGCTGGGTTACAAGTGGCGTAGGTTTCGCTTTGTGGTATTGGCTTTTGACAAAGATGGAGGCTGCAAAAGTTGCCGTGTTTAATAACCTGCAGCCCGTACTCACCACCATTATGAGCTTTGTCCTCACGGGTGTGGGCCCCACTCCAATTTTTTTGCTGGGAGCTGCAGTTGTGATGGGTGGCGTTTTTATCACGCAGCGCGCACGATCTTAAGGGCAACAATTCTTGGCTGAACCGGTTTGTATTTATTCATGTACAAACTCAACTCGCTCCCCCGAACACTCCCCGCGCCATTCTACATCAGCCTTTTCCAACTATCGTTTCTATCACTGCACAGCACGTCGATACGATAGTCTGCCTAACACTTCGGCAACGAGCCTCGATGTTCGACGCGTCGCACAAGCTTTAAGGCTGACCAGTCGTCATTGACAGAACAGACCTTCACATCGACCAAAGTCCCGCAAAGCGCAACAGTTCGAATGCGGTTTTCCGTTAACTCCGTCGCGCGCTTTGAGCTCCCTTTGTACCAGGAAATCCAAAGAATGGATTCATCAGACAGCTCCTGTTCTGCACGCTGAAGAGCCGTGCTCAACTCAACTTCCGTATTCATAAAAAGGTGCACTACATCTGCCGTGCCCCAGTCATCAACGATCACGCACGAGTCGGGCAGTTCGCCGCACAATGCTTCATAAGAAGTTCTCGTGATCGACAAACTCAGGCGCGATGATTCTTTTAGTCCTAACTTTTGATACAGTGTTTTCATACTCTACAGGTCAACCATAGCGGCACTGGAGGAGGAACAAGCAAAGGCACAAGCTGAGCGACCGAAGCCGCGCTTTGCAAACTCCTTCGATACACTCTAACAACACAGCCTATCGTTTTGCATTGCTAGACGGAGCCGGCAGGGAGCGAAATCGGCACAATACAACGCTCGACCATGTTCTTGTACTGCGCGCAGCTTCGCTGCTGCGCAGTACAAAGAGGACTTTTGACTTCAAGAACGAAAAGACTAATTTGGAGTACGCACGATATGCGACACCATATCCGGCTTCCCTGTACTCATGCCAAACCAACTCACACATTGCGATGAAGTACCTTCACAACGATTTACTCCGTTTTCTCAACGCACTGAAAAAGAACAACAACAAGGAGTGGTTCGATGCACATCGTAAAGAATACGAGATGCATGTCAAAAATCCATTTCGTGCGCTTGTGGAGGCGTTTATCGAGCGTATATCACAGGTCGATCCATTCTACACATGCACTGCAAGCTCCGCGATTTTTCGCATTAATCGTGACGTTCGTTTTTCGAAGAACAAAGAGCCCTACAAAACCAATGTTGCTGCCGTCGTTGGACCCGGTGGGAAGAAAGGAATGCCCGGCTTCTATGTACATATCGAAAGTTCTAAGACCTTCGTCGGCGGTGGAGCTTATGACGTCGACAAAGATGCGCTGAACATGGTGCGTACTTTCTTACTCCGGCATCCCGGCAGTCTGGAACATGCCCTTAAAGACAAACACTTTTCTAAGATGTACGGTGAGATGCAGGGTGAGAAAAACAAGACGTTGCCTCCACTGTACAAAGAAGCTGCATTAAAGAACCCATATCTCTACCACAAACAGTTTTACTTCATGCATGAGTTCAAAAGCAAGGAACTCATCGATTCCGACAATCAGGTTGATATACTCTTTAGTGCCTTTCTGGCCGCGCTCCCGGTGAACAACGTATTGCGCGATGCTCTTGGCAAAGGTTGAGTCACGCGGCATGCGGCTTCATGCTCACCCAAACCTCAGGCAGGGCGCCTCATTGCCGTGCTGAACGCTCGTGAAGACTGAGACCGGCAAGTACCGAATTAACGGTTTGTTCAACCAGACCATAATCTCGTTGCCAACATGTTATATGGGCTATCACACATCCACCCTTGTATGGGATACAATAGTATCGATGCAACACTGCCCCACGTCTGCTCACAGTAAACAAGGTCTGAAAGCCACGATTAGGTCCGAAGACCACATCCGATTGCAAGGTGGAGCCCTTCTCAAAATTTGAAGCATGATCGGCGAGTGAAACTGCCAGCAGTTTCGTGATGCTGTCTTTTGAGAATCCGGGATAACTGAAGGACATAACCTTCAACTGAAAGGAAGGCTCCTGAATAGCAACAGCATTCCAAAGGCTATCACCTTCACTTCGATCTACTCCCTTTTCTTTCAACTCGTGCAAGACGGCGCCCGGCATGCCGGCTAAAGGCATTTCAACAGTTTCATACTTTAAGCTTGTCCAATAGGACGGAAAGCGAAGGCTGAACGAACTGTCCGGACACAATCGTTCCTGCGTTTGCTGATGCAGCTCGTCGATTCGAATGGAACGCAGGAGTTCGACGAAGAGTGCGCGGTCTGATGTCTGCGCAAAAGGAGCCGGACTCTGGTAGCATCGTACTATCAAACAGTACATACGATCGCCGCGACGTAGCATTGCAATCTCCGTGAAGAGATCTGCACGCTCTTCTTGTTTTGAGGCATTATCGTGTCCGGCCAAGCGTACACTTAGCTCTTCACATCGTGCCCCATCCATTATTGTCGAGTAATCCGAGATCTGCACATCCGATTCTCGCGATCCCTTCTTCTTCTGCGCAGCTTCCGCAGCGGCACGAATTGATTGAAGGTAGTCTGCAAAGGGAGGGAAACGTTCTGTGGAGCTAAAGAGTACGGCGTAGGCATCACCTGGACAATTGATGCGCAGAGCATTTATTTCATCAAGATTTTTGATGTCTTCGGTAGGCGCAGGTAGGCGAAGACTATACTGTTGATAGTCGAGAAGACGAAGTCGCTCCACGTCGAAAGACGCCGAGCGAACGTTAAACACAGAGGGAAGCTTGATCTCCATGCCAGCCGAAGCAATTCGATGCACTTTGCTATCGGCGAACAGATTCGCTCCATGGCTGCTAAGCAGCACAAATAGTGGGATTGCGAACGCAAAGGTGCTGAGCCGAGTCCAACTCAACAATCGAGTTTCTCTCTCCGGATTCGTGTGTATTCGTCCGACCTTCGCTTTCTGCTCTAGTACATTACAATGCGATGTGCGCTTCATATCTGCTTCTCTGGGTGTTCACTACTAGGTCTTCGTTATCGAAGCTGTTGACGAACGACGGCGAGCCGTCTGTTTCTAAGGTCCGACAACGAAGACCTGCAAATTATAGTGCAGCCGTGACTTGATCGATACGATCACGACGAGATCCCGCGAAGACAAAGAAGACCGATCTCCTTTCGGCATTCTAAGGGTTATGCGCCGATAGGTGTTTGACGTGCTGAACGATTTCTTTCATTTCGTCCGCCGTCAATTTTGATTCCCACACCGGCATGACAGTTTCCGGATAGACATGTTCCGGATGTGCGATGAAGGCAGCCAAAGAGGAGTCTGTTCCAAATTTCTTGGGTCCTGCTCGCAAGTCCGCATAGGCTACACCACTCGTCCCGTGACAATGCACACATCCTTTCTCAATGTAGAGACGTTCGCCCTTTGATGCACCGGATGGAATTGGACTTGCATCAGCTGCAGGCACGGCATTTTCTAAAGCGGGAATGGACGAGAGGTATCGGTGCATTGCGCGAAGTTCCCACTCTGGTACATTCGTCAGACGAACCATCGGATAACGCAATAGTGAGCCGTCAGATCGGAAACCGGTTTTTAGCGTTGAAACAAACTGGTCTTCTGTCCATGAACCGATTCCATGTGCTTTGCTCGGCGTGAGGTTACGCACGGGTATCATAAGCTTTTCATAGTCAGGCATACGGTTGCCACCGCCATAAAACCCGGTGCTGTTTTTTGGAATCATACGGTCGTTCGATGCAAAATCAGCTGAATGACATTCATAACATGCGAACACGCCATTCGCCATATACTCGCCGTAGGCGGCAGTATTCGCAGAATCCGGTTTAGCTATAGGTGCCGTCGGGTAATCATACGGCTTGAACGCTCCAAGGAAGGTTAGAACTTTTGCAAAGAGCGATGCTTCCGACATTTTGTTCGCCACAGGTACGGCTTGTACCATAGGGTCATCGCTTCGAAGGAATGAAACAATGGAGAACATATCCTCGTCGGCCATACCGGTAAGTTTCACCATCCAAGGTGGAACAAAGTCGCCGGTTTTGGGATGAATGCCCGTTCGAAGAAGCCACACGATATCACCGTCACTCCATGCCCCTATACCGAACTCTTTGTCTTGCGTGATATTGCGAGAGTACGCAGTACCAAACATTTCAGGCAGGTCTCCCAGCTTTCGTCCACTTAACTGACGCGTAGTTGGGTCTTTGTGACACTCGGCGCATAGCGTTAATACCAGCTCTCTACCACGTTCCAATCGTGCCGGTGTGGCCTGAACGTTGATCGAGGGAACTGAAACCGCGTAGTGCGGCTTGTACATGAATTTTATGTACAACAAGAAAACTCCAACCCCGAGAGCAAGGACACCAATGCCCATTGCCAACCACCGAAGAAATTTTTTCATGCAGCCTACTGTATACGTGATAAAATTGGGTGAAGTCAAACGAATGTCTTCGTTCAATTCCTACCCATTGCTTGCAATGTCAAATGTGGTGTTGCAGTGATGTGGTGTCGATGTACTCGTTTGTCGACAAACTGTCCCGATGCTGTCGTTCGACCGCGCAGCTGCCGTGGTTCAGGAGTCCCTCTAGAGTAGTTCCTGCGCAGTGCCTCTTCCTTGCTACTACTCTTGTACCTTCGTGATACATGTTTAACACTTCGCCACCCGCGTCAAAGTATCTAGTCGTACGAATCCATAGGCCAGGAGCGTTGCCTGTCCTATGAGCTTCATTGCGGCTTTGTAGACTGCATCGATGATCGGCGTCTCTTGTTGACACCGCGCAGCCTTAGCCTTAGCCGCGCACAAAGCATAGGAGCGCTGTGTAGCAGCCACGCACGAAGACACTATCAATTCCGGATTCTATGAGCGAGGGGCGCTCGTCTATCTACTATCGTTGTTGCGAGCAAACTAGTACCAAGCATGGCATTGCGCAAGCAAAGAACCGCGGAGTGACAAAGTGCCTGTAAAATTGCGTCAAAAACGCAATCATTTTTTTTACTCACAACGTGGTAGGTCGGTGTGATCTTGATATCGCGCGACGATGTTGTAACAGCAAACACGTCGACAATGGCGCATAAATGCTGAAAGGCATTCCGACGCAGCGTGGACGATCAGCCATAAAACAAAACAGTCGACCCAAAAAAGGGTCGACTGTTTTGAATGACTGTCGAATAGACTACCACGGAACGAATTAGTTCATTCGAAGGAATTCGATACGACGATTAGCTTCGTTACGCGGGTCGGAAGGCAGAGCCAATTGGCTGGTACCATAACCCTTTGGAACCATGCGGTTCGGAGCGATACCTTTACGGATCATCCAATTGCGCACTGCTTCGGCACGACGTTGCGACAACTCAATTTCTTGCTTTTCCTTGCGACGCTTGTTCTTGCTCTTTGAAGCATGACCTTGTACTTCAACGATCATATCAGGACTATCGACAAGAGTACGGTAAGCAGAATCGAGAACCGGTTCAGAAACAGGAAGGATCTCAGCCTTATTGTTTTCGAACTTGATACCGTCAAGGACGATTCGACGACTTACGTCCATCTTTGGAGCCGGCTTTTTGTCGACATCGTCACGCGGATCCAAAGGATTCGTCTTCTTGACCTTTACTTCCTCGCCATCCGGAACACTACCATGATCGGTATCGCGATCCAACGGATTGGTCTTGTACTTATTTACTTCATCGCCATCGCTGAGTTCGTCACCATCGGTGTCGGCCTTGAGAGGATCAGTCTTTTGCGTTTTGATTTCATCGCCGTCATTCAGACCATCGCTGTCACTGTCTTCCTTTAACGGATCGGTTTTGAAGGTCTTTATTTCTTCAGCATCTTTCAAACCGTCGCCGTCGGTATCGGCCTTATTCGGATTTGTCTTGTAGACCTTGATCTCATCCATGTCGTTGATACCATCGCCGTCGGAATCAGCGCTCAACGGATTGGTCTTGTACATTGTGACTTCGTCGCCATCATTAACGCCGTCGCCGTCGGTGTCTTGCTTCAACGGATCTGTTGTGTACTTCAACACTTCATCGCCGTCTTTCAAACCATCGCCGTCGGTGTCAGGACGATTGGGGTCGGTATGATACTTAAGAACTTCCTCGCCGTCTTTCAATCCGTCGGCATCCGTGTCAGGATTGTTCGGATCGGTATGATAGATATTGATTTCATCTTCATCGGTCAGACCGTCATGATCGGAATCGGTCATATCGTCACGGAAGTTGTACACGAGGTTAGCCGTACCGCTCCAATAGCCGTCGTTGAGTCCGTCATGCAGTGGTTGCATATCGTCATTGAAGGTCGGATGACCGCCAAGATTCAAATCCAAACCCCAGCGTGAGCTGAGTTTCACATAGCATCCGATACCAAGAGGAGCATACCATGCACCTGTTCCTGTAGAATCGGCGATACGATCATTCGGGATGGCATTGAAACCGTCCGGACCGCGGAGGATTGTACCCCAACGACTCGAATCGATAATGCTACGATCGTAGGTGTAGCTAACGCGACCCAATCCAACATAGACGTAGGGCTTTACACCCGGTGACACTTGGAAAGGCGAAAGCTTCAAACGAACATCGATCGGAACTGCTGAAGTTGAATATGCCAAACTGTCTTTCAGTGTTGTTGAACTGAAGACGGTATATCCGCCTCCAAGCTCTACGGCCACGCCGCGACTAAAAGCATACATAAAACCCATACGGAATTGACCGTTCATTGCTCGGTCATCCGGATGCGATTCACCTACACCGTAAGAGAAACCTCCACCGATGGTAAATGAACCGGAACCGACATTCTGAGCCTGAGATGCAAAGCTCAGAACCGTTAACGCACAAAGAATTGATGATAACAGACGCATCAAGCATCCTCTAATAACAGTGTATAAAATTGTAGTAGCTCGTGGTGATCCAAAAAGGATATACGATCAGGTGTGCGTCCGGCAGGTGGAAACAGACATCAAGCGTGGTGCGCATGTGCTGTTTGGAGACCTCAAATCCATGAGGACAGAAGCAATATAGCACTTGCTTGTAGCCGTTTCATCCGTAGAACTACAGAAAATTCGGCTTTTTTGGCACTTTTTAGGGCCATAGGTCAGACGTAGTCCGACAGGTGTTAAATCCTTGGTGTAACGCTATTCTGACTTAAAAATGAGCTTTTTGCTATACCCACTCGCAAGAGTAACATATACTCTATACCGATGATGAGGGCGCTAAGTTCCACATGGAGGGGTTGTATAAACCATGGCATTTGCATGTAGGTCATAACTATACCACTAAGGATTTCCAGCGCCAATAAACCCAATACCACCCCAATCCAGGTTATCATCTGTGCGTTCATCCGTCCTGCCAGGTACAAACGTCGTATCATCCACACCTGTAGCGCAAGCACAGCTATGGAGAAGCTTCGGTGCACATAAAACATTGTTCCGATTGAACTTAACCAACTATCGCGATTGGCGTAGTTAAGTGCAATCGATACCGAATCTACACTTTCTCGAAGCTGGGTGCCGAGCACAATCTGGACAACGAGAATGCCCATGGCAGCAATCATCCAACCTTTGAGACCCCTACTCGGTTCCATGCTCTCTTCACGCCACAACTCTTCATGCGACCACACAATGGCATTTGTAAGGCAAAAAACGATGATAAGGGAGAGCAAAAAGTGAAGGGTAATGGTGAGCGGCTTAAGGTTATGTTCTACAACCTTGGCTCCAAGCCATGCCTCAAACAATACGAGAATGAAGGCGGCAAGCGCATTTAAAGTAATACGTTTGTCGGTTCTCCAGTAGCGAGCAGAAAGCAAAAAGGTACCGAGAATAAGCAAGCCGATGGTCACACCAATGAGACGATTCGTGTATTCTGTCCAGGTATGTACCACGTTGAAATCGGCGATTTCACGTCCGGCTACCGCAAATCGGGTCTTATAGTCGGCAGGCAATTGGCTCACGTCCGTTGGAGGGATGTACTGTCCGAAACACTTGGGCCAGTCCGGACAACCCATTCCCGCGCCGGTCACTCGCACAATGCTGCCAACGGCGATTAACAGATAGACTGCGGCAATGGTTAGGACGGCAAAGCGGCGAAAGGTCTTGGCGTTGGACATAGAGTAGCCTCGTACACGGTGAGCCTCAAAAATACAGGAGGATGACGTCTCCTTTTTATGCTTTTTATCCTCAGTGTTGTGACGCTTCGACAATTCGACACCGCAACATGGGGGCACCTCGGTTTGATATACCCGTTAGTGCGAAACCTTTCTCCGTTTCTTTCAAAGACGAGGCTCTTTGCACGCTATACATGCGAGCCGACACGTATTTTTGTCGAATCCGATACTCCATCCACTATTCTGTGTCCGCCATGAGCAAGATTAAAGTTGCCAACCCGGTCGTCGAACTCGACGGTGATGAAATGACCCGCATTATTTGGAAGTTCATCAAAGACAAACTCATACTTCCCTATCTCGACATTGATATCAAATACTATGATCTGGGTATCGAACACCGGGATGCCACAGATGACAAGGTTACTGTAGAATGCGCCGAAGCCATTCAACAGTACAACGTTGGTATCAAGTGCGCGACAATCACGCCGGACGAAGCACGGGTGAAGGAATTCAACCTGAAGCAAATGTGGAAGTCTCCCAACGGTACGATCCGTAACATTCTGGACGGCACCGTATTTCGTGAGCCCATCGTATGCTCAAACATTCCACGTTTGGTTCCAAATTGGACAGCGCCGATTTGTATCGGACGCCACGCCTTCGGTGATCAATACCGGGCAACGGACTTTGTCACAAAAGGCAAAGGTAAACTGCAAGTAACCTTTACGCCGGAAGACGGTTCGGCTCCTCAGTCCTACGAAGTCTACAACTTCAAGGGAGATGGCGTTGCGCTGACCATGTATAACACAGACGAATCCATCCGAGGCTTTGCACGTGCTTGCCATAATATGGCTCTTAGCAAAGCTTGGCCCTTGTACTTAAGCACGAAGAACACCATCCTCAAGAAGTATGATGGTCGTTTCAAAGACATCTTCGAAGAAGTGTACGAAAACGAATTCAAGTCAGCGTTTGCTGAAAAGGGAATCACCTACGAACACCGTTTGATCGACGACATGGTTGCCAGCGCTCTCAAGTTCAACGGAAACTTCGTTTGGGCATGTAAGAATTATGACGGAGACGTTCAGTCTGATACCGTTGCTCAAGGCTTTGGTTCTCTTGGTTTGATGACGTCTGTGCTTGTAACACCCGATGGAAAGACCATGGAAGCGGAAGCGGCACACGGCACCGTCACCCGCCACTATCGTATGCACCAACAAGGCAAGCCAACGTCCACCAATCCTATCGCCTCGATATTCGCATGGACTCGTGGATTGGCATTCCGTGGAAAGCTCGACAACAATCAAGAACTTATAAACTTTGCCAACACTCTCGAGCGGGTCTGCGTTGAATCCGTGGAGAGCGGCAAGATGACCAAAGACCTCGCTATTTGCGCCTTCGGCAATGATGTAAAACATGGCGACCATTACCTCTACACAGAGGAGTTCTTGGATGTAATCGACTCGGGCTTGCGTTCCGCATTGAATTCCTAAACCTCTGCCTCCTGCTGAGAGACGTCATAGTTTTCTTTTTTTAAGGGTTTTGCCTTCGGCAAAACCCTTTTTTGTTGCATTTGAGGTCCCCGACAGCCCATACTATGGTCTCGAGACTGACAGAACTTGCGGGTGGACTATTTATTCGCGTTTTTGCCTGTCTGCTACGGCAAAAAAAAGATCTGAAACAAACAACCAGGCCTACGGTCAGTCGGTCACATGTCCACAAGCGCCCCCTCATATAGCGACGAAGCACTGTTTGAAGCGATGGCTCATGCCGAGCATCGCGAGACGGCGTTTCGCGAATTGTATCGTCGTTACGAGCAGCGCACCTGGGCCTACAGCATGGTCTGTGTACATGTGGAGAGTCGAGCCAAGGATTTAGTTCAAGAGACCTTCTACCGTGTATTTCAATCTGCCTGCAAAGGCACACAGGTCACGAATGTTGGCGCGTATATCATGCGCATCCTTCGCAATCTGTGCATCGACGACATTCGCAAATACTCTAGGGATTTTGTGGATGTGGATGAGGTTGAGATCGCAGGACAAAGTCGCGACTACGAGCAGATTGAAATGCAACGTGTCCTTGAAGCCGCAATGCAATTGCTGCCTCCCGAGCACCGGGATGCGCTTTTACTTCAGGCTTATGGTGGAATGACCTATGAACAGATCGCTCAAGATCAAGGTGTTCCGGTCAGCACTATTCGCAACCGCATCGTGCGCGCCAAAGCTCGACTTCGAAAAATACTGCAACCTTACTTATACAGCGGAGAATCCCGGTGAATGCTTCGTCGGAATATGATGATCTGATCCATCGCTATCTAGATGGGCAATGCTCTGAAGCAGAAGCACGTGCTCTCTTTGAAGCGTTGGCTAGCAACGCGGAACTTCAAGAGGAGTTCCAGCGTGCAGTGCGCCTTCACGAGATGTTGCAGGAAACCGCAGCATCATATACCGCTCCGCCCTATCTCGCCGAGTCGGTCATGAAACGCGTGGGCATTGACTCTAATGGCAATCCCAAGCCGCTAGGCTTGCCGCCGGTGCTGCCCCCAAGCGGATTTTCTTCGCGCTTTGTGTTTCTAAGCTTGGGATTTTTCTTTGCAGGCGCTATCTGCGTGTGGCTACTCAACTCAAACTCTTGGATGTCCGAAAGCCAACAAGCCGGATCGAAGCCGGTACCAAATACGGAACAACAACTACATGCAGAGCAACAGAAGCTGAGCGCCTCACAGACGCCAATGGATGCGCAGCCTCAGTCATACACTCTTCAGCCACGGAACCTAAACAATCCGGATCCTAACGCAGCCAACAGTAATGCTGAGGATCGTACAACGCGGCTATCGTCATCGACACAGCAAAGCAAACGAGATCAACACTCTTCGTATAGTCCTGGTGTTCAGTCGAACAACACCCAAGCAACGCATTCCACGTCGGAAACAATGGTGTCTCAGCGTGTGGCCGAGGCCATCACGGCAGGATCACGCAAAGCAAACAGCTCATCAGTCTCGGTGAAAACTGAAAGAGACCGGTCGGCTTCTCAATTCGCGCAATCAAACTCAACACTGAAACCTAGCTCCGCAGCGCTACTTGGCAACCCTACGCAGACGGAATTGCGAACACAATCGCCTCTAACAACACGCAACCATTCGACGAACAGTGTTCAGCAAAGCGGCACGAAACGCGCAGCGAGTGATAAAGCCTTGATCGCAACACAAAAACCGTCCGGCTCCTCGAAGCATGTGCCCTCACTGCTCTCTTCTTCGTCATTGTCGTCCAATACCAACGCTAAGAGTCATAACGATGAGTCGACAACCGGCTCGGCGAACAATGGCTCGACATTTGGGTCTGAAATGCCGCTGAATACTGCATTGAAGACAGAAAATTCTGTGAACGCTTCCAATGCCTCCAATGACGTGACGCTTCCAAGTGCGAAATCTGGAACAGATAAGTCGCGCGTTTCTCCGAATGCTCAAACTGAGTCGCAAGCGAGTCAGAAGGTTGCTGAACAATTGTTGAAAGCGACGAACACTAATGCGCCACAGGACTCTAACGACAAAACAGCGTCATTGGCTGCCAACACAGGCTCGAGCGCTAATTCTGCAACAGCACAACACACGTCGCCAATAAGCTCGGGACCAACTACTGCAGGGCTTCAACCCACGATGGCAGCTAGCTCAGGCTGGTTACGCTCGGTGGCTCCCGATCGATACAGTGCAACACTATCGGCTCTGACCGGTCGCACGCCGAACCAAAGCGCTGCATCTGCACCAACAATCTCGCCCGATATGCAGCTTCGTGATTGGAGTGTTGGTTTCGGATGGTCACTGGCGTCATGGTGTGATCTAGGATTTGTTGGAGGAAGCGAGTACTTACCCTTGTATCTGGTCAGCACAGCGAAGGGTCCGCGTGAGTACGAACTCGAGAACTCTCGTCTCTGGCTTGCAGCATACACGACACTGCATTTTAACATTGACGGGTCGTTCCGCGAACGATCTGACTTCCAATGGATGGTGACTCCGCACGCCGGTTTAAGCAATGCCGGAACCCATCTCGGCTTGAGCGTAGGCGCAGCCTATGCACTAAGCCCGACACTCCAACTGCGTCTTGCGCCGGAGTATCGTATTCAGTTTCTGCGCGACGACCTAAGCAGCTACCGCGCCTCCCGATTGGGAGTAGAACTGGCATTAATCTATTCACTCTTTTAAACGTCTATCTCATGAAACGAATTTTTGCTGTGTGCATTCTGTGCACTATATGGCTTGTTGCCTGTACCGATCATAGCTTGGCTCCTGCAACAAGCGAACTCAGCCTGGAAAACTTTCGGTCGATGAAGGCGGGAAGCTATTGGGTATACGCTCAAGATGGAGGCTTTACAACCTCGGAAACCGACTCCTTAGTCTGCGTGGGGATTGACTCCCACATCAAGCATGAAAACCAAGCTGCGTTCGTGCTTGTGGAATTTGACGACTCTCGCAAACCCGTTGATACCCTGTACTGGGTAGTTACAGACCACCAGTTGTGGGAGTATAACACACACTTCTACTTGGGTCTGGATTCGAACTGTCAGTGTGGTTATATGCCCTATGTAAGCTGGCGCTTGCTGTATGACACAAAAAGCGACAATGTTCAGCTGTTCCACAAGCAAACCGATCAAGAGACACTTCCGGCACTGGTGCGTACCGAAGATGGACGTGACACGCTACGAAGTGTCACCACTGTGATGCGAAGCGACAACGGTATGAAAGCGCTCAGTGCCCAAGCTCCGGATTACCCTGAATCAACTCCGGCATTGAAACCATCCAGTATGCGAGTATGTAAATCCGGGGTTGACATGACGCACGCTCTTATCGAACCTCGCAATGTTCGTTTGGCAGTCAGTGGCGATACAACTGCTTTCGTGCGCGACAGTGTTCAATGTGCAATGTCTGCCGGAATTGATGGAGCCTACATGCTACAGCGTTCACGCATTGTCAACATTGGCGGCATGCTTTCGACTATTGGAGCGCGCAAATGGCTCATGCGCTACAAAATCATTAAGTAGTACGTATATCCGATTGGTTATACCGCTTAACCGAAAAGCCGCTACATTGAGTGCGGTGTAAAAAGGAGACCTGTATCGATGACAACACCATATTTATTGTTTCATTTTCTACGACGAATGAGCATGAAAACATACCATCTCCGCGCTATCTATCTGACGGTAGGCATTCTTCTGGGATTGTGCATTTTCACAAGTGCAGTTCGCGCTCAGGGTTTTGAACTGAGCACAAATCCAAGTACGAAGATTATTACTGCCGGCGAGAGTACAGAATTCACCATCCATATCAATCCCATCGGTGGTTTTAAAGCAAGTGTGGTGGTGACTGCTTCTTCTCAACTAAGCTGTCAGCTGTCGCAAGAGGTCTGTAATAGTCCTTATCCGGATATTACGCTGAGTGTTAAATCAACACCGGCAGATACCGGAGTGAAGTATGTCTGGGTTGTTGGACGGAACATGAACGTGATGGATACTGTCGTATGTGCATTGCACATCAATAAAAACATTCGCTGGCAGCAAATGCCAAAACCGGCATCGTTTATGGCAGAACCGAGCACGACGATTGATCAGAATGGTGATTTCGCTATCGTTGACGGCGGACATATCTACCCGGCTGTGTACCGCTTTCTCAATCAAAAGTGGGAGAAAACTGAGTTCAAGGACATACACGATGGCATGGGTTCCTTGCAAGGTGTATTTGACCAAAGCGGTACTTTATGGATGCGAACTGAAGTGGGACTTTGTCGCTATGACGGAAACTTCCTGACGATATTCAATTCCACAAACTCCGATCTTCCATCTAATCAGCCCGCCTTTTGCGAACGAGATCGAAACGGACGCATTTATGTCCGTGTACTCAACAAAATCTATCGTTATGAAAGCGATACACACTTCAGTCTATTCGCCACAGTCACGGACACGGTGGTCACCTACGCCCCCTATACTGCTGTAAACATTTTTGGTTTTGACAGCACCAATGCACTTGTAGCCGCTACCGGGCAAGATCATCATGCGCTGCGTCGCATTCCCGGAGATGACTCTGCCCTCGTCGGGCAGATCTATGGCTCCGGTCTGAGCTGCGTTCATACAGCCGCTGACGGAAGTATCTGGACTCTATTCGGTTATAATGTGCAGCCTTCGATATCTCGTTTCAAAAACGGCATCCTTCATACAGATGCACTTCCTTTGCCGTCTGCGACACGTTTACGTTGGATGAGCTCAGATATCCGAGGATACATATGGGTGGCAAGCAGTGAAGGCCTTTGCATGTACGACGGAAACGGGTGGACTGTCTTTAATCGAACAAACTCTCCACTTCCATTTAACTCTATACAACGCGTTGAATGTGACGCTCGTGGAAATGTTTGGATCGTTAACGGAACCGAAGTTGTTGTCTTTAATCCTGATGGTCTAAAAGGTATTCCTTTGTTAAGCAGTGCAGTTGACAATGATACTTCACTACTCGCTCCGAAGCAGGAATATTCAGTCTATCCAAGTCCCGGCTCCGACAAACTGTACGTCAGTGCTTCTGCCGTGCACAAGGTCCAATTATATTCGGTTCTTGGTAGCTGTATTCTCGCCTGCGACGCAAAGGGTGATGCTTCCTTTACACTCGATGTTCATGATGTACCGGAGGGAACATATATCCTCTGCGTAAACGGAAGGGCATCGACAGTTACCATTCAACATTAGTAGAGTCCACATTCAGCAGACGTCAATCATTACAACGTATTATTAAAAGCCGGACTTATTCCGGCTTTTTTATTAATGACTTGGCGTGACGAGAGCTAGAAAAGCAGATTGATTATATTGATCTATCTTTTTTCTCTGTTTAATCCACGCCATGATCTACCGCAACGCGCGCCTCTTATTTGTATTAATTCTTTGCATTCAAATCCATATCTCGAGCATTCATGCTCAACCGGTCCAAGCGGGATCGCCTGCAACACCAAGCGTTTCGTCCGGGACAACAGACGTGCATGAAACAACCTTCAAGAGCATTGGGGCAATTGCAAACTCGCTTACCCTGGCAAACGCGGGACTGATATATCGCTGGGGATCACCTACGGCAATGTGGCGCATTTGGTCGATGAGTAGTGGCATTTCGTCGCTGCAGCTCTCCGGTCCGGAGACGACTACCTCGCGCAACCTCAATGACAGTATACAGTATGCAAGCATTGGAAGCTCTGAGCGCACAACCACAACTGCGTCCTTCAGCGTGCACGTGGGCTATGAGTGGAGGTGGACGGCGGCTAAGAATGTGGAGTTCAGTATCGCTGTTGCTCCCCTCCTGGCGTTCATGTATCAAGACTATTCGACGAACAACAGCTCAAGCGACACCCTACTTTCTGACCCTAGTCCGATAAGTCGCAGTTACTCGGTTAACGAAAGAGTGCTGAGTTATGGTTTGAGCTTTCCTTTCGGAGTACACTATCACTTTACGCAGAACTTCTACTGCTCCGTGGAATTTGAACCCGCTATGACCGTGCTGAGCGGAACCCTGAGCGCAACTCAAACCTACAACACGTATGAAAAGACGATCGACAAGTTGGATCAAAAAATAAAGGGACTTCAGTCCACTTTAGGTCTGAAATCCCCGAGCTTCGGCTTGAACTACAGCTTTTAACAATCCTCGCGACGAGACATCATCGCATGGTGTCAGCGCTCTTCTCACTTGGCAAACTGTTGGCGCATAAACTCAACGGCATGTTTATGCGCGTCTTCGGCGGCATCCTTGTTGTAGATGGGGTTACTAGGATTTGCAAACGCATGATCAGCATCATAGGCTTTGACGGTCAGCGTTTTATGCAAACGCTTCATGCGCTCTTCAAAGGCACTAACCATACCTTGATTTATCCATCCATCTTTTTTGGCAAAGATGAAGAGTACCGGAACGTCGAGCCCGGCTAACTTGTTTTCGTCGGACTCCGGCATGCCATAATAAATGACGCAGCCTCGTGCATGCTTTCCTAGCATAAGACTTGACTGCATAGACCATCCACCTCCAAAGCACCATCCTATAGTGCAGATTTTTGCATCGGGTCCGGCAGCAAGAATAGCACCATTGATAATCGATCGGATACGATTCTCGCTTGCAGACGACATATACTTCGCAGCGGAGTCGCGCGTCGTGGCAACCTTGCCATCATAGAGATCCAACGCCATCACGTTTACATTGCCAACAGCCTTCTGTATCTTTTCTGCTTCTTGCTTCACGTAGTCGTTAAGTCCCCACCACTCATGAATGACAAAAATGGTATTGTCTGTTTTAGTGGCTGCCTTTAGCAGGTACGCTTTTCCTTCTTTACCATCATCGCAAGAAAACGTGACTAGTGTTCCTTGCTCCGATTCCATATGAAATGGTAATGGTTCTGCATGAGCCGCACGAAACTCCTTATCAGAAGTGAATGCGGCAAAACTGGCGGTGGCCCCTTTGGCCGAGCAACAGGATTGAGCCTGCATAGTAGTGTGTGCAATGAAAAGTGAACAAAACACTGCGGCGATGCCAATCGCGTTCATAGGAATCCCTTTCAATAGTTATCGTAGGTTCAGCACGTATCGTTCACGGTTTCTTTGAAATTGAATTACCATGGTTCCGCTGCGCGGCCCCTTCGTGCAATATCCACTACAAAGGGCACATCGACAAGTACGAATAAAGGCGCGCTGAAATTCCGGTCATGTGGTCTCAAAAAAAAAGCAGGCTGCGTCGCAGCCTGCATAAAGAAAAGAACTCTTGATATCGTGGAATTCATCAAACCCTTAGAGACGAATTGGGAACACCACCCTCAATCCCAAACCGACCGGCAGGTTCATTGAAGTTCCATCTGCTTTTAACAACTCCGGATTTGCGTACACAAAGGGAATCACTGTAATTGGTCGCAGATCAAACTCATACTGCAACGCCACGTGTACACCGAGGAGGAACGAGTTGGAGACAGCTGCCTGATCTTTGAGATACAATGTGCGTCCACTTTGGTCTACAGACAATCCGTAATTCTCGACTGGTTTCAACCAGATCATACCAGAGTCGAGAGTTGCGCGATTGGTCGTGCGCGAATTCAATACGAATCCCGGTGTCAATCCGATAACGAATCCCAACCGAGTACTCGGAATTGTGTAGCGATAGTCGATGCCGAGTCTCAAAACTGACAGTTCCGATAGATAACTGATGCGAGCAGTACCTTGAACGGAGTCAAAACTACTCTCCTTCCACACGTTTGCCTGCTGCAATCGTTCAGCGCTTAAGCTCGTGTGCTCGTATAGCAGCGTAGCGCTGAAGGATGAACGACTAGAACGCAGCCTCATGGATGATGGGTATTCAATAGTCCAACCTAAAGAGACGTGCGAACCCTTCAGATCCGGGGCAACAAAACTATTTCCTCTGAACGACGGAGGGGTGACGGCAGAGACATCGCTCGTCCAATTGGTTTGTCCATAGCTAAAGACAGGTCCGGCATACCATATCCTCTTTACAGATGCTGCCATAATAGGCGATTCTGAAGCATCCGTACCCGATTCGAGTTCTGCACTCGAGACGTACGTGCCGCCACTGCTCGAAGCAGGGATTCCCGACAACGGCGACGACTGTGATTGCTCAGTTGCAGTAGTGGATTGTCGATTGAGGTCTTCAGTAGTTTGAGCACTCTGCTGCAATTGTTGAGATGGCAACGAATGCGTTGAACTTTGTTGCGTAGTCACTATTCGGGTTGATCCCACCGAGTCAGCCTGCGAAACAGGTGCTGTACTCGTCGGTTTTGCCGCTTTGGTATTGTGCGGTGCCACGGGGGCATACTTTAGATCGCCGCTCGACGTAGCGGCAGACCCAAAACCGCCTTCAATGGGATCGGATACATCTTGTGCATCAACAAGTACTTTTGTTTGAGCTGCACGACCACCACGGACTGAGACACCTCCGCCACTGCCTGATAGAGTAGCATTTGATTGTTGCGATTTCGACTCGGCAGCTTCAGGGGTCGGCTGAGAAGCTTTTGATGGAGCAACTCGTCGAAGCTCGCGTCGATTAATGGATCCGGTCGTGGTCGGACTCACCGAGTAGTTTCGATTCGTACTTGGATCGAATTGAGTGCTTACCGCTCTGTTACCGCCTTGCGTTGCGCTTGGCGGCCCACTCTGGACGGAAAGTGCCGTCTGCGCATTATCAACAGAAGAAAACTCCTGTTGAGTGCGCTGAGTATGTAGCGTACTATCAATGATTGGTTTCGCTTTGAAGGAATTCGATTGAGGATCAACACTCACTACGGAATCAACAGCCACAAAGGAGGTGTAGTCTGTGAGTAGGTTGTACTTCAGTCCCAAGTCAGTAATGCTCTTTTGTTTGTCAAGCGCAAGTGCTTGAGGGTATCCCCAACCATTCACTGCTCCATCTTGAATCATGCGAATGCGATTGCGGGCCCATAAGTAACACAGGGCGTTGTTTTCCGGACGTATAGGCTCGGCGCTCAGATCCATATTTACATCATAGGCACCTTGTGCCGATATGCCATGAAGCTTTACAAGACCGGACGCATCGCCCTTCCATTTTCCGAACACAACTATTGGACGTTTTGCTGACACATCAGCAATACTAATTGGGTCCACATCATAGACATCAAGCTTACCGTAGTCGATACTGATGTTCGTGAGAACGGGTGCTTCAATGTACTCGCGAAATTTCTCAGCCATTTTGGGGGCTTCTGTCAAATTGGTGACAATGAGTGGCTCTGCATTACCGGCGCGTGCAAGACCTTCCATGAGAAATCGATTGACGCTTGTACCAATACCCATCGCATAGATGTTGGCTTTGTTGAGATTAGAGCGAACGAGCTCAAAGGCCTGTGGTTCGCATTGCACGAAACCATCGGTGATGATGACGAAATTGCGTGAGTAGCCTTCTATGCTCTTCATTGCGAAAGCTCTGCGAAGTGCCGGAAGCAGTTCTGTGCCTCCACCACCGTAACCGTTATCGAAGAAGGCGCGAGCCAACCCTTTGTTCTCGGGACTGAGGTCCAATGAATTTTCAGCAAGGAACTTTGACGAACCGGAAAACGCCAGGATGTTGAATTTGTCGGTAGGACGCAGCTTGTCGAGCAAGTCGCTCATCAACTTCTTTGCTATGTTCAAGGGTTCTCCGTGCATGGATCCGCTCACGTCAACAATGAACACGTATTCGCGAGGAAGAATGTTTGGAATCTCTACTTGACGAGGTGGTTGTACCATGAGCATAAAGAAGTTTTCGTCCTTTCCTTTTGAAAGCAACAAACCGCTCTCTATAGCCGGTCCACTCAAACGATAACGTAGCACCACATCTCGATTGCCTGCAGATTGATTTTTTGCAAGGTTAACCATGGTGATGGAGTTAGCCTCCCCCATGACCGCAGTTCGCTTGCTCGTGGCATTTATTGTATTGAGTTCAAGAGTATGCGAGGGACTCAGCACGCTCTTAACAGGCACTGCAGTCGCTAAATTCACGCTAATAGAAAAGCGTCCAGGAATCTCTTTAGGAAGATCCAAACTTGATAAGACCGATTGAAACTCAGAAGGACTAGTGGACGAAGCATATCGTGGCCCGACTACCGCCGGATACACAAACTCATACTCACCTTCTGCGTAACTGATAGCTTCACTGTAATGCAGGTTTACAACCACGGAATCGCGCGCTCCGACATTTCCCACGCTCATTTGAAAGACATTTGGTTTCAGTTGCTCGAGAAGTGATGCGGTACGTCCACTTGCCACTGCTTGTTGATAGATCTGACGCGCCTCCTCTTTTTGTTTGATCACTGCGTTTATGATGCGGTCTTTGACCTGCATGTTCATCGCATAGACCGCTGCTCGAGTTGAAGCAGGAAAGATATAGGTAGCCTCAAGTGGATTCTTGCTGTGATTCACATACACTTGACGGATTCGCACATCTGCCAAGACTCCTATAATGTTCACGCTTACGTCCGTACTTGCCAGGGCGAAAGCATCCGGCTTTGTGCTATCACCACCCGACTTGACGATGAAGCGAGGTGATCCACAACGTCCGGGTAGATTCGATCCATCATTGTATTCCTTGCCCCAGGCACCGTATTGCGCGGGTGCAGCCGTACAGAAAACGACTAGTCCAACACAGAACGGCATGATGAATCGAGACGTGAATACTTTGTGAATGTGAGTTCTCATAGCTGTGATTGATTCAGAAGCGAAACGCGGAAGTGGACGTAGTGCTTGTGGCTTTGAAATCTGTTTGATTGTAGAGTTTACTGCAGACATAGGAAAAGCGCTGCAGCTCAGGCGTGCATTGGTGTTCATGATGAGTCCTTTCCTATTTCTGAATGATAAATCGTTGTATAGCTTGTTCACCACGATTGGTGACGACGCTCAGTAAATACGCGCCGGAGGGTAGGGAGCGACAATCCAATGTCTCACTGTAGTCGCCTTTTGGACGTTCGTCCATGGATCCAAGAACAGCAACGCGATTGCCTCCCATATCATAGAGGGCGATACTCAAGGAACGCTCATCCGTTACACGATAGCGAAGCGTGGCTTGTTCAGAAGCGGGATTCGGACCAATGGATAAAATCTCGACGGATCCGCTCATCGAGCGCACTACATCGGTGTAACGATATTCGCCTTGTGGGCGGACATCAAGACCGGGTTTACTCGGTGTGATACCTTGCTGTTCAGCAGCTGCCAGTCGTTCGATCTCTTCACGAATAGCCTCGCCATACTTGGAAGGTAAAGCGTTGATGAAGCTTTCAGTGGGATAATACCACAAGACCACATCGGCACCCACGCCCTTCCGATTCAGCAGCGGCAGACGTACCGCAATGAGCTTGCTCAAGAGCGGAAAATGACGAAGTTCCATCACACGTGCTTGAGGCTTGGCGCTATACAGATCATAAAGTTGTGCTGACTCATCCATCGCCGTACCATTTTGTGCCGCTGAATAATCACTATTGCCGAATAGCAACACTGAGTTCTGTTCCACTCCACTGAAGTCGGCAACCTCATGCGTAATAAGGAGAGGTGCAATCTTTGGGGATTCCGCGGAAGCCTGTTGCAGTGTTGAGCGCAGTGAGAATGAATCTAACTGAACGCTAAACTTCATACGGCCACGGCTCTCATAGCCAAAGCTCTTGAGCACTGCTTCAAGCTGTTGCTGCTTAAAACTCGTTTGTATTTGACGACGACCATTGTTCGAAGCAAAGGCTTGAAGGGAAACCGGATCATTGGCATCGTAGCCAAGTTCCGTGTTGACCTGATATCCTTCTCCTGAAACTCGAATACCGAGCTCTGATAGTTCTTGGATACTTAACTCCAACGCTTTGAGTCCCTTGATTTTTGACGGCACCGTGGCTGAATTCGGCGGAACAACCACACTCACCGAACTACGTACATCTCTTTGGGATTCGTCAGCAGTTCCTGTAGGCATCGCCGGCGGAGGGATAAAAGCCAAGCTTGGGTTTGTTTGTTTGTCTGAGCTCGGCGATACTATTCCTTGTGTATTCAGTTCGCCTGACTCCTCGGTTAATGGTGTTTGTGTTGAGACGATAGACTGTTCTCTATTCAGTTGTAGCTTCTCAGCAGGTGGGTGGAGCATAGTTGAATACAGCACAAACGCTGCGCATGCTCCGGCGAGTACTCCTGATCCTATCATGATATTCCTCCGGAAATGTGTTGGTTGTCTCAGCGTTACCGGAGGAGAAGAAGGGGCAGCATTCGTTAGCAGTGTACGCAACTCGTCCTCCGAGAAAAGTGGCGTCGAGCTCTCAAACGCTGCCGCGTTCTTCATGTACCGTGAGTAGTCTTTTGATTTCTTCATTGTAATAGACAGACAAGGTCTGTTGGATAATCTTTCGTGGTGATGGTGAGCGTTGGCGTTAGCGTTTTCATCGTCTTTAGCTCTCGTTCATCTCGTTCTTGGCATTCACGTATCGCTTACAATGCCTACGTCGACCTCAGCTTCTACCTCATCGTAGATCGTACTTCCCATGAGTTTCGCCAACCTTCGTTTTGCTCTGAACACTCGGACTTTTACTGCGGTAAGCGAACTACCCTGAATCTCTGCTATCTCTTTATGAGAAAAACCTTCAATCTCCGCAAGTACGATGGCTTGTCGTTGGTCCGGCGCTAGCTTGTCGAGAGCCACATAGAGCTCAGCGATGTCTGCAGCCATATCCGGTTGCGTGTAGTTGTCGAAGAGTTCTTCTACTTGCTCGTCCGACATACGGTCGGCTCGTCGAAACTTTCGTTGTTGTAAGACTCTGGTCGCAATCGTGAACAGAAAACTCAAAAAAGCCTGTTCTTCACGCAACTGATCAAAATGTTCGAACGCTTTTAAAAGGGTCTCTCCAACAACATCCTTTGCTTCATCACGGTCACGAGTCAAGGTCAGCGCGTATCGTTCTAGCCGCGCCTGCAAAGGCCGGTAGAGCATCATGAATCGATCTTGTTTGGTCTGCGTGTTCATTCGGAGCTGAACTTTGTGCTGAGAATCACTGTGCCGTGCAGGTGCTGTAAAACACGATGTCTTGGCCGCTCAAACAGTAGGAGATGGACTCGGGTGAGTTGGTTACACAGCTCAATAAAATTCGTGATAATTTCTTTGTAAGCGCGAAAAAACCGCGATTTGTTTGTGATTTTGCGTCGGATACGCCCTAAGCTCCAGGACAAAACCTATGACGGAACTCCAACAACGACTGCTCAACAGCTATGGAGGTGCAGAACTCTGGACCTCTCTTCACTGCATTGAGGCCATCGTCTCAACATGTGGTCTTGCTTTGCGCCTCAAACAACGGCCCTTCTTTCACCACGCGCATATCAGTGTCGATATTCATTCAATGCGGACACGAATACGTCCTATCGGCAGCGACGCAGGGTGTTCAACTCTTCTGGATGGCCACACTGTCTCACTCTATGGACCCGACGGCAACGAGATAGAGCGACGCGAAGACGCACACCTGGGCTTTCCATACGGTCGTCGCCTTTGGAAGTGGGATGATCTGGATATGGGATACTTTGCAGGCTATGCCTTCTGGAATTACTTCAGTTTTCCGGCGCTGTTGATGCGACATGACATCGCGTGGACACAAGTCGACGACATAACCCTCGCCGCGCACTTCAGCGAAGCGATTCCCACACATAGTCGCTCACAACTCTTCTTTGCCGACCCATCTACATGGTTAGTTCGACAGCACAACTACACGGTTGATGTCATTTCTCCGCTGGCAACCGCAGCCCATGTAATGGTTCACCACAAGATGTTCGGTGGAATGCAGGTTCCATGTACTCGCCGCGTGTATCCGCAAAAAAAAGGAGCTAAAGCTCTGGGCTTTCCACTGCTGTTAGGAATCGACGTGCATGAGTTTCAAGCACTGCGCTAAGGACGTTCAATGATCGTATTAGCATGCGCGCTGCCTTCGGCAGCAGCGCGGGACGCAAGTTCGTTGGCTTAGAAGTTACTGGCATTCAAAGGACTATTCTAACCGGCTAGGTGCGGTTTCAACTCATGCTTGTTTAGGTGAGATGCATTTTTTAGCTTAGCCTCGGTCTCATTTTTCACAACTGGAGGATTTCATGCTTAAGCGATATTCATTCGCTCTCCCGCTCTCTGTTTTCCTTGGTGCATTGTGCGTTTTCTGTTGCACGTCGTGCAGCACAACGCCTACTGCCAACACGAATGTGAGTGTAACGGCCGATGCCGAAACACACACCTACCATTTGCCCGGGTGCTCGCAGATTGCAGCCATTCGTGAAAAGGTGACATTCACTAGTTGCGCCGAAGCGATTTCCAATGGATACACGGGTGATGCCGTGTCATGTGCAGCTTCGGGATGTAAGTAACTACGCGCGCTACCTGTCAAGCGTCTTTGAACAACAGTTGGGCCCTGTCAGCTCAACTCGTTGTTTTCCCAAGCGATACAAAGCTCCCTCCCGTGCTCGCTTTTCGAAGCTTTCTTCGGTCGTCGACTTCCGAGAATTCTCATTGCAGTCTATCAACGCTCTTTCCTCTTTTTCCTCTTTTCCTTTTGCCCTACAGCCGCTTCACCGGCAAGTATCTCTCCTTTCGTTGCTCCTTACGATGCATCACACAAAGAATAACAGATCCTTAACCTTGGGCGGAACAATTGTTACACTCGCATGCAAAGCCTAAAGCGAGTTTTGTACCGGACAGTTCCACTATCGTACGAGGTATCACCAATGAAACGCCTCTCCGTACTTTCCGCACTTCTTGCGAGTCTCACCGTATTGCTTCTGCAGGGATGTTCAGCCAATTCAAACGCCCTGAGTTATGAAGATCAGTATGGCTATTGCGACAACACCGGTTTGCAACAGCAACTCTCAACTATAGCTCCGGAGACACCGAACAGTGTCGAGAAGCTCTCACTTCTTCGCATGCGCGAGGAAGAAAAACTAGCCCACGATGTCTACACGGTTTTGTACCAGAAGTGGGGCAATCAAGTTTTTAGTAACATTGCGCAGTCTGAGCAAACGCACATGGATGCGGTAGCGCTGCTCTTAAAGCGTTACAATATTGCGGATCCCGCTTCCTCAACGTTGGGGGTCTTCACCGATACCAGTTTGCAGGCCTTGTACATAACACTGCGAGACAAAGGCACGTCCAGCCTTGCCGACGCTTTGAGTGTTGGTGCAACCATTGAAGACCTAGACCTTTCGGATTTGAAGACAACGGTTGAAGTTGACAACGCAGATATACGTCTTGTCTACGACAATCTATCGCGAGGTAGCCGCAATCACATGCGCGCATTCGTTCGTAATCTTCAGTCACTTGGTTTAAGCTACACTCCCGTGTACATTAGCCTCACTGAGTTCAATACCATTATCGCAGGCGATACTGAACGAGGTCGTTGCGGTGGTTAATTGTTTCGAAGTGCATGACATTACCTCCTATTGCCGTCAGCAGTCGCGGACCGAACAAGCTCTCAAGCTCCCTATGAAGAGCTTGCACCACTAGGGATTAAGTGACATCTGAACACACATTAGGATAGATACAGGATGAGCCACATAGCGCAAAAGCTATGTGGCTCATCCTTTTTTAAAACAACTCTCTAAGTCAGCCGGAAGAAGCAGTTGAATGTTCATTGCGGACCGTTCAAGCCTCAACTACTCACAGCAGGTAGCGTGATCGGTTATACTATTCTGCACGTCTCGAGGAGCAATGAGCCACCACAGCGCACATCTATTTAGCGTGGCACTATACCCTGTTGTTCGATGCAATAGTAGTTCTTATAGGATTTCGAGCCTACCATGGTTGTGACTTTACTGTATGCCTCACGCACAACACCGAAGTTTGGTGCCACCCATACAGTGTCAAGCTCTTGCACAGTTGACACCGAATCACTTAATACTCGAGAACGCAGCGATACAATAGTGTTGTAATTGGCGCCGTTGATGAGTCGCGACTGATTGACGGCTATGGTCTTGGCATCCGGAGTATTATCGTAATAGAGCGATGCAAAACTCGCGTTGAGAGTGATGGGGGCATGAAGATACACTTGCAGAGGCTCCGTCAGCGTGCTGTCAGCCGACCACATATTCTGAGCGTCGGCAACCATCGTACGTTTCACTCCACCGATGTCTCGATAGTAAACATAGGTCAAGCCCGACGCGGTTGTCTGTCGCTCACTGAGAATATCCATTTGCACAATCTTCGTAGCGTTCTCTCGCACGTTGCCGTTGGTATCGGTCGACATGATCGTGTAACTATACCGTGCTGTCATATTCGGGGTTTGTGACCAAAGGAAGTCACGTGGCAACAAAGCGGTGATGTCTGTCGGACTCACTGTTGAGTCTTTACATCCTTGAACACTGAAAAGAAAAATTGCGACGATCGAAAGGTAGCCGAGAGTTTTCATAGAAGTGAGTTTTCTTATGACACATTCGTGTATGAAGGTTCCTGCAGGCACTTAGAAAGAGTACTTTTATACACAATACCAGAGTGTAGAGCGTGCAAAATGCTCGGCGAAACTACCAAGCGGCGACCACTCGCTTGGTGTTTCTCAGCTTCGACCTACGGGATCAATGCTGCCTTTGGCGAACACTCAAAACAGCAGGTACGAAAATCCGATACGTAAGAGGTCAAGATGTCCTTTATGGTCTTCAGCGACAGGGATGATGCCGTACTCGTATCGAAGAAAAGGACGCAATCTCGAGACCTTCTGTCCTCCGGATCCATATTCACATCCCAACACCAGGCTGGCGGAATGACGAAGTTCGCCGACTCTTTTTTCCGTGCTCAAAGCAGCAGGAATGATTTGTCCATCAGTCAAGACCTCGGTGCGTAGGTTGATTGATTGATTAAACAACATTAGATGTTGAACACCAAACATGAGACTCCACTTTCCAAGAGCATGCACTTTCACTGCAACAAGATCGCTAAAGCGACTATGACTGCGCGAAGCATAGGTATGCGTCCAATGCCACTCAGGAGTGCCGTTGTTGCGCAGATCAATAGACATCGTTGTATCTAACGATTCTATCGACACATATTCATTGCGTCCTTGAACACCGACCTCAACGTGCAAAGACAAAATCTCAGAAATATCCTCTTCAGCAAAAAGCTGCATGCCGACCGCGCTGGCGGAGCGCGCCCAATTCGAATAATAAAAGCTTGAAGAATCACCGTTTCCAAGCTTTTGATACGGTGCATCTGTCAGCCAAGATGTCTCGATCCCATATTGCAAACCCCATCGTTGAGCTCTAAGTTCAGCCGAAGCATAAATCAAAACTACTATGAGCACTAATCTCAGCGCCAACCTGCACACCATTGTGAATCTCCTCTGCACGCATCCGATTGCGATTCGCTAAGGTTCTAGCGAACAGAATACCGAGCGATGCGCTTGTAATGAATGATACGTTTTCCGATGTCGTTTCGGTACAACGTAGCGGTTTTAACACACAAGCAATCGCATCATGAAAACTATCATCAGGACAGTAAGAAGACAAATAAGCGACAACGTTGATCTTAGCGTAGGATTTTAGAGGTGCAAACGGCATCGTCGGTTGTCAGGTGCAGGAAATATACTCCATGCGCGACGCCGATTTCCGGAATCAAGAGATCATTGGTACCGCTCAAAAGCTCCAAAGTTTCCGATCGATAGAGCACATTACCAATTTCATCGCTAATGACAAAGCTCATCGATGTTGAATGATCTGTGAAAACACGTGCGTGTACGGCATTATCCGGTGTCTTGAAGATCGTGCAGTGCATCATCGACGCAGTTTCAGGCTGAACCGCATTCGTGCTGTAGGTTATTGTTGAATCGTAACTTTCGGACACAACACTCTCCACAATGCAGATAACCTCTTTTCCGTTTACAGTACGGGTCAGCTCAGGGATTACCGGACCTGAGATAATGTTATCCGGCGGGTCTTGCAGATAGACCATTTTCTGAGATGTACCTCCTGCAGATCCTTGAATCTCATCGTCATTTTCTATCACGAAGGGATAGTTGCCGTTGTAACCACTGCCTGCAAGTGTGAACCAATGTCCGCCCAATCGTTGGTTTGAGTCTCGCGACAAGTCGTACCATCCCACCATGAGGGCAACGTCTTCACCATGTTGCATTTCAGACATGATGAAATCGATCGTAGGAAAGTTGCCGGGCTTGGATTTGTCAATCATGTTCGTCGCACTATGATTGTATTTGGCATACTTCGTGGTTCCTGAACGAACGCTTGGAACATCAGGATTGACGCTCATGCTTTGAAACTTGACATGGATAGGCAGCTTGTATTTGTCTATGAAATCAAGTTTACCTTTAATCATTTGCATGGGAGATGCACCGCCGCTGTCCCGGTGCATCAAGTAGCTCAATTCCCCGAGTTTATACCGTAAACCGGTACTGTCCGGCAACTGATGTTTTTTCAGTAACCACTGCATGCTATTGGCAGCTGCAGCCGGGCCGCAGGCGCTGCGATCTCCGCCCCACGAAATGTTTGGATCTCGAGGATATAGAGAGTCGTTCAAATCGATATTCGGCATGTCTTTCAATCGATCTACGAGGAATGAACTCGTCAGCGGAATCTTCCACACCGGACCTCCGGTCGGAGCGAAGTCTTTTAACACGCTCGCCGGCGTGTCAATCTCTGCAACGAGCGGTACCGTATTCGCAACGTGTCCAACGGGGTGCGAAGCTTCATTTTCAGCAATGAGCTGTTCCACCCATCCCGAGTCTGAAACCGACACTTGTGCTTCGAGAGAATCGAGTTTGAGTCCCGGAGTGATTCCAATCTTTCGCAAATCAACCAAACAAGCCATGGCTACCGAATCTTTCGCCAAGAAAAATGGAAAGTTTTGTACCAGCCACACGAGGGTATTGGGATCTTTGATTTTCCGCACAAGAACATTCACGTACTTCAAGGAATTCAGCGGCGGAAGCTTCGCATAGAAAAGACCAAAGGTAGAAAATTGTTGGTTGAAGGGAGCAGAAAGACTGTATTGGGCAAAAGAAAAGAGTCCGATGAGTGGTGGCAATACGGCAAAGTTGTAGTACTTGATGTTGTCCGTCGGATTCACATCGCTTACATAATCCACGGTCAGCATCAGCGTGAACCTTCCGGGATAACTCGGTGTCCACTTATTCGTTCCAACCAGCACAGAGTCTCGCGTCCTGATACCTGACACAAACAAGGTGTCTGTAAAAACCGTTGCTGCTGTTTTAATATCCATCACACGCACGTACACGTTTACTCCGTACGCATCGTAACTGGAGTCATTTCGACAGTAGGCCATCAGAGGCTGATTGACCGTTCCGAAATAAATATTACCCACAGGTCGCACGATTCGTCCCCAGCGAAGATTAGTGGCTTGACTGTCATTGCCGCAGAGTAAAAAGATCGCGACAATTGCATTCACCAAAACAAAGACCCGACCGTTTTGTTGCATCGTCATATTTGCCTCTATCGTATAAAAGTTATACATGCTTTCGCTAATCTTCTCTCTATGCCACCTGTCACGCTCCTACATTCTACAGCACTTGCCACTACTTTACAATGAGATAGCTTTCTCGCTACCACGTTTCACTGTACGATGAAAGGATGAGCCGAGAGGTACAACCTCTGCTTCCTCTATCTTTACTAGTGCTATGCACATGGGCGCTTTCGGGCAGAACCGTTAGGATGACCATCCAAAGTCCGAACGAGAGCGCGAGACCAGTCTGAAAATATAAATGTACAATTGCAGTTTTGTCAAAGGCACAGATATCTGGCGGAGTCGGCACAAGACGACGTCTCCGTAAGAGACGAAGTATCATCCTTCAAAACAGATCATCGTCTCGCGATTACAGGTCTTATTGAGTACGTGACCTACGATTTCCGGCACCGGGATCGTTACCGGACCACTTGAATTGGGAGAACTAAAGCGTGCAAGTTTTGTGCACTGTTCAACTCAATCCGTAAATAAAATAAACCCGATGCTAGCGAAGAGAGATCCAATTGTTCACTAACGGGTCCTTGTGAACAATAACGGAGAAGTGGCGTTGATACAGTACATCCGTCCAGGTCGATCAGACGCAATGAGAGCAATCCGTTTTGTTGCAGGGTGCAGTGAAAGGTTGTTGAATTCGAGGAAGGACTTGGTGCGCAGTGCGCATTATCGAAGCACAAAGCTACATCAGACACGCTGTGAACATCGGAGACGACTTCGCTCAACGGGCGGCGGAATATTTCACCGCTTTGCAGCAAAACAAACAACTTTGCGTTGTGTTCAACAAGCTGCAAGAAAGCCCTACCTCCTCCCAGCCCCGTTTCTATGTTTGTCCACGACATTCCGCCATTCTCAGATTTGAAGATCGACTTTTGATATGCAGTAGCAAAGACATTCTCTCCCGAAACCAACAGTCCGTTAACCAAGCCCGAAGTCATACCCTCACTAGAGTTGTTCCAGGTTGTACCATTATCAGAGCTGCGTACAACGCCTTCCGAAGTACCTGCAAGGATACTATTTCCGACTATTGCAGGGCTCATTGCGTTTGAAGGGAGGGTGGCTGCATCTATCATAGTCCAGGTGCCTCCATCATCTGTAGACATTGCACACTTATTCGCGAAGTTTTCGTCTTTGCCGAAGTAATAAAGCTTCGTAGCTCCGGCTATGAGCGTTCCATTTCGAAGTCCAACAGCCAAACTATCCCAGGTCTTACCGTTATCCATGGACTTATAGAATCCACCGGTATCATAGACGTAGGCGAATAAGGCTGTGAGCGTATGTTGGAAAGAAGAGACGCGCTTATTACCTCGTATACTCACAGCAATCCAGCTCACACCGTTATCAGTGCTACGGAAACACTCTGATGACATTGCGAACACTACGCCGTTATGCGCAAACAACGCTGCGCTCATGAGATTAGCGGATCCGGTATTCAGCGCTGTCCACTTGGCTCCGTCATTTGAAGACGAAAACAAACCTGCACCATCGGTTGAGGCAAAAAGCATCGATCCGGTTGACGTCAAGCTTTTGGTGTATGCACCAACCGGAATGTCTTCAATCATACGCCAATCGGCGCTAAGATTGCCACTAAGGCTAAAAAAGGACAGAATGAAAATAAGTTTGGAACATAGCGACATAGTCTACCCCTGAAATGTGATGAAAGGACATTGCTTCGTTCTGCAATTAGGTATGGACTTCAAATCCTCCTACCACTCTCCCCATTCCCCTGCCATAGCTGTGAAGTCCTGCCGGGCGATCCGCTGTTCACTGTACATGACGCGTCACACGCGTATTCTAGCACGACAATATACGCGCAAGTTATTAACAGGCAATAGCATACCTGTTTCCGTCCATTTGACAGTTAAAAACATTTGTGCAGCGCCCGGATACTCCGATACCCGGTCAGGCGTTGTCAGCAGCAGTTCACAACGGATGGCTTTGTTGTGTGATTGTGGGGCTTGAAGGTGGGCGGGGGTAGATGACAATTTGAGTAAGATGTAGAGCACTCGCTGCCAGTAGATTCTTTGACGCTTGGCGGAAAATGATTTTTCAAAGTAGCCCAACAAACAAGATGCGTAGAGGGCACGGTGACATAACTGACCTACAGTTTAGTTTTTCGATCTAGAGAGTCTTACACACGCTCTGACGTCATGATATCAAAGTCCCAATTCCAAGCACACCGCAAATGTATCTACAATCCTAAGCTTTAACTTTCGCGAACTCCGCTCAAGAATTACGATCTAACGACTATTCATGAATGCAAAGCTCAACTGCCTAGGCACAAAACAGGCAGTACACATGCGCTCAATATCATGACATGCTCTGTGTTCCACTACATTCGTCATTAACAATATTATATAAATCATCGTGGAGTACAGGCACTACGCTCGTGATCTGCCCAACTAACTAAACAAGTTGTACTTGAGAATTCATTTCACTCTGTTTTGAAAAACGAAATGCAGATTATGCGCCGTGCGTATGTCGAACAAATCTATTCGCTACAAGACTAGCATGCTAGAAAGTATGCCGCGTCAGTTAAGAGCTGATTGCACCAGAACCAATGCACGCTATGTCAACAAAGTATGGGTGCTATAATTCCACGCTCTTGATCTTGACAAGTATGGAAGGCAGGACTATTTTGAGTTCGGAATGTGATGAATCAACAGCGCCAAGGACTTCACGTGGAAGTTTTTTCTTTGGAATTCGTCAACGAAGTACACACAGCGTAGCAATGCGTCTCTCCGTTCGAGTTCGGAGACAAAGACTATACACGGAGGGCAACATACTTGAAAGATCTACTGAAATCTGATGAGTACCTGCCGAAAGCAGGCCCAACAATTCTTGCTTTACAGGTCTACCCATAGCGTCAACGACATCAAGGGAGCACGACTGTTCCGACTCTAGGTCAAATCGCAATTCGACTGTAGCAGCTGCAGGATTGGGAAACAACTCAAGACCGGACTCCGAATATATGTCATCCTCGGCTGGCACAGATACTGTGTTTTGAGGCATCCACTCCGCTATAAAATATGAAGCTCGGCCACCCGCTCGACAAAAATCTCCGGCAAACACAATTGTATCGCCTTTCGCTACGATGGAATTAACCACACGACGGTTCAACCACTGAGTAGACGACACAATATCGCTTTGAAGACCGCTTCCCAGAGCGGTCCATTGATCCGAATTCAAATGATAAGAAGCAACATTGTGTGCGACAATAGTTGAGATGGAATCAAAAGTCCCACCAACATAAAGAAGACTGTCACGCTGAAGCATGCAGTAAATCACCGGGACACTCGCGTTAGTATCAATTGGACCCAGTGCCTTCCACGATACTCCGTTCCACACTGCCGGGCCATGCGCAATTGTTTTCTCATGTGTTCGAATATGAGCACTTATCATCACTCTGCCATCCGCTAGAACACCAAGACCGCTGAAATTGGATACACTATAGTCAGAGTTTTTCGTAAAGTCTTGCCACTTCAAGCCATCCCACTGTGCAAGCCCATGCGCTACAACGCCGTCAACTTTGTAAAATCGACCACCAAGCAACAATTTATGCGAGGAGTCGACGGCTAGGCGTAACCAAGAATAGGATTCGTTGAGTTTTCTTGAATCAAACGTGATATGATTTACCAACGACTGCCAGGATCGACCGTCCCAACAGGCGACGCCGTCAGCACTCTTGTTCGCAGCTCGTGAAAAATCACCACAGAAATAAAGCGCATTTCCAAAGCGTAGCATGGATGTAACTGCAGCCGGAATGTAGAAGTTATATGGATCATCAAAATTACCCATGCTTAATCCGCTATCGACAGCCACCGCACGCTGTCCATCCCAGCCTACTAAATTCGAGCACTTCATGCCATTGACTGCGTCAAACAAACCACTGTAAAACAACGTATCGCCTAGACGCTCCGCAAAATATAGACCGGGTTTAAAGTGGCCGGTCATGACGTAATAAGCGCCCTTCGTCGTCCTAGCAGGTCCGCCTACAAAGCCAACTCCCGTCGCTCCCCAGCTGGATCCACTCCACTCCGCCATGCCGTTGCACTCAACAACGCCGGAGTAGCGAAAATTCCCGAAAAGGTGTAAACGATTGTCTAACATTTTCACAGACGCTATATCACTAAGCCCCATAGCTTCTTTTGCAAACGCGGACCATGTACCCTTCGAAGGAGCGTAGCGTGCAACACTGTTAGTTAAGCTCTGCCCTGCTGTCGTGAAGCAACCCCCTGCAACAATGTCGTTATCGACTACACAGAGGCAATTCACTGACTGTGAAAGAAAACTGGAAGCCGAAACTCCGCTGCCCAAGCCATACCACTGCTTCAGAGCAGTATCATATCGAGCTACATTTTGTGCCAAGTGCTTGTCGACACTTTGAAAGCTACCGCAAATCCATACCGAACCAAGACTGTCAATAAGATCACGTACAACCATGGTGGCAGAATCATGTATGTCATGACACAATGCTTGCCAAGCGCCTCGATGATAGCGGAACACTCCGGCTGCCCGCACGATTTCACTACTGGAAGTGCGAAGTCGGCGGATATTGCCGTATAGGTAGAGAGCATCCGCTGATGCCTTCATGTGCGTTTGTTGAACATTTTTTGCTGGCGTAGACTCTATCAAGATGCTATCAGCAACAAGAATCCATCCACTCCCGTTGTGAATCTTCAAACTGTAGGTTAACCCACGCTCGCACACAAGTGCATAGGTAGTGTCACGCAAGGATGCAAGCTGTATGGTAGATGCCTGGGGGATCTCCAAAAGACTGTGCTGCCACTTTCCATGAACGAGTTCACGCACATTCACATTCGTAGCACTTGAATCAAACAATCCCACAGCAACCAGCTTGTCGCCTATTCGATACATGGCTTCAATCGAGCCAAACAATACAGGAGGAAAACTCCATTTTCGTTGAGCGCAATGATAAATCGCGATGTTCTGTTGAGCATGGGAAGTATCCGTAGCGAAATGTCCGTAAACAAACATTGAATCACCCTCGGCGAAAACCCCCCGTACCTCGCTGCGATGACCTGATGAATCAGGTTGTAAGTTTAACTCAGTTTCAATCCAACGTTCATTGGTTAAGTCCCACAAGCCAATGCTCCCGGTCGGCACAGAAAACTCGCCTGCTATTGCAAGCACATTACCTGCTCGGACAATGGCTCTGGCAGTTCCTGCGTAACCTGACATAGAATTAAACACACTAAGTCCGGGCAGGGCATATCGTTTTGACCAACGTTCATTAGCGTCAGCTCGGAGAAACACACAATTGACTACTGCAAAAAAGCACACCACGAAGGTGATTTTGACTTGCAACAAGATTGGTTGGGACTTCATTGGTGGTACTATGCAAAGTTTAGCAAGCATGGGTCGTCTATTTGTCCAAGTCTGTTTGATCTCGTTCCTTAGGTCACACTATCGAAGTCAGAGTATTTCTTAGACACAAGTAACGACAATTCATCACTTCCTGCAGCTTTAAAAGACGTATTGTTCCTTGCTTTCAGTAGTCCAGGATATGAGTCACTACTCCGATTTTTTCCACCAGGGCTACTTCTGCGATTGCTTAGCCTGGAACCTGTGCACAAACTTTGTCTTCCGAACAAGTCTGTGAATCAAATAGTCATTCCCTATTTCCCTACTCAATTCTTAGTGCGCGTCCAAAGCCACGCATCGCCTATTTCCTCGTCCTGAACTATCCCGGAGAACACAAAACCATTATTCTCGAGCACTGTTGTCGAGGCGTTTTTCTCGGGAGCGGTCTTTGCAGTCAGCGTCAGCTCCGGGTTTCGTTGTTCTGCAATCGCAACAAGTTCTTTGCAAGCAAAAGAAGCGACGCCTTGTCCTTCATAGTCTTTAAATGTCCAGTATGCAAGCTCAACCCTGCCGTCGACCGGTTGTCCAACGAAGCTGCAGGAGCCGACAATGGCATTCTCTCTGACCACGAAGTATCCTATCCACGGAAAGTTGTACCCCACTTTCGCATAGAAGTCATCATACATTGCGAGCAACGTTTGGCAGTCATCCGATGCATATTGCTCGCTACTCTTATCTTCATCGAGTGCTAAGGGTCTCAATTTCATTTCATTCACTCGTTGCTATTGTTGGATGGGACAGTAACACCACCTTGGCGTATTCTCTTTCTAACGATTGCACTGTTCTGTTGTATGGCTAGCTTTCATGTAACGGCTGCCTATAACGCTTGATGCAATGATGCGACGCAAAAACAAATGCTGTGCTTCGCGCCGCGAAGTACTCTGCTTGAGGGCTAGCTACAGCAGGATTGACCGTCATGCTTCAGTCGGCTGAATTGCTCCTTGTAAATATGCCAGAAGCAATGCTGAAATCTAGCAAACTGGGTTGAATCTAGTGTGTAGTAGAAAAATCGCACCCAATGACCACCGCTTGTACGAAAGTTGGTACATCAATACTGCTTTGAAGGTCCTGACTCATCCGCATTGCAACTTGCTGTAATAGTAGGACTTCGAAGTTAAGAGTAGGGACCTTGCACTTCGATAATGCCGGAACACTCCGATGTGGAAGCGTTGGGGCTGCACCCGCGGATTTTCCAAGAAGGTAAAAAAAAGCCGCACGAACATATCATTCATGCGGCGAAGAAGGTACCGTATGTGATCCCAACGGGATTCGAACCCGTACTGCCACCTTGAAAGGGTGGTGACCTAACCATTAGTCGATGGGACCAGCTTTTCTCTTGCGGCGCGCCGGAGGCGCCCGCATGAAGATGAATCATCCGGGAAGACTGCAGAACAGATCTTGCGAACAGATGAGCAACAAAAATACGGTGAAAAGCTGAATTGGCAAGGGGTAGGACGGCAATTTGGGGCAATATTTTTAGTAGTTTGCAGCTATGGAAGAGCAGATTGATCAAAGCGAGCAGGATCACGAGGTCGATGACAACCTTGTGGTCATTGGTATCACCGGAAACATTGGAAGCGGAAAGACGGCTGTCGCGAAGTTTTTGCGTGAAGCCGGACATCGCGTGTATTCTTCGGATGAGACAGCGAAGCGTCTGATGAACGAGGATTCTGAACTGAAAACGCAGATTGTTCGCAATTTCGGTCAAGTCTACTCCCCGGACGGTGTGCTCGATACGCAGGCACTTGCGCATTTGGTGTTTGGTTCCAGCCCGGAACATCATGCACGCTTGGCGCTGCTCAATCGTCTGGTGCATCCACGGGTTCTTGATGAACATCAACGACAGCTGGAAGCTGCTTCCGCAGAAGGTGCGACTCTGGTGTTTATTGAGTCTGCCCTCCTGTATGAAATCGGCTTGGATGAGGCCTTTGACTACATCATCGTTGTCGATGCTCCGGAAGAAGTGCGCTTGGCGCGCTCGGTGCAACGTGACGGTGCCAAGGCCGAAGACATCCAAGCACGCATGCACGAACAACTTTCCGCTCAGGAAAAAAAGAAATACGCTGATTTCGTCCTCGACAATGCCTCCTCTCTCGATGCTCTGCACGCCGCTCTTCGTGCCTTGCTTCCGGTGCTAGAGGTGCTCCCGCCACGCAGCGACGACGAAACCGCCGAAGAAGTAGAGTAAGCTTATGTCATCTCGGTCAAAATCTCTTCTCGAAGGTTTGCAAACCTTCGCAGGAGTTACGCGTTCGGAACTGTTGGTAGCGCTGAGTTTGCTGCTGTTTAGTTGCGCTAGCCTGCTGTATCGCATCGTTCAAGATCCACGGGATCCCCTCAAGGAAGAGCTTCATGCACGAATTCGTCAGGTTCTGGACTCCAGTGCGCGGGCGCAGGATTCCATACGGAAGACTCTGGATGCGGGTGCTTTGGACAGCCTCGAGCTGCCGGCCGACATCAAAGCGCCTTCGCCGTACAAGGTTAAAAGAGCGCCTGCGCAGCCTATCAATCCGGCTACTGCTTCTGCTGAAGATTTACAACGGATTCCCGGTATAGGACCGGCACTGGCGGAGCGAATAATTCACTATCGGCGTACGCATAAACTCCGTCGTTTGGAACAATTACGTGAAATACGAGGTATAGGTCCGAAGCTGTACGCAAAGATTACTGTTTCTTTACGTCTGCCTGCGGTGTCTAAGCCCATAGTTTTGAATGGTCGACGCTGACTGATTAGGTGCTGTGTATGATTTATCTGGACAATTCTGCAACAACAATTCTCGATGCTGAGGTGCTGGAAGCCATGCTTCCTTGGTTGCGCGAGGACTTCGGTAACGCCTCCTCCGCCCACTTCCTTGGTCGCAGAGCTCGGGTTGCCGTCGAGGCTGCCCGAGAGGAAATCGCCTCGCTTCTCCATGCCCATCCGGCTGAGCTGATCTTTACTAGCGGTGGAACTGAGTCCAATAACACCATTCTCAAAAGCTGCGTCGATGAATCTGGACTGGTGTCACGCATTGCTTGCAGTAGCATTGAGCATCATGCGGTTTTGGCACCACTTGAAGAGCTTGGTCAAAAGGGAGTGCAAACGCGAATTCTACCTGTAGATAATGATGGAAGGGTTCAACTTGAGGATGTCGGAGAGCTGAATAGCCCCAAAAGCTTGGTCTCCGTCATGCACGTAAACAACGAAATTGGAACCATTCAAGACCTATTTGCGCTTCGAGCCGCCCTCCCCTCGGCCCTCATTCATAGCGATATGGTGCAGAGCCTGGGCAAAGTTGAAATCAATCTCCCCGAAATGGGGGTCGACTTTGCGTCGTTTTCAGCTCATAAACTGCACGGACCCAAAGGAATCGGTGCCATGTTTATACGACGTGGCATTGATTTCAAGGCACACCAGCAGGGGGGTGGACAAGAACGAAATCGACGCGCCGGCACGGAAGCCGTAGCCCTGATTGTGGGCTTTCAAGTCGCTGTACGTAAGGCACTTGAAAATTTCCGTAAAAGTACTGAACTATGTGTGCAACGAATTCAAGTTCTTCGTGAAGAGTTGCTGCGGGAGATCCCTTCAATACGGATTAATAGCCCTGCGAGCGGAAGCGCACCACACATTCTGAATATCTCTTTTTTGGATGCGGAGAGTTTGGATGGCGACGCGATACTGCAACTCATGGATATGCGCGGCATTGCTGTCTCCAATGGGTCAGCATGCGTGAGCGGAACAATGCAACCCAGCCATGTGCTGCTTGCAATGGGACGCAGCGCGGCAGAGGCCAAAGCAGCCATTAGGTTTTCGCTAAGTCGTGACACCACGCACGACGAAGTCCTACAGGCGGCACGGTCTTTGTCCGATATTCTTCATGATATGCGGGAGGTCTGATCCACAGCTCGCATTATCGTGTATCACGTTTCTTGTAAAAGAGTTAGCACTACAAACCACCATCACCGACAGGATTTTTTATGAAAATGACTAGCCTACTCGTAGCCCTCTGCACGAGTTTACCGATCTTGGCTCAGAGCTCGACCCTTAGTGGCCGCGTTATGGGACACGATGCTAAGCCTTTGGCTCATGCACAGATCGGTGTGTATCGATTTGGTTCGGATAAAGCCGATACCAGTTTCGATGTGGCTGCATCCGGCTCCTATTCCATTTCCTTCCGTCGCCCGGGCACCTACCGCGTGCAGTTCAACGGAATCAATCACGAACAATACGTTGTTCCTTTCATCAACGATCGCGATCAGCGCGAAGAGTTGGATGTTCAGTTGGCAAACTCACCACTGCCCGCTCGCATCGACTCGGTCCTCGCCATCGGCGCGTTCAACAACTTTAGTCGCACGCAGGGTACAAAGCGCATGAGCCTGAAAGATGGTGCATGGGTTGTCGCTGCCCCCTTCCCCTCAACACGCTTCGAATGGCAAGCAGTTGTGTGCGGTGACGGCAACGGTGCAGGTCAAGCAACAGTCGCTTGTGCGAACAAGGCTGAAGAGTTCCGTATTCGTGGCGGACATTTCACTGCACTTCAAAACGTTGCAGCCAGCCCGGAACTTCGTTTCGAGACCTCTGTGTTGTCGCCCGGTATGACAAAGGCACGCATCACCTCTTCGAACAAACGCTATGTATTGTTCTGCGAGACCTTTAATGAAATGCAATCCTACAAGTCAAGCTTCGATGAAACCATGAACGTTGACCTTGGTCGTCACCGCGCAAATGGCGGTAACCAAGCAAACTTCGACATGAAGAACTTCCGCACGAAGATGAAAGTCTCTGAACAAGAGGCTTCGGTTCGCGAGCGCATGAAGTCAACCGAAGATAGCACGACACTGCGCCTTCTGTATCTCTATTACTTGAGTCTGCAAGTAGAGAACCGTGACAACAGCTTGGCTGAAAAAGCACTCACCGTTATCTCTCCGTCATCAGATGTGTGGGCAATCGATCCACAACTCATGTACATCGCTCTGAGCCAACGCTCACGCGATTCAAAGGACAGTTACGTTGGTGAAGTCATCACCAAGAATCGTAATGAAAGTGTTGTGGTTCCTATCGCCTACTCAGAACTTATTCAAGCGAGTGTCTTGGGCGAAAAAGCACGTCAACAAGATCTCTACAAGACAATCGTGGAGCGCTTCCCGAATCACCAACTGACACAGGCAGCGCGCTTCTATCTAAATCCGAACGCAGCAATCAAGGCCGGCAATACGATTCCTGCTTTCAGCTATAGCATCGCAGGTAAAGACAAGAAGCTCAACCAAGACGCCCTCAAGGGTAAGTACACTTTGTTGGATCTTCGCACAGATCATTGCAGTGGCTGCGATCAAGCTGCTCGCACCTTGGTTGGTCTTTGCCATGACAATATCAAGAGCGCAGTCAACATCATTGCTCTCTCACTCGGAAGTCAAATGCCCGAAATCAAAGAAGAAACAAAAGGTAAGGTTACCTTGGTTTCCGCAATCTTCGTGAAAGACGGCGGCAGCGATGGCGCTACTACTTTCGAATGGGTTGGATATCCGTGGCGCATACTTATTGGTCCGGACCTAAAGATCCTGGCTTGTGGTAATGATTTGAACGACGAACACTTCGTTGCAACTCTCCGCTCCGCTATAAAGTAAGTCCGACTCTCAATAGTTCTTTTCGACAAGCGTGAGCCAAAGGCTCACGCTTTTTTTTTGCTCGGGACCGGTCTCTCTGCCAATCATCGTGAGCCGCTGTTTACTGCCGGTTTACGACATCTACTCCCTCTACTCTTTGCTCTCGCACCTGCACGTTTTCCCATCACTCTACACCTTCTCTCACAAAAAACAAGCGTGATCTTTTGCAGATCATACCCTTTGTAGGTCTGAAGATTGTGTGATGTGTAAATAGTCACATAGAGTTTCGATTTGTACTTCACAGAAGAGAAGAAAGCTCAGCGAGTTTCATTTTCGAGTACACTTACAGAACCTGTTGGCAAACTGCTGAGCTCATTTACAATGGATACGAAGCATGACTGCCTGCAGTGCTTGTTGGTTTAGACTTGCTACGGGAAATTGGGAAGCTTACAATACTTCGGCTACTTGCAGTTCCTGTGAGATCAGCAGTGTTTGGGATGTTTGGGATACGTGCACCGTTCGAGAAGCTTCGATAACAAAGCAGAGCTTCATCCTTAACGATGAATGACGAAGCTGCGTACGAGGTGTGCTTCCGGAGTACTGAGAATGCAGTGATAGATTCCGTCGCTGAGTTCGCCCGCTGACACGGTCAATGAATATTCGCCGGCTGCTTGTAGAGTATTGACGAGCGGACGTATCGTGCGGCCCAGAGCGTCCACAAGACGAAGGTCGGTGTGACAGTCATAGCTTAGTGCATAGCGCAGACGAATAATATCTCCGACGAAAGGATTTGGGTCGATGGCGTGTAGAACAAACGAAGTCGAAACGCCCTGCACCGCGCGTAGGTTATATGCACAACCACTCAACTCAATCGTAGCGGGAGTAGAACTTCCCTGCATACAGATCTGCTCCAAAGGAAACCACACACTGTCGATACTGACATCAAAACTCGACGCCTGCGATACAAATGTTTGAAAACGAGGATACACAAAGAGACCGTTGGCGTTAAGTGCGGAATCCCCTCGTGCATGAAACACCACGCTACTCACACCATTTTGACTTAACTCGTCATCGGCACTAACGGTCCAACCTTTGGATGCTAAGGCCGAAATCACGCTGACTGATTTCATGAAGGTCATGCTTTGCGATGGATATCGCAGTCTGAAGTCGACCGCATGTACGTGTGTTTGCGGCCACTGATTAGAGCGCAACGAAATCGGAACAACAATTACGTCACCCGGATGTGTGCTATTGGATTCTACGTCCAAGTTTAAACCATAGCGCTGCGATTCGAGAAGCAGGTCGGTATAGCTTAGAGTATCTAAACCACTCGACGAAGCATTGCTCTGGACAGCCATTCGCGCGCTGAGTTGTCCAACTTGATTCGGACTCAGGAGTACAGGAACGCTCAAGAGTTGCCCAGCACTGAGATTGACCGGGAAGTTCATGGCACTGTCGAGCTCTGCACGAAGACCATTCAGTGTCTCTGCATAGACCGTATCAACCTTCATCAATGCATCACCAACGTTTTGAATGCTGAAGTACACACGATGTGCATCGCATGCGCTTCCGATTTCAGCACCCGGACTCAACAGTTGCAGGCGACGTTGACAAGGAACAACGCTTAGCGGTAAGTCTAGTGTCTTCACACATCCCTCGCTCGTCGTGATATGCACGCGGTATACGGTGCTCTGCGCCGGCTCAAGTGTTGGCTCCGCGCAAGTATCACAACTCAAACCCGGGGCATTCTCCCAGCGATACCGCGTGCCCCCTTTTGCGGCATGCACACGAACACGAGCCGGTCCGGAGTTCGCACACAAGGTATCAGGCACAAGGCTTACAGTATCGGTCGGAAGCGCCATAACGTGGACAACAACCGAGTCAAAGGCCGTACATCCATTTGCTGTCGATGCCCGCACCATATAGACATATCGTCCGGTGTCGGAAGCTGTAAACCGGGGACTAAGACAGTCTGTACAGCTTAATCCCACTGAGGGACTCCATTGTACCGATGCGTTTGATTGAAGATCAAAGTGAGCGATATCGCCTTGGCATAGCTTTAGAGTTTTCGTAGACAGCAAGAGCTGTGGTCCGGGGACAACATGAACCATGAAGCTGCGATCAACCGAACAACCGCCCTTAATGATCGCGCTCACTGTGTAGCGCTGGTCGGAGCTTAGTTGAACATAGGGATCGGCACAGTCGGTACAACTCAATCCGGTAGACGGCGTCCATGCTATGCTATCGGCACCGCTCACACCCAAGTGAAGACGGATACGATCTGAACTGCAGATGGACGTGTCCGTCGGTGCGACATCTATGGTTGGCGTGGGAATTACATGTACATGGACGGTATCAACCGACTCACAGGAGTTGATCGCCGAGCGCGTACGCAAGGTGTACACGATATCGGAGTCGGGAGTCGTCTGAACTTGAGCAGAGCTGGTCGACGATAAGAAGGTCGGCGGAGACCATGTGAACGAACTAGCGTTGCTAACTGCATTCAAGATTGCACTCTGTCCTTTACAAACACTAATGTCGTGGGGAATTTGAACGTTTGGCGGATTCACCACCACAACAGTTACTTGTGCTTGGGTGGTGCAGATAGATGAATCGCCGGTTACTGTATAGGTCGTTGTCACAGGTGGATGGATCCACACGGAATCACACACTGCACAGTTGATATTCGTTGTCGGTGTCCATCGCAAAGAGCCACCATAGTTTACATGAAAGAAGGCGCTATCTCCTCGACAAATCGTATCGTACTTCGGGAGTGCATTCGCGAGTCCCGGACGAAATATGATGTCGATCGAATCCGTTGCAACACAGCGCGGCGAGGACCCATTGTGAACCGTTACGTAGTAGCGCATGTTCTTTGTGGGAGTCGCGATGGGGTTTGGACAATTGGTGCAGGACAAGCCTATGGAAGGTGTCCATATTGCGCTTTGAAAGCGCCCTTGAGCCCGAAGCATCGTTGGATTGTCGGTACAGAGAATGCTGTCCGGACGAATCATCACATCAGGAAGCTCATTCACAATCACATTTACCGTATCAACGATCTCGCAACCAAGAGAATCGGTCGCAGTCAAGACATAACGTACGTCCTTCAACGGAGCAAGCGAGAACTGTCGACAATTTGAACAGGGTGCGCTGACTCCTGGTGTGGCAGAGGTCCAAGAACCTGTCTGGATTCTGCCGTTCATCTTAATCGTCACCGAATCGCCGATGCAGATATTCTGATCCGGTCCCGCAGTTACTTCATCGTTTCCAAGGTCTGGCACGAATGCCATACCACCTACGTAGCCATAGGAAAGAGCTTGTCCGTAGCCATAGACATAGAGTCCAACCAACAAAGGACTCTCCAATGTGTGCGCGCCGGGTGTCATCCGCACGTGAGCGTACGCATAGCATGTATTTGGAATCGCTTGCCAGTTTGCATCAAAGAAGCTACCGTCCAATCGCAGTTTGGCCGTATTGTTCGCGGCAGTAATGATGGTTGTGTATTGCTCAAGGTAGGCTCCCCCTACTTGGGTATTGACAAAGGTGTACTTCTTCAAGTACTGAGAGCGGGGTGGTACGATCATCATAAATGGATCACCGACCCGGGTGTTATTAACCTGGTCTGAGTGCGTCTGCTTAATGATGGCAACAAGGACACGGTCTGAAGCACTGAGGAGTCCGGCACTTGTCAGCGGTGCCTCATACAATTGTCCGCGCGAGAGAGTAGCTACGACGACACCATTAAATCGTACTTCCGTCCCGTTGTTAGCCGCCAGAACACGGTAGAGATCCTGCACGCCCGGAATTTGCGCGTAGCCACTGGGTCGCGCGACAGGGGTAATAATGTAGTTCATACCCCAGACGTTGACAGGCGGCATCTGCTCATACAGATGGTCACGTGAAAACGCAGTCGCTATACGTTCAACCGGAACCGTTGCACGCTGGTGACCGCTGAAAACGGCAATGGGTGCAGTGCTTGTTATGCGGGTACCACTCAAGTCGTAATTCAGCTGCACGGTTGAATAGTCCGACTGACAGAGCCAGGTTTCGCCTTTGTCTAGACGAACGGACTTCGGGGCCATACCGCTTTCCGACGTCGGGACAGAGGGAATAACCGTCACAACAGTATTGTCCTGCGTCGCTACAATGCAGAATTCCGAAGGTGTATAACTCGTGTTGATCTGTCCGTTATTCGTTCTCCCATCTGCCTTATAACTAAGTACCATGTACTCCGTCCCTAGGGCTGCCACGGGGTAAACCACTGCTGCGTCTGCCGTTGTGACAGCTTGATTCATGGCATAGACTGATACGTCCTGGTTCGTCTGCACATGAAAGCTGCGACTCGTCACGAGCTCGTTGTCATTTGGCGAGGCGTAGCCGAAGCCAAGATTATAGCCCGTCATTTCACCGTCGAGCCATGACACTGCAAGGTCGTACACTTGACCGGCATTAAGAGTGAAGTTTCGATTGATAGAAAAGAAGCCATCGCTGTAGCTCACCGTCCCTGTTGTGGCTTGTTCCGCGGCAATAAACACATGAACGGAGTCTAAGGCATTTATACCACCATGCCAATTCGGAAGAAAAGCCACATAGAAATCTCGGCCCTTTGTCGTTTGCTGCGCCTGCGTTTCAGAAGTCCACACCAGGTTTAGAGCGCAGAACGCCAGAACGCTTACCAGTTGTAGTCTGAAAACAATGGCTTGCATAGGAGGAGGAGAACGTGTGATGAATCACCCAAGACCTGTGTGCCGGATAAAATACAGCGCGAATGGTCAATCTCAATAGGTTTAAACAAAGTCAAGGTTTTGGTCAGCTTACGAGCACCTTGTATACACTCCCGCGCAGCTTTTCCACCGTCCCAGAATTCGGTGCATGTAGTCTTTTTCCGCGTATCTTTGTATTCGGATTTCCGACCTTGGCACTGTGCTCCATCGTTGGACACCGCTCACCATCAGATGCTTTTCGCTGTATGAGAGGCGGAGGCAGACTGATACGATTGTTCACCCATTCATTGCACAAATCATGTTTCTAGATCTTGATTCATACGGACATGAGCAGGTAGTCTTCTGCTCGGACCCAAAGAGCGGCCTTCGTGCCATTATTGGAATTCATGACACCACACTTGGTCCGGCTTTGGGCGGCACACGTATGTGGCAATATGCCAGCGATGCCGAGGCATTGACCGACGCGCTCCGTCTATCTCGCGGCATGACCTATAAGGCAGCCGTAGCCGGTTTAAACTTAGGAGGTGGCAAAGCCGTCATTCTTGGCGATTCACGCTCACAAAAAACTGAAGAATTGTTCCGTGCCTATGGTCGATTTGTCGAAACCTTGCACGGCCGCTATATCACAGCCGAAGACGTTGGTACATCCGTTCAGGATATGGAATACATTAGAATGGAAACGCGCTTCGTTACCGGCGTTGGTGGAAACTCAGGCAGCGGTGATCCCTCACCTTTTACCGCATTAGGTGTGTATTGTGGCGTAAAAGCAGCTGCACACTCACAATTTGGTAGCGACAATTTGGCGAAAAAGCGCATCGTCGTTCAAGGTGCCGGCAATGTTGCAAAGCACCTTACCCACCATTTGGTAAAAGACGGCGCTACCGTGTTTGTCACCGACATCTTCGAAGACAAAGCCCGCGCCCTGGCGGCAGAGAGTGGAGCTGAGTATATTAAACCGGATGATGTCTATGCTTTTGATTGCGACATCTTTTCTCCAAACGCATTGGGTGCAATCATCAATGACGACACATTGCCACAACTCAAGTGCGCAGTGGTAGCCGGTGGTGCCAACAATCAGCTCAAAGACGAACGCAAGCACGGTGAAGCCTTGAAGGCGCGCAACATTCTCTACGCTCCGGACTATGTTATCAACGCCGGTGGTTTGATCAATGTGAGCTCTGAAATCGAAGGCTGGTCTACCGAGCAGGTAACCCGCAAGGTCGAGAACATTTACGATGTGCTAGTACGCATCTTCACGCAAGCCAAAGAGAACAACATCTTGACTGTAGACGCATCGAACCGCATTGCAGAAGAACGCATAGCAAAGGTTCGTCACATTCACGGTGGCTTCAGCGGTGTACCGAATATTCGCGGTGGACACTAAGACTGCCTCCGCTGCAGACGAATTTCCTTCGATTCTGCGGCAGATTCTCAATAGACCTCTTTGCAACGCACAGCCTTTGGCTGTGCGTTGCTATATTGTACAACGGCTCTCAAGAGCTGTCTTTTTGTTTTTTTGATTTGTCGAAAATACGCTTGCCATGCAAGCAGTGACCAACGCCCCTTGACCATTGACATATGAGTAAACAGCAGAACGTTGCAGCAGATCCCTTTCCTCTGAGTCAGCTTCGATCGGTAGATGGAACACGTCGACTCGCACGCGAGAAAGTCGTTCAAATGTTGAGCGCTTACGATGCGAGCGAATCCGATGTAAGCTCAATTTTTAGTCACATCTTCTATCGTGACTTTAATCTGGGTGAAGAACCGCACGAGGAACAAGGTCGTCCCCTGCGTGCTGAAGAAGTCGAAGAAATGGAGTCGGACACCCCCATCACCTGGCGGGAAAAAGATATCGTCTTTGCTCGTAAACTGCTCGTCAACACCCTAGCCGATGTTGGTCCATTGGATGAACGCATCGAGCGACTCGCTAAGAACTGGGATTTGGAGCGCATAGCCCTCATCGACCGACAGCTGCTTCGAATGGCCATTACCGAGATGAAAACCTTCGACGACATCGTTCCTCGAATTACCATCAATGAGGCAATAGAGTTGGCAAAGATGTACTCTACAGAGAAGAGCAGTGTTTTTATTAACGGAATATTGGATGCTGCTCGAGACGAACTCATTGCCGAGGGCACATTGGCTTCCGGTAATTTGGAAGATCAAGCTCAGGCTGCGGATATTCCGGCATAGATTATTTTGTCAAAGGGCTTTAAGCATGTGTTTAAAGCCCTTTGTGTTAAGCGACTTATTACTGGCATAGCGATTGCCGTACACGGAAGACCACTACGTTGCCGAACGAAACCATGGACGAACAACGGCCTTTACACACAACCCGACGCGGGTCCCTCTCGACACTTGTCGGCGTGCTGACTTGCGCACTCCTGTTACTAAGCCAATACAGCCCCGCTCAAAGCATTCGCATCGTACGAAGCGATGTGGACACCGGTCGTTCATCGTTCATTACAGCAACCCAAATGTTTGGGATGGATATCGTCGTTAGTGGCGTAAAGAACTGTACCGGTGTGAGCTTTGAACTTCAGTATAATGCCGCCAAATACGTTGTGTTCTCGAATTGGAAAGCGCGTGATCTTGGACTGCAAGGCACCTTCGCTTATGATTTGTCCGACACAGCCTCAGACAAAGGTTCAGTCCACCTCGGTTCCCTTTCCGGCACAGCCGTCACCGACCCGGGCATAGACAATCCGGTCGCTGTACACTTAGATTTCGTCGTCAGACCGGATGCTCCCAATGCACTCCCAATCAGCTTCAACTTTGTACATGCCCAAGCTGTTAGCAGTGATTCCGGTGGACGCATCGTTAGCCTCAGTTCAAGCTCCTACAACGTCACAGTTCACGGCTTTGTTAAAGTCTGGCCGGGAGACGCTGACAACAATGGTGTTGTCGATTCGCGAGACGCAACGACGGTCGGAGCGTACTTGAAACAAGGCTCGGGTGCCAGTAACGTTCGCGGCTATCATCGCGACCCCAGCAGCACGCTGTGGATGGCGCAACCGGCATTGGTCTGGGATAGCTCCAAAGCAACCTACGCCGACTGCGACGGATCGGGGGACGTTACGTTGAGTGACAATCTTGTCGTGCAAATCAACTTCGGCTATCTTCACAGTATCATTAAAAACGGAAGCGCTAACGACATCCAATCGGTCCACGAACCTGTTTTGCCTGAGTTTCCTCACCATGCCGCCTCGATGCCTCGCCAAGAGCTATGTGCGTCTCTTCCAATGCCTTTGGCCGCAGCCGCCTTTGAGTTACAATACCCGCAAGGCGCCGCTCTTCCCCTTGGTTTTGAGTCGGATGACCCCGAGGTCGTCTGCAGCTTGTTTGATGCTGACGCTGAACATAACAGAGTGTTCCTCACCTTCGGTTCGGTTGACCGTGTAAACAGACTGAAGAGTGGCTTGTTGGGAAGACTCGTCTATGCAGCGGATGTTTCTACAGCCTCGTGGACTCAAGCGCTCGGTTCGAGTGGAGGCGGAAGTATAGTTTCTCTTAAGAGCTTTACTTCAGTTGACACTGAGATTCCTAATTCGGAAGTAGAGCTTAGCATTGGCTCCGGCACTTTGCGAATCAGCAACGCTAACGTCACTCGCGTTGAAATAGTTGACATTTTGGGTAGACGTTTTCTGTCGACCGATGTGGTCGACCAAGCGAATCAAAGCATAGACATTTCAGCCTTGCCGAGCGGCACCTACATGCTGCTTCTCAGCACACACAACAGCCGAGGCGTACGACCTCTTAGCATCTTGAGATAGAAGCGCGCCCCTAGACAAAAACTGCGCTCTTATAGCTACTAAATCTCAACCCTATTACCATTCCTCGAAAATCCCCTATTTTCGAGATCTTCTTGTTAAAGACCACCTTTTTTTGTGTTTTTACGAGAAAAGAGCAGAAACTCTGTCAACCTTTCACCTCCTTCACAGCGTCTATGGCTTCGCGAAGTTTTGGATCACATGAAAACGACCGTGAGTTCGTTGAGCGCATTTTGGCGCAGGATCCGGAGGTGTTCACAGACATTGTCCGGACCTTCAAGAAACAGGTATATCAGCTTGCCTTAGACCTGAGTCGCGACCATGACGATGCGGAAGACATCACGCAAGACGTTTTCATTCGTGTCTACAAAGCATTGGAGAAGTTCCGCGGTGATTCCAAGCTCAGCACTTGGCTTTACCGTATCACGGTGAACACTTTCATCAATCGCACGAGGACGCTGTCGTACGAAGCGTCTAAGACAGGTAAACAGTTTGACGATGAAGTGATTAACGACGGAATGTCGTATTCCATGGTTAATCCCGAACATGTTCTTTCGCAACGTGTGATTGACGAGCACCTACAGGCTGCACTCCATGAACTCAGCGCATCACAGCGCACCGTGTTCATTTTGCGGCACTATCATGACTTGCCACTCAAAGAGATTGCCGAACAACTTGGCAACTCGGAAGGCACCGTGAAAGTGCTCCTGTTTCGTGCCATTCACAACCTGCAAAAGAAACTGTCGTTCTATAAAGAAGATATTTAAACAACCGGACCGGCGTTCCCCGACTCTGACTCCGAACAAGGATGCGTATGAAGAATACTGATACCCCTTTAGACGAACTCATCATCCTCTCGTATTATGGCGAACTCTCTTCAGAAGAGCAGAAAACGCTTGATACCGCTCTGGCCGGCGATGCCGCTCTTCGTCAGCGCTTTGACGCATTTCGAGAGTCATTTGAACGAGTTAAGCTCACGGATGCTCCGGAGCCTGATGCAGCTGTGCTTGATCGTCTGGAACGCTCTATCTTGAATGCGACCATTCGAGCAGAAGATCTTCGTCCGCGTACACATTCTGTCCAGGATCGTGAAACTCGCTCGCTGTGGGCAACCTTGCGTGAGCTTTTCCTGAGTCCACAAAATATCGGCTATGCATTGGCCGGCGGTCTGGCCTTCATGGTAATTGGAATCTATATCGGATCACAACTGCAAAACACGCCGGCTTCGGTTTCACCGCAAACGGTTGCCGCCTCGGTCGATACTGTCGCCAACGGAGCTCCGCTGTTGACGGCAAGCCGACAGGTCTCGGACTTCCTGCGTCGCTCGCAAATCTATTTTGCAACCTCGGTTGACCACGAAGTTGCCTGCGAGAAGTGTCTGCCCATTCAACAGCAGTTACCAAATCGTCAGATCGCGAAGGAGCTTCTGAAAGAGGCCTCCGCGCTGAAGATGAAATCGCAAAACAACCCTGAAATTCAAAAGCTGATTACGGATATCGAGTACGTGCTCGACAATATTGGGAACAACGCAGCGATTAGCCCTTCCCAAGCCGAACAAGTACACCATATCGCCAGCAATGCTGTCTGTGAAGTGGCTGCCCGTATCGATTCGGCGAACCAGCACGCTCAGCAACAACATCAACAGAAGCCCGGAGTGAAGTAGTTCACCTTGAGCTCTTGAAGCGAAGCTGCATTCGTTGCTTCAACGACTGCAAGAAGCTCGCATGACACCGACAAATTCTTGTTACATTAATGTATGATTCGTATGAAGAGTGTTTTCTCTCGCATCGTTCCGGTACTTGTATTCTTGCTTGGCGCCGTAGCATTTGCGCAACCTAAAATGGAAGTCGTGGGTGGTGAAACTTGCGACTGGGGCTTGATTACCGTAAAAGACAACCCTTTGAAGATGGTGGCTCTCGACACCTTCATCATAGTCAAAAATGTTGGTACCAAAGATCTTGTTATCGACACCATTAAAGTAGGTTGTGGCTGTACTACGCCGCACTATTCCACTAGCCCAATTAAGCCGGGCGGAACACAAAAGATCACGCTTGGACTCAACGTTGCACTCAGCACCGGTGATCTCACCAAGACCATGACCATCTACGCTAACGATGACCCGAGCAAAGTTGGAAAGCTTATTTACCTTAAAGCCAACATCTTCCGTCCCTTGACACTCACACCGCAGTCGTTCAACTTCCCTGAAATTAAGGTGGGCGATACATCACGCTTTTTTGTGCGCCTAAAGAATAACGACACCAAACCTTTTGCCATCGAGCGCTTTCTCGCAACCAAGGGCCTGAAGATCGATAAGAAGGGACCGGTCAGCATTGCAGCCGGTGATACACTCACGATCAATGGTATGTACATTGGCCGCGATCGCGGATACTGGAACGCCAACGTTATCATCGAGACACCTGACCCGGATTTTCCTCCCTTTGAAATCAGTGCTTATGGTCAAGTGAAGGACGACGCCGGAGTTGTTGACCCGAATGTCATTCAGTTGGACCCAACCAAAAAGGATAAAAACGGAAACATTGTTATCCCTAATCCGAACGCCAAGCCGGAAGCCACAAAGAAAAAAGATCACTAAGCATCTTAGATAGCATACGATACTGAAAAAGCCCTGCAATGTTCGTTGCAGGGCTTTTTTTGTATCGTATGTGTCGACCTCGTTCTTGCACTGTTACTCTGTGTTAAAGCGTTAAAGCGCTTCAAACACTGACACGATGGCATTGGCGCATTCTTCAAAAGACACGACTCGTGAGCATATTTGTTCGATGCTCACGCTTTGTCGCTCAATGCTTTCTCGCAAACGTTGGCGCGCCTCTTCATCGTGGAGCAATACGAAATCAGACAATTCTTCATGTCCTCTGCCTAACAAAATGCTGCCGTGTTGAAGCAGGACGTTTCCCCACACGCGTTGCGCACTTCCTACGACCTTGCGTTCCTTCCACATAATTTCAGATCTCGCCGCTGAAGTGAAGCAGGAGACACTGTCGCCGGCAGTCCTATAGCGCTGCGCAAAATTGGGAGTGGATTTTGAAAACTCGATCCCTTCAGCACCGATGCGCAGCAGTGCGTCGCGTAACAGTTCGTGACTGCGACGATAGACATGCTGTACCTGCAGCCCCTGCTGCAGCCGCATAACGATTGAATATGTGAGTTCATTGGCGTGAAAGACCGCACGACCTCCGGTAGCACGGCGCACAAGTTCATAGCCCTTGCCTTGAAGCTTTGAAACATCGATGTCCATCTCCTTTTGGTTCGCACCAAGTGACAAACACCAAGGATTCCAGCCGTACAAGCGCACGAACACTCCATTGTTGGATGGATCATCAACGAGACATCGTGCATTCTCTTCATCTCTGCGCATGTTTTCTTCACCACGCAATCCGGGCTCCACCGTCAAACGCAGCGATGCAGTCACGGCATCGCGAAACACTTCGTCTACCGACTCATTTGGAAGCGTGAGCATATTTCCTTCTGTACCGTGCACCTCTGTCTGCCTCCCATCGCCTAGTTTTGTAGATTCTTCGAGAACGTACTACCAATCGCACTACTATGACTCGTCACGACCTGGCAGCAGCAATTTACGACACCGCACACATCACCGGAGAGTTCCTCTTACGTAGCGGAGCGACCTCCAACGAATACTTTGATAAATACTTGTTTGAGGCCAAACCTGAGTTGCTCCGTCATATCGCGCGCCACCTCAGTGAGCTTATTCCCGACGACACCGAGGTCTTAGCAGGTCTCGAGCTCGGCGGAGTACCCATCGCAACCGCCCTCTCGCTCCACAGTTCCTTGCCCGCAGCTTTTGTTCGCAAGAAAGCCAAAGATTATGGAACCTGTAAAATTGCCGAAGGTGCCGACTTAAGCGGACGCAGAGTACTGATCATCGAAGACGTTGTCACCAGCGGTGGACAGGTTGTTCTTTCGGCTAAGGATATGCGCGATCGCGGAGCTATCATTGTTGGAGCCCTTTGCGTTATTGATCGTGAAGCAGGCGGACGCGAAGCTCTGGCGGCCATCGACATCGAGCTTAAACCCTTGTTCAGTATGTCCGAACTGAAAAGCGCAGGAGCCGGCCAATGATTATTGGAATAGGTTCAGATCTCGTCGTCGTCAGCCGTATTGCGGATTCCATCACGAACTACGGGGAGCGCTTTCTTCAACGCCTCTACACTGAAACGGAACGAGAGTATTGCGCCTCATTCACAGGCACTGAAGCATTGCACTACGCTGCCCGTTTTGCATTCAAAGAAGCATTCAGCAAAGCGATTGGCACAGGCATCACTCGCGGCTTTCAATTCAAAGAGTGCGGAATGAAGAATCTTCCAAGTGGTCAGCCTGTAGCTGATCTTCGCGGACTTATGCACGAGCGATGGGGCGCCTATCGCATACACATTTCTCTCTCCCACACAGACGAACACGCCATGGCGGTCGTCGTTATTGAAAGCCCTGAATCTGTCTAGTACTTTGACGATCTATCTCAAAAGTTTTTTTATCATGCGGACAGCTACGCTGTCCGCATGATAAAAAGCAGGACTTTGATAGCGAAAACGCCTCATTTCAGACAAATAAGCGTTGTTTGCGATTGCCCACCATTATGCAAACCGGTCTAAGACTATTTAGTCCGCAGTTCCTTCTTAACACATTTTAGCATTGTCGTTGATCGACCTTGCTGTACATTCGTTGATTAGTCGTGCTTAGCGGGACGCATGTCCTCCCCTATTGCATCCAAAAACATTCTGTCTCGGCGCATGTCCCCGACGCAGTCCGAACTACTCACTTTGAGGATCCGAACATGTCGATGTCATACACCTATACACTCATCACCAAACAGAGCGTGGTACCGTGCGTACAACGTTGGTCTGTTGTTGATGACCATTTCCGAACATGTCCGGTTTAACGACCACTATTCTCTGTCGTTGACTAAGCCCGGACATTTCGTCCGGGCTTTTTTTTTGTCGTTTCATGTAGAATTCAATCGCACTATCAGGTGCACTTTCATGCGATCTCTTCTAGCTAGACTTCTTTTTACCGACGTTGCACCGTTGGTGCGACTTGGACGCCGGAGGCCCTTGGAGGCGAACGATATGCCTCCCCTCGATCCGGATCTTAACCCTCTTAACGGCGAAGAGCGGTACACTCATTTGAGCACTGCTCGGCCCTTGCGATTTGTGTGGGATGCATACTGGGCTGCCGGTCCGGTTGCAAAACATGCGCTGCTCATTAATCTTGCGCGCACTCCCATCGCACTGAGCGGTCCGTTGCTTATGCGCAGTCTCCTCGCGCACATTGCGCTCCTTCCGGGCCACCCGGAGCTTGTCATGAGAAGCATAGGACTTGCGGTCTTGCTATCACTGAGCGTGGTAACTGAGGCCATCATGGTTCAGCATTTCTTCTACAATGCGTTGAAGTGTTGGAGCAGGGTTGCAAACGGATTGAACATGCGCGTGTTTCGCCATGCCCTCGGCATTACTCGTGAGGCACAACAACGTACCCAGTCGGGAGATCTTGTCAACCACATGGCAAGCGATAGTGAAGGAATGGCCGAAGCCAGTTTCTTTATCCCTGAGATCCTGGAGTCAATTTTCATTGTAGGCGCATCTCTTGCATTGCTCTATACGATTATTGGCGCGGCGGCATTTGCAGCTGTGGGCACCTTGGTAGTCATGCTACCGGTGACACAAGTAGCTGCACGGCGTTTCGCTGCGTATGATAAAGAACTGTGGAAAGTACGTGACGATCGCGTGACACTGATGTCACAAATCCTTGCCGGCATTCGTATCGTGAAGTACTTCGCCTGGGAACGTAGTATGTCAGCCGAAGTAGATGTGTTACGAGCTCAAGAGATTAACGCCTATGTCAAACTTGTCAAGGCGGAGTCCTTGGGAGTAATGCTATTCCTCAGCACTACGACGCTGGTTGCTTTCGTGGGCTTCAGCACATTCGTGATGCTTGGTGGGACACTGAGTCCGGCAATCATTTTCCCCTGTGTTCTCCTCTTCATGCAGATGGAAGGTCCGATTGGGGCACTTCCGCACTTCATCAAGAATTTGAGTCATGCTACCGTTGCCGCTCAACGTTTGCATTCATTCTTTCAGTTAGAACGGCATGAAGCACCGATAGAGCAAGGCGAGCAGGCAGGACCTGTTCCGTCAATCGAAATCCGGGATCTGTGCGTAGACTATCGTCAAGATTCGCGGACGGAAAACAACACACCGGATCCTTCGAGCATTGTGAAGTCTACAGACGAAGCACAAAAGGGCACCGGCCAGCCAAATGGCGAGAAGCTACGCGCTTTGGATTCTGTGTCGTTGCACATAGAAGCCGGTCAAAGCGTTGCTCTGGTCGGCGCAGTGGGTGCAGGAAAGAGCTCGCTGCTTATGAGTATCCTGGGCGAGACCGATGCGACTGAGGGCAGTTGCACGTTCCGCGGACTCAATTCACAGGCCTCCCCTCGAGTATCCTATGTCTCACAAGAGGCATACATACTCAACACAACCTTGAGAGATAACATTCTCTTCGGACATGAACGAGACGACAGTCTTGTTGCTCGTGCGGTCAACGCAGCGGTCTTAGACGAAGACATAGCGCAATTGAGTGCCGGTTTGGAAACCGAGATCGGTGAACGTGGTGTAAACTTATCGGGCGGGCAGAAAATGCGCGTCAACCTTGCACGAGCAGTGGCACATCAACCCAATGTGGTGATTCTTGATGATCCTCTTGCGGCAGTGGACGTCCATACTGAAGAGTTGCTTGTCGACCGCTTGATTTGTGGTGAATGGCGCGACCTCACACGTGTGGTGAGCACGCACAGATTAAGTCACCTCCATCGATTTGATCGTGTGGTGTTCCTCGAGAGTGGACGCATCCTCGTGGATGCACCGCTCGAACAAGCACTTCAGAACTGCGCACCGTTTAGAGAGTTCTATGCGGAGCATACTTCTGCCGATGCCGTCGCGAAGGATGTGATTCTTGCCACCACACAGAAGAAGACTGCTGTCAGCTCACAACACGACGGCTCGCTGGTCGATGATGAAGACCGCGCCACCGGGTCGATAAAGGCGGAGCTTTTTCTTAGCTACTTACAAGAACTCGGTCGAGCACAAGGTCGAACTCCGTGGAAGGTCTACACGGCACTATCGCTCAGTTGTGCTCTCGTTGTTGTGCTGCCTATGGTACAAAGTGCTTGGTTGGCATGGTGGAGCGACACCGCACGGAGCGGCGTGTTCCGTGTGGAAGGTCTGCACAATCCCTTAGTGGCTGTGGTTATCTATGGCCTGCTAGGACTTGGAGTCTTACTCGCGAACTTCGGTGAACGCTTGATTTGGATGATGCGCGCGACGATGGCCGGGCGGGATATTCACAACCAAAGTCTGGCTTCTGTGTTGGCTGCTCCTTTGCGTTTCTTTGATACGACACCAATGGGACGAATTCTCAATCGCTTCGCTCACGATATGGCCGGAGTGGATGATGAGTTGAGCTGGAACTTTGAAAGTTTCTTCCGCTCATTTGCTCAGATGGTCGGAACTCTGATACTCATTGTGGCAGCAGCACCGCTAGTCCTTGTGGCAGCAATACCGGCGCTTATGGTTTTCTATCGAATTCAAAACGACTACCGCCGCAGTGCTCGTGAAGCAAAGCGACTTGCAAGCATCTCGCGATCACCTCGCTATGCTCACTTCAAAGAGACGATCGGTGGACTTGCACAGATTCGTGCATACGGACAACAACAAGCCTTTACGGATCGATTCGTTGAGAAGCTCTCGTTCTTCCAGCGCATGAACTGGAGTTCTATTCTCTTAAATCGGTGGTTTTCCACGCGTGCACCTTTGTTGAGTGGGGTCATTGCCCTCGCGACAACCACAACTGTCGTCATCATGTGCTCTAACGGCTATCTCGGAGCAGGTATAGCGGGTGTAGTGATTACGTACTCGTTGATGTTTTGGACGAATCTCAACTGGGCGGTGCGTTCGTTTAGTGAAGTTGAATCGCGAATGACATCGTATGAACGCTTGCGTGCCTACGGCTCATTGAAGCCCGAAGCTGTAGTGCAAAGTGAGCCGGCATTGGCAGACTCAGCTGCATGGCCTCAGGGTGGAAGCATAGAATTCAAGCATTTGAGCGCTCGTTACGCTGAGCATTTGCCTTACGTCCTACGCGACCTCAATCTTCGAATCGAAGCGGGAATGCGGGTCGGAATCGTTGGTCGTACAGGAAGCGGAAAGACTACGATCTTTCAGACACTCTTTCGCTTTGTTGCAGCCGCAGAGGGTTCAATCGAGATCGACGGCGTGGACATTGCACGCATCCCGACTTCGCGTTTACGACGTGCCATGGCAGTTATTCCTCAGGATCCAATGTTGTTCATTGGAACCGTACGTTCGAATATCGACCGCTTTGGGGAGTATAGCGACGAGGATGTGTGGTCAGCGTTGACCCGCGTGCAAATGCAAACGGCAATACGAGATCTCGGAGGTTTGGAGGCAGCGGTGTCCGAAAGTGGACAGAACTTTTCGCAAGGACAGCGTCAACTCCTGTGTTTGGCAAGAGCCATTCTGACAAACGCCGGTATCATCGTTATGGATGAAGCAACGGCGAGTGTCGACGTTCAGACTGACGCCTTGATACAACACACTATTCGTGAAGAGTTCAAGGGCGTTACGGTTTTGATTATTGCGCACCGTTTAAACTCTGTTGCAGATGCAGACATGATTATCGAAATGCATCATGGCGAAGCGCGATTGCACCGCACAGCATCAGAGGTCTCCGAAGAGGAATTTGAGTAGTCTGTACGACGGGCAGAAGCTGAGAGCTTGAACGAAAAGGAATCGTTGTAGACCGGTGTATGAGAATCTTTGTGAGCTCTAACGAAACTGCTCTTCTTTCAGGCCAAGGAAGTCAAGAGCGTTGCGAGCAAACACTTTGTCGAGCAAGTCCGAGTCAAGATCGGATTGCTCCAAAAACTCTCCGTGTTTCAGATCTCCGAGCGGAAATGGATAGTCGGTGCCGTAGCAGATGCGATCGGCACCGATGACATCCACCAAGTAGCGGAAGGCGGCGAGATCGTGCGTGATTCCATCCACCCAGAATTTGCCCACATAGGCACGCGGGTCACTGATGTTATTGACATTACATAAATCCTGACGAGCATGCCAGCCATGCGAGATGCGTCCCATCGTAAATGGGAAGGCTCCTCCTGCATGGGCAAAGAGCACTTTCAGCGAGGGGAAGCGATCGAAGACGCCGCCAAAGATCATCGATGTCAACGCCAATGTTGTTTCAGCAGGCATCCCAACCAACCACTCGTTAAAGTACTTCTTCATGCGCTCAGCGCCGGCCATCTGCCAGGGATGCACGATGAGACAGCAACCTAGCTCTTCGCATCGTTGATAGAAAGGAAAGAGTGACGGATCGTCAAGATTCATCCCGTTGATGTTTGATCCGATTTGCAAGCCGGGCATGGACAACTCATGCACACATCGCGTCGCTTCTTCAATAGCAAGGTCGATGTTTTGAAGAGGGACTGTACCAAGCGCAACGAATCTCTTGGGATAGCGTCGCACAACATCGGCAAGATGGTCGTTCAAAAAGCGCGACCAATCGAGTCCATCCTGAGCTTTCGCGAAGTAGGAAAACAACACCGGAATGGTGTACAAGACCGTCACATCCACGCGGTGCGCATCCATGTCTCGCAGCACCCACTCGGGATCCCAGCAATTCTGTTGCACTTCACGAAAGAAGGTACCGTTATCGCCCATCATCTTCGCCGCACCGGCTTTGTGATGATCTAAAGTGATAAATCCGCCGTAGCCGTATTTGTCCTTCAATGAAGGCCAGCGTTCCGGCATGAGGTGAGCATGGATGTCGATTTTCATGAGTGATGTTACGCGGACGTTAGAGAACTCCTGCAGCCGTCCCTACGAGGCAGAGACGCGAGCTTCAGCTCTCTTGACGTGTTGTTTTAAGTTAATGACCGCCTTGAGCGGAAGTTAGTACAACAGAGAAGGTAGGATCCGAGATCAGTCCAATGACATTGCCAAAAGGATCACGAACCGCTGCAGCTTGGATGTCGCCACCCGCACTGTATACATCATCAACAAGTTCAGCACCGCAGGACAACCAATAGTCTAACTCAGCGCGAATATCATCAACGGACCAATGAGCAACCACATTACGGACCCGTTCGGTTGTCGGGTGCTCGGGATGTAAACCTAGTTCAAACCCTGCTATTGAAAAGCCTATGTAAAAAGGTTGGTCGAAGTAGGGTTCACATCGAAACAGTTTCGAGTAGAACACTCTCGCAGCATCCATATCAGGCACTTCGTAGACGACTGTTTGTAGTCCCTTGATCATAGTAAGGTGTGTTATTCAGTACAAGCAAGAGCGCACAGCGAATCGCGTAGGAGATCCTCAAAGCGAAGATCAAATCGAGAGACAACGAGCACTGAAGCTGCGGAGCTTAGCTGAGCTTAACCGGTGGCTCCATTACTGTTCCGCACTTCTTGCACGTACGATGTTCGAGATTTCCATAATAGCGCTCAAAGATCGGAGGAAGTTGCTGCACGATATCGCTAACGTACTCGTACTCTTCGTAAAGTTTTTCGCCGCAATTCTCGCAGAACCAAAGGAAGCCATCGAGCTCTTTGGTTTCACGTTTACGTTCGATAACCAGGCCAACCGTATTGGCTTTGCGCTGCGGTGAATGCGGCGTACGCGGTGGAAGCAGAAACATATCTCCTTCGCCGATGACGATATCACGCGGCTTGCCGTCGTCAATAATCTTAATGACGGCTTCCCCCTCAACTTGATAAAACAATTCTTCACCTTCGTTGAAGTGATAGTCTTTGCGAGAATTTGGTCCGCCGACGATCATCACAATGAAGTCCGTATCCGCATACACACATTGATTGCCGACCGGAGGCTTGAGCAGATGACGATGTTCGTCAATCCAGGATTTCAAATTGAATGCGCCTGCAATAGCCATGGTTTACTCCTGTTAAATAATTTGTCAACTGCCAAGCATATCGTCGATTGAAGGGAGTCTGAGTACAGCGGTGATACGCGGTATTTGCCATTGAGAACAAAGACCTGCGCAAAGCCGAACCTAACTGCACACCGGAGATATCCAACCCAAAGAAGTACTATGAAACCCATCCTTATGAGGCTACAAGAGCTATTCTGTCAGCGATGCGCCATTAAGCCCATTTTCAACGAATGTGGCGCAAAATACAACGTTCTGAGCATTATAAGAGCTGCGTATAGATCCAAAATTCCGCTACAATGACCATTTAGCATCCGATGAGCGTTGTATGGCACAGTCCTTGCCTGGTAGACCACGTATGAAGATCTGGATCGACATCGACAACTCTCCTCATGTGCCCTTTTTCCGTCCAATTGTGGCGGCATTGAAAGCGCGCGGAGACTCCGTCCTTATTACAACGCGTCGCTATGCACAAACCATTCAGCTGTTAGAAGACTCCGGACTTGAATTTGTTGTTGTCGGCGAGCATGCGGGAGCCGGCCGTCTCAGAAAGATTAGCAATCTATTGGCGCGCAGTTTTGCCCTATCCCAAGTCGTACGAAGCTTTGCACCGGATGTCGCGCTGAGCCACGGATCTCGAGCTTTGTCTATTGCGGCGTGGATCATGAACATTCCTTCCCTTCTCCTCTTCGATTATGAGTGGACGGAGATGCACATCTTCAAACGCTGCGCGAGCATACTGGCGTGTCCGAAAGCACTGCCTGATTCCGCGCTCAAAGAAGCAGCACTGCCTCTACACAAGATTCAACGCTACGACGGACTCAAAGAAAATGTCTACCTCAGTTCATTTAGTCCGGACCCAACTTTTCGTTCTCAACTTGACATTCCGGATGACGCTACCTTGCTGACGGTACGTCCTTCATCCATGACGTCGAATTATCATGACCGGCGAAGTGAACACATCCTTGTGGCATTGCTGCGCCTCTTAAAAACCCAAGCGAATGTCATTGCCATAGTAACCCCACGAACCGAGACAGATCGCGCGCTGGTACAATCGGTGATCGATCGCGAAGGACTTATTAATGTGCGCATACCGGATCGAGCTCTACCGGGTATGCAACTACTCTACTGGTCAGACATTGTGGTAAGTGGCGGCGGAACTATGAACCGCGAAGCGGCATTGCTCGGAACGCCTACCTACAGCATGTTCACCGGACGACGTCCGGCGGTTGACACATACCTTGCTTCATTACACAAGCTACATTTTCTTGAGCAGCCCGACGATGTCGATCAACTCGTTTTTCGTCCGCGCACGCGCAGCCTACATGACGATTGGAAGAACACGAGTGTGCTCACGCGCATTCTAGAACTCGTCGATCAGTGCTCGCAATTGCGCTAAGATTAAACGACTCTACGATTGAACTGCGCGCCTAGGATTCTTCAGCTACACGATTGCTTCACGTCACCATGACGCATATACTGAAACCTTCCCATCTTCATCCAACGACACATCGTTGTTAGCCCTCACTCGTGGTAATCTTTAACATGGAAACTCATGCATGCTGCGAGCATCAGTCCACTCATTGTCAAACGCTCATGGATTGCAACGAGTCATCAAACAGTGTTTCAGCGTAGGAAGTGAAGGAGCTAGTCTCGAAATAGTATATAACGATAAAACCCCGCCAAAGGCGGGGTTTTGCGATACTGACTTTGGCTAAGCTATACGTATTTACTTACCGATACGATCCACTCCATCGGTCGGACATTGCTGACGCAATTTCCAAGAAGCGGACAAGGTCGTGATGGGCACTGCCATCAGACGTTCTTTGGCGATAAGAATGCCGCATTGACGACAGATACCGTATGTCTTTTCGCCGATGCGTGTCAATGCTTCATCAAGTTTACGCAAGTAATCCGTCGTCCGTTGAATCTGCGCATAGGTCTTTTCGCGTTCAACCGCTTCCGAACCTTGTTCAGCCATGTGCATAGAATACACGGCTGTTTCTTCAGACGCTTCGTAATTGGTAAGATCCTCGAGACGTTCCTTGAGCATGCGTAACTCTTCGAGTGTTTTTTCTTTCTCGCTGTCGATCAACTCCTTGAACATCTTCAAATCTTTGTCCGAGTAGCGCACATTTGGCTTCGGTTTAACAGGCTCAGGAGTCTGATAACTGGTTGATTGGAAGAACTCGGTCACCTTTGGTGCGGAAATCGTCGGCGCGGACTGTGTGCGCTCAAACATCTCTTCATTCTTCGAACTGTCTTTCTTCACGCGTGGTTCGAGTTTCGGGGTGCTGTTCCCGCTTGGTTTCTTCGGACGGCGCACCGGACCGGCACCACGAGACAACACGATAGCCTTTGAAGCCTTTCCTTCCGAAGGCGCAGGAATCTGAACGCTCTTCAGCTCCTTGCTCGCCTTCGGTGCTTCTTCAACCTTCTTTACCGTAGCTTTTAGCGGTGCCTTCTTTTCGGCCACCTTCTTCACAGGCGCTGCAGCTTTCTTCGGAGCTGCCTTCTTTGCCGGTGCTGTACTTGCTTTCTTTGGAACGACTTTCTTCGGAGCGGCCTTCTTGGCTGGTTTTTCCTTCTTCATTATACCTTTCTTGGGTGATGGTGGAGTTGCTGCTTTCTTCTTAAGCTTGGCCGGAGCGGCTGAGCTTTTCTTGGTGGTGGCTGAGGACTTCGTCTTTACAGACGGTGCAGCAGTCTTTTTGGTGGATGTCACCTTCTTCTTTACTGCGGCTTTCTTGCTTCCTGCGGACGAAGTTTTCTTCGCTGCTGAAGCTGAAGCGCTCGCTTTCTTTTTCGTTGCCATAACAGACTTTCAAGAAATATAGAGAATGTATTTTCTAGTAGTAGACCGTTTCAGACCGACGAATTTCCTGCGTACAATAAAAGTCCCAGCCCCCGTCAAAAAATTTGGCGGCGATTATAGCACAGATGCAGTTCCTGAGCAAATATAGTTTTACACGCAACAGGCGCTAAGAATCTCATCATCGAGGTGAACGCTGATACCTTCCTTTTTCACAAAAAGAAGCATCATATTCACCAAATTCTTGGCATACATCTGCGAGGCGTGCATGGGCATGGAGGATGGCAGATTGACCGGTCCGATGATGCTCACACCATTAGATGTCACTACTGTTTCCCCTGCTTTGGTCTGGAAGGTATTCCCACCGGTTTCCGCTGCGAGATCCACGATGATGGATCCATGCTTCATTTGTGCCAGCATCTCATCCGTGAGAATTTTAGGTGCTGCCTTTCCGGGAATGGCCGCAGTACTGATAATCACATCGGACTGGGCTACGTGTTTAGCCAATCCTTCTTGTTGTCGGCGCTTCGCATCATCGCTGAGCTCTTTCGCGTAGCCACCGCTTGTTTCTGTGTCACCTTGTCCGAGATCAATATCCACGAACTTGGCACCAAGACTCTGCACTTGTTCCTTCACCGCAGGACGCACGTCAAAAGCTTCTACAATCGCTCCTAAGCGTCGCGCCGTGGCAATCGCTTGAAGTCCCGCCACACCTGCTCCTATCACCAAACACTTCGTGGGAGCCAATGTTCCTGCCGCTGTAACCAACATTGGGAAAAATCGTCCACTGGCAGCTGCTGCGAGCAATACGGCTTTATAGCCGGCTACTGAAGCCATTGACGAGAGGATATCCATACTCTGTGCACGTGAGATACGCGGGATAAGCTCCAATGCAAAGGCTTTCACGTTCTTTGCCTTCAAGGCCTCGACGACATCTGCGTTTTTCCAGGCATTGAGTGTACATATCAGCGACGTGCCCTCTTTGAACATCGCAACCTCGGCTACAGTTGGAGCTTGGACTTTACAGACAATCTCGCTGCTTGAGCAGAGTTCGCTCGCTCCGGCTACAATAACAGCTCCTTGGGCGATGTACGCGGCATCTTCGTACGAGGCTGCCAAACCTGCACCTTGTTGCACAAAAATGGAGAATCCTTTGGCTTTAAGTTGCTTTACGGCATCCGGTGTCAGGGCTACCCGACTCTCATTGGCCAGTGTCTCTGTAAGTACTCCGATATTCATGGTATTCCCCGAGGAAAGGGTCGATAATCTAAGGGCTTGCAAAAAGGCAAAATAACCAACCCGAGCAGAATAATTGGGAGGGATAGGTAGAGAATTATGGGACTGTTGAAATGTCAGATTTTTGACCCGGCCCGCGGATTGGTTTGAGACCGACCCTATTGTACCAACCCAACACTTCAACGGGCGCTGAGACTCCTTATGTTGAGCCGGCGTTCTTCGATACTGCACCATGGCTGAACAGGCAAGCTTGCCAACTTAGTCGTGCACCACAACTGCATAATTGCGCTTATCGACAATGGTGCCGATGGGCCGACAGCAGTCGTCCATGCCACGACTTTGCAAGAGGTGCAAGAATTCTTCTTCGGCGCTCTGTTCAACGGCTACCAGGAGTCCACCACTTGTTTGGGGATCACAGAGCAACGCTAGCGCTTTGTACGAGGCATCGAATTGCTCCGACAAGTCCGACTGCTCACCCAATTGTACTTTAGAACCATAGCTGAGCCAGTTACGCTTGGTACCGCCCGGGGTGCAGCGAGCCTCAATATAGGGTCGGAGGTCACACAGGGTCGGAAGAGCCGACATGGAAATCTCAGCCGATACATTGCTGCCCTCGCACATTTCAATGAGGTGACCCAGCAAGCCGAATCCTGTTACATCGGTCATGGCACTCACACCCGGCAATTGAGCCAAGGCTGATCCAATGCTGTTGATGCGAATCATGGAGTCGCGAGCAACAGTCTTGTGTACATCCAAGATCTTTGATTGCTTTTCGGCGGTCGTCAGTACTCCCACACCAAGGGCTTTCGTAAGATAGAGATGAGAGCCGACGGTTGCGGTGGAGTTTTGCTTAAGACGGCTAAGCTCTACCAAACCATTGACGGCTAAGCCAAAAATGGGTTCGGGAGAGTCAATGCTGTGTCCACCTGCCAAGGGAATGCCGGACTCCGCACAAATGTCTCGCGCGCCTCGTATCACGTCGGCAGCGATTTCCGGGGCAATTTTATCGATGGTCCAACCCAAGATGGCAATGGCCATCACGGGGGTGCCACCCATGGCATAGACATCACTGATCGCGTTGGCGGACGCGATACGTCCGAAATCATAGGGATCATCAACAATGGGCATGAAAAAATCAGTCGTACTGATGAGTCCTTGTCCATTACCCAAATCATACACCGCCGCATCGTCGCGAGTGGAGTTCCCCACAATCAGTCTGGGATAGTTCTGCGGTGTGTCGTTCGAATGCAGAATTTTGTCGAGAACGGCAGGCGACAACTTGCAGCCACAGCCCGCACCGTGACTGTACTGAGTCAATTTAATCTGCTCTAAATTTTGCATCTGCTTTGATTCCATGGACAATCCGCTCTGTCGTTCAATAATCGCACCAATTACGGCCATTCTGCATTCCCGACACCTATTCCCCTATGCAACTCGTTCGTCAGAATCAACCCAATGTCCGGCACAGGTCGATGTGCAGAGCTCCGAAATCAGCTGTCCGGTACTATGCGTACAGCCTGCCGGATTTGAAAGTTAATCTTATAATACTTCAACTGATCGTTTCGAGCTTCACACACCGGGCTTTTAAGATGCCGCAGAAGTCGCGTTTGAAGTTGCTTCACTGATGTCGCTTCCGGCCTTCTTCGAGGCGAGGCGGAGCCTCGCCATATAAAATGAATCACTCTGATGTTCGTGCGACATCACTCTTCGTTCTTCTTCAAGCACCCATTCCGGGTGTGTTGACAGAAACCATTGTACTTGATCTTCACACTCTTCCGGCAGAATGCTACATGTTGCGTAGACGAGCTTTCCGGCCGGCTTCATCATTTTGCAGTATTGCGACAGAATATCGCGCTGCATGGTGACAAAGCGCTGGATATCTTCGGGCTGTAGGTGCCACTTTGTATCGGGATTGCGCTTCAACACACCCAAGCCGGAACAGGGCACATCGAGCAACACTCTGTCTGCCGAAGCATGTAGGCGCTTAATGCTCTTTGTTGAACTTATTGGACGTGTCTCGATAATACTCACTCCGTCTCTACGAGACCTCTTTTGTAGTTCGTTCAACTTCCATTCTTCTGTATCCATCGACAGGATACGTCCTTTATTCTGCATGAGAGCTGCCAAATGCAAAGACTTTCCGCCGCTGCCGGCACATGCATCGATAACTCGCATGCCTTCCTGCACGTCCACAAAGGGTGCAATGGTTTGCGAGCCTGAGTCCTGCACTTCAAATAAACCATCCTTAAACTCTTTGAGAGCAAACACATTGGTAAAACCTAAGAGGATTACGGCGTCCGGGCTGAGCTCTGAAGTCTGCGTCTTTAAGCCATACGCATGAAGGGCCTGCTCAATATGCGCACGCTCGCAACGAAGTCTGTTGACTCGAAGCTGCACTTTCGGTTCTTCGTGCGTAGCGGCAATAAAAGGTGTCCACGCACTTCCCAATCTCTTTTCTCCCAAACTGTCGAGCCACTCAGGCAAAGAGTAGCGTAACGCGCGAGTGCGGTCAGCGTCTTTCCAGCGCTGGGTCATCGTGGAGGCTTCAATGCGAGCCTGACGGAGAATGACGGACGGAGCTTGTACGCGAGCGATCTGAAAGGCCGCCATCACAATCCGTAATGAAGACTGCAAATTGTCCGATAACGTCGACTCAATAGCGTACTCCAGCCGACGGAGGTTGCGGAGCATGAAATAAAGCGATTCCGCAAAAAGTGAGCGTTCGTCGGAGCTCCACTGCCGATTTGCACTAAACTTTTTCTGGATGACGCTATTCGCGAAACGTCCATGTCCAACGCAATCCAAAAGGGCGTGGGCTAGTTCGCGACAAAACTGTTCGGAAACATTCATTGCTTATCAGGGTGGTGTCTTCAAAAATACGCTATTTGTAGGTGGCCATCCCGTGCTTCATGCGCCGGCATCCTCCATGGCGCAGTCCATGGTGGACCAATGGGTTACTCTTTCCTACTCTGTTGACACTGCCGGAATGGGTGAACAACAGCCGGTCTTCCCGACACTTACACAGCCTATATGAAGCCTTAGTTGCGACATTTTATCTCTCCGAATTGTAGGCTTTTTAGTAGTTTTCTCCACATTATGATGGCTGTCACGTCGAATCGTGAGATAACCATCATGAAAGCTGACAACACCTTTCACTTTTACCTACGGAGATTTTGTATGAAAAACAGAGCATCGCGATACCTACTTGGGTTGGCATTGGTGCTACTCGTCAGTTGCTCAGAGAAGAAGATTGAACCGTCGAAGATTGATGGTATGGACACATACACCGACGCAAGTTGCGGCATGTCCGTTCATTATCCGAAGAACTGGACCGTGAAAAAATCTTCGGGTGAGCGCTTCCTTGTACTGTCGAACCCTGAGACTGAATCTCGATTCCTTGATTTCAAGGAAGGTGCTGCCGGTGCGAAGTTGGACGTGAAGATCGCTTCTTTGAAAGACATGACTTTGGATCAGTTCATCGCTGAAGACAAAATCTTTTCTGCAGAAGCCTATGCTCCTGTTGAAAAGGCTACTCTTGGAGGCCAAGAAGCGACAAAGCTCAGCTTTAGTGCGGACGCTCAAGACGGTAAGTTCAAGGGCTTTAAATACTACACGCTCAAGGACACTGTCTTGACAACCCTTGAGTTCTCCGCTTTCGGAGGCACATATGAAGCCTACGCTCCGCAGATCGATGAAATCATCAAGACCTTCACCTGCGCCGGTCCTACCAAACAAAAGGAAGCGAAAATTGATACCGTCAAGAAAGAACCGGAACCACCTTCACAGAACTTGGTAAGCGCTCCGGGCAATGGCTACACGATCAGCATCCCGGACAACTTCCGTGCTAAAGGCGTGAAAGCAAGTGGCGCTATCGGTGGATCGCAGTACTTGGGTGATCGTCTGGACTGTACGATTCAAGTAGATATTATCGACGCTGCAAAGCAAAGCAACCTCGATAAGATTGCCAATGAAAACAAAGCGCAATTCGGAGGCTCTTCGCAAAAAGCTACGACACTGGGCGGACAGAAAGCATACATGTTCAGTTATAGCCCGGCTGCAGGAATTGGTCGCAATGCCTATCTCTGTGTAAAAGATGCACGTCTCTATCGCGTCTTTGTAACATGGAACAAAGCAGAGGAAGACAAATATCTACCGGTCTTTAACAAGTGTATTTCCAGCTTCCAATTCAAGTAAGCAGATCGCGAACGCAAGAGTACTTGAAGCATCCTCATGCCGTTTTTGTTCAAGCGCGTCGCTCTGCGACGCGCTTTTTTTTATCCAACCCATACAACCATGAACACCTACTCGGAGAAGCAGAACTTTCGTTCTTGGTGGCTTTGGACACTGATCGGTGTTGTAGATGCCATCATTGCGTACGCTATCGTGTTGCAACTCATAATGGGCACACCAATCGGCACCCATCCTGCTCCGGATGGATTGTTGATCGTACTGAGTCTTCTTTTGCTATCGATCAATCTGTTGGTTTGGTCTTCGGAACTTGAATTGCGGCTGGACGCTCAAGGGGTGTCATTCCGATACCCTCCCTTCATTCGTCGAGAACGAAACATCGACTACGGCGAAATAAGCGAGCTCTATGTTCGACAATACTCCCCTATTGTCGAGTACGGCGGATGGGGCTACAGAATGGGCTTGATGGGCAAAGGAAAAGCCCTGAATGTCAAAGGCAATCAGGGCTTGCAAATTGTTTTTAGCGACGGCAAGAAACTACTTCTTGGAACACAACATCCTGAAGAGCTGAGACTGGCAATCAACGAGTTCGCGCCTTCAGCTCTGGTTAAAGATCAAACCAAGCATATCTAACTCGAGTTAACGCTGAAAACGCTGCCTACCAGCCGTGTCCATATGAGTCGAATGAAGCTTCCTTCATGCCATAGCCATATTGCAAAAGGGAGAATGGCGAACTACAACTAAACGCTGCCACTCCCTCGCTCAACTGTAGCTGAAGACCCGCTACTGAGTATTCACCATCGGTTTTCTCAAAGAGACTCGCGTCGACCGAACGTCCGTTGAGAGTGAGCGATGCAATGTCTTTTGTCGGCACACAAAGCAACACCATGTGCTTCCATGAGTCGTCAGCCAAAGAGCCTAGTGCTTTCTGCAGTCCACCTGACTCAACAAGGTAGCTTCTTTCGTAGCGCTCGATTGGCCGCACGGTAATCATACACGGATCTCCAACACTATCTCCTGTCCGATAGCCTTGCGAGAACTGCATGACTTGAATACTCTTGGAAGAGTTCAACACAACATTGCCGCGCATTCTTGGTATATCCAGATACTCCGATGCAGCGAGCGTACGACGCACTATACCATCACCATAGCGATACGAAATTTCGGTCCCTTCTTCGGCAGCCACAATGCGCAGCGTGTATTCCATTCGACCGGGCAGCGACTGACAGACGAAGCGACTTCCCCACTGTGTTAGCGGATGGAGCTGCTCTACCAACACATTGGCAGCGGCGATTTGAGCAGGAACGTAGGCACAGGTGTGTCCGCTGAACACAGCAACGTTCTTAGAACTGCGAATGCGCGTACCGCTTAAATCGCAAGTACCAAGCTCCGTGATAACCGGACTCAGGTGAAAAACTTCGCCTTTGTTGAGTGTGATCTGAAGCGATGATCCTGTGTACCCTTGAATCAGCACTCCCTTGGCAAGATCGATGCTCAGTGTCGTTGCATCTGCCGTGGCTACTACGGAGGCTTGTGCGTGAAGGTCATTACTTAGCTTGTCGTAACAGCTCAAAATGTACTCTGTACCGAGTTGCTCAATCGGTAACGCACCGTAACTGTCGGTCGTTTGAAAACGATGATTCATCGCGACGACATTGACATCCGCCGTAGACGTCACGTGTATACCTGCTCCCTTGTGAATACCCGGACTGCATAGCGCAGCGATTTCCGGAAACGCAATCAGCTCCGTTGTACCTGCCTTCAATTGTAGGCGTCGATCAATATTGAGCTTTGCGCATTCAACATGCACCTCAGTTTGTGTACTCGCCGATACAACAAGATTCAGATTCAAGGGGTCTGTGGTCTGTGGTAACAGCGACAGCTTATACTCCTCGGGCTTTAGATAGCCGTGAGGCTGTGTGACCTTTGTATTATTTACGTGCTTGAATGTGGGAAGAGAGTCTGCCGATTCTCGATAATTCTGATCAAAACACACCCAAAACTCGCGACCGGTGTTCGATGCCGGTTTAGAGAGGAGTGTTCCGGCACAGATTACTAAACAAAAAAAGAAGCGCTGCATAAAGGACTCCAATTTGTGAATTCACAACTTCCGAAGCTCCTGCATGCAGCGCTTAGTCTTTAACAGCAGATTAACAGCGACCCTAATTTTCAGAGTAAAAAATAGGCTTTATGTGAGTACTATGGCGAGCAACATATCTCTGCATTGAATGACTCTCAATCGAAACCAAAGCACTCAAACACCTCGCGAGACAACCGCTCTCGATGATCCGGATGGGCTATATTTATCAAGAGCTTTGCGCGATCTCGCATGTTCTTTCCGTAGAGGTTCACTGCGCCGTATTCAGTGACAACGTAGTGTACGTGCGCACGAGTTGTGACAACACCCGCACCTTGCTTAAGGTTGCATACGATGCGCGATTCTCCTTTACTGGTAATTGAAGGCAACGCAATGATCGGCTTTCCGTCTTCGCAGAGTGAAGCTCCGCGAATAAAATCCATTTGACCGCCGACACCGGAATAAATATGAGACCCAATTGAATCGGCACAGACTTGTCCGCTAACATCCACTTCGATGGCGCTATTTATAGCAGTCACTTTAGGGTTCTGCTCAATAACGCGCGTGCTGTTTACATAAGCAATATCGAGCAACAGCACACCGGGATTGTCATCGATAAAATCGTATAGTTTCTTCGATCCCATCACAAAACCTGCAACAGTTTTGTACGAGTGTTTCTTTTTTAGCCTATTGGTCACAACTCCTTTTTCAACCAGCTCAATGGCACCATCAGAAAACATCTCAGTGTGTATGCCAAGATCCTTGTGATTATGCAAGTAACGGAGCACGGCATTTGGAATAGCACCGATGCCCATTTGCAACGTTGCGCCGTCTTCAACCAATTCAGCAACGTGTCTACCGATAGCTTCCTCGATCTCGTTCGGTGCAGTGTAGGCAGCTTCAGGAATCGGCTGGTCCACTGCAGTAAGAGCATGAAACTGTGAAATGTGAATATTGCCATCACCCAAGGAGCGAGGCATATGCGGATTAATCTGCGCGATCACGTGACGAGCAGTTTGTACCGCTGCCAACGTTGCCTCAACTGATACACCTAAAGAGCAGTAGCCGTGACGATCAGGTGGTGAAACTTGGACGAGCACGACATCTAAGGGCAGAACTTTACGACGAAAGAGCAAGGGTACTTCGGACAAAAAAACAGGGATGTAATCAGCCCGTCCGACTCTCATTGCGGGTCGAACATTTGCACCTGTAAACAGTGCATGAACTTTAAAACTCTCTTTACATTCTTCCGCTGCATAGGGAGCGGGACCTTCGGTGTGCAGGTGAATGACTTCAACATTCCGCAATTCCGGAGCCCGTTGGGTCATCGCCTGGATAAGCTGCTGAGGAGCTGCCGCTACGGAGTGAATAAACACACGATCACCGGAGCGAATGGACTTGACGGCTTCTTCAGCACTAACGATTTTCATAACAATACCTTCGCATTAATAACCAAAAACGTCCTCTAAAGTCAGTGTTTGAACTTCACCATACTTTTCAAGGTCTTCCTTCTTAATACGCGACTTGGAGCCCATCACTACAATAGTAAACTTCTTGTCGCCCAATTTTTCGTCACGCAAGCGCTGCAAATCATCCAAACTAATGGTAGGGATGATGGAGTACAGCTCGGGTCGCACATCTCTATCCAAACCCAAACGACGCAGATTGTCGTACTGTTGGATGAGTCCCATCTTCGTTACACGATCCGCTTCCATTTTCTCAATGACGCTTTGTCGAGCGTTTGCATACGTAGACTCATTGTGTGGAATGGTCTTCAAGACCTCATGCATAGCTGTTAAAGCCTCCGGTAACTTATCGGCTTGCGTGCCGACATAACCAACAAAGTAATAGGGATCATTCACCTTGCGAGGCGGCATAAATCCTGCTGAAACAGAGTATGCCAAGGCTTTGGATTCGCGAATAGTCTGGAAGACAACGCCTGACAAACCACCCATGTACTCATTGTAGATGCGACTAAACGAAGAATTCTTCGTGCTATAGACTTGATCTGTTTTTATGCGCATCAACACTTCGGCCTGTACCATGTCGAAATCAAGAAAGTACACGATGCCCTTTGCATTATCCTGCATTACAAAGGGTTCTGGTTCTTGAAGTTTCTCAAGGCTCTTAGGCATGGTATGATTAGCCTCTACAATCTTCTTGACATCTTCAACATCTTGCGGACCATAGTATTCGATCTTGTGTTGAATCCCATTCAATTGCTTTATGAGACTCAACAAGTCGTCTGCCGTCAACTTGCGCAACTCTTGTTCGGATTGAATTGTCGTAAAAGGATTGCGCTTGCCATAGGTAGCGTAGTTCAGCAGAGCCTGGTTGAGGATGACATTCTTGTTTTTCTTGACATTCGAGCGTTGCTTTATGATGCCGTCCACAAGCAACTTGAGAGCTGCTGTATCTGCCTTTGGCATCGTGAACTTCATATCGATGAGTTGCAGCGCGGGCACCAAGTTCTCGGCGCTGCCACTGAGTTCAACGGTCATCGCGTCTGTACTTGCGGAGACTCGAATCGAACAACCCAGTTCGTAGAGTTTCGTTTTGAGATCTGCAGCACCGAGCATGCCTGCTCCAATAAAATCTAGGTACTGCATAGCCGTGCTATACTTCGTGTTGTGGCGTGTACCGTAGTCCCATACAAAATTTAGATTATAGAGGCTGTTCTCTGTGTTCTTGACGTGGAGCAATTCGGCACCGTTGCTGAGACTACGTCGAGTAATATCTTTTGAGAAATCGCTGAACTTTGGTTCGATGCGCGCCACAGGCATTGCCAAAATCTTCGTGGCAAAATCCGATTGCTTGTCGCTGTTGATCTTTACAGCCGTGATCTCAGGCTTTACAACTTTCTCAACTTTCTTTTCACCGTTCCGTTTGAAGACGATAGCATAGTTGTTGCTATAGCTCTTCTTTGCGAACTCCACGATATCGTTCTTCGTCAACGCGCTCAGTGCATCGAGCTGTGAAATGAAGTCTTTCCACTCTTCACCAAGAATGAAGGTTCGTGAGATGATGCCTGCCCGATTGTCAATTTCTTCCATTTGCTTCAGGTGCGTAATGCGCAAGTCATTGACGACGGCCTTCAACGTAGCATCACTAAAGTTCCCTTGTTTGAGCTCTTCGATCTGAGCGAGCACGAGGTCTCGAGCATCTTCCAATTTCTGACCGCGACGAGGCGTAACGGAGAATCTGTGCAAGCTGTAGTCTTTCATGAATTGCGGACTACAGGAAGCGCTGAGTACTTTTTGCTTCTGCACAAGGTTGAGGTCTATGAGTCCGGCCGAGCTATTTGCCAGAAGCATATCACACATCGTCAGTAAATTGAGCTCCTTGGCACCGGCACCGGGGAAGCGGAACGCAAAGGAAACCGTTTCGGCCGCAGGGCTGGCAAGTTCACGAACGATGGGAGAAGTAATGGGATCTTCGACAATGTGCTTTGCCGGAGGCAAAGGCTTTGAAGGAAGTCCCTCGAAGGCTTTCTCAATCATTGCCACGCATGCATCCGGATCGAGGTCACCTACCAAGATGATTGCCATGTTGTTCGGCACATAGTACGTGTCATAGTATTTGCGAATCTCTCGCATGGAAGGATTCTTTAAGTGCTCGATGGTACCGATCGTGGTTTGTGTACCATAAGGATGCTTGGGGAATACGGCTTCCATTAGTGCTTCGTTGACGAGACGCGGATCGTTGTCCATCCCGCGATTCTTCTCTTCATACACAGCTTCCAACTCGGTATGAAAGAGTCGCAACACGGGCTTGCGGAAGCGCTCTGCTTCGAGGCTAACCCAGCGCTCAAACTGATTGCGGGGTATGTTGTTTTCATACACCGTTTCGTCGTTCGATGTGTGAGCATTTGTTCCGGTCGCACCCATGCGCTTTGTCATTCGGTCGTATTCACCCGGAATAGCAAACGTTGCGGCAATTCCCGACAGGGAATCGATTTGGTGGTAGATGCTCTTTCGTTGCAGTGAGTCACGCGTTTGACGATAGGTCTCAAACAACTCCTCAATACGTGCAATCAATGGCTGCTCCTTGGCAAAATCTGCAGTGCCGTAGCGATCGGTTCCTTTAAAGAGCATGTGCTCAAGATAGTGAGCTAAACCGGTGGCATTCGAAGGGTCGTTGGCACTTCCCGTCCGCACGCTGATCAGGGTTTGAATACGCGGTTCATCACGTTGAACGCTTGTGTAAACGGTCAATCCGTTTTTGAGCACGTATTTGCGTACTCCCAGGTGATCATTGGTCACCGACTCGTAGCTTAATGCACCGGAACGATGCTGTTCAACTGTATATTGCGCCATTGCGGAAATCGATGCGAAGAGGCTGAGTGCCAAACCCAAGAAAGCAGGTTTCATGCTGTAATCCGGATGGATGGACGAAAAATGAAAACGAAATGATTTGCAATATGCGGGTTATGGGCGCAGCGGACAAGAAGGTATTTTTTCTCATCGTTCGTTCAATATATTGTCAAGCTTTGTTTGATCATTTCACCGTGTGCTAGTAGAGCATGGAACTCTCCGTATTAAAAGACTTTGCTATCGTTTTGGGTTCTGCGCTTGCGCTGTTCACCTTCATCAACGGTTTGCTGGAGTTTCGTCGACAAGGTCGACAAAAACGCGCCGACCAGTTTGTTCAGATTCGACGTCGCCTAAAGGAGAACGAAATCTTCAAGCGTCTTACAGATCTTGCGCTGCGCGATGCGCCCGAACTTGCCACAATGTCGCCGGCAGACAAACGTGACTTATTGGGTCTCCTTGAAGAAGTGGCATTGATGCTGAATTCCGGTCTCATACGTCGAGAAGTCGCACATTACATGTTCGGCTCCTATGTATTGGCCTGCTATCAAAGCAACTACTTTTGGAAGAACCTGGATGCCAAAGACATCTACTGGTCTTTGTTCAACGACTTTGCCAAGCAAATGAAAGAAGAAGAGCAGCGATTTACATTTCAATCACGCCGCATGCGCTTCTAGCGCATCGTCTCCGAAACACCGCGCATGTCAGAACACCTCTTTACTCCGGGGCCAACTCCAATTCCTCAAGCTATACTGGATGTCTTGGCGCGCCCTATACTCCACCATCGCAGTGTTGAAGCACAGGGCGTGTTTCGACGTATTCAACCGGGTCTGCAACAGGTCTTTGGCACGTCCGAGCTCGTGCTTGTACTAAGTTGTTCCGGTACCGGAGCTATTGAAGCCGCCATGTGCTCGTTGGGACGTCCTGGCGAAAAAGCACTGGTGCTTAACAATGGCAAGTTTGCACAACGCTGGGTTGACATGCTGCAAATATTCGGTTATGAGGTAGTCGATATCCGCGTGCCATGGGGTATGGCTGCGGAGGTGCAGCACCTTCATGCGGCATTGGAGTCGCATCCGAACATCCAACAGGTATGGATGGTGCACAGCGAAACCTCGACCGGCACTTTCAGTGATATCAAAAGTCTGGCAGAGGTCGTACATCAAAAAAGCGATGCTCTGGTGTGTGTCGACAGTATTTCATCTCTTTGTGCACATGAGTTGCACATGGACGCATGGGGATTGGATGTGGTTGTATCCGGCTCTCAAAAAGGATTTATGCTTCCTCCGGGCTTGGCAATGCTGAGCTTAAGTCCACGCGCCTTCGCTAAAAGCGAAGAGGCAACAATACCGTGTTACTATTTCGACCTCCGCAAAGCGCGTGCGTCGGCAATGCAGGACACGACGCCGTGGACGCCTGCTATTAGTTTGATTTGTGCTCTGGAAACTTCGCTGGAGATCCTCCTTGCGGAAGGTATGGAGCATCTTTGGGCTCGTCACGAAGCCAATGCCTCGATGCTTCGCTCGCGCGCGACAGCTGCAGGCTACCGCCTCTATAGTTCATCCCCTTCAAACTCGGTGAGCGCATTGTATATCCCTGAGTCACGTCCGACCCTTGCAAAAGACCTTCTCTCTCAATACTCCATTCGAGTTGCCGGTGGCCAAGATCACCTCAAAGGTAAAATCATACGAGTTGGCCATCTTGGAGCCTATACAACCGCCGATATGGAACGCATAAGCACTGCGTTGGAAGAGCTGATGCCCTAGCTCTGTTTACGTTTTTTACAACATCACGGTCTTAGTCGACTTCTACAGCTCCGATAGAATCTCGGTGATGTCTATTTGTATCCAAGCAGCTTTGCTGCTTGCTGCTTGCTTCGTCTGTTGTACACACCTATCCGAACCTACAGTGTGGTCAGAGCTTCTTTGTTAACCACTGCAGCCCTGATACGCTCTTTGTCCTCTCTATGCTAAGCAAAAGCTCCGGGAATCTACTTCATAAAAAAAGGCTCTCGGCGGAGCCGAGAGCCTTTGAAAGAGAGACCAACTATACAACCAATTACTTAGCGATTTGGATTGTTTGGCTCATTACTGCACCGTTTTGCTTAACGACAACAGTATACGTTCCACTTGCCAATTCTGAAGTTGTAAGGTTGAAGCTACGAGCACCGCTCATATCGCCGGTAGCGATTGTTTGAACTGTGCGACCTGAGAGATCAACCAAGCTAACTTCGGTGATACCGGAGCTCGGGAGGTTGATGCTAACCAATGCTGAAGTAACAACAGGGTTCGGGCTAACACTTACGGTCATAGCTTCATCGCTGTGATCAGCGTTGATCATGACTTCGCGTGAGTAGTTAACACTTCCGTCGAGATCAACAGACTTGAGACGATATACCCAAGCGCTGTTGCTGCTGACGTTCAAATCGAGTGTAGCATAGTTCTTCTCAACGGTACTTGTACCTTGAGCAGCAACGTTTGCAACACTAGCGAATGAAGCATTACCCTTTTCGTTGACTTGTGCGCGTTCAACTTGGAAATAAGCCAAGTTCTTTTCGCTTGCTGTTGTCCAGTTGATTTGGACATCTGCACCTGTACGCTTAGCGTCAAAGCTTGCGAGTTCAACCGGAACTACGACACCGTTCGAGCGCTCAATGAATTCAATGATAGCGCGCATGATACGCTCGCTACCTGAATTGGTGGAAGCGCGCGGTAAGTGACGCCAATCTGTACCAAAGAACACAACGTTGTAGTTGAGGTAGTTGGTAGCGATACCCATCATTGAGTCTGTAACGCCTGCATCACGTGTGGTGAAGAAGTATGCTGTACGAGCCAAACCGTTGGTTTGGTTGTCAGAGTAGATCTTCATCAAGCTCGGCATCGGGTTAGCATTGTCATAGATGTTTGTGGTCTTTGCAATGGTTTCCTGAATGCCTGCAGCCAATGCCAAACCTTGAATCTTTTGGTTGTCATAGCCGGCAGCGCGAGGTGTACGATCTGTAGGAGCTGTACCCTTCAGCGCACCCGTGGTAGCATTTGTAGCGCGGAGAATATTGCGAACGAATTGCTCGTCGTTGGTTGCATCCAAGCCGATGTGCTTACCAAGAATTTCTTGTGAAGCGACGACCAGGTTCTTCTTGTCGCTAGCTACTGAAGCAGCGAGGAAGTTGCGAACGTCTTGACGTTGCAAACGTGTCAAGCGGTTTGTATCACCGGCAAAGAACAGTGTGCGATACATGGTGTAGTTTACTGCACGCGGTTCCCAGCCTTGACGATCGAAGAGATCGTAGTTACCAAGGTTCAAACCTACGTAGCTAAGAGCCTTAGCAAGTGAGTCGTTGTTGAGGCGACCTACTACATCGTTGAACGGTGTGGTTGAGCTGTTTGCATTAGCGGTAACCGATGTCGTTGTGTTGAGCATACGGATCGGTGAGCGCATGAGATAGAAGCGAACAGGCTTTGCTGTCTGATTGTTAACTGCATTTTCGTCGACCGGTGTGAAGACCTTCAAGGTGTAAACCGGTGTAACGTTGCGAGCCATAGCGGTGAACGGAGCCGGTGCGGACTGGCCCAGATCGCTATAGGTCATCGGAGAGAAGTTGAAATCGAATGTGATATCTGCGCTTTCGCCCGGAGCGATGCTCACAACCTTTGCATTAGCAGCAACGATGTTTTGGTTTTGATCCAAAATCTGAGCTTGAATGGTCACGCCCGATTGAAGAGCAGAACCGTTGTTACGCATACGAGCTGTTACATTAACCGGAGCTGTTGTCATGATATACTCAGCATCGGAGAATGTACCTGTACCGGCGCGATAGGAAACCGGATTGATAACTTCGATAGCCTCGATGTCATTTACATACAAGCGACCGATGAACTCATCAGCACCGATTGTGAAACGAGCACCATTGAGACCACGCGGATCGTTATCCAAATCATAGAGGTTTGCGCTGATGCGCTCGCCACGACGATCGAGGATAGAACCAAGCGGTGACGGGTTTGTCATAACGCGAAGCTTGGACGGTGAGCTTGTGCTTGCAACATAGTCTGTTGTGAAGTTGCCAACAACAGAGTTGATGTCTTGAGCTGTCCAGCCCTTCCATTGACCGAGAGCGATATAATCGCTTTGTGTACCCAATGTCAAGATTGCGCTGCTAGCATCTGTTTCGATGTAGCGAACAACTGCTGCATTCGGACACCAGAAGGCGTTACGATTTGATGTCAAGCCGCCGCTAACAGCCGGCATAATACCCGGAACTGCCTTTGAAGCGCGAGGTGAAGTACCTTGATAGAACAAACCTGACATTACATTGCCGGCTGCTGTATTAACACTGCTGGAAGCAGCACTTACAGCAATTGCATTATTCATCATTACGGTGTTGGTACCTTGTTGGATACCGATACCAACCATGCTGTTACCATTGGAAACTGCATCGCCGGTCAACATAACGGTGTTATTAATGACCGAGTCACCACGGCTGAAGTAGCTCGCTACTTGCGGTGTGATCATCTGGGTCAAGCCTGTCAAAGTTTGTGAGCGTGTCGTGGTTAGGTGAATACCTGCAACACTTGCGTTTTGCGTTGTGCGGTTCAATGCATACACGATATTACCTACTACGTTTGCAGCTTCGTTAGCGTTCGGGAAGCTGATGTTACCACCAGTCGGGTTAACGAAGGAGTTCATCGTCTGCTCAACGTAGATACCTGCCACTGAAACATCCGAAGAGATGTTGGAGACTTCGTTCTTTGCAACAAACGGCTTTACGTTGTTGTAAACAACTTGACCCGGGCGAGCAGCGCCACCGATCATGATACCGGCAGCTTGACCACTAACGCCTGTTGCACCGATACCGACATTCAAAATGCGATTGCCAACAATGCTCTCATTTTCACCATAACCGCAGTAGATACCTGCGCGGCTTACGCTCGAGATGATATTGTTGCTGATATTGGTGTTCTTGTTGTAGTAACGTTGGAAACGCGGATTTCCGCCCGGAGCGATGTCATTATAGAACAACGGACCAACACCCAAAGAAACCACACCGAAGCCGAAGCCGGAGATTTCATTATTTACGAATTGGTTATTGTCGTTTGACAACGTGTCCAAACCAAGGGAGTTATTACCACCGATGTTCGGAACTACGCTACGAGAAACGATACCTGCTGAATAGCTTTCCGGACCACTTGACAGTGTACGAACATCGCCTTCGAAGGTGAAGTTCGGTGACAAGTAGCGTACAACCGGAAGTGCTGATGAATAGCTAGCTGTTGCTTGCGGGAAGTTCTCAATCAAGCTGTTCTTCACACCAATGTTGGAGGAGCCACGGCCCAAATAGAACACTGCACGTTGAACCGGTGCACCGGTTGACGGCACATCTAATTGGAAACGGAAGGAGCGTTGGCTGCCACCGTCCCATGTGATGTATCCGGCTGAGTTAGCATACAGGTTAGCACTCTTAAACTGATTCTGAACTGCAAAAACGTTTGCAGGTGATGTGTTCTGACCATAGAGTACACCAATACCCAGTGATGACTTCAGGCGGATCGAGATAGAACCGCGGCTGAGGGAGTTCAACAAAGAGGGCTTGAATGTAACAGTATTGGTTGCATTGATACCAAGGATACGTGAGCTCAAATCAAGAGCAGGACCCGGGTTCAAAGCGGTGAACTGACCTTCAGTGTAGCTATTGTCTGTCAATTCGAAAACAACCGGACCGCTTACGCCACGACCGTACATAGCATCAACTGCTGCCTGAATGGTCGCGAAGTTGCGTGAGCTACCTGAGTTAAGTGTACCAATAGTGTAGGTGCCGGAAAGAGCATCAACAACATTAAAGGTATAGCATACAGTGTTGTTCGATGAAACCGGATCGTCCGGAGAAAGAACAGAACAGCAAACACGGTACTGACCTACTACGAGAGGAGTCCACGCGTCGTAGTTTAAGATAGTTGTGTTCGGGCTGGTAAATGCCAAGTCAGGAATGGTCTTGTCAGCTTGATAAACAAGTACCCATTGTGATCCGTCCCAGCGCTCGATAGCCATGTGGGTCGGGATATCTGATTGATCGATAGCACCATTGTTCTTAAAGCGAGCACCAATGACGATCGGGCGGCTAACAAAAACGTCGCCGGTCGGGTTGATGATTTGCTCAGCAGACAACTCTGTTGCATACTGAACATCGAATTGGAAACACTGACCGCTTGAAGGCAATACGTTATTTGCCATGTTTTCGTCGTTAGCACCAACCATGTTTACTTGGAAGCTTACAAAGTAGCTGGAAACATTGATGGTGTTGAAATTGGCAAACTGAGCGAAATAGGTATCGCCTGTAGCCAGGCCGGTTGCATTGTTGTAGTTGATCGTGTCTTGGCGGATAATCGTTCCGCCATTACATGCATTTGTGATTGTGCAAATCAATTGGAATTGATTGACACGATTCAAACCAACGTTTTGAACTGAAACAGCGATAGGAATGTCAATACCACGGAGATACTTGTACGGCGTGGCACGCGGATAGGAAATCGATGCCAACGACATGTCATTTTGGTAAGCAATAATGAACTGCTTGCTGTATGACTGTGTATAGCCCGAAGCAGGCAGGTTGTAGGTAGCATCTACGCGATAGGAACCGCCAACTGCCGAACGTGCATCAAGTGCACCGTTAACACCGGCCAAGCTACCCTTAGCATAGGCGAATGTTTGGGTCAACAAGCCGGTACCTGTTGTGATAGGAATCACGGTATCGGTCGGTGTTGATGAATTCAATGCTGTGTACACAACATTGGTTGATGGAAGAGGACCTGTGATCTTATAGGTAAGATTGATTGTGCCGGATGTGCGGCGGAATGTCAACGACGGTGCCGGGAATCCGCTTGCACCATCATACAAACTCGTGGTCAAAATGCGACGCGGATCAACGTTGTCAGGGAATGAACTTTCAATACCGGACAACACACTAAAACGTGTTTGCGGCATGATGTTCGAAGCTGTACCGGTAGCCTGTGTACACATGTTACAGTTACCGTCGGTGTAGTAGTAGGTATTCGAATTATATGCAGCTGCATCACCCTTCACCGGACAGTTGTAGGTGTAGTTAGCGCAGTTGCCACCAACATTATACTGCGAGCAAATTTCAACAAGAACGCTGCTGGTGCCATCCCACAAGAAGTTGGTGCTGAAGTTGTATTTGTTCCAACCCAAAGCCGGTACCGGCTCGTTCGAGTTGGCATACACGGTCGTCAAACCTGAGTTGATGTACGTTGCGGTACAAGCGGTTTGAGACGTCGAACCAATCTTGATGGTAAAGTTCTGCATAGCGTCAGCGCCGGTGTTGGACGCAACGTTAAACGCAATGGCAGTAAAGTTGCCTGGTGTGATACCTGCTGCATTCAAAACTGCTGCGGTATAGATATACTGAGTTCTCCAGCCGGAATACCAGCGAGAGTAAGGAATCTGACCGGTGTTACCGGTCGTCGTTCCAATTGTCGATGCTCCTGCACCAACAGTGTAATCCTGTTGTGCCTGTAGCAAACTTGAACTCAACATGAGCACAAGTGCCGCGAGCAAAGAGAACCACGTAGAACGTAGCTTCATACAACCTCCGTTTGTGAAAAATAAATTATAGGATTAGAAAGTTTCTAAATGTCAAATGCCAACAAGCATTCCTGCCTTCGGCCTTTATGGATGACGGTATTTATTAGCGTAAATTCACGTAGTCTATGTCCTCAAATATAGAAAACTAAAACAGAACCATTTCGGAAAATCTCTTACCCAGTTGTTAGCTTAGGTGCCCACTCCATGAGCAGTTAGCCTCAACCTGACTCATGTTTGCGATATCAAAGTTGCTCTTTGCAGATGTTTACGGCTCTCCGTAATAATGCTTTCAAAATGAGCTTTGTTTCACCAAGAAATTCAACTTCCTTGTCGAACTCGCTAAGTTCAAGCTTTTTCTATCGTTAGATCTTTTTAAGTAAGAAACAGCGTTGATATTGTAATCGCAGGTGATTTGCTGTGCTTTAGGCACTTTCGCCTTTGAAAAAAGCTCTATTCTTGCAAAAACGAAGAGAATTCGATACAACTGCAGAATTCGAGCTACGCTTCGACCTAATTCCGGCTGAATACGCACTAACACGGCAACAGGATGTCTGATTCGCCCGATGGCGTGTAGCAGCGTAATTTTGCATTGGCCTCGCCCGACAGATTAGACGAAATCTCTTTTCGGCGTGTTTAGTAGGAAGAAGGCTGGTTTTTTCGCTTATCCCGTGGTGCAAGTGGGGGGGGCAGAGGGACAAAGACAGTAGCCAACTACTGACTTTTTGCCAAAACGCCAGTTAATCACGCTTTGCATGGGCTTTTTTGAGTTTTATGAACACTACATCCCTGAAAACAACCTATGAATCCTGTACGAAACGGGTTCAGGCAGCCTGTCAACGTGTAAACAGAGATCACCGCACAGTTCAGATCGTCGCTGCAACGAAGACTCAGTCGGTCGAAACGATCCGTTCTGCCATATCGGTAGGAATTAGGCATCTCGGCGAGAACTATGTGCAGGAGTTGGTTGAGAAAGCTGAAAGTGTCGAAGATCTAAAGCTTAGCTGGCATTTCATCGGTCATCTTCAACGAAACAAGGTGCGAAGCGTACTGCCCTTCGTCGATTGTATACACTCCGTGGATTCTATTGCCTTAGGACGTGAAATCTCCAAGGAAGCACTGCGAATTAATAAGGTTGTACCCATCCTTATACAAATCAACACGTCCGCAGAGACTTCGAAGTCGGGTGTGGACCCGCTGGATGCCGAAGCCCTTCTCAAGGATTTGTTACTACTACCCGGTATCGTGCCAAGAGGTCTGATGGCTATTCCGGAAGCACAGGATGATGCGGAGTCAACTCGTCCCGAGTTTCAGCTGTTGGCAAGTCTGCAACGCGAACTCGCCGAAAAGTGTTCAGTGCAGACATTTACAGAGCTTTCCATGGGCATGAGCTCCGATTTTGAAATCGCCATTGAAGAAGGTGCAACTCTCGTTCGCTTGGGAACAATCCTCTTCGGTGAGCGACATTACGACTGATCCTCAGCTTCATCCGCGCAGAGTTGCCCGCATCTCGATTTTCTACACATAGTCAATCGCACTGTAAAAAGAGTGTCCACGGCTACACTGGCAAAAGTCCTTCCCGAGAACTGTCTCCCATACGCACAGTTTTACAACTCAACATCCTGGCTGCAAGTCCTGGCATCGATGGCATGCGCAAGCAAATGAGCTACAAGTCTCGCGCTTCGGCTATCAACATCGTGCAAGGGATTCAGCTCTACAAAGTCCATAAGCTTGGTTCGCGGATCTGCAGCCGCACTCCGCACCATGCTTATCATGTCGGATGGTGTGTAGCCATCAACCGCCACGGCACTCACGCCCGGTGCCCACGCACCGGAAACGGCATCAATATCAAACGAGCAATACAGCGCTTCGGCTGCCCGAGCTGCTAGAAGAGCAGAGCGATACCGTGCTTCTATGCCGGCCTCGCGACTCGCTCTCAATGAAACAACATGATGTCCGCGTTCTCTAAGAAACTCAAGGTGTTTGTACGAGGCGGTAAATGGTTGTATACCTATGACACTACAAGTACCGGCAGGAATTTTCTGCGCTCCGTACTCCAGGATTTGGCGAAAGGGTGAACCTGAGTGCGCCACAAGAGTTGCATTGAGTTCTACAAGTGGTCGCAGGTCCGGATGCGCATCCACGTTGATAAAAGCCATGGTTGGAGAACAATCGAGCACAGCCTTGGCATTCGGCCAGGCAATATCATGACCTCCTCCGAGAACGATGCAGAATGCACCTGCATCCAATACGTGAGAGACAACGCTTTCAACACGCGCGTGAATCTCTTCCAAGCTGAGACCTTCACAGCGCACGTTGCCCAAGTCGACTATCGGACTCTCCATCGAAACCGATCTATTGATCACAGACGTACTTAGCTTGAAGAACTGCTCTCTCACTGCCGCCGGACCAAGAGCAGCGCCAAGTCTACCTCCGTTACGTGCCACACCCTGGTCTTGCGGAACGCCAAGCATGGCAATTGTACCACGCTCAAGCTCTCCGCCCGAGTAGATCCGCACGCGAGAACCAAAACGCTCATCTGCGTTATCGGCTCTCAGATTTGTATCATGCTCAACTCTTTCAAGAAAGGGAACTGAAGTCATAGGTGTTTGATGATTGATTCAACTATTAGCGCCGGTCTCTCGCCCTTGTTTCAACAGATCTTGTCCAACCCGGTGCAGCACTGAGCAGAGGCGATTCTCTATCATTCGCCTTGCGTTGCGCGAAGTAGGAAGTCAACAGCACGCACATGTTAATGCGTTAATGCAGACACTATGAAGAAACACGATTGCTTCTTCACGCCTCTCGCTGTATGTCATCGCTGATGACACGAACGATGTCACGCGCAACGCGATCCCACGAATAATACCGCAACACCTGATCAACGGTTTCTCGCGCAGTACGTCGCAACCTTTCATCGTCAACGATGCGCAAAAGCATGAGAGCAAGACTCTCCGCATCACGGGCACGCGCGGGAAGAAGCAAACCGTTGTGTTCATGCTTCACCATTTCCGGCATAGCGCAGCAGTCTCGAGCAATAACCGGCAAACCATGCGCCAGAGCTTCTGCAAAGACCAATCCGTAAGCCTCAAAGTGCGAGGGCATGACGAAGGCCAGAGCATGCGCGAAATATGCTTGCAACTGAGCTGTACTTTGCGGTCCAACAGCGCAAACCCCGTCGATGCCATAGGATTGAATTTTCTCAATCGTTGGACCGGCAACAACAAGATCTACACGGTCTCGTAGTCCGGACTGCGCATAAGCCTGAAGCAGCTGAGGTCCGCCCTTGCGTTCAAAGTCTTTACCGACAAATAAGAGATACTCTTTGTCATGCAGTCGCTCCGCGCCTGCTCGAGGCAAAACCCGAGCTCCGGCTCCAACGACATGAAATTTTGCGTCCGGCAAGTTATAGGCTTGCGCTGTTTGAGCTGCTGCAAAGCGACTCATTGCGAAAAGTCCTCCGGCACTGGAATAGACCTCGCGCTGTTGTCGCTCGCGCTCCATCAAATAATCTTCGCGATACCACACGCTTTCCAACGCCGCTAACTCCGGTGTACTCAACACCTGCCTAAAAGCTGCAACTGAGAGATCGAAATAGAGATATTGCGGAGTATTGTCCGTAGGCGCTATATCCGACAGTGATAAAACTGCATCCAACTGTGCAGAGCTTCTCATTCGCGACTTGAATTTGCGCGCAACGGCTCGGATTCTCCTCGGTGAATGAGCAGCCTCACTCTGTATCGCTTTGGTCGCAGGGTGTCTACTAAGATTGGCAACTTTGAACGCCAAACGCTGAACAGCTGTCAGACGCAGATCCAAATCCACAACGTTGTTTGGCAATGCGCGCTGCAAGGCTTCCAACAAAGCGAGCGGCGTACCGGACCAAGTGAGATGTCGTGGCTGCGACCAATCGCAAGCAAATCCAAGGCGCATTGTGCGTAAAGGTTCGTGAAGTCGCGAAATTAGCTGCAACCTGCATCTTCACGCGGAGATTTATTTTATCACGCATCTTTAGAGCGCCCTCCGAACGGTTTTATATAAAGCTGTCCAATGCACACTCCAACCACACTCAACACAGCTGCAACCCTCGTGGCTCGCACGGCGAAGCATCGGTCGGACCGTAGACGAGGCCTCAGATATGCGAGGCAATTTTTTGTAGAGTCACACGAATATTCAAAAGCTCAGCGGCGCTATTTTCGCGCATGTGTGCAGCGCAGCTGCACACGCGGATAATGAAAAGACTCTAGAACACAGATACGCATGATAAAGCGAGGCTCTCCTCCGACCTGATGCAAGAGCATCGATGAAGGGACGAGTGCAGATCTACACCGGTTTCAAGTATGTTGTATGTGAGGCTCACAAATATTGTTTAGAGTCTTTGTCTCCTCCTTCACGGAATACACGGCCCATCAACCGACGCTTCATTATCGACGATGAACACAACGATCAATCGTTTCTTTAATCTCCAAAGCTCAGTCGGACTAGGTCGCATAGCTGAATGGTTAGGGGCTTCGATACTTCTTTTCGTGATTGCCCTGGCACTCGCCGACAATATTATAAAGACGGCAGCCCTCGGACGCTGTTACTCGGGCGAGATGAATCCGCCCTATCGGCATACCGGATTGTTATTGGGAACCTCGGCTACAACCGGCACGTGGGACAATCCATTTTTTGTTCACCGCGTTAACGCGGCAGCGCGTCTCTTCGAACAACATTGTATTGATGCGCTTATAATAAGCGGTGACAACTCGGTCGTTGGATATGACGAACCTACCGACATGAAAAATGCGTTGATAAAGCGCGGGGTCGATTCAACGCGTATCGTTCTGGACTACGCCGGATTTCGAACCTTTGATTCCATCGTGCGTGCGCGCGAAGTGTTTTCGCAAGACAGTTTACTTATCATCTCACAACACTTTCACAATGAAAGAGCACTATACATTGCGGATCGTTGCGGTATTGACGTCATAGCGTATGATGCGGAGGACGTCTCTGTACGGAGTTCCTTTTTTACCCATCTGCGAGAGAAGTTTGCACGACTGCGCTGCATTCTGGATTTTTACATAGGAACAAAACCACATTTTCTTGGACCCAAAGTCGACGTTCCTGTCTAAGCCGCATCAGCACACGCTTTGCGCCCTGCGGTGGGTTCACCTCATCTTCAGCAACGGTCATGATAAGCCTACCAGCAGTACGTATTCGCCACCAACAGGCGGCACTCTTTGTCCACTTTGTCGTCGGTCTTTGTATTGTGCTTTTCATTGCGAGTTCCCAACTCTCGGCACAGCTGATCCCCAAATACAAAGCTACTGCCGCTAAAATCATTAGCACCGCATGTGCCGACAGCTCGCTATACTCGAGTTTGGCTCAGATGTGCGACACCTTCGGCCCGCGGCTCAGCGGCACGAACTCATTGGAACATGCTATCGACTGGGTTGTAACGGAGGCTCGAAAGCAGGGCTATGACGCGCGCACCGAGAACGTCAAAGTCCCTCACTGGGTGCGGGGCGAGGAGTCGATCACGATGCTCGCACCACGCAAAAAGAACATTGCGATGTTGGGTCTGGGAGGCAGCATAGGAACAACGGCTGATGGCATTGCTGCCGAGGTGATGGTTGTCTCTTCGTTTGAAGAACTCAAGTCTCGTTCAGCTGAAGCGCATTCAAAAATTGTTTTGTTTAATGTAGCTTTTACGGAGTACGGCAAGACCGTTGCCTACAGAGTCAACGGAGCAGTGGAAGCTTCTCGCTGTGGAGCAGTTGCTGCGCTTGTTCGCTCGGTTGGACCAGCCTCGTTATACACTCCGCATACCGGCGTGATGCACTACAACGATTCCGTTCGTAAGATTCCGACAGCAGCTATCACAATTGAAGATGCCGAACTCATTGCCCGCTTTGTGGCGCGTGGAGAGCATGTTCGTCTAAACATCCGCATGTCCGGTCATATGGAAGAAGATGCCGATTCACGCAATGTTGTCTTTGAGATCAAGGGCAGTGAAAAACCTGAAGAAGTTGTGGTTATGGGTGGGCACATCGACTCTTGGGATGTTGGTCAGGGTGCCATGGATGATGGAGGAGGCTGTTTTGCAGCATGGCATGCATTAAATACGATAAAGAAATTGGGTTTGGCTCCCAAGCGCACCATACGCGTCGTGTTTTGGACAAACGAAGAAAACGGAACAAAAGGTGCTGAAGCGTACGCAGCGGCGCACGCCAATGAAAAGCACGTACTTGGCATTGAGTCCGACGAAGGCACGTTTCGCCCTCAAGGATTTCACATCGAAGGGTCGCGCGAGGCATTTCTCTGGTATCAGGGAGTCATGCCTCTGCTCGAGCCTCTCAATGCAACAAAACTCACGGAGGGTTTTGCCGGAGCAGACGTTGGACCACTGCAGCAGAAATACAAAACACCACTGCTGGGCTTGGTTGTAGATACCACCAAGTACTTCTGGTATCACCATACAAATGCCGACACCATGGATAAGCTCAATCCATTGGAGCTGAACCAATGCGCAGCTGCCATGGCGATCATGGCATTTGTTGCGGCGGACGCCGACCAAGTGCCAATGAAGTAATCCACCGGGCAACCTGCATGGATATCTTTCAAACCGCGCGCGTAATCGCTTCTCGGTCTAGGCTAGCGACGCAGTCAGTACAATGAAAAAGGGTCCAAAAACGCTGTTTTTGGACCCTTTTTTTTCGTTAGGCTGATGTGCCCGAAGTACTTACTTGTGCTTGCGTTCTTGACGAATCTCTTTGCGCAACTCGCGGATTTCGCTCTTTGCAGCCTTGACATCCTTGCGTGCTTCCTTGTGTTCGGCTTTTGCTTGTTGGTGCAATGTCTTGGCTTGATCCATGTTGCCTGATTCCTTGGCAGCCTTGGCTTGCTTCATGGTTTCTTTGGCCTTTTCGTTTTCAGCCTTGGCTTCCTTTACCTTTTGCTTAGCTGCCTCGACTTTGGCTTGTTGCTCAGGGCTGAGTTTCGGCTTCGTATTCGGGTCTTGAGCATAGACAGCCGATGTTGCCAGAATTCCGGCGATAAGAATGCCGGAGAAGAAGTTTTTCATACCAAATCCTTAGAAAATTGGTGGTGTAATACAATGATGAGCGTGTAGATGGGTGTGTCTCGAGAATCTTCCAACGCGTTTTCGGAGATCAGACCACGAATGCTGTCCCGGAGTTTAAATGCATTCTACTTTTTTTCATTTTTTATGATCTGAAGGGGGCATAGCCGAAGAAAAGCAGTCTACAAGCTATTCAAACTCGTTAACGGGGTACAATTCTAGCTCTCACGGAGCTTCTGCACAATGCGTGAATCGTTGACGAAGCCCTAATGACGACGAGTTTTTTTCTTAGTAATGAAGGTATATCGACGAATCAATGCTCTGGAAGCTTTGTTTTTGAGCAAAAAGTGCGGTGTCCGTGTTAGTGCACCGTCGTGGCAGGGTTTAATGAGTGGTTAAGGTGGCTGGAACCCGGCTCGCAGATCTTTACGTCTCTCTCACATGTACTTAGCGCGTGGGAACGTGGTTCGGGTCGGCTCTAAACGACCTAATCCTATGATTCGATTGGGTTAAGGGAGAAGTTTCAGTGGGTAATAGGGGCTTTTCCAACTGCATACTTCAACAGTGATTGGTGGTTGATCAAAATCCGGCTGATTTTGTTGTCGCTGCCGAGACGGTGTGGCAGCTTTGCCTGCTTGTAGGATCGGGACATGGACCGGTGTATATGGAGGTATAAGTCCTCTTCAGACAAGAAATTTGTCGGGTTGTCCACCATCGTTCTGCCTTGTCTATTAGCGTCATTCGCGGTAAATTGCGTGTCATTTCAAACGTAACTAAAGCTATTGTTCATTCCTAATTGGAGTTGTCCTTGAAAGGTCTAGTAAACAGATATTTGATCATCGTGTTGCCGCTCGTTTTCGTAGCGTGGCTGCTTTATCCGACATGGCGTGTGTCGTCTCTCGAAAAAGAGCGTTCTGCCATTGACACCAGCCGCGACAAAAACGCTTTGGCAAACTGGGATGCAAAGAATGCCGAGTCTCTAAAAAACAACCGCATGTCAGCGCTTAAGCTTGGCTTGGACTTACGTGGCGGTATGTATGTCACCCTAGAGGTCGACGCTGTCAAGCTGTTGGAAGAAGCAGCTGACAAAACATCACGTGAAGATGATGCTTTTAAGCAAGTCATTGCAAAAACAAAGCAGCTGTCAGACAACAGTGATGAGCCTGTTATTGAAATTTTTAAGCGCACGTTCAACGAAATCGCTAAACCACAGGGTAAAACCTTGTTCAACTACTATTCTTTGGCTGACATCAAAGAAATTTCAGAAGACAAGATCCTTGCTAAACTTACCCGTGATATCGACGAAGCCGTAGATCAGGCATTGCAGGTTATCCGTTCACGTGTCGACAAGTTTGGCGTAGCGGAACCAACCATTCAAAAGCAAGGAACACGTCGTATTCTCCTCGAATTGCCGGGTGTTCAAGATCAAGCGCAAATGCGCGAACTTATTGAGCACACAGCTCGTTTGGACTTCAAACTCGTGCGTGGCGGCGGTGATGTTCTCAAGTCATTCTTGAACATCGATGAATATCTCGAGCGTTTGAATTCAGGCAAGAAGGACACAACAGTCGTTGCAACAACAGACAGCACCAAGGCTGATAGTTCTGCCGCTATGCAAGCAGTTGCAGCCGATTCGTCGAAGGGAGATTCTTCAAAGGTTGCGGGCAAAGACACCGGAGCTGTCAAGGATCCGTATGCCGGCTTGACCGACGAGCAAAAGCGTGCAAAGTATCTTCGTGAGCACGCATTCACGTCGTTGTTCCGCGCGCAGTTCTTGGTTGACAAGAAAGCGAAGCCACAAGAATTTGCATTCCTCAGAGAAGCATTACCGAGTTTACCTCCAACAGCTGATTACTTCTACACAACGGATGAGAAGTCCAAGAAACTCATTCTGGCTTACTTGAAGCGCGACGACATTCGTCGCATGCTACCGGGAGATTTGGAAGTAGTTGTTGATGCAAAACCACTTCGTGGAACGGAGAAGACTCCCGATCCGCTCTACAGCATGTATGTCGTAAAGCGCGAGTCAGAACTTACCGGTGAAGTTATCGTTGATGCATTTGAGAATTTTGATCCGACCAACAATCGTCCGATCGTTGACATGCAAATGAACGACGAAGGTTCGGAGCGTTGGGCGCGTATCACAGGCGCCAACATTCAGAAGCGCGTTGCCATCGTGTTGGACGGCGAAGTTTATAGTGCTCCTACCGTGCAAAACAAGATTACCGGCGGTCGTTCACAGATTACCGGTATGGCGAACATTGAAGAAGCAAAGCTTTTGAAGATTATTCTTAAGGCCGGTGCATTGAAGGCTCCGGTTAAGATTATTGAAGAGCGTTTGGTTGGTCCGTCGCTGGGTGAAGACTCCATCAAGAATGGTATGCTTGCCTCGGTTATCGCCTTTGTACTTGTTGTATTGTTCATGACCGTGTATTACTCCACTGCGGGCATCGTAGCAAACGTTGCGATGATGATCAACGTAGCCTTGAACATTGCTGCTCTTGCGGCATTTGGCGGTACACTTTCACTTCCGGGTATCGCCGGTATCATTCTGACGATTGGTCTGGCCGTGGATGCCAACATCATCATTTTCGAGCGTATTCGCGAAGAGCTATACCATGGCAGAACGCTCAGAGCTGCCGTTGATGAAGGTTTTAAGCACGCACTTCCGCCGATTATCGACTCCCACGTTTCGACATTCATTACAGCTTTCATTTTGATGTACTTCGGTTATGGCCCGATCAAGGGCTTCGCAGTGACATTGATCATCGGTATCTTCTCAACACTGTTTACCGGTATCATCGTTTCGCGCTCCATTATTGAAGTTATCATAGCACGTAAGCCCGGTGCACACCTGAGCTTTGGCGAACACGCCGTTACCGAACATCACTAAACTGAACTGAGGAAAACAATGGAATTTTTTGGTAAGACTACAATTGACTTTTTACATAAGAGAAAGTTCTTCTTCTTTCTCTCGATTGCCCTGAATGTTGTCGGCCTTGGTTTGTCGGTGTTAGGCGTTCGTATGGGCATTGACTTCAAAGGCGGCAGTGAAGTAGCTGTTGCTTTTTCCAATCCGCAACCGACCGCAATGGTTCGTGAAGTTGTGGAACAAGCTGGCTTTAAGAATGCGGAGATTAAATCGTACGGTAAACCGAACGAATTCTTGATTCGCGTGGCAGAAACAGGTGGTGCGGGAGCCGATAAACCCTCAGCCCAGATCGTTAAGGCGCTGCGTGCCAAGTGGACGAGTGAGAATATCGTTGTCAAGAAAGACGACCTTATTGGACCAAAAGTCGGAAGCGAGTTGCGCAGCAAGGCTATGATTGCACTTGTTATCGCGATTATTGCAATCTTGATTTACATCGCTTTCCGTTTCGAGTTCGTATTCGGTCTCGGTGCGGTCATTGCGTTGATTCACGACGTCTGCGTCTCCTTCGGTATGGTGATCATCTTCCAGAAACTGGAGATCATGAACTTGGAGTTCAACATGGGCGTCTTGGCGGCTTTGCTAACCGTTGCCGGCTTCTCGATTAACGATACCGTTATCATTTTCGATCGTATTCGTGAGAACCGTGTTAAGCACAAAGGTCTATCAACGATCACTCTGATGAACTTGTCGATCAACGAAACCTTGAGCCGTACTATCAACACCGTTGTAACGGTTATTCTCGTTTTGGCGACGATTTTGATCTTGGGTGGTGAGCCGTTACACGGTTTTGCATTCACCATGTTGGTGGGTATTATCACCGGAACATACTCGTCGATTTACATCGCCAGTGCCTTCGTGGTGTGGTTCCTCGAAACCGTTCGTAAGGAAGACCTTGAAGGTGCATATCAAAACGACATGGCCGCTGCACGTCGATAATTCACTTTGTTTATGAGCACACAGACTTCAGATAACGTCATTACTCTTCCTGCCAAAGTCCTCGGCGGTGGCACCGCTGTCGACTTTGCAGAACAGATACGCAGTTTAATCGGCGAAGGACAGCGAACAGTTTTCGTAGATTTGAACGCTGTTGAAATCATGAATTCATCGGGACTCGGAATGCTCGTTGCCGGACATAGCACCTTAAAGCGTGCAGGCGGCAGCTTGATTTTCCGCAACGTTCCGGATACAGTTTCGTCGTTATTGCGTATGACGCATTTGGATTCTGTCTTCTCTATTGACAATGATCACACATCGCAACAACAGTCGTAGATTTATCTCGACAATATTTCTTTAGTATGAAGCTCCGACCGCGATAGCAGTCGGGGCTTTATTATGTTAACCATATCTATCATGAGTGTTACAATTGTAGTTGGAGCCCAATGGGGCGACGAAGGAAAAGGAAAGATCGTCGATGTCTTAAGTGCCGACACCGACATCGTAGCGCGCTATCAGGGTGGCGCAAATGCGGGGCACACCTTGGTGCACGACGGTAAAAAGACTGTTCTGCATCTTATCCCCTCCGGAATACTCCGCGATGGCGTACAGTGTGTTATCGGTAACGGTGTGGTAGTGGATCCCGTAGCCCTGCGTGACGAGATTAGTATGCTTGAACAGGCGGGAGTGAGCGTAAAAGGACGCCTCTTCATTTCCCATAAGGCACACTTGATAATGCCCTATCACAAGCTGCTTGATCAGGTGCGTGAACGTGCAAGCGATGCGGCAATAGGCACCACGGGCAGAGGCATTGGTCCGGCATACATCGATAAGTACTCTCGAAGCGGAATTCGAGTGGTCGACTTGCTCGATCGTCAGGAATTCGAAGCAAAGCTTCGCGCGAGTCTGGCGGAGAAAAACAATGTCCTGCAGAAACTTTATGATACTGAGACATTGGATGTGGAACAAATCGTTGCTGAGTATCTGGAGTTCGATAAGTACATCGATCCCTACGTCACAGACACAACCCATTTTCTTAACACCGCATTAGCCAACGGGAAGAGGGTACTTGCCGAAGGCGCGCAAGGAGCGCTTCTCGACGTCGATCACGGCACCTATCCCTTCGTGACAAGTTCAAGCCCGACAAGCGGAGGAGCTTGTACGGGATTGGGAATAGCACCGACGGCAGTCAAACGCATCGTCGGCTTGGTAAAAGCCTATTCTACTCGCGTTGGCAATGGTCCCTTCCCCACTGAGCTCCATGATGCTCAAGGTGAGGAATTGCGTCGCATTGGTGCTGAGTTTGGTGCGACGACCGGCAGACCGCGTCGTTGTGGTTGGTTGGACCTCGTGGCGCTGCGCTATAGCGTTGTTGTAAACGGTATCAGCGAGATAGCCCTTACGAAGATGGATGTGTTGAGCTCACTGCGTTCAATCAAGGTATGCATAGCATATAACGATGGCAACAAAGACTTAAAGACATTTCCTGCCAGCATTCCTGTCTTGGATACAGTACGTCCGGTTTATCATGAACTACCGGGTTGGCAGTGCTCTCTCGACGATGCCCGACACTTCGAAGATTTACCGGAGAATGCACGCGGCTACATACAGTTTATCGAAGAGTTCTGCGGCGCTCCTGTCAAGATCGTCTCAACGAGTCCTGAACGAAGTGGAACCATCATCCGAGCCTAGTGCGGCTCACGAATTTTCTTTTATAGTATTGGTATATCAAAAAGCCGGACCTGCTCGTGCAGGTTCGGCTTTTTGTTTATTTCAATTCTATGATTCTTCAAGGCTAAGCAGACTAGCTAGTTCGCTTCTTAGCGTGAATATCTCTGCTTGATATACGTTCCATTTATACGCATAGAATCAACTACTACACATAGAATCAACTACTACGCATAGAATCCACAACAAGGCGGTTGTGGTTATTATTCAAGGCCACTCGGGTCAAAGCCGGTGAAACCACAGCTCTGTGTGTCTGGTTGATGCAATATATCTCAAAATGAAAAGGGCTACTCGACGTAGGCGAGCAGCCCTCCAGGCACTTCAAGAGAAAGTTGCTATTTGAAAGCTACCGAACGAATCTCAGGACGCTAATACTTCAGAATACGGAACAATCGATTCGTTGAGGCGCGGTCCTTTAGTTGCAGTATGTACGCTCCACCGGACAAATCGCGGAGGTCAATGACCGAGGAATGTCGTCCGTTAAGCACTGTTGTGCCGTTCGTTGCACTCAGGCTATACTCATACTCGTCGGCCGTTTCAACACCCAATTCCTTCAGATGAAGCACTCCGTTAGTGCATACATAAGACGGTACGAGTCCGTTAGTCTCTCCATGTTCATCGACTGCGCTGATTTTAACATTGTAGTAGACACGGACGAGGAACTGTTCCAGATTAACCGCGTTACCCGTAAGTGTATCATGTTCTCGACTGTCGAACTTGATTCGTTTGATGACGCCACCCAAACCATCGGTCACGACGATGCTGTCAATGTTTGGGTCAAGTGGCCATGCCCATTGAAATGACAACCGAGCGCCGCGGCTTGCGTCAGAAGAGGGAGTTAGAACAAGCGCAAATGTGTCGACAAAGACAGGGCCGGCAGGAAAGGGGCGGTAGTCGGTATAGGACAGCACACCCATATTGTTGTCTTTAAAAGCAAGAAACACTTGCAATCCCGCCGGTTGTGGAGGAAAGCCCGGCACTGCGAATTCGAGACCATTGTCCAAACCCATAGTTGCAGAGCTATCGAGTCCGAAGCGCACGGCTGCGATGTCGCCATTCTCGTTATTGACAGCAATGATTGTTTCTATATGTCGAGGCTGCGCCTCGACACCAACAACTAAGCTGAAAACAAGTGCAAGTAATAGTTGTGGTGTTTTCATGATTCTTCTCTAGTATGTAAAAAAAATGGGCAACGGAGAACCGTTGCCCATTTGTTAAGTACTACGAACTCTTAGCGAACGATGTTCAGCTTCTGGGTTGACACGAAATCGTTAGCAACGATCTTCACGAGGTATGAGCCACTTGTGAGATCACTTGCATCGAGTGTGTAGGTGTTGTCGCCCTTGGTAACGAGTGCGTTAACCAATGTGCGAACTTCCTGACCCATTGCGTTGAACAAGCTAATACGAACGTTTTGAGTTTCCGGAACTGAGTATGCGATAACAGCTGAGCTTGAAACCGGGTTCGGTGAAGTGCTGAATGCATATTCGTTGTTAGCGGTTGAGCTCATGAGGCGAATGCTAGTGAAGCGCTCGTCGTTGATGACAATGCTGCTGTGTGAAGCGTTGATTTCGCCTAGAACCATACCGTATTGTGCATCAACAACTGTGTACGCATGAGCATTGTTTGCAATGTTCAAGGTAACAGGATATTGAGCACCTTGGAAACGAACGATAGGTGTTTCACTAGCGCTAACATAGCTATCGCTTGAGAAACGAACATCGAACATGTCTGCTGCCGGAGGTGTCGGCGGCAAGTCAAAACGACCATTGTTGAATTGGATGCGACCTTCGGTAGCATACAATGTGTTTGAGTGTTGAGCAGCGTCAGAGATGCTGATCTTAGCTGAAGCAGCCAAGATTTCTTCACGGCTATCGCTAACCGGAGCTGAGCTCTTGGTAATAGGAGCAACAAGGTTCAAGTAACCTTCGTCAGACATCTTTACCCAGTAACCACGACCCGGTTCGAGTGAAGAAACTTCACGGTATCCACGATCTGTAACGTATCCAAAGATTCCGCTTTCTTGATTCGGGATAACTGCATTAACGTTAGCACCTTCATACTTGACTTGATCAGCTGCAACATTTACAGACAAGGAACCTACCAAGTTCCAGCCCTTGTAGAGGTGAACAGGGTAAACATCCTTAGCAATGCGCTTTACGAGAAGACCGCTGATGACCTGTGTATCTTTCTTCGGGAAACGGAGGAAGTAACCATAGCCAACTTGCGGGTTTTGCTCTTGTTGATAGTATGAAATAGCATACTTGATCGGTGAAGCAGGAACGTTCGGCCAAATGATACGGTAGTCCAATGAAGACGGACGAACCGGCAATGAAATCAAGTTCCAACCTTCGTTGTATGCTTGTTGAATACGAGCGCGACCCGGTGTGTACTCGATGTCGAACGCTGTGATCTTTTGATCGCGGATTGTGAATGACATCAATTGACCTTGACCAGGTACCGGTGTAGCTTGGCGCATATCGACACCAAAGATTGAACCGTTTTCTGTGTCACGGAGATACAACTGTGAGCCTGAAGGGAATTGGTTAACATCCCATGTAAGAACGATAGGATAGTAGTTCGGAGCACCTGCATTGAAACGGCACTGCCATACCAATGTGGTGTCTTCGAATACATTACGCACATCACGTGATGTAAACAAACCGGTGATGTCACCAAAGCCGTTCAATTGAGCCTTGATATCATCGTTTGAGGTATCACGAGCTGTAGGAATTTGGAAGAAACGAGCATAGAAGTTGTTTTGATCCAAGCTCTCATAAGCGAATTCACCAAAGAGTGAATCTACACCGTATGTAGCGCGGAGACCTGTACCGAAGAACAAATCAGAAGAGTTCGGTGTAGGAGCAGAGTTGCGAACATTGATCCACATACCCTTAGCAAGTTGATCGATCGGAGGAGCACCATTGTAGGTTTCGTCCGGTGTACGAACAACCAAGAATTCTACCTTGAGGCGAACCGGTGTGAACTGAGCTGTCAAAGAGCGGAATGTAATGTATCCGATATAACGGCCGGCATATTCTGTCGGTGTCTTAGGATTCGGATCATCCGGCAATTGTGCAGGATCGCAAATGATGTCAAAGTTGAGAAGCGGGTCGATTTGGTTCGGGAACGGACCATTTTGAACGTCCGGGTAACCAAGACCGTTCGGCGGACCAAGGATACCGCGATCGATATAAGCAATACGACCATTACGTGTCGGTGCCGGGATCGGGTTCTTAGCTCCACGTGTCTTGAACATCAACCAAGGTTGATCTGATTCTACGATAATGTTATTTGCGCGAACACCGTCCGGCGTCAAAAGAACTTGAATTTCGTTAATAGCTTGACCTATGCCCTGTTGAAGAACCGGGTCAAACGGGATAACGCGTGTCAGGCTGAAGAGAGTGTCACCCAATTGTGTAACCGAAGTTTCGTTCGGGTTGCCTGTCGGCTTCGGAAGGAAGTCGAATTGGAACTGGTCACGAATGTGACAGTAGATCATACCCTTTGTGATGGTATTTACAGCAGCAGGTTCGATACCAATACGTGTGTAGTCGATACCGGCAACGATACGATCCAATGTTTGCGGTTGCGGATATGCAATGTCACCGGGGAACGGCGAATCTTTCACTGCATTCATGTTATTGTAGTAGATAGAGTCTGTTGTGATGATGAGCGGAGAAACGTCGCTAACACCATTACCCGGGCTACCCAATACTTGGAATTTTACATAAACGAGCGGACGATATTCGAAAGCATTACAATCGATACCATTGCCTGTTGTCGGCAAAGGACGTGACGATTGACCGGCAATACGAATACGCTTACCACGCAAACGGTTCGGGTTGTTTGCTGAGATAAGACCGTTCTGAACCTGATAGGTTGAGTCAACGGCATCATCCCATGTGAGCTGCCAACCTTCGGTCATTGCAGCGCTGTCAGCCTTTACGAATTGAACGTTCGGGTGATTTCCCTGAAGCCAAGGGCCACGGGTCATTACGCCAACCGGTTTCAAAGCTGTGCTATCATACTGCAGCTTAAAGTTAAAGCTGTAGATAGGCTGCACATTGTATTGTCCACGGCTAACCCAGCAGTTCTTAACGAAAACCGGAAGAATGATCTCTGTAGTACCATTGGTGCCGGCTGCTGTCGCCCATAGACGTCCGTCAGGATACCATGAGTGATTGTAATCACCCTCCCCACCTACGAGGCTCAACCTCGGGGTCTGGGGAACATATTGCTGTGCATTCACTCCTGCGGAGAATGCGCAGATTGCAAACAGCGCGGCCGCAAATAATCTGCGAGCTGCACTGTGCAAGGAATACCCTTTGTACATAACTACTCCTGCGTGATAATGAGTAATAAAAAATTATTTAATTGAATTTCAATTGCTTTTTGATTCGGTCTCTCTGCGTTCGGTATTGAAGCACACATAAACCCTTACTGAGTCGTGTACGATCGATACCACATGAACTTTGAGCTCCGACGGTCATCTTCTGAATGCACGCACCCAGAACCGTATAGATTTCAAGTTCAACCGGACTTTCTGTTCTATTATAAAGTTCCCAAACGTCACCATCGCTTTTCAGCGTCACACCGAAATCTTCATCATCAACCGGAGTAGAAGATGGATAGTCATTAAGAAGTAGCGTCGTGTCCGATGTATCTCGAGTCACACAGGCACAGCGATTATGCGAACGCAATTTCATGGAGCAGGGGGATTCTGTTTTCCGAGTAGTATCTAAACTCTGCAGCTCAAGTCTAAATCCACATTGTGGCTCAAGAAATGATGCATCTTTTCGGAACACACGAATCACACTGGTGTTCGACATATGTTCAACTTCCAACGAATCTGTCGTATTTACCGCCTCCAGCTTGGTTATAGAGAATCTCGTCTTGTCTATCGAGAGCTCTACTTCAGCGAATTCCAGTCGAGCATTTGCTTTCGTCAAAAGCGTACACTCCACCGTGTTTCGTTGACCTTGCTTTGTAAATACAATAGTGTCGTTTGAGAATTTGCAATTCAAAGAACGTGAACTAACATTTGCAATCTGAGTAGGAACGATCGTCTTAATCAGATTATTAACTACCACTTTTGCTTCAGGGTTAAAACCCGGCAAGCTTGCAAAGTTTATTTCTGTGGAGTCATCGCAGCTAGCTTTTAGTTTGAACAGAAGCGCAAAAAATGCTTTCGTCCCGACCATCGGCTTGAAGAGATTGAAGCCATAGACTCGCACCTCTCCGTCAGTTTTTGCATTGTAGTCTTTGTACTCGAGTCCTTCACTAAATGTACCATTGTACAGAACACTTACAAGAAGGATCTTCTCTTTCGGATACGCCAGTGTGACGTCATACATGGAAACACTGTCTGAACTATTAAGTGTTCCTGCATCGCATACCAGAATAAAAGTACTATCGGAACTACAAAGATCAACTGCTGCCTGACAACTCAATCGAACGTCGATCGTCCGATCAGCTTTCGCTCCGACGGCGGCGAGCATGAACATGCTCGCCGCCAGGAGAACGATTATTTTACTTCGAAACAACAACGGTATTAACTGCATTGACACCTTCGCCAACGAGTTTGTAGAAGTATACGCCTGCGGGAACTTGTGCGCCGGCAGTATTGCGTCCTTCCCATGTGAAGCTGAACGATCCAGCTTGGAATGTGCTGTTTGCGAGAGTAGCTACTTCATTACCCAAGATGTCATATACCTTCAATGAGTAGGTACCTGCAGTCGGGATAGAGATTGCAACAGTGTTGCTAGTTGTCATCGGGTTCGGAGAACCAACGGCAATCAAGGAAGCGTTTTCTGTTGCGCTAGCGATGGTTGCTGATTGGTTCATGCGAGAATCGCCATTGAACTCAACGTTTCCGAATTGAAGTTCGTTTGCATTGGTACGGACAGTAACATATGCAACAGCTTGGCTGTTGTCTACATTAACGGTACCTGCCATTGCAACCTTTGAACCTTCGAAGACATTGATAAAGTTCGGAGATGTTGATTCTACCGAAACGATTTCGCCATTAACATTAAACACAGCGCTCATTGCACCACTACGATTGCCGTTTAGGTAAACCGGCACGCGTACTGTACCATCTGCATTGCGTGTGATGTTATCAAAGCGAACGTTGTTTGCAACGTCGTTCATTCCAACTGTCTTGCCGAAAGGAACGATCGTGTCGAGTGTCCAAGGCAGTGTGATAACACGTCCGCCAAGGAAGTGCATGATCAAAGCAGCATCATAAGCATTCACTTGGAAATAGATTGAACCGAAGTCCAATGAGTTATCGCTCGGCATGTTCAACGTGTGCAAACGAAGCAAACTGTCTTGAGCTTGTGTGCTTGAAAGATTTGAATCGAAGTGCTCGTTCAATGTCAAGTCCGGACGTGGGAGCGGTGTCTTGAAACGAACTTCGCGACGATACAAAACTGTATCAGCTGTATTAGAACCGTTACGTGTTGAATAGTAGAAGCGACCATTGTGATCAACGTCACCCTTGAAAGCAAAGCGCTTTACAAGTGAGTCCAACGGCTTATTCGTAGCAACCGAGCGAAGAATAATAAGAGCATCATTCGGTGTTACATATTGTGTTTGGCCGAGACCTGCATGACGATTGCCTGCTGCTTGTGAAAAGTCAACATCACCGTCACCCCAAACATTCAAACGCAAACGCGGTATAGCAGTGAACACAATTACTGTGTCACTTCCACCCGAAGGTTGCCATGAAGTTGAGAGAAGAGTTGAGCGGTATGTCGGATTCAACGGAAGGCTGAAGAATGCATTCATCCAGTCGCCTTGCGGTGAGCTACCCTTGATACCTACCGATGCATTACGTGTAACAACATTACCTGCATTGTTTCCGATTTGACCGTATGCGAATTCGATGTCGCCTTGGTAGTTGTTCGGAACGATTGATTGCTTGTACAGGTAAACTTGGAAGTTACCGATAGAAGCCGGCAATGTTTTGTCGTTAATGTTCAGGTTACGCCATTCCACACAGAATGCTGTACGACCGTTTACGGTTGTTTGACCGGAAAGGACTGTTGACTTTGTGTAGTTGGTTTCGGTTGTGCGATAGTAGTGGTCGCCCCAGAACGGTGCAATCACGTTACGAGGGAATTGTGAACCGTCAAACAAACGAGTTTGAACTTGTTGGCCTACGACGCCGATCGGAATTTGTCCGTCCGGTGACATCATGATAAAGCCGTTCACATTGATAAGAATCCAATTGTAAACCGTTCCATTGTACTCGAAAGGAAACGGCAATTGTGCTGCTGTAAAACCATCATCAGGATCCACATTTGGTGGGACCGTGAATTGGCTTGCAGCATACACCGTCGACCCGGTGGTCGATAGCGGCGTATAGGGGCGATTGCCCGCACGCGTAGGAGCCTGATACTCTGTGTAGATCTGAGCTTGTACCGAGAAGCTAAACAGTGTAAGAGAAGCCAACGCTGCCAGAATGGTACTTTTTCTCATAGCAGTTTGTCCTTGAAATTTTAAAAAATTCATAATCATAGGAGAGCTTTCGTAGGGCTCTTCTCTCGAAGAGCCCCATTAAAGCATTTCTTAGCGTACGATGATAGCCTTTTGTACTGAGCTGAATGCGCCTACAGACATCTTGATGGTGTAGGAACCGGCAGGCAATTCGGTACCGCTTGTTGAGCGACCATCCCAGTTCAACTCAAAGCTACCTGCTTGGAATTGCTTGTTAGCGATGGTGTGAACCTTATTACCGAGGTTATCATATACGTCGATTGTTACACTGCTTGCTGTCGGGATATGGAACTTCACTGTGGTCGAACCATTGAACGGGTTCGGGCTTACCGGTTCCATGCCCATGGTCAAATCATCACCCGGAGTTTCAACCGGTGATGCTTCGTCCCAAAGAATAACGAATTGGCTTACAGCTGAACGCTTTTGGATAAGTGTTACTTCGTCGCCGGATACGGTCACATCATAGTCAGATGTGCTTTGTGTACGGAAGCGACCTGTTGCCATGTCAACTGCGAAGAGTGAACCACCAACACCATCCATGAGGTAGTATGTACCACCGCAAGGATTCTTTTGTGCGTCGTTACGTTGCGGAACTTCTGACATCTTCCACTTGAACGTTACCGGATAGTACTCGTCTTGGTTACCCACAACGCCACCAGCTTGGTAACGACCCTTGTAGATTTCTACACCTTGTTGGCCTGAAGCACAACCCGGGAAGAAGTTGCGAAGCATACCGTTTGTATTCGGAACTGTCCAGCGAGCGTCGAACACGTCTGTGTACGGCATTACCGGCAATTCATATTCACAATAGTTGCTGTCCAAGTGACCAATGCCACCCTTTGTAGCGTTATCACCGGTTGTAGCCTTGGAGCCAGCACCCCATGTGATTGTTTCGAAAGCACCCTTATTGTTAGCGATAACAATGTTTGCGCTGAAGATTGTGTTTTCAGAGATGCGGATGATGTACTTGAGAGTATCCGGTGCACCACCATGAACGTCCGTCACTTCAACCAATACTGTATCAACCGTCTTGTACGGATTTACATTGAGTGTACCGGTAATAGCAACGTTGGCTGTGTCGATTTGCAACGGACCGGCAACACTATCCGGAGTAACCTTCAAACCTGAAGCGTTCTGACCAACAAGACGAAGCTTGAGTGTTTCAGCACGGAGGAGGTCTACATCGGAAACCTTAATGGTGTCGTTTACATTGTCACCATTGCTACGGCAAACAACTTGCGGTGTTTGGAACACGTGCGGATCATGGTTAACAGCATGGATCTTGAGTGTAAGTGTCTTCACTGCGCTCAAACCACCGTTCGGACCATCATCGTGTACATAAACTGTAACGTTTACTGTTGTATCCGGCATCTTGGTGTCTGTTACACGCGGTGTACCAAACAACATTCCGCTGATCGGATTGATCTTCAACCATTCCGGTGTGGAAGCATTTGTTACGTCCCACTTGCCCGCTTCCGGGAAGCAGCCGTCACGCGGAATGTTCATGCCAGCGTCCTTCTTGTAGATGAGCTGGTATGAAATCTTCTGACCGAAGTTCGGATCGCTAACTTTGATATAGGTTGTATCGCCTGTAAGTGTCTTGTTGTAGTCAACATCTTCCCAAGCATCCGGCAGGCTTTCTGTCAAGATGGTCGGTTGAATGTTCACAACGATTTGACGGTTAAGTGTCGAGATACCGCTGTGACCGTCGTTAGCAACGATGGTGAACACTGTATCTGTATTCAATGCATTGTGGTAGCGGTTGATCGGGCTCAATACTGCAATAGCAGTTGCTGAGTCGATAGCTACAGCCAATTGACCCTTTGATGTAAAGTCTGATGCGAATGGGTCAAGAACTGCAGAGTTGTCATACTTGCGCAAATACTTGTTAGCCAACCAGGACGGACGAACTTGAACGACTTGGTCGAATGATGTATCTGTTGAATTGTTTTCTGACAACCAGTTGTATGCTGTACGACCGTACTTGAACTGCCAGCCTGCTGTTTCAGCTGCTGCGTCTTCTGCTTCGTCGTCTGTATTAAAGTCAGCCTTGAAACGCAGACTATCTGTAAGGTTAGCATAGAGCTTGTTGTTGCCTTCACATGAGAATGTACCTTGTGTGAAGATCGGCAAGCTGTCTGTTACGATGATGCGGAAACGGTATGTGGTATCTGCACCCCAACCATAGTTTACTGTGTCCTGCTGCAAGAAGCGAGCATTTGCATCGTCATATGACTGATTTGCGAAGTACGACGGATAGAGATAGATGTACTTAGCAATAACATCTGCTGCAACACCTGAAGCCTTCATCGAATCGATTGTAGCTGCAGACGGCGGGAAGTTACGTGCTGTTACATATACCCATTCACCTTCCGGCACAACGTACGGATTGGAAGGTGTACCCTTCAAGCGTACGTGACCGTGAGCTTGCCACCATGCTGTTTCATCGCCACCAACGTTTGCCGGGATGGTATCTGCTTGTAGCCAGTGTGAAAGACCGGAAGCAGCATCAACTGACCAACCATAGGACAATTGTGAATACTTGGTTCCGTCGAGAATAGCGCGCGGATCGTAGAACAAGTTGGTATCACGAGCTGTGATAGCGAAAATTGTGTCACGACCTGGAGCGCGTGTGATATCTGATGCATCGCGCGGATAAGTACGATCTTCTGAAACGAACAACTTGTTCTTGAAGATCGGAGGAGCTTGTACACCATTTGAATTTACAGGATTTGCCGTTGAAAGCTTGTTACCTGTCCAAACCGGAGCCGGTGTGTTGTTTGACACGGTAAAGATAAGTGCACCTGCGAAAGCATCATTGTTGCTTCCTACTTCACGCCACAGAGCTGAACGTGAAACAACAGCGATTTGATCGCCAGCCTTAGCCGGGAGTGTATTGTAGCGCTCACCGGCGAAATATGTTACAACGTTGCGACCGAAACCGTCAACATTGGAGCTCGGGAGACCCGGGCGATTGGAATAAGCAAAGCCGGCGCCACCGAGGTCACCGTTTGTACCAACACCTTCGTACTTACGACCTTGAAGTGTACCTGCATCTTCATTTTCCGGATTGCGCTTGATAGCAGCAAGGATTGAAGCAAGATCGGTACCGAAGTTAGCAAGACCTTCAGCGTTACGACGTACTTGATAACCACCGGCGATACGACCACCGAGTGTTGAGTCAGGAACGAGATCAACGCGAGCGCGGAATGTTTCACTTGTCGGGTCAACTTGAGCCATGTTTACACGGATGTAATCACCTGTTGCTGTGTTGATGACAAAGAATACTGTTTCGTTGATAGAACGAATGTCGTTGTTCGAGAACAATTCTGAAGCTGAAGTGTAATCAGCCTTTGCTTCGAGGAACATCGGGTATCCGATAGGATGGTTACCCTTGAATTCGGTTTGAAGCTTAGCTACGTTTGTATCTGCTTCAGCAACAAACGGGTTACGTGTATAACGTTTTACGTACTTGCTGAATGAAGGTTGGTTCGGATCTGCGAAACGGCTCAATGTTGTCGGAATACCAACAGCAAAGTCTTCGATCGGTGACATACGACGCTTTGTATAGTCAGCTGTCTTGATGTCAGTACCCTTATCAAAGCTGTCGTAGATACGACCTTGTTGCAAGAGCTTTTCCGGAATAGATGTAGCAGCCGGTGTCTTGTCATCTGCGCCATTCAACATCGGGATTGCCGTATAGGAATAACGCTCGATGCTTTCGAACGGACCTTGCTGCTTGTTTGTACCGCCTCGAACGAATGCAAGTTGTTGTGTTCCGTCACCGCCAACGAAGAATGTTTCTTGCGGCAATGAGTCAGAAATGTTACCACTTCCATCGTAACGATATACACGGGTTGTAACGTTTGCTTCGGTGTGACCCCAGTAGTTACCATTCAATGAGTCTACTCCACCATAACCGATACCGGTTGTACCTGCGAAGATACCCTTGGTATTCGGAGCATCCGGATAACGGATAAGGAAGCGAGCGCTGTTATCAAACATGGAGTTTGCAGCACGGCTGAAGCTTGCGAAAGGAACAGGACCAATTGCTTCACCGTAGATAATCGAACCTGCAAGATCGCTTGATGCGGTATTGTAGGTGGTCGAGTTAACGGTGATCATCGGACCGGTGATAGCATTTTGGTTAGCACCGACACTTGAAGTTGCAGTGTTGTTAGCAACCAAAGAGCGGAGCATAACGAGCTTAAGATCATAGTTATCGGAGTAGATAGCAGCACCGCTGTATGCACTCTGATTTTGGAAACGAACGCGATTAAAGAATACAGAGTCAAGACGACCTGCACGGCTAGCAGCGATTTGATCCAGGATGTAAACAGCACCACCAAGACCGGTACCGTTTTCTTGCAATTGAGCACCGCCAATTGAAGCATCCGGACCACTTGTTGCACCCGAACCCGGGTGTGTGATTGTTACTGAACCTGTTTGTGTTGCACCCTTGCCCATACGTGCGTTGTTTTCAACGGAACGATTGTCAAGGAAGCGGGTCATCATGCGAACGTGCGCAGGATATTGGCTGCTGCCCGGAGCAAAGGTAAATGCTTCGTTTGTTGATTTGAAGCCGGTTACGAATGCCGGATTTGAACCGTAGCTGATACTGTCAACGTCTGTACAGAATACACGTTGGAAGTTTCCGCCTGATGTTGAGCTAAATGAAGACTTCGGGTTAACGATTGCAAGAGCACCACCGTTACCTGCTTGTGCAAGGTTTGCATGGAATTCACAACCTTGTACTGTTTGCATTTCAGCATTCAAAGAGTAAACTGCACCACCACCACGTACGCTCAATTGACCAACACTGTCGAGGTTTTCACCGACGCGGTTGTTATCGAACACGCCACGAACCATACGCAAGTAAGCGCGTTCCGGTTCTGTAACTGTGCTACGGAGGTGAATTGCAATAGCACCACCGGAATATCCGGCTGTGTTACCGCTCATTTCAATCAAGTGTGCTTGTGAGTAGCCAAGGATGACATTGCTAACAACACCACCGGCACCATACATAAGGAAGTTGCGCTTTGTGAAAATCGCACCACCGTCATACTTAGCTGTGTTGTTTTGAAGCTTGATGTTATAACCAAGGTTACGAACCAAGATGTTATCGCCATTAGCACCACCAATGTGCGGTGAAGGATGGCTAGGATCGATACTGAAGTTTTCGTCAACATAGATAGCACCACCACGAGCAGCGCTGTTATTGGTCATGTACATCGGAACTTGAACGTCTTGACCACCACGGAGCATAATGCGACCGGAGTTGCTGGACATATAAACAGCACCACCCTGATTGTAGGATGCAGCGTTATAGGTTGCGAGGTACTTGGTTTCTGTTGTGTTGGAACGATAGCGACCGGTGGTCGTCATCGATGTTGCACCGGTTACATACAACGCACCACCCTTGGAACCACCGGTTGTGACACCGCTTGTGATTTCATTTTGGAAGTTGCGAGCCATGTTACCGTCAAAGATTACATAGTCACGACCTTGGAAGTCATTTACACCAAGACCGATATCCATTGCCCAACGTCCACCTACATACATAGCACCACCATATGAGTGGTTCTTGTATGAAAGGTTGGAATTCAATTCTGTAGAAGCCGGGTTTGCTTCGTCATCCGAAACAACAACACCTTGGCTGGTTACGATTTGCGCAATGTTGGTCAATTGAGTCTTGTTTTGGGTAAAGGTCAATTGACGTACGCGACCGAGATAGATAGCAAGACGACCGTCGTCAACTGCTTGACGGTTTTGGTCATCCATTTCTTTCAAACCTGCATAATAGAGGTTATCGTGTGCGCGAACATAGGTCGGGTTAACCGGATCTGTGTTTGAACGCGGCGGTGACAAGAGGCTGTCAACACGATTTGCGTTTTGCTCGAAGAGGTATTGATTTACAATAATCTTGCTTACTGAAGGGCTAGCTGCTGCACCAAGATCGCTCGGGAAGTAGCTCGGCGGCAATGCTGCGTACTGTGTAGCTGCTGCACCGGTTCCACTCAAGACAACCGGGTATTGTGTTGCGCTGTTATCAACAGCTGCTTGGTTGAACTGCAAAGCACCACCATGGTAGCGAGCCATATTGCGGCTAAAGCTACAGTTGACCAACCATGTACGTGAAGAAAGAACGCTCAATGCACCACCCGAACCGTTGAGGATCGTATTGGTAGCAAAGTTTAGACTGGATGTCGATGTCGGATCGCCACCTGTTGTCGTGCTATACACGGGCAAGCGGCTAACGGTTGTGTCCTTACGGAAGTTCTGGAAGTCGCAATCACGGAAAAACGCTGCACGTGCACCAGGCAATACAACGATGTGTCCCCACTCACGTGAGAAGTTATTAATAGCGCGTCCCAAGAACAGAATGCGATCACGACCCGGGCCGCCAACTGAAGGGCTGCCGAAGTTCAAACGGGTCCACGGACGTGTTCTGATAGCGGGGTCAAGTGTCGGATTTGACAAACGTGACGTGATCCACATGATAGCATACTCATACGACACGACGAATTTCGTGTTGTAGTAGGATGTCGAGTTAACGATTGTAGGTGTGGTTGTTGCAAGGAACAACTTTCCGGTCGGCGGTGTTGCGCCTGATGCCGGGTTAACTGCTGTGGGCCAGTTTACATAGCTCTTACCTTGTGCATCAGCCGGGAGACTCGGGAGGTTCTCGATACGGCGAGTTAAGGTGTCAAGAATGACATTGAATGTAATGTCGTTCTTGGAAGAAGCAATGGTAGGCTCGATGGTTGTGGTACGCGAAATAACCGAGCTTGACATAAAGTAAGCAGGGTCACTATAGTCGTAGGCCAAACCACCACCCGGACGGGTGACATTGGTGAAGCCTGTGCCACTATAGGTCGCAATAGCACGACCGTCAGCGATGATACGACCCCCTACAGAGTCGATCAGCTGACCATTGGCCACAAATTCAACGGTTGTTCCGGGCTCTACTACGAGCGTACCGGCAACAGTATATCGACCGTTGATGCGATAAAGACTGTCCCTTACCAGCACGCGAACGTCGCCCGCAGGTAATGTCCCTGACAAAATCTGCAGGGGTTGAGCTTCGCTGACGACGCAATTGATCACAAATGCGAGGAGCAGCGCGCTTAAACGAAACCAACTAAACATACTACCTCCGAATGGATTAAAACATTTAATTAAAACTGTTTTGAAAGTCGTATTGATGTGTTTTCCCAAAGTATTTGGTGAAAAATTGGGACTATAGGTCCGTATTCTTAGTCAATTGCTGTGCCAAGTCTTGTTAAACCGGCTTTTGCTTCTGACGAGAATTCTGAAAATTCGAATTCGAGGATAACGGTTTTGAACATTTTGATTGCAGACTCCTTGTCTCCCGCCTTCTCGTAACAGAGTCCTGCATAGTACTGATACTTGTCTTTGTTATTGATTTTGTCGGCTGCAGCTGCTGCCTTCTCATAGGTTTTTGCTGCCTCGGCAAGGTTGGATTTGTGCTCTAAACATGCTGCCATTCCGGCAATCGCATTGGCACGAACAACCGATGATTCTGATCCTGAAGCTTGATCGAAATGCTTCTCCGCTTCATCGAACTTATTCAAGGCTACTTCCGCAATTCCGGCTTCCAATGCAGCGGTCTTTCCCGCGTTGGTTGAACCGTATTGGTCAATGATGGCAAGAAGACCCATCACGTCGTTTCCACGTACTTTTCGTGCGGGATCTCCGTTAAGAGCTTTCATATAGTCGGAAGCCTCAACGTAAGGACTGATGCGGCTCAGAGCCAATGCAGCTTCTTGCTCTTTGCCCTTCTGAACGTTGCGATAAAATACAACGCCCAATACGATGATGACCAATGCACCAACACCCGCAAAGACCATGTTGCGATTGTTCTTTAAGAACGACATGAGGTCGAACGATGAGGAGCTCTTCTCTACACTTTGCTGTACTACTTCTTCTACGTTATCTACCATCGCTAAAGACAAATAATTGCGTTATCAGTGAATAAAAAACTAGCACGCCCGGAGGGACTCGAACCCCCAATCCTTGGAACCGGAATCCAATGCTCTATCCATTAAGCCACGGGCGCATGCGCCTCGACCTGCTTTCACAGTCTTCGAAGCCTAATCAACAAGCCTACAAATATAGAGGAGAATACACTCTCCTTCGAGGAAAAAAATTTTGTCCGATGAGCGAGCTTAAGATATTGAGACTCTATGGAATTGCATCGGTGTCAGGTTTCCTACACAGTGTGTATATAGGCTCTCACTTTCTCAGTATTTTAACGTAGAAAGTGCGGCCTGTACGATGTCTTCAACGTTCAATAAAATGGCTTTTTCAAGGCTCTTCGCAAAGCCAACAGGAACGTCTTTTGAAGCCACCCGGTTAACAGGTGCATCGAGCCATTTGAAGCATTCAGAGGTGACGGTAGACGCGATTTCGCCGCCTAATCCGCCCGTGAGGTAGTGTTCATGTGCAATGAGTACGCGGGATGTGCGCTTGGCAGATTCACACACCATATCTTTGTCCCATGGACGCAAGGATCGCAAGTCGATGACCTCGCATTCGTAGCCGAGAGAGGACAGAATTTTCGCGGCTTCCAGAGCTAAGTGCACGGCATTGCCGTAACTTACGATGCTCAGGGCATTTCCGGGTCTGCGAACTTTTGCCCGACCAAATGGAATGATAAAGTCATCATCCGGTAAGCTGGCGGAGGTTTGTCGATAGTTGTAAAGGAACTTCGGTTCCAAGAAGAAGCTGGTGCCTTGCGAACGAATGGCATTTCGCATCAATCCTACTGCGTCATCGGCAAATGCCGGACACACAACGCGAATACCCGGAATATGCGAGAAAATCGCATCTAAGTTTTGGGAGTGATACAGTCCACCCTGGATATATCCGCCACTTGCCAAACGAATGGTCACATTCGGTGAGAATTGACCTTTGGTGCGCCAATAGTCGTGCGAACACTCTATCATTTGCTCCATTGCCGGCCAAAAGTAGTCCGCAAACTCCGCCCCTTCAACAACCACACGAATATCCTCACGATATCGACACATCCCGTTTGCTGTACCTACGATGTAGTCCTCAGCTATCGGAGCATTAAAGACTCGATCATTGCCAAATTCATCCAACATGCCCTTGGGAACATTAAAAATGCCCTGCTTGTTGACAGAAGCAACGTCCTGTCCCCAAAGGAAGGTCGCGGGGTTTCGATAAAACTCCTGTTTCATGGCATGATTTATCGCTTCCCTGAAAGTAAGCTGAGGCATTGTGGGATCGTTAACATAACGATACTCGGAAGCGTCGTTAGGCGATGCAGCTTGCGGCGGTAGCACAAACTCAGTGTAAGATGCAGGATCCGGATCCGGCGCAGCCTCCGCAATGTCTGCCGCCTCATACATCAAGCGCATATTCTCAGCCTCAAGCGCCACAACTTCTGCTTCAGTTAAAAATCCCGCCTCAATCAAAAGTGCGCGGAATCGTGGCAGGGGGTCACGAGATTTAACTAACGCAATTTCCTCTTTAGAACGATACAGTTCCTGATTATCGGAGTTTGAGTGTGAGCCGATACGATCGCAATCAGCATGCACCATTGCCGGCCCCGCACCGGACAGGACGTAGTCGGCAGCCTTTCGCATCGCACGATATGAGTCGAACGGATCTCGTCCGTCACAATTCACGACCAACAGATTGCGAAATCCAACGAAATTGTCAGAAATACGCTCATTGGCACTTTGCTCTCGAACGGGTACGGAAATTCCGAACTTGTTGTTTTGAATGACGAAAATCACCGGAAGCTTTTCCGTGCAAGCACCATTCACAGCCTCGTAGAAATAGCCCTCAGAACAGCTTGACTCGCCGGCACTGTAGATTGCCAGCTCGTCTCCCTTGAACTTCTTTATAGCCCGAGCCACACCGGCAGCATGTAACGAATGATTGCCCGTGCACGATGAGCCGTTTTGTATACGAATTGAAGGCTTCGCAAAGTGATTGCTCATGTGTCGTCCACCACCCGCGACATCTGCATCCTTACTCAAGCCGTTATAGATGATTTCAAGCGGCGTCAGGCCGGCCGACAAACAGCTTATCAAGTCTCGATAGTACGGAAAGAAGAAGTCCTTACTCGGACGAAAGATTTGCCCAATCGCTAGCTGTATACCGTCATGACCCGCGCAGGGCGCATGATACGACCAGCCCTTGGCCATTTTCAGATAGGACGCTGCTTTTTCATCCAGCTTCCTTCCCAAGTGGTTCAGTGCGTACCAACGAACGATGGTGTCCTTATCAAATCCATTGTAGTCAAAGGTCGATTGGACGTTTTTGCCGCCTTTGTTCTTGGTGACATCCGCAGAAGCAGACTTGCTCCCTGACTTGGCTGTTTTTGCTGTTTGAGTTTCCGACATTCCGGTGTTCGTTGAATTGTAACAAAGTTTATTTCGTACGCAATACGCCTACACCCGACCTGCAATGGCAAATCGGGGAAGGCGATAGATTACTATTCTGTTTGTGATGAAAGCCGTTCTATTGCTTTTACTTCACAATGTACTTCACAATGTACTTCACACTTTACTTCACAAAGGTCAGCCACTTGTGAGGATCCTTTGCTCCTTCTACAACCGAGGCAAAAGCCTTCATAACTTTCTTGGTGATCACACCGGTCTTGCCGTTTCCTACTTGGATACGATCAACCGAACGCGCTGGCGTGATTTCAACAGCGGTTCCCGTCATAAACACCTCGTCGGCTGTGTACAACAGAGCTCGCGGAATGCTTTGTTCAACAATAGGAATTCCCAGATCTCTCGCCATCGTCATCACGGAGTGACGTGTAATGCCGGGAAGAATTGAGGAACCGGCAGGAGGGGTGTAAATCGTTCCGTTCATTACCAGAAAGATATTCTCTCCGCTACCCTCTGCTACATTGCCATAGGAGTCCAATGTGATGCCTTCTTCGTAGCCGTGACGAACGGCTTCCATACGCACAAGCTGAGAATTCATGTAATTCGCCGATGCCTTGGAAACCGAAGGCAGAGTATTGGGCGAAATACGATTCCACGACGAAACGCAGACATCAACACCTTCGTCCATCGACTCTTTACCGAGGTAGCGACCCCACTCCCAGGCTGCGATAATGAGCTCCATGGGACTTCCCATGGGGTTGACTCCCATTTCACCCAAGCCACGATAGGCCAAAGGACGAATGTAACAGCTACCCAGTTTGTTGCGTCGCACAAGATCCACGGTGGCATCACACACTTCTTTTACCGTATAGGGCATGTCCGTGTGATAGACGCGCATGGACTTCTCAAGACGCTCAACGTGTTCGTTCAGTCGAAAAATTGCAACGCCCTTTTTCGTTTTGTAAGCACGAATGCCCTCAAACCATCCGGAACCATAGTGCAAAACATGCGAGAGCACGTGAATCTTGGCATCGTTCCATTTAACAAACTTTCCATTCATCCAAATCACTTCGGTTCTAGGAATTGGCATAAGGCACCTTCAAGATAATGTGAACTACTTAGCTGTTGAGGTTGGCTGCAGCCTGCTCAAGTTGAGCCGTCAGAAGACGGTTCACGATGGCAGGATCAGCTTTCCCTTGGGTCTTTCGAAGAATTTGTCCGGCCAAAAAGCCGAAGACATTCTTCTTCCCCGCTGCAAACTTTTCTATGGTGTCCGGATTCTCCAGCAACACTTCTTGCACTAACGCTGCAATGAGATTCTCATCGCGAATCATCGATAGTGAAGAAGCCGCGACGATCTCCTTGGGAGAAGAGGACTTTTCAATTGCTATCTCAAACACTTCCTTCGCAGTCTTCGAATTGATGGTTTCGTCACTAATCATGTCCACCAACTCCGCAAGATGCTTGGGACTACATCCTAAATCCCAGATACTGCACTTCGCCTCGGACATACGTCGCATCAACTCAGTCATAATCCAGTTACTTAGCACTTTGTATGACTTAGCGTTTTTCTTCTCGAGGACGGCGCAGCCGGCCTCGAAATAATCGGCAATTGATGCCTCGGCAACAAACAATGCGGCATCGTATTCCGGCAAGGAATACTCGCTAACCAACCGACGTTTCTTGGCCAAGGGCAACTCCGGAAGCGCGTTCTGAACACGAGCAATCCATGCATCGTCAAGTTGCACGTACACCAAATCAGGCTCCGGGAAGTAGCGATAATCGTGCGCAGCTTCCTTCGAACGCATGGCCCTAGTACACTGAGCAGATGAATCCCACATGCGAGTTTCATACTCAACGACCCCGCCGGCTTTGCAGAGTTCTATTTGTCGCTGAATTTCGAACTCTATCGCTCGCTCCGCGTTGCGGAACGAATTCAAATTCTTGATCTCTGTCCGCGTTCCAAGCTTCTCTTGTCCGCGAGGGCGCACAGACACATTCGCATCGCAACGCATGGAACCTTCTTCAAGATTGCCATCGCAAATACCCAAATACATGAGGGTTTGCCGAATGTTGGCTAGATAGCGGTAGGCCTCTTGCGGACTCCGCAAATCAGGCTCCGAAACGATTTCTATGAGTGGAACGCCACAGCGATTTAAATCGACCAAGGTGTCGATGTCCATGTCGTGAATGGACTTGCCGGCATCCTCTTCCAAATGGATACGCGTGATGCCAATGCGCTTGAGCTCGGAGTTCTCCATCTCGACATCAACCCACCCACCATAGCAAATGGGATCCTCAAACTGCGAAATCTGGTAACCCTTGGGAAGATCGGGATAGAAGTAATTCTTTCGGGCAAAACCCGAGCGAGGACGTATAGAACAGTTGGTTGCCAAACCCATACGTAGGCTAAAGTCTACAACCTGGCGGTTGAAAACAGGAAGCGCGCCCGGATGCCCTAAGCATACCGGACATGTATTGGAATTCGGCTCTGCGCCGTAAACCGTTGGGCAGGAACAAAACGCCTTCGTCGCTGTTTTCAGCTGGGCGTGAACTTCCAGTCCTATCACCGCTTCAAATTCGGACATCCTATGATCGCTCTTGAGTCTGGTTATATAAAAGAGATAGTCCCCTCCGATCACAAAAGTACGAAGGAAAAAGACATTGACGGGGTTGGCGGCGTGATGAAATCGTAAAGAAAAAAAGCGGTGAAGCGGGTCTTTTGGGGCCTATTTGTGCGGATCGCCCGACTCAACACGTTTCGTGATTCGGGCTGTCTAGTAGTCCTCCGTTCGACGCAAATCACGCTCCATTTCGCGCTCTTTTACATCGCTACGTTTATCGTAGTGCTTCTTTCCTTTTACCACTCCCAGTTCAATTTTTACGTAGGGCCCGGAGAAATAGACACTCAACGGAACTATGGTTAACCCTTTCTCTTGAATTGCCTGACGCATTCTGATCGCTTCTTTGTGCTTTACCAAGAGCTTACGTTGACGTAAAGGCAAGTGATTCTCTCGGTTACCGAAGTCGTACGGTGAAATGTGAAGATTGAGTAAATACATTTCGTCGCTGTCTTTGAAGGGAAAGGCCACATAAGCGTCTTTGATGTTCAACTTGCCTGCTCGCAAGGATTTAACCTCTGTTCCGCTTAACACTATTCCGGCTTCAATGCGTTGCAACACGAAGTAGTCGTGCAAAGCCTTTCGGTTCGTCACGATGACTTTTTGCGATCGCTCTTTTCGTTGCTCTATCTGTGTCTGCGCTTGTGCCATAGCACAAAAATAGTCGCGGGAGCCCAAGCAGCAGGTTTTCCTCCTCATGAATCGCCCTGTTGCCGGCGATCTGAGCGACAAAGATGAAACACAGAAGTTCTTGTATTTTTGTAGCTACTCTCTTTTATCGCATCAGCCAATCATGTTCGACGTACAGAAAAACAAGCTCAAGGATTTTCGCGAACGCGTAGACCAATTACGGAGGTTCCTTTGACATCGACGCGAAGCGTCGAGAAGTAGAGGAACGTGAACACGACTCTCAACAGTCAGGATTTTGGGACGACAATCAAGCCGCTCAAAAAGTAATGCAGGAAATTGCAGAACGTAAAGATTGGATACAAACATGGGAGCATGTCAATCATAGCGTCGATGAACTCTATGCCCTCATCGAGTTAGCGGAAGAGGCACACGATGAGAGTATCGAGGGAGAGCTTGATCGCGAATTGGATGCACTGGCATCGGCAATTGGCGACGCGGAAATACGCAAACTACTCTCCGGTGAAAATGATTCGCGCGACGCACTGTTGACAATCAACGCCGGTGCAGGAGGAACAGAAGCTCAGGATTGGGCTGAAATGCTCATGCGCATGTACACTCGTTGGTCCGAACGACATGGTTATAAAGTCACCCTTGCGGATGAGCAAGAAGGAGACACCGCCGGAATCAAATCGGCAACGCTGGAAATCAAAGGAAAGAACGCCTATGGCTACCTGAAAGCAGAGAGCGGAGTGCATCGATTGGTTCGCATCTCACCCTTTGATAGCAATGCTCGCCGTCACACTTCCTTCGCCTCCATATATGTCTACCCGGAAATTGATGATGACGTAAAAATCGAAGTCAACCCGGCTGACATTGAAATGGATACATTTCGATCCGGAGGAAAAGGTGGACAGAACGTAAACAAGGTGGAAACGGCAGTACGCCTACGCCACATACCGTCGGGTATCGTCGTCTCTTGTCAACAACAACGCTCGCAGCATCAGAACCGCGAAACAGCAATGAAGATGCTGAAGTCACAACTGTATAAAAAGGAACTTGAAGAACGTGAAGCAGCCGCAGCCGCTATCGAAGGCACAAAAAAACGCATCGAGTGGGGCTCGCAAATTCGTTCGTATGTTTTTCAACCATACACAATGGTAAACGATCATCGCACCGAGACAAAGGTCAACGATGTTCATGCAGTCATGGATGGCGACCTCGATGTTTTTATAAAAACTTTTCTCCTGTCGAGCGAGTAGCACTCTCTCGACAGCGTTCACGCGAAACGTGTTGTCGTCAGTCAGAAAATCTCAACTCTCTATTCGCAGACTTTACTCAGTACTACTGAGTACCGCACCGCTTACGAGTACGCGTTTGTTTAACATCCAATTGGAACACTATGGATTCATACCGTGCCCTACTAGACGGAAATCGCGAGTGGGTTTCGAAAAAGCTCTCTCTCGACCCCGAGTTCTTCGAACGCACCAGCCAAGAGCAAAAGCCTGAGTTCCTTTGGATAGGTTGCTCAGATAGTCGAGTACCGGCTGAAGAAATCACAGGTGCGTCACCCGGCGAGATTTTCGTGCATCGCAACATAGCCAACATGGTCATCCACACAGACTTCTCCATGTTGAGTGTCGTGCAGTTTGCTGTGGAGATCTTAAAGGTCAAACACATTATTGTATGCGGACACTACAATTGCGGTGGCATCAATGCAGCGATGTCTCGCAGAAACCTCGGCTTGATCAACAATTGGTTGCGCAACATTAACGATGTCTATAGCCTACACCACAATGAACTCGATGCGATAAGCGATACACGTAAACGTGATGATCGCCTAGTCGAACTCAATGTCATGGAGCAAGTCCGCAACCTCGCTGAAACGAGCTTCGTACAGCACTCGTGGAAGGAAAATCATCGTCCTGCATTGCACGGCTGGGTGTACGAACTTCACAGTGGTGCGCTCAAAGATGTAATCCGCGTAGAACCAAATGAGATCCACTCGGATATCTACAAACTGAATTTTGACTGATGAGATGTAGAGGACGATTCTTCGATGCGGAGTTCTCGTGCATTGCTCGTTGATCGTTTATGGTTCATTCTTTTCAGTACGATTTCAGTACGATGCATAGAGAAAGAGGCTGCCCATGAAATGGGTAGCCTCTTTTTTTTATTTCTTGGTGTACGCAGCCAACGTTGGATCTGTACCGAGCACTTAGATTTTCGCTCTGTATTACTCCCCTACCTCGACAACCGTGTTAGCTGCCACTTCGGCACCATTCACGATCACGTAGGCATCGGTTCCGGTATATCGAACACCGCTTACTTTGCCGCGCACAACAGGTGTTACGGTCATATCGCCACCATTACTATCCTTTGCTGTCACGACAAACTTGTAGTTACCTGCGGGCGCCATGTTACCGCTTTGATTCTTGCCATCCCAGCTAAAGGAATTCTCACCGCTTGCTGTTGGCGCTGCGTCCCAACTACGAACTACATTGTCATTTGCATCGCGAATTTCCACATGAACCGATTTGGCCGCTGCCGGAAGCGAATAGCCAAAGTTCACTGCATCCTTCGCATTGGAGTGAATAGCATTGTTGTTTGCCTTAACGGTCTTGGAGATCATTGCCGGCAAGGACATCTGAGCGAGACTTTGAGCCAAGCTCGTGTTTGTACCCGTAAGCGATTCCATTGCAGTATTGAGATTTTGCAATTGCTCTAGTGATGAGAATTGCGCTAGCTGTGCTGCCATCTCCTTGTTATCCATCGGTTGTGTCGGGTCTTGATACTTCATTTGCGTGGTCAACAACTTCATGAAGTCATCTTTACCCAATGCTTTGACCGGACTCTTTGTGGTCGTCTCAGCGGCATATTTTTCAAACAATGCCTTTGTGGTCGATGATACTGCTTCTGCCATAATAATCGTACGTGAAGTGAATAGTCTATTTCAGTACTGCTCTTGAGTTCAACGAAGTGATCCAAGAACCACTTCGCTTTTCTGTTCTTCGTTATGCGTAGTGTTCGAAAGCTTGCGAAGAACGACGACGCTGATCTTTCATACGTCGCTCTCGCTGAGAATCGCCCTTGCCGCGCGCTTCACCGTCCGTTGACGAACGTTGATCAAACGATCGCGCGAAACTCGCCCGCGCTTCACGTTCTTCATGCTTGTGCTGACTCGATTGCTGATGCTGAAAGGAGTTCTGAGAATTCTGCGTTTTTTCAGTGTCCCGAACCTGCACTCCAATGCTGTCCACACGAACGCCTTGCTGGGCAAGCTGCTCTCGCAATTGAGGCATTTGTGACTCAACAGCCTGACGCGCGCTCTCATTTGCAACTTCGATGCTGAGACTGCGTTGGCTTTCTTGCAAATTCAAGTTTACAACTACCGTGCCAAGCGCCTCAGGACTCATAATCAAACGCGCTGCACCGCCATTGGAAACACTGAGATTCTTGACAATGACACTGGTATTTGCACTAAAGTTGTCGACAGGCACTCGGAAAACGCGAGGCATAGCCTCCCCCTGCGTTTCTGCGTGTGTCCTCATCGCTCTGTTTTCTAAGGGTGTCAAACCAAAGATTTTCTGTTGATGCGCATTCATTGCGGGCATACTTGAAGAACTTTCCGCATGACTGCCTACGCCGTTCAGAATAAGACCAAAACCCTCGGTACTTCCGGAACCGGTATGTTCGTTGTTGTGTTTTTGCGTTGTTGCTTGCTGCTCGGAATTCGCGGCGTTCTGTCCCGAACTTGACAAATCAAATTCACGAGTATTCGAAGCATCGGTCAATACACTTTCTTCATCCGCTTCAAGCTGCGTTTCGCGCGTCAAGGAGTTTGAATGCACTCGGCCTTCTTCTGACGTTTGATCTCCTTGCTCAATGCGAGCACGCTCAGCCGATATCGTAGATGCGCTATTTGATTGACTTCTCTTTATACGCAAGCCTTCGGCTTGCGCTCGTTGCTCAGGTTTAACAACACTCAGCATGCGAGCTACATCAAGATTCTGATCAGTGCTGTTTGCGCCTGTAGACGAATTCGCGTTGTTTTGCTCCGTACCCGTCTGTTGCACCGAGCTGATATGACCGGATGTGCTTCCGGCAGTGGGCACAGAGCGTACTACTCGTGTTCCAATGGTGCTGTTTGCGGGATGCTCAGCACTATGTCCATGGCTTTTCGTAGAGTCCACGTGTTGTTGTTCATGCACATTCGATTCTGTGCTTGCATTTTTATTATCACCGAGATGCTGATCGGAGAACTGCGACACATTCGGTCCGGAAACAGAAGCGCTTGACAAGCCATCGATAGCAGATGCCCGTTCAGTTTTCACACGTGTAGCCAATGACGACTCTGCTACGAGCAAATCCGAGGGATTGACATCTCTTTGTTGCTCGAGCATTGTTTCTACTCTACGCTCTGTCGCTTGCTGCGTTGTCCCACTCACCTCTTGGTTGCGTTGTTGCGATGCAGGCAGCTGCACTCTGTTGACAAGCAAAGACTCCACGCTAGGTTCGCTTATCACACTCTGCTGCGGACTCAGGCTCGTTGTGAAAGTGTTGTCGACATTTCCGCCTTTGCTTTTGCTGCCACTCTCTAGGTCAAGAGTTGGAGACGCACTCTCCGCAAGAATCGACGTGTCGGAACTCCGCAAAGAGTCGACACTACGGTCTGTTGAAGTCATCATTGTGGACTTCGCGTCTGTCACTGTGGACGTGGAAAATAGCTTTGCAGATACTTTAGATTCATTCAATGCTCCAAAACCTTCAATAGCTCTGAAGCTAGACTCTTCGGAGGTCGTGTCAGGAGTGCGCACCATAACATCACGCAGTACATCCAATTCACGAGCGGCTAGCGATAGTTCTTTTTCTGAAACAAACATTGAATCGGAAGCCGTTGTCGCAGATTCAAACATGCTTGTAACAATGCCGGCTTCGTTTGAGCGCGTCTTCAAATCATCCGCGCGGAATTGATGTTGCGGCGCTGCAACAAATCGTTCTGATTCGACCGACTCAACGTATTCGGCAGCAGTCGCAAAAATGCTCGAGGTCTTCGCTTCCTGCTGTGTTGTAGGAGCAGTGTGAAGTGTTGAGAGCTGCGTGCTCTTTCCGAATTCTACAGATGAGATAGATTCGTGCGCTGTCGGTTGTTGCATACCCGCAGCGGACTTGCTTGAACTGTGTAATTCTGTTGTTTCCGTACTCAACTGTAAGCTAACCGTGTCAATCGTTACTCCTAACGAAACTAGTTCGTCTGCGAGACCTGAGAGCTTCAAGCTCGCACCGTCGAAACCAAGCGTTGTGCTAAAAGTGGAACTACACTCATCACTCAGCGTTAGCTGCGTGCGCGTTGCGGTGCCTGCATTGTTCGCGCTGTTCGACGACTGACTACCAGACATCAGACCACGCTTTTCGCCAAACACCTGAGTGCTTCCTTGAGTAGTGGTGCCGAGAGTTGAATCTTCCGCCTTTGCCGTAGACATTTCTATGTCTGCTCTACTGGTGCCGGGATGCAGTGTACTTGATGCATTGCTTTTCACGTCGCGTCGTGTTTGCGAGAGAGCCTGAGCATTAGTATCAGTAGAAGCCGCGCCATCAGGATTGTTCGATACAGCAAACTTTGAAGAGCTACCGTCCGATCGAACAGCAGCATCGAGGTTGTGCTCTACGGTTGCCGGATCAGTAGTTTGTTTTGAATTCGTGTTCGATTGTGAAGTGCTTTGCTGCAGCATCGCAGCTAACGACTCTGCTGTGTTCTCATCTGCTTCACGATTCGGAGCAAGGTCGCTTTTCGCAAAAGCAACGCGCAGCGTCATCGTATTCGCCGAGGATTGACTACCGGGTTGAGTCAGATTGCCTTGCGTAGTGGAGACGAGGCTTTGTGTGTCGCCGTTATCGTTTCCGGGCTGTGCAGAGCTTGCAGCGAGCGCAGCTTCGGAGACAGGTTGCGCGGTGAAGCTCAGTCCTGCATATTCCGCGCGAGCGTTAAGCATGGTCAGTAAAGTTTCAGCATCTACTGAGTCCGGAACGCGAATCGCCAGTTCGACACATTCAGCGACAGCCTCTGTGTTCGTTACTGTTATTGGCGCGCTCGTGTGTAGAAGACGTCGCAGACTGTGTGTAAGGTCGGTCAACCCACGGTGGCCGAGCCCTTTTCCGTCATCAAGTACAGAGGTGGCATCAATCATTTCGGATTGATTGAAAGGAGAATTGATACCCTCTCCAACCCGCTGTGTAGAAGCGGTCAGCTCGGTTTGTGGCACTGAAAGACGGTTACTAGCTACGACGTTGCTACTGTTCTGCGCTAGCACATTTGTTCGTGTGTGTGCAACGCGACCGGCTGTGGTCAGCGTTTGAATGGTGTCAAGTAAACTCCCGGCATGATCGCCTGTAGTCGCATGAGCTGTGCGAGCGAGACCTTGCAGTGCATGATAGACCCCATCGACTAGTGTTGCTGCGTCTATGCTTTGTGCTGTGGCGTCTGCGGCTCCATTGATCGAAGGTGACGCTATGTCGCTTCTATCCAGATCAATATGCATTGAGGAGACCAAGGTCTCGAGTCCGCCTTCAGCTGAAGGCGACAAACCTAAGAGCGGTTGTACTAAGGTCAAGAGATCACTCTGCTCTTCTTTGCTGAGCCGTTGAAAGTCATGCTGAAAATCAACCAGCGTATCGCGGTCTGTAACAGAGTCCTTAGCGATCGCTGCGACAGACGAGTTCGGTTTTGAGCGATCCGTTCCCTGTGCAATGTCTGATGTGTTCGACGTGTCGACCGTGCCCAGTGCGTCAGCCGGAGTACGAGAGGTTGAAGAGAGTACAGCGGCAAAGCCCGGTGTGGAGCTTTCCGATTGGGTGAGATTCGATGACGTTTCCTTGCCGGATAGCGAAGGAAAGAATCGACTGAGTATCGAAGAGAGTTGCATGTGCATCCTTGCAGTAATTCGAGGCAACGGTCATCCTGACATGTGCCCAGAGTTTCGCACTATTGAGTTCTTATGCTGCGGCCATGAGCTTTGCGACACTCACCGCTTTCTTTGTTGGCATTAACTCCAACACTTTCGCAGCACTTTTTCGTTTCATCAGCTTCAGAACACTTGCCGTATAGGATGGATCCGATTCCGACAGAATCTTTGCCACCTCCGAAGCTTGAGCTTTTTCATACATTTCGGCTGTAATCTGTAGATTCTTTAATCGGGTGGAATCACGCAGCGCAGCGTCTTTTTTCTCTTGCTCTTTTTTCGACGTCTCCATTTGCTGAACCATCTGCTTGTGCGTAGTTTCTAGCGAGCTCAGAGAGCCACTGACAGTGTGCAGCGAATCTGTGGTGGTCTTGAGAATACGTTCCAAAGAGTCGGATTTTGCCTTCAGGAGCTCTTCTTGAGAAATCACTTTCAGGGTATCTGCGCCTGGAACGGGGTTGGGAGGTAAACCGAGCTTTTCCGGATGGTTATGCCACAGATACACAGCACCCAACGTCACCAGGAGACCGGATGTTGTTGCGCCCAGCAGCGCGAGAAGCATTGATTTGAGTGACATATCCGTATGACTCGATGACAAAACAGCCGGATGTCTTATGCCTCGCTCTTTAGGTCTGAGCGCATGGCAATTTCATCCATTTGAAGTTGTTCTTCGATGAGGACGGAATGGTTGTATTCTGAAACTTTCTTGTCACGAAGTTTATCGAGAACTTTTTCGTCTCGCATAGTCTTCGTGAGCTCTTGACGACGTAACATTTCGATTTCATTGAGATTTTGCAACTCAGTACGCAAACGATCAATATGCTGCCGAACGCTTTCAGCGTGCGCCGCATTCGTTTGGAGCTCCAGCACCCTCATGGAACGTCGAACGAGTTGCAAATGCTCCAAATACATGAGCAAATCGTCGATTTCCTTCTGTTTTGCGAGCCGAAGCGTCGTAATCTCACCCAGCGCCAACTTTGCTTCGTTGGTTTTGTGCTGACGAAATCGATGCAAACCATCCAATCGAAATGAAAACTTCTTCGCCATATCAGTTCCAAATCTTCCGTCGCGAAGTCCAACCAACTGTATCGGCCGGAATTCAGCCCTTCTGAAGTCGCGCGACGAAATAGCTCATTCCGCAAAGACCGTTCCAATTGTTTTGAATTCGCACATAAAGTCTGAACGGCGACCTTTCCTCTTCGAAACAAAAAAAGCTCGGTCGCCACATGAGCAATCGAGCTTTTGATGAATTCTTGGAGTGCGAAAATCTCAGGCTGGGTTTTCGCTGCAGAGCGAGGAATGTAGTCAATCGGTATGGAGAACGGTTCGTCAGGCCGCTTCCACTTCTCTAGCTCACCAAGCCGTGGTCTCTAGCTCTGTCACCCGGGCGCAGCTGCAACTTTGCTAAGGTCCTGAGTTGGCATACGTGTGGACTGCGCAGGTACCGGTATGCTGCATGAACAACCGCTTATTGCCCGTGAATAACAACGCGTTGAATCTGACGCATACCTGCTTTTTCCGGGTCCACACTTCGTACGCGGAGAACATAGCTACCTGAGGCAAGGGCCCGCATATCAAGCCGAAGGTCGACCGGAGCAGCACGTGTCTGAAGTCCGCTGGAGGTCATAACACAGCGACCCTGCAGATCAAAGAGCTCGACGATCCACGAACTGTTGCTCGCAGAACCAAAACTCAGATTGAGGTATTCCGCTGCAGGAAGTGGACTTGTCTGAATGTTGAAGAAGCCTTCGTCATCTCGAATCCCGGTCAGGGTGTCGGCGCCGGGTTTCTTGACTAAATACGACGGTATCTCGCGCAGAAAGCCCTCGCTGTCGCGAGCTTTGATTGTATAGCGAAACCACTTCAAGCTATCCAAGGAGAGCGTGGCTACCCAGGTACTCGTTCCACTTTTTATCATGGGGTAAATCCGTGGACTTGTAGAGTTGTTCGATTGAAGGACAACCAATTCAGCCCCCGTAACAATGTCGCTTGAGTAATACGGATCTGCTGTAATAGTGGCTACTACTTTAGCCGAACTTGAGTCGAAACAAGTTGAATCAAGGGGAGGGTGAATAACATAAGCACCGGCTCCCCAAGCGTAGTAGGCAAAGAGAGGAAGGTAGCGATACTCATTCGTCCACGTAACATACATCATGCCCTTTAATCCTTCCACATCGTCTTGCGCCAGTCTCCATGTTCGTGCGCTTGAGAAATTGCCATTTGTAAAAAAGGGAGCGGTCATTTGTGTATAACCGTGACGTGCAAAGAAATCCAAACTCTTATTCATGTTTCCGGAGTTCCAGTTCATCATGCAGATGTTCTTCGGTGCTTTGTCCCAGACTCCTCGCAAGTCCCCGTCGATTAAATAATAGTTATTCACCGCATTGTGTAAGGAATCAAGCATGTCGCTCCACATGAAGCGTTGAGCTTGAGCTGAGTGATGTAGTATCAAAGAATCACAACGACGCATGTTGTCTGCCAACAACAAAGCCGGACTCAGCCCTCTGGAGCGACAAGCCTCATCACGATTCATGTTGCGGATTTCGTCGTGTCCCATGAAAAACGAACGTGGCGAGAAGAGCTTGTTTACGCCGGAAATTTGTCCATCCAATACACGATACAGTGAATCCTCACTGACACACACCATAACCGATCCATTCCCTTGATTGTCGCTTACGGATGCAAAGGGATGATAGTACGAGATTTCTACTGTGTCTCCGTTTTGCAGCGCCGATCCGGCGTTGCGACGAAATGTAGGCGGGGTATGAAAGGGACCTATCTCTTCGTTTTTGGTATCCCACCACGTGTCACGAATGGTCCGAAAATCAGTTCCTTCCGTATACACTACAGCTCCATTCAAAGACCGAACACTCAGCGGTGCTCCACTTCTGCGAATCACATTGCACAGGCCTGCGGGAGTGATTCGAAAATCATCCAACCACAAGGTGCCGCCGTTTGCACCCCACAATCCGGCATACACGATAACGCTACTATACTCAAGAGTGTTAAAGAAGACTTCGACTTTCGTCCAATCGTTGGTTGGGTTAACGTTCAATGCAGTAAACGTTATAGCTCTGTATTGCGAAACACCGGTGTCGGCAAGCACCAACAGTCTGAATTCATCCGCATTACAATTCGACGTTTTCATCCATACGCTCAGGGAGTAATACTGATGGGGCTGAAGCTTCAAACTTCGTGTGCAACGGGCATTTGAACCTGCGGGCATCGCACTCGCTTTTGCACTGGCTTGTCCGCTATGAAACACCGTGCGGTCTTGGTGAAAACAGGTGTCATAGTACGTGTATCCGGTCAGTCGACCTTGACCGTCCACTTGCTCGAAATCGCCGTTAGGAAGAATTGCATTGGCATCGGCAATCAAGCGTCCGGTATCTGCCTCTATAACATATCGGGTGCGAGCCTGGACGCCTTCAGCCAGATTTGGGTCATGCACAAGGAGTGTTGAACTCCATCCTATGCCACAAACACCGGGTATAACCTCAATTGAACGAGCCTTCCAGAGCTTTTTGAGCGAGTCAACATTGTTAAAGTACGTGTTCGACATGCGGTCCAGAATTCCAAGCTTGAAATCGTTCTGCTGTATGCCGTTGAGCTTGTAGGTCGCCATTGTGTCGGCCATATCATGCAAGACTTTCAAATTAGAATTCACCAGCATGTTGTGTTGGGAGAACACCCAGCGATTTTGGTAATCGGGCTGGTCCCAAATGTGACATGCCGGGAAAGAGGCGTCGGATTCTCGTAACAACTGAAGAGTGGTTGCTACGGCGTTCATTGCACCATCAGCCTTTGTGTCAACGTACAGTATGAGTTCAAGCTCACGGATGTCGACAACATACCCGCCACCTTTGGTGGGGGCGCTCTCTCCGTGCCCGAAAAGTGTTGACGCAAACTGCTTTATCCAGAAACTGGTATCCGGCACCACAACGATCGCTCGTGAATGTGGAGGCATCGACATGAGGTAGTATTCAAGACTACACCTACGCAACGACTGTCCAACGCGCCTCAAGACCTCTGCTTCGAGTCGTTCTACGGCACGCTGCAAGTCGGGACTCATCGAGTCAGGCACTGCAAGTAGGGCATCGGGTGTGAGGTAAAAACGAGATATGTCCGTGTGGTTGTAGGCTGTTTTCGGCGGAGGTAAAAGATTCGATATGTTTTGTGCGTCGGCGCGAAGCGCCACGCATACTAAAAACAGGGTGATGAGTGATTTCGTCATGATGCAAACTGAAGAGTGGGCAGGACAACTGAATGTTCCGGCGAAGGAACTATGTCGAACTGAAGATGCACGGTCAGCGATAAAAACAAATGAACACGCAGCATTGGCAACTGAGCACCACGGGGCAACACTCGCATCCCTGACTCCTTACCATCTGCTCTCGTTGCTACCGACACTGCTTCCATCGAAGCTGAAGCACCCTACGCCATCGCCTTTTCATCGTCTCCGCAAGAAATCTGCAGTGGCGTGATTGCTACGGCTTTGCCGGAATCTGCGTCGACTTGAACGACGGCACCGCAGATGCGGTAATCTCCTTTTGCCAGCTCATACTTATGGGCGGTCTGCAGCATGAAGCGTTTCAAGGCGATTTCTTTGGACATCCCGACCACAGAGTTATAGGGACCGGTCATTCCCACATCGCTGATGAATGCGGTTCCGCCCGGTAGCACGCGAGCATCATTTGTTTGAATGTGTGTATGCGTACCTAGGACAGCACTCACGCGACCGTCCAAGTGCCATCCCATCGCAATTTTTTCAGCGGTGGCGTCAGCGTGGAAGTCCACGATGATGATACCGGAGTGCTCTTGGAGACGAGGTAGTATGGCGTCTGCTGCCTTGAAGGGGCAATCAATGGGCTGCATGTACACACGACCCTGAAGCTGCAACACGCACACATTTATTCCGTCCCCTACGCTTATGGTACTATACCCTTTGCCGGGATTTTCGCGGGGATAGTTCAGAGGACGAATGACGCGAGGATTGGCAGACAACAATGGTCGAGATTTCCAATTCTCCCAAATATGGTTGCCTGTGGTAATGACGTGCGTGCCCTTGTCAAAAAGCACTTTTGCTTCTTGCTCGTTGATGCCTTTTCCATCCCATACATTTTCTCCGTTAACGATAACAACGTCAGCGGCGTGATCTCGAATGAGATCCGGGAGTTTGGAAGCACAATGCATGAGGGCGCTTTCGCCCACGATGTCACCAATGAACAGAATATTCAGGCTGGAACTCAAGGTGTAACTCAATGTTGAAGAATGCTGCGTCTGCAATTTACACGATCGGATTGATGCGGGCTGTGAGATTATTTGATCTCGATGTCAGCACTTCGTTCTTCCATTTTGAAGATGGGAACGCGATCGACAAGGTCGGCGTGTCCGAGCATTCGCATGATGTAGGGTGGCATAGCTCTCATGTATAAGCGGAAACGCACATGAACGGATGAGCTCGAACTCAACCAAGCTGATTTAAGGGTGTAGCGTGCAACACGCGTCTGAAAAGGAGGGATACTGCGATTGACCACGGCATCCGCATCAAAGAAAAATGGAATCTCTGCACCATGACGATAGGCCACTCCATTGAAGAGGACCAACAACGAGTCGGGTTGCAGTTGTTTGTTCTTGACATAAACGCTCTTGTCGTTGCGCAGATCTCCGTTAGGATCTACTCCACCGCTGTAGAGCAGTGTGTCACCCTTGTCATTAATCGCAACAACCTCGACCCACATCTGTCGCTCGAAAATTGTACCCGAAGGAACGTTGTGTCCGGTGATGGTGTTTGCAATCTCAAACTCCAGTGGAAGGTCTTTACTACGATCAACGGATGCAGGAGGCAAGAACTCAGTATGCACAGAGTTATTCATCATGTACTGCACGCGCTGAATCATCTCATCGCGTCCGGGGAAATCAGTCAAGGGCACATCGACCCCCTCCATCACGTGACTATGGATACGACGCTTCGATGGTCCACCGACGGCAACGGCACCGGAGTCGTACTTCATGTGACAGACTTGGCAGGAGATCACACGAACCGGATACAAGCTATTCTGCCATTCACTGAACGTTCCCTCAACCCGAACTCCCCTGGTGTTGATGACCTCATGGCAGCCTGAACAATTAGAACTCTCCTCTATCTCAGGGTGGTACTGTGAGCCGTGAAAACTGTTGGGAACCGGATCCTTGATGGGCCCATACATGATGCCATCCAAGCGGAATTTCGAGATCACGTTTCCCGGAGTTTGTGCTTCACTTTTGTGACACACATCGCATGTTACGCCTCGACGTCCGGCGGGTGAGAGAGTGCTTTGCAGCACGCCTCCAACCGCTTCATTCAGCTGCGTAGCAACCGGAGCATGACAGCGGATGCAGAATTCGCCGAGGAGTCCACCGCTTTGCTCCAACCCAAGCTTATTCATGGAATGGAACACCGGATCTTCGATCGCATAGGCATGCATGGACATCTCCCATTCTTTATAGTGAGTGGGATGACACTTCTGGCAGCTCTCGGGTGGACTAAAGGTCTTTGCGTACAGTGAAATGGAGTCCTTACGGGTTGGCAGCGCCGGGTCGGAGTCCGGCGAGGCGACATGATGGCATGCTGCTAGAAAAGCACAGAGAGTAATAATCGCAAACCAAACGTGACGCATGAATCCCGGAACAGTGATGAGGTCTTGATGACAATCTAGTTGAAAATTCTCTCATCGCATCTATAGCTCACGACAAAGCTGAATAAAGTATCGAGTATAGGCTTCCAAGCTCTCCCACGTACTCATTTCAGGGTGCTCCCAAAGAAAATCATCAAGAACGGGATCGTAGAGCTCAGAAGCTATCTCATGATTGAGTTGGAAGACCCGCTCATCTCGTTCATCAAGAACCACGAACATGTCGTTGCCGCAGCCATCCGAGCCTAGACAAAGCTTGTTTCGGCAGGGTCCGGTTTCGCGAGGAAGTTTTAGAAAACTCGCATTATGGCGTATAACCCAGTCGAAATCCGTTGAGAGGTATACGTAGGGTTCATCATTGCAAACCAAGCGTAACTCAGAAATCAGTTCTTGCTGCTGTCGGTAAAAGAGATGCACAGATTCAGGCAATCGCAGATGGAGACTTTCCTGGACAGCTTCCAAATGGGATTCGTTATACGTGTATGAGGATGGGTAGCTGCTTTTGCTTGATGACATCATGTTGTAGCCTGAGGCTTAAACCTCTGTTTAGCGTATTCTATAGTCTCGTTTGACTGTTATGCTTTGCGAACAAAAAGTACGGTCGGCAACTGCGACCCCCAAAAAAAAACAAACGCCGCGCGGCCGGGGGCCACGCAGCGTTGTTGTAACCGGCACCAACGACTGATCTCCCTCATCAGTCTTCTTCATGGTGTAGGTGTTTTTGATATTCCGTGACAAGCTTCTGCTGTACCATTGGAGGCGTCGGTTGGTACTCGGCAAAGACAGCCTCATAATTTGCGCGACCTTGGGTCATGGCGCGCAAGGAGGTTGAGTACTTGTCCAACTCTGCCAACGGCATTAGCGCACTGATCTTCTGATAGTGACCATCCGCTTCCATGCCTTGAATCATGGCTCTGCGGGTCGGCAAGTCGCTCATGACCTCACCCATGAAGTCATCCGGAACGGTCACTGTAACGTTATAGATGGGCTCCAAAAGCTTCGGGTCTGCCTGCATAAAGCAGTCTTTGAAAGCCATTTTTCCCGCTGTCTTGAATGCGGCTTCATTGGAATCAACAGGGTGCATTTTACCGTCGTACACAGCTACACGAATATCCCGAGCCGGCGAACCGCTAAGAGGACCGGTTGTCATTTTGTCCAAGACACCTTTCATAATTGCAGGAAGGAATCGTGCGTCGATCACACCTCCGACAATGCAATTGACAAATACGAGCTTGCCGCCCCAGGCTAAGTCATGTTCTTCTGTACCGCGTACGCTGAGTCCGGCAGGAGCCGGCATACCATCATAGTACGGCTCGATGCGCATGTGAACTTCCGCAAACTGCCCGGCGCCACCGGATTGTTTTTTGTGGCGATACATGCCATTGGAAGTCTTCTGTATGGTTTCTCGATACGGGATGTGTGGTTCAACAAACTGCACATCAACCTTAAAGCGGTGCGCAATTCGCCACTTTGCCACAGCCAGGTGCATTTCACCCTGGGCGTGCAAAATGATCTGACGCAGTTCGTGTGAGTGCTCGACGACCAAGGTCGGGTCCTCTTCATGTAATTGGTGCAGTGCAGAACCGACTTTCTCTTCGTCGCCCTTGTGCATCGGCATGACTGCGGTACGAAGCTTCGGATTCGGGAATACAATGGGTGGCATCACCACATTGCTGTTCTTTTCGTGCAGCGTATTGTTTACGTGTGTGTTTTTCAATTTTACGACCGCGCCGATATCGCCCGCGACAAGCTGCGGTACTTCCTCACGCTTCTTTCCGTCGACCACAAACAAGTGTCCAAGATTCTCCGCAACCCCGGTTTGAGCGTTATGGAGAACTGCACCACTTTTTATCGTTCCGGAGTAGACCTTGAAGAAGGTCATATCGCCCAAGTTCGGTTCTGAAACCGCTTTGAACACGAATGCCACCGGAGGACCATTTGGATCGCAGGGAATTGCGTCTCCGTCTGTGTCTAAAACCGGTGTGGCCAACTCATTGGCGCTTGGTGCAACGTTATCGATAAAGCCCATTAGTCGGCCTGCACCCATGTTGTTGCGTGCCGACACACAGAAGAGTGGAAAGAGCTGGTGCTTGATCATCGATTTCTTCAAGCCTTCGCGCATCTCGTCCTCCGTCAACTCGCCCTGAGCGAAGTACTTATCCATAAGTCCTTCATCGTTCTCCGCGATTGCTTCGATCAACTCATTGTGAAGTTTAGCTGCTTTCTCTTTCTCGGAATCCGGAATTGGCAACTCCTCAGATTTACCTCCGCCGGCCGGGAACTTGTAATACGCCATCTTTAGCACGTCAATCACCCCGTCAAAGCCGGTGCCTTCGTTTATAGGATACTGCACTACGGTAACTTCACGACCAAAACGCTCTTTGGCTTGGGCTACCGTGACTTCAAACTTGGAATGCTCATTGTCGAGCTTATTCACGGCAAAGAGAGTCGGCGTCTTGAATTGTTCCGTGTAGTGCCAGATGATTTCGGTGCCAACTTCAACGCCATTGACACCATTGAGGACGATGACGCCGGTGTCTGCAACCCGCAAGGCAGTAATGACTTCGCCAATGAAGTCATCGTAACCCGGGGTATCAATGAGATTAATCTTGTAGTTCTCCCACTCCAGGTTGAGCATGGTGGCAAACACAGAACTAGTGCGCTCGTGCTCCAAATCGGTGTAGTCTGAGACTGTATTGCGCTCCTCAACGTTGCCGCGACGAGTAATAACCCCGGCCTCGAACAGCATTGATTCCGCTAGTGTGGTTTTGCCCGACCCGGTGTGTCCGAGTAGGGCAACATTCTTGATGTGATTGACGTCGAAAGATTTCATACCATTTACTCCTATATTTTATGAGGATGTAGTGTTTTGCGAAGTGTCATGTGAAAACTGATCTCCGTAACAGACAAAATCAACGGAGACCGGCGCTCCGACAGTGAAAAAATTGCTTCCCCGAGAATCCTTATGCAACGTAGTGAACACGGGTAAATACCACAAGAAGAAAAATAAGATTTTGTTGTCCGAATTTAAGATCTGCTAAAATTTGTGAGTCTAAAGCGTAGGAAAAGATGGAAATGCATCCTCTCGGGCTATTTTTGTTTGCAGCTTAGTCGAATCCACCAGAAGCACTTCTATGTCCACAACTCCATCTTCCAAAACGACCGGTGCGCAGGCAACCGGGGGCTTTGCCAAGTATCAAGACATGATATTCAGCGGCATCGTAGCCGTCCTGGTCCTCCTCTTTCTCGGGAAGGCCATATTCGGTCCGGGCTTTAACGCCAGCGACAACATCGCATCAGAAAGTTTTCAGCCCTACCTGCAGGAAGCCTCTAAAAAAGGTGAGTTTCCACACTGGCTACCCTACATCTTTAGTGGTCTGCCTAGCTATGCCGCTCTCTTGACGACCGGCGATCGGACTTGGGACTTTTCGGCCTACGTCGTGAACAAGATCTCCTACATTTTTTCCTCGATTCTGGGATCCGACACGGCTCGCATAAGCTTCTGGTACATTCTCTACGCTATTGGGATGTACTTCCTCATGAGAACTAAGAAACAGGAGCCGATGGTGGCGCTGTTTACCTCTATCATGGCAGTCTTCTCAACCTGGGTGATGACCTGGGTCATGATTGGTCACAACACAAAGCCCATCGCCTTTGCCATGTTCCCATACATACTCTTGTGTCTTGAGAGCATCCGTGAAAAGTGGAATTTGAAGTACGCTGTGCTACTGGTACTTGCGGTACACGTTATGGTGGAGTCGACGCACATGCAGATGGTGTTCTACGGCATCGTGACTTTTGGTCTCTACTTGCTCTTTGAGTTAGTGAGCCGACTTATTACAAAAAACGAGCCCATGGGTGTGATTCGTGCCGCCCTCGTTTTAGCGGTAGCCGGAGCAATGAGCTTTGGAATGGGAGCAGACCGCTTCTTGTCTACCCTGGAGTACACTCCCTATTCGACGCGCGGATCCGCACCTATCGGACAGCTCAATCAAAGTGCTACGCCACAGAAGGCAGCTAACAAGCAAGACGCCAACGGAGGCAATGATTATCAGTATGCGACCAACTGGTCATTCTCCCCTGAGGAAACAATGACCTTTTTGGTACCGAACTATTTCGGATTCGGAAAGCTACCGTACAAAGGACCTCTAAGCGACAATCGCGAGATGATCATTTCTGCCTATTTCGGACAGATGCCATTTACAGATGCCGCAAACTACATGGGTATCTGTGTACTCTTCTTGGGACTGTACGGAGCCTGGAGATTTCGTCGAGATTTATTCGTACAGTTTTTGGTGACCTTGAGTGTGTTTGCTCTCTTGCTTTCATTTGGTAGGAATATGTCGTTCCTCTACGACATCTTCTACTACCACATACCCATGTTCAATAAGTTCCGAACACCGAGCATGGTATTGCATCTCATGCAATTCGCCTTCCCGATCCTAGCTGCTTATGGCATTGCAGGACTTGCTCAGGTTCGTGAGGAGAAAGACGCCAAGTCTCGCAAAGTTGGTTTGTACATGCTGATCGTCTGCGGAGTGTTCTTGGTGATCGGTTTTGTCTACCCTTCCATGTCGGAAACAGGATATCGCGCGCAAGTAGAATCGTCCAATCAGATCATGCGCTATCAGGACCCGCAAGTCCGTACAGCCATAAGCGAGTTTGTTTTTGACGAAATGAAAAGCGATTGGACCGTTACCGGCGTCTTCGCGCTGCTTATGGGATTACTCGTCTATCTTTTTGTCAACAAGAAAATCAGTGCTTCACTATTCTATCCGGCATTGATCATCGTATCTCTAACCGATTTGTGGCGAGTGGATATACGTCCGATGGATATCCCCAAAAAGAAACTTGAAACAGAAGTGTTCCAAAAGACCGATGTGATCGACTTTCTACAACGAGACAAATCGGTGTTTCGCATTGCCGATATGGATGTGCTCCCTTCTCCAAACGTCGCTGCTTACTTTAAGCTTGAGAACATTCACGGATATCACTCGGCAAAAATGCGTGTGTATCAGGATCTCATGGATGAAGCCGGAAACGGAGAAGGCTCGATCATCCAGAATCCATTGCTCTGGAATCTCCTAAACGTGAAGTACATCTTAAGCTCGCAAAAACTCTTTCCGAATATTGAGCCTGTCTTTACATCACAACAGACGCGCGCTTTAGTCTATCAGAACCCCGCGTTCATGCCTCGCGCCTTCTTTGTCAAAGAAGCAGTGGTTGCTTCGAAGAATGAGATTCTTCAACACTTGAAGAATAGCGACTTCTTCCCAGCCGATACTGCCTATGTCGAAGAGAAGCTTGCAGTGCAAATCGACACTGCAACGAGTGGCTCAACGGCAGTGCTCACCGAGCGCAAGAACGAGTACCAGAAGTACCAGGTGAAAACCAGTGCAAACAACAGCTTGCTCTTTGTGAGCGAGGTGTTCTATCCGGTATCGTGGAAAGCGTATATCGACGGACAAGAAACCCCGATCATCAAAACAAACTTCGCATTCCGTGGAATCGTTGTTCCCAAGGGAGAGCATAGTGTTGAATTCCGCTATCAATCGCCAAAGTTTGAACAAGGCAAGACTATTTCGTTGGCAGCCAACATCCTGTTGCTCGCTGCAGCCGTTGCAGCCGTCTATATGGACCTGAAGGCCAAGAAGAACTCGGCTTCAACAGCCGCATAATATTTCTTCGTTTTCGGATATGTCTGCTAACGCTATGAATTTCTACGTCTATTCGCCGGAAGCGCTCTTGGAACAAGCAGGCTCAACTTCGTTGGAGCAGGGCTACTACCATTTGCGCTTCTACGTGGACTCCCATGGCCAGCTGTCGAAAGTTCCTACAGACAAGCTTGCAAGTTTTTACTACTCTCCTTCCGGCGGAACCTTGCGTGATGCTGAGCTGAACATCGTTGTGTACAGCGCGCGCTTTGACAAATTCAAAGGGATAGGGAAGGCTGAATAATGCGTGTACAGGATTACCTGGCTAAAATCTCGTGGACAGCGGCAGACAAAGTTCTTTTTGTCTTCTACGGCTTTGTGGCCCTGGTGCAAATGCGACACCTGGATCCCAGCGAGTATGGTCTGTATGCATTGCTTGTAAACATGCAGACGTGGATCTTCATCTTAAGCGATGGAGCGGCTCTGCAAAGCGTGATTCAGTTTGGTATGGACCGAGATAAACGTCCGGGCGTGAATGCAGTGGCTCTCACACTGCACACGGCCATCGTTATGGGTCTTTCACTTCTGACGGCTGCTCTACACTCACCTCTCGCTACTCTATTCAACACTCCACGATTCAGCGCTGTTGCGCTCTGGTTGCCGTTTTATTGTTTACTGACGATTCCGCGCGCCTATTGTATCAAGATACTGCTTCGCGATACTCAGATGAAGCAAGTATTCTGGGTCAATTTTTGTTGGTTCAGCTCAATGACGCTCACAACCTTCTGGTTGCTTGCGCATACACGAGTGCACGTTGACGGTTTAGGAGTGCTCAGCTTCGACGACATGTTGACAATCACCTTGTCGGGCATGGCGTGCTCCTCAGTTGTTGCCATCCTCCTCTCGCGAAAGCTCCTGAGTTTCTCTTTTAAAGATGCACCGTCCATTCGGTCGTTTCTTCGCTTCGGATCCATACAACTTTCGATTGGTGCAATAACCAACGCAATACGTCAGCTAGACGTTGTGGTGCTACAGATACTTTTTCACGACTTGTTTATCGTAGGTATTTACTCCGCTGCAAAAACATTGTACCGCGTCTTTGAAACAGGCATGGATGCGCTGTTCAGCCTGCTCTATCCCTCAGCTATACGCTTACTGCCTGAAGGACGACGTGAAGAGTTCAAGACTCTGCTCTCCAAAGCTGTTTCCTATCTTTTCTTGAGTTATGTGATCATCGTGCTTGCCATGGAGTTGGGCTTGACAAACGTGATCATTCATGTATTGGGTGGACGCTACGTGAATTCCGTTGTGCAGTTCAATCTCTTGGCTCTTGCAGCGCTCTTCGTTCCCTTCTATCCTCTCTCGGCTGCATTGCTTGCCATGAACAAGAATGCCTTGTTGCTCCGCTATGTCATTATTGCTTCCATCTGCGGACTCGCTGTGTTTGGTCTCAGCGCCGCACTCAACCGGAGTACATTGTTCCCTCTCGGCGTGGTGTGTTACAATGGTATCTTGGGAAGTCTCTTGATCCGATCCTTGCAACGCGAGCTCGGCATCTCTGCTCGCTCCTATCTACGCGCCGCTCCGGATGTTTTTCGATTCCTTCGATCGCGAGCAGGCTGATCCACACGTTGTTTTCATTCCCGACACCACAAGTGAAGTACGGGGGAGCCGTAGGCTCAACGATAACAATGAGACGTTCTTTCTTCTGACGGCGTGATCAATCGATTGTGAGACTGCAGTGTTTCACGCTACCAATAGAGGTGTAGACCGAGTGCTGAGTTAGCCAAGCCGAGGGTTGTGATGGTACCTATTTGTTCTATGGACCCAAGTGCACTGTTCGTCGTTTGACTTAGAGAAGCACTGCCATAGCTCAAACCAATCTGAGAGAACACCGCAACATGTTTGGATACAAAAGCCTCTACACCAAAGTTGAGCGATGCCATCAGGAGGGAGCATTTGGTGTCGGTCGTGCCTGATGTTCTCGAGGGCATCATGGAATAACTGAGCTGAAAACCCAGATAGGGCGAAACTTCGTTCGCTGCTTTGAGGTAGCTGCGTAGTCCAATTGCAAGGCAAGCCGTGCTTTGAGGGTCTTCAGCCGTACCGTTTTGTCGCGCAAACTGCGTCATGCCAATACCCACTCCACCGTGAAGCTGGAGCGAAGAACTCAATTGATAGCAAATCTCGGAACCACCTTTGTACTCATAGGCATCGAGCGTTGAGACCGCAGAACCGATGGCGTTTTGTTGCGCGTTCGAGAGTAACACCGCACTCACACCCGTGGGTAGTGCTGTCGACGCGCCGAAGGCCCAATCGCCGCTATGCCACTGTGCTGCACAGAATTGAGGTTGAAAGGCAAGCAATACAAGTGCAGCGACTGCCGCGTTGCGAAATGCAGAGTACATGAGAGTGCTCGAAGAGGTCGTACAAATACATCGCCATCCTGTGGCGTAGTTCCGTACATTAAGGCAAACAGCGTGCCGAGCTTGGAGAGGCGGGTGTGAAGCGAGGTTTTATACTAATTCTTCTCGTGAACGCGGTCCAAAGGCAGTCTGGGCTTTTGTTGAAGACGTCGGAATTCCGTTGGTGTCATTCCGCAAACTTTTTTAAACTGGTTTGAGAGATGATGGACACTGCTGTATCCGAGACGATTGGCGATTTCAGAGACGCTCAGTTCATCGTACATCATGAGCTCCTTCACGCGTTCAATTTTCTGGAGAATGACAAACTTCTCGAGGGTATAGCCTTCCAGTTGCGAGAACAACGTTGAGATGTGTGTGTACTCGGTGGTGAGTTTGGCAGAGAGATATTGAGACACTACAACGGTCGACAAGGTGCGTTCGTCGCCGTGTTGTATCAAGTCGATAATCAACAGCTTTACCTGCTCTATCAACTTCTGTTTTTTGTCGTCGAGCAGTTCAAAACCATTGCTACTCAGCATGCCACGAACGGATTCACGTTCTTCATTGTTGAGATCATCTTTAAGCTGTGCTTCACCCAGACGTACCTCGACAGGTTGAAAACCCATGCGCTGAAGTTCTTCAGACACGACGCGTATGCAGCGGTTGCATACCATGTTTCGAATCGCCAGATGAGTTGCCATATCCTAAGTATTTGCGCTAAACGTGACTACCTCGACAAATTACAGGAAATACAGTGCCTACAGAGCTGAATTCCCATGTCTGAAGACGCCCTTACGCATCTTGCTATTGTGTATTTTGGTTGCTCGCAGCCGCAAGGACAGGTGTATACCTTTTGTCATCGACCCGGCGTCTGAGCAATAAACACTCTGATTTCCGGTGTTAGCCAATACATCTCATGAAGAGAACTCTGACATTTGTTACCATCGTTTTGAGCTGCTCCCTCCTCGGAGTGGTGCTTAGCTCTTTTCGTACTTTCACTCAAAAACCGATAGCGGCTGTAGCGTCAAGCGGCAATCGCGCCGGCGTGGATCGCTATGTACAAAACGAAGCCTTTGGCTTCGGTGAGCATCTGGATTACAGAGTAGGCTATAAGTTTATTACTGCGGGCACGGCTTCGTTTGACATCGCCCAGCAACCGGTAATAAAAAATGGACGTCCCTGCTACGACATTCGCTTCGAAGTTCGATCCTTGGAGAGTTTGGAGTGGATCTACAAAGTGCGCGACCGATATCGTACCGTTCTGGATGTTGCCGGAATCTTCCCCTGGGAATTCAACCAGAGTATACGTGAAGGTGGATACAGCAGAGACTTCAATGCCTCTTTGGATCAAGAAAAACATGTGGCACACACTACCGAAGGAGACTTTCAGATTACTCCGTACATCCACGACATTGTTTCTGCATTCTTTTACATTCGTACACAGAACCTGCATCAGTACACCAACAACAGCATCATTCCCTTGCGCAATTTCTTCAACAAGGATTGTCACGACTTAGGTGTAAAGATTTTAGGCAAACAAACGATCGACGTGGCAGCCGGTACATTCCGCTGTATTGTGGTCGAACCCCTCATCCAAGAAGGTGGATTGTTCAAGTCTGATGGTCGTATCCTCATATGGCTTAGCGACGATGAGCGCAAGGTCCCTGTTCGCGTGAGTTCCAAGATTCCGATTGGCACTATAGATGCTGAGCTTACAGGCTACTCCGGATTGCGTGGCGCTTTGAGCTCTAAAATCAAGTAATGCCGTACACTAACTCGTCACCCTAGTTTGCTTTCTCCATGTCTAGCACATTACGTCACGTCACTCACTCAATCGCATTCGTTACGCTGTTCATCTTGCTCGCGACCACGCTGCCTGTCTTCGCACAAGAAGATGCCGCATCCGTGCATAAGAAACTAGCCGATCAATTCAGCACGGCTCAGAGTCTGCGTTTGGTTGCCTCGTCGTCTGCGCTGAACAACACCAAACTCACGATCTCGGCCAAGCGCAAGGACAAGTATCTCTTGGAGTTGAATGATCGACGCATCTACTGCGATGGCTCGACCATTTGGAACTATACGCCCTCGAAGAAGTCTGTCGTTATCTCGACTTACAACCCCCAAGGCACTTCGCTTTCGGTTGAAAAACTTCTACTTGAGCTGATTGCTGCCTATAAACCGACTTCGCTAAAAAACCAGAACAACAGTGCCTCGGGGTCCAGCTACCTGTTGAGCCTTGAGCCGAACGGAGCCCCTCGCTATGGCGTGTTGTCTATGCAGCTCAGCGTCGACAAAAAAAATCTTGCCCTCAAGAGCATCGGCGTCAAGACTGATCAGGGGACACAACTATGGACGATTAGCGCTATTCAGCGCAACGTTGACTTGAAAGACTCTGCCTTCAGTTTCAAGATTCCTAAAGGCGTTGAGGTCATCGACCTTCGCAATTAGAACCAAGCCGAAGCCTCACTGCCGATGTCCCTCGGCACCGCGTACTGTTCAATCGTTTTTTTCTAGCAGCTTCAGCTTCAGAGCTATCCCTCAATCACACTGTGGTCTTGAGGGATTTTTTGTTATGGTCGGCCTGCGGCCGCCCGGGTCACGGAATGAATAGCCTTGCCGGGTCTCAATCATGCCTTGCACGCCATTATCTGCGTTTGAACGCCAATATGGCATTGAAATTGCCTTGGCATGCTTCGAGTACACCCTCGGAGCAGTAAACTGCTCAACGGAGGTGTGAGTTAGCCACACGCTTTACAAAGGCCAAGCGCATGAACAGTCCACAGCTCTCCGTTTGCATGATTGTCCGCAATGAAGAAGCAATGCTTCCGGGTTGTCTGGAATCAGTGTATGCCTGCGCTGAAGAGATCATCGTTGTCGACACCGGTTCAACCGACCGCACGATAGAGATAGCGAAGAAGTTTGGAGCGCGGGTACTCGAGCATCCCTGGCGCGAGGACTTTTCTGACGCACGAAACGTTGCGCTGGCAGCCGCTACCGGCCGATGGATATTGAGCATTGATGCCGACGAACGTTTGATGAATCCTGAAGAGTTACGGTGGGTGATTGAGAATGCCGGAGAGCAGTACCATGGCTTTCTCCTGAACCTCAGCTCCCATGCTTCAAAAGGCGCTGTACGTTCGCACTACGTTTCACAGCTCTTGCGTTTGGTTCGCAATGACGAGCGCATTCGCTTCAGTGGACGTATTCACGAACAGCTTATCGAGTGTTTTGCACCCAACAACCTCAACTTCGCCCCTTCGAACATTGAGCTGCAGCACTTGGGATACGACATTAGCGCCGAAGCAATGCATGCAAAGCAACTTCGCAACATGAGTCTTTTGGACGCAGCATTAAGGGACAATCCCAATGATGCCTATATGCTACAACAACGAGCAAAAACTGCACTTGCATTGGGCAATCTTAAAGCTGCCGAACGAGACACACAGCGAGCCTTACTGTTTGCCAAAGCAGGCGGTGTTGTGCGTCCGCAGGCACTGAACTACGGTGCCGTAGTTGCCTTTCAACTCAAGGATTACAATCTGGCGATACAGCGAGCAGAGGAGTCTTTGCGTAGTGTTCCGCATCAGGCTTTTGCGTATTTCGTTTTGGGTGAAACACATACAGCATGTGCCCGCTTTCGTCAGGCCCTGCAAGCCTATATAAACATGGAGCAAGCAATCGAAACGAACGACATGACTGCTCGAGTTGTTGGCGCATATCAACTGCCCACGGAACAACTCTGTTTTTCGATTGGACGCAGTGCTCTGGCATCGGGTGACATGGCCCTTGCCGAAGCATACTTCAGAAAAGGTATCGAACATGACGACCGAAGTGTTTCCTGTCGAATTGGCTTAGCGAATTGCGCCATGAATGTGGGTGAATTCAGCGCGGCACGGCAATTGCTTTTGCAAGCTCAAGGCATACAGCCAGCACATACAGACATTCCGAACTATCTCAAGCGATTGGATGAGGTAGAAGCCTCAAACACGGCGGCGACGCAGACAGGCACAAACCCCGACATTACAAAGGAAGAACCTTCCATGAATGCTTCATCAGGCCAGGATCAACAGCAGGAAATCTCAAGTACGGGCGCAGAAGCGTCACAAGACAGACCCCTCGTGAGTTTGTGCATGATTGTCAAAAACGAGCAACAGACTCTTCGAAAGTGCTTGGAATCCGTTCAAGGTGTGGTCGACGAAATTGTTATTGTTGATACCGGCTCAACGGATAAGACAATGGAGATTGCAAAAGAGTTCAATGCAAAGACAGGCTACTTTGAGTGGGTTGGCGACTTCGCGAAAGCTCGCAACGAATCGCTCAAACTGTGCACAGGTCAGTGGATACTGTACCTTGACGCAGATGAACGTCTGGACCTTGAGACCGCCGATGCGATACGTCCTATGCTCCAATCGGTAAGCGATGAGGTTGGTGCATTTATCTGCACGATCGTATCGCCCCATCGCCAGCAAGACACCGAGACTGAAGTCCATCGCGGTGGATACCCGCGCATTTTCAGAAACTACGGCTTTCCAAAAGTGGAGTTTCGCGGACGTGTTCACGAACAGATAACACCTGCACTCATTGAGTGTGGTGCTCATATCTTAAAGTGTGATATCAGCATCATCCACACGGGCTACGATTGCGATCGTGAGCGCATGGAGGCTAAAGTCAAGCGCAACTACCAACTATTGATTCAGCATGTACAAGAAGAACCACTTAACGCATACGCTTGGTTCCAACTTGGTCAGACCTTGTCGCGTATGGGTGTACCTGAAAACGCCGAGCAGGCATTAAGCTTTGCAATTGAGCTTGGAACGCTATCCACTCCAATCGCGGCATCAGCAGCTTCTTCTCTAGCACACCTGTGCGGCACACAGCGACGATACGAGGATGCCTTAAAGTGGTCGAACTATTCACTGGAAAAAATCCCCAATCAGATCATGGCGATGCATTACAAAGCTTATGCACTGATGTATCTCTATCGCTTTGACGAGGCGGAAGCGTTATTCTTTGAGGTGCTGCACATGATTGAAAACAAGGATAGTCTCCCGGATGCAGGTTACGAGGTCGATCTCAAACCTGCTGTGGTCCAGCAAGGACTCTTAAAGTTGTCTCAGTTACGCAGCCAGCCACGTCCGGCTTATGCCATACAGGACTAAACTACTAATCGTCAAGCTTCAGGTCTGAGCCAATCGTGCTGCCTTCCACGTCAACGTCGATTAGAATCAAAGCTCGATGGTTGATTTGATGCAGCTTTCTCCACAGAATGTGTTGGTCGGAGTGATACACTCCACAAAATGCAAACAGCGACCCGAGTGGGTCGCTGTTCTTGTTTCCAACAGATTCTATGCTGATTGGTTAGTCGATGTAATCGCAGCGCATGTAAGGTCTCAGTGCTTCCGGAATGCGGATCTTTCCGTCCGGTGTCTGGTGGTGTTCCAGCATTGCCACCATGATGCGAGACGTTGCCAAACCGCTGCCATTCAAGGTGTGCACGTGCTCGAGCTTTCCTTGTGCGGTACGATAGCGGATGTTGGCACGACGAGCTTGAAAACTCTCAAAATTGGAGCAGCTCGAGACTTCAAGGTATTTCTGTTCTGCAGGAGACCATACTTCAAGATCATAGGTCTTTGCGGAGTTGAAACTGGTATCACCGCTACAAAGTAGAATAACACGATAGGGCAACTCAAGAGCATTCAAGAGGTCTTCCACATCATTGACAAGTAACTCCAACTCATTGTACGATGATTCCGGACGACAGAACTTCACGAGCTCTACTTTGTTGAACTGGTGTACGCGTAAAAAGCCCCTGGTGTCTTTGCCGTAACTGCCTGCTTCTCGTCTGAAACAGGCGCTGTATCCGCAGAACTTCGTCGGCAGTTCAGACTCAGCAAGCACATCATCGCGATAGAAATTCGTGAGAGGAACTTCAGCTGTTGGGATCAGATAGAGGTCATCATCCGCGCAGCGATACATATCTTCTTCAAGCTTGGGGATTTGTCCGGTTCCAACCATCGACGCGCGATTCACGGCGAACGGTGGCATCATTTCACGATAACCGTGCTTCTCAATGTGCATATCGAGAAAAAGGTTGATCATAGAGCGTTCAAGAGTGGCACCCTTTCCGGTATAAAAACCGAATCCACTGCCGCTGACCTTTGCGCCGCGTTCAAAATCAAGGAGACCAAGCTTTTTGGCAATCTCGATGTGGTTCAATCGGTAGTCTTGTGGAATCTTCTCTACCGTCGAACGAATCTCGATGTTTTGCGATGCGTCACGTCCAACCGGTACATCCGCATGCAGCATGTTCGGAATAGTGAGTTGCACGGCGAACATTTGTTCGTCGAGCGCACGGATCTTCTCGTCGTTTGCCTTAATGGCTTCTCCAACCAGACGCATCTCTTCAATCATTGCTGCGGCATCGAGCTTCTCTTTTTTAAGACGAGCAATTTCTTCGCTGGCGACGTTTCTTTTGTTCTTCAAAACATCGGTTTCGGCAACCAGAATACGTCGTGAGGCGTCGGCATCCAGTAGTACTTGAACCTGCGCTTTCTCGTTCTTATTGGTAGTATTGGCAATGACAGCATCCGCGTTGTCGCGAATGAATTTGATATCGAGCATGGTGATCGCTGCGACGGTTGTGAGACAAGAATTCGGCAAAGATACGCAGGAGCCGGCCTATGGCAGGTCCCGGCCGAAAGGAGATGAGCGCTCTCGGGAGGTCCGATTGTGCCCGTAGGAAAAAAGGAATTTCACGGGATCCGAGCACGAATCCCGGACTTTTTTGCTGCGTTGAGCGGAGCGTTTTATCGAAGGATATTGTGCAGAGCCCATGCAGTGCAGGCACAACCGCTTAGCAGACAAATGAACCCGCTCAGCATGAGACGATTCATGCGTTCGGCCGCTACATTGGGTTGGAATTGATCGCTAGAGCCAACGGAAAGAAGTGTATTGAGAAGTTCGCTTCCAACGGGAAACCTAAGGCCAAAGTGCTTTTTCATCGGGGAAATCCTTTTCATGATGAACATATCGCTACATGAATGCTCTCCTACAGCCCGGCTCGAAGGCGCGCTATAGAGGCAAGGCGACGCAATCCTGCGTTCTCTACTTATCGTCCGACATGTGATAGGCTGTAGGCTTGACTCAGCTCGTATCTTTGTTTTCGCAACCGTGTTGATGTGTTCAGCTACACTTCCGATATGGGATAGGGGCAAAGCCGTTTCTTTGGACCAAGATGTCTTACATGAAAAAATCCACTAGCTATCTTCTCGTAGCCCTTGCCGGTCTGGCAGGTGGTTTTGCATTTGCTCCATTAAAATTGGGTTTTGTAGCTTTTTTCTCCTTTGTTCCGCTCATTATGGTGCTAGAGTCACGTCGCATGGAACGTGGTCTCACTCCCCTGTTGTACCTCTTTTTCTTCTGCTTCCACGGGGCAGCCAATTGGTGGGTCATGAGCTGGCAGAAGGAAACAGACCCCTTTCTTATGGCTGCAGGCGCCGGTTTGTGGCTGGGTCATCCATTTTTTCTGATGCCGGCGTTTTGGGTCTATCATTTCGTTCGCAAGCGCAGCAGCATCACGCTAAGTCTGAGTGTACTGGTTTTGGGCTGGACTGCTGTTGAGTGGCTGCATTCTCTGAGCGACTTATCCTATCCATGGCTTGCTCTGGGTTACACCCAAGTCTATTCGACCGCTCTTATTCAAATCGCGGATCTGGGTGGTGTATGGATAGTGAGCATGTTTGTCATGTCGATCAACGCCATCATTGCCCACTATGCCTTAGCGCATTCTTCGGTGTGGAAGCACCTCGGTGTAGCCACGGCCATCATCCTTGTGGTTTCGTTGTACGGAATTTTTAGGTTAGAGACTGACAAGGTTGAGCAGATGGCGAAAGGTGGACGTATTCGACGAGTCACAGTGGGCCTTGTACAACCCAGTATTAATCCTTGGGAAAAATGGCAAGGCGGAATCAATGATATGATTTCGCAGCACCAACACTTGCAGGACTCTCTCAACAGGCTGCAACACTGTGATCTCTGTGTATGGAGTGAAACTGCCGTACCATATGGTCTCAAACTTCCGGAAAACATCAGTTTACGAGAACGCCTACAAACATGGTCCGATACAAGCGGTAGCGCCTTGCTCACAGGATTTGCGGACTATCAATTGTATCCAAAAGGCAGCGCACCCGACAACGCTCAACGCTTCTCGCTCGATCCCGGCATGATGATGAAAGTCTATAATTCTGCCGGCATCTTCAATCCCGGCCGTAGCGAGATTAACACTCACCATAAATCTCGTCTCACACCCTTCGGCGAATACATGCCCTTTAGCGACGACGTTCCATTGATTCAATCGTGGTTGAAATGGGGTGTAGGGATTTCAGGCTGGAACAAGGGCGAAGGTGCTACAGTGTTGGCCTTGCTTGAAAACGGAAAGCAAAACGACACACTTGTGAAAATCGGACCGGTTATTTGCATCGAGTCTATATACCCTAATTACGTTGCAGAATATAGTCGCAAAGGCGCTGAACTCTTGGCGGTTATCACTAATGACGCTTGGTATGACGGGACCTTCGGTCCCGAACAGCACTACTGCATATCTCGTCTTCGAGCCGTCGAGACTCGAACTCCAATCGTTCGTTGCGGAAATAGCGGCATCAGTGGGTTGATTGATGCATGCGGTCGCAGCGTTGCACAAGCCCCTGCACGAGAACGGTGTTCGTTCTTAGTTACTACTCCAAAGCTCGTACCTCACCCACCGACTGTCTATGCGCAATTCGGCGACTGGTTGCCAATGCTGTGCACCCTTCTCAGTGCCAGCGCGATGCTATGGGTTGGACTTGGAAAAAGAACGAACAACAACGAGGAACCGGAACTCTCCGGCGACGTGACGCAGGCTTAAGGAGTGTTGTTCGTGGATGAGCGAATCGTAATGGTGCATCCACAACAGATGTGTCTAGAGGGCCGGTGCACACCTTGTGGCACGCGGATGCCAAGCGCTTAGATTTGTGTCGAATGATCTGCCTCGTAAGGACTACGTCGTAAGACTTTCCTCGTATGTCACTTTAGGCAGCGACTTGTGCTTAGTACTGCATGCTCACGATAATGGAGTGGAAGATCTTTCGTACAGAATCCTCCTCCGGAAGTTTGGTGGTTGTTACCATTGCCGGAACCAGCGACACTTCGTAATAATTCTTGACAGAGCTACTGAGAACGACGGATCGCGAGCGTTGTGCGGTTGAATCCACTGCGTCAATACTGAACTCGTAGCTTCCAAAGTGCTTGTTGCCGTAATCGAGTTTATCCATGGGACTAAGCAAGCGCACGCCATTCGCTGTCTTTCGAACGCGCTTATCGTATGCTGCACGCGCCAAACCGATAAGACCTTCCTTCTGAACGCTCTGTGTAAGCTGTTCGTCAGCTCGCAGGCTCTGCACGACCAAGCTTAAGGTGTACTCAGGATTCACAGCAACGGCAACGACATCGCTCGAAAGCTTAGACTCCATGTCCACAAGAAACCAGCCCTTGGGTAAGAAGACCAACAAATCGCCCGGCTTGGAGCGAACATATTCCTCGCTCATCTGTATTTCAGGTAGCAGCAATGCGGGGTCCGCTGCTAAAACCTTCTGCTCTGAGCGAAAGAGTGAGCAAGACCACAGTGCGCAGCAAAAGAGAGCGGCAACAAGGTACTTCCAAAGGCTAGACGACCTGCTTTGAAGGTGCAAGCTTTCTTTTCGAATATCACAAACTTGTAAGGTCATCGTCAGACGTTATCACTCCGAAATGCTATACTTCCCCTTCATTCTCCACTGCAAAGCTGTGGATACTTCCGGCTCCGAACCATGGCAAAAATGTGGACACCATCTTGCTCTAAGCATTATCAGTGTAGAGAGTTTTGAGAAGGCGCTCCATGACACTAAGGTTCATGTTCATGTTCACACTCACGTTCACACTCACGTTCACACTCACGTTCACATTCACGTTCAAGCTTAGTTCCACCTTCGGGTACAGGTTCAATTTCAACTAAGCTTTTTATGCATAGCTTCCAACCTTTTTGCTTGTCAGCGCCAGGCTTGTAGAAGCTCTGTCATATTTTCTGCAGAACACCTGCTTAACTCTGCGCTGAACTCAGGCTCTACACAAGAACGTAGGCCTCAGTCGGCCTTTTCGCCTTTTTTCGTAGCAGAGGAAGAATGATAATTTTTCTCGCCTGCGTTAATAGCCGCCGACAACACATTCTGAGGCGGAATCAGCAAGCAGGAATACGATTCGTTGTAGGCACAAAAGGGATTGTATGCCAGATTGAAATCGATGGTACATTCATCCCCGGACTCTTCCACTTCAACATAGCGTCCTGCTCCATAGCACACGTTTCCGCTATTTCTGTCTTTAAATGGAATCAACACAGACTTCGATGAGCCGTCGGCAGCTCGAAAACCACTGAGCTGATAGACTTTTTCTTCGCTTCCTATGCTAAATGAGAACACTCCGACATTAATCATCGGACGAATCTCGCCTTTCGAAGCGGGCATGTGAATGGTGTCTGCTTTGCTTGAGGCTTCAAAGCTTGCGATAACCACATATGCTTCATCGTAGGGGAAATAGCGCAGACCGCTGAAGCTCTTGCGCAAGTCAGAGGGTATTGGAGACGCGGCATCGTACTTGAAGAATTTGTCTTTTTCCGCACGCGACTTTTGGATGGCCGATGCATCAACGGGGATCTCTTGCAATTTTTCTTCGTCATCACTGTCGCCACCGCACCCAACGCATGCAATAAGCAGCACACAAGCAAACACTCCGTTTAGAAGGCTTAAGCGATAGTGCAAAAACAAATCTCTAACCATGGTCATGGATGTGTGTATGAGGATGTCTAAAGTCTGAGATCAGTCATTCGACTGCATTGCGACCGACGTGATTTCACCATGTATCATGAATTTCATGAGTTTCATCAGTCCTATAAGCCTCGTACCCGGCGTGAGAATTATACGGACATAACTCTCTAGCCTTGGCGTGTGTCGCACCCCTATCCGGCAAGCTCTGCTCCGCTCGGCTCTACGCCTTGCTAGAACTTATTGCGCCACATCATCGACTCAACCGGAATGTTCAATCGATCGTTGTACTTCGCGTTGGCCTTGTTTCGATACAGGGTTTCAATCTCGCCTGCAACCTGAAAATAGATCAACTGTCCGATAGGCATTCCCTGATACACTCGAACCGGAACTTTCACTGAAATCTCGAGAGTCCAATAATTACAGAAGCCAACATCACCTTTACCTGCAGTGGCGTGGATATCGATTCCAAGACGTCCTACTGAGGACTTTCCTTCCAAAAACGGTACATGAGCATGCGTTTCCGTGTACTCTTCGGTGACACCTAGGTACAATTGATTTGGTATCAGGATATAACCTTCTTCAGGAATATCGAAGCTTCGAATCGTGTTATGCTTCTTGGCATCAAGAATTTCATCGTTGTATACCGCGAGGGTTCCACCAAGATGCACGTCATAACTATTGGAGCCTAAACACGAACGGTCGAATGGCTCAATAACGATACTTCCCTTGTCAATGCAGTTTAGAATTTCCTTATCGGAAAGAATCATGGCTTATAGACGCAAAAATGAGTACTCTTGGACTGCAAAGATAGGCGAAAAGAGCGTTTTGAGCCTTCCGCAATTGATGTGCTTGTAGGCGTTTCGCCCGGCTTCGTGTACTTCGTCAAATGAATGTGCATCTACAAGCTTACCAATAGCCGATTCAACCCGCTCCGGCTTGTCGACAGCAAAAAATCAACGCAACTCCGGCCGCCTCATGAGCTTCCAGCTACTTAGCAATATCAGAACGGACATGACCATGAGATGAAAGCCAATTCCCAGTTGCAAGGGGTCAACGCCGCAGATACTGAGCAGATATAAGACCGCACTCAAGCCGAGGCATAGTCCAAGAACACGCAAACCGCCATCTGCAAGGAGCTTAGCTACAACCACAAAGATTGCTGACAGATGCAAAACACTTGCGACGATGTACATTCCCGGGTCTCGTACACCCTGCGAAGCCTTATAGCTTAGCATTGCCAGGATAAAACTCAGTAGAGGTATCAGTAAGCTTAGCACGGCCAAAAAGGCGACGCCTCGCGAACTCCACAGCAGTGTCTTGAGCAAGGAATCACCACTTCGGAGCACATCATCAGATAAAACCTTCAGAAAGCGCGTGCTTCGTTGTGAAAACTCCTGTCCATCACGTTGGGCTTCAAATGCGGCGCGGTAAAGCTGTCGAGACACGAGATTCCACAGCGTTGAGCGACCCAAAGAAGGCAGTGTTTGACTACGTAGTAGCTTCGACACTTCGTCGAAGCCTGCCTCCATGCGGCGTAGAGCCGTCGAACGCTCAGAGCCTTCTTCCATGAGTTCATCCAAGGCCATGGCTGAGTTTAGCGCTTCCACATCAAGAATGTACAGCTCGCTTGATTTGTCAACTTCATAGGGTGCAAAACCAATGGTCGCCACCTTGACCACTTCATACTGCTTGTCGTGCTTGGAATCATTGAGTACAGTCACGCTGATCATTTCCTCGCCAAACCTGATCTCCGTTGCTGTCGCATCGTGTTGTCGCCGCTTCCTAAGCTCTGCAAAGAGCGCGATGAGACTTACAACGAACAAGACAATCATTGCATATTGAACACGATAGTCCTCTGCACTCAGCACAGTGATGAGGCCAAGCAATGGCCACATGGTGATGAGACCGAGCGTCCCTGTGCTAAAACCTCCGGTGCTAGGACTGAGGACTCGGAAGCAACTTTGAGAGGATTCGGCGATGACGGGTATCACGTCCGTCGAGACAAACTCTGCGGCATTGCAAGCACTACGATTGTGGTCACTTAGAAGGCATGCATCGATTTCGCGGCGAATTCGCTCAGCTCTATCTCTGCCATACACATTATGCCACAGGGTCAACGTTGCACCCTCATGAAGCACGAGCATCAGATCAAAAAAGTGTGCATTATCCGCGGCATTGTTGGCTCTTAGATCGCTGCGGCGTATGCGAACTGCCCGAATATCGTAGGCATTTAGAATAACCGTTGGGGCCGTGTTGGCAGCATTGCGACAGTACACACGGTTGTCTGATCGTCGTATCAGAACTTCATCAAGTTCAGCATCAGCTTCCTTGTACAGCGCCGATCGAAAGAAGGCGAGAGCCGACAGGGCCAAGAGGATAACGAGTGCGAGTTGCACGTTATACAAGCCTACGATAAGCCCGCCAAGTCCAAAGAGTAAACAGAACAGCGATACTATGAGTCCAAGTATCAGCACGGCTGAGCCCCTATCGCTTCGCCGGAATACGAAGCCCCACGAATCCTCTTGAACGAGTTGCATCGACATGATTATTCTCCTTGCCGCAATTTACACTCCGTATACGATGAGGACTTCATGGCCTTACATCACGGGCTGTATAAAGACCCGGGTCTTCGTAAATTAGAATGTGGTCGACTTTGAGTCGCTTTGGGTCGCTCTGAGTCGCTGCGATTCGTTCCGGTCCGACCTACCATTAACTTTTGACACTATCGCCTATGTATTCACGTTTGGTTTGTATTCTGATTCTCTGCTGCGCCGGACTTGTTGTCCATGCACAAGGCGTCAAAGTAAGTGCGGAACAGCTCTATAACGACGGATTTGTGCAAGACAGCCTGGGCAACTTTCAGGAGGCCATAAAATTCTACACAAAAGCCCTAACGCTAAATCCTCGCTACACACGCGCCTACGTCAATCGCGGCTTGTCGTACCAAAATCTTCAGAACACCAAAGCTGCACTGTCAGACTACAACAGAGCGTTGGAACTAGACCCAAAAATGGTATTGGCGCTTACCAATCGTGGTACCTGTTATGCCGAAAGTGGTGATATGAAAAACGCATTAAAAGATTACAGTGCGGCACTTTCGCTCGATTCCACGGAGTTTGAAGCACGCATGAACCGAGGCATGGTACTCTACACACTTCGCGAATTCAAAGAATCCATGGCAGACTTCAGCGTGCTCATTGCCCAGCATCCGCGCATGGCCGAGTTGTACTACAAGCGTGGCTTAACGCGCATTCCACAGCGAGATGCCTTGGGAGCGATCAGTGATTTTTCCGTGTGCTTAAATCTGGACTCGACACTGTTTGAGGCTTATGTCAATCGAGGTCAGACATTCGAAGCCACGCAGAACAACAAGCTGGCTGCGGAAGACTATAACAAAGCTATCTCAATGCATCCGAACGATACCGGACTTTATGTGATTCGCGGTCTCAACGCCTACACGATGGGCGACACATCGGCCGCACTTGCCGACTACGATAAAGCGATTTCCTTAAATCCTCGCTATGCCAAAGCACTAAACAATCGAGCTATCATACGTAGTAGTCGCAAGGAATACAGCGCTGCCATCGAAGACTACACCAAAGCTATAGCAGCCGATCCTCGTAATGGAGTGTATTATTTCAATCGTGCAAACGCTCGAAAACTCAGCAACGACCCAAAGGGAGCCTGCGAGGATTGGAAACAAGCAGATGCTTTGGGAGCAAGCGCGTCGCGAGAGGCATTGAAAAATTTCTGTCGTTAACGCTACACAATGACGCTCAAACCCGTGAGAGCACTCAAGCTATGCTGTACTCAGCATTACAGTCAGCATTACAGCCCCGTTCCTTCCACGATGCTACCACACCTCAAACACCAGGAACTTCAAGTAATTGGTTTCAGGCATCGACAGTAAGATTGGGTGACAGGGTGACTGCTCTCCTCGGTGAATGAGCTTGAGCTTACGATTGATACGACGAGACTCCTCAAGCACAATATCCAAGAGCATGGCTTCGTTCACATGATGCGAACAACTAGCGCTTACAAGAAAGCCTCCTTCACGCAACAACTTCAGTGCTTGTCGATTGATTTCCGCATAGCCTCGTTTCGCTTGTGGTATCTGCGCTTTACTTTTAGTGAACGCCGGCGGGTCAAGAATGATCATATCCCACTTTGCACCTTCGACAACTTGTTGCTTTAAGAAATCGAACACATCGGCCTGTTCAAAGCGTGCAACATTAAACGAGTTTAGTTCGGCGTTACGTCTACATGCCGCTACCGCCGATTCCGAGCTATCAACACCAAGAACCTCAGCGGCGGCTCCGGCCGCCGCATGAAGAGCAAATCCGCCTTGATTGGTAAAACAGTCAAGCACTGTCAAACCTTTGGAGATGCCTTGTATAAAATGACGGTTGAGGCGCTGGTCCAGGAAGTATCCGGTTTTCTGTCCGCCAAGCAAATCCACCTGAAAGCGTAAGGAGTTCTCTGTCATTTCGATGTGTGCCGGAATCTCGCCGGACAACACTTCAGTCTCACGCGAGAGTCCTTCGCGAACACGCAGCTGCGAATCATTCTTAGCAACCACTCCCTTTAAAGAAGGTAAAACCTCATGCAAAGCGGACACGATGCCATCGCGCATGCGATCCATACCGGCCGATAGAAACTGCACCGCCGCATAGTCGCCGTAGCGGTCTATGATGAGGCCGGGCAAAAAGTCAGACTCCCCAAACACCAAACGGTATGAGGTCTCCGGCGCAAAGAGTCGTTCACGTAGATTCAGGGCTCGTCGAATCCGATCATAAAAAAATGCTTGATCGACACGCTGTGTAGCGAGCAGCCGAACGACGATCTGCGATTGTGCGTTGTAGATACCAAGTCCCAAATCATACTCATAATCCGTCTTTACTCGAACCAAGCAGCCTGCAGGCAAGGCCGGACGTTCCATGAGCTCGTCTTGAAAAATCCACGGGTGGCCGCCTCGAATACGACGATGCTGGCCGGCTTTTAACCTCAACTCCGCGCGAACTTCATACACATCTGCACTACTCATTTAGGCTCCCATCATCAAATGCTCTACTCTAAAAACCACTTTCTTCTCGAGGTGGTAACTGAAATAACTCACGAAAAAGTGCTGTATTTCTCGTTGCTCCTGTTCGGTCATTGCAATCTCATCAAGGTGCATCACCGAACACTCCGCAACACGCTGTAACACCAATAGGGTGGTATGACGTAAGCGGAAAGACTGCGAGCCGGGCAAACTTACACGATTCAGCACTGCTCCGTTCTCAAAGGAGAAGAAGACATTTCCTTCATGCACCAAGACATCGGAATCATCGGACTCAGCGTCGGCGGAGAAGTCAATCATAAAACCCATCATCTCAGCAAGGTGAATGCAGAAGAAGACAAAAAATCCATAGAGATTTGTACGCGATGCATCGAGGACGATGAGTGTTGACCGTAAAAGTTGATACAACGACGTGTTCTTCTCACCCATGGGCTGCGTGAGCAGAAGTGCTTCGCAGATAGAAAGTCCTACAGACAAGTGGGTATAGGAGTTCGCCAGTGTACGCAGAGGCACAACGCTGTCGGCCCCACTTAAGGTATGAAGCTCGCGCCCCGCTTTATAGTAATAGCTCGCATCAACAATATTAAGTGGCATGACCTGAGAACCAAATTTACTCTTGGGTCTGCGAGCGCCTTTTACAACGAAACCAATACGTCCATGGTCCAGGGTATAGGCACTGAGGATAACACTGGTGTCGCTGTAACGACGCGAATGCAGTATCACTGCTTCATTGCGTACAATCACAATCGCTCCATTTCCTCTGCCATAGCAGCAATCACGCGATGCTGTGCTTCGCGGTTGTAGACGCGCGCCGCTTTGTCTGCCGCTGCGCGATAACGCTCCGGGTGTTCAAGCAGATTGCCGAGCTTGTTTACTATAGTCTCTGCGGAAGCGTCCGGCGACACCAGCTCGCCAAAGGGATGTGACTCTATCACTTCACGCATTGCCGGTAAATCACTGACCAACGCAGGTATGCGCGCCATCGCATACTCGAAGAGCTTATTCGGTAGCGCCAGCTTGTAACTAAACGAAATTGGTTCAACAAAACACAATCCTACGTCTGCCGACGCGGTCCAGCTTAGCAGTTCATGATTGGGAATAGATCCAAGAAAATGGCTTCGCTGCTCCAAGCCGAGCGATGCCGCCAGTAATTTCATGGAGTCGAGTCCCGGTCCGTCACCAATCACACAGAAGTGTAGAGAAGGCATGCGATCCATACACCGCAACAAGACTTCTATTCCGCGTCCTTCCAGAACGGCGCCTTGATAGACAACAACCGGGCAATCTTGCGCTATGGCAAAACGCTCTCGAAGTTTCGCCGATGGTCTAACGTCCGCATAGGGTGGAACGTTCATGACGACAGTGGGCTTTTCGCGACGTTTCAAGTGCTGTCGCATGTATTCTGCGTCCAATTCTCCGCTGACGATGACTCTGTCGACCGAGCGCGCATAGTGGCGCTCCATTGCTGCCACGACAGACTGCATCACCGGACGCTTGTGCAGCGGTCCCAAGGCAGAGTAAATCTCACGTGAGTCGTACAGCAACGATGCGTCATGGAAGTGTGCTAAGTGTGCCGCTGCACGCAGCGACCACAAATCTTCAGCCCAGAACGATCGTGCACGCACACGATCTCTCACTGTAGCAGCCTCGCGACTAAAGCGCAGCCATTTTTTATAGAGGCGTCCATCCGAAGGACACGGTACTGCCACGTGATCCAATCCCTCAAAGCGTTGACCGGCAGACCAATCGGGACTTAGAACACAAACCCTGCGTCCACTCAGCACTAGGGCACGAGCAATGTTGTAACTACGCGCATCGGTGCGCAAGTCTGACAAGGCCACAAGGCAGACGTCGTACTGATATTGGGGTGTAGCTACAGTATAGGACACGTTTTCGCAGTCGTGCTGAATAATCTTCAACCTGAAGACAGGTCTAGACTGCAAAAATACGGCAAGGAGATTTGGTTTGAGTTCTAAAGCTCGGCAGCATCTCTAGTGAACGATCATCACCGACATACTGCGCAGTTGACTTCCATCAAACAAACGAAGCATGTACATGCCCGAGCTCAAAGTCGCGCTCGTTATACAGCTTTGACCCTCTCGGGCAGCTTCAAGGGAAATGCTGCCACTACGGCACTCTCGTCCCGACACATCACTAAGGCTGTAGTACAGTGTGCCGGGTTGCATCGATGACCACCGGAGCTGAATCTCGTTGTCGGCGGGTTGAGGATTCACGGAAACGACAACACTGTTGGCAAGGGAAACAATCCCCTCGCCTATCCAACACGCTTCAATCGAGCACTTCGTTGGCGTTGTTGTTACGGTATACGCGCATGGTGTTTGAATAACGATGCTATCGACGATGATCTCGCTGCTACGCTCTGCACCAAGGAGAGCAAGGAGTACGACCCGATCGAGAACAGAGTCGCGAATGATGGAGTTCACGCGCAGACGTGTCCAACCATCCGCTCCAATAACCACCGAACTTTGTTGATAGGGATAGAACACCGTACTCCGAAAGCGCAGGTAGAGTGTGTATTCTGCACCAAGGAGTGAGGTAGAGAAGGAGTCAAGTTGGATATTCAGAATGCCATAGTTACCTGCACGTACAGTTTCAGGTATATGCAAAGTGGGTTGTACTGTGATGGCGGATTCAGCGTCGACGGCAACCGTGTCTGTTGAAACTAGGCAGCCCGAGGCTGTACGAACCAAGGCATAGTATGTCCCGGGTGATTCAATGCGCAAAGTATCTGCCGACGATCCATCGGACCACCGAACAACTTGTCCGGCACCGATGAGACGAACAACTGTCCAATCCGGACTGCAGAGCTTCCGCTTGTCACAACGTAATGTAACGCGCTCCGGCTCTAGTGCCTGCAATACGATGCTATCCACAACACTGCATCCGTTTCGGTCGCTGGCGCGCAGCACATAGGTTGTGGCTTTTTGGATTACCACCGTCGGATTCAAAATGTGCGCATCGCTTAAGCCGGTAGACGGCGTCCATTCCACCGCAGCTGCTCCGGGGGCTTGAGCATTCAATTGCAGGGTGGCACCGACGCACAATGTAGTATCGCTTCCGGCAAAGGGAAAGACTTCCTGCAAGGGCTCAAAACTGATGTCGTCAATACCGAATCCGAAGCTGTGCGTCTGAGAACTCGTGCATTTAACAAGGACTCGTACTTCAACATCTCCGTCACCGGTTGACACGTACTCACCGCTGACCTCCTGCCAAGCATCGGAAAAGCGCAATCCATTTCGTTGAGCGACACGACGCGCAACACCGTTCTGTACGATTTCAAGTGTTAGGTCCAGACTCATACCTGTGGTATCAAAACGCGGCTTCGCCTCAACATTGCAAGCAAAGGCTTGGAATCGGTATCGGCGGTCTTTCCATGTCGGGACTCTCTGAAACCAGACTCGCTGCTCGACTGATGGCAACGTTTCTCCCAGAAAGAAAAAGTCGTTGCTTTGTGTGTGTGACACTCCGGACCAAGCGGCATTGGCAAAGTGCGCGCTGGATGTGCTCACTGCTTGTCCGGCTTTGTCGACCGTGTACGGACATTGCGCAGTATTACTCGTGCGAAAGTCCAAGTCGGTTTCGTATTCAACCGGAAAACACTGGCCGCCTGCGGACACAGCCCGAAATGTCCCATTACGACAAACATTTGAGCAGCAATCGTAGTACACATTACATTGTGCATAGACGGTATCAATGCGAGTCACGGCATTGGGTCCGAGTCCTGTGAAGATTGCGCGAACAGAAAGTTGCGAAGGGCTCTGCACCGAGCGTGTCAACTGCAGCGTTGAGCCATGGAGTACGAACACACTGTCAGTTCCACTTCCGAAACGAAGCTGCACTCGAACGGAGTCACCAAGAACGGAGTACAATTCCACCACTATATCAGAAGCGTTACAAGCAAATTGCGGCATTCGAACCCTCGACGGATCTGAGCCGGTGCCCGGCAGCTTCAATGGGAAATTGGGCATGCCAATACTGGGCAGATGAGCAAAAGAACTAAGATCTACTTCATGCTCATTATAAACCGGATTAGCCGCATCCGGATTTAGTACCGCGCCGTAATAGGATTGCGAACCCTGCGAGGCATACACCTTGCCGTCTCTACCACGCAACAAAGCGCCGAAGGTTGTGGAATTGCCGGCAACGAATTGTCGCGACGCCTGTATGTTGGAGGCTTGCAAATCGAAGCGTTGCAGTGTATCGATAACAATACGTTGGCTAGCCACGTAGAGATAGCGTCCACTTTCCGAGAACTCCAAGCCCAATGCTTCAGCACGATAGTTTGTTACGAGTATGCGCGGGTTCGTGATAAGACCTGTACTGCGATTAAAGTCAAAGAGTTCTACGTTGGCTGCCTCATTTGCACAGGCCAGTGTGACGCCACTTGGAGAGAAACGCATTTGACCAATAGTGTATGTAGTGTTGCTCATGTTTTGTCCAACCTGCGACTCTATCGGAACAGCTGAGAGACCGGATGAACTCAGTCGATACACAAGAAACTTCGACGGCGTGCTTCCACAGCTACGATATACGATCCACCAATCGATGCCATCGGAAGAAGACACTGCTGCGAGTTTTTCCGCGACCGGAAGTTTGGTGAGATTCGAGTTGAAGTTCATGGTGTCACCCATTCCTCCACGCAATCGCATATCTATAACAATATGACGTCCGGGTCCTTGACAAACCGATGGAGTGGTAAACAGATGGATGAGGTGTGGATTGCCGGGCTGCGGAACCAACAGTGCTGACTGCACACTGGATGAGTACTGTGGGTTAATGCCCTTAGCGATGACATCGTGATTCCGATCCCAGATGGTATTACCATCGCTATACACCATCAGATCGCCGGTCTGTGGGTCGGAGTAGACAGAAGTGCCCTCGAAATGCTGAGATTTTCCATCGTGCAGTACAGTCGGCGGCAGTGTATTGAAATCCAACCCCATCTCATATCCGAAGTACCATCGATAGGTCGAACGATCTTGTGCCCGGAGAACGATGGACCCCATCGCAACCACGAGCACACACGCATAGAGAACTAGGCGTGCTCCGTAGGGACGACATGATATTGAGTGTGCAGAATTCCTCATAACAGTTTCCGGATGGTCCAAGAATTCAGCCAAGCATTCACAGACTAACGGCGAATAGGCCGCGCTGTTTCATAGCCATGCACTCGGCATCATCGAGAACAGCCTATGCACGGCGCTATGCCTTTAGTCGATACACTAAGGTGTCCGAGGCGACCTGATTCAGCGTAGACATAGCCAACGCGCCGTACGTCCGGCAGTATACGGCACAAGTAGTTCATGGCCTCGAATGATCATAGACACAGAAAGCTCAAGAGTATCGCAGATCTGCTCTCTACCTTTGAATTCGTGCAAAAAAAGAAATGAGAGTAAAGCCTCTACGATTCAACTCCGAGGGAGCAGAACTCAAATCGGCGTCCATCGAAGAGTCCACGATCACTCAACTTCAGTTCAGGGATTACCAAGAGCGCCATAAAGGACAAGCTCATAAACGGGGAACGCAGTGACGAACCCATGCTTCGCGCGTGAGCATCGATACGTGCATAAGCATCTGCCAACGCATAGCCATCCATATCGCTCATGAGACCCGCGATGGGCAAAGGTAGATGCAGCACTGTATCTCCGTCGACAACACAGACTCCACCCTTTGAATCCATAAGAGCGTTAATGGCATGTGCGATGTCCTTATCCGTGCATCCAACGGCGACAATGTTATGTGAGTCATGAGCCACGGAGGAAGCCATCGCTCCTCGGGTTAGACCAATATTCTTAATGAACGCTATGCCCGGCGCTGCGTTCTCATAACGATTACACACAACCATTTTGAGAATGTCGCGCTGCGTATCACTCTCCCAATAGCCGTCCTGAACGGTGGCTTCAAGAATAGCTTCGGTGGTTACGAGCTGTCCGTCATGTACTTCAACAACTCGTATGTGGGAACTCTTCGCCGCGCAACGTAACTCATGACTTTCGACATGCCGACTAACAAATGCATTGGGTGTTGCACTTTGAATGTGGGGCAAGAGAGACGCGCCATGTTCGGCTACGAGCTGTCCGTTGATAAAGGTTTGAAGGACTCGCATACTCTCCCACGACTCAACAACAATAAAATCTGCCGGGTCGCCTTGTTGCAGCATCCCCACGTTGAGTCTGTAATGCTGGACGGCATTTAGACCCGCTGCGCGAACTACGGCGAATCGATCGTGACCCTTTTGAAGTGCGGCCAGTACTATGGTGTTGATATGTCCAAGCACCAGTGAATCCGGGTGTCGATCGTCGCTACACAACATCACAGCATCAGGATGAGTCCGTAACAGATCATGTAGTGCCTCGAAGTTGCGTGCTGCAGATCCTTCGCGGATAATGATTTTCATTCCTACTGCAATTTTGTCGAGCGCCTCATCCAAAGTAAAGCACTCGTGATCGGTGCTGATTCCATGCGAAGCGTAGCGTCGCGCATCGTCTGCGCGAAGTCCCGGTGCGTGTCCATCTATTGGTCTACCGAAGCGTTTCGCCAACTCCAACTTTGTCAGCACTTCGTCGTCGCCGAACAATACTCCGGGATAGTTCATCATCTCACTCAGGTATCCTATGCGAGGATCGCCAAACAGCTGCTCGATGTCGTCGACGGAGATGCTTGCACCGGCTGTTTCGAAACGAGTTGCGGGCACACAACTGGGAGCACCAAAACAAATCTTCAACGGACTTTGCGCTGCATTGTCGAGCATGAAGCGCATTCCCTCCATGCCGAGGACGTTTGCGATCTCGTGTGGATCGCTCACAGTTGCCACCGTGCCGTGCACAACGGCGATACGCGCGAACTCAGTTGGAGGCAGCATGGACGACTCAATATGAATATGTGCATCCACGAAACCGGGCATGATCAAACGTCTGTCGTTTACCTCTTCTTCAACGACGCTCACAATGCGTCCGTCCTGAACGTGTATCGTGCCGGCAAACTCGCGGGCGGAGACAGGATCAACGATTATTCCCGAATAGCTGCTGTTCATATCTGTACTCTCCTCAAGACCTTTGTGTAGTTCATGTCCGCTTCGCGCCGGGCAGTTCACGAATCTCGACCCGGGAAAGGGGATTTTGTGCGAAACGCAGCGACTTTTGACAAAAATAGAGAGGAAGCTCTAGGTCGCAGCACGAGGCGCACTTCCTCTTCCTTCGTAATTTTGCGAAGGGTTCCACTTTAGCTACTTTCTATCTCGACATGCAAAACGTAGATTTCAGCATTGTAATAAATATGTTCGCAATGGAGGGCATGGTTGCCCTTGGCAAACTCAAGCATCCGGCAACGGGACAAATCGAAAGCAATCTTGACCAGGCGAAGTTCATCATCGATTTGCTCGGAGTGCTACAGGTCAAAACCAAAGGAAATCTTGAGGACAGTGAAAGTTCATTGCTGGAGCAATCGCTCTCGGCATTGCGTCTCAATTACGTTCATGAGAGTACGTCCAACGAAGCTCGCGCGGAAGTCCCTTCCGGCGATAAGGCATAATGACGAACGTTGGACTCTATGTCAATCCCAATAAAAGCGCTGCTCTCCGCGTTGCGGAAGAGGCTGCTGAGTTGCTTATCTCTTTAGGTGCTGCCTGTGCCGCACACAGCGATATCGTAGCTCGAATGTCAGCGAGCATCGCTGCAAAGATCAGCGCTGTCAGCACTCCGGAACTCATCAAGTTTAGCGATGTCATTATATCCTTCGGTGGAGATGGCACAATGTTGAACTGCGCTCACCACGTGGTGGGCACTGATATTCCTATCATGGGATTCAACTTGGGCAAGCTTGGCTTTCTTGCCGAGTTTTCAGCGCACGAGCTGCGACAATCCCTCAGCGACTTGATGACCGGCAACTACCGCTTGGTCGACCGAAGTACGATTGCAACACACTTCAAGAACAGCGAAGGACTTGAACAAGAATGGCACGTGCTCAATGAGTTCGTCATTGAAAAACACGGATCATCGCGAATGGTTAGTGTAGCAGCAGTTGTTGACCAGCATCACATCGGTGATTATCGGGCCGACGGTTTGCTGCTCACAACACCCACCGGTTCCACAGCCTACTCGTTGTCGTGCGGCGGACCCATCATTATCCCTTCTGCCGGCGTGATGTGTCTCACACCAATCTCACCACACACGCTCACCTTTCGACCGCTCATCATCAACGATAGCAGTGAAGTAAGCTGCACGCTCCTTGATGGTGGCTCAGAAGCAGCACTGGTAGCGGATGGCGAGCAAGTGTGCATCCTTCGCTCCGGTGACACCATCACCTTCCACAAGTCGGAACATGTGGTGAAGCTGATCAAGAAGAGCACAAGCACCTACTTCGATTTATTGCGGGCTAAACTCCTTTGGAGCGCAGGCGCTGTAAACGGCCCACAAGGTAATGCCGCGTGATACCGTGTTGTTCTCGCAGCAATGAACTCATTTGACGTTTTTATTATGCGTGGCTGCTGCGCAGCCTACGCATTCGGTCTCTAAACTCCATGCATCCTTTCATTGCTTTTCTTGAAACGCGACTACGCTCTGCTCTGCCGGGCGCCGAAGCGCAGCGTATCATGGCGCCACGCTTTGCGAATGGAGAGATGCGTTCCTTCACTCCTCCGCACGATGCACGTCCTTCTGCCGTGCTGGCCCTGATGTGTGAAGAGCACGACGAGCTCTGCATTGTTTTGACATTGCGTTCAGAGCGTTTGGGCTCTCACAAAGGACAATTCAGTTTTCCGGGTGGACGTATGGAGAGTAATGAGAGTGACATCGAGGCGGCACTGCGGGAAACAGAAGAAGAAATCGGCATCGAACGTTCGCACGTGCAGGTAATTGGACGTTTGTCGGATCTGTACACACCGCCTTCGAACTCCCATATCTTCCCGGTTGTTGCCTATTGCAACGAGCTACCGGAGATCAAGCACAATCCGCACGAAGTCGATGACATTCGCATCGTGCCACTGTCGAAACTTCTGCACGAGCACGCTATCGAAGAGGAGTGGAACTACAGGGGTGCCGACATGCGAGTGCCTTTGTGGCGCTTGGATCACCCAACCCCATTGTGGGGGGCTACGGCCATCATCGTGTCTGAGCTCGTTTCACTCTATCAAGATTGGATGCGATCCGGAAATCAACAACAGCACAGTACATGCATTTGATGGCTAGTTCCGCTCGGTGTGAACCGGTATTGTACTCGAAGTTCGAAACGGCGTAGATATTGGCTGAGCGCTTCGACATTCGTGTTTGGGTTTCAATTGCTCTGCTGTTGAGAGCACGACAAGCGCGTAGAGACTACACCGGCTTATGCGCATATTTGTACGATAACTATAGAGAGTATTCCCTATGCAGAGTTCAGAGATCAACGACGATGAGCGCAGCCATTATCCGGCCAAAAGAGAAGAAGTTATGGAGTTTCGTGCCGGACAAGGCTTGGAGCCAACGCGTATCGATGTCTACCTCTGTACGTTGATAAAAAATGCGACGCGATCCAAGGTTCAGACGGCTATCGATGCACAGAATGTCTCGGTGAATGGAAAAGTCGTGAAGTCTAGTTACAAAGTCCAACCGGGAGACCTTATTGTTTGTCGTGTCTTGAAGCGTCCACCCATAGAGTTGGTACCTGAAAACATCAGCTTGGATATTGTCTATGAAGATGACGACGTGCTTGTGGTTAACAAAGCAGCCGGCATGGTTGTACATCCGGCACACGGAAATCGCTATGGCACTCTGGTCAATGCGGTTCTGTACCATATGGGACAACGCGAGAGCATCGTTATCGAAGAGTCTGAAGAAGGTGAAGACGCAGAGATGGAGAGCGGAGAACTACTCGATACCGACGCTTTGCGTCCGGGTATCGTACACCGTATCGACAAAGACACCTCCGGCATTTTGGTCGTCGGAAAGAATCCCCATGCAACCGAACAACTCTCGCAACAGTTTGCGCAGCGCACCGCAAAGCGTGTCTACCACGCACTGGTTTGGGGTATTGTAAAAAGCGACGAATCCACCATTGACCTTCCTCTTGCGCGCTCGCCCAAAGACCGCAAAGTATTTTGTGTCAATGAAAAAGAAGGCAAGTCTGCCATCACTGACTACAAAGTCTTGGCACGCTATGACTTTCTCACGCTACTCGAGCTACGTTTACGTACAGGTCGCACACATCAAATCCGTGTACATTGTTCTCACATGCATCATCCTCTCTTAGGTGATGCTGCATACGGTGGTGCTGCTCTAGTTTACGGTGGAATCAGAGCTCAGCACACAACCTCGGCACGTCGCTGTTTGGATTTAATGCCGCGTCAGGCTTTGCATGCAACCTCGCTTGGATTCACGCATCCCAAAACTGGAGAATGGATGGAGTTCACATCGGAGTTGCCTGAGGATTTCAAATCTGTTCTGAAGCTGGTCGAAGGTCTCCATGCCGCAGGGTTGCAGAGCTAGAGCACAGCACCCTTTCGCGTACACACTGCACTCGGGCTCAGGGCATAAGAGAGTGCAAAGCACTACACATTTAAAAAGTAGGTCTGCATCGTACCTTTTCCTTTGACCTCAATATCTCCGCGCGCTTCAAGGCTATAATTGCGTCCACCGAAGCTCAATGACATGCCCGCAGACAAGTCCGATGGCACCGTGGAACCACATTCACGTATGAACTCGCGAGCAAAATCACCGGAGACCTGAATTCGTCCGGGAACACCGGTCTTTTCCATGCGTGCGGCGAGATTGACGGTGTCGCCCCACACGTCATAGGAGAATTTCCGTTCCCCTATCACACCTGCAACCACCGGTCCACAGTGCAAGCCTATGCGGAACTTGATATCCATTCCAAGTTCGGCGCTCACGGTTTTACCGACTTCCATCATTGCAGCGGCAGCACGCGCTGCTTGAACGGCATGATCTACACGACTCTCGGGGATGCCTACGGCCGCCATATAACTATCCCCGATCGTCTTGATTTTTTCGAAAACGTAGTTCGGCGCTTCTCTATCGATGCCAATGAAGAATTTATTCAACAGCTCAATAAGTTGTTGAGCATTCAGTCGGGACGTCAAGTTGGTAAAGCCAACGATATCGACGAAGATCACCGAAACGATGTCAAATGAATCGGCGATAACCGTCTCACCGGACTTGAGTCGAGTCGCTATCTTGTCAGGCAGAATGTTGAGCAAGAGTTGCTCGGATTTTCGCTGTTCCAGAGCTAACTGCTCTGTGCGCATTTCTACAAGGTGTTCCAGGTTCTCGTTGAGCTCTTTGAGTTCACGGTTCTGTACCTCAAGCTGCTTGTCCTGATAATAACTCCGAACGGCTTCGCTTATGGTCAATTGCAAATCCACCTCTTCCCAAGGCTTTGCGATGTAGCGATAGAGCTTGGCATGATTGACGGCATTCCCCACGGCCTGCGGACTGGCCTGTCCGGTAAGGAGAATCTTGAGGGTCTGAGGAAACTTTTCATGCACGGCGATTAAGAACTCATCACCTTTCATTCCGGGCATGATATGATCACTCACTACGACGGGAACTTCCACGTGATCTTCATGCAGTTCTTCCAAGAATTCCAATGCTTCTTCAGCCGAGGTCATTGCCTCAACAACAAAGGCATCGCCTAGACGACGACGGACTTGAGACTTGATACTATCCAGCACAAAGCCCTCATCATCCACACAGAGTACAACAGCCTTTATCATGGTTTATTTAGCCCGGTTCTGATAGATTCAATGAGTTCTTCTTCCTTCCACGGCTTGTGCAAGACCCTGTGAAGATTCGCTTGCGACTGGGCACGATCGATGGCTTCTTTGTCTGCCTGACCTGTCAGCATCATCGTCACGATCTGTGGGTACTTCTGATGAACGGCGATGAGAAACTCGTCGCCTCGAGTATCGGGCATCAACCAGTCTGAGACTATCGTCAATACTTCAACACCGTTTTCAGCCAGATCGTCGATAACCTCCCAGGCTTCACTCACACTTTGCGCAAGTTCGTAGGCATACTCATCGCCGAACCACTTCTTAGCCTGTGCACGCAGCACTTGCAGAACCATGAGTTCATCATCAACAAAAACTATAGCGTTCTTCATTTTCCCACCTCTCATAACACGTGTGATGATGCGGGGCCTAGGCCCCGCATACAGAAAAGAACTTTGCTTCGTGCTCTAGAACACCAAGAACTTAGACAGGAAGGTACACGAAAAACGTAGTGCCCTTACCTAGCTCGGTTTCAAAACGAATCGAGCCTCCGTGCTTTTCAATAATCTTTTTACAGATGTCGAGTCCCAATCCGCTTCCCTCTCCTGCCGGTTTCGTGGTAAAGAAGGGATTGAAAATGCGATCACGAATCTCTTCGGGAATACCTGCACCGGTGTCGCCTACGCTCACTTCAACCATGCGCTCGGCATTCTGAACCTGCTTGTCTGCCTTGAGACTCTTGATCGCGATAGACATATTGCCCTTCCCACCCATGGCTTGAATGGCGTTGTGCACAAGATTCGTCCAGACCTGCGTCAGTTCATCACCGTAGGCTTGAATCTCAGGAATACTTTCGTCAAAACTTCGTTGAACTTCCACCCCATGCTTTAGGGTGTTGTGATACAAGGTCATCACGACCTCCATCGTATTGATGACGTTCACCGATTGTTTTTCATTGCGATGGTCATAGTGTGCGTAGGTCTTCAAAGCAAACACAACTTTAGAAGCTCGTTCTACGGCAACCTCAATAGTAGAGCTCTGCCGCGCCTGTAGCGAGAGATTGTACGCGCAATCGATGATTGCCCGAGCATCCGCTCTTCTCCACAGAGGAAGCATTTCAGGATCAACTTGTGTCAAACCCATTTCAACCAACATCTCAGCGATGTAATCGCCGTTTTCAACGCCTTGAGCTCCGAGACTCTCTGTCATAGCCCGACGTGCGCTGCGTGCTTCACGTCCGGTCGGAGTGTTGGGAGACTTCACACTGCTTTGAACCAATGCCAAAAAGTGCGACAGTTCAGCGTCACTTAAATTCTTAACCAAGTCCGGCAATCGCTTCAGGACTTCATCTCCGGCATGCCGAATATTACCGATAGCTGCTTTGATTGCGCCCAATGGTGTATTCACCTCGTGCGCAATGCCGGCAACAAGCTGTCCAAGTGCCGCCATCTTTTCAGACTGAACAAGCTCAGCCTGTGTTTGCTGAAGCTCATGCAGGGCCTGTTCGAGGTCATGTGCTTTTTTCTGCACGTTGGCATTCTGAACACGAATCTCTTCGTTTGCAGCACTTAGTTCTTTGGTACGCTCGCCAACTTGTCGCTCCAAGACAACATTACGCATATGGATACTGCGCACTCGCCAGCGATAGATCACGAAAACGATACCGGCCGCCAAGAGAACGAACAGAGTGCGAGCCCACCAGGTGGCCCACCACGGAGGGAGAACGACAACTTCAAGCGAGGCACCTTCATCATTCCAGACGTTATCATTATTGCAAGCCACGACACGGAAGTGGTATGTCCCAGGAGGCAGGTTAGTGTACTTGGCTTCTCGCTGAGTACCACAATCGGTCCACTCTTGATCATACCCTTCAAGCTTATACTTGTAGCGATTATCTTCAGCGTGTAAAAAGCTCAGTGCTGTAAACTCGAAGACGATGTCGTTTTGATCGTGACGAAGTTCGACGGACTTCTTTTCTGCCAGTGCTTGGTCGAAAAACAAGTTTTCATTTCTATGTCGCAGTGAGCTGATAACGACAGGAGGTTTGTACGGATTGCGTTCGAGGCTATCTGGATAGAAATGCGCGAGACCCTTCGTTGTACCAACCCAGAGCTCGCCGTCTTTCGTTTGGTAGATACCACGATCAACTCCGTCCATCGTCGGCAAACCAAAGCCCTTGCCGTAATTGTGAACCTCATTGTTTGCCGGATTAAACGTCCACACTCCGCTGCTTTCTCCGTTTAACCAAAGCACACCTTTGGTATCGCGTACCAGACCGCCTGAGTTGATAGGAAGACCTAGCTTTTTATAGACGCGGCTAAAGGTTCCGCTTGCTTTATCGAGTTTATTGAGTCCACCACGTGCATCGTTCACCCACAGAAATCCCGGTTCGGCATCAAGCATTCCTGCGATGAAGCCATCCAACAAAGCGGTAGTGTCTTGGGCGTCAACCTTAAAACGTCTCCAACTTTTTGATGAGGGGTTGTAACTGGTCAAGCCGCTTCCACCGAACCATAGCAAACCGTCTCGATCTTGAAAGATGAATCGTACGTCGTTGCTTGAGAGAGAATTGGCATCACCATCTTTTGATTGGTAGTGCTGGAAGGATCCGGACGCGTCCATACTGTTTAGACCATTTCTGGTCGCAACCCACAGCACACCATTTCGATCACGCATCACACACTCAACAGCGTTTGAGCTAATGGATGTGGGATCGCTCTCGTTGTGCTTAAAAACTTGTAGAGCCCGGCTATCGGGATTGAGTTTGACAAGTCCGGCTGAAGTAGCGATCCAGATAGTTGCATCGTTATCTGCATAGAAATCAAATACCGAGATGGTGCCGGCAGAGGTACTCGGCAAGCCACCGGCTTGTTCAGACTGCAGGATATGCTCAATGCTGCCGCTGCGTCGGTTATATACGCTGATACCGTTTGCCATGTAGTAACCTATCCACACATTTCCGTTGTGATCTTCAACGAAACGGGAAACGGTTGGGGCAAGCAAACGTTTGTCGGCTGCGGCAATACCTTGATTGCTGAGTGTAGACATTCTTTTATACGGCGGAAAGCAGGCGCTTAGACCGTCGTTCCGCGTAACAAACCAAATCGCACCACTCTTGTCAAAGAAAATGCGTCGAACGTTTCCACCGGCCAAGCTTTCTACATCATCGGTGGAATGCGAGTACAATCTGGAGTTTCCTGTGCTCGGGTTAAACAAGGCAGCGCCGTTCAATCCATTGATCCAGAGTTCACCATTGGGTGCTTCGCTAAGACGGGAATCAAGATCGGAGCTACAGCCTGGACTTTGGCCAAGAGCGTAGCGCATGGCAACTGCTCCACCACTAAGAAGAGCAGACTCGTTGATTAGCGCGACTGATGTACCTTTTCCACCTGCGTCTTCACAGAGGGCATACAGGTTTCCTTTTGATGATCGAAGTATAGAAATGACAATGTCCGTGCCTGCACTTGGTGTTGCACTTAGTTGTGAACAGCGAGCAAGCACAGAAGGAGTCCCGGAAGTACTGAGAACAATCAAACCGCTACCAGAGGTTCCGGCTAGGAGATTTCCTTGATTGTCTTCGCACAAACTCAACACTGCTTCTGCTGCAGGATTCGTCGGGTTGCCGAGTGATTGCACGGCTTGCAAAGTTGAGGACGATTCGTCAGCTTTTAGCAAGCCTCTGTCTGTGCCCAGCCACATCACCCCGTTTTTATCTTCATAGAAACAAAAAATTGATGCGAAGGATGAGCGTGCGTCTGCAACGGCAAATCGCTTAAAGCTAGAGTTCTTTGGATCAAACGAGTACACTGTACCATGCTGTGCTACGCGTAACCATAAGCGACCATTACGAGCTTCAGTCACACGAATCACGAAGTTTGCTTCGGACGATGCGTTCTTTGGATCCGGCTTGAAGGTGCTAAAGCTCTCGTTTGCACGATTGTAACGAACGAGTCCACCTTGCAGAGCTCCCAGCCAAAGGTTTCCGTCCTGTGCTTCACACAGACTATAAATATTGGATGAAGGCAGATGGTTTGTATCGCCACTTTGCTGGTAGCGTTTCATGCTAACGCCATCCCAACGATTCAGTCCGAACTGCGTAGCAATCCAGATGTACCCGTATCGGTCTTGCAAAGCCGTCCAGCAGTAGCGCGTACTCAGTCCCTGTTCGGTATTGAACGACGTAAAACGAAGGTTTTGAGCACGCAGCGCTTGCGGTGCAAACGTTACGAAGAAGAGAACGAGAGCAACAACGATGGATGTTGCATGACGGCGACGTAGCTGCATGTATTCCCCGAATAATGAGCAGACAAAGTAGGTGTTCCAAGCTCTGACAAACGCACTACGTGGTCTGACACCTAGTGCGGCGAACCCGGTCAAAATAGCAAATCGCAGCGAACACTCGAGAACTTATACGCCGGACGTACGAGAGCAACACCACGCGCCGGACACAACTATGACCTAAAAATCTCGTCTTCGGAAGCCTTGCATTCATAAGAGCTTAGCGGCACGGTACTCTAAAGAGCCTGTCTCTCCTTAGCTGTGTTTCGACACGAGACCCAGGATCAGCTCTGCGGCGTCGGAAGCTGCGTTCGGGCGTGCCAACGAAGCCATTGCTTGACTCATAGAGTCGAGCAATGCTTTGTTCTCGATTAGTGGGAGGCAGACCGAGCTGAATTGGGACGACAATTCCCCATCGCGAATCATACGTGCAGCACCCCGGAGTTCCAAGGCAGCCGCATTATGCTCCTGTTCGTTATTGGCGGCATAGGGATAGGGAATGAGGACCGCAGGCTTGGCAGCAACCTTCAACTCCGCTACCGTGCCACCACCGGCTCGACAGAGAACAAGGTCCGCACAGGAATATGCAGACGCCATGTCATCAATAAAGGGCAGTATGCGCACACCCGATGGAAGATCGACGGGAGGCTCATAATTTTTTCCGCATTGCCATAAGACCTGAATACCTCTTTCTCTCAGTATTGTTAGGTGTTCAGCTATGCAGCTATTGATGGAGCGTGCACCAAGGGAACCACCGAAGACGAGCAAGGTCTTAGCCTTTGCATTCAATCCAAAGGCAGCCGCCCCTGCTTCTCGAGTGGGCATGGAGCTAAATCCGTTTCGGATGGGATTGCCAATGACGTGAACAACATCGTTGTGCTTTGTTTGAAAAGCTGTGCACGCTTCATCAAATGCGGCGATGATCATATCAGCACGTCGTGCCACACTTTTGTTAGCCTTACCCGGAATGGCATTGGATTCAATCAGTACAAGCGGAAGCTTAGCCATGGATGCGGCCACCGCCAGAGGATAAGAGATGTAGGTCCCTGCACAAAGGGCTAAGTCCGGCTTAAAGGAGGCAATCAGTGAGCGCACCTTGAGCGTGGATCCTAGAATACGGAATGGTAAGACATAACTTGAAACATGCCTGAGACCTTTGAATCCACGCACGCTCAGCGCTTCAAAGCGAAACCCCAATTGAGGTACAACTTGAGCTTCGATGCGTTCCGGATTTCCGACAAAAATTGCCTCAACTGGACCACGTTTTTGCAGCTGTTCAACAACGGCTACGGCGGGAAAAAGATCACCTCCGGTACCCCCTGCGGCTACGATGAGTTTTAGAGCAGACATAGCGAAAATTCTAATTGAGCATTCGGTTTGACTTCGGCAGAGCGGTGTTTTGCAGAGATGGCCGATGCTTCGATGAATTTTTAACAAATCTAGGACAGAAAGTCAATAGTGCGAAAACACCGTCATTGAATCACGTCTGACACCATCGGCTGCCAATTCTACGGTCCCGGGGAATCTCGCTCGCTGAGCTTCGTTGATCGTTTACACTAATTGACTTGCACAATTCAATTTTCGGGTTCATTTTGGTACAAACCTTCCACGATACTCACCCGTTGTCCGGCCACGTGAGAGCCGGCTCAGCGCGCGTGAGCTTGCCTGAATTAGACATACACCTTACACTTTGGAGGATTCTATGACAAGACTTCGCGGAATACTGCGACTAGCCGGTCTCGTATGTGCGTTGATCACATGCACGTTGCATGTGGCAGCTCAAGAAGGTACGAACAAAATGACCTTTACGACAATTCGTAATGGCAGCGCAACAAAGGATTGGACGACCGACACGAGCTCTGCTCAGCTCTTCGGTTCCAACGTACTGGAAATCGACGGGTATTTTCCTACGGGTCGAACCGATATTCCGTATCAGCGCTTAGTTATCAAAATCTCAGGTTTTACCGGTAAGGGAGATTACGCTGACGGACAACTCAGCGCCAGCTACTTCGAAGATTTGTTCCAGAGTAAAATCTACAAAACATCGTTCATCAACGGAACGGTAAATATCAAAACGTACGCTGCACAACCGTTGAGCGTCTCGGCAACGTTCAACTTTTCCTTTACCTCAAACCCACCTCCGCCAACGAATAGCTTCTCTACTGCGGTTATCAATGGCAAGGTGGAAGTCAATGTATCGAACAAACTCATTGTGAGTGCTGAGCCATTGGCAAACGACAAGACCAAGCCTGTGAAGGGTACTCAAGGAAGCAAAGTAAAATTCAAGCTCTTTGTGAAGGATAAAGATGATAGTCCGGTAGCCGGAGCTGACATCTACGAAACAAGTCGAATACTTGGAACCACCGATGTCAAAGTAGGAACGACCGATGCAAGCGGAACCTACCAACACGTGTTCAAAGTTCCGGAAGATCAAGAGCCGGACTTGTATCCATTGAAGTACACGGCTAAAAAAGACAAGTTTGTCGATTCGGATCCTTTTACAGTAAACGTTAAAATCGCCTCTAGTCGATATTACTACTACAAGTGCGCGGGACTACCCATTTACATTTTTGATGCAGGTGAAGGAAAGATCTGGAAGGGTGAAGACGGCAAAAAGACCATCAGCTCAACCGGCACAACACTGATCAATTCATTTCTTGCTTTCGACGGCACTGTCACTATCGATACGAGCGAAGGTGCGGAGAAGTTCACCGGGAGCGGACGTCTTTACATTCCAAACGTGGAATCGCCTAGCAGCAACTCATCCAAGGAGTACGATCTGTTTAAAGGTAGCACCCCTGCTTTGGAGTTGAGCTGTACCAACCTCTTCGACAAAGGTCTGGAAAACATCTCGTCGTGGCTTTCAAAAGTGATGGATGTTGATCTGAAGATTACCAAGATGCGCTTCACAAACCAAGATGAAGTCGCCACGGGTGTCACTCTTGAAGGCAAACTTTCCGCAGGAGAAAAACAGCTGGGACAATGCAACGACAAGGATGCACAATATGGCGTAACCCTTGAAGGTGGCATCACGATCACAACGGCAGGGCTTAAAGATCTAAAGTTTGCATTGAAAGACGTTGGAATGGGTCCGGGTGCATGTCTCAAAGAATGCGGATTCACCTATACGGACAACCCGGTATCGACAGTTGTCTTTACCGGTAATTACACCTCGAAAACGTTTGGCGGCATTCAGGCAGACTTAAGCTGGAAAAACAAATTCGAAAAGAATCCCATTACCTTCGGACTGAAGGTTACCAAGACCCTCGCTACCTGTAAGCCAATTCCCGAAACTCCGCTATGCTTGAAGTCTGTGACTTTCGATGGCAGCTGCAGTGACAGATTGGAACTCATCAAATTCGGTGTTGGTGCGACCATTGTCTCTGATGAACAAATCCTGAAAGACAAGTACAACTTCACCATCCCCGGTTTGGAACAACTGGCAGAGTTAACAGGTTCCGGCACATATGAAGCCCCCTTTAAACTCACTCTCACCGGAACAACCAACCTTCTGAAAATACCGGATATAGGCGGCAAAGCCAGACCGTGGCAGATCACGGCAACCGAAACAAAAACGCTTGATGTTTCCACAAACACCTTTAGCATCACCGGCGATTGGAAGATGGGTCACTTAGGAGGCATCGCAAGCTTCTTGGAATCCAACAGTAAGCTGGTCATCGACTGGACTTCAGGCTTCGATATTACCAGTCAAGCTTCAGGGAAAATGACCCTGCCAGAACTCTCTGATGACCTCAAGAAAAAACCATTCGTCAAGAACATCCTTAAATATCTACCGACTCTTCCTGCTGAATTGGGAGCGGCTGATTACAGACTTCACAATGCCTACATCCGCGCCAATATCGACCTTCGTAAAAACGCCATACCGCAGATTCGTGAAATGGGTGGCGCACACGTTATCGTGAACATGGGCGCAAGTAGTCTCTGGGATTGCTTTGACTTTGGTTCAGGCTATGTTCCTCTTGTTGGCAAAAGCTCCGGCAGCGCTAACAATACTATTCAATCAGTTCAAGCCGGTAGTCAAGCTGCAAAAGCGAGCCAAAGTTTCGATGTGGTCTCGAGCATGCAAAAAGTACTCTGCTTCTTGAGTTCGAATGGCGTAGCTCCTGCATCATCAATGGTTGACCCGGATGGCAAAACCTTCACGACAACTTCAACGGATTCGTCGGTTGTGATGTATGACTGTGCTGATCATTCACAGACAATGTGGGCACTTCGCTCACCAAAGATTGGTCGCTGGACACTGTTGGTTGTCAATCCCAAATCTACAGATTCCGTTGACGTTTATCAAGAACAAGCTCCACGAGCCTTTGCTGTAAATACGACTGTACAAAATCGTCAGCTCAAGGCTACATGGGACGGATCGGCGGAAGATGCTAGCGCCACAGTGGAGCTCTATCTCGACACCGACAACAAAGGCACGGACGGCGTGCTTATTGGTGAGGCAAACGCCAAGACGGGAAGCTTCAACTATACTCTCTCGGACACACTAAGCGAATGCTCGTACTTCTTGTATGCAACAGTTATCCGTCCGAATGACTTTGCGACAGCATATGCACCGACTGAATTCAGCACCTCAAAGTCGATCTTGGCTCCTCCACAGAACATTCTAGCCAATGCCAATCAGATGGGCCATACATCGTTGAGTTGGTCTGAGTCGCCTGACCCAAATACAGCCGGATACTTCATCTTTGTCCGTGACCTTGCAGGGAACGACTCTCTGTATGCAGCTTACGCTTCGGACATCACAAGTACCACTCTGCAAATCGATCAGCCTATCGGCAAGAGCATTTTGATGCAGTCCTTCGATGAAAACGGATTCAAAGGCTGCCGCGCAAACGCTCAAACAATTACTGTGGGAGTTGAGGACGATTTCCTTGGCGGCACAGCCGGTGAATCCCCACTCTCCATAGTGCCAAACCCTGGATCAGGCTTCTGCTCACTTCGTTTGGTCGGAGCGCGTTCGTCAATCGATCATGTCGAGCTTTTCGACGTCCTTGGACAACGAGTAAAGCAATTCAGCCTTCGTGCCGTATCTGAAAATCTCCTGGAAGCACAATTCTCGGTTGCAGATCTACCGAGCGGTAACTACATGGTTCAAGTTCAAGACGGCAATATTCGCTTCAACACTCTGTTAAATGTTGTGCACTAGACATTCTGCACCTTAGAGTACATGCCAACAAAAGCGCAACGCGGCAACGTCCTTTCAGGCGTTGCCGCTTTTTTTTTGAGTCGCGACACAGTGGTACTCCGGTTTTCACTATCTGCTGTCATTTCGGAGCATTAAGTACGAGCCGAATTTCCTATGTTTGGAGACCCCGAAGGGTTCCTTCTGTGCACGGACGCAGCATCCGAGGCACTATTCGATCATTTTTCATGGATGACTAATGAGAATTTCAGGTCTCACACTGGCGATATGTGTTGTCCTCGCATCTGCCACTTCCTTTTCTCAATCTTCAATTGTCTACAATCGTTTGCGCCTTATCGTTGCCGGAAAAACGGAAGAGGTTCGCAAAGAGTTGCCGGATCTCATCAAAGAATTCCCGGACGACCCCGGAATCATGTTTCTCACTGCGGTACTCATCGACGATGGTTCGAAAGCACTTGCGCAGTATGAGCAAATCACCCGCGAACATCCACAGAGTGAATGGGCCGACGACGCACAATTGAGAATTGTCCAGTACTATGCCCTTAAGAAGGACACAGCTCGCGCCCAGCGCGAGCTCTCTACCTTCAAACGCAACTACCCCCTCTCCGAGTTCTTGATTCATGCCGTGGATCTGGTGAAGAGTACTGTAGGCCACAATCCGGCCTCAAGTGCCAAACTAGCGGCAGATAAGTCAGCTACAGACAAATCTGCAGCTCCAACAAAAGGCACCAAAGACACGAAGGAAAACATCCTCGTTGAATCAAAGCCGACGGAACATAAGGACCTAAAAACAGAGGGCAAGCCAGAGGTCAAAGCCCCAACCACAGAGAAAGCAACCGATAAACCGGAAGCGTCCGCCAAGAAATACTGGGGTCTGCAAGTGGGCGCCTATGCCACAAAGAAAACAGCTGATGCCGAAGCCCAAAAGTACCGTGATCAGAGAATGAAAGTTGATGTGATCACGAAAGACTCAAAGTTTGGTGTGGTGGTCGGCAACTACAGCAGTCGTGAGTCTGCTGAAAAGTCAAAGGAAATTATACAGGCTCAATGTCAGTGCTCACCCCTAGTAATAGAAAAACCATAGTAATCCTTCGATTCCGGCCGGTAATGCCGGTTTGCGCGAGTTGATGTAACCTGCTTTGTTCATCGCCATGAGTGTGTTAGGCAAACTACTTGCGTTGAGTCTCTTCGTGAGTCTGATTGTGATTGCTTTACCCGCACAGCAACTCACGATCAGCAACCGAATAACGGTACCACGTTTTGCTACTGTCGAAATACCCTTTACCGTGCATCATACTGCAGGTACCGGTCAACGTCTCACTGCTCGGTTAGTGCTTAGTAATCCAACGGTGTTCTTTCCACAACAGTTCAGCGTCAACGGTATCAAGCAAGCAAGCGCCATTCAAAGGGAGTCTGAGCAAATCTTCAGAATATCGATCGATCTCGACTCGACAGACTCATCCCGGTGTATGCTCGGCGGTATAACACTTGCCGGAAATGACTCCCTGTGTAGATTGAATTTCGACTCTCTTCGCATTGCCACCACTAGCCTTGATTCCGTCTCCACCCTACTTGTTGTCCAGGACACATCCGGAATCTGGCACTCGTACCTACGCTTCGCTTCGGTGAGCGAAAGCATGCCGTGCCCGGCTTATGATGGCACAGCTTTGCGCTGGACGATACGACTGGATGAAGCTTCCGATGTCGATTGCATGGTGTACGACTCAAAAGGACGTATGATCCGCGCCTACACAACCTACGCGCCGATCGGCACTTCTGAGTTTGTTTTTCAGCCGGATGCTCTGGTTTATCCGGGCAGTTACGAGCTTTATTTGAGATGTTCCACAGGTGAGGCGCGACGTCGCTTTGTTATCGTGCGTTAGTTCGTCTGCCACTTCGAATCAAGGCGCTGAAGAAATTCTTGTATCTCGGCATTCGTGAGTTCCGCGCCAACTTCACCCAGATTAAGATGCTTGCCATGAGGAATTGGTACCAACTTTTTGTCGCTCGACTGTAGGTTTTGGAACACTCGTCGAGCATAGTCAATACTGATTTTCTCGTCCTCTTCTCCATGAAGTAGCAAGACGGGAATGCTAAGAGAGCGTGCTGCGAACTCCGGCCGAACTTCGTCGATGCGGAAGTTAGCGATGAGCTCACTACGGCGAAAGACATGATCTGCCAAGTATTCCCACCGAACGAAGGTCATATCCGATATATAATCATACATTGTCTCTCGCAGATTTGCAAAGGCTCCAACGATAACTGCAGCATGGATGCGCGGCTCTATCGCTGCCGCTTGTATGGCAATAGCTCCGCCCATGGAGAACCCGTGGATGATCAGTGGTTGGGTTAGCATTGAGTGGGTTTCGCAATAGTTCAGCACATCCACCACATCATACTTCTCGTAGTAACCCAGAGTCGCATTGAGTCCACCACTCGCTCCATGAGCCCTTTCGTCAAATGCTATCACGGCATAGCCACGCTCATGATACTCCAGAATGGTTTTCCAACTCAGTTCTTTCGAAGCGGCAATGCCGTGCATTACGACAACCGTGCCACGCGCTGCTTCACAGGGAACAAACCACGACGCAAGTTCAATCAGATCTCGCGTCTTTACATTAAAGGTGTCAACGCGAATTCCTCGCGCACGAAGAGGGTTGTCGGTACCATATCTCGCGACGATGTCTTTGGTCTGAATCCGATATGGACGAACGGCGGCATAGGGAAGCACATGTTCTACCATATGGCGCACGCCGAAGGCCACAGCTATAAGGACAACAAGAACAAGTGGAATCACCATTGATGCTTTGAGATTTTTCATGACTGACAGACGTGACAATCTCGTCAAAGTTACAGCCTTGCGTTCGTTCTATGACTCGCGCGCACTTCTATGTCCACACACCTCTGATCCTGTCAACCATAAAATGATTGCATCAAAGTTACCCTAACAAAAAAAAAGCCCGCTATCAGAAGCGGGCTTTGAAACAATTGAATGCATCACGCGAAAATCTTACTTCTGATCATCGCAAAGGTGAGCATCTTCAAGCGGTGTTTGGATAACGATCTTAACCGTACGGTTATAGAAGCGACCTTCCGGCATAGAGTTATCGTAGATCGGATCGTTCTCACCAACGCCCTTGGAGTTCAGGATAGCAACACCGGCAGTCTTGCTACGGATACCGTCATACGCTGTTTTAGCACGGTTTTCTGAAAGCTTGAGGTTGGTTTGGTCAAGACCGATGACATCGGTATGACCTTCGATTTCAACCTTTGACGTCTTGAAACAGCGAGGATAAACATACTCGTTCAAGATACGCTCGTTGCGAGGACCTGCTTGTGCTGAGTTGAATGGGAACAAAATGAGGTTGTACTTCTCAAGTGTGGAATCACGACCTGAACCTTGTGTACGACCAACAGCACCGCATTGTGTCTTGATAAACTTAATCGGAACGTTGACCCACGGTGATTCGCACTCGTTGCCTTGTTTTGAGGTAACAACCAGGCGAGCCTTGTAAGGTGTCAAATTGTAGATGTTCTGGTTCGTTGTCGAGACGCTGATCTTCGATGTGGTGTCCGGATAAACGCCGCCCTTATCTTGCCAATCCCACTTTGTGGATGCGGCAGTTGTTCCAACTTCAGTAAGTGTTGCCCACTCTTTGTCATCGCGCTTGATTTCCACGCGACGTTTTGCAACGAGTTCATCCTCGATACCATTCTTGAGGCCCCAGGTCATTTCTTCCGGTTGTGGGAAGACCTTCGGGTCTTTATCAATAATAGGCTTGATGACTTCCCAATCTTCACAGATGATTTCTGTGCGACGGTTTTCGACAAGACCCATCGAATCCTTCTGGTTGGATGGCAATTCAGGAATATCGCGGAACTCCAACTTCATACGGCTTTCGTCGATGCCCCAGATATCGCGCAAGTAATTGTAGACGATCGTTGCGCGGTTCTTGGAGAGATCTGCTGCCTTCTCAACTTGTGAGTATCCCAGGGTATTGTTGTCTGTGCAACCCACTACGCGAATTTTTGCTGTCGGGTTTTTCTTCAAGCGGTAGCCGAAGATGTTCAGCACATGGTAGTACTTCTCCATGGTTCCACCCGGAATGCGTTCGTCATTAAAGCTAAACGTTTCGGCCGGTGACTTGAAGAGAATATAGCGCTTGGCCATTTCGGACTTACCCATGTCGAAGAAGACGTAGTTCAACAAGGGGTGCAATTGAATAGAAGCCACCTGACGCATAACCAATCCACGGAATGCTTGCATTTCAGCATCATTCGGGTTTTCCTTAGCATAGGCAGAAGCTTCTACTTGAGGAGTCAATTGCGGACGTTGACCGAGCTTGATAATCTGGTTGTAGACGTCCGGTTTGTCAGCATCAACTTTATCGTTTGTAACGCCCGGGCGCTTGATCTTAAGAATTTCCTTCTTGTCACCATAACGCGGTGAGGAAGCAACAATCTCAAGGTTGACTTCGTTGATGGAGTCTTTGGGATTGCCAAAATCGTTGTTTCCAAAAATCGATTGGAATTCTTTCTTTGAGAAGGAAACGCTATCCTTTACAAAGCGTTTTGTCAATTCGTTGGTGATGGTGACGGTTGCCGGGATATTTGCGCCCGTACACTCGTCAACAACTTGCACATTGACCTGAACCGCTTTGAAGAATGTGGGAACGAAGGCCATCAAAATATCGAATTCGCCTTGTGATCCCGGAAGGTCTGTACGCTTGGAAGCCCAGTACATAACGTCGCCGGAAGCCGGGAGTGTCAAGAAGGACTCGTCGTCTTTTGTATTGATCGGAGCGCCAATGTTGACCGGACGTGACCAGGTGTCTTTTCCATCCGGACCGGTGCCTGTTTTCTTAACAAAGTAGAAGTCCAAGCCACCGACTGAATTCGGATATCCGTCGGAAGCAAAGAAGAGTGTGGTATTGTCAGCTGCAATAAAGGGAGACCAGTCTTTGCCTTTTGTGTTGAGTGCTGTTAAATTCTGAGCTGCTTTCCAAGTCGATGTATTGTCATCGTAATCTGTGAACCACAAATCGTAGTTCTCATCGCCGTTCGGTCCCGGACGATTTGAACAGAAGTAAATGCGGCTCTTGTCGGATGTGATACTCGGCTGGGAATCCCACTTCTCTGAGTTCACCTGACGACCAAGATTACGCGGCTTACCCCAATTGTCACCTTCGATTTCGGTGATATACAAGTCGCACATACCATAACCATCAGGACGACCACATGCAGTAAAAACAAGTGTCTGACGGTCAGCCGCGATCGACGAAGCACCTTCGTTTCGAACTGAGTTTACGCTCAACTCAGGTCCAAACGCATGCAGAGTATCGATGTTGGTTGGAGGCATAAAGTTTGTATCAAGATTCTCCGCCTTCTTTGCCATCCAGAAGTCGTGCGAAGGATCACCGCTTTTGTTCAACATGGAACCCGGGCGGTCAGACACGAAATAGAGTGTGCGGCCGTCGGCTGTGATCGTCGGAGCATAATCCACACCACGAGTATTCACCACCGGACCAAGATTGATGATGCGAATTTTCTTGCGATTCTCGTCATTTAAGAAGAAGCCCGGATCATCATCCGGCATAATGGTGTAGCTGTACAAGTACATTTGACGCTGACCGACCGCGATCGAACTAGCCATCGGCAACTTCAAGTCCGACGCGTTGCTTACAATCACGGAAGCACAGAACAGGAGAATCAAAGAGGTGTACAAGATGAGTCGTCGCATAAGCCAAGCACCTGCGTTATTATAAAAAATCTGTTTTTAGTGTCCCAAATGTCCCCTAACACGAATCATTCCCTGTTAGTCAGCCGGGGTGTACTGCGGGTCGTGAAATTACACCAAATCGAGTATACGCGCAACGTGATTTTTTTTGACACTAAAACCGTCGATTTTTGCGAAAAATGGAGGCTTTGCAGGACTTTATCCTACAGGAATCGCTGTTCATTTTTCCATGTCTACGGCCCAAAGCCTTGGAGCTGTGTCAGATTTTCTGGGCATAGCGAAGCAATGCCGAGAGAATAGTCCAATAGACTCGTACAACTTCTGTATTTAGGCTCGAGAATTCAATCTTCCTTCGTTCACAGCTCTGTTTTTGAGCCTCTAGGCGCTATTTTGCGCATTCGAATTGGTCCTGTTGAATTCAACCCAACTGCTATGTCACGTCTGCACGTCAGCCCGTCTTCAGTTCAAAACGATCAAACTGAGCTTCTGAGAAGTCTGTACCAGCGCATTGTCGACGAACTGGCTCCCGAAACGCGTCGTATTCTCGAGAATTGGGACGCTGACAGATCCAACTATGAGGGTGAAGAGTATAGCTACACGGTTCGTCAGAAGACCATCAAAGTCTTAAACTTCATTGAATCTCTCTCTCATTCACGCATTCCAAAGATCGCAGTTCCCAAGTTCGAAGACTGGGGCGAGATCGTGCGTTGGAGCATGCAGGAGAATTTTCCGGGCGAGTTCCCATACACGGCAGGTGTTTATCCCTTTAAACGCGCCAACGAAGACCCGACACGGATGTTCGCAGGCGAAGGAGCACCGGAACGTACAAACAAACGCTTTCATTACTTGAGTCATGGCATGCCTGCCGCTCGTTTATCGACAGCCTTCGATTCTGTAACCTTGTATGGCGAGGATCCGGATGAGAGGCCTGACATCTATGGCAAAGTTGGAAATTCGGGTGTGAGTATCGCAAGCGTAGACGACGCCAAGAAACTGTACTCAGGCTTCGACCTTTCCGCACCATCGACTTCAGTTTCCATGACGATAAATGGTCCGGCACCCATGGTGCTGGCTTTCTTTATGAATGCCGCTATCGACCAAGAGTGCGAGAAGGTCATACGCGAGCAAGGTCGTGTAGAAGAAATCAAGAAGAAAATCGCTGAGATCTACGCTCTTCGCGGGCTCGCTCAACCTTTCTATGGTCAAACAGCTAACGAGTTGTTGCCCGATGGTAATGATGGTTTGGGTCTGCTGTTACTGGGAGTAAGCGGTGACGAGGTGCTTGATGCCGAAACCTATGCTCAGTGCAAAGTTCGTGCACTGCAAAGCGTTCGAGGCACAGTTCAAGCAGATATTCTGAAAGAAGATCAGGCACAGAACACCTGTATTTTCTCTACCGAGTTTGCTTTGCGCATGATGGGTGATGTGCAACAGTATTTCATCGATCAAAAAGTTCGGAACTTTTACTCGGTCTCAATCTCCGGATACCACATTGCTGAAGCCGGCGCCAATCCAATCACGCAACTGGCGTTGACCTTATCCAATGGCTTCACCTACGTGGAGTACTATTTGTCGCGCGGTATGCACATCGATGACTTTGCTCCGAACCTCAGCTTCTTCTTCTCGAATGGTATAGACCCTGAGTATGCGGTGATTGGTCGTGTAGCACGTCGCATTTGGGCTAAAGCAATGAAGTTGAAGTACGGAGCCAATGAGCGCTCACAAATGTTGAAGTACCACATTCAAACGTCGGGTCGCTCACTGCACGCCCAAGAAATTGACTTCAATGATATCCGTACTACACTGCAGGCTCTCTATGCCATCTACGACAACTGCAACTCGTTGCATACAAATGCCTATGACGAGGCCATTACGACGCCAACTGAGGAATCCGTTCGTCGTGCCGTTGCCATTCAACTGATCATCAACCGTGAACTCGGCTTGGCAAAGAACGAAAATCCTCTCCAAGGCTCATTCATCATCGAGGAACTCACGGACCTTGTCGAAGAGGCAGTTTATACAGAGTTCAACCGCATTTCGGAACGAGGCGGAGTGCTCGGCGCTATGGAAATGATGTACCAACGTAACAAGATTCAGGAAGAGTCGCTCTACTATGAATCGCTCAAACACAGTGGTGAATATCCCATCGTTGGCGTCAACACCTTCTTGAGTAAAGAGGGCTCAAAAACAATCATTCCTGCTGAAGTCATTCGTTCTACACAAGAAGAAAAGGAACGTCAGATTCGCAACTTGAGAGCCTTCCAAACAAGAAACGCCGAACGCAGTGCTCAAGCATTGCAGCAACTCAAACACAGCGCTGTTTCCAATGCAAACATCTTTGAGGCACTTATGGAGGCAGTAAAGGTGTGTACCTTGGGACAACTCTCGGGAGCACTGTATCAGGTAGGTGGACAATACCGACGCAGCATGTAAGAGCAGAGTTAGGAGGCGTCGCGACCGAGGTGCTCACGTGCCCCGTAAAAGCCGCGTATGCAAACTGCCGCTATAACAACCACACCTCCAATGAACGACAACATTCCGGGTGTTTCGCCGAGCACGAGCATGACCCACAACGGACTCAAAATTGGCTCTAACATCGTGAGTAGCACTCCTTCCAATGCAGTTGCAGCGCGCAGTGCAATGGAGTACAAGATGTAGGGAATGCCAATTTGCACGACACCAAGAATTGCAACAAAACTCAATCCTTGACTACTTGGCATCGGTTCGTGGACGATGAAGTAGGCTCCCAGAAGCACGGTGAGAAGGTTACCCATGAGCATGGACTCAAGGGACGAACCTTCTTTTTGTTTGCGTAAAAAGAGGACCATCCACCCCATACTGAGTCCGCTTAATAGAGCCAATACGATACCAAACACGCTATCTGCGTTCAGCTTATCAAAAAAGAACAGTGTTATGCCACTCATCACAACAAGAGTGGTTATGATGTCGGCGCGACGCACATGCTCTTGTAAAAACCACGCACCAAAAAGGGCGATATAAATCGGCGCCGTGTATTGCAAAACGATTGCATTTGCATTCGTTGTGAATGCATTGGCACTTACGTAAAGACTAACAGTTGCTGCATAACACAGCGCTCCACCGACCTGGTATACCGAGAAGTGAAAGTTCGGCTTGCGCTTCTCAACGAGAAGCACGTAGGCGTAGATTACTACGGCCGCGATGCCTGCCCTCGTTCCGGCAATCGCAAGAGGATGCCACTGTACTGATTTGATCAGTACACCTCCAAGCGACCACAACACGGCGGTAACGATCAGAAGCACTAGTGCGGTTGAATGGCGAACGGTATGCATGGTTGTAGTCGAAAAAAAATAAGCCCGACAGACATAAAATCTATCGGGCTTGCAATCTACGAGAAATGCGAACGCTTATTTCACGTATACTTTGTTGCCTTTGTCGTTGATGTAGTACTTGCCACCGCGAGGACCAACCATGATGGTTTTACCTTCTTTGGTCTTTTCGCCTGTTGCCTTGTCAGCTGTCTTTGCAGCATCACTTGCCTTAGCTTTAGTTTCTGCAACCTTAGCCTTGGCAGCATCTTTTACGTCTGCAGCTTTGCCTTTTGCATCGGCAACCTTGCCCTTAGCATCAGCCTTCACGTCAGCAGCCTTGGTCTTAGCATCGGCAACTTTGGTCTTAGCAGCATCTTTTGCATCGGCGGCTTTGCCCTTTGCCTCGGCGGCCTTGCCTTTAGCGTCGGCAGCTTTGTCTTTTGCAGCACCTGCAGCAGCCTTTGCTGAAGTTGCAGCAGCTTTTGCATCCTTCTTTGCATCAGCTGCGCCTGCAGCAAATACAAAGCTTGAAGCACAGAGAACGCAGACAAAAGCTCTCAAAAGATTTTTCAATGTTTTTCCTTAAAAAAAGTTGATACAAACACGATTCGGTACAAAACTACGATAACGAGACCTTGAAAAACAACTAACAAGAGCTTCACATCCGAGAATGTTTTTTCTTGATTTCCTTTGGGTCAGAATAGCGCCAAACCCTATTTTTGTGGCTCGAATTACTCGAAGCCGAGCACACTGCGGAAGTGGCGAAATTGGCAGACGCACCATCTTGAGGGGGTGGCGCCGCGAGGCGTACGGGTTCAAGTCCCGTCTTCCGCACAAGTCGACATCGACTTTATCGAAAAAACACGACTCTAGGTCGTGTTTTTTCGTTTTAGCACCAGCCTTCTGTTCTCCGGCTTAGAACGACGATTGAGAGCCCATGCCCTGCTCAACTTCCTTTCGTCAACCAACACTGAAGATCGAGGTGGCTTATTGCTCGTCTGCCCGACTACGTCGAATCTCTAAATACGCCGATGGAGAAAGGCTGAGGCAACTCCCCATAAAACGGACAAGTCCCAATCTTGACTAATACTGATCGCGTAAACGGGATCCCACCGAGCTGCTTCAAATTTCGATTTGAATCGATCGAGTCCCTTGAAGTTATAGAACGGCGTAGCTATGTGTCTCAAGATTTCAAAACAGAGCCTCAGCCATCGCGGATTATGGGAGTAGTCCGCGTGACGAGACAATGGAGACAATCCCAAACTGAAAAATGCAGCGCCTTCTGCGTGCAACTGCTCGGCCGCTGCTAAAAGCAGACATTCGATGCTGCCGTTTGGTGCATCCGGTCGACGAACGTTTTGCTCAACGAGCCATCCATTGCGACTTGGGATTGGGGAGAGAACGGAGAACGCAACGACGTGGCCATGTCTGGTCGCAACAAATACTTTGCGATCCAACAAGCGTTCGAGAGTGCGACTTTCTACTAAGAAATGCATTGGCGCCAGACCTCGGGTTGCCAGCCACTGCTCTAAACAGGATTGTAGCTCAGGATGAGACTTCGCGCGACTGACCGGCCACTCCTCTACTGTCACGGATTTGTGTCGAGCCCGAGAAACTTGAGCTCGTAACGATCTCTTGGTCTTCATTCGCATCACAAAGTCAGCCGGTTCCCACAAAGGCTCCGCCCCCAAAACGAGTTTGTGGCTCTTCGGAAAACGCCTCAGGCAATGCTCCAAACGATGTCCTGCGCAGAAGTATACTGTTCGTAGAGAGCGGCTTGCGCAAAAGGCTTCAAACTCCGTCAGCACGGCTTCCAACCGTGCCTCCTCACAAACAGGAGCGCCCGCCACGATGCAGTAGTTGCCTCGACGCACGTATCCGACCAATGCACCGGAGTCTGCTGAAAACCAGCGCTCAATGCCCGGATTCACGATTTGATAGGAGGCTGAGTTCCAGCCATAACGCAATATCAACCTACGCGCTTTTTGCCAGGATTCTCCCGAACTATCCGCATATAATACATTTCGCACCTAAATAGACGATAAGCATGGAACAAAGCTGCGACGCTTCTAGTCCATCGTGGACCTGTTCGACGCCGTTTACCGTAGATACTTACACAAACATGCAGACAAAATCTCGTTCATTCGTTTTAAGCTGTACTGCCATTCTAGCCGCACTGCTTTGTAGTACATCGACATCTTTCTCAGCCAAGCGCCAACTTCAAGCGGAACACCTAGGTGCAGTCTTCACTGCTGCAGACAGTACAGGCTTTCAAATCAAAGACAATGCTGACGACGACCTCACTGACCAGGCTCGCGCTCGCATGCGCGAAGTACAGGCAACTACTCGTACGCGATCCAATCAACTTGGTTTTACACTGGGAACAAGTTCGCTTGTTCCGACCTCGGTAGGACTATTCTTCAGCTTTGGCAATGAGCGCCTATTGACCCATACGGATTTGCGCACACGCGTTGAGATGCTGTACTTAGACATTAAAACGTCTACTGTAACAGCATCTGCATTCGGACTCGGTGTGAGCGAGACCTTTCGCCTCTATGCTCGTCGTGTTCGTAGCAGTGCTTTTCTACAACTCAACGCAGGCATCTTCGTCACGCAAACAACAAACACTATGAGTGAAGATGCAAGCGCCCTACACCTTGGCCCACGTCTAAAAGAAAGCATCGGCTATTCTTTCAATTCTAAGCTACAAGTTGAGCTCGGCCTCTACCAACAATGGATCTGGAAATCTACCATACTTCCGAACGATCAAGGCTTCTACGCCGGCATGTCGTTCCGCATCTAATCTCATCTCGACGTAACACCACTCTTAATACAGCAATAAACAGCTCGCAGTCGAGCTACCAACTCATGAAGGAGTGCACGACTCCCTCCCTGCGCAGATGGCAGGCTACTCCTCGTTAACAGTTACCTTGAAGCAGCGAGGACAAATCATCGATCCCTGTTTTCTCTGTTCGGCAGCACCGCGTAGCGTACTGCTCGGGCTATACCTCGGCTGGTCAAACCGTACAAGTTCGCTAACTTGCTGACTTATAAGGTAAACGATACCTGCTTCTATTCTTTGGGTGATGTGCTATGGCGCCTGAAAACGACAACAACAACTACTCCTCCGATCGTCGCAGTGAACGCTTGTTCTTGGTTAACGAGGACTATGACAATATTTGGCTGCGTGTCAAAGACAAAGGTATTCGCTGGGTGTTGACCTGGGTTACGTTCATCGTTACGCTCATTACCGTCATCATCGCAACCATTACCTTTTTAGGCTTCAATACCTGGGTTCAGGAGAAAGCTCTAAACCTCACGCGACAATACGTTTCGGGAGCTGACTTTAAGCGTGAAGCGTCCGACTCCTTGAGTTCCTTTCTTATTCTCAACAAAAAGGAAATTCGTGATCTTCAAGCGCAGTTACGCATGTTGAAAGACAGCATCCGACTGGTCTCTGCCATTAGAACCGCTCCCTACGAGATCGCAGAAAATGGAGCCAGTTTTGTCGATTCAACCGGAGCTCACTTCCAGCTCGAATACGGAATAGCTACCACAGACAAAGCCATCAATTTCAGAAATAGTTTTGCCGAAGCTCCGTTGGTGTACATCACATCCACTACCCAACTCACTCAAACCAAGGGCAAAGAAGTCGAAAAACAAAGCTCGAAAACCGGGAACATTTATCCGCTGATTTTGGACAGCGTGTCGACCACAAGTTTCATGGTGAAAATCGACTCTAAGTATGCGCCCTGGGGCTTCAGCGGCTCTCAAACATTCAACTGGATCGCCGTCGGTCGATAGGATCTACACCGTTTTTATCCGGTACCATCAGCGTTTCTTATTATCAAGCAGGCGCTCCGCGCCTGCTTGATAAAAGACGCCTTCGAAAAATGCTTGGTAACTCACCGGTATTTGATTCTACAATTCATCCCTCTGCAAAAGCGACAATCACACTTCATCAGCACTAAGCTGCAGAATCTCCACACATGTTTCTCCGTAGTGCTTGCGTGACTTGACTCGCAAACGTGCATCGACAAGCAGATGCTCCGAGGGACCGTGCTCGGCAACCAGCAGTGCCTCTTCCGTCAACAAGCCGCGCTCAAGGATAGCGTGCAGAAGGGGATTGATTGCATGAAGAGCATAAGGAGGGTCGATGAACATGAGATCAAAGCGACGTCGCGTGTTCTGCACGAAGTCCAGCGCATCTCCCAACTCCAGACTATACTTCGAAGCATCTACAGCCAGGCTATCGAGATTCTGTTGAATGCATGTGAGGACGCATCGATTTTTTTCAACGAAGCAGACATGTCCAACACCTCTGCTCAAGGCTTCGATTCCCAGAGCACCACTACCTGCGAAGAGATCGCAGACTTGAAGAGCATCCCACTCCACAGCGTGACTTAAACTGTTGAAGAGAGACTCACGCGCAGCATCCAATGTCGGCCGGACACCTTCGGGCAGTCGTGCCGGCAATACTCTACCCCCGTATGTTCCGGATATAATTCGCACGAATAGTAGTGACGGTTGTCTTTCTAAAGGAGAGCCGGGCCCCCTGACCTACAGCACGTCAAGTACACTGGTCACAACCCGACTCGGTGCTGAGTTTATCAAAGCCAATGATGCGCTCGTTGAATAAGAACTTCCGCATCTGCAGTACTTGGTGCTTCGGCGATAATGCGCACGATGGGTTCGGTGTTTGATGCTCGAAGCTGTACCCAACGATCCGGCCAGTCCACCCGCACGCCGTCTTCGGTATTTACCGTTAGCTGCGAACGTTCTTCATCACTAAGATCTAGTTTCCATTCGCTTGGTCTGACGGGCACTTCTCGCTTACGCTTGATCATGGCATAGGGCTCATTTCGAAGCAAAGCCAACCACTCTTCTTGACTGCAATGCGCCATCAGCCAAAGAACGAGGGCACAGCCAACCAGCGAATCGCGACCACTGTGACAAGCCGGAACGATAACGCCGCCACTGCCTTCACCACCCACCAGAGCACCGGCTGACTGCATGGCTCGCACAACGTTGATCTCCCCAACGGGAGCAAGCAGACACCGTCCACCGTGGCGCTCGGTTGCATCAACAGCCATGCGTGATGTTGACAAGTTCACCACGGCTAGGGGCTGCGACCCAGTGAAGAGCGCTGCATTGCGCATCACTGCTTCAATCGCAAGCATCACGGTTTTCTCTTCGCCGATAGCTATACCTCGTTCGTCAATTATGACCAACCGATCTGCATCTGGGTCGACGGCTATGCCGAGGTCTGCGCCATGGTGCGGCACAGCTCGACAGAGTTCATCCAAATTCTCGCGCAGCGGCTCAGGTGTGTGAGGAAAGTTTCCGCTGCCGTCACAATACAGCTCAATCACTTCAGCACCCAACTGTCGAAGAAGTGCAGGTACAATGAAGGAACCGGAGCAATTCACGGCATCCACGACAATTTTGGGTGCACGCGATCGTATTCGTTCACGCGTTGCGGCATTAAACAAAGGCATTGAGAGCACAGCACTGATGTGTCGATCCGCTGCATCCGCTACTGTACTCAGGGATCCTGCTTGTTGTCCCGAATGCATATGAAAGTCGCGCTCGTCCACATGTTGCCACAGTGCAGCGTTTTGTTCTGCATCCAGAAACACGCCATCTGCTGCGATAAACTTCAGACCATTCCACGGAGCGGGGTTATGCGACGCCGTGATGATGATGCCACCAACGGCGTCGGAATGTTCTGTAAGCAATTGGACGGTCGGAGTAGGCACCATTCCCGCATTGAGAACAGGTCGACCACAGGCACGAAGAGTTCCGATAACTATCTGTTCAATCCAGAGTCCTGATGGGCGGCCATCTCGACCGAGTACGATAGGTCCATCCGGCAACAGTGCTGAGAAGGCAGCGGTGTAGTCTGCAAGCACACTTGGCTGTAGACTATCACCGAGGGTTGCACGTAAACCGGAGATCGATCGGATCAGTGGCATGGTTCTAAGATAATACAGTGGTGGACCAAGTGCGTTGTAAAGGACTAATGGCGTTCAAGACTACTCGTTGTCTTTTTGCTGCTTAAGAAGCTCGCGGTTTTTCAAACGTTGCTCACGACGAAACAGGGCGTGTTCGAAACGACGTTTCTCATCTTCGTTTTGCGGCTCGAGTGGCGGTACCGGTAGGGGCTTCCCATACTGGTCGATGGCAACAAAAGTCAACAAGGCGTTGGATGCATGCGCCGTGGTCCCATTCAAGGGATCTTCACGCACCACGCGAACGCCAATTTCCATGGAAGTGGTAAAGGCTCTGTTCACACAAGCGTAGAGCTTGACAACGTGGCTGAGTTTAATTGGCTCAAAGAAGTTGATTTCATCAACAGAAGCCGTGACGCATACGCGTCCGGAATGCTTCATGGCACTGAGGGCCGCTGCGATATCGATAAGGTGCATGAGGCGACCACCCAGGAGGTTGCCTAAGTAGTTCGTATCGTTAGGTAAGACCATTTCGGTCATTTCAATGGCACTGTCGCAGGGGTGCTTGGCAGTCATGGTATGTCTTCCTTCGTTGGAAAGTGAGACTGCAAAACTACGCTAAAGAAATGACTAATTCCCGAGCTGCCTACGAAGCTGCTCAGTGTGACGGCGTTCATGAGCTGCAACAAACCACAGCCAGCCGTACAGACTCAGAGCTCCACGAATAGGGTGTAAAAAGGTATAAGACCGTAAATGCTCGTCGCTTAAGGAATTTGAGAAGTCGATTAAGAGGTCTCGCGACACGGCAAGCTGCGCTAAAACGTCAACATCATAACCCAACTCAAGGGGTTGAATTCTGTCCGGTGCCTCAACCTTGATGTCTCGATTAGAGACCCACGCGCTCAACACATCGCGTTCTGCCAAGAGTTTTTCATCGTTGAATAACTCGCAGGGTGTAGCCACACGCTCTACGGCCCGATACACCCGCGCTATGCCGTTTTCCGACAAGTAGAGATGATGCATGATTTGCCGTGCGGTCCAACCACCATCCGAAGGCGGGACATTTGGATCCGATACACGCGCGTACACTCCCAGCAACGCTTCGCGTGCTGCAGCTAATTCAATATGATAGAAGGTTCGCATACACAAACATAATGACTGGCTGAGGAACAGACATTTGTGGCGTTCTTCAACCCTATATTGCCTGTCAAATGAATTAAGTATGTATCAAGGCGCTCAGCGAATCGTGCGATATGTGGTTTACCGAACTTAAAGAACTCATCAGCATCGTCGGACATAAAAACATTTCCGATGCCCATGCGCTGGGTGTTAGCAAACTTGATAAAGAGGATCCATGGTACAGGCTCTATAACGGTGTTCGAACAGATCGTTTCGAGAGTCAGGAGATGGCTTCTCGTGAGTTGTTTAATAGCGGCCCGGGAGATAACGCGTTTAAGTTGTTAAAGTCGCGTTTGAAGCAGCAGCTTATTGATGTTATTGTTGGACATAATGTCTCTAAAGACAAAGGTATAAGCGCTCAACAACGTGCCGTTTATGAATCGGTAAAAGGCGTCTACGAAGTCCGCGCTTTAATGAATGCCGGTGCCCTTAATGTAGCTCGCAGCCAAGCCGAACGTCTGCTAAATACTGCCATGAAGCACGATGTAACTGAACCCGCCATGCAGCTTGCGCGCATGCTCAGGTCTATGTCTGTGTATCTGGGTGACCGCAAGAAAGCTGAGCAGTACGCCGAAACGCACCACTCCTACACAGCACGCTTTCATGCTGAAAATCGCAGTGAAGAAATTGTCGACGAGATCTTCCTCCATTTTTCAGTCACCACCGACGATCAAGCTGTCGAGGCTGAAGAATTCGACAGTGTCTGCCTTGAAGTTGAACGTTTGCGTCGCGAGTACCCTACCTTTCTGGTAACCACAAATTATTTCCGCGTGCAATGCTTGCAGTCACACATGAAACGTGACTACCTCAGAGCAGCTCGTTTTGGCTTGGAAGCAATAGGATACCTAGAAGAACACCCGGAACTCGTCAGTCGAAATCGCATAGCTGAGTTCGCCACTATCGTCATGAATGAGTACGCAACGCTCGGCGACTTTGTGCAAGCTGAACATCTAGCTGCTCGCTGTTTTGAGAACTATCAACCGCAGAGCAATCAATGGTACAACTTCTTATCGCTCTACTTTGTACTCACAATGCATAGCGGTGATTACAAGAAAGCAATGGGACTCTTCCGCAAAGCCGCAGTCACTGCCTTGACTCTTCAGCCTAAAGCAAACCAAGAGCGATGGAAACTCTATGCCGGATATCTCCTGTACCTTCACGAGGCAGGCTTTGCCGACTTCAACAGAAGTGAACTTGATTTGATAAAGAAGAATTTCGATCGCCTCAAATTCTCCTTTGCCTTTAATTATGATCTTGAAGTCTATGCCAAGGACAAGACCGGAATGAGACTCTCCGTACTCATCCTTGAGTTCCTCTTTGCCCTTGAACACGCAGATGTAGATGACATCCTTAGCAAGCAAGAGAAACTCAGACTTCTCTACTATCGCGTGTTAAAAGCCGATGTATACCCACGCGCCAATGCATTCTTCCATCTTCTGCAGATTCTCATGCAAGAAGATTTTGATGCTGATCGAGCCGAGCGACGCGGCTACGAGGATATGGCCCTTCTGGATCCACATGTGGTGCAACTCAATAAGTCTAAATCCCAACGAACTATCAGAGCCGTTGTCAGTATGGAAGGCTTGGAGATACTTCGCTACGAACGCTTATGGTCGATGATTTTGCAGCGCGTCCGAGCCGGCACACTTCGGCGATAGCTTGCGCTTTTACCGTATTCACTAACCCTTACAACGCTTTCGTTGGAACTTCTGAGTGCTGAATTCCCGTGCACGCAATACCCTCGGTTGACACATCTGCTTTATTTTTGACACGTTCAACAACGTTTGGCTACCCTCCTTAGCGCATTGAGACACCTTCGCGCAAACATTCGTCAGAATTATCTGACATCGCTTTTCCCTGCTTTTCTGAAGCTGTTTTGACATTTAATTCCTCCACTACCCCGCCGATTTTTGTAAGGAGACACGCAGCGTCAGCTCATTGCGCTCGTGTGAAAGAATAGAAGAACAGTAGTAAAAGAACAGTGGAGCTACCATGCAACGGTACCAAAGCTCAAATATCGAGCGTCATACTGCAGAGTCGACTTCTCAACGTCAAACCGGAACCATACTGCAAGCAATTCATGTGAGAATTCCTCGCGAAGCACCACAGGGCGCCGCTTCGCTTATCCGGATGTTCATCGTACTTATGTTGGCTGCAAGTTTTCTTGCAAGCCACCTGATGGCGACTGACTTGAGCATTGATCACAAGCGAAGTCAATCTCGACCGGCCGCTTGCTACCTCAGCACCTCGCTGTTATCACGGCACTCTTCCGAAGGCGCCGCTCCTCAGTTCGAGGATAGCCCTTGTGCTCCATACCAATGCTCTTCACAGAAGACTGAAGCAGCCTACAACGTCACGGTAGAAAAGACCTGTTGTTGCGGAACCGCAGAACACCAAGAGCAAACAAAAGCAATACACTCTTTTAGACATTCACAGACTCACTCACCCTTCACCATTCCGAAAATCTCGGAGCTCGTGAGCTCGTCACTCTCGTCGCTCTGGGTCAGGTGTACACCTAAGTCGTCGTCAAACCATTGAGTATTTGTCAACTCGATGTGCGGACATAGTTAACCGGACCATATGTCTGCAGCGACGGACACAATCACCTCCCCTTCGTGGTACTCCACCTCGTCCTCCGGTGGAGTTCACCCTCAAAGCCTCTGTCGACAGATCGACGGGGGCTTTTTTATGAATATTAAATAAGACCTTGTGCGGTGAATTTGTAGATTTGTCTCATTGTGAGCATTCACCACTGCATAAACCATTATGGCTCAGAAGAAGATAGCAATCGTAGGCGGAGGGCTCGTAGGCTCTTTATTAGCCATCTTTTTAGCGAAAAAAGGACATCGTGTTGATGTGTATGAACGCCGTCAAGACATGCGTACCGCCGAAATTTCGGCAGGTAGATCAATTAATCTTGCAATGAGCGATCGTGGTTGGAGAGGCTTGGAGCGTGCCGGAATAATCGACAAAATCAAGCCGATCGCTATTCCGATGCGCGGGCGCATGATGCATGACCGACAAGGCAATCTCAATTTCCAAGCATACGGCGAAGAGCATCAAGCCATTAACTCCGTGTCGCGCAAAACATTGAACGTGACGCTCATGAATTGTGCGGAAGAGTATGAAAATGTGCGCTTTCATTTCAACGAGCGGGGAGTGGATGTAGATCTGGATCGTCCGTCAGTCGTTTTTGAAAATGCTGTTTCAGGCGAGCGTCATACAGTTGAAGCAGATGTGGTTATTGGATCTGACGGAGCCTTCTCGGCGATGCGCGACCGCATGCAACACACCGATCGTTTCAATTTTTCACAGAGCTACTTGGATCATGGCTATAAGGAGCTTAGCATTCCTCCGGGTCCTAACGGCGAATTCATGCTCGACAAGAACGCTTTGCATATATGGGCGCGCCATAGCTTCATGTTGATAGCGCTGGCAAATGTCGATGCGACCTTTACCTGCACATTGTTCTATCCTTTTAAAGGTGAGAAGTCTTTCGAACACCTCAACACGGAAGCAGATGTCGTCAAACTCTTCAACGAAGAGTTTCCTGATGCAGTTCCCTTGATGCCGACCTTAGTACAAGACTTTTTCTCCAACCCTACCGGTTCGCTGGCAACGATGCGCTGCTATCCATGGTCGTGGGAGAACAAAGTTTGTCTTATCGGTGATGCTGCGCACGCTGTCGTTCCCTTCTATGGACAAGGCATGAACTGCGGTTTTGAAGACTGTGTCACGCTTAGCGATTGTCTCGATCGCTATCCGGATGATTGGGCTTGCGCATTTGATGCTTATCAACAACTGCGCAAGCCAAATGCAGATGCCATTGCACAGATGGCTATTGATAATTTTGTTGAAATGCGTGACAAAGTGGCTGACCCCAAGTTCCTGCTGCGCAAGAAAATTGAAGCCATGATGGCACGAGAGTTTCCTCAGCATTTCAAGACGCAATACACGCTGGTGAGCTTCTCACCGGATGTCCCATACGCTGAAGCTCGCGAGCAAGGCATCGAAAACGATGCACTCTTTGAGCAAATCATGGACATTCCGGACATCACCACCACGTGGCAAAGCGCAGAGGTTAAGCAGTGCATCGCCGCGATGCTGGGCGCGCATGGTGCCTAATACGCACACCTTGATTTTCACTCAAATCACTTCATGGAAAACCGTTCTCAGCTTTTGTTAGATGCCTCCATCACACGTCTCATTCAAATAGCCCTGAATGAAGATATTGGCTCGGGGGATATCACAACCGAACTCACGATCCCAAACACTCGTTTGGCCACAGCACACTTTGTGTGTAAAAGCGATGGTGTAATCAGTGGTACCTCGATAGCGGAGTCTGTTTTCCGGCAGTTGGGTGATGATGTGCACTTTGATCGGCTCTACTCCGATGGCAGCTTGGTTTCCAAAGGCACGGTTATCGCCACGCTTTCTGCTTCGGCTTCAACTGTTCTTAGCGGAGAACGCACCGCTCTCAATTTCCTGCAACGCATGTCGGGAGTTGCCTCGAAGGCTTATGCCTTCACGAAAGCCGTAGCCCATACCAAAGCCAAAATTCTCGACACACGGAAGACTATTCCCGGGTGGAGACGCTTAGATAAATATGCTTCTCAATGCGGCGGTGCGGTTAATCACCGTATGGGTCTTTACGACATGATCTTGATTAAGGACAACCATCTCGTGGCAGCCGGTGGCATTGGTCCCGCACTTCAGGCAGTACGTCCGACTTTTGAAGAGGGTACGATAAAAATTGAACTGGAGTGCGACACCTTGGAACAGGTTGAACGTGCCTTAGCTATTGGTGGCTTTCACCGGGTACTGTTCGACAACTTCTCCATAGAAGATTTGCATCGCGGCGTGAAATTGGTCAACGGCGCAGCTGAAATTGAAGCCTCCGGAGGCATTACGCTCGATACCGTCAAAGCCGTTGCGGAAAGCGGTGTGGACTACATTTCTACAGGGGCTATTACGCATTCGGCTGTTGCTCTCGACATCTCACTCGATATCACGTTGTCATAATCGCTAAGCGAAACGAGCCGGCCTTAACCGGTACGGTTAATTGCTAATCAAGGTCCTAACCTATCCGTGGACTCAGCGCTGCGTCCAGCTCTTCCTTAATCTCGAGATACTGTTCTTCCTCGATGTAACCATGCTGCAGCGCAAACTCGTTTGTGGCCAGAGCGAAATAGCAGTATTGTCGAAACATGGAGGGATAGGGACTCAATGCTTCCAAATGCAGACGTACCGCCGATACATCGCCGCGTGCAATGGGTCCACTCAAAGGCGGTCGTCCACCATGCGCCATCGACAACATCGAAGCTTCGACAGCTGAGCCGACAATTGGCTGCAGAAACACTGTCGGAGGTATCTGCGCGATCTCTGCCATATCCCGAGTGGTAGACAACAAAGCCTCAACGTAGTTGGAAGCAAAAACTGCACTGATATGATACAGTGCCTTATGGGCTCGAGCAAATGGACTCAAAACCATCGGTGTGCCACCCAGACTGCGGATGAGATGTCCAACCCGACTCTCGTCATCCGCCTCGCAGTCGATTCCCCAGCTTATTCCGTTAAGCAAGCGTTCATGTGCATGTGTGAATGTTTGAAAGGGATGTGCAGCGACAGTTCGAGCTCCGTGTTTCGCACATGAGCTGAGGATATCTCTGCCTAAGAAGCCGCTACAGTGCATCACAAGTGTTCCTTCCAGCGCAGGACCAAACTCGAGAGCCAACGCTTGAGCCAGGGGTTCTATAGCAGAATCCGAAACAGCAAGGATGACGCAGTCGGGAATGATCGCAGCATCTTTGAGCGAGCTAATCAGCTGAACATCAGGCAGGGCAAAACGCAATTCCTGCAGCCTCTTCTCTGAACGCACTAGTACCCACTCGATTTGATCCAATGGATGCAGCTTTAAGGCAATGCTGAGTCCAACTTTACCTGCTCCGACAATGGCGATACGACCTGTCGGCAATGGGTAGTGAGACGATGCAGCGGTCGAGGGAAATTGTAGTTCGTGTGAGGACATATGGGGTGCAATTCTTGCTGCAAATATCGCACATGGCGGCCACAGCACCCCAGTACAGAACGTAAAATCTGTGTGAACTCGCGACACCCGGTTCTGCGCGCTGCCGAGTCGCTCAAAAAAAAAGGACAGCACTGGCTCAAAACCACGCTGTCCTCTTGATTGGATACCTCAATATCTTAGAGTTTCGTCAACTCAAATCCGTCCTTGGTGTCTTTCAGATCCCAGCCGGCGTCCGATATCTGTTTTCGAAGCGCATCGGCTTTTGCGAAATCTTTATCTTTTTTCGCCTGCCACCGTTGCTGCGCTAACTCTCGCAACTCTGCCGGAGCTTCTTCAAGCTGCTCTACAGGACGTTCTCCGATTTGCCACACCTCAAAAATTGCATTGAGCTCTTCAAAGAAAGCAAGACCTGCTTCACGGGTTGCCTTGTCGGCTTGTGAGAGATCCATGGCATTGAGTCCGCTAAACAACGCTCCCAATGCTTTTGGAGTATGCAGGTTATCGGCTAGTGCTGTAAAAACATCGGTGCGAAGGGTATCGATGGCTAAGCTTTGCGTCCCTGCCGCACTCCACAAACTGTAGATCGCATCTTGAACGCGGGCTCTTGCCTTTGCTGCCGCAGATAAACCATCAAAGGTGAAATTGTAGACAGATGCATAGTGCGTGCTCAACATGGCAAAGCGGATGTCGCGCGCATCCAGTCCACGTTGAATGAGGTCGTGAAGTGTAAAGAAGTTGCCGAGAGACTTCGACATTTTCTTTCCTTCCACTTCCAAAAACTCATTATGGCACCAATAGCGCACCGGGTCTACTCCGTATCCTGCTTTGGACTGAGCGATTTCATCTTCGTGGTGCGGGAAGCGCAGATCGACTCCACCGGTGTGAATGTCAAATGGCAAGCCGAGCAACTCCTTACCCATGGCAGAGCACTCGATATGCCAGCCGGGTCTGCCGGGATTATTCACGCCATCTAGCTCAAAGTCCCAATACGGCTCGTTGTCTTTGCGTGACTTCCACAACACGAAGTCACTGACACTTTCGCGTTCATACTCATCGGAGTCGATTCGAACGCCCTCTCTGAAATTATCGAAGTCTACTTTAAAGAGGCGTCCATAACTGTCTGCTTTGCGCCAAGCGCTTAAATCAAAGTAGACACTACCTTCGCTGTTGTATGCAAAGCCCTTGTTGATCAGTAGACGAATCAGTTCTTGCATCTGAGGAATGAACTCCGTTGCGCGAGGCATTGAGCTGAAGTGATCGGCACGTATTCCGAGCTGAGCAATGTCGTCAACGAAAACCTTCTCGTAAAATCTCGTAAAGACGCGAAGATTGTGATTTGCGTCCTCAGTCTGAGCGCCCATCTCGGGCAGCCAACGCTCAGAACCCTGCGCAGAATCTCGTATGGTCTTGTCGTCGATGTCGGTAATGTTCATTACCCAGTTCACTGTGTGTCCGCCGACAACACGCATTACACGTTGAAGCAGGTCAGCAAACAAAAAGGCACGCATGTTTCCGATGTGCGCATGATTGTAAACCGTTGGACCGCAACTGTAGATGGACACGCGGTCGGGATGTACCGGATGAAATTCTTCGACAGTCTTTGTAAGGGTATTGTAAAGTTTGATAGTCATCATGAGTCAATCTCTTCTGTTGTGTGATGTTCTGTTTGGGGAGAACCAATAGGGGCTCGATATTCCGACGTTAAGCAGGAGTATAGGAGGTCCTGCCGAGTTGCATCTAGCAACAACAACAGCAACAAAAGAGGGTATGGGGTGTTGCGGTATTCATGGGTAGACAATATAGCGAATTCGATTTTCTGTCGTGCATGTAAATTGGGTCTGAGTGTAATCTCATAGAAGTATCGACCTGAACGAGCTTCGAGTTGAGTACCGTTGAATAACCGAATCCGACAAATCACGCGAATAATGCAATGCAGTGTACTTTCAGAGACACGATTTCCGCTTCTGCACTGTATCTGCATAGCGTCGAGTTAGAGGCACAAACACGGACGCAGTTTCAGACCGGCCAAGTGCGCGGCTAGCATTTTGAGCATTCAGTCTTCCAACGACTAGTATGTTTCTTTTCTTATGCGGCGCCGGAGGCGCCGCATAAGCATGAGTCTATTCGTCACTTTCCAGCATCTTCAGGTCTATTAGGCGCTTCTCCAACTGTACTTTCACTATCTGCACCTTTATGCGCTTTCCGAAACCAAAGACTTCTTTGGTACGACGTCCAACCAAACGAAAATTCTTCTCATCATAGTAGTAGTAGTCCCCTACCATGTCACGAATATGCACCAAGCCTTCTGCGAAGATCTCATCGAGCATTACGAACACACCGTAGCTTGTAACGCCTGTAATGGTTCCACTATAGTGCTCACCCAAGCGTTGTCTGGCCATGAGAACTTGTGCCAGCTTGGATGAAGCGCGTTCAGCATCCACTGCCACACGTTCTTGCTGCGAACAGTGATCCGCTATTTCTTCAAGCCGGTCGGAGAGCTCACGCAATCGTTGTTCGCTCGGTTTAGCAAGGGAGTACTCTTTGAGTAGGCGGTGCACAACGACGTCCGGATAGCGTCGGATGGGAGACGTAAAGTGCGTGTAATTCTCGAAACCCAAACCATAGTGACCAACATTGAAGGAAGAGTACCGTGCCTTCGCCATGGAGCGCAATAGCACCTGATTGATGACTGTTGACTCCGGACGATCCGCAAGACTCTCAAGCAAGACGTTGATATCACGTGAGCTCACATTCTTCTGCGGTACATTCACGCCCAAAGAACGCACGAACGTGAACGCTGCATTTAGTTTTTCGACATCAGGGTCGTCGTGTATTCTATACAAAAAGGGCATGGTTTGACGTAGCTTGAATTGCTTCGAGAGCTTGGCGACATGCTCGGTTACCGTGCGATTGGCAGCAAGCATACACTCTTCAACCAAGCCGGTTGCTTCGCTACGACCCTTGAGGACTGCAGCCACGGGGTTCTTCTGCTCATCTAACTGGAAGCGCACTTCACTGGTTACAAAGTCGATACCTCCGGTTTGGAATCGACGTTTACGTAGGGTGTTGGCGAGTGCATGCAGCGACAGCACATGATCCCGATACTCGTCGTCTGCGCCGTCAAGAATACTCTGTACTTCATCATACGTATACCGTCGCTTTGAGCGAATAAGCGTTTCACTCAAACGATGCGCTTTGAGGACTCCGCGGGCAGAAAACTCCATGAAGACCGAGTATGCCAAGCGGTCTTGGTTCGGTACGAGTGAACATACGTTGTTGCTCAGCACTTCCGGCAACATGGGAACCACACGGTCGACTAAGTAAAAGCTATTGGCGCGATCCAGCGCTTCCTGATCGAGCTTAGAATATTGTTCTACATAGGCGCTCACGTCAGCGATGTGCACACCAAGTTCCACGTTACCGTTGTCGAGAGTGCGAAGAGAAAGCGCATCGTCGAAATCCTTGGCATCAACAGGGTCGATGGTGATTACCAGTTCATCGCGAAGATCAAGGCGCTCAGCCCAGGTTCGTGGCTCGCGTGCAGCGATGGCCGCTTCGTCTTCGATGACCTTGGGAAAGCGCTGCGGAAGACGAAACTCTTTCATTACGGCATCAAACTCGACGCGCACCACGCCGGCCTTTCCGAGGACTTCCACAATCTCTGCTTCCGGACTTGTATGGGGGTTGTCCCAGCGCGCGAAGACGGCAACGACTTTATCTCCCGCCTTCGCCCCTTTGGTCTTTCGGGCCGGCACGAGAAAATCCAGATAGTAGTTCTCTTCGTCGGGTACAAAGAAGAAGAAGTCGCCGTCGCGATTGAGAGTGCCCGCTATTGGCGACATATTGCGATCGATTATACGAACGACTTCACCGCGTGGTTTTTTGTTTGGACGTAGCGCAAGGAGTTTTACTTCAACACGGTCGCCGTGAAGCGCCGTCAGCATGTCATGTCGTTTAATGTGAATGCGACCAAACTCAGGGTCACTCGTTTCGACGAAACCACTTGTTTCGTAATCGAGATTGAGTATGCCCGTAAAGGAGCTCTTTTCGTCGCGTGAAGCAACCGCATAACGGCGTCGTGTGGTTTTACGAATCTGGTTCGTATTGATTAACTCCTCAAGAGTGGCGCGAAGTTCCTCATGCTGAGGACTATCTGCCGCAATTCCGACACTCTTTCCAATCTCATTGATTTTCAGCGGCATTGTTGAACGAGCAATAAGCTCCATGACACGTTGCATTAAAGGCGTGTCGGCAGTTGCATGCTGTGCATGCGTAGACGCGGATTTCTTCTTCCGCGAAGTTGATTTTTTCATAGGAATGTGGTGCGAGCGGTCCGCACCAACGAATCTTAAGCAAAGACCATTACATTGTTCGTCTTTGCGGCGGCCAGTTCCATTGCACGGCCGGCGTTGGTGAGGAGCGACTCTGCGTTATCGTCGGTGACAGCTTTGGCTAATCCAATGCTCACGGTCACCGTGTATCGTTTTCTGTTTATTTCTTTAACACTAATCGCAATTTCTTTGCGCAAACGCTCTGCCCAGAGCTGCGCTTCGTTGTCTTTGGTTCCGGACATCGCGATGGCAATGATGTTGTCATCGACACGACCAAGTACGTCGTAGCTGCGAACAACACGACGCACCAAACTCAAGACATGAAGAAAGATTTCTTCTTTATCCGCTTGTCCCAGTTGATGCTCTATCGCACTGTAACGGTCGATAGCAACGAGCACCACCACAAGCGGAACTTTGTTGTCGCGAGCGCGAACAACCTCTTCATCCAAGCGATGAATGAATGCCGTGCTGTTTAGCAAACCTGTGCCTTCATCCAGCAGTGCCGACTTCTTGAGCATACGCTGGAAGTGTATTTGCTCCAGAATGATGCCGGTCTGCTCTCCGATAGTTTCAAGGATGGCTATATCGCGTTCAGTCAGTTGCGAGGCATGACCTTCGACGAACAATGCCCCATAGCAGTTTGTCGTGGACTTCAAAGGAACAGCCACGAAGAATCCGTTCGAGATTGACGCTTCACGTCGGTGGTAGCGACATACTCCGGACTGCACGGGACTTACCAATGTGGTAGTTCCGCGGAAAATGGTGCGGCCCACCAAGGCACTTTCCGCATCGATCACCTCTCCATTTAACGTCTCCGTCTGTGCAACCGTCGACGAAACATTGTGGATGGTCCAATTCTCTTTTTCGCGGTCGAAAAGAACGACGCCGATAGTCTGACTCTCTACAATGGTTGCCGACGACTCAACAAGTGCAGATGCAATATGCTGCATACTTGCACCGGGTTTGTTGACAAGGGAGCGGAAGTGCGTCAAGGCTTGTAGAGTGCGCGACGATTGCAACAAATCATACTTGCCTGTATAGCTCTGCGTAAGTCCGCTAATCAACTTGGTGAAATGTCCCAAGGATCCAATAGTAATCTCATCATAGGCATCGTCCTGTGTTGAGTCTGCGCACAACACTCCAATCACCGTGTGGTTGAGAAACACCGGAACGCCAACAAAAGATGTTGTGCCCGCAGGCTGAGCATAGTAAGGAATCAAGTCCGACTGTGCCGAGGGTTTGATCTCGGTCAAAATCTCCGGACGTCCACTCCGAGCTATTTGCGATACAATATCACGTCCAAGCGGGTACTTTCTCTGCGAACGAAACAGGTCGGCAGCATCGGTGATACGCGTTTCCATCACGAGTTCCTCTTGCTCCAGGTTAACCCAGAAGAAAGCAGCCGTGCGTGCATTCATCATCGAACGGATGACCATAAGAACGCGAGATAGCAAGTAATCAAACTCCTTGCGAGGCTCTTCTTCGCTAGGATGCTCCGCGTCGTCGATCAGATTGGCCATTGCCAGCTGCAATTGACGCTGACGAGCGCTCTGTCGTATATCGGCTTCCACATAGGGTGTATGTTCTGCACCACGAGCCGCATCAGTTGCAGGCGAACCGACATCTTCCTGTTCGGCTCGACCCATACTTGGCAAGGGAACCGCTTCCGCGAACAGTGGTCCGGGCACTTCTTCACTTTCAGCTACGTCGCTCACACCTGTTGCACTCAACTTCTCCGCGGCACCGGAATGTAGTGCGGCACTCGACATCTTACTTTCTTTACTGCCTGTGTCTCTCTTCGTTTCAGTGGATGCTGATTCAGTCTCCACCGCTTTGTTCAAAGCTTGAACTTCTTCCGGACTCAACACATCTGCTTGTTCGGTTTCGGGTATCGCTCGAATCTTTTCGACTTTCTTTTTCTTTGCTTCGGCTGAAGCTTGGTCTTGTGACGCAGCTGTGCTACGTGCTTCAACCGCAGCCGACTTTGTCGAAGCTGCCGGTTGTGTTGTAGCCGTCTGCTTGTCGGTGGACACCTCGTTACGCGCAACGATTTCATCTCGCGTTGTCGTGCTCGCCCGATCCCCTGAGGTCTCGCTTGACGCACGTTCGTTTGCAGAAGCGCTCCGACCCGGACGAGTCTTAGTCGAAGAAAGGTCAGCCGAAGTTTTTTGCGATGTAGGCTGTTGTTGAGATTCTTTGGAATCACTGTCTGTGCTGCGTCGCTTAATGCGCATTCCAGAAATCTCATCTGAGAAATCAGCCTGCACATCGTCGTCTAACAGCGAACCTGTTTGTGCGCCGTTCTCGTTCTTGAATGCAGGTTCACGACGCGTTGCCACAACGGGTTCAGCAACCTCGGTATCATCAAAACGCAAGCGCTTGAGATCCGGTCGCTCTCGTGTTTCACGATTCGTTTCATCTTCAGGTAGAAGACCATCGTCGCCGCCAAAGTTGGTCTCGAAGTCATCGAAGACATAGCGAGTTCCACTGTCATCCTTTTTGACTTTGACAGACAATTCAACGGATTGACTGGGAGCAGGACGTCGCGCTTCAACACGGTCTTTCAAGCGGGCGCTCAAATTCATCACAAGCATGACACCGGAAAGCAGGGCGATGCAGGCCCCGATAAGGCGAACAGGCAAGTCGTTCAGAAAGACAAGAATGAATAGACCAAGTACGATCACGACGATATAGATCGTGTCACCCGGCACGAGGTATTTCTTTAAATCAAATTTTGAGATCATGACAGATCTGTGTTGCGGTCAGAGCCAGTACAAACTCACAATTGCTGCTAGTGTGAGCGGAAGTGTGTACAAAGATACAACGCGGAGCGCCACCTTGACAGTGCTGTTTTTGTCAAGAATCTGAGCAAAGGTGGAGCTAAATGTCTGAAATATGAAGGCCTAGCAGCCTCAACGTCATAACGACAACCCTGAACGCTCGTTCAAAACACCATGAAGCATAGCACTCTGATGACGAGTGCCAAGGAAGTGCAATACTATTGCTTCAACAGAACAACATTGAGAATGGAGCTCTTTACCTGGCGGAAGCTCTCATTCTTCTTCGTCTGCGGGTTCATGGTCATTGCACTGAGCTCCTGCTTGATATTCGTGTGCTTTTGGATTGTATAGCCTTGGTCGACATCTACAATCGAGCTGCCGCTGCCACTGATAAGGCCTTGCTTCAAGGTCACCGGATATTTCTTGTCAGCCAGATCGATACTGCCATTGAGCTTTCCGCTAATGGTGGCAACCTTGCGATTGTTGAGCAACGAAACCTTCTCGATTTTATAGTTCATGTTCATACTGGTGACGAATGCGGGAGGCATCATTTGTTGTCCTGACTTCTTCCAGCTCATGGTTGAGTCAAGAGTTCCATCCGGCATCGATTGTTCTTCCTGTTGTATAACCTGGGCATAGTACACTTGACGGAGTTGCTCGGACAGTTGTGACTTCTGCTCATCCGTCAACGGATTCGGCGCTTGTGAAGAGATGCGAGAAATGATCGTGCTGAGTCCGCCAACTTCTTGCACGCGACCCTTAGCATCAACACTCACGCTCACTTCTTCACCCAGCAAAGAGGTCATGATCAAGTAGTCTTTGTTCTTGCGATCGTTCGAATCATTCGAATTATATGCGATTTTTTTAGACTGGCCCATTCCCTTTTGCTCTTGCAATGAACGTACCGAGTCATATTTCAACACCATCGTCGTGATACCTTCTTTTACCGACTTCACGGACTTGGTATAAAACGCAACGGTATTTGAATTCACGGAGATGGAATCGTCTTGCACGAGCGACTCAATTTGCTCCAACTTATAGTGGAAGGTCTGGCCTTCTTTTAAGGCAAATCCGATGGTTGTAAGTTTTTGCTCTTGCGGCGGAAGCGGCTTCATTGCTGCTGTGTCGGCTACAGCACTTTGTTCCGGAGTTTTATTGTTTTGCTGCTGACAGGCATTGAAAAGAAAGAGAGTTCCAAGACAGGCAAGTAGATACTTTGTCATACACAAGAAGCTGGAGTTGCTAGTAAAAAACACAAAAAACGGCAGGCCATCAAGCCAACCGTTTTCAAATATCCGAAGAAAGACGCTATGTAGACTATCGAAGACCGAAGAAAGGATCCTCGAGTGCTTTTTTCTTCATGCGGGGCGCTTGCGCCCCGCATCGTAAAAAGTCACATTGGCGATAACTGCCGAGAACCAGTTTATGTGCTCTCAGCCGAGTTGATCAATACTCACGAACGCCTAGGAATGTCCAGTGGTAATTCGAACTCACTTTTTGACTGAAAACCTCTTTGCGCACTTGGGCTTGAACGGTGGTTTCAAAGCTGCTACGAGAATCCGTGATAATTCCGCGACGGTTCATTTGCAGCACTTGCTTCCCTGTGCCGCTACCGCCTTTGACTGTCACCATGGCATCTATTCGGTACAGACGTTGTTGACAGGGCATAACCTCGAGGTGTTTTGATTCTGTTTCGACGGTATAGGTTGCAGAGCTATAACCGGTGATTTTACTTGCGGCGGAGTCGTCGCGACAATCCAATCCGTCGACCTTGATAAAGTAGGGTTTAATCCAAGTGCTGTCCTTCGACACTTTTCCGTTCGGAAGTGCGCCCTTCTGCATGTCACAATACTGCGCCAATGCCGACGTGGAAATACCATTCATCCACACGAACTTCTGCATGGCGTCGATGTGCCCTTCACCATGTTCATTGATATAATTTACAAGCCAATCCAGCATCTCTCCGGTGACACCCACGGCCTCGTAATACGGAGAAAACTTTATGAAGTACTCACGATTAACCGGAACAGTGGCAGCCACCAGGTCGGGAAACTTTAACTCGATTTTCTTCTGCTCACTGTAGGCAATTTCTTGATCGCCGCTACGGAAACGATAGTCAATGGAATCGATAACTACGTTGAGTTCCAGAACGCCATCAACGGGATCCTTGAGAGCACGGATTTGCATGTAGTACTTTAGGTCGCGGGTATACTCCAGTGTGGAGCTGTCGCTGTAGGTACGCAGCACTCGTGTGCTGTCGTGGTAGATGTATCCAAAGACATTCCCCGCGGGAAAGACCCACTTCAAGGAGTTCATGGACGGAGTTGAATTCACTCCGGGTTGAAGTTCAAGAATCTTCTTCTTGCCCGAAGCTGCTCCCTTTTCTGAATCCTGAGCGTAGAGATTCTGTGCCAGTCCAAGACAAAGCAGGACGGCGAACATGCCGCCTAACAAGGTTTGGGTCGACCGACGAATCTGAAAGTGTGTACCTGCGTTCATCTTCTCGTGCATCAAAAGTTTGGGTAAAAGACATCCGAGCCTTAGCTCGACTATCAATAATCAGTCTCAAGCATTGTTGTTTCATCGTACCGGAGGCTGTTTCTCGACCTGTGAGATATCTGTTTAGCGCGCTTCATCCGAAACACTGCTGTACAGAGCCCATGCCGCCAGAGTCATACCATCCCACAACTCGCGCTCGGCGATAGCCTTGCGGATATCCTGAGCATGTAGACGATGGATTTCGAACTCTTCAGACTCCTCGGGACGTGCGCTCGTTGACAGGAGCTGCTTTGCGAGAAAGACATGACAAAGCTCGTTGGTCAAGCCATTCATTGGATTAAAGGAACCCAGGAATGTCCAGCTCTCTGCAATAAAGCCTGCCTCCTCCTCCAACTCAGCTTTGGCTTGGTCCAAGGCATCGACTCCTTCTGCCAATCCACCGCCGGGAAACTCCAAGCTGACTCGTTGATTAAGATAACGATATTGCTTGGTCAGAACGAAACTGCCATCGTCGTGTCGGGCTATGATGAACACAGATCCGTGCGTGAAGGCGTACCAATAATCGGCTTCGGCTCCACTGCGTAGACGATAGACATCGCGTTTATAGTGCCAATAGGGATTTCTGTGAACGCTTTCGCTTGAAATCTGCTCAAGTTTTGTCAGCATAGTCTCTCATTAAACGCAAAAACGGGATGACTGAGCATCCCGTCCTTGGACAATTCATGGTTGTCGTTCGATGCCAAAGAGCATCTCCAACAGGTATTAGGCTTGAGTATTCGCAGCAATTTCACGTCCGGTGAAGAAGAACGCAATCTCATTCAGAGCGTTTTCAACCGAGTCTGAGCCGTGAATGGCATTCTCACCCTTGCTTGAAGCGAAGCGCTTGCGAATGGTTCCTTCTGCTGCTTCAGCCGGATCTGTAGAACCGATGAGCGCGCGGAAATCAGCGACAGCGTTCTCCTTCTCCAAGGCGATCGGCACAACCGGACCGCTGCACATAAACTTCACCAACTCGCCGTAAAAAGGACGCTCGCGGTGAACAGCATAAAACTCCTGTGCGTGTACTTCACTCAAACGGGTGAGTTGCAAAGCCAATACTTTGAAACCGGCTGCTTGAATCTGAGCGATGATTTCGCCAGTGTTGTTCTTCTTTACAGCATCGGGTTTGATGATAGCAAGTGTACGTTCCATAGTTCTCGTTTTCGTATTCTATTAGTAAAGTGAAATGACCAATCAATTTCAATTCGCAACCGGTGGCAACACACCGAGTGCTTACACTGTGGTTCCTTCGTTCTGAGCGCGCAATCTTACTTCTTCTTGGTAGCTGCTTTCTTCGCCGGTGCTTTGGCTGCGGCTTTCTTAGCAGGGGTTTTCGTACCCAAGGCTTTTGCTACGGTGATTCCGATATGCGCCGGTGAGTCCACCACGTGAATACCTGCTGCCTTCATTGCTGAAACCTTTGCGTCAGCTGTTCCTTTTCCACCGCTAATGATAGCGCCTGCATGACCCATGCGACGTCCCGGAGGAGCGGTGCGTCCAGCAATGAAACCAATGACCGGCTTCTTCACGTGCTTGGCAATATATTCTGCGGCTTCTTCCTCAGCGGTTCCGCCGATCTCGCCAATCATGACGATGGCGTGTGTGTCTTTGTCATTATTAAAGAGCTCGATGGCATCAACGAAACGAGTTCCAATGATAGGATCTCCACCAATACCAACACAGGTGGATTGTCCCATACCAATAGCGCTCAACTGACCAACAGCTTCGTAGGTCAATGTTCCGGAACGTGAAACAATACCGACATTTCCCGGCTGTGCAATGAAGCCGGGCATGATGCCGATTTTACATTCACCAGGGGTTAAAAGACCCGGACAGTTCGGTCCGACCAAACGCGACTTGGAACGCTTCAACGCATCCCAAACCGTGATCATGTCGCGAACCGGTATACCTTCGGTTATACAGACGATTAAGGGAATCTTTGCTTCAATTGCTTCAAGGATAGCATCAGCAGCCATCGAAGCCGGAACAAAAATGCAGCTTGCATTTGCGCCTGTTGTGCTCACTGCGTCAGCTACGGAATTAAACACCGGTACGGGCTTAGCAAAGAGATCCTCTCCTTTGCCGCTGTATTCGGTTCCACCTTTGCCGGGTGTTACACCGCCGACAACATTGGTACCATACGCGATCATTTGCGAAGTGTGGAATGTACCTTCGCTGCCGGTGATACCCTGAACGATAAGTTTCGTCTTTTTATTACAAAGTACGCTCATAAAGAAGCCTCGGGGCTGTAATAGTGTTCAATGAAGACTACAAAAGTACGGAATTTTTGCTCGCTCAAGGGTAGACAATGAGCTAAAAGCTCCTATGAAAAGTGCAGACGGGCACCATGACCGTTGCGACCTTAGGAGATGTTCGTGCGTTCTTAGTGGTTTTGTTCCACTTGACGCAATGGTTTGAAGATGAGCAAAGCAATAATGGTGACGAAGCTTCCTAAACTGAGGAAATTCATCCAACTACGAGTTGTGAAAAGCTCTACGAATGCCGGTAGGGCGGTGTCGGCATGCATACCCGCGATAGAATAGTGATCACCGACGGTCCAATACAGCTTCAGCGATAACCAGGCAAAGTATAAACCGAATGGTACGCTCACCGAGTACAGGAGCATGCACATCATTAAGTATCCGTATTTCTTGAAGTTAGCGCGCTGTACCCATAGAAACATCTTAACGCTGAGCACCATCACCGCATAGGCTATTGCAGCTGTAGTCAGGGTGTTTGCAACCAAACGGATGGTGTTGAGCTGCATATCGACAGGTAGATTTCGAAGCACGGTGGTTCCTGTCACAAAGAGGTCGTATGCCAGGGATTGCGAGGCCAGACTCAACCCGAACCAGACCGCTGCACTAATGGCAGAAATAAGTGCCAAAAATGAAGTTAGCGCAGATCTCTTCATGGTGTCTCCCATCCACATGGCGCACAAGCACGTGTGCGCGTTAATAAGTGATAACAACTAGTTTCAAAAATACACTTTTCTCCGAGCCCTCAAGTGCATGGATGTGTAGCATGTGGTGTTGTTTGAGATAAAATATTCATAAAAAAGACTCATTTCAGCGCTTTATGGGCTCTTTTCTCGCTATACTCGAATTCGACGAATTCAATCCGGCTGCCCAAAGCCTGCAATCGAATGTCTGTTTTCTGCCGTCAAAAAAAGCTTAGGGACGCTACAATACAGATTTTTAGCACTCGTCATAGGAGACTGCTAAGTAATTTTGTAAACGCCTGACAGCGACGCCGGAAAAACGCCTGACTACGAAGTGTTTTTCGAGTCCCTAGTCTGCGCACTCAAGAGATCTACATTTCAATTCATTTACCTCAACATTTTTTTAAGGAGTTCCCCATGAACCTTACACCTCTTCACGATCGCGTAATCGTGCGTCCGGCAGCACCGGAAGAAGTCACCAAGGGTGGCATCATCATCCCTGACACAGCAAAGGAAAAGCCGATGCAAGGTGAAGTCATCGCTATTGGAAACGGAAAGCAAGCAGAAGACGGAAAGACGACGCCCTTAACCGTAAAGATTGGCGACCGCGTATTGTATGGTAAGTATTCCGGCACAGAGATCAGCATTGAAGGCGATGATCTGTTGATTATGCGCGAGAGCGACATATTCGCCGTTGTCAATAACTAAGAATCAAAGCACGAATACACGAATCATTATTTATTAGGAGAATTATTCATGGCAGCAAAAATCATAACATTTGATGTTGAAGCTCGCGCAGCACTCAAGCGCGGAGTTGATCAACTGGCAAATGCAGTAAAGGTTACTTTGGGACCGAAGGGTCGCAATGTTATCATCGACAAGAAATTCGGCGCACCGACCGTTACCAAAGACGGTGTAAGTGTTGCAAAGGAAATTGAATTGGAAGATCCGATCGAAAACCTTGGCGCATCCATGGTTCGCGAAGTTGCTTCAAAGACCAGCGATATGGCCGGTGACGGTACAACAACCGCGACAGTTCTTGCTCAAGCCATCGTTACAGAAGGTTTGAAGGTCGTGACAAGCGGCGCAAATCCGATGGACGTAAAGCGCGGTATCGATCTCGCTGTAAGCAAGATCACCGAAGAGCTGAAGGCAATCTCACGTCCGGTAAGCGGCAAGAAGGAAATCGCTCAAGTAGGAACGATTTCTGCAAACAACGACAGCACTATTGGTAACCTCATTGCAGATGCAATGGAGAAAGTTGGCAAAGACGGTGTTATCACCGTTGAAGAGAACAAGGGTACCGACACAACAATGGAAGTTGTTGAAGGTATGCAATTCGACCGCGGTTACTTGTCTCCGTACTTCGTAACCGATCCGGATACAATGGAAGCAGCCCTCGACAATCCGTACATCTTGATCCATGACAAGAAGATCTCCGCAATCAAGGACATCCTTCCGATTCTCGAGAAGACAGCACAAAGTGGTCGTCCGCTCTTGATTATCGCTGAAGATCTTGAAGGCGAAGCGCTCGCTACACTTGTTGTAAACAAGCTACGCGGCACACTGCGTATTGCCGCAGTAAAGGCTCCGGGCTTCGGCGATCGTCGCAAGGCGATGCTCGAAGACATCGCAGTATTGACCGGTGGTACAGTTGTTAGCGACGAGAAGGGCTACCGTCTAGACGCAGCCGGCCTCGAAATGCTCGGTACTGCAAAGAAGGTTACCATCGACAAAGACAACACAACCATCGTCGAAGGTGCCGGTTCATCGAACGACATCAAGATGCGCATCAACGAAATCAAGTCACAAATCGAAAAGACCACAAGTGACTACGATCGTGAAAAACTCCAAGAGCGCCTTGCTAAGCTCAGCGGCGGTGTTGCAGTTCTCAAGATCGGTGCATCTACCGAAGTTGAAATGAAGGAAAAGAAAGCTCGCGTTGAGGATGCTTTGCACGCAACACGCGCTGCTGTTGAAGAAGGCATCGTACCGGGTGGTGGCGTTGCATACTTACGTTGCGTAAAAGTTCTCGATGGCCTGAAGGGTGAGAACCATGACCAAAGCACCGGTATCGCAATCATCCGTCGCGCTGTTGAAGAGCCGATTCGTCAAATTGTGACCAATGCCGGTCTCGAAGCTTCCGTGATCGCTAACAAGATCAAGGAAGGTACAGGAGCATTCGGCTTCAATGCGTATAACGAACAATACGAAGACTTGCTCAGCTCAGGCGTTATCGACCCGACAAAGGTGTCACGCGTAGCCCTCGAGAACGCAGCTTCAGTATCATCGTTGCTCCTCACAACCGAAGCAACAATCGTAGAAAAGCCGGAAGCAGAAAAGGCACCGGCTCCGCACATGCACGGCGGCGGCATGGATTACTAAGATCCGCCAAGCCACTTGTTTTTTTAAGCCTGCGTTGCTTCTCAACGCAGGCTTTTTTTATTCTGAGATCTCCGCACTCTCGTTCAAAGAATGTGCACTCATTCAATAGTAACCATCGTCGCATTGTCTGCGTTCATTCACTCAAACTTGACACGAGTTCATATTTTTGTAGCTTCTTGGCAATTCCAATCGGCGAATTCACTCATTGTTAGCATTGCATGTCAGATTCAACAATCGGACTATTAGCTTGTTTTTGCACGGTTATCCTTTGGACCATCGGCACGTTCTCCTTTACCCGGGCAACGCGTCTATCTTCTGCCACCACGCTCAACCGTATTCGCCTGCTGTATGCGCTGATTGCCATTAGCAGTATCACCTGTGTAGCAGAGGGCATTTGGCCCTGGGATTTGTTGATGCAGCCGAGCGGCGGACAGCTCTTGTGGTTCGCTATTAGCGGCTTGGTTGGCTTTACTATTGGCGATAGCTTATTCTTCCATGCCTTCAAGATTTTGGGAAGTCGACGCGCGACTGTGTACACGAGCATCGCTCCTGCTGCAGCCTTGGTGTTTGGAATGTTTATGCTCGACGAGCATTTGTCGTTGTTGGGTATAGCAGGGATGGGGCTCTCCATTGCCGGTATTCTTATGCTCAGTCTGTCGCGCCACGAGCAGCGCCAAGTTGAAGAAGAAGGTCACGGCAATTTCTTCGTTGGAGTGTTGGTTGCTATTCTGGGTGCTGCCTGTCAGGGCATTGGATTGGTCTTGTCGAAAAAGGGCTTCGGCGCTTCTACTCAAGCGATTACTCCTTTTCACGCTACATGGATTCGCCTCTGCGCTGCAACGCTTTCAGCGTACCTGTCCGGTGCACTCCGCATCCCACTGTGGGAGGAACTTCGCAGCGCGTCGTTAAATCCTCAGCTACGAAAGCCGATTATCGTCGGTACTATTGTTGGTCCTGTACTGGGCGTCAGCGCATCGCTGTTAGGCGTCTCGAAAATTGAAGCCTCAGTGGCTCAGACTATTTTAGCCTTGACACCGGTATCGGTCACCTTGGTGTCGGTGCTTGTGTTCAAAGACAAAATCCGCGCCCTCTCCGCCTTGGCCATCGTCGTCTCTCTCATCGGAGTTTTTGTGCTTGTGTGGCGCAATGAGTTAGTACACGCGTTCGCCATTTGACACAGCGCGTTCCGGTTGGACTAAGACAACATGTCCTTCGGCAGTATTGAGTCCTAAACACAACACTTCCGACTTAAAACCTGCTATGCGTCGCGGCTCAAAATTGGTAACAGCAATAACCTGACGTCCTATCAATTCCTCTGCGCTATATACAGCACTGATCTGCGCGCTACTCTGCTTTATTCCTATTGTCGGACCAAAATCTATGCGAAGCTTGTAAGCAGGCTTTCGAGCCTCCGCAAAGAACTCCGCATGAAGAATAGTTCCTACGTGCATATGCAGTTCTTCAAAATGCGCGTAGCTCACCGTTGGTATGTTGTTGCTTTGGACATTGATTTCCATGATCTTCGGTCTTATTTGCTTATGAAAGTACTATGTCGGCGCTTAGCGACACATCATCGTACGCCGTGGTCCATGCCCAAAATAGAACGCCGCTTCGATATACTTCGAAGCGGCGTTCCGATTGTCAGATATGACAAAGCAATAGTTTAACTACGCCTAGATGGCAATAGCGACTATACTCAAGATGCCAACGATCGCTTGCAAAATGATTGTGTTGACGTTTGACTTCACCAAGCTACGCGAGAGAATGTTTTGTCGCATGTGGTTCACAATCATCAATCCAAATCCTGCAGCGACCACTGCCGGTACCAAGAGCAACATCTTCTGGGTCATAAACGCCAATGCACCACTCATAAGTGCGGCACCCAACATAATTGCAGCATAGATTGTCGGAGTAGCTTGTTTGCCAAAGGTTACTACTAGGTGATTCTTCCCCGTGGTTGCATCACTGTCAGCGTCAGGCACCTGATTGATCAAGAGAATATTTGCTGTCAGAAGTCCAACCGGGATTCCGATCAAATAGGCCATTGGAGTAATGACACCGGATACGACATAGCACATACCTGCGGTGATGAGCGGACCAAAAGTTAAACCGATAAACAATTCTCCCATGCCACGACGTGCAACCAAACGCAAAGGCGGTGCAGTATAGAAGAAACCCGAGAGAGCTCCCAATGCTCCAAACAACAAGATCCCGTTGCCAATGCTCATCGAGAGATACACACCTATTGCTGTTGCGATTAGCAAGAGAATACTAGCCAAACGGAAGGTGCCTTGAAGGGTGATCAAACGTAACTCTATGGCGCGACTTCCGCCGCTATACTTCAAAAAGTAACCGCTATTTGCTTCGTCCGTGCCGCTCTTAACATCGAAATAATCATTAAAGACATTCGCTGCCAAGTGAAGAAGTGCAACGCCCAGGATAGCCAGAGCTATTTGCAGACCACTTGCACCGGATGATCCGACACCGAAGCCGTAAAACATTCCAAGAAATGCAGGAAGGAGTGATGCACTAAGGAAGGGTGCGCGGGTGATAACGAGCCACGAGATAATGCGTGTTGACAGTTGAATCGGGACCTGAACAGGTTGTTGCAGCAGCTCGGTTACGCCGCAGAAACCTATTTGCTTTCCATCTCGAAAGGTTGGGCTAATACGGACACGAGCAGGAAAGGTAGAGCCATCTTTACGAACAAACTCCGTATCGGTAACAAACTCTCCGTCGCGTACTGCTGAGGCTAGCCAGCCTTCAACGTTTTGCAAGACAACCAAACCGGGTGAGAACAACGAAACTCGCTTCTTCCCAACAACCTCCTCTTTGCTGTATCCGAATATCTCTTCTGCTCCTGCGTTGAATGTGTCGATAACACCTTCCATGTCGCAGGTGATTGTACTCTTGACTGCCATGACTCCTCCAAAAAAACTGTGAATAGCATTCTCAGCTTTCCTGCGAACGAGTGTGCGCATGCAGGCGCAAACGTGCCTTAGGTAGTGCTTCGTTTGCGAGCGAGAAAACCTTCGCTCAGTCGTTTCTTGGTTTTGGAGGAGAGAAGCCGACGCAATGATGTACTCATCAAGCCGGAGCCAATAACCGATTGCCGAAACTTGTAGGCGTCACGTAGCGAGTACTGCTTGCCATCCAGAACCCATTGCAGAAAGATACCATCACTGATTCCCAGTTCGAGCCGCGCAAAGGATTGAACCTCCACCTCGTTGAATGCCTGTAAAGCAATCAACTGCTTGGTCAGCTTTGCCCCGATTTCCGCCAGCTTCTTTTTCATCTCGCGTATGCGTTCGATGAATTGCGGATCTTCTGAGCGCAAAGCATGCGCCCAGAACTCGAGCAACAACGACGCGTGCTCCGCGTGGCGTTCGTAGAAGTCGATAGTCGTTTCAATGAGTGCGTCTGCTGTCGCGACGGGATTCATCGTAGAACGTCCCGCAGTTTCCATCGCCGCCTCATACTCGTCCATCCACCCTCTATACACCGCAAGAAACAACTCGTCTTTCGTTGCGAAGTACTCGTATAATGTGCCCTTTCCGGCGTCCGCTGCAGTTGCGATGTCTTGCATCTTTGCTGCATGGAAACCCTTTTGTGAAAACACCCGCACCGCGGAAGCAATCAACAATTCTCGTTTCGTCTGCTTTAACTCCGTGTTTTCCTTACGCTTGGCCATGTGCCACCTTAGACAGATTGCTCCGTCCTCTCCTTCCTACTAAAACGACCGACCCGTCGGTCGGTTCAAAAATAGGACTTAGGGCTTACGCCGCAAGCAACAAAGCCCAAGGACCTCTTGGGCTTTGCAACGAGATTTCGGAAAATGAATGATAGATAGAACTGCATCGTGGAGTGGCTGATTTAAATTCTGCGCTGTGCCTTGATGGCATCCGGATAGCGACGCGATGAAGTAGCGTGTTCGAGTTAGCCTCGAACTATAATCGCATTGGTTTTGGCTATCGCTCGCACACTAGCCCAGGCGTTGATAGATACCGAAGGCTGCGCCTTGGGGGTCCAGGAGAATGCAGAAACGACCATGCTCTCCGGCTTGACCGGGACCAATAAGAATCATTCCTCCGGCCTGAACGGCTGCTTCAGCCGAGGCATCGCAATTGTCGACCATAACGTAGGGCATCCAATTAGGAGGCACATCCGGTATGGACATCATTCCACCGATGCGTTCAGCACCAAGCGAAAACTCGGTGTATTCCGGCGAATCCGAAGCCTGCCATCCAAAAAGAGCACCATAAAAATCTTTAGCTTTGGCGGTATCTTTTACTGCAAGCTCATACCAGCAGAATGCGGCATGTTCGTCTGTCACCGTAGCGCCAATGTGATTTCCTTTTTGCCATAGGCATACTACAGCACCGCAGGGGTCCTGGATAATCGACATACGACCCACCTCCATAACGTCAAAGCCGGGTGCGAGTATTTGGGCCCCCAGTTCCGCCGCTTTGGCTGTTGATGCGTCAACCGAATCAACATTGATATACAGGTTCCAGTGAGATGGCACGCCGTTCTCTCGCTGAGCGGCATCTAAGGTCGACATACCGGCCACTGCATCCTGATTTTTCATGAAAGTAGTGTAGTACGCGTCAGGACCATAAGGCGTGTCCATGACCGACCATCCAAAGACCTTCGAATAAAACTCCTTCGCTGCCGGCTGATCTGTAGTGGACGCTTCGCACCAACAGAAAACTCCGTTGGTGTATGACTTAACCTGAGGCATAACAACTCCTATTGTTTATGATGAATAATGCAATGGTTGCTCGATTGCTACAGTGAACAGTACAGGACTCTCAACATCAGTTGACAGCTCACTTCACTTCATGTGCTGTATTGCGAGGATATGACTACTCGGAACGACCGATATCGGCATGTACTCCTCCAACAAGCTGACGCTGCCGGATCATACAGCACCAAACTCAAGAAGCCGACGCTTTCGAATGAGCAGTGGAGTGCGACTGCACGCGACGCTGAATGTCCTTCAGCATGTCGACCAATTCCAACTCCTGATGAAAGGAACTACTCCGTATGCGAAGTAGGCGGCGTCTGCTCTTCAAACGAATCTTCACGACCTTAAACGCGCCACGGACCTTAATGACTTTTTCTCGACCAATGCGAATGCGGTCAATATCTGAGAGCGGGATAAAGCGCTCCCGAAAGCGATTACGCAGTGTAATTCCATCCTGCGAAATGATGAGACTACGTCCCATAAACCAACTCAGACATAAACCTAGCGCAGAGAATACAACAAAGGCAAAGAGCAGCAACAGCAAAGGGTCGTTTATCACGATTTCCATGCGACCGCTACTTAATCCTTCTTTTAGTCCGCGCACAAGAGCATATCCAATAAGCGCAACGGCATAAAGGGAGATGACTTTCCAGTAGAACTCTCTGCGATATGTAAACTCTCGACTCATTCTTTGAAATTCATGTACTGACTCTTCGTCGAGCCACGCGGATTTAAATCGTAATTCTTCCGCTAAACTAGCACGACCTTGGCGCTTAACAATAGAGAAAAGCTGCTATCGCACTTCAAGCCATAGACTCCTCAACGGTGTCTGCGATTAGCGAACCTCTGCGCCGTTGGGACTTCGGTCAATAGGACTTATCAACGACAATCCGCTCTCACTATTGGCTGCCAAGAGCATGCCTTGCGACTCATGCCCCATAAGCTTCGCAGGCTTGAGGTTTACAACAACAACAACGGTCTTGCCAATCAACTGCTCAGGTTCGTAGAACTTCCCGATGCCGGCAAGAATTTGTCGGCGATCCGCACCGGTATCCACTTGCAGCTTGATGAGCTTGTCAGACTTCGGAACGCGCTCGGCTTCGAGTATGGTTGCGGTTCGTAACTGTACTTTTTTAAAGTCGTCTATGCCTATAAGGTTGTCGGCACTTAGTGACGACCCCATCGCAGCCTTTGCTTCGGTAGCCGAAGATGCCCCGCCGGACGATGTGCCCGACTGCGTTGTGACAGCCCCACCACCCTCCGGCACTCCCAGCGTTGCTTGCAATGCAGCAATAAACTCGTCTTCAACCTTCGCAAACAGAATATGGGCTTCTCCCAACGGCTGTCCGCCTGACACACGCGCCTCGGCGATAGTCGACCAATAGTTTTCCGAAGCACGACCATTCAGTGCTTCTCCGGCGTAGCTCTGCTGTAGCCCAAGAAGTTGTTGTATCATGTGCGAGACATTGGGCATGATGGGAGCGAACACAAAAGCGAGTGAGCGCAGCGATTGCGAACAGATATACAAGGTCTTTGCACAGGCATCGCGATCCGTCTTCACGCTTTTCCATGGCTCAGAGTCATTGAAATATTTGTTTGCCGCGCGTGCAATATTCATACTCTCGCTCAAGGCATCTCGCAGGCGGTAACTGCGATAGTGGGAGGCCACCGTCAATGCACCATAGTGAAGTGCTGCCAGGAAGCTCAGGTCCTGTTCGTTGAAATAACGCACATGATTCGCGCCATAACGCTCGAGGGCTTCACTCATGCCAAGCGATGTGTCACGACGAAAATCGGCGAGCAGAAGATCCCATGCTTCGTTCAGCTTGGCATAGCGTTCCGGCAACAGAGGCACCGTTGATTCAAAGTTGGCCTTCATGAACTGGACGCTTCGATTGACGAAGTTTCCGAGGATCGCTGCCAGTTCGTTGTTGGTGCGAACCTGATAATCTTGCCACGAAAAATCACTGTCCCGCGTTTCCGGAAAATTCATGGCGAGAGTATAGCGCAAAGCATCACGTTGAGTTGCCAAAGGCAGCTTGTGCATTGCATCACGAAGGTCAACGCTCCAATTTCTCGACTTGGAAAACTTCTGTCCTTGCAAGTTCAAGAACTCGTTTGCCGGCACGTTGCTCGGTACCACGTAGCCGCCCCTTGCCATCAACATTGATGGAAACATGAGCGTATGAAAGACAATATTGTCTTTTCCGATAAAGGCAATGTATTCCGTGCTGTCTGAATTTGCCGCGCCGCTGCCTGTGGCAGTATCGCTCAGCCACCACTCTTTCCATGCTTCGGGCTGACCTTGAGCAGCGGCCCACACCTGTGTGGCAGAGATGTAGCCGAGAACAGCATCAAACCATACGTACAGCACTTTTCCTTTGGCTTGTTCCAAAGGTACAGGTACACCCCAGTTCAGATCGCGTGTAATGGCGCGATCGCCCAAACCTTGCTTTAACCAGGATCGAGACTGCTGCAGTACGTTGTCTTTCCAATCCTCATTGTGGGACTCAATGTAGTGCTCAAGCCGTTCTTGAAAATCTCCGAGAGGATAGTACCAGTGCGTTGCCTTTTTGACAACCGGCGTTTTTCCGCTAACCAACGAGCGCGGATTTTTCAGCTCCAGTTGATTGTAATACGCGCCGCAATTGTCACATTGGTCGCCTCGTGCACGGTCAGAACCACAGTTCGGACATGTGCCTTCCACATAGCGATCCGGTAAGAACATCTGCGTCTGCTCATCAAAAAATTGATCCTCCTCCTTCTCACGCAGAATGCCCTTGTTGTAGAAGTCTAAAAACCAGTCTTGCGAAACCTCGCGATGCCGCGCATCGGATGTTCGACCATAGGTATCGAAAGACCAACTAAAAGCCTGAAATGCCTCGTGGTTGGCGCTATGATAATGATCGATGATCTCCTGCGGACTTACGCCCTTCTTCTCTGCTGCGATGGTTATGGCAACACCGTGCTCATCGGAACCGCACACGTACAAAACACGCTCTCCACTCAAACGAAGAAAACGAGCCACCATGTCTGCCGGCAAATACGCTCCGGCGATATGTCCTAAATGAAGATACCCGTTCGCATAGGGTAAGGCTGATGTCAATAAGTACTTTTTCATGCTCTGCGACCTTTATCAATCTGATGGTTCTTCCCAAATGCTGCCGTAGCTCGTCGTCCTTGGGCTCTAGAAGCTGCTTCGGAGAGAAGTCTTATTTGCTAGCGCGGCGCAGCTTCGCTGCGCAGCGCCTAAAAGCTCTGCCGGTATACTACAGGTGCTGTAGGAATACTAGGACTGCAAAGATACGTCAGGCAGACGTCGTGCGGGGGTACCGGAGGCGTTGACCGGGTGAATCACCTCCTGTAAAGGCGCCCAACCCTACCTTTGGCACCTAACGTTAATGAACGAAGCCTGCCGATCCGTGGGACTCGAAATTCGTATTTTGTCGCATAAAGCCGGCACCACAACCATGAGCTCCACCCTGCGAATTTTGTTGTTTTGCTGCCTCGCGCTCAGTCCTCTTTCTGCGCAACAGGTCATCGTGCAAGACATTAGTCAGCTGACGTATCCGCAGCTGAGAGCGCGTGTGTACGCTTGCGATAGCAGTGGATCATTGGTGTCGCTCCATCCAACCCGGGATCGACTTGTCTTTGACAATCTGACACGTCAGACACTTGGCCAAATCAGCTGCGAGCCGCAGCCTCAGGCGAAGGAAATGTCTGCCGTCATGCTTTTGGATGGAAGTAAAACTCGTCTGCTCCCCCTCTATCGACAAGGTATCAAAGCGTGGATGCGATACTCCGGCGCTACTTCGGAGTTAGCGCTCGTTGAGTATGGTTACCGACCGTATCTATTGCGCGATTTTAGCACACGACGCGACACTATTGATGTTGCCTCCGGACGTCTTCTTCCTCTTGCAGGCAATAATGTTCAACGTGCTTTGAGTGACTCGCTCTGCGGAGCCATCTCCATTGTGCGTACCGCTGCGATGTCGCACGTCATCCTCTTGGTGTGCACTGCCAACAGCTCTGTTCAATCCGATAGCCTAATCGCCCTCTGCCGCGCAACCTCGTCGAGTCTATATGTGCTGTGCATTGGATGCACAGCCGACTCCACTCTACGTCGAGTCGCGCAACGAAGTGGTGGACTCGTTGTTGACAATTGTCCTGAGGAGCGAGTCGTCGTGAGTTTTGCAGCGCTAGCCCAGATTGCAGCCGGAGCACTTCCATGCCGCATCGATTGGACAACCGACACGACGATCTGCACGGGTCAACGTCTGGCACGTTTTGATATCCGAACCATTGGTATCCTGGCGGAGATGCCCTATAGTCTAAACGATACATTGCGGCGTCACCTGAGATTGGATCCACAGGTCATCGAAATGGGAAACGTGCCAAGTGGTACGAGCAAGGATACCTCATTCTTGTTAAGCGCTCTTGGCGCTCCGATCAGCATTCACCGCATTAGCAGCGACAATCCTGAGTTTGAAATAACAACAAGCGCCACGGGTGTACGCATCCCAAGGAACTTTAGCTTCCGCATTAACGTTCGCTACAATGCACCGGACGAATATCGACGATACACGCACATAGAGGTCATCAACGATGCCTGCGACACGGTAGATTGTTATGTCGTCGCCAATACACTTAGCAACCCTGCATTTAGTCCGTTGTTTGAGAGCTTTGTCAACAACGAGCGTGTGTACGGAGGATCGCGACAGCTTATTCAGTGGATCGGACTGCCTCCTACCGACTCTATTGTTATAGAGTTCAGCAGTGATGGTGGTGACCACTGGAACAATGTATCGCAAAACGCAACGGGACTTCGCCACCTGTGGCGTGTACCGGATGTCGTCTCTTCTCGATGTGTGTTGCGCGCAGCCACACGAGATCAAAGCCTCTTTCACTACTCCGGTATCTTTAGCATCCTGCGGTCCGACCTGCAAGGTGATACAATCAATTGCGGTACGGTGAGAGTAGGCCGTGTTTCAAACGCCATCTCTTCTCGTGCTCTATGCAACACCTCTACTACCTTGCTTCGCATTGATAGTGTCTTGGCAGACAACGAGCTCATGGACTTCGCTTCGATCTCCAAACGGCAACTGGCTCCGGGAGACTGCACAGAACTAGAAGTCAGGATTCGTCCACAAGCACAAGGCACTTTCCGTGATACACTTAGTGTATTTTCCAATCATGGTGTGATTCGCGTGCCGGTTGTTGCCGATGCACGGGTAAGCGCTCTTGGCACTCCGGACTACATCAATGTTGGCGCGGTTCCTATCGGTATCACGCTTGACACATTAGTGGATCGCGCAGCGTGTATTGTCAATGTGAATGTCGTTCGCATCAACAGTGCGACACAGGATTTTCCGGACGTCGATCACTTTCACCTTCCTGCTCAAGAACTAGGCGGCACCTTGAGTACAGACAATCCGTGTAAGACGATTCGCTTCCAGTATTTCTGCACGCAGGTCATTCGTTTTTGTTCGCGAGTCATCATACACACCAACGACGGCGATTATGAGACCGTGCTCTTTGGCAAGGGCATGTGTGCAGCGCCGGAGCCCCATTACGGCATCATCGTGCCCGATAGCGTACTGGTAGCCATCGGTTCCAAAGTTGACGTGCCGATTCGCTATTCACCGGCACCGTATGCCTATCGTCAAATGAAGCGCCCGTACCGCATCAACGTCCACTTTGACAATAGTATTCTCCTTCCTGTAGCTCCTACTCCTTTGGGTACCGTAAACGGAACTCAACGCTACCTGAGTCTGGACGCCATTGGCTTCGAACGAGGCGACACCCTCATAACCTTGCACTTCGAAGCTGCGATGGGTCGCGTTGACCAAACTATCATTCAACTCGACAGTCTAAGTTGGCAAGATGAGTGCCCCTACAAGACAACGGTATTATCAGGTCGCGTTTTTCTCACTAATGTCTGCCGAGCCGGTGGTTTGCGTCAGTTCGTCGTGGAAGACTCTCTACTCTTCCGAACCATTCAACCAAATCCCGCGCACGATCAAGCGGAGATCCATTTTAGTCTACGCGAAAAAGGTATGCACTCTATGCACTTGATCGACATGTTCGGACGTCAGGTTCGTGAGATTTTTAACCAGGAGCTTGATAGCGGAGAATACCGGTGCGTGGTTGATCTGCACGATATTGTAGCAGGAGATTATTATGCGGTGTTAGCGACTCCGACCGGACGCATCAGCACACTAGTGGGGGTCGTACGGTGAGCTTTCTGCTAAGGTACGCGGCATCCTGTGCTGCCATCATTGTCTGTGCGGTCTGCCTCGGAAGCTTGAGCGCTGAGGCGCAGGAAGCCGATTCGAACAAGCGATTTCGCTTCGGTGCACAATTCCTTGGAAGCGCCAACATTCACGCAGCAAGTTTCGGTGCTCTTGCAGGCTTCCCTTCTTGTTGTCCTCAGTACAGCTCAGGATCCGGCATCGCACCAATCGTGGGAATCTTTGCCGAAATTCCACTGAGCAGTCGTGTCAGTCACATTCTGCGAGCATCATTGTCGGACCTCTCCGGCGACCTAAGCTCGGTGGAAACCTCAACCACCATCGTCAACAACAAGATTACCGCTGCCCGAATTCAACACAGTGTCAGCTCAAACATTAAAGGAATCAGTCTTGAGCCGGATGTTCACTTCAAATTGACGCAAGCAGTTGGAGTGTACTTGGGACTTCGCTTCGACTTTTCTCTCAAAGGTGAGATATCCCAGAAAGAAGAGCTCATTCAACCGGAAGTGGGAACCTTTGAAAATGGTCGACGCATACGCAATGAAGAAGTCGGACGCATCTTTGCACTCCAACCCATCCTTGCTTCTGCCGTTGGTGGTCTGCGCTGGGAATTGCCCATGAACCGCGACGCCTCCATTCTCCTTATTCCGGAATTGGCGTTGGGTTTTGAGCTCAACACAATTACTTCAAGCGAACAATGGCGCGTGCACACGATTCGCTTAGGCGCGGGTATTGCATTCCAATCGCCGAGACCGGATGCATCGTTTAGCAACCCGGTGGACAACACACCATTGGTCGCTGAGCTCAGCGCCATTCCTTTCGATGGACAACGCGAACTTTTCGGCCAAAGTATTCGCATCGAGGAATCGGAGCATATTGACGTACAAAGTTTAGCGCCCTTTATCTTTTTCGAGTCCGGCAGTGATGCGCTTCCGGCGCGCTACGCAAGTCTAACTGAGCACTCTATCGACAGCTTCGAAGTTCAACAAGCCGTGCGTTCAACCGCTTTGGCATCATACTACAGCATTTTGCCGATAGTCGGTAAACGCTTGCGACAACATAGTTCAGACTCCATAGTGATTCGTGCTACAATCGACAACACAGAAGCACGCTCAGCAGAACTCGCCAAACGTCGCGCGGACAATGTCTCCCGCTACTTCCAACGCATCTGGGGTATCGACCGTCTACGCATTCGTACCGAAGTCACGACAGCTGAAACATTGTTCACGGAGTCCGACCCCAAAGCACGCGCAGATCAAAACCGGCGCGTTGAGCTCCATGCTTCTTCGTTGATTCTGGCTCCCTTGCAGTATCGCGATACTACCCACAGTATATTTCCTCGGTACATCCGCCTCCGTCCGCTTACTCGAGGTGGCGAAGCCGTCGACCGTTGGGATATTCAGTTATCCCAGCGCGGAAACATCCTTAAGAGTTTTAATGGCAACGGCAATGTTCCCTTCAAACTCACGGCAGACCTCCAAGAGTCTTCAATTCAGTTGCGGAATGACTCCATTAGTTGTCTGATGCTTGTAGACGGACGTCGAGGCGGCGCCTCCTCCTCTGCCTTGCGCGTCCCGACCGAACTTCTGAGTCTTGCTCGTAAACGTGAAGAAGGCATCAACGATACCATAACGGTACACACCCAGCTCTTATGTGTCGACCACTCACTCCTGGATTCCTCGCGCACCCAACAGGCTACAATCATGAAAGCTCTTGCCTCACGAGTGAGTACATGGGACTATGCAGATTACAGCCAAGGCCCAAACGCACTAAAGCTTCTCTCAGCTCAAGGCATTATGGGCGCAAAGCCTCGCGTCAATAATCCAAGCTCGGCTCCGTACTCAAATACCTTTCCGGAAAGCAGACTCTACAATCGCTGCATCGATCTTAGTCTGCAAAGTCAGCACTAATCTTTCAAGGAAACGTGAGCTCAGGTTGTATGCACTCTGCAGAAGCTATCAAGCTTGGTAACGAAGCCTGTGTCACAGTTTGAATCTGAAACTCAGTTTGAGTCTGAGTTTGAGCTTGAGTTTGAGTATGAGTTTGAGCTTGAACAAACATCAACGCTCTGTCACTGCTTTTGGAATGCGTTGTATTCTATGTCAACATATTGGAGAGCTATTGCCGACCAACCATCAAGTAGAGGCTTGACACAGAGTCGAGAGCCGGCCGGAGGAGGTCCCGCAACTTGGGACAACCTAGCTCAAACGAAAACGTAGCTTACAGTCCGTCTCTGAGAATGGCTTTCATTGCTTCACGAACACTGAGTGGCTTCAGTTCCAATCTCTCTACAGTCTCCCGCACATAATCCGGGTTCACATAGGAATAGCTGCGCAGGGCCCAGCCAATAGCTTTTTGGAGGAAGAACTCTTTTGACTGTAGGTGCGGAATGATCGCTCTTTCAAGAAGCTTCGTATCGGTTTTTTGCTTATATCCGATCTGAAAAATTATAGCTGTTCTATTGAGCCACATATTGTCACTCACAATCCACTCCGACACGCGTTCATCGGTGTGTTGCGGGAACTTCTTAAAGTAATCGCCAACCAAATGCGATGCTATCGCGTCGACACTGTCCCACCATGACTTGTGCGTAATACAATACTCGTACAAATCGATGTCGGACTCTTTCATGGTCTTTCTACTGCGCTCCATTAAATCAATAGCGCCATACTGCATTTCTCGATGCGGCATCTTCCACAGTTCCTTGACCACGCCGCTGAGCGATGCGGCGGTTGGAAGTCCGTTATCGGCAATGATTTCGCGCACAGCCAGCCGTCGCTCCGGAGTTGCCACCCCATAGAACTCAAAGTGGTGTTTCATGTAGGCTGCTGCTCCTTGTGCGCGTTCGGCACTGGCAAGCTGCGTAAAGACTTCGTGAAATTTCTGCGCAAAAATTGAGGCCATGATTTCTTGGTATGAGCTGTTACTAAACATCGACGTTTGAAGCCCGCGTAGAGCCCTAGATCTCCTCTCGACCAAGAATCGTTTCTTAATGCAACGCTCTTGTATCACAAAGGCATCGAGGATTCAATACCGACGGAAAACGCTTTGTTAACTTCTTGATTCTATGTAGACTGTTCTGCAGTCTGTGTTGCAGTCTGTGCTGCAGTCTGTGCTGCAAACTGAATTTTACACTCCTGTGCAAAAATCATGTACTCATAGGCATTCAACGAAGGATAATTTTGCCTGTGTAAAAGTGGCTTCCCGAAAACCACTTGTTTCTTTATCACGTTCACTGTAGTACCCTATGAAAACTCTGCTCCTTGTGCTGGGCATTTTACTCAGCGCCACCGCTCTGGCAGAAACTCCTTTGACAACCGACACACTCCACGTTTCAGGAAACTGCACCAGTTGTAAGAAGAAAATTGAAGCACCCTTCAAGAATACCAAAGGTATCGAAAGCGCCGCATGGAACAAGCACACGAAGCTCTTTATTGTGACCTATGATGCTGCACAAATCAGCATCCAGAAAATCAAAGAGATGATTGTTGCCCAAGGCTATGATACCGAAGGGATGACAGCAAGTGATGAAACGTACAATAAACTCCCGAAGTGCTGCAAATATCGCAGTGGCGGACACGAAGACTAAGTCTGCAACCGCGAGTCGTCAACCACCTTTCCAACAACACCAACGAGAACAGCCGCCTGTGGTTCACAGAGCGGCTGTTTTGTTTTCGTGTATATTCTCGCACTGAGTGTGGCAGCACGACGTTTATCGCTAACGCTTAAACTGCACCTGCTCGCATCGTCGATCGCATCCCTCGTTTCAAGTGCCGGTAGACTCCACAACAGTATCGCTTCATAGACATCACAAAGCGTTCACTTCTTTCACTCTTGTCCTAGATGGCAGTGACCAGGCTTGACTCGTGCTTCTATACCATCGGTCTTTCGCCAAAGCGTTGAAGCCAATCATGAATGCTTGCTTGTATGCGACGATGCTGTGGACTCATTTTCAGGGCTATCCAATGTCGCACCTTTTGCTCCAACAGATCTCGCGATTCGATTCCGGCAACGTCTTCACCCAAGCCGAGCGCTGTCACCCTTTGCATGTTGTATTCTTGTTCAAAAAAGTTCGTACAGGCTAAGACGGGTACACCATAGGATAACGCTTGGTAGATGGTTCCGTTTCCGCCGTGGCATACCATTAAGTCAACTTCAGCCAACAATACATTGTGATTAATAAAAGACCTCGCCACACAATGCGGTGCTTTGAGTTGCTCAGCGTTCCGTCCGCTAACAATAACACGGAAATCAGAAAAGCGTTGATCACAGAGCCATTGAAAATGCTCAATGTCTCCGGTACTGCCCAAACTCACAAGGATGTTCTTCTTCGTCGGCGACAATAGTCCTTGAGCCTCCGCCCGTTGAAGCGGATCGGCGTCGACCTTATGATAGAACAAAGGACCAACCGGGTGCACAGACGACGGCAGATCCTTCTGAGGAAACAGCTCGGGCAAATCACAAATCAACGTGGTTTGTCCCTCCAACTCATCGAGAAACGAATACTTTCGCTTAAGAGAATAGGTTTTACGTAAGCGGGCAAATGCACGATGGGTCCACCACATCACGGCGCGTTCACCTATCCATGTTGCAGCCTGCTGTATGCGGGCAGGCAAATACTGAAACAGCGAATGGAGCGGGTGAATGCGAGGGAGAGGACGATGCTGTGCATAGTACTTGCTCATGTAGCCATTGACGAGCTTCACACACGGAACACCGCAGTACTCTGCTGCCATATTCAGTGTCATGGAAGCATCGCCCAATACAACATCCGGCTGATAGCGTTCGATGATCTCAATCTGCTGTTTGAAGACCCGCTCGAGCTCCGGTTCGTTCATCCAGCTGAAGTCAAAACGCGTGCTATACTCGAGAATCAGCTCTGCGTCGGTATCGTCAAACGCAAATGTTGGTACGGCCGCTTCCGTCAGCCATCGCTCGTATCGTCGTGAGTGACCAAAAATGAACTCGACTTCTCCGTGGCAACGTTCAGCCAGCTGCAGACATCGCAGATAGTGCGAAAGGAAGTCGAAAGCAAAGACAAGTACTCTAGGCTTGGTGCGTCCGCTCTTGATGTTCCGTGCGAAGACGTCGCGCAACAAGGTATTCATAAATCGCTGTATTCATCAACAACATCAACATGCCGTAAACAACATCTTCAATGGGTATCGTTCCCAGGCGAATCCCAAGCGTATGCGCATCATTGTAACGCACAACGGCTTCGTCAAGCATCGATCCGGTTAACAGACCATTGACAATAAAGAAAGGAATGAGCACCACAAGGTAGGCTCGAAGAAATGGTCCAAGCCACGCAGCGGAGCTGCGTGCGAGGACGTATAAAAAGACACCTGCAAGTGCAAAGGTAATGGATGTGTAGAGTCGCTCCGGAAATACGACCGCAAACAGAACGAGCGCTAGAGATCCCAACAAAGCAATTGTTCGAGCGGTCAATACAGATGGACTACGCAGACCCAGTACATTCAGACAATGATAGGTAAACATCGATGCGTAGGGAATGCACACGAAGAACAGCAGCTCTTCAAGCGGAAGTGAAAAGTAGCGAAGGCCAAGAGTATAGCGATCGGAGAACGACCAAATGCCCCACTGTGTAAAGACCGAATCCCATGCAACGAATAATACCGCCGTCAGAATGCAAGCAGGCCAAAAGGCAAACCAGCGATCGTGAAATCTCAACCGCGGATGAAAACTCGCCAACAAAGGAACTGCAAGCGAAGCAAGGTCGATAAAAAGATATGTGGCCTGACCCATTCTAGGATTGCGGAGGGAGCGAAGTAATGCAGTCATTCAACACATGAGTCGCGGCATCGCGATAATACTTCAGCGGAACCCACAGCATTCCAAAACACTCTCCGTCTTCCTTTGTCAAATGCTTGTGGTGCATTTTGTGCGCGCGACGTATAGCACGGAAGTATGAAGAGTTTGCATTGCGAAGCCATCGAAATCGCTGATGAATAAACACGTCGTGTATTAAGAAGTACGCCATTCCGTACAACGTAATGCCAACACCAATCCAAAAGTACGCTAAGCTCATTCCGGCATTCAAACCAACAATCATCAGGATGATAGCCGGGGTTGCAAAAAGTACAAAGAAGGTGTCGTTCCGTTCAAAAAATCGCTGCTCACCTTTTGTATGGTGGTCTTCGTGTAAGAACCACAGTGGACCATGCATGAGAAAACGATGTGCAAGCCACGCTACACCTTCCATGCAGGCAAACGCCAGAAGCGTAAAAAGGGTGTTTGACAGAATGATCATGCCTTGTTGAATCGTTGGTCCAGTGCTTTGTAGCGATATGCAAATATATCCTCGATCTGTCGTCGTACGAACAGAGCGTGGACGAGCTTTCCCAGAAGACCGAGAGGCATTCGATACTTGAGCTCATCGATCATTTCCACTCCTCCTGACACAGCACGAAAGCGATGCGTGTGTATCCATTCGGCGTAGGGTCCTTTGAGCTGCGTATCCGTAAACGAATGCGGCGCGTCGACATTGATGATTTTGGTGACCCATGTCAGGGGTATTCCAAGAACCGGACTGACTTTGTAGGCAATGAGCATACCCTCTCTCGTTATCCCTTCCTCGAATCCGGATAGTATCCGGAAATTCATGTGTGGAGGAGTGATGGTAGATAAATTCATAGGAGAACTGAAAAACTCCCACGCCTCGTCGATACCGATTCGCAGCAATTGTTTGGTGTGCAGCTCGTAATAGTCGGCATGCGCACCTGAAGCTTCCCTTGTCTCCATACTTCTCATTGTCTCCGTGTAGACCTTTGTTCCCTACATGCATTGCATCGCATAATGGAGTGCAACACCGGTGCCAGGGAATGATACCTAGACATCTTCAAACTTTTTTTTCTTTAGCCGGAGCGCTGCGCGCTCCGCCGGCTTCATGGACTCCGGTTTACTACATAGTAGAGAGCCGGGCCCGCTCTTCTGCCGTACAAAGCTCGCACTCCCGCAGAAACTTTACAATGCGTGCAACCAAATCCGGGTCTTCAGCCTGCTTGCGGTTTCGCTCGACAAATGAAAGCAATATGGATTTGTCTTCTCCTACCTGATCCTTGTAGCCCAGGAGAGAGGGTGCCTTTGCTTGAACGGCAAAGCGCAGGAAACGCAATTCGACATTCTCGGGGGCCAGACTAATGGCTTGCTGCAGTCGCTCTTTTCCTTTGTTGAAATACTTCAGCTTAGAAAAAGGATTATAGCTGTACTTGGCTTGCAACATGTCAGCCATTGCGCGGTAACCGTAATAGACCGGATTCTGCTCATTGAACTGTTGAGCGAGCTCGAACAGCGCATCCGCATCATCTTCACTTTCGGATGCTTTGTAGAATTGCTGCCGAATGCTGGTCAATGCCGGCAAAGCGGATTGTGCATGAAGGTCCATGAGCAGGATAGCCAGCAAGAAGCCAGGCAACCACGCAAGCAGAGTCTTCATAGGAGGTTTAGGTGATGTCGAACGAGGCATACAAGCAGAATACGCATTTTTTGCCAATCGGATATGCGGATTCGCTCTTTAAGAATTCGTGATGCCGGAATTCGGCGAATACGGCGAAAAAGCTCGAAGTAGTATCGATAGGCTAAATAAACACCGAAGCGAGACTCTTTGGGCAATCGTTTAACTCCCTTGAAGGCAAGCGAAAAGTCCGACGCGATGTCGTGCTCGATATCGCCTTTAGTCCGTTCATCAAAGCGCTTCACATCAAGACCCGGAAAGTACACACGGTCGAGTTCCACTGCATCTTCACGCAGGTCTCGCAGGAAGTTTATCTTCTGGAAAGCCGATCCCAGGCTCATGGCATAGCTGCGCAACTCATTGAAGAGTTCTTCATTGTTGTTGCAAAAGACTTTCAGGCACATCAAACCTACTACTTCCGCCGAGCCAAGGATATAACGCTTGTAGTCATCAGGAGAGTATTCAATGGGATGTAGGTCCATCTCCATACTCTGAAGGAAGGTGTCAATCAGCTCGTGCGGAATAGCGTACTCATGCACTGTTTTTTGAAAGGAGTTGAGAATGGGATTGAGACTAATGCGTTGATCCAGCGCTTTGGCTGTGTCCGCTATAAAGCAACGCAAGAGGTCTTCTTTGTCGTAGTCATGAAAGGTATCCACGATCTCATCTGCAAAACGCACAAAGCCATAAATATTGAATATTGGCTCACGGAATTTTTTGTCGAGAAAACGAATACCCAACGAGAAGGACGTGCTGTAGCGCAACGTTGTTATGCGACTCGTATGTAACGAAATGTCATCGAAGAGTTCTTTTGTAGCCATAGCTCTAGTCTAGATCTTTTTGGATTTCTCGCGCAACGACATGTCCGGATACTAAGGACGGCGGCACACCGGGCCCGGGCACCGTTAGTTGTCCGGTGAAATACAGATTCTTCAGTTTCTTGGATTGTATTGAGGGTTTCAGCACGGCCGTTTGGCGTAGTGTGTTTGCCAAACCATAGGCGTTACCTTTAAACGAGTTGTAGTCTTCAATAAAGTTGCTGCATGCGTAATCTCTACGATACACGACATGTTCCGCAATGCTAACACCACAGCGTTCTTCTACGCGTTTGAGGAGCTGTTGAAAGTATAGCTCCCTGTCCGCTTCCGTATCCATGACACCCGGAGCCGTAGGAATCAAGAAGAATAGGTTTTCACATCCTTGAGGTGCAACGCTTGGGTCTGTTTTGGACGGGACACAGAGGTAAAACAAAGGACTCGATGGAAGCTGAGGCGTCTCATAAATCTCCTCGGCATGTCGTTCAAAATCACGATCAAAAAACAAGTTGTGATGCAGCAGATTCGGCAACGTACGCTTAAGGCCGACATAGTACACGAAGCTTGAAGGCGCTAAGGTTCTGGACGACCAATATTCCGCCGTATAGCTACGGTATGCAGCGGGCAGCAATTGCTGATCGATATGATGATAGTCAGCCGAAGCGACGACTACATCGGCGTCGAGCAGTCCGCCTGAACTTTTGATTTGCTGTACACGACCGTCTTCAATCTCGAATCCTTCTACCGTTGTATTGTGTAAAAAGCGGACACCTTGCTCTCTGCATACCTGCTCCATTGCTCTCACGATCTCATGCATGCCACCCATCGGATACCAGGTACCTAAAATCATATCAGCGTAGTTCATCATGCTGTACAAGGCCGGGATGTTGCGCGGATGTGCTCCTAAGAAGAGCACGGGAAACTCGAGCAATCGACGCAACCGGGAGTCGCGAAACTTCGACGCAACGTAGGAGTGAAAGGACTTGAGCATATGAAGCTTGAAGAGTCCGCCAACTACTCGTTTGTCTGCATACTCAAAAAGAGACCTACCGGGCTTGTACACCAAGTCCTGCATGCCTGCCTTGTACTTGTATTCAGCTTCTTCAAGAAAGGTGCGTAAGTGAGATGAACTTCCGGGCTCAAGACCTTCAAAGACAGCAAAGAGCTCGTTGATGTCCGAGGGCATGTCCAGCACTTCACCCTTTTCAAAAAACACTCTGTAGGACGGCGACAAACGTTGCAGCCGGTAAAAGTCGCTCACGCGATGTGCGAATTTCTCGAAGAACTTTTCGAACACATCAGGCATCCAGTACCAGCTTGGTCCCATGTCAAATCTGAAGCCATCCTGTTCAAAACATCGTGCACGTCCGCCGGACTGAGAGTGTTTCTCAACAATGGTCACGGAATGACCGGCGGCAGCCAGATGCGCTGCAGCCGAGAGTCCCGAGAATCCGGCTCCGATAACGATGATGTTGCGTGGTTTTTTATCTGCTTGTCGATTGATCATAAACGCATGCTTTCAGCAAAGCTCTTGAGCGATCATTTCTCCGGGCTCTCAAAGGTGTTTCTCATACTGTGCTATCGCAGATACTTAGACAGTCTCTTACGGGACAGACACAATGGATAATCCGCTCTTTATCTCTAAGTCCATACAATGCAAGCACCTACTTACATTCTGCTAGGCGGAGTCGTAACTCTTAACAAAATATTGTTCGCTTTTTTAAAAAAATTGAGGTCTAGGCGAGCTCTGTATAGCGTTGTCCGAATTAGCTTTTCTATGAATCGCGCTGCTGAAGGCTTGGACAACAAGATCTCATTGACTTAATTTGCTTCCTTTTTCTCGGGATTCCAATGAGCTTACGATTGGGCGACATCGCCCCCGATTTTCAGGCTGAAACCACAACCGGACATATACGCTTTCACGAGTGGATCGGTGATTCATGGGTAGTGTTTTTCTCTCACCCGGCTGACTATACTCCGGTCTGCACCACTGAGTTGGGTGCCACAGCCAAACTAAAGGATGAGTTTATCAAGCGAAATGTTAAGGCTATCGCACTAAGTGTTGATACCTTACATATGCATATCTCGTGGCTGAAAGACGTCAACGAAACGCAAAACACCACGGTTGAGTTTCCGGTTATTGCCGATGAGTATAGACAGATTGCGACAGCTTACGACATGATTCACCCAAACGCCAGCACAAGCGTGACGGTACGTTCGGTCTTTATTATCGGACCGGATAAGAAAATCAAGCTAACGCTGACATATCCATCATCGACCGGACGAAACTTCAACGAAATCTTGCGGGTTATCGACTCTTTGCAACTCACGGCTGAGCATTCCGTTGCAACGCCTGCAAACTGGCAGCCCGGTGAAGACTGCATCATCGTTCCAAGCTTGAGCAATGAAGAGGCGAAGGATAAGTTTCCCAAGGGCTGGAACGAGATTCGTCCGTACCTACGCCTAACTCCGCAGCCCGATCGCTAAGTCCTCGCACGGACTGCGCTGTCAAATTTATTGTGAACACATCGAAACACCCTGTCTTGCCACTCGTATTAGCGCGCAAGCAGGGTGTTCTGCTTTAGATGTTTCACTATGGGATTTATCTCCATGACAAAGGCAGATATGTTGGTTTTAGCCACTATTCTTCTGTCAATCATCCTTTTCCTTTTGTTCTATCGACGATTCTTTCGACTCTTCGGTATCGCGATTATTCCTGAAAACAAAATTGGTTTGGTAACAAAAAAGTTTGTGCTGTTCGGGTCGCACAAAACCTTACCTGAAGGACACTTCATAGCCGTCAATGGCGAAGCCGGATATCAAGCCCGTGCTCTGGCACCGGGTGTGTATTTCTGGATGTGGTTTTGGCAGTACGAGATACGTCTTCAAGATTTGACAGTGATTCCCGAGGGACGCATCGGTCTTGTGGTTGCCAAAGATGGTGCGGAACTCGAGACAGGCAGAGTACTCGCTCGTAAAGTGCCGTGCGATGGTTTTCAAGATGCTGAAGCATTTATACGAAACGGTGGAAGCAAGGGACGTCAAACAGCCTTTATTGCCACCGGTACCTATCGCATCAACACATACCTCTTTGACGTGATTATTGCGCCTATGACGCACATCGCCGAAAGCAAAGTGGGAATCATCACAACGATGGACGGGCAGCCGATTGAAGAAGGACAGATAGCCGGACGGCAAATTGAAGGACATAACAACTTCCAGGACAGCGATGCTTTCTTGAACGCGGGTGGCAACAAAGGTCTGCAACCGCAGGTTATTCTGGCAGGCTCTTACAACCTCAATCCATGGTTCATCCAAGTAGAGCAAATTTCCATGACGGAGATCCCAATCGGTTACGTAGGTGTGGTGATTAGTTATGTGGGTAAAGAGGGTGAAGACTTAAGCGGTGCGGAGTTTCGTCACGGGAACATTGTCAGCCGCGGACACAAAGGTGTCTGGGCTGAAGCATTCGGTCCAGGCAAGTATCCGATCAATACCTACATTCAACGAACCGAGCTCGTACCCACAACCAATCTCGTTTTGAATTGGGCATCAGCTCGCACGGAATCACACCAACTTGACAAGAACTTGAGCACGATTACTGTACGTTCAAAAGATGGCTTCCCCTTTAACCTGGACGTATCGCAGATTATCCATATACCCTCAATAGAGGCACCAAAAGTTATTGCACGATTTGGCAATATGTCCAACCTTGTAACCCAGGTGTTGGAACCAACGATCGGAAACTACTTTAGGAATTCAGCGCAAGAGGCGGACGTAATTTCATTCTTGACCTCGCGTAAAGCGCGTCAGGACTCTGCTAAAGAACATATCTCCAAAGTGCTCAATCAGTACAATGTCTTTGCTGTTGATACACTCATAGGAGACATCGTGCCACCGGAATCGCTCATGAAAACCCTGACAGATCGAAAGATTGCTCAAGAACAAACAGTAACCTTCGAAACGCAGCGTCAGGCACAGGAAACACGTCAGAAGCTTGAGAAGGAGACAGCCGTTGCAGACATTCAAAAAGAAATCGTAAAAGCCGATCAAGGCGTGCAGATCGCCAAACGCATTGCCGATGCTTCCGTAGAAAAAGCCGGAGGTGAAGCACAATCTGTGAAGATCGCTGCAAACGCTGAGTCTGAACGCACTAAAGTCATTGCAGCAGCCGAAGCCGAGCGGACAAAGCTGTTGGCGAATGCTGAAGCAGAACGCATCCGCGCTATTGCGAATGCAGACGCCGAACAAATCGCCGTGACCGGTAACGCCGAAGCGGAGAAAACACTGGCAATCGGTAAATCCAGCGCTGAAGCGTATCGTTTACAAGTGGAAGCCATGGGTGGAGAAAACTTCACGCGACTAAAGATCACCGAGTCAATCGGTGCCAATGGCATAAAGATCATCCCGGATGTACTCATCGGCGCATCCGGCGATTCATCCAATGGTTCCTTGAGCGGTCTGCTTGGACTGAAGCTTATGGACGAGATTTCATCGCGTAACACTCATAAAGCAGTTGCGGCCACAAGCAGCTCAGTGCAGACTCATGATGATAGCCCGACCCAGTAGTCATCAATGGCTATAGTGATGTGCTCAGTCGGAAGTTTTTAATCGATGTTCTTAGTATTGAGACGAGAGCATTCGCCACAATCTCGATTCGAGTTGGCACACGAAGCAATTTTGTCATGAAAGTAAAAAAGGACTGCGCCCTTTGGGAGCAGTCCTTTTTTTCATTTGAGCGAATGGTGAATGATTTCTATGCAGAAATCAGGTCAACAAAGTGACACTCTTCCAACGAGTCACCTACGTGCAGAGATGAGCCAACGGCGTCATGAATAAAGTAACAACCAAATGCAATGCGGTGTCCGTGTTTGCGATACGATGCCAAGACCTCCAAAGGCTCAGAGTTTTGCGCCGATGTCGTTTGGTCGATACCGATCATGACACAACGTCCTGTCTGCTTCGCGAAGCGAAAACGAGTACCACGGCACGTGAAGCTTTGTAGACGATCCTCATGAAATGGAGGCAGGCCTTGTACGACAATATTCGGTCGAAAGCGACTGACGGGAATCGGCTGTTGCAGACGGCTATTGAGTTCCGCCAGTGAGTCAAGAGAACACAAGTGTAATGGTTGTGAATCACCGAAGTGCATATGAACTCTATGCGAGCTGTGATTTATGAAGGCAGGCTCGAGCAATCGAGGTCGCTGTGTTGACATACGCACCAGCCGAAAGGAAGCGCCAAAACATGCCGAGAGAAAATCATGTGCTTCACGTGATTCTTCCACCGCCCAGCACTTCTCGTCCCATACCTGTACCGGAACAGGTTCACTTTCGACAGCATCCAATGATACGGCTACAGAACCCTTCCCTTCAAAACGAAGCTCCAGATGATGATCGGTGAGATGACAGTGCATGAGGCTCAATGCCCGAATCTCTCGTTGCGAGACAAAGCGTCCATTTTCGTCCACCATCATCCACTGTCGATCATAACGAAAGCCGCCTTCATTAAGCTCCGCACACTCGAGGCCAACCGCCCCCATCGACTTCACCGGATAAACAAACAACGATGTTATTTGTGGGATCATGTTTCAGCAACACAAAAAGCGAACGACTATGTTCTCTTGCCTTATCGCTATTGGAATCTCTCTCAACGCCATCTCCGTATCAAGCGCAATGAACCCTGATTGTAGATCGTTGGCGCAATCGATTAGCTTCGTTGTTCTCGGATAGCTCTAGCAAGGCTTAAGGTATTTCACTTAGTTAAAAGAATGCTGTGCGAGATCGCTTGACTTACGTTCACCGATCTGCTGACGCCACATTGCATAGTACAACCCTTTTTCATCGAGCAAATCGCGGTGTGTGCCTTGTTCAACAACGCGACCGCGCTCCAGCACATAGATGCGATCCGCATGCATAATGGTACTGAGACGATGCGCGATCATAATGGTAATCTGCTCTTTGCGTTGCGATAAACTCCGTACGGTTTGCGTAATCTCTTCCTCTGTCATGGAGTCCAACGCACTCGTTGCTTCGTCGAATATCAGAAGATCAGGAGAGCGCAATAGAGCCCGTGCTATAGACAATCGCTGGCGTTCTCCCCCGCTGACTTTCACGCCGCCTTCACCAATGATGGTGTCTAAACCACGATCGGCACGATCCAACAAAGAATCGCATGCAGCTTTTTTCAACGCTTCAAAGCACTCTTCATCGGTCGCAGTGGGATTCACGAAGAGAAGATTATCGCGAATACTGCCGCTGAAGAGTTGAGTGTCTTGACTAACAAAACCAATACGATTTCTCAGAATGTCGAAGTCGATGTCCATGGAGCTTACATCGTTATACCGAAGCGAGCCACCATTAGGCTGATACAATCCCACGAGTAGCTTAACGAGAGTCGTCTTTCCGCTACCGGAAGGTCCAACAAAGGCAACCGTTTCTTTACTGTCGACCTGCACGTGAACATGATCCAGTGCATTGTGTGAGGCACTCTGGTGACGGAAGCTCACATCTTCCATCCGGATGGTCTCAATGCGTTCAATCAATCGAGGTTGCTCCGGTTTGGGTTCAACCGGTGTTTCGAAAATCTTTTCGAGGTTGTTGAGCGACACCTCGGACTCTCTATAAATGTTGATGATGTTTCCAAGCTCTTGCAGTGGGCCGAAGATGAAGAAAGAGTATACGAAGAGCGAGAACATTTGCCCCACCGTGATCTGCTTATCAAACACCAGGTAGAACATCAGAAACAGGATACAGGTGCGAAGAAAATTCACCGTAGTGCCCTGTATAAAACTCAAACTCCGAATGTAGCGCACCTTCTTCAGCTCGAGTCCCAGGATCTTCGTAGTGACACCGTTGAGTCGCTTGATCTCTTGTGATGCCAAGCCGAGCGACTTCACGAGTTCAATGTTACGCAGTGACTCCGTCGTGCTTCCGCTCAAAGCGGTTGTTTCGCTCACGATAACCTTCTGCATTTTCTTAATACGCTTGCTCATACGTGAACTGACCATACCGATGAGCGGTACCGTACTGAAGTAAATCAGCACCACTGCCCAGTGCACGGTAAAAGCATAGACCGTAACGAAAATTAAACCAACAATTGAGGTAAAGAGAACATTGATACCTGCATTAACGACGCGCTCAACATCGACACGGGCTTTCTGGAGAATACTAAGGGTCTCCCCGCTACGCTGATCTTCAAAGACAGAATAGGGCAGTTCCAAAGAGTGCTTCAATCCGTCGGCATACATCTGCGCTCCAACCTTTTGTACGATGTAGTTGACGAAGTAGTCTTGAAAGTTCTTAGCAACGCGTGAGACAAAAGCAGCCCCCACCGAGAGACCAAGGAATGTCACAATCTTTGAGACAAACTCTGCCAGCTTGAGCTCGTCGTGTTTAAGAACGACTCGGTCAATCGTAAGCCGAAAAACATAGGGATCCAGCAGTGAAAAGACCTGATTGATGGCAGCCAATACCAATGCGAGTGCGACCAATGACTTGTATTGGCGCAAATAGGAGAATAACAATTTCATGTCTGTGCTTCGTTGTTCCGACAAACATAGCGCTTTGCAAGGCCACGATGGACGTCAAAGGCGACGCAAGATTGGATGTGCAGGACTGTATGCTCAACTCTTCCAATCGTTTCGACAGCCAAGTTTCCAATTTCAGCCCGGTTGACGGTGGCATCTCAGGGCAAAACACCGCCTTTTCGCTGGCACAACACTTTGTTCCCTAGTTTGCAGGATGCACCAAAGAAGCCGCTTTTTACAATCCGAGAGATTGTACGTCGTCCTCATTGCCATCTTCGTACTGCTCACGCGTTGGCTTGGGTCCGAGCACGCTCCATTGCATTGGGATCCGGTAAACTTCTTCTGTGCCGCTACTGATTATAGCATTGCGGCGGATCGTCCACACCTGCCTGGCTATCCGCTCCACATCCTGCTTATTCGAACTTTTCGAGTTTTCCTTTCTCCTTTTGCTGCCAACGTTGCACCTTCGATACTGTGGTCGACGCTGTCCGTTTATCCTCTGTATCGCCTGCTGCGACGCTATGCGGATGTGACGACAAGTTTGGTCTCTACCCTGCTGTTCTTTTGTATTCCGACGGTATGGCATTATGGCAGCGTATCGGAGGTCTATGCCTTTGATCTCTTCTTTTGCTTAGTACTGGTGCAGTTGGGATTGACGAGTAGAGGTCTCTATTGGACACCGGTTGTATTGGCACTAGGTGGAGGCTTTCGTCAAAGTTCGGCAGTATTAGTCTTGCCCCTCTATGCGTATCTATGGCACCGGCATTGGCGCAGTCCCGATGGCCCGAGTCGTCCGTCACTGCGCAACGTTCTACTAGCTCATCTCAGCGGCCTCATTGTCCTCGCCGCATGGCTTGTACCCTTCCTGGCGCTGAATGGAGGTGTTAGGTCTTACATCGAACTGTATCGCGCTCACCCTCCGGGAGCTCTCAACAATCCGGCAGTCAATTTGCTCGCCATGCTGCAATTAGCGCCGTACTACCTTAGTGCCTTTCTTGGTGTTGGCCTGGCTGCTTTGGTTCCGTCTCTGAGATCGTCAAAGTATACGACACAGGATCAGACTGATGTGTCCAAAGCCATGCTTGCACTCTGGATTCTTCCTCCAATGGTGTTTTTCCTCCTGAGTACTTTTACCAAAGGATACATCGTACTTGTTCTTCCTGCGGTACTTCTGTTGTTCTTGCCCCTCCTGCGAATGCTAAAACCCACCGTTGTTTTGAGCATAAGTATCATAGCAGCCACTTTCTACCTCGTTGCACCCTATCGTGCCTCTGACTTTAGTATCTGGCGCACGCCTATTCCCGGAGAGTCTAAAATTGACAAAGCAATAGAACGCAGTATCACTGTCATGGCACAGACTCAATCGCATATTAGTGCGCTGAATAATCTCCATGACGAAGTCGATTCCTGCGTTCGCGATCTGCCCCGGCACGCATATGTATATGTAAGCCTGACTTTTGGACTCAGTGCGCGAGCCTTGCAAGCACGACATCCGGAGATCCGATTTGTTATGGTTGACCAACGCAACAGCGATAGCCTATTGGTTCATAGCGGTATTGACCAGTACGTTATTTCCGCCTCAGCCTTGGCATTGGACTCACTTCATATCCTGTGTTCTAAGCAGGAGGCTGAATTGCAATCCAGGATCATCGTGGAACGACGTTTCGGTGACTACTGTTGGGCACGCACACCGGCATGGCCGGAAGATCGCCAAGCATTGATGCGTTGGTACCGTTTGACATTCGGGCGTAGCGCTAACTAAGCAGGTGAAAAAGCTTCAAACGGGCTGAGCGTAGTGATAGCACTCCGCATTGCCGATCCCATCTTCATTCCCTACTCCGAAGATGCCTGATTTGCGGAGCACGCTGTGACATTCAGCTTGATTAAATTGCACACGCTCGTGAACGCCGGAGCCGACTCATGGTAAACATGAACGGGTCTGCGTCGCGAGATTTGCAACGCCTTTTACGGGCGTACAACGACCAGATATTTCTCACCTGACATTACGAACCGTGGACCAAACAGCAACCTTCGGATTTGAACTCTCAGAAGAACAAGAAGCCATTCGCTCTGCCATTCGGGAATTTGCGGAAAATGAGATTCGCCCGCACGTGTCTCACTTCGATGAGACCCAAGAATTTCCCCATGAGATATTCAAAAAGCTCGCAGAATTGGGCTTTTTAGGGGTTGTCATTCCTCCGGAGTACAATGGTTCCGGTTTGGGCTACATGGAATATGCGATTACGGTTGAGGAAGTTGCGCGCGTATGTCCATCGATCGCTTTGGGTGTCGCGGCGCACAACGGACTGTGTACTTCCCACATCTTCCGCTTCGGATCGGAGATGCTTCGCGAGAAGTACGTCAAGCGCTTGGCTGCCGGCGAGACCATGGGAGCCTGGGGCCTAACGGAGGCCAATGCGGGTTCCGATGCAGGTGGAACACAGACGACGGCTCGCCGTGAAGGAGAGTACTACATTCTCAACGGTTCAAAGAACTTCATCACACACGGCAATGTAGGAGATATCTGCGTGGTCATGGCCATGACCGACCCCTCCAAAGGCAAGAAAGGTATTAGCGCCTTTGCCATCGATAAGTCTATGGAAGGCTTCTTCCCGTCGAAGAAAGAGAACAAGCTTGGCATGCGCTGCAGCGATACTGCTTCCCTGACCTTCGACAATGTAAAGGTTCCTGCAGACCACTTGATAGGAAATGAAGGAGAAGGTTTTAAGCAGGCACTGCAGATATTGGATGGTGGACGCATCTCCATCGCGGCATTGAGTGTGGGCTTGGCTCAAGGAGCATTCGAAGCAGCCATGAAATACAGTCGCGAGCGCATTCAATTCGGCAAACCGATTGGCGACCAACAAGGTATCATGATGAAATTGGCGCGCATGAGCATGAACATCGATGCCTCACGCGCACTGACCTACAAATCGGCATGGATGCGCGACGCCGGATTGGACTTTAGTAAGACGGCTTCCCAAGCCAAACTTTTTGCCTCCGAAGTCGCTGTTAACGTCAGCGAAGAAGCCGTACAAATTCATGGAGGATATGGTTATATCAAGGAGTTTCCTGTCGAAAAATACTGGCGTGACTCCAAATTGTTAACCATTGGAGAAGGTACCAGTGAAGTACAGAAACTGGTCATAGCGCGACACGAGTTATCCTCTTTGCAATAAAAGAAGATAGGCGAAACTTCAATTCAAAGCGCAACCGTTTTTTTTAGTTGATTTTTTCATGAACAGGCTGTAAGTTGAGCACACTGCTAGGGGAACTCAGTCGCGCCGGTCATGCAGAAAAATTAATTTCAAATTCACGGACTACCTGATGGGAGTAGGATATGTCGCGCAGCTTGAATAAAGTCATGCTCATTGGAAATGTTGGTAAGGACCCGGACGTTAACTTCACGGCAAGTGGAATTCCCGTCGCACAATTCAGGCTGGCTACAACTGAATCTCGCAAAGACAAAGAAGGGCAGTACCAAGAACACACGGAATGGCACACGATTATTGCTTGGAGAGGACTGGCCGAAATCATTCAACGCCTTGTGCACAGAGGTTCACGGGTCTACATTGAAGGTCGCCTCCAAACCCGCATTTTCGAAGACCAAAGTGGAAACAAGAAGTACTTTACAGAAGTAGTTGCCGATAACATGCTTCTGCTCGATGGACGTCGTTCCGAGGAAGCTGGCGGGACTGAGTTTTCGCCGAGTAGCGCCGCTGCGACAAACACTGAAGACGACATTCCCTTCTAAAAGACGAGCCCAACGTTCTCACTTCACCGTCATCGTGTGATAGCGGAAACGCAGGAAGAGTACAATTACAGCAAATATCACAGAGCCCCAAGAGTCAATTTCTTTGGGGCTTTTTTGTGCCTTCTTGCTATTGTCCGTAGTTTACAACTCTTCACCGACCTGCTTTTAGTTCAATGGCTTCTAACGAGAGTATTCGTCAGACGGAAATCCGCGTCGGCATCGTTGCACTTCTCGGTGTCATCCTGCTCGTCATCGGCATCACACTTGGCCGCGGATGCAGCGTATCCACGTCACAAAAAACTATCCCTATTCACTTTAGTTCGGCTTCGGGCATTGAGAATACGGCTCCGGTTTTTGTGAATGGATTGCGTCGTGGACAGGTGAGCTCCGTGAAGCCTGATACCAATGGTGTTCGCATTGAAGTGAAGATGGACGACATCTCAGACCTTCGCAACGACCTCGGTGCTCGTCTTACCATCCTGGAACTTACGGGCGGAAAGAAGATTGAGTTAACGACCGGTAGTTCTGCCACAGCTTACGATGGACACCTCGTGAACGGCCAATGCGCTCCCGACTTTGGAGAACTCATGACCTTTATCGGGGATGTCTCCGGTGATGCCAAACAGCTATTGCGCCGACTCGACACCATTTCAACCTCGCTCACTCTACTCATGGCTGATGGTCGCTTCGTCAATGACCTCAAAGAAACAGCCGCCAACGCAAACACTTCCATAGCCTCTCTTAAGTCGATTCTCGCCGCTAACCGCGAGAACATCCAAGTATCGGTTTCAAATCTGCGCACACTCTCCGAAGATTTGAAAAAGCTTGTGAACGACAACGATCAAAGTGTGACTGACTTGATCCATAAGCTCGACAACGCGGCAAACAGCGCTCAGAAAATCTTGGTGAATGCAGACTCAACGCTCAATCGCGTAGACTTGCTCGTAAGCGATGTGCAAGCAGTCGTGACGGAAGTTCGCAAAGGTGAAGGCTCAGTTGGCAAGCTGATCTACGACAAACAGATGGCCGTAAAACTCGATTCGGCTATGTCCAATCTGCAGACCCTGGTTGATCAAATCAACAAGCACGGCATCAATGTAAACGTGCGTCTGGGAACACGACCCTAGTCTCGTTCACTCCTGATTGTAGCTCTTCGTTGCACTTCGCAGCTCGTAGTAGTTCTTCGCAGCACTTCGCAGCACTTCGCAGCCGCAAGCTCTTGTAATCACGGATCAAACCCGTGTATGCTCTCCTTGCATCAAGGCAATCATACATACTCGTAGCGCAAGTCCCGGCGCGAACTAAGGCCACGAAGAATGCGGGCAGCACGGACTCAAGGGAGGGCGCAGCCCTACCATAACAATGAGTCTTTCCTTAACACTGAAGTTCAGAGAAGTACCTTAGGGCCTACCAATCCCGACACGATCAAAGTTCACGCGTCTCGCAGTACCGCATTACTCTTCGGTTGAATACTTATTTGCGCTTAGCTCAATCTGAACCGGGTAGTTACCGGTAAAACACGCAGTGCAGTAGTTGATGCCTTCTTCTTGAGGCACTGAGTCCATAAGACCTTGCACGCTCAGATAGTGCAGTGAATCAACACCCAATTCTCGGGCGATGGACTGCTCGTCGGCGTGATGGTTGGCGATAAGTTCTTCGCTACTTGGGAAGTCCATCCCGTACTTACAGGGATGAGTTATAGGCGGTGAGGTAATGCGCATGTGCACTTCACCCGGCTTGGCTTCACGCACCAGCTTCACCAGCGATTTCGATGTAGTACCGCGTACAATGGAGTCGTCGATCAACACGATTTTACGTCCTTCCAACACTCCGCGCACTGCATTAAACTTTGTCTTCACTTTAAACTCACGTGTGTCTTGTCCGGGGGCAATGAAGGTGCGTCCAACATAGTGCGAACGAATCAAGCCGATTTCGTACCGTGTGGGAATGCCATTTTCTTTTTCATTCACTCGGGCATAGCCAAGCGTTGCGGTGTTACCGCTATCGGGAACAGCACAGACGCTCACGTCTTTGTATTCGCCATTGGATACAGCGCCTTCCAGAGCCAGGTTCTTGCCGAGTTTACGTCGCACTTTATCGACGTTGTGACCAAAGATCTTGGAATCAGGTCGTGAGAAGTAGATGTACTCGAAAATGCAGTGTCGTGCTTCGGGCGTTGTTTCATCAATCGTGTACGAGCGGATCTCACCGGTCTTGAGGGTTTGCTCGTCGATAACCACAAGTTCGTTGTGTTTGACTTCACGCACATACTCAGCGCTGATGATGTCGAGTGCACAGGATTCGCTTGCTGCAACGTAAGCAGTGCTACCGTCGGCATTGCGAATCTTTCCGATACACAGCGGACGAAAGCCATAGGGATCTCGTGCCGCGTAAAGCGTTGTGTCGGTCATCACAACCAAAGAGTAAGCTCCACGGGCAATGCGAAGCGCTTCGCGGATCTGATCGATTTGTTGTTCCTCGCGACTACGTGCGATCAAATGCAGAAAGAGCTCCGAGTCCGTCGTTGTTTGAAAGATTGCTCCTTCTTCCTGCAACGCGGCTCGTAGAACGCGGGTATTGGTCAGGTTTCCGTTGTGAGCCAGTGCCAGGTTGCCTTTACGATAGTTGATGTGAAAAGGCTGGATATTGGCAATGGAGTTACGTCCGGTTGTACTGTAGCGATTATGTCCGATTGCGGACATACCGCGAAGTTTCTTCGTGAGGATTTCGCTGTCGCCAAAGACATCGAGCACCAGCCCCTCGTCTTTGTGTACGGCGAAGCGCATTTTGTCTTTGTGCTCATCTCGATAACAGCTCACGATTCCGGCAGCTTCTTGTCCACGATGTTGCAGAGCATGCAAAGCATAGTATGACATCACGGAAGCCTGCGGGTGATTGAACACTCCGACGATCCCACAATTGCATTGGGGCTTGTCGAGGGCTTCAAGATATTGGGAAATCATAAAATTTGAGCCGGAATCGGTGGTTAGAGAAGAATGGTCTACAAATTTACGGAATCCGAATGCATTAACGGGGCTGGGTCACGTAGCAGATCGATAAGCCCTTTCACCCCAAGGCTCAAGACCCATTTCCGTATATTTGCACCTTTATTACCATCTCTAGAGCCACGTATGAGACGCGAAATCCGCAGCTGGTGGAGTCCACGCCTGAACAAGAACATGGAAATTGTTGCTTACGGAACATATGGCTTTGCCCTGTTGATGTTTCCTAGTGCGGCGGCCGACTATTTGGAATACGAACGCTTTTACCTTATTGCTTCGCTGAAGCCTTTTATCGAAGCCGGCAAAGTGAAAGTCTACTCGATCAATTCGATTAACAGCGAAAGCTGGTTAAACTCTTCGATGAAGCCGCGGGATAAAGCCATACGCCACCAACAGTACAACGGCTACATCTCCGAGGAAGTTGTGCCTTTCATTTACAATGATTGTAATGGCCGCGTGCCCATCATTACTAGCGGTGTTTCTCTCGGTGCCTACCATGCGGCGAACTCTCTGTTTCGTCGTCCTGACCTCTTTGATGGAACCATAGCCATGAGCGGCACCTACAACTTGAAAATGTATACCGGTAAGTACTGGGATGAAAATTGTTTTTACAATTCACCTGTACACTACTTGCCCGGTCTTAACGATGCGCACTACTTGCCAATGCTCCAGCGCAAGCGCCATATCTACTTTATGACAGGTCAAGGCGACTACGAGCATCCGCAATCGTCGACCGAAATGGGAATCTTGCTCGGACAAAAAGGCATCCCGAATTACGTGGATGTATGGAGCAAAGAGTACATGCACGACTGGCCAACATGGCGCGACATGCTGCCGAATGCACTCAACAAGTGGTTCGCGCAGGGAGTCTAATGAGAGTAGCATTGCCTGACAATCCGTTCTTTGATCCTCTCTGCGCAGCAGCAGAGCGCTATGCACAAGAGCACACCACACGAATTCTTCGTCTACCGGAAGTAGAGTGCACAAAGCTTCTGTTGAACAATATGGTGGACATAGCCCTGTTGAGTCCACTTGGATACGGCAGCGGCGTCCTCCATGCTGACTTTCGCATTATTCCTACAACGGCGTGCATGCTTCGTGGATGGACCAACACCGGTCGCATCGTCTTTGCCCAGCACCTGGGCGAAGTACACAGCATCGCCAGTGCGCATCCGGACGATTATCTCATGCACTGCGCAGCGCTGTTGTTAGAGGAGCAGTACGACATCTCCGTTCCGGTCACGTCATTTTCGGGCAGCTGGCAAGAAGCCATCGAACAATCCGAATGTGTATTAGGTTGGTCGAAGGACTTAGGAGATGCACGTGGATTGGATATCGCCGAGGAGTGGGATGTGGCCTACTCCATGCCTCTCCCAATGGCAATGTGGGTATGCCGCAGCGAGTATGTGCTCGACGCCGGTACAGAGCAAGATGCTGTGCTCGAACGCTTGAGCGCATTTTGTCGCGACATTGCGCAGCATGACTTGGCCGACGCCGAACAGTGTCGCGAAGATGAAGCGGTAGCCGACACAGAGTGCCGCGAGGGTTGTATAGAATGGAAATGGTCCGATGCTCTGGAACAAAGCCTGGAGCCGACCTTGCAGTTACTCTATCAACGACAACTACTTCCCGAGATTCCGGCCATAAAGATTTTGGGCCGCGATTAATCCAAAGCCCTCTGACTACCATGAAGAAGTAGCTGAGAGCTTTTGCTCATGCGTCTGCTTCGCAGCCGCTTGGAATCTACGAGCGCACTGCACTCAAACCTTGCTCAAGATCCGCAATCAGATCTTCCACCGCCTCCAGTCCAATCGAAAATCTCAAAAGATTCCCCGGCGTACGCGAATCTGCGGGTTCCACGGATTTTCTATGTTCAACCAAACTCTCCACACTCCCCAAACTGGTTGCATGACTGAAGACCTGCAACGAGGCCGCGACGGCGAGTGCGCGTTCCTCACTGCCGCGAATCATGATGGACATCATAGCACCCGGCATGTGCATTTGGGCCGCCGCAATGTTGTGCTGTGGATGTGAAGGCAAACCGGGATAAAGGACCGACTCGACATCAGGATGTGACGCAAAGTGTTGAGCAAAACGTTCAGCAGATCTACATGCCGCACGCAGACGTGTTGGAAGTGTCTGCAAGCCACGAGCAGCCAGGTAGCATTCGAAAGGTGAGGGAACGGCTCCGCACAGCATCTGAATGCGTCGCAGACGTTGCGAGAACTCGTCGTCGGTAGCGCAAACGAGCGCACCCATGAGAACATCACTGTGCCCACCGATATACTTCGTAACTGAGTGAAGTACCATATCGCATCCCAACGGTATGGGTTGTTGGAGGTAGGGTGTCGCCCATGTGTTATCGCACAACACCGGCACTGCATGTTCTTTTGCAATAGCACAGAGTGCGGCGATGTCGGTGATTTTGATCAATGGATTTGATGGCGACTCCAGCCACACCAATTGAGCTTGTTCTTGAAGCGCTTCACGTAATTGAAGCGGCTTCGTCATATCGACCATGCTGAAGCCTATTCCAAAGCGCGAGAATATCTCCGTCAGCATTGAGCGCAAACCATAGTAGGCGTCATCAGGAATTATAACACGATCACCACTTTGCAGACACTGCAAGACTGCTGAACAGGCAGCCAAACCCGATGCAAAGGCATAGGCTCGTTGACCTCCCTCGGCTTCGCAAAGAGCTTTTTCAAACTGATCTCTGTTAGGGTTTGCATAGCGAGAGTAGAGGTACGAACCAATGCTGCCGTCAGGCTCGCGCTTGAAGGTCGTGCTTAGGTAAATCGGACTGGCCACAGCCGAGGCATTGGTATCGTGAAGGTCAGCGCCGTGTACGGCTCGAGTATCCGGATGCATGAGAGTTGGTCGATGTGATTGTACGTGCTCCTGCAACATAGCGGAGCGAGCCAACATAGCATACGAGTACCTTCGGACTGAAGCAAACTCTCGGCACACACCAAAAAGAAAGCCGAAGTAGCAAGGCCACTTCGGCTGTTCTCTGTCGAGAAGGTTGTGGTGTGTCGAGGTTTAGAGATTGACGATGAAGTGAAGATACAGTCGGCTATCTGTACTGGTCTTCGTTCCATCCCACTTTGTAAGCAAGTCTGCTGTACCGTAGGTCATCGTTTGATAGTCCAGAACTGCAGTAATGGGATTCGAGATTTTACAGCTCAAACCAAGAATGAGCTTTGTGAAGGTTGCAGCGGCGGTTGTGGTGCGCTGTGCATCGGTCAACTCTGTATTGGGATTGTAGCTGTCGAAGCGTCCAACGATAGCCAGCTTAGCCAAGTCTTCGCTCACGATATTGCCTTTGATTTCTCCCATGAGAGAGAGACCGGTGATCTTCACAGTGTTTGCGCTGATGTCGGTCACATTGTCTTGAGCCATGGTGTACTCTGCTGTGATGGAGAATTTGTCGTGCGGCAATGCAGCCAACACGCCAAGACGTGAGCGTGACACACCGAGTCCGGTGTTTCCGGTATAGTAGCGGGCAGCCACTTGCAGATTCTTGAAGTCTCCGCCACCTTTCATCAAGGGAGTAATCGTCGCTCGCAAAGCAATATCCTTGAAGCGATTTGCTTCAGCATTACGGAAGCCATTACCGTTAAAAACGCATGCTTGTACGTCGCCCAATTTGCTCGGCAATTTGAAAATTGCGCTGAGACCAAGATCCGAAGATGAAGTAAGACCACGATCATCAGTCAATGTTTTCGCAATGCCGCGATACTTCCACAGGCTCTCAACGTAGTCAATCCATTCAGAGTTCTGCATACCACCACGAATACTGACCCATGATGCTGCTTTCCAATCGAAGTATGCATACTTGAGTTGCACCATTGCATTTAGGTTCTTGGTAGAACCGGTTGCAAGACCGACGTCTGAAGCACCGATAGAGTAAACATCCAAGGTAGCGCGGAAGCTTAGGTCTTCGGCCAACGGACCGCGAGCATTTAAGTACAAGCGCTCCATGGCGAATTGGTTGAAGTCTTTTTCTGTTGCGCCGGCTCCGGCTTGGTTCCACTCCCAACGGGTGTAGAGAACTCCGGAGAGTTTTGGACCATATTCCGTTTTTTGATCTTGCGCGAACGCGATTGTGCTGATACCAAGAACAGCAAGTACACAGAGGTAGAATCGTATCATGCCCTGATTCCTATATGTAAGTAGATGAAACTGATACGGAGATCGTTTATGGTCTCGACTCTGGGCCGAAAAACCGTCTCCTTCCTTCGTCTTCGAAATTATTATGGCAGTGTTAGGCCAATGTTACCATGATGTTACCAAGGCATAACATGACCGCGAAGGTGGGTCTGCACCCGGGATTTTACGACATTCATTATCCGAGCCGGAGGGGCGAGGCACGCTGTCCTACAGCGCAATTCTTGGGAATGATCTAGAAAACCCTCAATACTCCCCGGAAATCGAGATATTCGTGAGGATTCGTCTATGCACGCCGCGCTCTCGCGGGGTCAGATTTCGACGCTAAAAAATTATCAATCCGACTGAAACGGATTGTTTCAAGCCGCGTCAATCTCGACACTGCGGAGCAGCGGGGTTTAGGTAGGTCGGCGACATCCTGAACAGTGAGCTGAGGATTCCACGCAAAAATCCAAAACGGAAACCCACGTTGGAGATTCGTATGTGTGAGTCCACCGGATCTATACCATGCTTCACAGTCGAGCGTGCTATTTCAAATAGTTCCGACGGTCGCAAAAACCTCGTAAAACAGCAAATTGCGGCCATTAGAACTTTTTTCCACATATTGAGAACTTGCGTGAACTTGTAGAAATGTGGCGAAGGTCTCCACGGCACTCGGGAAACTCATACTTGCCATGCCAATGAGTTTGCCGGAGTGATAGCCTTCAAGAGCATTGGCGCATCGACAAAGCAGAATCAAAGCAGAATCTAAGCAGAATCTAAGCAGAATCTAAGCAGAATCTAAGCAGACATCATACTTCTCATTCTATTTCTCCACTAATACCAAGGTGCATATGCGCATACTCCATACACTTTGCCTCTTCCTGGTTGCTCTCTTCTTGAGCATAGGAACGGTCAAGGCAGATTCGAAGCCGAATCCGCCGCGAGAGTTTTCTGCAACATCGGAGCAGATTTTTGGAACTACCAAGTTCAATGTTTATTTGAAGTGGTACTATTCAGCTTACGATGATTCATCGAAGAAGGCAGTTGGTTATCATATTTATATGGCCAACGGTCAAACCGAAGATGAGTCTCAGTTTCAGCTTGTGGCTACAGTCGTCGATGGCGATTCTGCCGGCTGGTTTTACAAGACGATTGGTCAGCTTTCTGCAGGAACCTACACGTTCTACATTAAGGCCTACAACAACAGTGGCGAGAGTAATCGCACCGGTATTAAAGTCTTTACTCTGACCGTCAAGAACACGGAAACTGCCCTCCGTTTCACAACAACACCGGGTAAAACGGTTAATCGCGGCGGCACATACCATTACGAATCGCATGTCGTGTGCAGTGATTCATCGAAGAACTCGCACATCCGTTATAAGATTATCAATGGTCCGGACGGAATGACTATCGACAGCATCACCGGTGAGATTACATGGACGGCTCCCAATACCGACAAGGTAGTGGAAGTGAAAATCATGGCATATCTGGACAACGACGATTCCGTGAAAGTTTATCAGAGCTGGACCATTACGGTTGGCGAAGGCAACAACAATAACGGTGAAGGATGTGCCTGGTTTGTAGGCAATGTTCGCGACACGTCAAACAACCCGATGAACGGTACGGTTAAGATCTACCGTGTCGATTCCACCGGTCAACTCATGGATGGTGTTTACACCGTTACACTTGTAAACGGTCACTGGAGCCGTCGCGTACCTCCCGGCACCTACGTCATCCGCACACAAGGCGAAGGCTTTGAGTATGAGTGGTACAACAACGCAAAGGAGCCCTCACAAGCTGAGCACTTCACTGTTGATTGTAACGATACCAACGAAGTAAACTTCGAAGTGATTCCTGCCGCTCAAGAGCAGAAGTACGTTTTTGCAGGACGTGTAGTTGACAGCCAGAGTGGCAACGGCGTAAAGGCTACCGTGTATTTCTATCCTCTTGTTAACGGCGCATTGGGCAGCCCGATTACGGTTCAGACCAATGCAGATGGCTACTACGAAGTGAAGGTATCGAGTCGTTATAGCTATGTCGCCAAGGCAGCAGCAGGTGATGACTTTGTAGCTCTGTGGTTCGAGAATGCAGCTAGCCAAACAACCGCTACTGTACTTCCGGCCACCGCAAACAGAACCGGCATCAACTTCTCGCTTCCGCGTCGTCAGAACTACAACAACGGATTTGCAGGTCAACTCATCGACTCAGCAGGAAACGGTGTTCGCGGAACAGTCATCGCGTATTTGGTGAAGACCAACAATAACAACGAAAAGAACATTCAGCGCATGCGTTCGGTTGAAACAGACTCCACGGGTCACTGGACCATGAACAACATGACACCTGGCGAGTATGTTCTTCAAGGTGTGCCCGCAGCGCATCCTCCTGTTGCAGGCTATTACAAGCAGAATGAATTCGCTGTGTTCAAGTGGGCTAGCTCAACCAGCTTGAATTTGGACTCAACCACACACACAACCGGTTTGGTGATCAAGCTCCGTCCTGCAGAAGGTCGTCGTGGTATCATCAAGCTTAAGGGTCGTGTTGATGGCGACGGTGGCATCATTGATAACAATGGACATCACATTCAAGGTCCGGCACCACTTGCCGGTGCGTTGATCACCGTTCTCGACAACAGCAATGTCCCGGTTGACTTCACCTTCAGTGCCGCAGACGGAAGCTATGAGCTCAACGAATTGGCACTTGGCGCAAACACCATTATCATTGACAAGCCGGGTTACTTCTATCTGTCACAGAACCTCAACTTCAATGGCGCGAACAACGTGTTCACCGTCACAAACAATGTGGTTCTTGAGGCACTTGTTGCCGGAGTCGTAGAGGAAGCGGCAAACAATGCAGTCCTCAGCCCGAACCCCACATCGGCAGCAATCAATGTACGCTTCGAGTCAGCCGCCGGCTTGGCTCAAGTCAGCATTGTCAACAGCCTCGGCATGGAAGTCTATCGTGGTAGCCAGAATCTCGTAAATGGTCAAAATTCGATCGTTTTGGGCACTTCTGAGCTTGCTAACGGCAGCTACTTCGTACACATCAGCCTCGGCAATAGTCGTTCAACGCTGAAGTTCAGCGTCGTACACTAAACGGGGGATAACTCTGTAAAAGCCTGCATATCACAGATATGCAGGCTTTTTTTATTTGAGCGACTCAGCAAAATCACGCATTGCCGGACCCCATTTTTGGAGTAACTTTGTAGTCCGAACATCCATAACCCCCGAGAGAGGATCTGTATATGGCAGAAGCCGAAGAGAAGAAGGAAAAGAAGCGTACGCGTAAGGCGAAGTATATCACGATTTACTCACCCTTTCTCATGCGCGAAACAAAGCATGAACTCATTGGTGAGCCGATGGAGCAAGAGAGCGGAAGAACACAGTGGGCCCGATGTACGGTGAGCCACCACTCTCAGCTTATCAACTTGGATGCAATCCAGGCTCAGCAAGACAAGAACAAGACTTTTGATATCCGTATTTCTCGCGAAGATTCAAAGCAATACTCACCGAAGAAGGTATTCGATGTCGGTGATGTTATTTATCACAAGATGTGGGACGATGTTGGCATCGTTCGAGCTAAGGAAGTCATGACCAACGGTGGCAACGCCATAGTCGTGTTGTTCGAAAAGGCCAAAGAGAAGCGTCTGGTCGAAAATCTGTAAATCAAAATTTATTTTTCACTTCATCAAGGATTTTTCAGTGATCGGTGTAACGATACAAGGAAACGAATCAATCGACCGCGCTCTGCGTCGTTTTAAGAAAAAATATGAGCGCAGCGGCGTTCTTCGCGAATTCAAGGCTCGCGCCTTCTTCGTAAAGCCCTCTGTCGACAAGCGCTTGGCCCACATGAAGGCCATCCGCCGCCAACAACGCCTTCAAATGGAACAAGAGTAGTCCTCTTTTCCCATTGGGAGCCGTTCAATCGGCATAGTTCTTGCAGAAAAGCAGTCAGTGCATACGCGCTGGCTGCTTTTTTCGTTATAGACACATGGCAGACCACGTCACAGTGCTCCACCTGCGAGGCATGACATTTGTGCATCATTGCCAAGTAATGGCCGGTTCTGTATTAAGGACCACTCAGGAGCGAGTCCAAACTGCGCGTATGCCTGTGTTAACACTATCAGGTATTTCGTTCTCTATGACTACAGACATGTCCGACATCATCATTCGTCAATTCCGTCCTGCTTCAGAACTCGGCGTACCAACTCTTGGAGTCGCTATGATCGTAAAGAATGCAGAAGACACCATCGAAGCAGCTTTGCAATCTGTGGCGGGTGCTGTCGATCAAGTCGTGGTCGTCGATACAGGCTCCACCGATTCCACACCGTTCTTGGTTGCACGAAGTGGAGCAGAACTCTACTTTAAAAGGTGGGAGAACAGCTTCGCGGCTGCACGCAATCACGCGCTTTCGTTTTTACGAACAGACTGGTGTTTGATTTTGGATGCAGATGAGGTATTGGACACAGAGAACTTCTTTGAAGTGCGCCAACGCATGAACACTCACGGACTTGGTGGACTTCAAGTAAGCATCCACAATAGTCTCTCTGCACAGAACGAAACAAGCAGCACGCACAGCTACACGCGTCTTTTTAAGCGTCACCCCAAGATTCGCTTTGAAGGTGCAATACACGAGCAGGTTGCCGATTCTATACGAGCACTTGGATTGTGCATTGAGCAATCGGAATGTGAGATATATCACGAAGGTTACAAGAACGTAGGACCTCACAAGACGGAACGCAACGCAGACCTGCTACGTCAGGAACTACGCGACAAACCGGATGATGTGTGGGCGACCTATCATTTGGGTCTCACCGATTTCAGTGCGGGACATCTCAAAGAAGCCGCAGCACTGTTGAATCCTTTGCGCACTTCACCAATGCTCACGGTAGAACAACAAGAAACAGCCACGATACGATGCGCACAATGCGCACTCGCGGAAGACGATTTCATGCGTGTTGAAGAATTATTGGCTCAGCCCTTTGGTGACAATGAACGCGAAGGTCTACGACAGTATATTCTTGGAGCTGCATACTGCAACAAGCTGAACTTCGCGGCGGGCTTGCGCTGCTTCCAAATGGCGCGCGACACGCAAACACGATTAGTCGACCAGCAAGTACTCGAGACCACGATTAGTCAAATCGAATCTCTGCGTCGCCGATAACACGTCCCGGTTCATCCCTCCCTACAACAATCTGCGAAGGCACTCGTTCCAATAGCAGAACCTTGTACAGTATGCGCCGACTGGTGATATTGTACGGCTGCGTGCGCTGCAATTTGCTGAGACAACTGCAGGATCAACAGTGATTGTGCCCTTTCTCTGTATGCCTCGTGCGTAGCACGCTTCCTGTCTCGACACTCTTTTTGTTCGCTATGAAAACACTTTTACTCACATTGTTTGCCCTCTGCTGTATGAGCTCCTTGGACGCCAACGCCCCGGCACAGAATTTTTATTCTTTCCAATTGAAAGACATCGATGGAAAGACGCTCGCCCTCAGCAAGTTTCGAGGCAAGGTCGTGCTCGTGGTCAACGTCGCCTCTCACTGTGGCTATACACCGCAATATGAAGGTCTCGAAAAACTCTACCGCAGCTACAAGGACAAAGGACTCGTCGTGCTCGGCATTCCTGCCAACAACTTTGGAGCCCAAGAGCCCGGCACAAATGCCGAAATCAAGAGCTTCTGTAGCACCACGTACGACGTAAGCTTCCCCATGACATCAAAAATTTCGGTGTTGGGAGACGACATGGATCCCCTCTATCACTTTCTCACTGCTGACCATGGCGCTACAGCACCCTCCGGCGACGTCCACTGGAACTTCGAGAAATTCCTGATCTCGAAAAACGGCGAAGTGATCGGTCGATTCAAATCAAAAGTCACACCCCAAAGTCCCGACCTCATCGAAGCCATCGAAGCCGCTCTTAAGTAAGAACATTTTTCTGACGGAATTGAAAACGCCATGTGGCTTAAGCCATCTGGCGTTTTCTTTATATGCTCAGACCACGCTTAACAACAGCAGCCCGGATGCAGCAGGCATCGCACATACCACCTGCAAATCGAATGGCGATTGTGTTATTCACCCGTCGTCAAAATCCATCTCGTGCGTGACCCTGGGGTCTGCACTTCGCTGCGACCCCAGGCTATGTTGTGGGATGCCTCCGGCATCCTTCCTTCAACGTATTCTGTACATTCTACCGCATCCTAAACATTGATGAAAACGAGCATAGCGATCGCATGACGATGACGAGCCAAGCACGTCGGATGCCGGAGGCATCCCACAACCTAGCCTAGGGTCATCGAGCAGCGAAGACCCTAGGATACGGCAAAGCCCACCCCTGCAACCCACCATAACACATAGCAGTTCCCGGCGGACAGCGCAGCTGGCCGCATAATCAAAAAATCTAGAAGGTTAAGCTTGAATACCGACTTAGGAATTACCGTCTGCCTGCATATCGGCGAAGGCTTGTTCCTTGGTATCAAAGAATTGGAACAACCATTCCATTTGTGAGATGCGCAGGAGGTTGCGCACGGTTTCACGAACGCCGACGAGAATGACCGGAGCGTCGTGGTCTTTGAGTTGGCGGTGTGCCAGGAGAAGACAACTTAGACCGGTCGAATCGGCGTAGTCTACTTTGGAGAGATCGATGACCAGAGCGTCGATATCCGGCTGGCAGACGATGAGCAACTCTGCTTTCACATCGGGGGCGACGACTGAATCCAGTCTGCTCTCCTTTAGAGTGAATACTACAATGTTGTCGTCTTGCTCAATCGAAAATTTCATAGGACACCTTCGTGGTCTTCAGTAGTGGTCTGAACAAAAATAGAACATTTCCCCGTTTAACAAAGGAGCAGTTGAGCTAAAATAGGATAACCCTGCCTGAATTAGGCTTCAGCCTGCCATTGCGGCAATTCGAGGAAGAAACTGGCCCCATTACCGGCTTCGCTCTCGAGCCAAATTTTTCCGCTCATGTGCTCAACCAGCTTCTTGGTAATAGACAAACCAAGACCGGTTGAGCTTTCACCGCCTGTCGGTCGAGCCGAAAGACGGGCGAATTTTTGGAAGAGCATCTTCTTGTCTTCTTCGGTGAATCCAACACCTTGATCGCTCACCACGGTTCGAACCATTCCGTTTAGGGAAGCGATGTGGATGCGAACTTCCTTGCCTTTGGGCGAGTACTTGACAGCGTTCGAAACCAAGTTGTCGAGCGCCTCTTTCAAGCGAATACGATCTGCCAACACAAAGTGATCGCCGTTGGCTTCGGCCTGTAATCGCAGCTGTTTCTGATCGAAGTGTGGACGATAGTGGTCGATGAGATCTGCGATTACCTCAGTTACATTCACCTTCTGCAGATCAAAGCGCAGCTTTCCTGTCTCCAGTGCATTGTTGTCCAACAAGCTACTGATGAGATTCGTGATGTCGGTCGAGGCGTTTATAATACGCGTTGCAGCCGCCTGCATGATGTCGTCCGTCTTCGTCATGGGGTAACGCTTGATACCCTCAGCAGCCAAACGAATACCCGCGATGAAGTTCTTGATGTCGTGCGACACAACGCCAAGCAAATCATTTTTGTCTTGGTTGAGCTCTCGCAACATGCTGTTTGCTTTTTCGAGCTCCATGTTGATCTCATTGGTCACCACCTGCTGTTGCTCGATGTCTGCGTATGCCGAAGCCAATGCATCCGACTTCTCTTGCAGCGCTTTGATTGCATCCGCAAGCTCAACATTTCGGAGACGGTAGATCTCTCGATCGCGCGCTGCACGCTCGATGTTGAATCGTATCTCCATTACCGAAAGCAGCTTCTCTTTGTCGCCCGCTAGAATCTCTGCCCGAATGCTCGAAGCTTTCTTAAATGATGTCAGTGCCTGCTCAAACTCCTTGAGTGCTTCGAGAGAATGCGAGGCACACTCATGAAAGATTGCTTCTTCGTTGTGTGCGCCGATGGCCTTGGCTAGTTCAATGCCATTGAGGTAGTAGCGAAGGGCACGTTTGTGCTCTTGCTTGCCACGGTAGATGTCGCCGATATGCAACATCGTTTCCATTTCATCGTGACGATCATTGATGTCACGGGCCACACGCAGAGCCGTAGCAAAGTACGAAAGTGCAGTGGGCGTATTGCCTTGTCGCGCATGGAGACGACCGATACTGATAATCGTCGCCACCAAAATCTGCTGGTCGTTCAGTTGTCGTGCTTTGCTGAGCGCTTCGGCATGGTACTGATGTGCACGATCGAACTCCTTGAGTTGAGCAAACATGTCGCCGATGTTGCACAAACTCTGCGAAATGTAGCGGTCGTTCTGTGCATCGCGGAACCAGCTCAAAGCCTGGGTCGCATACTTCAACGCGGTTTCAAAGTGTCCGAGGCGCGCATAGAGTCCACCGATAGTATTCGCTGTAATAGCTATACCGGTGCGATCACCGATATCTTCCTGAAGCTCCAACGCTCGCAGCAGGTGTTCCAGTGCAAGGTCATACTGGCTGACGATCTGATAGGTCGTTGCAATGTTGGTGAGAACGCCGCCCATGCCACGCTTGTCACCGCGCTCTTCAAAGATGAACTGTGCTTTGCTGAGGTACTCAAGGGCTTTGTCGTGCCGTGACAGACGCGATAAAATTCCTGCGACCATCATGCACAGCGATGCTACATGCTCCTCTTCGTCTACACCTTCGTAGTGGTGCAACGCAGCTTGCATTTCACTGAGGGCTTCTTCGTACTGGGCAAGCAGAAGGTGAGCTCTGCCTGAATTAGACATAGCTTCCGCCACGCCGCTACTATAGGATGCAAGGGTTGCAACCTCTATTGCGCGCTTGGAATAGATCAGAGCAGTCTGTGGATCGACAGAGCGTTTCCTCCGTGCCTCGGAATTTAAAATGTCAACGCGTTCGAAGTCATTCTTCGCATTGGCAAGGAGTTGCCCTATCTCGTCATCCGTGACGCTCCCGTGGGCAAATGCCTCCAGTAGCATATAAAACGATAAGGGTCAATGAGGACCTGCATGAGTTGCTGCTTCAACATACAGGCGTGCTGCTGTACGAATTTACTGCGTGGGGCGAGCAATGCCAAGAGGAAGTTTTACAGGATGCAACGCCATGTTCACGCTACCCCGGCGCAAGAATGCGCATTGCTACGCAAGTTGATAGACATCGTGCGCAGGTAGCCTTTGCACCTGTCGGCAAGCCAACCATGAGGACAATCTCCATCTCGGTCGCCTACGAGATCCCCGGTGCTTATGTGCTGCGTACATAAAAACGAAAACAGCCGAGGCGGTACCTGTCGTTTACCACCCGGCTGCTTTCTAAGAGTACGGGAAGTGCTAAAGCAAAACCCGTACAGATAGACTCTGTTTTAGACGCCACAATCTGGGAGATCATTCGCAGCATTCGCAAGCTCCGCAAAAAATACTGTGCGAATCGCGAAGTACTACCACAACCTTACCACTGAACTTGCAAACCGATCTGCATACCCAGAACTTGACCGGAATCATTGTGCCCGGAAGACAACTTCAAGATCTCGGCATAGTCGAGTGCCACCAGCAAAGACAAGGGAGCACGCGCAAAGAGTCGACAACCAAAGCCTCCGTCAAAGCGCAGACCATGCTCGATGGCCCCTGCATATACTTCGGCATAGGGCTGAAAGTTTCCTTCGAACAGGGACAACTCGGAGGGCTCGTAGCGGTAGACAAGTCCCACCCCATACAGGGAATTATGTTCATGGTCATCTGCTCCGGGCTGCGGACCGGCCGTTGTGGTTCGCATGCTGTAACTCTCGCGTCCTAAACGCAACCCCAACAATTGATCTTGACTGAGTCGATACCCGAACATAATACTCACATTGTCAAGATCCGGATGATGATCGGTTGTCCTATCTGTCTGCGGAAACAGCAGTGCAAAAGGACGTATCTGCGACTCGACCATATAGCGCGAGGGCTGCATTGCTACAGGAACAGTATTACCCGGAGCGCCCACAAGAAGCTTTTGATTCGCATTCGCTGCAAGGTCGTGAGGCTGCTCTGACGGACGGCTTCTCGGCTCATCGACCTCTTCATCGTTCGTTTGTTGTTTGAGAGACTGGGCTAATCCAATAAATCTGTCTTGACCCAACCCGCCGGAAGCATCTTCTGAAGTGAGTGCCGGACGGTCCACTAACGATCGACGATCGACTTTAGAACGATAAGTGCTCTTGGATTGAAGCGCGGGGTGTGAAATGTTATGACTAGAAGAAACGCTTGTTCTGAATTGTTGAGCAGGTGCATTGTTGCGCTCTGTGGAGACAGTATGATCAGGCACAGAATAACGAGGTTGAGCCGGCAATGCCTGTTGCTCTGCTTGAGAGACAGCGGGGATCGTGTTGGAAGCAGAACCGAAGACAATTGATCTCAAGTCGGAGCTGAGGTACAGAAGTCCGACACTGCAGAGTGCACCTAAGAGAAGCAACGCAGAAATACGAAGTCGAGAAAGAGGCAGACGAGACGCGGTGTCAGCTAATGGGCGTACGCCTTCTGCCGTCGGTGATGGGCCGGGCATAACTGCTCCAACTGCCGCAAAGACCGATGCGCTAAGAGCGGGATCGACGGTGGTAGCAGCCATGTCGCTCTTGGCAAGACGATGTACACGCACTTGCTCATTGAGTTCAGTACGCAGTGCAGGATTGGACGCGAGCTCTGCAAAGAGCACATCCTCTTGCACGGAGTCTAAATCTCCGTCGAGATAGCGGTGTATGAGTTCCTGGGTTGTCATAGTAAATAGGACAAGACTGCTTGTTCGATTGATTATAGTTTGTCAAAGTCTTCGAGTACGGGAGCAAGGATCATCCGAATCTTGTCTTTCGCACGCCACACTCTGTTCTTCATGGTTGGGACCGTTGTCGACGTAATCTCAGCCATTTCTTCATAACTAAGGTCGTGGTAGAGTCTCATCACGAAGGCCTCTCGATAATCTTGTTCCAAACACTCAAGAGCAGTACGAATCAAGTTCAAGAGCTCCTCTTGCTCATAGCCATGCGACATCGGGCTCACCAGATGGAAATCCTCCAAAGGTACGGTCGACTTTTTGTCGCGCTTGTGATTCAAACACAGGTTGCGTGCTGTTCGCATAAGGAAGCCGCCAAGGCTTTCGATATCCATTGTCGACTCTTCGATGCTCTTCACTAAGCGCACGAAACTCTCTTGGAAGATATCAGCTGTCTCGTCTGCGTCACCGGTCACCTTCAAGATGTAAGCATACATGCGTTGATGGTGTCGCCGATAGATCTCAGCAAAACTTCTATTCTTCGCTTCAGGACCCTGTCGAAGCAATCGACAGAGTTCTACGTCGGACAGTATGTGCGTTGTGCTCTTCACTGCGCTCTACTCACTTGAATGTGTGGTCCTAAAGCAAACACCGGACAGCATCCTGCTCCCGGTGTTGCGCGAATCTCGGTTGGTTTTAAAGGGCAAGGCCGAGCGAGACTTCTGCTTTGCGATTCACGCTGCCCCGACGTCCATCCCATACAGGCAGTACACCGTGACTAACACGTGCGTCGGCAAACAGTAGAAATCCTGCCACTTTGAAACCTACACTGATGCCAATAACAGCTCCTGCATCGAATCGTTGCAGAGACGTCGCTGTTTCATCCGGTAGTTGAGTGATAAGGGTATCGACGACCGGATCGACAACTGCTTGTCTGTGTGTCCCATTGAGCATATAGGCAGCGTAGCCACCCATATAGAGAGAGCCGCGAATCAGCCCACTCGATGGAACGTTGAAGGATACGAGTACAGGCACTTCCGCATAGGAACTGCTAAGCTCGTGTCGTATTGTCTCCGCACTCCACTCATTGCGAGATTGAAAGGCAGACACTCCTTTTGGACTGTAGTTTAGCTCAGTCTTGAACGATAACCAAGACCACAGTGGAATCGATACACCGACGCCCGCATGAATGCTCTGACGTTGTTGTGTACTTGACGAAGAATAGGAATCGTCGAAGTCGTAAAAGAAATCGTGCCGGTGATGTCCGAATGCTCCAAAAACGTCAGACACACCTCCCCCAATCCTGCAGTAGAGGGATGGTGAAGATGACTCCGGAACAGCGTCGCCGTCGGCTCGAGATATGACACTCGAAACAAGGACAAGGGTGAAAAAGAGAATGCTTTTCATGGCTATGGGGTTGCTCGACCCGCCAGTTGTGGTGAATACTGTTCATTGGCGAGATTGGTCCGGATCCAATCGTAGCCTCTTGATCAGTGAACCGCCGATGTCGTAAGCGTCTCAAGATTTTTGACTTTTTGTTGATAGCTCAAATCTCACCCAGCATCAAGCTATGTTCACATAGGTGAAATACAGTGCAACGCAGCGCGTCAGGAAGGCCAATTCGGCTCTGATTTAAGGCATGGAGCATTCTCAATCATTTGTAGCCACCGACTCAAGCCAAAGGGCCGCAAGAGCTTCGTCAGGGAATGATCAATGGATGTATGCAGTCGACTAGGCTCGGGGATGAGCACGTAAAGAAGGGCTTGACGATGCCGCAAACACTTTGACACAGGAAGTGCATACTACTTGAGTGGTCCGGGAGGACCCACTCATCAGTCCGGGTCCCCTTGAGCACCAACTGAAAAACGAGCCGGAGATTCTCTACCAGATTAAATCTTCAACAGCGTCGCGTGCGCGTAGAAAGGCTTCATTGACACTTGGACCGAGTGCAGTGACGTGTCCCATTTTCCTGCCAACACGTGAGTCTTTCTTCCCGTAGAGATGCAAACTTGCATGCGGATGACGCAGCAATTCAACCACGCTGTCGGGAATACCGTTACCACTGCGCTCTCCAAGAACATTGATCATCGCTGCACCACCACAAACGAGTTCTGCTGAACCCAGGGGCAAATTCATCACGGCTCGAACATGGTTTTCGAACTGCGAAGCGTGACAGGCTTCAATGGTATAGTGGCCGCTGTTGTGTGGGCGTGGAGCAATCTCATTGAACACGATTTCATCATCCTCGCGCAAGAACAGCTCAATACCAAACACACCCACACCCTCAATTGCTTCAACGCAACGCAACGCTATCTGCTGCGCTTTTGTGCGTATCTCTTCCTCGATGGGAGCAGGAGCAAGCACACTCACACAGATGTGGTTTTGTTGAATGGTTTGTGTACAGGGGTAGACAACACTTTCGCCGCGACGATTGCGTGCAACAATCACTGCCAGCTCTTTGGTAAAGCGCACAAACTGTTCCGCCATGAGCTCGCGCGGTGATTCCGAATTTTTAAACTTGTTCCAAGCGCCTTGACAATCGACCGGCTGGCGAGCACTCACATTTCCATATCCGTCGTAGCCAAACTTTCGTGTTTTAATCACGATAGGATAGCCTTGCTTCTCGCCGAAGTTCTGCAGATCCTCCACCGAGTCTGCGGCTATAAACTCAGGCACCGGGATACCGGCAGCACGCATGGTTTGCTTTTGAATGAACTTGTCTTGAACAAGTGCAATGGTCTTTGAGCTCGGAAAGACCAAACGACGCTCTTCGATTCGCTCTAGAATAGCCGGATCGATGAATTCATTTTCCAGTGTGACAACATCGCACTCCGTCACAAAACGATCCAACTCCTCGCTGTCTGTCCAGCCTTTGCTAAACTCCAGCTTTGTCATACAACCTGCGGGCGAGTCCTGCGCGTGCTCAATAATCGCCACTTGCAAACCCATTCGGTATGCAGCCTGTGCCGTCATTTTCGCAAGTTGTCCCCCGCCCAATATTCCTATGGTTGCCGCTCGCTGTTGATGATAGAGTGATGCTAACATGTCTTCTCGATTAGTGATGATGAGCTTCGCGTTTATGAAGTCCGTTTCGCCCTTCTGGTTCCGTTCTTCTGTATGGTCAGCCTGCGGCTGCCCCGGGAAGGCAGGTCTTCACAACGTGATAGGCCTGCGTTCATGCAAAAATACCACAGCAAAGTTTGTAGATTGGCAGGATGAGAGTCAAGACTGCGGATAGAGTAAATAAGACAAAAACGGCTAAAAACTCGGCGGCGATGCAGAATTCCAATGCACGCTCAGGCGTTGCCGCCGTCGGGTCGTCACTTCCGACAGATCAGGTGGTCATTTCTCAGCCAAAGACAAGCAAGTCCGTATCCACATCCACGCTACCGACTCCTTCGCATTTTCGACAGCTGGGCAGAGTCTTGGCGCGCTGGTACAATGACAACAAACGTGAGTTCCTATGGCGCGGTGACAAGCCGGACCCATACCTCGTGCTGGTTTCGGAAGTTATGCTGCAGCAAACTCAAGCCGCCCGCATTCAACAGCTGCTCCCGGCCTTTCTCGAGCGATTTCCGGACTTCGCCTCCCTTTCAAAGGCTAGCAATGCCGAAGTCATTGTCGCCTGGAAAGGCCTAGGCTACAATTCGAGAGCTTTGCGTCTGCGCGACTGTGCACGGAGTGTCATCACGCATCACGACGGTCATCTCCCTTCCGACCCTGAACTACTTCGTCAGCTACCCGGAATAGGAGCTTACACTGCAGCGGCCCTTTGCGCCTTTGCTTTTCAGCGTCCGACAATCGTCATCGACGTCAACATTGAACGCATAACTGCTCGTGTCTTCCGGCAGAGCTATGACGAACATGTGCAGACGCTCGAACCAAGGCACAGATCTCAAGCGCGCGCGAAGCGCGAGCATACAGAAAAACTTCTAGAGCTTTGGTATAGACATGGCGCCGGAAACAATCCTTCGGACTTCTATCAAGCGCTGATGGACGTGGGAGCCACACTCTGTCAAGCCCGCAAAGTGGACTGCGCACATTGTCCTCTACAGAGCAGCTGCGACAGTGCCAACGATGTCGTGTTCAACCCCAAGCCTAAGCGCGCGGAACCGTCCTTTCGAGGAGAGGCGAATCGCTTATGGCGAGGACGTTGTGTGGAGATCTTGCGTAGAGTGCGCGGACATCACCAAGCTGCGACAAGCCTTGCTCATGGGCTCATCGGAGATCACAACGCTGAAGACATGACGTGGTTTGACAAGCTACTCGATGGATTGGTGCGGGACGGCATTGTCGAGCGCAAGGGCGCTATGGTGCACTTACGCGACTAGAGGATAGGTCTGCGCGAGCTTGTTCGAGAGTATGTGAAGGTATATGGGCTCTTACTTGCCTCAGGACTTCGAGCTCTGCCGATAGGCATCGGCAAATACTTGACGTAATGCAACTTGAACTGAGTTTGGTACAAACTCGCCGAGATTTTGTCCGTAGCGAGCCAACTCTCTGACAATCGACGAATTCAAGAAAGTGTATTTCTCGTGGGGCATGAGAAAAATCGTCGACACATTGGGCTCCAGCTTACGATTCATGAGAGCAATCTGGAATTCATACTCGAAATCTGAGATGGCGCGCACACCACGAATGATGGTGGAGCAGCCATGCTGAATGGCAAAGTCAACCGTCATTCCCGGGTGCGTCATCACTCGTGCATTTGGTAGATGCTGCAAGGCTTCTTGTGCCATGGCTACGCGTTGTTCTTCACTGAAGAGCGGGGTTTTGCGAGAGTTCACGGCAATCACCACGATGACCTCGTTGAACATGGCGCAAGCGCGCTCAATGACATCAACATGTCCGTTTGTAATCGGGTCGAAGGAGCCGGGATACATGGCAATAGAGCTCATGGAGACGTAGGATAAAGTCAGACCTAGGACAAAAATGCACACAAAGCTGCGTACATCGTAATTTGCCCAAAAATCCAAGAGATATGTCGCGCATTGCCATCATCGGTCCCGCCTACCCCTACCGTGGGGGACCACCTTTAGTCGTTGCTCATACGTATGAGTTGCTCTCAGCACATCACGATGTTGAGGTGTTCAGCTTTACGCGACTCTATCCTTCGTTGCTTTTTCCGGGAACGCGACAGGAAGACATCTCAAAGCACCCTGCAAAGCAACATCCTGTGCGTCGGCTTATCGACTCAATCAACCCCTTCACGTGGCTCCGCACCGCTCGTGAGATTCTCGCATGGAAACCCGATCTCGTTGTGGTTGATTGGTATCAACCTTTTTTCGGACTATGCTATCGTGTCATCCTGGCAGCCCTTCGCAAGCACAACATCCGCGTTGTGTTCCTTTGCGAGAACGTCGTCTCACACGAAGCGCGGGCGATCGACACCATGCTTACTCGTATGGCTCTGGATCAATCGGATGCCTACATTGCTTTTTCAGAGTCTGTCGAGGCGACCCTCCGTAGCTGGTATCCCACTGCCCCTTTGGGTAGAGGCACGCTCCCCTTGTTCTTTACTCAAGAGTCCGCACCCGTGCAGTGGACACGCGAAGAAGCACGTCGCTCCCTTGGCTACACGAACGAACGTGTGCTCTTGTTTTTTGGCTACATCCGCAAGTACAAGGGTCTGCGTAATCTGATCAGTGCATTCGACGCCGTTCACGATGCACATCCGGACACCTCTCTCCTCATCGTGGGCGAGTGTTACGAGAACGCGGAGGAGTATAAAACTCTTATCGCCAATTGCCGAGCTAAGGATCGAATACGATGGATCAATGAGTATGTAGCGAATGAAGAAATAGCGCGCTATTACGGCGCAGCGGACCTTGTGGTTCTGCCCTACGTTTCTGCCACGCAGTCCGGTATCGTAAAAATTGCTTTTGGCTTCGAGAAACCCGTGATTGCCACGCGCGTTGGCGGTTTAGCTGAAGAGATTGGTCGCTGGAAAGCCGGCGAAGTCGTTGAACCAAACGACTTGAAAGCACTCAGCCGGGGAATCATCGAAATGCTCGACAAGAGTTCTTTGGATGAATATGCTTTGGGAGCCAAGGCAGCCAAGGAAGCAGACTCCTTTGCCTCAATCGTCCCGCTCATCGAGAAATTTCTTCCTGCTAAAGACTAGTCCTGTATGCTGTTATCTGGCGCGCGCTGCCTATTTTCCTAATAGACACCATTCATGCCGTACAGATGATAAGCTGGAACGATTTTGTCTTACACTTTGCATACCTCCTCTTTGCAATCGCTTATGCGATGAAAGATGTCTTCTGGATGCGCATTGTGCTCATCGTGGGTGCATCAGTCGACATTCTCTACCGTTGGTTGTTGGCAAACGACATTAGTTATCCGGACATCTTCTGGTGCTCGGGCGACATCGTTATTAACCTCTATCAGTTCATCATGCTCTATCGAGAGCGTCAGGGCCTCCTCTTCAACGATGAAGAAAAGGGCATTTATAATCTGGTATTCTCGAAAGTCCCACACCTTCAATTCAAACGTCTGCTTAAAGCGGCGGACTGGCAGACCGTTCCGGAGCAAACTCGTCTCGTAAACCAGGGCACGGACCTGGACACCCTCATGATCATCTACGATGGTGTGGCCAACGTAGAAGTTGACGGCAAAGTGCTCACCTATTTGCGGGCAGGGAATTTCATTGGCGAAATGAGCTTTCTCACCGGCAATCTGACGACCGCCAATGTGACCACGCTGACAGAATCACGCCTGCTGGTTTTTGATCGTTCAAAGTTGCGTGAAATCATGGGAAAAGACGAAGAGCTCGACCGCGCCATGCATTCCGTGTTCAATGGCGACCTCCTGGCGAAGCTCTCGAAACACACCAACCAAAAGTAGGCTTAGTTCAATAAAATCACTTAGTTAGTTCGTTTGCGAAGTCTAACGAAGCGGACGGGTATGTCCCTTGTCGGCAGGATGGCACAAATCTTGAGGATCTATTTTTCGAATGGATCATTTTTTTATGATCCACGGGATTGTGTCACTCTCGGCAGGACGCCATTATGGCAGTAAACGATTACCTGTTCGGCGGCAATATGCCCCTGTACAATTCAGCGATGGACGCCTATGCTCTTCGTCAGCGTACTATTGCGCGCAACATCGCCAATGCCACTACTCCGGGCTATCGTCCGGAACGCGTACGCTTTGAAGAGGAGTTCCAAGATGAGCAGTTGCAACTGCGCGGTCTGCACGGCGAATCCAACTACGTGCAGATAGGTCCTCAAAAGCCAAATGAAGTCCAGCCCCAGCGCGAAGGTGCTCCTATTCCCAAACCCGAAGTGTATTTCGCCGGCGAAAGTAGCGTGAATGTCGACAAAGAAATGAGTCAACTGGCTATGAACCAGATCCGTTATCGTCTCGCCACGCGTTTTACACAGAAGTATTTCCAAGGTCTGCAAAGTGCCATTAAGGGTACCAGCGCAGGCTAAAGATCTGTGAGAACTCAGCGTTGCCATAAAAGAGCGAGCAACCTAGTTGTAGTCCAAACATTGTTAGAGCAGTCATCGCTAGCAGTAGCAACGATCACATTAAAGGATAGCTATGGAAAACATCTTTTCATCCTTTGCATACAGCGGACAAGGCTTGAGCGTTCAGCGACAGCGTTTGAGCGCCGTCGCCAAAAACATCGCCAATGCCAATACCACTCGTGATGAACACGGCAAAGTGTACCGTCGCGAACAAGTCATCGTACAATCCGACAACAAGGATTCGTTCCGCAGCATCTTGCAAAGTGAGTTGCCCCTTGCGACAGCCGAAAACGGTCATACAGGTGGCGGCTTGGATCCTTATTCTTCGCCCGACTCGCGTACAGTGCGCACCGTGGTTGGAAAGGATGGCACGGCACCGCGCATGGTCTACGATCCTACGCACCCCGATGCCAACGACAAAGGCTATGTCGAGATGCCAAACGTGAACATCGTAACCGAAATGGTTGACATGATTTCCGCTCAACGCGCATTCGAAGCCAACACCGGCGTCATTAATGCCGCGAAGAACATGGCCAGAGACTCGATGGATATCTAATCGCCGATCAGCATGCAGCGTTCGTCGCATTAAGAAGGACGCCGAAGGTAGCACGAAGTAGGTTAGCACACACGTACAGAAACTTCAGGACGAAGTCACCAACGAACAGCAAGGAGTGCCATGAACAGTGTAAACATCGGAGCATCAGGACCGACGCAAGTTTCAGCTCAGTGGGAGGAAATCCAACGCGTTGCCAATGAACGCAACACACAACGTCAGAATCTCCTTGCCAAACAGTATGGCACACAGCAGCAATCTCGTCCTACACAGTATTCGCAGGAATTACATGAAGAACAACGCTCACAACGCGTGGTCTTCACAAAAAACGGAAAGCTTCAGCAGAACTACATACCAAAGGGTACGCTCTTCGATAGAGTTGGATAACATGGCATGCAGTTCAGAGAAACCAAGCACAATGACATTAGACATATTTCAACAACCACAGAACAATAGCCTTACACGCAACACGGAGACCTTATGATGAACATTCCCGACCTCCTGTCCATGCCTCAGGCGCGCCTCCCGATCAACGAAATCAACGGAAGCGAAAACCTTGGTGTAAACGATAAAACCAATGCTGACGGATCGGCGAGTTTCACCGATACGTTGAAGGGTTTTATCCAAGACGTGAACAGCATGCAAAAAGACAGTGCTCATAAAAGCGAGCGCTTCTTAAAGGGCGAGGCTGTTGATATGCACGATGTCATGATTGCTGCTGAAAAAGCCAAAACAAGTTTTCAGCTGCTGATGGAGCTGCGCAACAAAACACTGGATGTGTACAATCAGGCAACGCGCATCAACGTATAGAACATTACTCGAAGACGGCGCGCGTATCTGCGCTCCGCTTCGTACGACGTCGCTTCATACGGCATGCGCAAAGCGCCTGCCCGGTTAATGAAGGGATACGCATCGCAATCGCTTCCACACACTGACTACAACTACGACAGCACGAAACATGGCAGAGAACAAGTTTATCGAGCAGACAAAGGGCTTTATTACCAAGCTTAGCACGGCGCAGAAAGCCTCGATCGCAGTCGCAATCGTCGCAGCACTGGCGGGTTTGACCATGCTGTTTACACACAGCTCAAAGCCTGCAATGGCTGTACTCTTTAGTGAGTTAGAGCAGAAAGACGCGGCTGTGATTGTCGACAAACTCAAAGAACAGAACATCCCCTATGAGATCGGAGCCAACGGTAGCACGGTTCTCGTTAGTGCAGACAAAGTGTATGAAACACGTCTGGCAATGGCCAAGGATGGCTTTGTACCCGGAAACACTGTTGGCTATGAGTTGTTCGACAAGACAAACCTCGGCATGAGCGACTTCGTGCAGAAACTCAATTACAAGAGAGCAATCGAAGGTGAGTTGCAAAAGACCATTTCCTCCTTCGATGAATGTCAAAAAGTGCGCGTCATGATAGTGATGCCGGAAAAAACCCTGTTTGAAAAGGACCAAAAGAAACCCACCGCTGCTGTACACCTGCATCTGAAAAACGGTCGCAGTATTTCCAAACTCAACGTCGAAGGTATACAGAACTTAGTCGCCTCCTCCGTTGAGGGTATGGTTCCGGGAGATGTCTCTGTCATTGATCAACGCGGACAAATCCTCAGCGAAGCAAAGCGTGAGTCAAGTTCGCTAGCGGGTCTCAGTTCCACTCAAATGGAACAACAGCAAAAAGTTGATGAGTACATGATCAAGAAAGTGCAATCGCTTCTCGATGGTGTGCTTGGTCCCAACAAAGCCATCGTTCGCGTCAACACAGAGCTCGACTTCACACAACTTGAACGTACCCGAGAGAATTTTGATCCGGACGGACAAGTCGTCCTCAGTGAAGAAAAGATCAACGAATCGCATAGTGCCAAGGACACGATCGATTATCCTCCCGTCAACAATCAGAGCAGCGTCGGTAAGATTCGTTCGAACTACCTGAATTCAAAAGTCATCGAGCACATTGTCAACGCTGTCGGCAACGTGAAGCGCTTGTCGGCAAGCGTTATGGTAGACGGCACCAACAAGGTTGTTGACGTAAACGGGGAGAAAAAACTTCAATACACGCCGCGAAGCGATGAAGAGATTCAGAAGATCACACAAATCGTTCGCAATGCGGTAGGCTTTGATCCACAACGAAATGACCAGGTTAGTGTGGTCACCATGCCATTTGACCAAACAGCACTTGAGGAGGAACTCAAAACCCCCGAAAACTTTCTCGACATGACACCTAAGGACATCATCGAAAAAGTACTGTTAGTCTTGGCGATGTTGATCGCAGTCTACATGGTTCGCAAGCTCTTCGCTTCACCTCAAGTGCAACGTCAAATCGAGGAGATTCTCTCTCCTCCTATCGATAAAATTGCGGCAGAGTCTCCTTATGGCTTGCAGCTCGGTGCTGCCTCGCCGGGTGGCTATACGGTGAGTCCGAACGGACAGCTTGTGGCAAACACGCAACGTCAACCTGCCGGGCTGTTGGAAGACGGTGCTCCTCCGACCAAGGAAGAAATAGTTGCCAAAGCGCGTGCGCGTTTGGATTCTAAGGCACAGAGTTTGATGAGTGAAGAACAGATCATTCATGATGAAATGCGACATCGCGTAGAGCAATTCTTCGATAACAACGAAACGGATGCGCTGAAGATCGTCAAGCTTGTCATGAACAAACCCTCGCGAGATGGTCACTAAGACAGAGGCAGGCATCAATTGGCGCGAGGTGCAAGGGTGCACCGGTGCAGAGCAGCGAGTTAGCAAAGAAGGTTTTAACGAATAACACAGCGATATGGCTACAATGGATAAAAGCGAGATCACCTATGAATCCCTCAGTGGAAAGCAGAAGATTGCTCTTCTGTTGATCTCACTGCCGGTTGAGACTTCGGCGCGCGTGTTTCGCAACCTTAGCAATGAGGAAGTGGAACAGATATCGATGGAGATCACGAACCTGAGCGACGTCTCACAGCGTGTAACCAACAAAGTCATCGAGGAATTTTACGGTCTGATGATTGGACAAGAGTCCTTCTCGGAAGGTGGCTTCGACTACGCTCGTAGCATCCTAGAACGTTCCTTCGGCATCGAGAAAGCACGCGAGATGATGGAAAAGATTAAGATGTTGACCACCGTTCGCGGCTTCGACATCTTGCGCAAAGCCGATGCGCAGCAGCTGGCTTCCTTCCTTGCCAAAGAGCACCCTCAAACAATTGCCTTGTTGTTGTCGCACCTCCCAACCGACCAAAGTGCAGACGTTATTGGAGAGTTCGCCGATGAACTCAAAGCCGATGTGTTGATGCGTATCGCGAGCATTGGAAAAGTATCGCCGACTGTGGTTCAACAGATCGAACGCGTGGTCGACGAAATCGCAGAGCAAACACTGTCGCAGAATTTGGCTATGGCAGGTGGCGCTCAGCTTGTTGCCAGCATTTTGAACAAGAGCGCGGTTCAAACGGCCAAAGGTCTTATGGAGCAAATTGAAGGAAAGAACTCAGGCTTAGCCGCTGAGATTAAACGACTCATGTTTCTCTTCGACGATATCATTCAAATTGACGACCGTGGTATCCAGCGTATTCTGCGTGATGTTGACAAGCGAGACCTCGCGTTGGCGCTCAAAGCCAGCGACGATCGTATTCGCACCAAAATCTTTAAGAATATGTCGGAACGTGCCGCAGAAGTTATCAAGGAAGATCTCGAGTTCATGGGTCCGATCAAACTCAAAGAAGTTGAAGCAGCACAGCTTCGCATTGTTGAGGTTATTAAACGACTGGAAGAGAAGGACGAAATCAGCATTGGCGGACGTGGCAAGGAAGACGTCTTCGTATAAGACGAGAGTAGCGTCGGCCGACTTCGCTGACACCTTCATGGGCTTCTCGCTTCGAGCGCAGCTCAAACGTAAGCACACAAACAAAACGGCATCCTCGGAAAATCGAGGATGCCGTTTTGCATTTCAGGAGACCACTTACTTGGTCTTTTTAGCGGATGATTTTGTCGCTTTCTTCTCGGCTTTCGCTTGAGCTGTTTTTGATACACCCTCCGATTGGGTATCGACGCCAAACTCAGACATTACTTCGTGCAATCGTGATTCGGTAAGACCGAGCATTTTGGCGGCCGATGCTTCGTCGTTCGCCGCCAATGCAAATGTCTGCGCCAACACTTCGCGTACGACGTTTGCCAGTGGAGCTCCTTGTTTGGAGATACTGACGCTATGCGACCCTGGCGACAACTCGGAAGTAGCGATAGTGCGCTGCGTTTTCTGGAAGGTGTGCTGAGGTGGCTGCGCATCCATACGCAAGAAACTAAACTGCTCCTTAGCAATAACCTGCCCTTGCTCCAACAACACTGCGCGTTCGATGGCATTTCTCAATTCGCGGATATTTCCCTTCCACACGTAGTGCTCGAGAATATCGGCAGCGCCCGGCTCAAAGCCTTCGATATTCTTGCTGAACTTTTGGTTAAACTCTTTAATGAAGCTTGTTGCCAACAGCAAGACATCGCCTTGACGCTCACGAAGTGGTGGCAGGTAAATGGTGGCAACGTTGAGACGATAGTATAAGTCTTCTCGGAACTTTCCTTCTTCAACCAGTTTTTCAAGGTCACGATTGGTTGCGGCGATGACGCGCACATCCACCGAAATCTCTTTAGCACCGCCTAAGCGGTAAAACTTCCGTTCTTGCAGCACGCGCAGCAATTTGACTTGCATATCCGCACTAAGCTCCCCTACTTCATCGAGCAGAATAGTTCCGCGGTTAGCTTGTTCGAATCGTCCTTGTTTTACTTTCTCCGTAGCACCGGTAAAAGCTCCACGCTCATAACCAAAGAGTTCGTTTTCGGCGAGGTCTTTCGGAATTGCTCCGCAGTTTACGGTGATGAATGGACCTTTGAGTCGTTGTGAATGCAAGTGTATAAACCGAGCCATCAGCTCCTTCCCTGTTCCACTCTCACCAAGGATTAAAGCTGTAGTATCGCTTGCGCCAGCTACGATCTTGGCAACGCCCAGGGCATTGGAAATAGCTTCGCTCTTTCCAATAATCTCGCTGGGTTTTTCGCTCCGGAGTTCTTCTTTGAGCAGTTTTACTTGGCGACGCAGGTCGTAGTTATGCAGAGCGCGTTCGACGGCTACTTCAAGCTGATCCAAATCGATGGGCTTAACGATAAACTCTTCGGCGCTGGCTTTCATAGCCCGTACGGCAATTTTTATGTCGTTGAAGGCTGTCATAACGATCACCGGAATCATAATTCCTTCCGCTCGTAAGCGCTCCAGGATGTCCAAGCCGTTGGCGTGACCAAGGTAGATATCGAGGAGGATTAAATCCGGAGAGACCGTATCAAGCTCTTCTATGGCCTTGTTTGGGTCGGTAAAGTGAACGACTTTTTCGTATCGAGACTCGAGAATCTCGAGAATGGTGGCACCGACGAGGGGGTCATCTTCAATAATTGCGATGGAGTACTTCTGTTTTGCCATGGTTTGATGCTGCTCAAAAATGGTCCGAGATGCTGCAGCAGACTACATAGGATGCCGCTGCCAATAACAAAGATACTATGCGCACCGAACTTTTAGGGTACCTGAGGCTCCGGTTGGTCCGTTCTACTGGGCCCCAATTGGCCCTCCGTCGAGGTGTTTTTCGTTCCGCAGGCAGCAAAAATTCAGTTCACCCGCTGATACAAAATACCGGAGCTCTGTGTTCTTGAATCAACAACTACCATCTCGGGCAGTTCCGACTTCTGGATTAGTCCACTGCCCACCTCCAACTCTCACGATATTTGACATAGGCGGCGAGACGAAAAAACGAGCGACAACAGACGCTCAACAGAAGGATTATTCGTCTCGCTTCCTGTGAGAGCAAGTCCGCACTGCCCCCGATAACTTTGTACTACAAAGCACCCACGGAGCTGCATTTGAGATGCAGGTTCCGTCATTGGCTCAGCATGTTTCATCAGGTGCAGGATTTCTCATTAGACAAATCCGGACTTTAGCTTCTCAACTCTTGGCTGACCTGTGTTCAATCTTCTATCGCGTATCGCGGACAAGGTTCTATGGTTGTCATTTCGCTTACACCTATACTCGTCACGAACTGTGTACATAATTAACCATTGCCCGTCTATTTGATGTTGATATAGCGCAATCACAGTTTGTCATGCATTCAATACATTTGATCGGTTTATTCGAAGGCAGACGCTTCGATCGTTTTGGGTCCCACACTGCTGCAAGCTGCATCAGCTCACGCTCAATTACTTGGAAAGTGGTATCTTGCACGTGAGGGTTCCACATTAATCCATCTAATAATATGTCTCAAACACAAAGCCCTGAGTTGGAATTGGTAGCGCTTGTAAAGCAGCGCGATGCAATTACATCTCAGATTAATTCATTGCTCCAACGGATTGTTGGAGGCACCTTTGAAACAGCAGCAACACCTGCTGCACGTCCGGGTCGTCCGGCCGGAAAAAAGAAGCCGGGACGTCGCGGTCGTCCGGCCGGTTCTAAGAATGTCGTCAACGCCACAAGCGCAGCGCCGAAGAAGCGTGGTCGTCCTGTTGGCTGGAGAAAAAATCCGGCAGCAGCTACGTCGAGCACGAGCGCAAATCCGGCAGCACCGAAGAAACGCGGTCGTCCGGTTGGCTGGAGAAAGAATCCTGCTGCAGCAACAACCAATGCTAGCGTAGCAGGTCCGGCAAAGAAGAAAGCCGGACATCCGGCAAAGAGTGCTAAAAAGTAAAACGATACCTGCGTGGAGAACGCATACAGTTCTGCTCGCATCATCATAAAAGCTCTTGTGCCACGAACACAAGAGCTTTTTTCTTGTCCAAAGAACTGAAGACTCAGTGTGCCATCGCTTGGGCAAACTCAAAAAGGATGCGTTTATGCTCGCACTTGCATTGATGCATGTTCAATGGCAATTTTGATGTGCCTTTAAACGAAGATCGTTACACCGAGCCATGAACTAGTGCGAGCTTTCGTCGATGTGTGAGGGAGTTGTGCGGAAGACAAAATCCCACAAGGGATTACTGACGCCGTAGGCGGTGTGCTCGTCATTGTAATGGTGACGAAGATGATAGTCCTTCATCCACTTGGCTATTCCTTTGCGCATCGGAAAATGATGTGTTGCATAGTGAATGCTGTCGTAGCAAACATAGCCAAAAATAAACCCGCTAAAGAGGGCGTAGCCCGAATTGGAAAACAGCCACAGAAACAAGAAGTAGAACATCAAGGCCAGTGGCACACTGACGGGCAGAGGCATAACAAGACGCGTGTGGTCTCTGGGATAATCATGATGAATTCCATGTATCCAGAAGTGCATCTTTTTTCCAAGCTCTGAACCGGGTTGATAATGGAAGGCCCATCGGTGCAGAGAGTACTCAAACAAGGTCCACACCAATATTCCCAGAAAAAAGAGTCCAATGATCAGTGCAACACTTTGAACAGCCAGAGCCTGACTAAAGCAATACAAGGATGCAGGCAGATACACCAGTATCGGCGTGATCGGGTGGATATGGGTAAAATATTCGAGTACAGGGTTTTTGAATAAGCGAACCGTCTCATTGCGGTTCGAAACAAACATACTCATGGTAGTGGACCCTAAATAATAGTCGAAGCGTGTGCGTAGACAAAGACCGTGCAACAAAATTACGCGAATTCTTCGTTGAACTTCTGCGTTCTCTATTCTATCTCGTTAGACACAAGTCTGCGTGCTTCTAAACGTGCTGTATTTCTTTGCAGAGAGTTTTTTGCGTAGGCGTTGCGCGAAGCGCAACGCATGAAAAAGAAAACATAGCAGGTCGACAATTCTCTTAACTCGAGTCGAAGGCTTTTAAGGACGCGCCAGGAACTCTTCGATTATCGCTACTCCCGCGCTCAGTCCCAAACGGTCGGCACCCGCATCCAGCATGGCAAGTGCACTATCGAGAGAGCGAATACCTCCTGATGCCTTGACTTTGACACCTGTAGCAACATTTGCACGCAAGAGCTTGACGTCTTCAACAGTAGCTCCGGCGGTCGAGAAGCCTGTAGAAGTTTTGATATAATCTGCTTGGGCTTTGGAGACCAATTCGCAGGCGAGTAGTTTTTCGTCGTGCGTCAGCAAGCAGGTTTCAATAATGACTTTCACGCGCGCGCCTAGGGCATAGGCAGATTCTACTACCTCTGTCAGATCAAGAAACACGTCATCGCGTTGACCTGCCTTCAGTGCAGAAATATTCATAACCATGTCAATTTCCGTGGCACCACGCGCGATGGCTTCGCGCGTCTCATGTGCTTTTACCATTCCAAAGGTGGCGCCGAAAGGAAATCCAACAACGGTACACACAGCGACGTTTGAGCCGTCAAGAAACACATTGGCATCATGCACGGCGCTCGGAAGAACGCAGACACTGGCGAAGCCATAGCGCAGAGCTTCTTCGCAGAGCGTTTGGATCTGAGCCGGTTGATAATCAGGTTTGAGAAGAGTGTGGTCGAAACGAGCAGCGAGCTGTGTGGTGTTCATGCGTGTGCGTTGGAGTTGTGGAAGGCAATATCCCGTAGCCAGTGCGCGCACGAAAGAAGGTTCACTAGCTCTATCGCGCGAGGTTTAGCGTGTGGCAATATAATCGATGGGTCGCGTTGGAATAGAAATGATATCCATCACGTTTCCGGCGGAGCCAATGCGAATGGCACTGAGAGAGTTGCCTTTGTAGACCCCGGTGTCGATGTTCCAAACGTTTTCTGCCTCACGAAACTCCGGACTCTTGCAGGGTGTGTGACCAATGATCTGCATTTTGACAATGTTTTTGAGTGCGGTGCGGTTCCACAGAACCCCTCGAGGATTGGTTTCGCGCCATGGGTCAGGCGTCTCCGTCACACCGGCATGGGTAATCAGTACCTTTGAGTTTTCATACCAGAGAGGGAGTGACTTCATCCACTGTGCATCATAGGACAAATTACGTCCACTGTTTTTGTACTGCTCGATCGTAACACGTCCTCCCTGTTCCAACCAATTGGCATTCGAGTGGGTTTCCACGTAGAGACATGCCTCGAACTCGTGATTGCCTTTGACGAAATGCACTTTTCCCATGTAGCGCTCGTGGAGCGTGCGTGCAAGTGCAACGCAATCCGGACTAAAGTTTCCTCTATCGATGAGGTCGCCTACTTGGACCAGATGTTCGTCGTTGGGTCGCCAATGTTCTTGTACGAGCTCGCGAAAGGTATGAAAACAGCCGTGAACGTCTCCGATCACGAAGAGTTGAGAATCAAGCATGTGTGGTTGCTTGGTTGGCGTTATGGATGTCGGTATTGACAAGAATTAGTCCTCTGGTTTCGCACGAGATCCACAAAATAGATCACGCACTTTCAGTGAGCAAACACTAATTCAGCGTCTCAATGATGATATTTCCTTGTTTTTACACGAAAAAGAGGCATTTGGCCGCTTCGTGTCAGGACACCAATCTTCTATTGAGCGTCGTTCGGTTGTAAAAATCGAACCTGCAACAGCGACAGAATGAGCAGGAAGAAAAACATGATGTACGCAAAGGCCGAGGCATAACCGAGCATGTCGGTTTTCTCAAATGCATTGCGATACACCTCATAAACAAGGGTCGTGGTTGTTCCCTCTAAAGGCAAGGGTCCACCCTTGGTCATGACATAAACTTCGACAAAGATCTGAAAAGATTTAATGGAGTTCATGACGACTACAAAGAGTAGCGTAGGGCGCAGCAGGGGCAATGTTATGCGTCGAAACTGCGTCCACGCGTTAGCGGCAGCCAGTTCCGCTGCCTCATAGAGATCGGATGGTATAGCCTGCAAACCGGCAAGGAATAAAACGGTATAATAACCCACTGACATCCAGACATCCATCATCATGATGGCGGGCAACGCGGTGGTAGGCTCAAGCAACCAACCTCGTTGCACGGTTGGCAGATGCAGCAGAGCGAGCAACGCGTTGAGTTGTCCGTCACGCGCATAGAGATTGCTGAAAATCAACGAAATCACCACGAGCGAGGTCACCGTTGGCACAAAGTAGGTAGCCCGAAAAAAGGACTTCCAGCGTGTACTTGGGCGATTCAAGGCCAGCGCCAGGGCCAGCGCGGCCGCGGTGGTAACTGGCACCGTTCCGAAGGCGAAAATGCAGGTATTGCTAAAGGCTTTGTAGAAGAGCGGATCACGAAAAACAGCGACATAGTTTTCGAGACCTACCCATTCGGCACGTGCGCTCAGTGTGTAATAGCGTGTGAAGCTGATATAGAGCGCGTAGAGCAGCGGATACATCCAAAAAATGCTCAAACTGAGGATCCAGGGCGACAGCAAGACGGAGCTATGACGCCACTCTCGCCATTGTCGGGCGCGGCGCAGTATTCTCTCCGGGTTCCGGCTGCCGGCTCTACTCATCTCTCTTCCCCCTTTGCGCTCAGGTCCTTGAGCATTTCGAACAGCAATTCCAATGGCAGACCAACAATTGTGTAGTAGCAGCCTTCAATGTGTTCTACAAACACAGCTCCATAATCGTCTTGAATTCCGTACGAACCGGCTTTGTCCATCGGTGAGCCACCGGCAATATAGGCCCTAATTTCCTCATCGCTCAGAGAGCGAAAGCGCACGCTTGTCGAGCGCTGTTGTACCATTTCTTGTTTTCCCCGAACCAAGGCCACTGCTGTGATGACTGTATGGGTACGACCACTAAGCATGCGCAGCATCCGAAAGGCATCGTCGGCATCAGTAGGCTTATTGAGAATATGCCGGTCTAACACCACAATAGTGTCAGCGCCAAGCACGATGGCATCTCGCTGTAGAGATCCGGCAACTTCGCGGGCTTTGGACAGGGCTAAGTGAGCGGCATAGTGCTCGGGTTCACGATCTGCTGCCAAACTCAGTTCGTCGACGTGGGCCGGACAGACCTCAGCCGACAGACCGATTTGCTCAAGCAAGGCCTTCCGGCGCGGAGACTGAGAGGCAAGAACCAACGGTGCCGGTAGACGAAGCAATTCATTCAGTTTCACGAGAGCACCTCATTCATGCTGAAGAGACAGCAGTGCGACGGTGCGGCATCGCTCTTTAGTTGCGGAACACCAATACTAAGAAGGTAGACGCCATCGACAAGTTCCTCAGGCACCCGTATAAGTTCCGTGATAGTTGCATTGAGGCGAGGAGCATCCGGATAGTTCCAGAACTCGTGGTGCACGCAGAGCTTGCCACCGTCCGACTCACGGTCGACCGAGGGCACATCCAGTAAAAAATGAAGGATTCCCGCATTTCGGAGTAGGATACCCACACCTTCTTCGCAGTAGGGAGGATTTGTACCTGACCATTGATGGCTTGCGGGGTCCGAAACTGAGGCGCTACGCAACACCAGACTTTGTCCGCGAAAGCCTGCTAGAGCCGCGGCAACATCGGAGGCGCGAATAACGCTGTCGCCATTGTCGCTCGGCTGAGGATGCACCGTTGCTAAACGGGCTACTGTGTGTGTGTCTTTCAGACAGTCCACTATATAGTACGGTTCGCTGCTAATATGTCCGACGCACTCCGTATGCGTACCATTACCATGCGGTGCCAGGCGAAGCACTTCGCAGTTGCAGGGTCCGCCTTCGGCTACGCTACCGACAAAGCCCGGCACGCGAAACGGCTCAAATTCTGGCGCCGGTAAAAAATAGGCATTGGGATTGCTATTCTCTCTGTGTATTGCTAACGACAGGCAGTGAGGTTTGGAGAAGTCCACCTCAAATCGCCGCAAATCGTAAAAAATCTCTGCTTTCATCATGAAGAAGCAATGGTTCACAACAAAGATACAGCGCATCGTGAAGCACACGAGAAGCGGGCATTATGGACCTCAGATTAGCGACCCGAAAATTTTTTTGAAATTTTTCTCAACTTTTAAATCGGGTCTCCGATAACTGTCCAAGAGTATGGTTTCGACCGTCTCGGTACGATAGTTCCATTCGACAGGTGATTCAGGATGAATCGAGCTGCCACAGGCAGAACACCTGACGGATGATTTCAAGGATGAACAGAACAGTATCACATAAGGTTACATGGAGGTAACATGCCATCAGCAATAACAAACGGTGCGAGAATTCGCACGAACACAAACGCCGAGAACGCGTATAACGCCCTCGACGCCTCTAATCGCAGCATAGCCAACCACCAGCTGCGTCTCTCCACAGGAAAACGTATCAATTCTGCAGCCGACGATGTGGCAGGATACATCACGACCCGCGCTTTGGGTGCACGTGGTGGCTCTTTGCAAGCAGCGTTGAATGCTGTGGGTGGTGCTGCCAATGTGGCAAACATTGCGCAAGACGGTTTGGACAACATCAACACCCTGGTGACCCAAATCAAAGAATCAGCTTCATCAGCTGCTTCGGGCGCACTTGGCACCGATGAAAAAGTAGCGTTGGCTAAGGCGGCATATCGTCTGGCTCAACAGATCCAAGCAGTGCTCGATTCCACCGTGTTCGGCGGACAGCAATTGCTTACAGGATCATTCTCTTCGGAATTCGTCATCGGCTCACGCGCAGACAATTCCTTGCTCACCCTTGCTATTGACCTTACCACAGGCAACAGCGACTTCAACGTTGGAAGCAATGCTTTCGACTTGAACCTGAGCTCAGCAACCTTTGCCGGTATCGCAGGCTTGAATCTGCAATCACTCAACAGTGTATCGGCTTCCGACCTCGGCGTTTTCTCATCAGCCAACATTCAAACAACATTGCAAAGTTTGGCCGATGCTCTCAACAATGTCAACAAGGTGGCCTCCTACATTGGCGGCGTAACCAACCGCTTGACCTCGCAAGAAGACAATCTGAAATCACAGCTTACCAACTACAATGCCGCTATCTCCCGCATCGAAGATGCCGACGTGGCGCAGGAACAGTTGCAGCTCGTGAAAGCTCAATTCTTGCAACAAGCATCATTGACTGCGCTCTCTCAGGCTAATCAAACGCCACAAGGGTACTTGCAGTTGATCCGAGGCTAATCACAGCTCAGTACGCTCGAGGCCTAATACGCAGCGAACGCTCATGTGATACTGAGATTGACAGCGTACCTGCAGCATACTGGCGCTCGAGTGCAGATCGAGACCGCTGAAACCCGATCTGCCTCCACTACTGACACGATAGTCTTTGAAATTCTAAGCCGGATAATCCTCACATCTCAACCCTTTGCAGGTGTGTGACGACGGACAGTTTGTGGTGAGCTGTCCGTCGTTCCCGGTTTCTTTGGCTTGACTCAGCTACCACAGTTCCCCTGTTCTTCAGCTCTCTCAGCTCCTCAACACGGGCTCTTTCAGCCTTGAGTTCCTCAGTTCTCCCAGTTCCCTATTCCTCCGGTCCTCACTTCTAAGTTCTCTCTGTCTCTTAGTTCCTCAGTTCTCTTAGCCCCTCAGTTCTTTTAGTTCATCAGTTCTCTTAGTTCCTCAGTTCTTTAGTCCCTCAGTTCTTTAGACCCTCAGTTCTTTAGTCCCTCAGTTCACTTAGATCTCGTGGATTTCTTGATTCTCGCGATGACCCTATTTTTCCTTCGATTTCTTTTCGACTGTCCTTAAGATTTCACGACCGACTGCCGACACTTTTCATGACGACTCCATTATGAGTCGGATGAAGGCTTCCCTTCTGTTGGAGTGCAATAACCCCCGCTGCTATTCTGGACAAGGTGAAGTACTATCGTGATCACCACACGCCTACTTCACACATGTAGCAGTTTTGCCTCACCTTCATCACAACGAAACAACACATCCCGCCATTGAGCGGGATGTGTCGTTTTATAGAGGATCGACGGTACTAGCTATTTTTGTTCATGCCGGAAATCATCTCCATCACACCCATAGGTCAGATCCGCAGTCCATTCAACGAACGCTACCTAGCGCCTTTGCAGGCAGAAATGGACAATGAGCAGCGATCTTTCATTGAGTTGTCAGCCCATTGTAATTACGAGACGGCACTGCGCGACCTCGAAGGTTTTTCGCACATCTGGGTTATCTGGTGGTTTCATGAAGCGCAATCCTGGAAGCCGGTTATTCAAACTCCGCGTGATGGGACCAAGCACGGAGTCTTTGCCACGCGTTCCCCGCACCGTCCGAACCCGATAGCGATTTCAGCGGTGCGCCTGCACGGAATCAAAGGAAGAGTTCTCGAGATCTCGGGCGCTGATATGCTCGATGGCACTCCGGTGCTCGATATAAAACCATACATTTCTCAACACGACTCTTTCCCGGATGCTACGGAGGGTTGGACCAACAGTCCGAGTTGGAAAGCACGCTACTCTTTAGACTGGACTGCGGCGGCAGAGGAGAGAGCATCGCTCATCAACGAACTTTGCAGCTACAACATGCGAGAACTGGTTGAACGTCGTTTGCTCCTGAATCCACGTCCAACAAGCTCTAATCGAATAGAACAACTGGACGAGCTCACCTACATCCTCGCCAGCAGGGCCTGGCGCGTAACATACCGACTCGAAGACGATGCCGTCAGCGTTGAAACGATTCACTCTGCCTACACCACAGATCGTATCCATCTGGCAGCTATAGAACTCAACCCCCAAGAAGCCGCCGCTCATCGTCAATTTCTGGAGCTCTTCTCAGACTGAATCTTGACACAGCTTGGACAGTGTCTTCTGATCCGGTTCAGCGAATCTTCATATGCCTGTGTGTCGAAGGCCCGTTGCTCATCGTCTGTTGTATTTTTGCAGCGCTCAAGCAGCCGGGCCAGCCCTTGCACGCTGCCACCATCCACCAAGCATTCGTTTTCATGCAGAACAGCGATACACTCATCGACCGCGAACACCGCGTCATCTACCAAACCTATAAGCGATTACCCATTTCCATCGATCGTGCAGAAGGCTGCAGAATCCATGCGAGCGATGGCACCGTATATTTAGACATGCTGGCGGGCATAGCAGTCAACGCGCTCGGACATAGTCATCCTCGCTTGATTGCTGCCGCAGAGGCGCAGCTCAAACGCTACCTACACGTCTCAAACTTTTTCTACCAAGAACCTCAAGTGCGTTTGGCAGAAATGCTTTGTGCGCGGAGCGGCTACTCCAAAGTGGTATTCACCAATTCAGGCGCAGAAGCCTGGGATGCGGCTATGAAGCTTGCACGCGCTTACGGCAGCACGCGCGATCACGTGGGCGACATCATAGCATTCAAAGGAGGCTTTCATGGACGCACCTATGGTGCCCTCTCGGTTATGGATAAACCGCTGTACAAGAAAGGAATGGAACCATTTCTTCCGGCTACACAGGTTTTGCCCTACAACGACATCGAAGCGCTGCGCAATGCTGTAAACCACAGCACCTGCGCCGTGGCCTTGGAGTTTATACAAGGTGAGGGTGGGATCTCGGTAGCTAGTGACGACTTTGTACGAGAGCTCGTGCAGCTCCGCGAAAAATATGGCTTCGTCATCATAGCCGATGAAGTACAAACCGGCGTCGGCAGAAGCGGAGACTTCTTTGCCTTCGAACACTACGGTTTTCGTCCGGATATTGTGACGATGGCCAAAGGTATTGGTGGTGGTTTGCCCCTGGGCGCGCTCTTGGCCTCGGAGCAACTCAGCACGGTGTGGCAACAAGGACAACACGGCACGACCTATGGCGGAAACGCCTTGGCCTGTGTCACCGGAATGGTTGTGATGGAGGAAATCGAAAGAGGCTTGATGGACAACGTGCGCAGCATGGGCGCCATCCTCCGCGCGGAACTCGAGAAGTTGCAAACAGAATATCCGACGTATATTATTCAAGTTCGTGGTCGAGGTCTCATGCTGGGTTTGGCGCTTGGTCAAAATTCAACTCCATTACGTGATGCTCTTATCGCACGAAAGGTCATCACCTCGGCTACGGCCGACACGGTCATTCGACTCGTTCCGCCTCTCATCATTGGTCGGCAAGAAATCGATGAGTTTATGATAGCTCTGCGATCGGCAGTGGCAGAGTGTTCGGCAGCAGCAGCATAAAGTGTTTATGTCCGAGAGAACTCTAGGAATCGACAAGCAATGGAATTCACCTATTAGGACACAGCCATGAAAAACCTCGTTCGTAGCATTGGAATCGTTGTAGGACTCGTCATTGCATCTTCATGCCTTGATGCCGGCAGTTCGTACGGACTTAAAATCGGCGCTACGTTACCACAATGGAAAATGACTTATGACGACCGCGACACAGTCACGTTGAATAGTCTTAATGACTTCAGCATCTGTGGCGTAGTCAGCTTTCCACTGACGAAGTACATCAGTCTGCAAATCGAACCAACCTACGCACGCGAAGAGTTCAGCTTGGAATACCAGAAAGCCGTTCTGCAACGCTTGACGACAACCCAGTTTCCAACGACACTCCCGAATACCTTGAGCTTCACCCAAGACTTTGTAAATCTAAATTGTCCGGTGTTGCTCAAGATGAGTCCGATGGCCGAAGGAATTCGTCCCTACCTCCTCGCAGGTGTCATGGCAGGTATCAATCTCTCAGCAACCTCAACCGCAAACTTCGATACCACCAACATGAACCTGAAGGAACCAATCGAAATCAAACCCGATGCAAGTGCCATGGCTTTTGGTCTACAAGCGGGAGCAGGAATTCAAATTCCCCTCCTCGCTTCGCTCAACATCGTGGCAGATGCACGCTATAATCTCGCGCTCAATGACGCAGCCTCACTCAGCGCATTCAACACCGCCCTCGGCAGCGTCAAGGCATCTCATATTGTCATCTTCGCCGGCGCTACATTTGAGTTTTAGAATAGGTATAGAATTTTTTATTCAGGCTGAGCTGTCGCTCAGCCTTTTTTGTTTTCGGCGTAGAAATAAATAATAAACTCAACGCCTCTGTGCATCCCTCGTCGAAATCCGTCTCGTGCGTGATCCAAGGGTCTTCGCTGCGCGATGACCCTAGGGTAGTATGTGGGATCCCTCCGGGATCCAATCGTGTTTGCATTCGTTTCCTGGGGTCTGCGCTTCGCTGCGACCCCAGGCTAGAATGTGGGATGCCTCCGGCATCCTGTCCGCTTGGCTTGTCATCATTTCGCAACGCCACACGCAATGTGAGAATAGATTTGAGGATGGTAGAATAACGTGAAAACGTTGAACGATTGGATGCCGAAGGCATCCCACAACCCAGCCTAGGGTCATCGCGGAGCGAAGACCCTAGGTAATCCACAAAAGCACGTCGGATGCCGGCAGGCATCCCACAACCTAGCCTAGGGTCATCGCGAAGCGAAGACCCTAGGTAATCCACAAAAGCACGTCGGATGCCGGCAGGCATCACAACCTAACCTAGGGTCATCGCGCAGCGAAGACCCTAGGTTCACGCGCAAAAACGACAGGATGCCGCAGGCATCCCACCTTCGCTAGGGTCATCGCGAAGCGAAGACCCTGGATCCCGCGCAAAAACGACAGGATGCCGGAGGCATCCATAACCTAGCCTAGGGTCATCGCGCAGCGAAGACCCTAGGATCACGCGCGAAAACGATTGGATGCCGGAGGCATCCCACAACCTAGCCTAGGGTCATCGCGAAGCGAAGACCCTAGGTTCACGCGCAAAAACGACAGGATGCCGGCAGGCATCCCACAACCTAGCCTAGGGTCATCGCGAAGCGAGGACCCTAGGATCTCGCGCGAAAACGACAGGATGCCGGAGGCATCCCACAACCTGCTATGGTATTGTTAAGGTCACATTAAGCTTGTGGCTTGCACATTCGTAGTGTGAGAAATTGGCTTTAGTTTCGAATTACCTATAGCGCACTTCTGCGTGGGAGGACCCAATGAAAAAGCAAGAAAAGAGACACCTGAGAGTGTTCTTGACGATGATCGTAGCGCTCTGTGGTTTGACGGCTCAAGCTCTGGTCGCTCAAAATCCGGTGTGGCGTACATCAAAGGATATAGCCTTGGAAGCACAATGGAAGAGTCCACTTGTTGTGAGCGACGATGGTTTATACATTTTTTCGGCAGACAGTTCAACTGCACATCCACGTATTAGAGCTTTTGAGCTTCGAAATGGTCATCCGGTGTTATCGATGGCTGTCGATAGCTTGCTCCACGCACTGGGTGCAGATACGTTTACATGGAAAGGACATTTTGAGGTACGCGCTTCGCGCCTGATCCTGCTTGCTGAAATGCGATCTACCGGCGACAGCAGTTATCGTCTACTACGCGTATCAGGTGATTGGAGGCAGCCTAACTATGCGATTGAGGAAGTGCGCCATTGGCCGTTATCTCAGATTAACAATGCTCGCTGCATCGGCCGTACCGATGATAGCTGCTATCTTTTTCGTTCTGCAGCAATTCAATCCGTTCAGCATAGCCAAGGTCCTGTTACATACACCGAGTTCATTTATACACTCTCGTTGAAGATCTACCACAGTGCAACGGCTCAGTGGCAGACTTTTCAGTACCAACAAAGTGGAGAGACCTCATACTATGCTAGCTTTTTGGAAGACACCTACGGGTGTAGCACCTTCAGCATCGTCAACTCCGTGCTAGTTGTGCCACCGTTTGCCATTGCGCGCTATCAAACGGACAAGGCAATAAACTTGGCGGAAAATCCGACGTCGTTTTGGTCAGTACGAGGTGGACTCGACGGTTGTATTTCAAGAGATTCAGAGTGGCTCTTGCAGTCCGGACGATCAACGTACATTGGTCCGGGTTCAGAGAACATGCTGCCTTTTGAACGATCTGCGTACTCACCCACCGGTACCCCATCCCTGTTGAGTACTGAGCTGCACCACGTGCTTGTGCAACAAACCGCGTATCCGACAACATTGATTCTGCGCTACGACTACCTAACGCTGCGCGCAATCGACACCCTGAACATTAGCCTTGATGCTCATTCGAGATTCATCGTCGCTGCTCAAGATTCTCTCTTACTCATCCAAGACAGTTGTTCACTCCGTGCTTATAGCTTGTCGTTCGCTGCTCCGCCATCCTACAAACTCAAACCCGGAATCACTCTCTCCAGCCAACCATGTCCGCAGGTCACGACGCGCGACACCTTGCGATTCAGCATTAATGTGGGTGCTACACGGCCGATGTTGAGCTACCACTGGGATTTTGGCGACGGCACGACATCAACCGAGCGTGTTCCTCGACACCAGTACGCAACAAGCGGAATGAAGACGGTATCGTGTAAATGTACATCAAGCGTTGACTCCACAGAATTTCGTTCAGAGTGGTCGTGGAATGTTGACAATGCGTTTTCGATATCTCACAAAAAGACCGACACCCTGTCATGCAACCAATATGTCGACTACTATTTCTACGCCTCAGCCTTTGCGCGTGTATGGTGTGCATCCAGGGTCGCTATCGACCTTGTGCTCGTGCATCCGGATACCATGATTCGAGTAAGACATAACAGCAGCACAGTGACTCAGCATTTGTTTCTGCAGCACATCGGCGACTATCGTGTGCATCTATACGAGTACGCTGATGGTGTGCTTTTGGACTCCTCCATGGACTACGCTCTCATACGCTGCAAAGAAACCCCAAACTATCCGGAGGCCTTGTGGACACGATGGTTGCCTACACCACCTCACGACCTTTGTCTGAGCAAACAAGATCACATCGTTCTAGAAGGCGACTCTTCGAAACTATTTCAGAGTCTGTCGATAAACAGTCCTGTTTTTCTTCCCATGGACCTTCACATCGACTCATCCTTACGCATTCTAGCTTTGGCTCGATACGACAGTGGTGTTCAGCTTTGGACCTATCCGCGTGTGAACCGCATTCGTTGCGATGCCGGCGGCGCAGTGAAATCGCTTCTCAGTTTTAACAGCATCTTTCCGTCGAACGAGTACTCATCAGGGCTTAGCTATTGGGGCCCAAACTCATTCCCCTGGACTAACAGCATAAGCTTCGACGCACGCACACGTGAATCCGGACGAGGAGATCTCTGCCTTCGACGCTTCAGCGAGATGAGTGACCAGAATCCACACTTTCCTCCACCCTATCGTTTCTCGGTGTCTTTTGCAGTACTCGATTCCAATACACAGAGTCTGACATTTCGTACAGCCGATGCAGGAACGGATTCGCGCTATGCCTCAGCATCCAACAACTACATCGCTCTCGACAGTTTTGTGTACTATACTGTTTTTCGATACTCACAACAGCCACTCACAGCTTACACTGTCATTCGCATGAATATTAATAGTGGTGCGCGTGACACGGTTGACCAAGCATCTTCTGATGCCCTTGCCTACGATGAGCGATCTCACACTATTCTCTCAAGTCATGGTAGATACACTCATAGCGCAATCCTTTCGACGCATTCACTAGGCGTGGTTCGAAGTATCTATGCTTTCGGAGATCAAGGCTATGCCCTCGTAGTGATTGATTCGAATGGAAAGTCGAATGGAAAGAGTTTTCAGTCTTTGGTGCGAGTAGTACGCTTGAGCGACAACGCTGTAGCGCAACAAATTGAGTGCATGTCGCGCGTTCGATTTGTCCGCATTTCCTTCTGCTCCTCACACTTCATTGTCGTTGAAGAGAACGGCCGACTGAGTTGCTATGAAAGTCCTACGGAGATTTCGCGCATCTGTGCGGAGCAACAGGTTGTCCAGCCCCAAGACGGCGAAGAATTGCTCACTCATCCTAACCCGACACATACGGTGTCAAACATTGATCTGACGCTCAAACAAAGCAGCGACGTACGCATTCGCGTTTACTCAACGAGCGGAGATATTGTTCTCGACAACGTGTACCAAAGCGTTCCGGCAGGACAACGACAGTTTAACATTGATCTCCGTGAACAAGCTCTGGGATGTTACATCATCGAATGCACCGTAGGTGCCGAGAATTATGTCGGGCGCGTCGTTAAGATCGAAGAGTGAAGTGTCGTGGGCGTGAGTGGGTGCGATACCAGGAAAATTGTCACAAAGCAAAGCGCAAAGCACGTAGGATGCCGCCAGGCATCCCACAACCTGGCCTGGGATCACGCACAAAAACGACATGATGCCGGAGGCATCCCACAACCTAGCCTAGGGTCATCGCGCAGCGAGGACCCTAGGTAAGCCGATCCCAAAAATCCCACGATGCCGGAGGCATCGCACACACCACACGCAATCGAATTGCGATTGCATTATTCATCCGTCGTCGAAATCCGTCTCATGCGTTATCCTAGGGTCTGCGCTTCGCTGCGACCCTAGGGTAGTATGTGGGATCCCTCCGGGATCCAATCCCGTTTGCGTGCGCTTCCTGGGGTCTGCGCTTCGCTGCGACCCCAGGCTAGAATGTGGGATGCCTCCGGCATCCGACGTGCTTGGATAATCTCGCGGCGTCATGCGGGATGTGAGAACAGATTTGGCATCGATTGAATGCCGTGAATACGTTGAACGACAGGATGCCGGCAGGCATCCCACAACCTAGCCTAGGGTCATCGCGAAGCGAGGACCCTAGGACACGCCCGCCGATACCACCTTACAGCGCCTGCAACACTCGCTCCAGCGCCATACCGCGCGAGCCTTTGAGGAGTATGACATCGCCTGCCCTGCACAATGATGTGAGGGTGGCTGCTGCTGCTGTGGGACTCTCAGGCAAAAAGATTCGAGAACGCTGCGCCTCATCAACAACACGTGCTGCTGCACTGTGCATTTCTGTTCCGAGCAAAATCAGGATGTCGGCGCTCCGGAGCGCTCGTGATACGATCTCATCGTGAGATGCGGATGTTGCAGCACCGAGTTCGCGCATATCTCCGAGTAGCGCGATACGTCGCTCTGCGTTGAATGCTTTGAGGGTTGAGAGCGCCATGCGCATGGATGAGGGATTGGCATTGTAGCAATCGTTGAGAATACGCACTGAGGGAAGAGCAGCGTGTGTTTGTATCTGCATGCGCGCGTAACCATGCACCGCAGGTGCCTCAAAACTCTCCAGTGCGCTGCACGCTTGTTCGAGAGGAATACCGGCTACGTCTGCCGAGGCAAGAGCTGCTGCGGCGTTCAGGGCTGTTGCAAAGCCGATGGTTTGCAGGGTACATGTCAGTGGTTCTGAGAGTGACCGTGCATGGATCGTCAATGCCGGGTGCAGTTCATCATCGAAACGAATAGTAGCGTGAAGATCGACGTCATTGGGTTCTGCGTTGTCGTCTGTTGCAAAGCGATAGCATAAGGGCAGACTCTGTACGTGGCTGCGTAATCGTTCATCATCAATATTCACCAGAGCTCGTGCTCCGCCTGCGGCGCAGTGACGAAAAAGCGCGGTCTCTTCTCGCTCCACTCCGTCCAAGTCGATCAACTTTTCTAAGTGCTCCTCACCGATATTGGTGATGAGTCCGATGCTTGGGTTCACCATCTCCGACAATACCTCTATCTCACCGGGCTCGTTCGTTCCAATTTCGATGACTGCTGCTTGGTGAAACTTCGTCAACTGTAACAGTGTGAGTGGCGTGCCTACGCGATTGTTGTAATTGGCTTCGGTCTTCAGCGTGAGCCACTTTGATGTGAAAACATGAGCTGCTAGCTCTTTGGTCGTGGTCTTTCCGTTGGCACCTGCTACAGCCAGCACGGGAATGTCAAAGCGATCACGATGATAGCGCGCAAGCTGAGCTAAGGCTACCAGCGTATCGGGCACAACGACGCGCGCAAACGAAGCAAAGGTTTTTGCCAAGCCTTGGTTCCAGGTGTCTAGCCAGCGTTCTTCGAAGACCACTGCCACACATCCTTGCATGATGGCGGTTTCAATGTGATCATGTGCGTCGAAGCGCTCACCTTTCAGGGCAACGAAAATACTTCCGGGTTGGAGTGCACGAGAGTCGGTGCAGACACCGACCGAGGCGTGGAAGTCCGGAACAATGGCACGCTCCCCAAAGATGGTGCGTAGATCGGCGGCGCTGAAGGCTGCAGAATTGGTCATGATTTCTCTTGAGTAGACGAGCGATGTTCCAAAAATACAACAGCCGCTGTGCCTATGATGGCACAGCGGCTGTCCGGAAAATGAGATTAAATGGTCAACGATACGATGCGTCTTAGCGCATCAGCACAATCTTGCGTGTGGAGATGCTGTGACCATTGTTAAAGCGAAGGAAGTAGCTACCGGAGCTCAGATTGCTGAGTTCGCCACTACCAAAGTCTAAGGACTTCACATGATCACCGGCTTCAACCTCTTCGGTTCCAAGATGAGCCAACACGGCACCGCGCTCATCGCAGAGCGTGAAGCTAACGCTGCTACGTTCAGTCACCGAATAGTTCAGCATCATCATACCACGTACAGGGTTTGGCGATAGGGTCTGCACCACGATGGGCTTGTCCTCACCAACCGGGTTGACGGCATCACTGATGATAAACCAGTTAAACGGACTAAACGCGCCTTGCACATTATCGTTATGGAAACCGGCTACGTGCCAGTAGTAGGTCGTGTCTTTGTTGATCACACCATCTTGATCGTCGAGTACCCATGCGGTATCCGGCACATCGTAGTTGTACAAGATTTGATCGGTAAAGACACTGTCGCGCGATACTTCCAACCAATACTTTGTTACACCCGGAGCGGACTTGGTCCACTTGAAGCTGAAGTTTTTGTCTTTCAACTTCTCGCCCATTGCCGGAGCGAGGAGTTTTACAGTGCTTGGTGCGATGGCGACGGTGAAGCTAAATGGCGGAACCCATTCGCCCCAGCCCAATGAGCTCTTTGCACGTGCGCGCCAGTAGTAGGTGGTGTCGAGCAAAAGCTTGGATGCCAAGAATGATGTCTTGGTCGAAGCAATGGTGGAATCGTTATAGACCTTAGTCTTGAACTCCTCGTCTCGAGCTACTTGCACATGATATAAGGTTGCGCCTGTGAGAGCCTTCCAGGTCAACGAGGTCGTATCGGTACCGATAATGCTCTGATCTTCCGGTGTTTGGAGAATCACGATGGGAGTCGAAGCAGAACCGAAATCTGCCTTCACGTTTTCTTTGCCGTTGAGACTCACTGCTTTGGAATCATTGATACCATTGCCTTCAGCGGTGACGAAGACCGTGCCGGTCGCGGTACCCATAGGAATAGCGTAGCCTCCGGAGCTGGAGCTAACTGCGTAGTAGGATCCTTGAGAAGGTGTAATTGTTACGCCGCTCACTCCTTCACCGGCATCGTATTGCTTGTTGTTGTTTTTGTCTTTGTAGACAACGCCGGTGATATAATGCTCACCGCGAATACCGAAGTCTTCCGTCACAACCCAGGGTCCAACAGAACCTGAGCCTGCATAGACACCGATACCGATCTCAGTCCAGATCTCATCAGTTGCACCAAAGTTCATGGTATTGTGTCGGTGACCAAGTCCTTCGTTGCCTGTACCCCAGTCAACCAAGAAACCACATTCAGCTTCCCACATTGAGTGTGCATAGGCGAAGATGTTTTCTCCCCACGCACTCACCGTATATCCGGCTTTGCTCATACGAGTTCCGGGATTAGATCCGTCGGATCCTGTGTGATCTTGGAATTGGTGATCACGCATATCAGCGCTGTGCGCACGCGCAGCGATGATGGCTTTAGGATGGAAGGCAAGCGGCGGACGCTTCGGATAGGTTTTAAAAGCGGAGCGCACACCGGCTTTGTCGACATGCCAGTAATTGTAATTGTTCACCACCCAGGTGTCAGTGGTATTGAACAAAGAGTCCCCTTCAGCTGCGGGGTTCATACGTGCACGGTTGATGAGCTCGAGCAAGAGTTGTTCTTGATCGGTGGGATCACCGTGACTGTATTGCGTTTGTGCCTGGGGTTTCTGCGCTGACTTCGAAGCAGAAAGAACAAGCGGTCGCTGAGTCGCACTCTTTGTTGCGTCAGACTTCACGATCGGCGGGTTCACTGCAGGCTGTGTTTGAGCCAGTAAACCCGTCGACAGCAGCATGGCGCAGCAGAGCGAACGGTAAAGACGAGACATAAAAGGTCCTGAAATGAAAGTAAAAAAATGAATGTGATGCGAAGCAACGTGGTAGGCAAACGGTCGTAGTCCATCATGGCTGGAAGCCTGACGCACGAGTGTGTACCTTGGAACCAACGATGACGATGTGATGCGCACGATCGTAAGAAGACATCGCCAACTACTTCTTTCGATTCGTTTGTGACGCCGAAGCTGAAAGGACTTGGCACATTCAGCCGGCTGTCGCAAAATGTCTGCAGGTCGTAGAAAGGAAAATTACGACGAGAAGGAAGTGCGGAGCAAGTGTCTCGACGTAATTTGCTGTTCGGTGAACGAATGTTAATTGCCTGGTACTCATGCCTCTTGCAAAGATTTTTCTCTGTATGGTCGCACTCTGTGCGCCCTTCCTCTGCTCATGTTCCACGACCTACATCCGTCATGTCTCGGTGCAGTCGAAAACCCCGGTTATGCAGGATAGTCTGAGTCGCCAACTCCTCCGCGCCCATGTAGAATTGCAGAGCAACGGTCGCCTCTACGAGCGCAAGCCGGGTTTTATTCGTCTGGCAAACGATACCTTTTACCTCCGATCTTCCATCCTCTACGACACGCTCAAGATCAGTTTGGACTCCGTGCAACGTCTCACCTGCTACGAGCGCTTGCCCTGGGGAACGATCATCGCAGCCACCGCGGGCGGCGCTGCAGCCGGATTCGTTGTCTCCAAAGTCACTGCTCAAGATCACAATAACTCCCAACTACCGGTTGGACTCAGTGTTATTGGAGGTCTGATGGGAGGCTTCACGGCTTGGATCTCCGACCGCGAAACCTTGTATATCATCGATCCCAAAGAGCGCTCCGCAGGCGAAGCTGCCCCCCTTCCCAGATTGACACCACCTCAGAAGAAATGATTCATGGAGCCGGATTATCGTTGAATTTGAGCCGCTTTGAACGGTATTTAGTCGATTGAGCTTGATGTTCGCCAATGAATTTGGTAGGTGGTAGCTGCTCGTCGTGTGCGCCGCGGGACTGCCGAAGGCAGGACCATGATAAGAAGCAGCGTGTCAGAGACCGGCCGCACACTGTCTTAAAGAGAACGATACCGTGAAAAAACTTCCTCCCCTCTCACACGAAAGAGCTGCTAAATCCGTAGATCAACGGACATTACAAAACTCTGGTCTCGTATCTTTGTGACTGTGTTGTTTGGTTCAAAGCCGCGGCACAACAAAAGAGTCTATCCACTTTATTTTTTCTTTTCATGAGCGTAGAAGCAATGATTCAAACACCCGCGCGCGTTGCTGCGGGAGAGTTCGATCACAAGGAATCGAAGTACTGTGTCAAGGATCTTTCCCTGGCAGCATGGGGTCGTCGTGAGATCCACCTCGCCGAAGCGGAAATGCCCGGCTTGATGACCCTGCGTGAGCGTTACGGCAAAACAAAGCCCTTGGCCGGCGCGCGCATTGCAGGTTGTTTGCACATGACCATTCAAACTGCAGTGTTGATTGAAACACTGGCAGAGCTTGGTGCAGAAGTCACCTGGTCATCATGTAATATCTTTTCAACTCAAGATCACGCTGCAGCAGCCATCGCAGCTGCCGGCATTCCGGTCTTCGCGTGGAAAGGTATGAACGAAGAAGAGTTTAACTGGTGTATCGAGCAAACGCTGCGCACCTTCAGCGGCGGCCAGCCTCTCAACATGATTCTCGATGATGGTGGTGACTTAACAAACATGGTCTTGGATCAATTCCCTGAGCTCGTTGCAGCCATCAAGGGCTTGAGCGAAGAGACCACTACCGGTGTTCACCGCTTGTATGATCGCGTGAAGGCAGGAACATTGCCGATTCCGGCGATCAATGTCAACGACTCTGTTACTAAATCAAAGTTTGACAACAAGTACGGTTGCAAGGAGTCATGCGTAGACGCAATTCGTCGCGCAACCGACACCATGCTTGCCGGCAAGGTTGCCGTTGTTGCCGGATACGGTGACGTTGGTAAGGGCTCGGCGGCATCTCTACGTGGAGCAGGTGCTCGCGTGATCGTTACCGAGATCGATCCGATCTGCGCATTGCAAGCTGCGATGGACGGCTACGAAGTAAAGAAGATCGCTGATGCGGTTCCGCGTGCCGACATAGTTGTAACAGCAACCGGCAACTGTGATATTATCACGGGTGAAATCTTCAAAGCGATGAAGGATAAGACAATCCTTGGTAACATCGGACACTTCGACAACGAAATCGACATGGCTTGGTTGAATGCGAACTACGGCTCAACCAAAGTTGAAATCAAGCCCCAGGTTGACATGTACAATGTCGACGGTAAGGAAATCATCATCCTCGCTGAAGGTCGCTTGATGAATTTGGGCTGCGCGATGGGTCACCCCAGCTTCGTTATGTCCAACAGTTTCACCAACCAAACCCTTGCTCAAATCGAGCTTTGGAACAATGCGGCTGCCTACGAAAACAAGGTGTACATGCTTCCCAAACACCTCGATGAAGAAGTTGCTCGTTTGCACTTGGCTAAAATCGGCGTTGAACTGGATGTGCTCAACGACAAGCAAGCGAAGTATATCGGTGTTGACGTAGCAGGTCCGTACAAGCCGGAATACTATCGCTACTAAGACTCTCCGTCGCAATTCCGTCGCAATTCAGTCTCAATTCCGTCGCAATTCAGTCTCAATTCCGTCGCAATTCAGTCTCAATTCCGTCGCAATTCTTTATATCCCGCAGGCGCTTCGCACCTGCGGGATTTTTTTTGGGTAGGCAGAGGTAATCGAACGATTGGGCGTGTGGTGTTTTGATGTGATTGCTCCTTGTTGCCGTAAATTGCAGTCCTTCACGAAAGCAGCATTAATACTTTCACGCCTGTGAACATTCAATTGAAGCCGAAGCTGTGGACTATTCTGCAGCAGGGTTATACGCGACAGACTTTTTTCAAGGATCTGAGTGCGGGACTCATTGTTGGAATTGTAGCCCTTCCTCTGGCCATTGCGTTTGCTATTGCTTCAGGAGTGAAGCCGGAACAGGGTTTGGCGACAGCGATTGTTGCGGGTCTCATTATCTCAGCCTTAGGTGGTAGTCGGGTGCAGATAAGCGGTCCGACGGGTGCTTTCATCGTCGTGATCTACGGCATTGTGCAGCAGTATGGATACGAGGGTTTAGCTGTTGCCACGCTCATTGCCGGTGTGTTGCTGATCGGTGCAGGCCTTGCGCGCATGGGGGCATTGCTGAAGTTCATCCCCTATCCGCTGACCGTTGGATTTACGAGTGGCATTGCGTTGATCATCTTTAGTGCACAGCTTAAAGATCTGTTGGGTTTGCGCGTAGCGTCTGTGCCCGCCGGATTTATTGAGAAGTGGGAAGTCTATGCGCAGCATGTTTCCGACATCAACCAGTATGCTCTGCTTATTGCACTAATGTCACTTGCCATTCTCATCGTGATTCCACGGTACCTGCGTCGAGTACCGGCTAGCTTGGTTGCAATTGTACTTATGACTGCATTGGTGCAGCTCTTGCACTTACCTGTCGAAACCATTGGTTCGCGTTTTGGAGCCGTGGCCAGCTCATTGCCAATACCGACACTTCCGCATATATCGTTGGACTTGGTTCGGAAGATGTTTAATCCGGCTCTCACCATTGCATTACTTGGTGCCATTGAGTCGTTGTTGTCGGCAGTAGTGGCTGATGGTATGATGGGCACCAAGCACCGACCAAACGTCGAGCTTATTGCACAGGGCGTCGGTAACGTCATTTCGCCGCTCTTCGGAGGCATTCCGGCAACGGGTGCGATTGCGCGTACGGCGACGAATATTCGGAGTGGAGCGCAGACCCCCATTGCGGGCATCATTCATGCACTGAGTTTGTTGTTGATTATGATGTTCTTCGGGCAGTGGGCTGCGTTGATACCTATGCCGGTGCTGGCTGCGATCTTGGTTTTGGTTGCCTACAACATGAGCGAGTGGCGTACGTTTAAGAAGCTGCTGAAGAGTCCGCGTAGCGATGTCATTGTGTTGCTCACGACCTTTGTGTTGACGGTAATTATCGACCTCACTGTGGCAATACAGGTTGGTGTTGTGTTGTCGGCTGTGTTCTTTTTAAAGTCGATGTCGGACGCCACACAGATGAACCTCATCTCTTCATCATTGCGACAACAAGAGCACGATGCGGGAATCGATCAACCGGAAATACGACGTCCGGACCTGCCTTCCGACATGATTGTCTACGAAGTGCAGGGCGCGCTGTTCTTCGGAGCCGTGGAGCAGTTTAAAGAAACGATGTCGCAAATCAATGTCAAGCCGCGAGTCTTTGTCTTATCGCTGCAGAACGTGTTGTCGATCGACGCCAGTGGATTGCATGCCATTGAAGATCTGATGCTCAGCATGCGAATGCAGGGCATACACTTTGTGCTGGTGGGACCACACGCACAGCCTTTTGTTGCATTGGATCGCGCAGGAATACTGACAAGCATTGGAGAGAGCAATGTCTTTGCATCGCTTGCTGAGGTAACGGCCGACCCACGTTTCACAAAAAGTCTTAACAGCACTGTTTAGACATCAAGAGATATATTCATTATGCTCGGCCTTCGGCCGCGCAGGCTGCCGTTGGTGAGTGCTGGTTTTATATACGTTGAGAGCAAGGCATGAAAAAACTACTGCGAACCATCTTATTGAGCATGTGCATGTGTTTGGTTTTGCTGGCGAGTACAGTTCGTCTCGTAGCCGGACAGTTTGACAACCTCGACCGCAGTTCAGAGGCAGAGTACATTCTCCGTTTGACGAATGGAGAACTGTTGTTGGGAACCATTGTCGACATTATCGACGACGACAAAGAGGGCAAGGCGATCAAGCTCAAGACCGCGATTGGCGTTGCCAAGATTTACGAGAGCCAAGTACTCGAGATCAGTCTGGTAGATGAAGCCTATCGCACAGCGCATCGAATCTTTGTTTTGCCAACTGCTGAGCCCATTGGCAACCACCATTACATTGGCAACACCGAGTTGTTTGTGTGGTGGGCGGGAATCGGATTTTGGGACTACGTATCGGTAGACGTCATGCGCAGCACCTTACCATGGATAGAGTCTAAGTATCAGTTTAGTCACCTCAACGTCAAAGCCAGCATCTACCGACAAGAGTACGAGACCATGAAAGGACATATGAGTCTAGCTGTGGGTGGCACTTTGACTTGGCTCAACGCCGGGAACAGATTTTCGGATCTCTACCTAACAGCTACCTACACACGCGTACGATCACGACTGACCGGAATGGTCTTTATGAATATGTCCGGTGGAAACATGGCCAACGGTTTAGACGGCTTCCAAGTCTACGCCGGCACCTTCGGCAACACCATTGTCAACTATCCTGCCGGAGCCGTGGGTTTTGCCCTAGGTTTGGACACCAGACTACCCGGTCGTCAAGATCTGCATGTCATTGGCGAACTCTGGAACGGAAATCTCGCATCAGCCTCTAACACTGCTTTTCTGCTAGGTTTACGCATTGCCAACAGTACTGTAGCCATGGATTTCGGCATGGTAGCTCTAACGACCCCCATTGTGATCCCCGTCACCAGCTTTAGCTGGACCCCCTTCTAACAAGGGCAAGAGAGATTGCACCACACAGAATTTTTGGCAATTTCAGCCCCTTTCGTATCTTTGTATTCTTCAATTCAGAGCTCGTTTGAATTGACAGACACCACTGGTCAGGTAGCTCAGGTGGTAGAGCAGAGGACTGAAAATCCTCGTGTCGGGGGTTCAATTCCCTCCCTGACCACTTTCTCGGTTTTTTCACCTTAACCGAAGACAACCAAAAACAACCCTAAGTTGCTCATTTCATTGCACTTGAAGCGACTCAAACGGTAAAAGTTGGTTGCGAACGTTTAGAGTGATTGTACGGAAAGTCAACGGAAAAGTGTACGGAAATGTAAATTGTCGTACACTTTTTTTCGTTTAGGGCTAAGCCGCATGACATCGCACTTCTACTTGGACGACATCAACGCCGAGAAAAGCTCCATTCTTCTCACCGTTCGCTCTATTCAGGGCGCAAAATCGAGCATGCGCATTGGCACTGGAATCAGTGTCAATCCGCTACAATGGGACTCCGCACGGGAGCGACTGCGAAAAAACTTCCACGACTCCTCGCGCATCAACAATCAGCTCGACCGTATAGCTGCCGCTGTTACCGAGTATCATGACACGGCAGTACGCCTGCTCAAGGTCGAGCCTTATGCGTACATCAAGTCTGAACTTCTTGAAAGCGGACTCCTCAACCGCAGAACTCCGGCGAGTCGTAGTGGATATGCCTCGCGAACGGTACTGGACTTCTTTGATCAGTTCATTGCGAGTAAATCCATCAGCGCCGCGAAGAACACCATCGACGTCTACAAGACCAGTTACAAGCATCTGAAGAACATCGTACCGGCGCGCGCGACCTTTGCGGACGTCATCACACCGGCTTTCCGCGACAAGTACAACGCCTATCTCGTCGCCAACTTCACCAACAACACTATTGGCAAGCACATCGTGGTGTTCAAGCGATTCTTGTACTGGGCAAAGGAAGAGGGATTTCACAAGGACGAGTCGTTCGACCGTCTTTTTCGCAACAACTTCAATCGCGAGGCACCAACGATTGCACTGACCTCTGAAGAAGTCGAGCAGATGGCCTCGCTCGACTTAAGCAATCACCCGGGGCTGCGCAATTCCCGCACACTCTTCTTCATAGGCATTTACACATGCCTAAGAATCTCGGACGTCATGCGTGTCGACCCCAAAGTGCATTGTCAGAACGGCTGGCTCCGCATGTCAATCCAGAAGACACGTCGCTTGCACGAGATCCCCATCGTCCCACCCCTGCAAAAGATCTTAGACTACGAGACCTGGTATCCGCTCACCTCGCAAAAGTTCAACGATAACCTCAAAATAATCGGCAAGATGGCAGGCATTGACACGCCGACGGAGGTTGTGCATTACCGAGGGGCCAAGGCTGAGATCTCTGTCAAGCCGAAATACGAGCTCATTGCCTCGCACACGGCGCGTCGCACCGGGATTACCTTGCTCTTACAGCACGGCATTGAGAGTTCACTTGTGATGAAGGTGAGCGGGCATACTGATCCGCGGTCGTTTCAGAAGTATATTAAGCATTCGAAGAAGCATATGAGTGAGGTGCTGGCGAGGGCGTGGGAGAGGTGAGAGAAGGGGGATGCGGCTTTAAGGCGCACTTTGGTTCGAGACGCGGTGCAAAGACCCTGATACTGTGATACTTATATTGAAGGCAGCGCAGGTACCAGTTTTTTACACACAGCCGCACTTAACGCATGGAAGACAGCTTCACCAAATCGCGATACTTTCGATACATTATTGACAATAATGCCATATTCGACGAGGAACGGAAATCGTTTAACCTGGACATCGGTTCGTTTCTAGGTAGCAACTCAAGCGATCTTGGCTCCCTGCTCAAATACCACTTAACGATCGAGTACTATATTGACGAGTATCTTTCTGCTGCATATCCGACCATTACAAACTATAGGTCCGCAAGGCTGACATTTATTCAAAAACTTGAGTTATTATATGCAGAATCAACGCCAACTGCATTCTACTACTCTGCGTTGAGGAATCTTAATTCGATCAGGAATAGATTCTCACACAACATACATTACCAACTTTCGACCGAAGACTTCAAAGATATTCAAAGAGTTATGCACGCTTGGTACATAGCCCTTGAAAAGCCATTGCTTTCAGACATGGAACTGATTGCGGACTTCACTGTTTGGATTTGCGCTCATCTGCACTTTACAACAACTGCTATCAAGAAGATCTCGCCCTCTCTTGGACTGCCAGGGTACCTTGAGTGGCTGTCATCAATGATGCAGGCGATCTATTCGAATGATGTGTAAACTGGCGATCCACAACGCTGATGCTTGTCCTCCGCTCGCTATTCGCACTTCAGAGCTGCATCGTTTTTTCAAGCTCTTTAAATACAACCCTTCCGGCTTTCCACTTGTAATATAGTATGTCAACGCCGTACTCCTTTAGTCGCCTTTCCAACATAGACTTTAAAACATCCGGCAATACAACAATCTTCTTCGTTGACTTTTTTAATGGCATACTGTAGAAAAGAAGCTGTCCAAGCGCGCAGTAAAGATCATGAGGCGTTGAACTTGTTTTAATTTCAAATAGCACTTGTATTTGACTTTCATTGTGAACATACAAGTCTCGATTCGCATCATTACCGACGTGCAGCCCTGACTCCTCAAGCTTTTCAGCAAGTTGATTGACAACAATTCCATGAGTTCGATTAATTGATCTTTGCTTTTTTACTGGTATAACATTTTGTCCAAACGCCTCTGGCTTATAGATAAACCTGTTTAACTGACTCACTATACCAGGGGTACTTTTACCTAAGTGCTTTATGCGGTAAACTTCGTGGATAAACACGCGCAACTGATCGATAAAATAGCGAGATCCTAATTCACCCACGAGCGCGAACTCCGTTTCGCGACCACCGTCAATAGCAATGACCTTGTCGCCCCTAAATTGTGCGTCGAACAAGCCTTTACCTACTCCCTTCTTGCCGCCACCTATCCTGCCCCTGTGAAGAACAAGGACGTTTTTACCTTCAATCGCAAATGCTCCGGCTATCTTGCGGTCAATACCCTTCAATGGAAAATTAATTTCTCCATCTATAGAGTTACTGCCTGTACTCTTAGGCTCACCCAAACCAAAGCCACTCCAATACCTACTGTTAAGTACTTTCTGTGTGACCCATAATCCGTAAGTATTTGAGTAATGGAACGTATTCGCGAAACTTTCACCGGGATGACCTACTGTTCGCTTATATGCCGTGTTGAAATCCTTCCTAATTCGTGCTTCAAATCGAGAATAGTATTTGCTTATCTCTTCTGCGTCTGACACAATTGTAATCATAAATACACTCCATTCTAAATAGAATATTTTTTATCGAGATCGCAACTCTATGCGAAGGCAAGTTGTAGGGGCACGCGCAATGTAGCTTTGCGATCACGCTGTCTATAGTCTGGGCCTATATTTAGTCTCATTCTTGAGTTTTTCGATGCAACAGCATGAGGGGAAAAGCACATGTTCATAACTCACTTGCGCCGAACCACAATCGTCTAAATTACGACCGTTTTTGATATTTTGGACCGACGTGAGTGAGCCAATTTGCGCGTCGCGTCCAAATTGTAAATCATTCGAAGTAGTTTTTGGGGTCAGCGATGGCGGGGAGGTGAAAATCGCAAGGTATTGTATTGAAAACTGAAAAGCTGAAGCAGAAGCCACCCACATGCTATACACAATTAACGAAGATACAGTTGACTGACATACTCTTGAGGCATGAAAGTGAATCAATATGATCCCTCTCTGTCAACGACTACTTGTATTTGTTAAAAGCATAACGATTGTCACTATCATTGTAGACGTTTGAACATGCACGCACTATAAATTCATGTACTGACGTGTTAGTTTTTCCACAATCAAACATACCATAGTAGTAATTTCGTTCTGCACCCGAATTCTTAAAAACAATGCCTGCAATGAATGGCATGCCTGCTATTATCCCTGCCTGTCGTTGTTTTGACAAACCGTAATCACACCCCTCGAACTGTACAATGTTCTGGAGCAATCCACCTTCGATTCCGAAGCACAAATGCCACAGCACCCCACTCGCCAATCCAATTTGTGATTCGTAAGTCATGCACATATTTCGCTCAATACCGGATGGAATTGAAAACTGAGAAATGTCTACAAACAAGACGGTCTCGCCCAATCTATACTGATCTTGTTTGATGTTTTGAATCAGCTTTTGGTTTAATACTTCAATTAAGTGACTACAACTGCCATGTCGTTCATTTGTCGACTCTCCGAAAGGATCATAGTAATTTTCAGATATCACAATCTTTTGGCCGGACTCGATTTTTCTTACAGCTTCTATTGCGTTATCAAGCCCTCGATTGCTCATCTCACCAATTGCACTAGCTGGATTTCTCGCGAGCAAGGCCTTATTCTCAATGTACACTATACTACCGTCTAATAACTTGCATTTAAAATCGGGCGTTGGGTTGACTTGTACCTTTACGCTCTCAATTTTCAATCCGGCGTCTTTCATATCATAATATGTAGTCAGCTCTGAATACTTCGTGTATGCTGTGCAATTCGCATCCGTATAATCTGGTATTATTTTGTCGAACGCGTTGCAAAGACTTCTGTACAATTCATTTTCAAAAGCATCAGCGTGTGACTGCTCGAGCCTTTCTAAAACCTTCAGGTTCATAACGCTAAGCATAGGATCTAACATATATAAATTACTATGCTGTGCTGCTATTGTGTATTTATCAATCAGAGTCATGAGTTTATCAATATGTTGTTTCTTCTTAAAACGTCACCACTGCTACGATACGACCGAGCCCTCAACGTTCGGACAAAAACTTAGGCCTTGTAAGTATATCTGTTGCTGACTGGAAACGCCGCTGTAAATGACTCGCTCGAACCGAACCTAAAGCGTCGATATTGTAGCCGATTTTGATACTTTGGATTGACGAAAGTGACTCTGTTAGCGCGACGCGCCCACCTGAGAGCAATTCTTCGAAACTCCGGCAGATTTTGATACTTTAGGCCGGCGAGAGTGAGTAAGCACGCGCGGCGTGTTCGCCTAGGCACGCTCTTTCATCGAATAGGAGCAGGTCGATACAACACTTCGCGTCGCTTTCCACTCGAGAGTACAACATCGACAACAACGCTGTCGCAGTTTTGCAAAGACATGTCCAGCGAATCATCATTGCCTAAATAACACAACTTGCGATTGTCTAACGATGGCCCGGTCGTGTACTTTTTTTGCTGGATTATGTCACGCACAAGACCTCCGATTGTGGTGGCCGGCCTTTCATCGCGCGACCCAGGTGGCCCTGCCTTGTCACTACCACTCCGGGACGTATCCAGTCGCAATTCGTCTGACACATCAACTGCGCGCGAATCTTTAAAACAGTAGACATTCACGTGCAACGTAGTATCGATACACCCCCTCAAGCCTGGAGGCACTGGCGCCGTTAACAGAGCCATTCCCTTTCTTGACTGGTCGTCGGAAAAGTACTTCAGGGACATTTGCAAAGAGACACCCCACTTAGGACTCGCATGATCCTTGCCTGCATTAGAAAGCTTGGATCCATCTGCTCCACAGTCAGGCACAACGAATAGGACCCGAATACCCTCAACACGATAGACATCAGGTAACTGTATGGTTCGAAATTCCCAAACGCAGAATCCAGCAATAGCAACTAAGACAACCGCAACACTTTTTGTGAGAATGTCATGTTTCATCTGCTTGATCCGGAGAAGTACGGTGCGTGTGCTAAGGGATTGTCGATCGTCTTGTGGCTGACAATGTGTCTTAAGCGCAAGTTGCGCCATAACTTAGCTACAATGGAGTGCACCGGTGCTTGAAAAGTGCGAGAATTGCAGAAATCGAGGCCAGGGATCACAAAGCTTGCGGACTGGCGGCTCCAATTTACTGGCATAGAGCACACATAGAGCACCATTTCGGTTGACGTATACTCGTCGGAGCGAAACTCTGCAGTCCATCCGTAACATGTTGATTTGGCCCCGGCGCAGTTGCGTAGGCCACTGCGAAATGCCCACACAGAAAGCACTGCGCTTGCCATCGAACAACGCACCAGGAGTGACAGAAGCCCTGAGTTGCGAATGAAGTAATCATTGCGACGGATACTGCTTTCATATGGGTCATTTTCTATCACTGCACCAAAGCAGACCTTTAGGCGTAAATGCAACAGAAGATACGCCAATGCGGTGTCTCAATTGAACGACGAGGCAGGCGATCGGTTCTCGACGGTTCAAGCGCCACCAAGCAAGGCTGCATTGCCTGTAACTAATGAACTGGAGATTGATTGTACACGGTGACTACCGAATCAATATTTCGAACAATCAAACTGTCAAAGCACTGCAGTCCTTTACTCCCGACAAGAGTCCACTTGCTATCCTTCGTCTGAAAACTAGCCGAATCGCATATGATATCGAAATTGTCTGATATCGTGTACAGAGTGATGTAGTTTGCCGCTCCCTTACCCCGCCACACAATGTCATATTCGTACCGATAGGTCACAGAATCAACAGCTGCAATTTTAACATTGTAGGTGTGACTTCGCTGGTTATTGAAGTCCATACAGGTCAACTGCTGCTGCTTCACAACGGTGCCTTTGTCGACCTGAATTTCCGCAACAACACCATCTTGCTGAGCTTTGTTGAAAGCACTCAACACATTGCTTAAGTCACAGCTATAGTAATAGCGCGTGATGTATCCTCCTTGATCATAATGCGGCTTGTTCACAAAGTAATTACTCAGGTACCATGGTATCACACCAAAAAACAGTATCGCAATAACAACTACAGCGCAAACCAGCAACAGCGCCAGGCCTCTTCTTTGCTTATAGTTCATAACGTTCTACTTCCTTGAAGTCGGTATGAGAGTCGGAGGAACTGTCGCACCTGCGCTGGTCAAAAATGTTCAATATTTTGATATTTGATGGCGACATACACAGAGCAGCACAAGCTCCTCGAACCAGCGTTACGGAGCAAAAATAGGATAGTCAATGTACAGGCCATTCGACTTTTCGTCTGCTCTCATATCGACTCCATACGTAGTACCAGCTTGCGTACTCGCAGCTAAAACAGTCGAGTCTCCCTCTGCACCACACATAAACCCACACCGCACTTTTCCCGCCCCACCCCCTTCCCCATTAACCACCCCTTTACAATATTGCCCAATCCCAAATCGCCATACCACCAATCAATCACCATAAGTATCACCCCCATGCCACCAAAGAAAACAAGCACACGCAACCCCAAATCACCATCGCGCACAAAAAAGGCTCCATCACCCTCCCTTGACGAAGTCTACACCAACTCCTACACCAAAACCCTCACCACCCTAACCCGTCACTGCACCCGCACCCTATCCACACGCGGCGACCTCAGCGAAATCGCCACGATAGCAAAGCTGAAAGACGAACTACGAGCGAAGCTCGACACCAAATACCGCAACGACAAGTTCCTCGAGAACGTCAAAGCTGCATTCCTTATCCAACGCGGCAACTACGATCAAAAGCCTGTAGCTAACTTCGCCAGTAATACGACCGAGCCTTACCACCTGCCCGAATTACGTCGACGTTTCGAAGTAGAAGCTATACCCTATGGCTTAAAGTCGAAAGTAATTGCTTTGAATGAAGAGCAGTTTGTAGCTCGCCTGGCAGAGTTCATTGCCCTTGAAGACAACGCCGACCTTCCATTTCTTCAAAAGAAGCCCGCACCTCCGGACCAGACCACCACTGCGGCTGCGGCACCCGCGAAGAAACAAAGCAAAATGGTAGTTGCAAACAAAGGCCTTACAGACGTCGTTCGCATCATTGAATCACTGTCGGAAGCGAGGCTGATTGAGAAGGTCAACCAAGAACTGTTCACATCTATCTTTCAGAAGCGACTGGAAGACGGATCGCTGCAAGAGTGGTCAGCAAATCAGTACTCCGCACAGAAGTGCAATGCCTTCCCATCCAACCGAGATGAACCAGCTCCACAAACAAGCTCTGAGCTCATGGTGAACTTTGTGAACTGTCTGCTTAACCTCATGTCACCCGAGGCAAAACGCAAACTAAACCGCTCTTAAATCAATTAGGGCTTGGAGTCCAAGCCACCCCAAGCCCGATTTACCGCTTTAAACCCTCCGCCTCTGGCGCAGCATATTTAACAGCTTTAAGTTCGACTCAGTGATTCGTTCGTCACTGAGTTGCGACCTTTTGTTGACGAAACGGATCACCCGCGAGCTCGCTTTCGTGGTTTTTATTCGACACCATTTTCGTTTCACCACTTAAGGTTTTGTTTATGCAGAATGCTGGATCCACCACTCAGTCCCCCGCCTCTCCGGAAGTCAGAGCTTTCTTAGAAAGCCTTCGCGATGAGCTCGTCGGACTCATCGATGCGAAAGTCAATAGCTCGATCTATAACACCGGCAGAGCAAGCAAGCCGACATCCTCGTCGGATAGTGACCTTATGTCGCAGATGGAAGTCTGTCGTCTGCTCAAGCTCAGCAAACCAACCGTCATCGACTACGAGAAGCGCGGATTCTTGCGCGTGTTGCGCATCGGACGTCGCGTGTACTACCGTCGCTCCGACATCATGCGCACCCTCGAATCAGGCACAAACTGAGGCCGTGCAGTACTCGCTTTGTCACTCATATTTCATCAGTCGAAGACTCAAGATGATGACAATCAGTGTCACCCCTACGTCTGCAGCAATTGCAAGTACAAGATTGTTTATCCCGAAGAGTGCAAGTGTCACAAAGACACCCTTGATACTAATAGCGCCGATTGTATTGATCTTGATTCTTCTCATTGTTTCACGACTCAGACGGATAACAAACGGAATCATACTCAGATTGTCATTCATCAGAGCGACATTTGCGATTTCCATTGCAACATCACTTCCAGCAGCTCCCATTGCAAGACCGACATCACTATGAGCCAATGCTGGTGCATCATTAACCCCATCGCCAACCATCCCTACGGGACCTTGAGATACTCTTAACTCACTGATTCGGATTGCTTTATCCTCTGGAAGCTGGTCACTATACACTTTTTGTATTTCCAGCTTCTTGCTAACATACTCAGCTGCATTCGCGCTGTCACCTGTTATCATGACAGGCTCCACATTGAGAGCTTTTAGCTTCTGAATCGCTACAAGGCTGTCCGGCTTTATCTCGTCAGTGAGACCCAAGACTCCGGACGCTCCGTCGCCTGAGTTAACGACGACGCTGGTTTTGCCCTGTAAAGCAAGCTTATCTATTGCATCCAGTGCGTAAGAAGGCAGCGGCATAGACTCAGCAATGAACGAGGCTTTGCCAACATAGACAGGCACACTGTCGCAAACAAGACACGTCACGGAGGCACCTTTGCCAGGTTCATGCACATACTTCTCAGCCTTGTGTGGTTCATAACCTTCTTTTCTGCAAGCGTCAACGATCGCCTGAGCAAGTGGGTGCTCAGAAAATACTTCAGCGCCTGCGGCGCAGGATAGCAAGTGTTCGAGACTGGTGTTGCCAAATGGAACAATGTCGGAAACAATCGGCCGACCGTAGGTGATGGTTCTTGTTTTGTCCAAAGCAATCGTACGAATTCTTGCCAACATCTCGACGTACTTACCACCTTTGATAATCACTCCTCTTCTGGATGCTGCACCTAAGGCTGAATAAATGGCGACAGGTGTCGAAATCACGAGAGCACAGGGACACGATATTACCAACAATGAAATCGCCTGCATCAGCCAGTGTTGAGCGTCAAGTCCAAGGACTATCACGGGTACTGCAAATACAAGTGTCGATATTGCGATTATGGATGGAGTGTAAATGCGTGCAAAACGCTGGATGAACTCTTGCGTTTCCGACTTGTTAGCTTTTGCTTCGTAGCTCATACTAATGATGCGCGCCAAGGTAGTTTGGTTTGCGCTTTTCATCACTTGCAGCTCAGCAAAGCCCGAAACGTTAATAGTTCCGGCATACACCGTATCTCCCTGCACTTTGAGTTTCGGTATAGGCTCTCCGGTAATCGTTGACTCATCAAATGAAGCGGAGCCTTCTACTATAATCCCATCTAATGGCACAGCATCTCCGGATTTCAGGACTAAAACGCTTCCAATCGGCACGTTCTCGATAGGCACAGCTTGATTTGTTTCTTTCAATACGGCGACGGACGGAGCCTTAGCAATCAACTCCTTCAAAGCCGATTTGCTGCTTTCAATTCCGATGTCCTCCAGTCGTTCACCTAAGGTATAGAGAAGTATGACAACTGCCGCTTCGGAATATTCACCTAAGTAAAACGCCCCGAGCATAGCAATCACCATGAGCAAGTTCACACTACCGAACTTCAGCTTCACAAGTGCACGAAATCCCTTAACAACAGTACTACGGCCCGCTAACAATATCAGCAGTGCATAGGCAAACGGTGAATAGGGGTCAGGGAGTCGTATTTGAAGGAGCGAAGCAACTTCAAGTACAATGGAAACACTAACCACAACCACAAGAAGCGCAAACTTTCTGTCTCTCAATATCGAATTCATACAACATTTCGTTTGTGTTTTTTACTCGGAACAAGGCATTCACTCATAAGTCCAGTCTTTGACATTTCGCCGGACAGTGCGTGTCTATTGGGATTGTATTCACTACGCCACAACTCGTACGCAGACCATTCGCAGCTTCTTCGTTTGAGCAGATCCAGCAGAGAAAACATTACAGGCCTCAGTGAATGAGCAGGATGCAAATGTCGACAACAATCGAATCACGACTGAGAAGCCTCCTGCCAATGACATGGACAGCCATGCGCTCCATATGATGCTAATATCAATGTTCGTGTTCACCTGTATTCGTCATGGAAGACAGGAGAAAGAACGCTCCCTTGGTTACAACTTTTGTATTTCGTGGCACTACTGACAACAGCGTTACTTCGCTGTAACCAACATCCGTTGTTCCACGTTTGATCGGGATCTTTCTAAATAGTACGGTTTTCTCGGAATTGGAGGAAGAGGCGAGAAAATGATGCTCAGTCCCTTTCGCAGCATCACTTTGTTCATGTGATGCATGTCCGCCACCTTCAACGTCTTTGGAGTCGTGTGCTGCAACGGCAGTACTGTCCAACACAAAAATGTAGTCACTTCCCTGGTAGTTGACAATTGCATTAGTTGGAATGGCCGGAACAGTAGCGCGTTCCAAGCTGAGTAACGCCGTCACGCTCATACCGTCGATTAGCCCGCTCTTTTCACCCATCACCATTGCGTGAACGGCAAGAGCCTTCGCATTTCCTTCAAAGGCGTTACTGATCCCGAACACAACCGCGTCGTACTCTTTACCGTAGTTATTCGTTAGGGTGAAATGTATTGTCTGGCCAACTTTCACCAAGTCAAGATCTTTCTCATACACGTACAGATCAAGATGCAATTGACTATTGTCCACCACTTCTGCAATGGAGTGTGTATTGTCAACACTAGCACCTAAGTTTACATCTACTTTGCTCACAGAGCCGGCGACCGGACTTGAAATAGAAATCGTTGATTGAATCGTTTCGTTGCTGAGCTTGTCCGGTTGAATCCCAAGGAGCTCAAGCTGTTTTCGAAGCGAGGCGCGACGAGTTGCCATTACTTTGTACTCAGATTCAGCGAGTTGTGCACTCTTTAACGAGCCGGCATTTTGATTGCTCAGAAGTTTCAAGCGTTCATACTCAAGTGAAGCATATTGCAACTTTGAGTTCAAAGCCAGGTACTCCTCTTGCAATGAAACAAAACTAGGATTCTCTAACAAGACGATCGGCTGACCCTTTCGCACGTGATTGCCGGGTTGAACGAGGATGCTCTTGACTACTCCCCCGTACATTGCCGTTATGGTAGCTCGGTTTTGACTTGGCACCTTGAGAATTCCACTCGCCTTGAGAGACTTCGTCAATTGCTTATTCTCAATCATACCGTATTCCAACTCAATCGCTTTTATCTGAGCGAAGCTAAGAGAAACGACGTTTGCCTCCTCGTGGTGCTGGTGTTCTGTACTATTTGCGGCTTCGCTACTCGGGACGTTTTGTTTGCACGAGTACATCAGTGTACTACAGATGCAGGTAAAGATGATGATAGTTATACGTTTCATATTATCTGTTCAAAAGGTAATGAATTGCAATTGCTGCCTGATTTAAACTGTACTGAGCTTGTAAGTAGCCGAGCTTGATCTCGGTTGCTGTTTGAAACGCAAGGATGTACTCCATGTAGCCGATGTCTCCAGCGCTGAATTGAGCTTTAGCAGTACTGAGCACGACTGCAGAATTTGGAATAGCCTGCGTCTCATAATACAGCAGTTTTTTCTGCGCGAAGCGGTATTCTCCAGATGCAATTTGTATCTGCGATTTGATCGATGTTTTCGCGGCATCTACGGACTTCTGAAGTGCTTGAGTAGTAAGATCCATTGCATCCAGCCTGGATGCTGAATTAAAGAACGTTATCGGAGCTAACACACCAACGCTAAGCCCGGAGAAGCGCTTGCTGCCATCGAAAAAGACTTCGTTCCCACCAACTGATTGCGGTCCGATGATACTCTGGTTGAAATACGTGAGCGACAACTCGGGCATCAATTGACTCTGTTCCACAGAGCGCTGCATTCGTGCTAGCATGACATCTTGCTCACGTGCCTGTACTAGAGGACTCGCGCGCTGAACGGAAGTGTCATTCAAATCAGGCAGAGAAATAGCGTACAAGGTGTCGCTGTGGTCTAAGCTAAAGTTAGCCTGGTACGACATAACCCTCGTCAAAGCAACGTAACTACCGGCTAGCTCTGTGTGACACTGTTCAATTAACTGATGCAATTCACCTTGTTTTGACTGTGCGAGCGAGCGTTCTAACAGACTTGTTTCCCCTGACGTGTGACGAACAGACGCAGCTTGCGAATACGCGCTAAACAAGCTGTCAAGTTCGGCAAGCAATGCTTGCTTTCGAAGAAGGTATACGCACTTGTAATACTGCTCACGCACTTCAGTGCGAATGTCGTTTGTAACACTTAGCAAAGTGACCGCTGCACCCTTCGCCTCAGCATCATAGAGTGCGGACTTTGCAGAGTAGTACGTGGGAAATGGAAACGATTGAGAGATAGTAAGTGCGTTGTCTCGGTTTATGCTATTGTACTGTCCGTACTGGATGCTCACAGAGGTTTTCGGAAGTTCAAAGACAGACTCAGTTTTCGTGTTGGCCGAGCGCAGATTCAATTGACTAGCTTTGATAGTCGGACTACTCGTCAGTGCAATCTGGACTGCGTCGCGAAGTGTGAGCGTCTTTGACGAGTCTTGTGCGTTGACAGCTGCTGTACCTACAAACAGAACAAGTCCAAGCGCCGCAACATTTTTTCGAGGACGCATTTTGTACGTGCGTGCTATATAATAGATCGCGGGAAGAACGAAGAGTGTCAGAACGGTTGAAGAAAGCAAGCCACCAATTACTACTGTAGCAAGCGGACGTTGGACCTCCGCTCCGGCGCCTTGCGATACGGCCATCGGAAGAAACCCAAAGGATGCTACAACAGCCGTCATAAGGACCGGACGGAGTCGGGTACGAGTGCCTTCATGAATGAGTGAATCCAGTGCTTCTCCGGCAGCATTGAGCTGGTTGAAAGTGCCTATGAGTACGATTCCGTTTAGGACTGCAACTCCGAACAATGCTATAAAACCAATGCCAGCCGAAATGCTGAAAGGCAAATCCCGGACAACAAGTGCGACCACTCCTCCAATTGCTGCCATTGGTATAGCGCTAAACACGAGAGCGCTTTGCCAAAAAGACCGAAACGTTGCAAAGAGAAGTAGGAAGATCAGAAAGAGCGATACAGGAACTGCCAAAAGAAGCCGATCGGTTGCCTTCTGCAAATTCTCAAACGTACCACCATAGCTGTAGAAGTAGCCGGATGGCAGCTTGTTAGACGCTGTGAGTTTGGTTTTTATCTCGTCAACAACGCTTTGCACGTCGCGTCCGTTTACATTAAAGCCTATTACGATACGACGCTTACCGTCCTCACGGCTAATCTGTGCCGGTCCAACCTGAAAATGAACGTCTGCCACTTGAGTCAAGGGAATCTGGCTGCCATTTGGCAAGGGTATAAGAACATTCTTAACATCGTCTATGCTCTTTCGTTGCGCTGTATCCAATCGTACAACAAGATCAAATCTCCTCTCATTCTCGTACACGGATCCAGCAGCTTCGCCGGCAAAAGCCGTTCGTACTATCCTATTGACTTCCCTGATGTTCAAACCGTAGTTAGCAACTCGCTGTCGATTAATGTCGATACTGATCTGCGGAAGACCGTCAATATTCTCAAGCATAGGATCTGTTGCACCCGGCACATCTTTGATGAGCGATGCCACTTTGCCTCCATAGCTTAACAGTGTATCTAAGTTTTCGCCAAATATCTTTACAGCTACGTCCTGACGGACGCCTGTCATAAGTTCGTTGAACCTCATTTGGATTGGTTGGTTCTTCTCGAAAAAGACTCCCGGAATTGTCGTCAGCTGACTGAGCAATGAGTCGGCCAAATCTGAATAGCTTCTCTTGTGTTGCCATGCCTCATGAGGATGTAACAGAATCATTAAATCTGTTGCTTCAGGTGGCATGGGGTCGGTAGGAACTTCTGCGGAGCCTGTCTTACCTACCACCATTCTGACTTCGGGAAAGGTCAGCGCGATTCGCGAGGCGTGCATTGATGTCTCAATGCTTTGGCTGAGAGACGTGCCTGGAGGTAGAATGCAATGGAAGGCATAGTCACCTTCTTGAAGAGTCGGGATAAACTCTCCACCAAGTCGACCGAACAAGAAAACGCTTAGCGCAAACAAGCAGACCGAAGCCCCTACAACCCAATACCTATACTTCAAACAACGCTTAAGTAGAGGTGCGTACCTAGTCTGCATAAACTCTAAGATGATTGTAGCAATGGATCGACTCGTTGGCATGTGCTTTGGCAGCACCAAGGAACACATCATGGGGATGTATGTAAGAGAAAGAATGAGAGCTCCAACAATGGCGAAGCCTACAGTTTGCGCCATCGGTTTGAACATTTTGCCTTCAATGCCATACAGCGTGAGAATTGGGACGTAGACAATAAGTATGATAAGCATTCCAAAAGCTGCACTCGTCATGATCTTTGACGACGATTGGTAAACCTCCGTATCCATTTCTCGTTGCGTCAATCTCCCCTGGGAAGATCGTTGCCACAAATGATGAATGGTAGATTCAACGATAATAACGGCCCCATCTACTATTAGTCCAAAGTCAATCGCTCCAAGGCTCATCAGGTTTGCGCTTACTCCAAAAACGTGCATCATTGCCAGAGCAAAGAGCATGGACAGAGGTATGGCAGAGGCCACAATGAGACCGGCGCGCAGATTCCCAAGAAAAAGCACTAGGACGAAGATCACGATCAACGCTCCCTCAACCAGATTTCTTTCGACCGTTGTCATTGCCCGCCTCACAAGATCCGTTCGATCTAAGTATGGTTCAATAACAATGTCGTCGGGTAGTGACTGCTGAATGGTATTCATTTTCTCCTTGACGCGAGCCGTAACCTCCGAACTATTTGCGCCCTTGAGCATCATAACAACGCCTCCGACCGCGTCCACTTTCCCGTTGTATGTAACGGCGCCATAGCGCACTGCGCTGCCAAACTGCACCTTCGCTACGTCTTTAATAAGGATAGGAATCTCATTGGGATTGCTCTTTACAACGATGTTTTCTATGTCTGAGATAGATGTTACTCTGCCTATTCCTCTAATGAAGTACGCATTAGGTTTTTCGTCGATATATGCCCCGCCTGTGTTTTCATTGTTTCGCTCTACCGCGTCAAAAACATCCGGTATCGAAACTCCCATTGCTCGAAGTCGCTCTGTACTTACGGCAACTTCATATTGTTTAAGTCTGCCACCGAAACTGTTTACCTCAGCAACGCCTGGCGTTCCATTAAGCTGACGGGCGACAATCCAGTCTTGCATTGTTCGCAGGTCAGCGCTGGAGTACTTGTCCTCGCTTCCAGCCTTTGGATGAATGATGTATTGGTAAATCTCACCTAAGCCCGTGCTTACCGGTGCCAATTCCGGAGTGCCCGAGCCCGGCGGAATTTGTGCCTCAGCTTCCTTAAGACGCTCTGTGATCAACTGACGAGCGAAGTAGATGTCGACATCGTCACTGAAGACTACCGTAACCACCGAGAGTCCGAATCGTGAAATACTTCGAGACTCGACAAGACGTGGCAGATTGGCAATGCTCTGCTCGATTGGATAGGTTACGAGCTGTTCGACTTCCTGCCCGGCAAGTGACGGGCATCGGGTTATAATTTGTACTTGGTTGTTTGTAATGTCCGGCACTGCATCAACTGGAAGCCGGAAGGCGCTCCACGTTCCCCACACTACAAGACCGAGTGTAAACAAACCAACAAGTAGTTTGTTGTGAATACTAAAATGAATGATCCTGTCAACCATAATGTTTTATGAGCATTAGTCGCAAAAAAAACGCAAGTACTCCACGCACGGTAGAATACAAACGCTACGCAAGGAGATACACTCCCGCGTACAGTTTAAAAATGGAACGATGAGGACTAAGCTATTTTGGGGGGTTGCCAAATGACATGAAAATCTTTCGATGTCATCGATGGGACGTAAGGAAGGAAGAGAAATGCGCTTGAATGAGTCGGAGCGCAATATTCAAAAATCTTTTGAAACTCGACCGATGTTGAGCAACAATCGCAGGTACAGAACGGACTACATGTATCATCATTGTCCTGCTGGTGAGATTCGGGCCTGACAGTTGAGGAAGTTTGCTGGAGTGAATGTTGGCAAAGCGCATCCTGCTTGTCAACGCAAGGGAAGGTCGTCAGCAACAGGACGTAAATGCTCAAGACTAAGGCAAGCCACTTCTTCATGTCTACAATATACCGACTTTGTGTTCGAAACTGCCGCTATCGTCTAAAATTAACTACTGACTCAACTCGAGCACTTTGAGGTTCCAAAATGGCGTTCTGCTTTCTCTACCTGTGTCTATGTACCTGTATATTCTGGAATTGCATGACGAGAACAGCGCATTTAGGAGAAGATAGTATGATACATATCCACACATGGCTGACAGACATTATTGCGGTTTGCAGTCCAATAATTGTTGTGTTGTAAGTCACGGAAATCGAATGTTGAGTCGTGTGACATGGTGTGTTACGCGACTTTACAATACAATGCACTTTCATGACGTACTGTTCACAGCTTGGTATCACGGACACTTGAGAACCCGTATGCCCCCTTTCCGCAGACAAGTTCCGAGCTCATGGTGAACTTTGTGAACAGTCTGCTTAACCTCATGTCGCCCGAGGCAAATCGTAAATTAAACCGCTCTTAAATCAATTAGGGCTTGGAGTCCAAGCCACCCCAAGCCCGATTTACCGCTTTGAACCCTCCGCCTCTGGCGCAGCATATTAAACAGCTTTAAGTTCGACTCGGTGATTCGTTCGTCACTGAGTTGCAACCTTTGGTCGACGAAACGAATCACCCGCGAGCACGCTTTCGTGGTTTTCACTCGACACCATTTTCGTTTCACTGTAAGGTTTTGTTTATGCAGAATACTGGAACCACCACCCAGTCCCCCGCCACTCCGGAGCTCAGAGCTTTCTTAGAGAGCCTTCGCAATGAACTCGTTGGCATCATTGACGCCAAGGTCAACAGCTCGATCTATAATACCGGCAGAGCCAGCAAGCCGACGTCCTCGTCGGATAGTGACCTCATGTCGCAGATGGAAGTCTGTCGCCTGCTCAAGCTCAGCAAACCAACCGTCATCGACTACGAGAAGCGCGGATTCTTGCGCGTGCTGCGCATCGGACGTCGCGTGTACTACCGTCGCTCCGACATCATGCGCACCCTCGAATCAGGCACCACCTTCGGAAAGGCATAATCATGAGTCTCAACAACACGGATGTTCTCATTCAAATCACCGACGCGCTGTCCTTTATTCCCAAACGCCCGGCCTACGATGAGTGGCTCATCGTTATCTCCGCAATCGCGAACACACTCCCTCAGGAGCTGGCGTTGAATATTCTCCTCCAACATTTCGTCGACGAAAAGCACGGAGAAACGCGCGACAAAATCAACTCGCGTCTGCGCAGCATCGGCATCGGTAGCTTCTTCAAGTTGGCAATGGAGTATGGCTATCGTCATACACGGCGTCCAAGCTCAACACCGGAACGCAAACGCACTTCACAGTCTTCGCAACCGAGTTTTCAAGGTCTCAAAGAGTCTTGTACTATCGTCTTCGAAGATGAAGAGCTCGAAGAGCGCGCAGCAATTATGGAATATGATGGCGGAATGTCGCGCGAGCAGGCTGATGAGTGGCTACTCAAACAACATCCTGAGTGCAAGCATGAGCGTAGCTATCGCATTTCTATCAACGCTTTCGTGCAGGATAAAAAATATAGTCCCAAAGCACTCACCGAGGGTTTCGAGAACAGGGTGCTCACGCGCGAACAGATTATTGAGTCGGTCTGTGTCGCCGGACACGCCTTCTGCTGCGCACACTTAGCTACAGGTCCCGGCGGACACCCCCATCGTGCCGATCGTTATTGGCAAGGCGCAGAACTCATTGCCATCGATGTCGACAACGGCATGTCGATCGCCGAAGCCCAACAAATTCCGGTCTTCAACGAGGCTCTACTGTGCTACACCACTGCTTCGCACACGCGGGAACGCAACCGCTTCCGCATGATCTACGCGCTGCCCTACTTTGAAACCGTCGCGCAGCGTTACAAACACATCGTCCGCAACTTTATCCACCTCTTCAACGCCGACAAACAATGCTCCGACTTGGCTCGCGCCTTTCTCGGCAACTCTCAGGCGCGAATCATCCAAACTGCAGGAGGACAATGTGACTAATCCGCAAGCACCACATGATCCTCCGATTTCGAGTTCCATACCAAGTCTCGAACGCTTTCTGGCGCAGATCAAACTGCCCACCGAGTTTGAACATCCTGAAATGCTCGAGCACTTTCGCGTCATGGAGCTGCCGGAACTCCTGGACTTGGCAGAAAAGTCGCCCGATCGACGTCAGCTCTTTGGCAATTACCTGCTCGAGGACTCTCTTACGCTACTCGTCGGTGAACGTGGCTCCTCCAAAACCTACTTGGCTTTACAATTGGGTTTAGCGGTAGCTGTCGGCGCCACACACTTTCTTGGCGAGAACATCGCAGTGCATGGGCCGGTGTGGTACATCAACTTCGAACTAAGTGACATACGTCTGGCAAAGCGGGTAAAACAACTTCACGATCGAGGCTTGCCACTGGGCAACGCCAGCGAAAACAACTTCCGTGCTACGTCGATTCGAAAGCGTCTCGACGATGACATGCTGCGAGAAATCACTGACCAACTCGAGACGATCAAGCCCGTGCTCATCATCATCGACAATTATCGCGCAGCATATTCCGGCCTGCGAGCGGACGACAACTCAGCCGTCGCCGCAGCCATGCTCAAGCTCTGCGCGTTGAAGGACAATTACCACTCCGCCATCCTCATGGTTCACCATACCCGCAAAGGCACAAGCGACATGCGCAGTCACAGCGACCTCCAAAGCGGCGCCGGCGCACTCTCGGACTTTGCCGATGCCGACTTCTTCATCCGCAAATCCAAGAAAAGCAAACACCAACGTCTGCTCCAGCGCGGCAAAAGTCGCGACGTCGACGAATCCGACACCGCCAAACTCATCGAGTACTTCCCCGAATCAGGTTCCATGTGGTTCGAATGCATTTCCGACGGCGTGGACGAAAGCGAACACATCGGCGAAGATGTTCAACGACAAGTCTCGCGCTCGGAATCCATCGCCTGGCCAGAGATCTTCGGCAACGACACTGAACTCAAAACCAGCGAGCTGCACAGACGTCTCGAGAAACTCTACCAACTCCGTGGCGGCTCCCGCGACCGCTGCATCGAGCAAGCCAGAAACGCACAACTCATCCATCGCAGTGCTCGCGGCGTATACGTCCTCGGCACAGCACCAAGCACCATTGAAAACGAAGCTCTCGACCTCGGCGAAACCGAACCCAACGCCATCTACGACTGACCATACTCCCACCTACCAACCAAAACCCCTAGGGAAATGGTTGGTAGGTGGGATGGAAACGGTGGCAAAACGCACCGTAACGACGATCGAACTTCCACCTACCAACCAAAACCCCTGGGGAAATGGTTGGTAGGTGGAATTGAAACGGCGTCAAAAACGCTCTCGAATACCGGACAATCTTCCACCTACCAACCAAATCCCCTAGGGAAATGGTTGGTAGGTGGGATTGAAACGGCGGCAAAAACGCTCTCGAATACCGGACAAACTTCCACCTACCAACCAAAACCCCGGGGGAAATGGTTGGTAGGTGGGATGGAAACGGTGGCAAAACGCTCTCAAACGCCGACCAAACTTCCACCTACCAACCAAAACCCCTAGGGAAATGGTTGGTAGGTGGGATAGATGCAGGACTCTCAGGAGATTTTTCTTCAACCTGCCGCCTTCGGCGTCCGCAACAACGCGGGATGTGGCAGTTCAATCCCTATTCGAGCACGATTCGCTCCTTTACGCACTCTTTCAACTAACAATCACTGCCGAATGGTAGGCAAATAGGGCTTGTTAGTGCTAACGGAGCCTCAAATGCAACATCAATACATGCGAATTCAAGCAAAAAAGGCACACTTAACCATGTCGAGGTTAAACTCGAAGCCACTTTGCCGACTGACAGAGCCAGATATTTCACGGCAGGAGCTGGATTTTTCATGACCGGCAGCGAATGCCCGCGAATGCGACAGATGAAAGAGCGGAAAACGCAGAAATGCGGAAGAACGGTTCAAGAAAGTGCTGAGAATCAGCTGCGCAACCGAGAGTATCCGCAGCAAACGAGATAAAAACACGACGATAAACGCCATTCAGAACTGAAAAGGCGCTCGGAAAATCAAACACAGAACACAGAACACATAATCACCACAAACAAAAAGAACTAACAATGACAGGCAACGAACTCAAAAAAGCAATGACGCGTATTGGCATGACGTGTCGTCAACTTGCCACTCTTTGCGGCTGGGCTAACGACTCCCGCATCGTAGAAGCACGCGCACGCGGCGGAAGCGAGATCCCGGAAGTGATTGACATGGCGATCGAGAAGTTTCTGGGCGCAAAGCGATACCAGAAGTTGACTGATACTCTGACGGATGTGCCGTGGCAGAAGGTGGAGAGGGCGAAAGAGCGAGTCACGTATGGTGAGGGGGTGGAGATACCGCAGACGTATCGGAGGATGCTGCAGGTTGTAGCGGCGAAGTTTGGGGTTAGGGTGGAAGTGTTTAGGAACGAAAAATCTTAGATACCCCGTTCCATCAACATAAAATTCATGGCAGTTGTCGTGCAGACTTATGCTCATCATATTTAACACATTTTGTGTCGAGTCATTGAATCGTCTGACATCAATTTGTATCCTGGAATAGGCATTGCGATGTTCAGTAGTCCAAAACACATTGATTAGAGCGACACTCCACTCTTACACTTCCATTCCGAAAACCTGTAGTTACAGTAAACATGGGCTGCGCCATTCGAAAGATTGTCATTATGCGGATTAATGCTCAGCTACCACTGTACTTGCAACACGAGCTTTGCACTCTCATCAATGTACTTAAGCTCAATTGTGAATTTACTATACGACCATTTGCGCGCATGCCAATCTGGCAACCTCATCCCCTCATGGTCATCTTGCGTCACATCACATCTACCATTGTCATCAACACCAAATGTTGCATAAGTCTTACTCACTACTGAGGATACTTCTTTAAATGATACAAAGTCATTAACGTTACGCCTTTTATTCCAGAGACAAATCACTCGCAAATTGTCATCAGTGGACACTTCCATCATATTAAAATATGAGAAATACCTATGCAATAATTTGAACTGTTGCTGCCTAATATTTGACCTTAGCGAATCTCTAGTTCCGACCAGCAAGCTACTTGTCAAGTCATATTCCAAAGTATCAAGAAAAGCGACTACACTTTCGCTGCGACCATCTTCCAGGGGGCACTCAAGTGCAAATTCATCGAGCGACAGGACTTTCGTATCTATCGAGTACAGATTGTATAGTGCTTTTGATTTTGACCTAAAGCCCTTATCATTGGACACAACAAAGTCCATTCTTGTGCCATAATAAGAATGCTGTGAATCAGTCTGTATCGACCGAAATTCAACTGCTTGGTTCTTTTCATCATCCATGCCCAAAATATTTAGCAGCATGTAAGAAACGCCGTACTCAATGAACTTCCTATCAAAACCAGGAATTTTTCTCAATGGATCCATAAGAAGCCGGACAGTCTCAGTAAACGTTTTGCCAACTTTTGTGTATTGCAGGTTGTGATCGTAGTTATTTGATTGAATAGTTGCATTGTGCTTTTCAGCAAGAACTTCTAACTTCGAAAGGCGACGACCCGCCCTATAAACTTTTTTATCAGAACTGAACAATTCAGCCATATTCTCAGTTACTGCTCTCCATTCTTCTGCTGTGTAAACTTTGTTTTGCAATCCCATTTTGTGGAAGTAATTCTCCAATTCAGGATCGACATTCATGGGAATGTTTCTCACCACGACATCTTTATGAGTGTCCTTAATGGCTGCCTTAAGAGCTTCAATCGTGTCAAATAGCAGCGAGTATTCTCTCATTTCAGGCAGCCGACGCAGGAGCCCAAGGAAATCGTCGCTAATAACACTTCCAGGAGACGATTTTGGCTCGAACATTTTTTGAAAAGCTTCAGTAGGCGTGGCAATTAATACGCTACAGTTCCTTTTATTAAAGTCTTCACAAGCATAATTATCCTCAACCAATCCATGCATGAATTGCAGGTCTTCATACTTTTGATCCGATGAATCTCTTGACAAATCATCAAGATGAGCAGGAGAGAAAAAGAACAGCAAAGTATCCTTCCGACTAAGCAATCTCTGCGCAACCTGAGCGTACGACGAATCATGGCGCAGGAGAGTAAAAACGTTGGTATCGAGGTAAATTCTGTACATTGAAGAGAGACCCACTGATGTAAATGCAAATTGTCTATTTGGCCTTCTGATACTGAGTAGACGCTACAGAAAAATAGCAAATTCACCGACAAGAAAGTCCCCAAACTCCACTCTCGGCTCCTGATGCGTTAAGCCCTGTATCAATTGTTACTTTAGACTGAAACAGCGCAGGCAACTTGGCTTGGCTATCAACTTTATTCTTTAGAGTTTTTCTGCGCTACGTTCTGTGCGCCGAAATACACGAGAAATTCGAAAGCAATGCACTCTACGGTTTCTAATGTAGTACAACTCTGTGATGCTTGCAGCCCAAGTTAAGGTCTGACGTACCACGAGTTATACTCAATCAACTGGGTTCATCTCGGTCTCAGGTCTCTTGATGGAACGCCCTTGCAGCTCACCTTCATGTACGGGTCACTTGTCATACAGACGCAGCTTGCTGCGCTTACTTCTGCGGCCGCGCGGAATCTAAATCTGATTTGGGATTTCGTGACTAGATTCAATAAGTGAACACATACTGTAATCTCCGCATTGCTGTGACGTGTCGTCAACATACCCAACTCTGAAGCTGGGCTATTGATTCACACATTGTCGAAACACGCGCACGCGGCGATTGATGCGGTGATCGAGATGTTTCTCGGCGCAAAGCGCTACAAAAAGTTGATTGATACGCTTACGGATTAGCCATGGCAGAGAGTGGAGCGGGGGAAGGCGCAGGTTGTGTATGGTGAGGCGGTGGAGATTCCGCAGACGTATGGGAGGCAGTTGCAGGTTTTGGCGGCGAAGTTTGGGGTTCGGGTGGAGGTGCGGAAGGGAGAGGCGAACGAATACTAGACCTGCCTTGGTTTGATGCTGGAGATGATATACTCAGTCGAAGAAGAACATCACTGACGAGATCAATAACAGCTAGTCAGCCTCCTGCAGCGAATTCATGCGTCTTTTATAAGAGTATGGCGAGCAACTCACCACTTGGAATAGACACAGCGCACTGGCGATTTGTCTTCTATCTACTCTTAATGTTACGCTTGCGAATATCGCGAATACACATGCTCATACATCAGGTCACATTTCCGTGCGTAGATATCCCGTGAGTACTTCTCCGGCAGGGTGTCCAACTCTGTCTGAATGAAATGTCTGACCATACTCCTTTTTTGCTGAGTCTTGGTCCAGTCCAGTGTCAGCTTCTCACGCTTTAAGGTCAGAAGCAGTTCACGCGCGACTCTCTTGACTTCCTTGCGCTCGGCCTCGTCTAGCTCGGGTTCTGGCTTGGTAAGTATATCGAATATTGCCAGCTCCTCATCAGTCAACTCCTCGCGAATATGGCGCTGCTCTTCGTCGCGCAGCCCCTTCATGAATTCAACGAGTTGACGATACCACTCCTCGGTATTCGCAGCACCGGAATTATAGGCTTCAATCAGCTCTTCAAATCTCTCGTGTAGATTTATTCGTGTTGGATTCATAACCAACATTGTGCTCAGCGTTTCCTCTATTCTCTGACGGATTCTTTCAACCTCTATGTTGCGTTGCTTGATGTTCTTCAAGCGTTCCGCAAGTAAATCGAAGTCGATAGCTGACAAATCAACAGTGTACTGATGTTGAGGTTCGCGGCTGTGTATGACATAGCCCTTTGCTTCGATTGACTCATCGAGCAAGTGTTCTATTTTGCCCATGACCTCTGAAATGTCTGCCTGTGGAACAAGGCTCTTCAGTTTCTCCGCGATAGCAACCAGGCAAGCGCGGTCTTTGAAGAACTCTGAGGCTCTCGAGTCTGGCAGGATGGCTTTGAACAAACGGTTCACTTGACCAGCAAGTCGCATATATCGGCGCCGAGTATCATCCGACGCAAGTATTGAGTCAACGGCTTGCTGCAACAATTGCAATCGAGCCAGAGCAGATGCATTATTGATTGCATCGATGTCTACAGAGATACTCAATGCATACTCTTTGGTCTTCATCAAGGCTTCCCGCAGCAACTCAACTAACGCAGATTTGTCCTGGATCGGCCTGTCGCCTCCACCACCCGAATAAATGGCAAGAGCACTCTGAAGGTTCCGAAATATGCCGACATAGTCCACGATCAGGCCATTCTCCTTTTCAGCAAAAACCCGATTCGCACGTGCAATTGCCTGCATGAGTGAATGGTTCTTCATTGGCTTGTCAAGATAGATGGTCGAGCAGCTTGGGACATCAAAGCCTGTCATCCACATTGCACACACAAAAACAATGCGAAGTGTGGATATTCCGTTGTAATTGACCACCCTTTTCCGTTTCAAATTGACCAGGTGTTTCCGCTACAAACTGACCACGTTTCCGAGCTGTAAAATGCTCACCGTTTCTGGCGCAGTTTCCTCACGTTTTCAAACCGCTATTAAC
>JBGAKH010000017.1:0-14610 GCA_044224515.1 Chlorobiota bacterium | reverse complement strand
CTACGTTGTGTGATGCCTCCGGTATCCGCCTAGAACGTGGATTTCATAACACTCGGTTATGCGAGCTATACGAACACAGCAATTCTCAGAGCAAATTCCACGATGCCGGAGGCATCGCACAACGTAGCCTAGGGTCGTAGCGCAGCGAAGACCCTAGGACAACGCGCGAAGATCATCCCCGATGCCGGAGGCATCGCACATCATATCCTAGGGTCATCGCGCAGCGAAGACCCTAGGATAACGCGCGAAGATCACCCGCGCTGCCGCATGCTTCGTACACCTGCAATTACACCAAACAAAAAAGCGACCTCCGTTTCCGGAACTCGCTTTTGTGGTGAGTGCGTGTTGTGTTGTTTATCCCAAAAAATCTGTTGCAACGGCCGTAGGCCGGTGCATACAGAAGAAGACTACCGTACTACAAGCCCAACTCCGGTGGGGGAAAGAGCTGTGCGCCGCTAGAAAGATCTTCAACCAAGATTGCGCATTGCGGACATTGTTCTGCGGTGGCAATGATGGCGTTGAGATCCTCGGCATCCGGATTAATCACGGAGCTTTGTCCGTTTTCATTGAGCTGAAAAACAGCCGGTGAGAATTGTACGCAGAGTTGAGAGCCTACGCAGCGGTTGTGATTGACACTAAGTCTGATGTTATTCATTTATGCCTCCGCTTTGTCGAAGGTGATTGGCAATTGTTTTAGTGCACGGTGAACGACGGATGGGTAGTACTCAAGTGTCGTACCTTCAGCGAGCTTGGGATGGCTGATACGCTTTACAAGACCGGCGAAAGCTTCTTCCACTTCCATTCGAGCAAGCGATGCACCCAGACAGATGTGGATGCCATGCGCGAAGGCTACGTGAAGATTTGGATCGCGGCTAATGTCGAGTGTATCGGGATCGGAAAACTGTTGTGGATCGCGGCTTGCACCGGCAAGACTGATCAGCAGACGATCGCCGGCTTTAATGTGATGTCCACCAATCTCGACGTCCACTTTTGCCCAACGCACAGTTGCTTTGACAGATCCATCGAAGCGAAGAAGCTCTTCAACGGCCTTCTTCAGAAGCGTGGGGTCTTTAGCGAGCATCTCCCATTGTTCGGGGTTGTTCATGAGAGCCCAGGTTCCGTTGGCGATGAGGTTCATAGTTGTTTCATGTCCGCCAAACACCAGCAACACACAGGTCGCAAGCACATCGTTATAGGTGATGTCGCCGGCTTCTTCCGCAGCAATGAGTAAGCTTATGAGATCAATGCCGGGGTGCTCACGTCGTTCGGCGATGAGCGGAGTAATGTAATCGACCAACTCGTTGATACCGTGACATGCAATTTCGCGACGTCGTGGTTCGTCGGCCTTGATAAAGAAGAACACGCCGATCTCTTCAGACCATTCTTTGATTTTATCACGATCTAAGTCCGGTGCGCCAATCAACTCCAGAATTACAGTCATTGGAACTTCGTAAGCGAACTCGCGCACAAGGTCCATGCTTCCACGTTCAATCACTTTGTCAATCGTGCGTTGAACAATTTTGCGAACCATGGGACGGTAGCGCTCAATGGCAACAGGCGTAAAGAGTTTGTTGAGGAGCATGCGCAAAACAGTGTGTGCCGGAGGATCGCGGAACACCATCCATAGACTCAATACTTTAAAGATCGGTGCAATCGCTTCTTGCTCTTCTTGAGTGAGTTCTTTTTCGAGGTAGCCCATTCGATCGGAGGAAAAGCGATCAGCGTCGCGCAATACGTCGACCACTTCCTTGTAGCCCGTTAAAACCCATCCGCCCCAGCGGTCGTTCCAATAAACAGGATCCGACTCACGCAGATTGCGATAGTAAGAGTGAGGATCGTTGATGACATCGGGCGCCATCAAATCATTATGAACTAGTGTGTTTTCCATGAATGATCAGGTGTAGGTAATGAAAACTCTGCGACCAAATGCGTCGCTACGCAGACACGTCAATATAGCACACCGCCCCTAAATAACAGTTAATAGGATGCGAAATTCTTTTGTTCAAATAACCCTCAATTAGGGCGTTATAAGCTGTTTTGAGGTCGAATTACAGATCCTCCGGAGAAAAATACTTAGCAAAAGCCTGACTTTTTGTGCTGCGCCTGTCATGGAAACTCTCAACGATGAGCTGAGATGGTTTGGCACTCTCTGAATGGACCCAATGCAGTGATCTTGCCACGAATGTAGAAAGGAAAAATGGCTGTGTTTGCACAGCCGCATAACACTCTGTTTTTGCGACCGCGGTTCAATCAGATGTAACCATAAGGGCACAGTCGAACTCTTTTACAGGAAACAGAGGTTGCGAACAATCAATACAGTTTCACACCCACGCTATGAAGCTTGAGAGTGAATACCTTGAAAAGGTCCAACACCTAAAAGCCAAAAAACACCTTGAACATTTGAAAGGGACAGGACATGAACGCACTGAATCCAACACCAACTCCAAAGCTCTCCATCGTTTGTGAAAATATTACCTGCTATCGCTGTGTACTCTTCATTGTTTTACCGCTCATTCTGAGCGCATGTGGCACATCAGGTGGACACTCAGTCGGTCTGCGATATGCTCCATTGTACTCCGGAACAGGAGACCACTCTATCCGTGAAAGTGCAGGTTCAGAGTATGGCACCGCAACTTCAGCTACCCTCAATCAAACGGTAGTCAGCGGGAAGCCTCAGGCTACTCTGTTGTTACATCGCAGTGCGATGCAAGACCCCGCATCACTCGCATTCAGCAAAACGACGAGCACTGTAAAGCTCGACGGACAAACCCGAACGATAAAAAGCACAACTGCACGCCAGACCTTGTTGAGCTACACGGCAAGTCTTTCTATGGAAAGTGATACAATAGAGCGGAGTTTAAGTGCACTTGACCAACTAGCAACAGACAGTGAAGGCTACGTACTAAACGAAAGCACAAACAGGCGAGTTTTTCGCATACCCAGTCCCAAATTCAGAGAGTTCTTGGATTCTGCTGGGCGCTGTGCTCGACTTCTCGATAAGCAGATACAGACACGTGACGAGAGCGATGAATATTACGACCTGGAACTCCGCTTGTCTTTAGCGGACAGTGCCCGACACCGATACGAAGAGCTTTTGCATCAGTCCAAAGACGTGGAGACGACCTTGAAGGTTGAACACGAACTCGAGCGACTTCGTACCGAGATTGAACTGTTGAAAGCGCGACAACTCAATACTGCAACGAGACTCAACTATGCTGAAGTATATATCAATGTTACCGCCTCGCGACAGAACGAAACACGTCCCGGTCCACTTGGATACCTGCTAATCGGCGCGTACAAAGCGGTTCGGTGGTTGTTCGTGTGGGATTCATGAGTGGGGAACAGGTAGTTCCCGGTAGAGTCCGACTTGTTCATTGGTGTCAGAGATTCGCTAAGTATATTGATCATAAGCTCTACGATCTCAATGACTTTGCACTCACGCCAATGGCTACAGCGTTACGTCCAATCGGGATGCGATCCGTCATCCTCTTGATCATATTAGTATGCCTTAGCACAGTTGACCTTCTGAGTCAGTATCCCGAAAATATGTACACTCGCAAGGGGACATTTTTTGGCGGACCAAGCAACAGCGGCAATTTCACCGCAATGGCAGTTGACTCACAAGGCTATGTGTACGGAGTTGCAAATGGCAACGACTTTCCTACTACAGCAGGGGCGTACAAGACATACTGCAGCGGACCGAGCGATGTTGCCATCTTCAAATTCTCTCCGGACTTACGTACTCTTGTTTGGTGTACCTACCTAGGTGGTAATGCCGGCAACGGTCAAGGCGGATACAATGACATTGGTACCGATATCGCTGTGACCACGCAAGGGGAAGTCGTGGTAACAGGCTGGACATGCAGTAATGATTTTCCCGTAACGAGCGGAGCGAATTACTGTACAGAAATCGGGACAACAGGGGGAATTGATTCCGTGGGAGTGTTTGTCGTAAAGTTCAACGCTAGTGGCAGCTCCATGATCTTCTCGCGATTAGTAGGATATACAAGTGATCCAACGTATACAAAGCCAAGAATTAGCTTAACTCCTTCAGGTGAGATATTCCTGGTTGCTACAATAAACAAGTACAGCAGCACCCCTATGCCTCCATGGGATGTGACCGCCAACGCCTACCAATCGACCTACTCCGGTGATTTTGAGATGACCATAACAAAGTTGAGCTCGAGCGGCTCCACTATGTATGGTAGCTATTTGGGTTACATAACGAACATCGACATGATCGAATCGGTGTGTTATGCCAAAGGTAAAGTGTATATGACCGGCAAGACAAATGCCCGTTCCAGTGCGAACACATCAAACTTTCCTTTGCTCTCACCGGGTCAGGAAGGAAACATTCTGATATTAGCCGACGATCTGGGTTCAAATTTGAGTTTGCGAGTGTGTAAGCAACTAACCACGATTCCCGATCAGCCCGGAGGATTTGGCTCCGCTTACGATTACAGATCTGACGAGATTAACGTCGTCTCCTATCCTGCGAAACTGTATGTGTTGGACTCCGGTGCCTCACAGATCTTGCTAATGAAGGCGCTCAGTTCGTTATCCTATCCGAATATTGTCATAGCAAATGGTCGCCGAAAGTATTTGACAAACGGCAACGCGCTGATGGTTTTTGACTCAACGGCAAACACCATGCTCTATCAAGGTACAATTACGGGCGCCACTACCTCGTCAGGCTGCAAAGCCGTAGTTCGTGGTACCGTCCCTTGTGACTTCGCGGTCCTCGTCGGCGTAAACACAAATTCTACGACCTTTAAGACAACTCCGGACGTCTACCAGCCAACGAAGTTGACCACCGGTATACAACCGGGTATCACGATGTTTCAGCGGGTTCAGCAGGATTCATTTCGCATGAAAGCGCTGCCGCTTTGCGGCAGTTATCTTTTTCGAGATTCCACCTATCCATGCACACCCCTTTCTATCAAGTGGACGTTTGGAGATGGTAGTCCAAGCGTGATAGCCGGTGATACGATATCGCACATCTTTAGCAAGAATGGAACCTATACTGTATCAATGCGCATCGCGTACGCAGAGCGCGACACAGTGTATCGCGATTCTATTATCACGGTGACGACAAACCCGATCGTAAAAACATTACCACAGACAATCTATCGATGCTTCAATGATACCGCGGCCACCATGATATCGGCGAGCGGAGCGCTTCGCTATGAGTGGCATCCGGGTGCAACACTGAGCGATTCTATGAGCGCCACTCCTCGAGCTCGGCCGACGAAAAACATGAAGTACTATGTGCGCGGCTATGATGCCAACGGCTGTTACTCAGACGATTCAATTCAGGTCTATGTGTCTGTCGTGCAGGCTACCGTGTCGACAAAAGACACGGTCATTTGTGATGGTGCTTCCGTCGTACTGAAAGCAGCCGGTGCTGCTGAATTCAAATGGTTTCCGGCAAACGGACTAAGCTCGACGAAGACTGCGAGCGTAACGGCGAGTCCGCACAACACGACGCACTATTCAGTTGTAGCATCAGAGGCGGGTTGTGCAGATACAGCTCGCATACTTGTGCGCGTAGCGCATCCGCCAAAGCTCATTCTCAACCCTCCTGCAATCGTGTGTACGGGCGGAAGCGTTGCGCTGTCGGTTAGTGCTACCTCATCTGATGCTCTGGATACGACGCGCATGAGTTATAGTTGGACGCCAACAACAGGTCTCTCAAATGCTACCACAGCAACACCACTCGCGAGCCCGCTGAAAACAACCCGATACTACTGTCGTGCAACAAATGCCTACGGCTGCGTTAGCATTGACAGCGTGGAAGTAAAAGTGCAAAATTCTCTCGAGCTTCAACTCAACTCTGATACCCTGACCTGTGTCGGATCTTCACTTCGCTTGGAGGCGCGTGGAGGTGCGCAGTATAGCTGGTCACCACGTGACGGACTCGACGATAGCACCAAAGCAAACCCTCTCTGCACACCGACGAAGAAAACTCGATATACCGTGATGACCTGGAGTGGTGATTTTGCAACTGCCAGCTGCCGCGATACAGCCGAGGTTCTTGTGGATGTCTACGCTTTTCCTTCCATCTCGGCAGGAGCCGATCAGCGTGTATGCAAGAACACACCTGTTGTATTGCACGCCCGCATCGATAGTTCGGGTGGGGTGACAAAAAACGTAAAGCTGCGCTGGTGCAGTCGCGATGGTCAGGATTTGGGAAGCTTTGATTCCCTCAGCGTTATGCCTGATTCTTCAACCTATTACATTCTTAGTCTCAGTAACAATCAAGGTTGCGAATCAAGAGATACTGTTAGCGTTGAGATAGCCTCACACTTAGCCGTACAAGCCGCAGCGCAAACTGCGGTACTTCCCGGTTCTACAGTGCTGCTGTCTGTGGTAAATGTACTCAGTGACGCACACTATACATGGTATGACGCATCGCATTCTGTGATTGGTTCACGTGATACGCTCAGCGTCGTTGTGTCTGCCTCCGGCTGGTATTATGTGCACGCCGAGCGTTTTGGATGCGAAGGAGTAGACTCCGTTTTCATCGAAGTGAAAAGTGTCATTGACGTACAGGCATGTCAAGACCTTGCATTGTGTCCCGCTGATACGACAATACTCTACGTTTTGAATCCCCAAGCGCAAACGGTGTATCGGTGGACCTCGGCAAACGGAAGTGAAAGTGTAGAGGGCGACACTGTCCTCATTCAAGCAGTGCAATCACAGTACTACTATGTCGAAGCCACCCAAGGAACAGAGACCAGCATGGACTCCGTGTTTGTACAAGTGTACAGCGCTCCGAAGATTCAGGTTAACGATGTACTGGTGTGCGAAGGATCTACTGCTCAGTTAACACTCATCGATTCAAGCAGTAGTAACCACTACGAGTGGCGCGACGCACTTCAGAATATTGTGTCAACGTCCTCCAGTTATTCAACGGCCATCGTTGGAGACTACACCGTAACGGCGATATCCGAACACGGGTGTCGCACTCAGGCAGTTGCCAAGGTGCGTAGTATTGCACCTACGCAGCTTAGCTTCCGCATTGTTGTACCGGACTCCGTGCAGCCTGGAACGATGGCTTCATTGCGTGTCATGGCACGTGCAGCTACAGACATACCACAGCTTCAGCTTCAAGGTCAACTGCGTTGTCCGCGCAGCGTTCTATGGTCAGCCGAACTGAGTGCAGATGGAGATGAAAGCTATTTTTCGATCGACACGATACTACACCTCACTGCAGTTGAGCATGAAGTCGCGAAATGGGATGCGCAGATTCTTGTCACGCAAGTAGAGACTATAGCCTTATCACTGCGTTCTCTACGCACAAACCTCGATAGCTCCTGCCAAATCTTGAGGTCAGACCCGAGTGTGCTTCGCGTAACTCATGCTTGTGCAAATTCTCTTTTTGCTCTTGAGTATGTAGATCACGCGATTAACATTGTACCAAACCCAAGCAGTGGAGATGTTGAGATTCGCTGTGTTGATGAGATTCGTGTGTTCAGTTCCTTGGGTGTGGAAGTACCTGTCTTCTGCACCCCGACGAGTGGATCGGATGTTTCAAAAAGCTACCACGCTCGTGGATTAGCCTCGGGTGTCTATGTTGTCAAATCGATAAATGGTGCTTCTTCGTTCGCACAGACTTTTGTCGTGTACAAATAGCCCGAAGCAGCTGTTGCAGCCTTGGTCCGTCACGAGAGAGGGACGAAGTGTTTGTTCCACCACAAAGACCTTGAAAAAATTGTGACGCTGACCAAACACTGCCTCACCATGCGATTGCATGCGCAGAGTCTCATTGATCGCACCCACTCGGCTGTCGAACTTGTCTCTCACATGACGGCGATGCAAGCACAGGACTTATCCATGAGTTTATGGGCTGTGGGATCACGTTCGAACACGCCGACCATACAAAGTGTTATTGAACAGTTTAATACCGGAACGATCTTAAGAACGCACGTACTGCGTCCAACCTGGCATCTCGTCTCGTCTCAAGATATCCGTTGGATGCTCGAACTTTCAGCAGAGAGAATTCATCGGAGTGCAGCAGCGCACTACGCCGCATTGGAGCTAGATGAAAAAGTGCTAAGGCGTTGTCGCAAAGTTCTCACAAAGCACTTGGAAACGCGCGACTGGGCTTCGCGCGACGAACTTGTAGACGTACTCGAGAATGCGGGTGTGAAATGCGACTCGTTGCGAGCTTCGCATGTTTTCATGGATGCGGAATTGCACCGGATTGTGTGTTCCGGACCTCTCCTAAAGAACCGTCAGAGCTATGCCCTGCTCGACAAGCGCGCGCCACGTAGTCGCGCACTCTCTCGTGAGGAAGCCTTAGGTGCATTGGCTTTGCGATACTACTGTTCTCACGGTCCGGCATCGGTGAAAGATTTTGCCTGGTGGAGCGGCTGCACACTGCGGGAGGCGCAGCAGGCAACGCGAGACTGCGCATCGAAACTTGAACAAATACAATTGCATGAGCGAACACTCTACTTCTCATCCGAGAGTAGTGCCCTCATGAAGACAACACTCAAGCCACACAAAGGCGTGTTGCTCCTGGCGGCTTTTGACGAATATGTCATTGCATATGCTGAGCGCGATGAGATTCTGAATGCTGAGCTCAAACAGCGAAGCATTTCGAAGAACGGAGTGTTTCGTCCAATTGTACTACACAACGGCGTCGCCGTTGGAACATGGCAAGCGCTAAAAAAAGGAAAGAGGCTGGAGGTACAACATCATATCAGCGGTGATACATCGACACAGTTACAGAAGAAATTGAATAGCGCCATCAGTCGATACGAAGACTTCGTTGGAGTGTAGCTGAACAAACTCGAGTGGGTGTATCCATAGTTCTATCCATATAGCAAACAAAGAGCGCGTAATCGAGCAGCGCCGCAGGCGGTGCATAATCATGAGTCGTTCTCAACGCAAAGAAGCTCTTCTACTCCGTAGCACTAAACCACTTCTTAACTACATCCTTTGTAAAGCTGGTGGCTTTGTTATTGACATACTCACCTGTTTCGCGGTGTAACGTGTAGTCACGCTTCCAGCGTTTGGAGTTCTTTACTGTCGCTTCGAGCGCATCGCACATGAAGTGCATTTCATCGTCGGTCATAACCGGATGAATAGACAGACGAATCCATCCGGGTTTCAGATAGGTTGGGCGCTTGTCGATTTTCGATATGATGCGTCGAGAGTGCTCCGGACTGATGTCAAGCAGATAGTGTCCATAGGTACCGGCGCAATCGCAGCCACCGCGAGTTTGCACGCCGAAACGATCATTGAGAATCCGCACACCCAGTTGATGATAGACATCGGGTATGTGGAAGGAGATCATCCCCAAGCGATCATGATGATTTTGTTCAAGGATTTGTATTCCTTCGATCTTCGACATGCGTTTGAACAGAATTTTCATGCATTCTTTTTCTCGAGCCAAGATATTCGGTACTCCCATCTGTTCCTTCAATCGTATGGCGAGCGCTGCTCGTATTGTTTGCAGAAAGGCAGGAGTTCCGCCGTCTTCACGTTCTTCGATGACCGGGACGTAGCGGTGTCCACCCCAAGGGTTTGTCCAAGTGACGGTTCCACCTCCCGGTTGGTCAGGGATGCGGTTTCGATAGAGATGTGAATCAAAGACTAAGATCCCGGCAGAGCCCGGTCCGCCGAGAAATTTATGAGGCGAAAAGAAAATCGCGTCCAAACGCTCGGCCTCATTCTTTGGATGCATCGTGATATCAACGTAGGGAGCAGAAGCTGCAAAGTCCACAAAGCAATATCCGCCTGCCTTGTGGATCATTCTTGCAATCTTATGATAGGGTGTGGATATGCCGGTTACATTGGAGCACGCTGTGACGGCGGCTATTTTATACGGACGACGTGCATGCTTTTTCAGCAGGTGCTCGAAGTGATTCAAATCCACAAGGCCCTTACTATCCGGGGAGATAATCTCCACCTCTCCAATAGTCTCCAACCACGAGGTTTGATTGGAGTGGTGTTCCATGTGAGTCACAAAAATGACCGGACGCTGGTGCGCATCGATGATCGTGCTGGACGAGAGACGCTCCGGCACACGTAGACCTAATATTCGCTGAAGCTTGTTAACTGCCGAGGTCATTCCGGGTCCGCAAGGAAGCAAGACATCACTCGAGTTTGCTCCAACATGATCCTTGATGATCTGCTTTGCATCATGATAGGCTATCGTCATGATGTCTGCCGAAGCGGTACTTGAAGTATGCGTGTTGGCAACGAAGGGAGCTACTTCGTTCATCATCAACTCTTCCATCGGCTTGTAGAGGCGACCACTTGCGACCCAATCTGCGTAGATGATTTCTCGCTCACCGTATGGTCCTACAAAGTGTTGTCCTTGTCCAAGTACCCCTGCTCTAAATGGTGCGAAATACTCTTCGAGTGATTGCTCGGACTTCCGTCTGGCTGTCGCTTTATTCGTTGGTGCCATGATTCAACGTTGTTGAGACTGATTTTTAGTATGCATCCGCCTACGGCGTCTGCGCCGTGGCCTCTATTCTTCGTAGTGCAAAAATAGAAGATCACAAGGCACGAAGACTTGCGTGTTTGTCGACTTCGCGTAGTTTCCCTTCTACGAATCGATTCGGTAACTCAGGCTACGCTCAGGCTATGATAAGACCCGGAAGATACCGTTAGAGACGCAGGTTTACGTCTTCCGGACCAAACACATACCATGAAGTTGTGATGAAGTCAATTTCTTATAGACACCTTTTGCTCTTCGGCCTTTGTCTTTGCACACTGTGGTCGTGGATTGGAGCTACCGACCGCATTACATGGTGGATGGAGACGATCCCGGGATTCATTGGTCTCGCCGTGCTTCTAAAAACACGTAACAGCTTTACGCTCAGCTCCTTCTTGTACACCGTCATCTTCTGCCATATCTGTATTCTGCTAATCGGCGGACATTACACCTATGCACTTGCTCCTCCGGGGGAGTGGCTCAAATCTCTGTTGGACACGAATCGAAATCACTTCGATCGACTCGGTCACTTTTTCCAAGGCTTTACCCCGGCTCTGGTTACTCGCGAAATCGTGATTCGTAAGCATATTGTACGGTCAACCGGCTGGATGCTCTTCTTTGTATTCTGCACCTGTCTTGCAATAAGTGCCTTCTACGAACTATTGGAGTGGGTTGCTGCCCTTGTGCTCGGACAAGGTGCCGATGCTTTTCTCGGTACTCAAGGTGATCCGTGGGATACACAAGAAGACATGGCGACTGCTGCGCTGGGTGCCTTAAGTGCACTCCTGATAGGTACTGTTGTAAACACTCGACGACTCACCATGCAGGATTTGACCGTCTGGAAGAATTCAGCCCAATCCTAGCAGTGAAAGGTTATAAAGGTGAAAAACCCTGAGCGAAAGAGCATTTCTGCGAGCGGTTTGGGGTCTACCGATCGCGCAATGCTGCAGTGCCTCCTTGCATGACTCTCGCATTTCGTGTCGGGGAGAATGAGTTTTTTTTCAGCACTTGCTAATTTCTTGATTGGGATAAAACAACGATTTGCTATTATTGTTCTGCACGCATGCAGTACTGACCGCAAACAATAGGCTGGGTCAAACGCCTCTCACGATGAGAACAGCGCGTTGACAGTAAGTGTATCCGACACGACTTCCACGTAGAGCCTTAGGTCAGATTGGGACTACTCTATACGTGCTCCGTACGTTCCCGGCATCTGTCCATGTCGGATGAAAACTGTGAAGAGCAGTTAGGTGTGCTCACGCACCATGTTGAATCTCCTGTCGCATTTTCAACCCATATAGGTATTTCGAATACCCGATTTCAGCCATCTCAGTTCTTTGAGCAGGGTATGCCTTGTCTTTTTGTGCATAACCATGCCCGGAGCCGGAGGGTGTCGCTCGTGAATCAAGGTCACGGAGTGTACGGTGGTGCGTGAACGCATTCCTAACAGGTAAAAACTGCTCTTTAGCCTTTCATGCATGAAGCATGCGAAAGGTCTTGCACGATGCTCATTATACATCACATTGGACTCTGTCCGTTGTGAACCTCAGCAGTGTCACTTTATCGGTTCAATCGACTCTCGTTCACATAATTCAAAGCGCCATGCTTACGAAGTACTTTTTTGCCCTCGTTCTTCTGCTCTGTACCCACACTGTTTTTGCAATAGAGCCACAGACGATGTCGTACCAAGGTCTGCTTACCGACGCCAAGCAACAACCGGTCAGCGACGGAAGCTACGATATCGACTTCGCCTTGTATGACCAAGAGCAGGGCGGCGTCGCAGTGTGGACGGAGCGACAAACCGTTACCACCAAACTTGGGGTTTTCGATGTCTACTTAGGCAGCGTTAAACCTCTCAATCTCGTCTTCAACAAACCGTACTATCTAGGGGTTCGTGTTCAGGGAGGCTCCGAAATGCTGCCTCGTCTTGCACTAGCATCCGCACCGTATGCGATGCGTGCCTCGCAAGCAGTCGTTGCTGAGTCGATCTCTCCAAACGGCAGTGGAGTAGTGCGTAGTCTCAACGCTAAACAAGGTGATCTCGTTCTGCGAGGAGGCGGTGCTACTACGCTAAGTACTCATGGCGACACTCTCGATATCGTCACCCTACAAAGTGGTATTACGCAAATCGTCAATGCAGATGGTACGATAGCCATTGCCAATGCGGGAGGACCTATCACGAGTCTCGATTTAAAAGACGCATCTATCAGCGCGTCGAAGCTTGCAAGTGGCGTCATACCTAGTTCTCTGCCTCCTTCAGGTGCCGCAGGCGGCGACCTAAGTGGAAGCTATCCGGCACCTGTTGTCGCGAATGCAGCCATAACAAATGCAAAGCTAGCATTGAATGCTGTTGGCACATCAAACCTCATCGATGCGTCGGTTACAACGGTGAAGCTTGCAGATAGCTCTATCAGTGATTCAAAGATCGCTTATGGTATAAGCTTTTCGAAACTCGTAGGGGTTCCTTCAGGATTTCGTCCAAGCGGCGCTGCAGGCGGTGACCTTAGCGGCGTCTATCCAGATCCTACACTTGCCAAGTCGGCAGTAACAACATCAAAAATTGCCGATGCGAACGTAACAGCGGAAAAGCTAGCAGACGGTGCAGTGACGGATGCTAAAATCGCATCCGGCATCAGCTACAATAAGTTGGTTGGTGCTCCTAGCTCGCTCCCACCGAGTGGTGCTGCAGGCGGCGATTTGAATGGTAATTATCCGTCTCCCCTCATTGCAGCCGGAGCAATAACCAATTCAAAAATTGCGGCAGATGCGGTCGCCACACAGAACATCCAGAATCAAAGTGTCACGACGGCTAAACTCGCTGACAGCTCAGTGAGCGATGCCAAGATTCTTTCCGGCATTAGCTACTCAAAACTAGCCGGTGCACCAACATCTTTGCCCCCGGGTGGAGCTGCATCCGGAGATCTGACAGGAACGTATCCAGCACCCATCGTAGCGCCAGGGGTTATCACATCGACCAAGCTCGCTGACAATGCGGTAACAACCACGAAGATTAACGACGCAAACGTGACAACCGCCAAGCTGGCGGATGCTTCCGTAACCGACGCAAAGGTGGCAAACGGTATCAGCTATGCAAAGCTCAGCGGCGCGCCAACTGCACTGCCTCCTAGTGGGGTCGCATCGGGAGACTTAACAGGAAACTATCCTGCACCTACAGTCGCAGCGGGTGTTATCACGACAACAAAGCTTGCAGACAACGCTGTAACAACGACTAAGATTGTCGATGCTAACGTAACCACAGCCAAGTTGGCAGATGCTTCCGTAACCGACGCGAAGGTTGCGAATGGAATCAGCTATTCAAAACTGAGTGGAGCACCAACATCATTACCTCCAAGCGGAGCTGCATCGGGTGACTTGACAGGAAACTATCCCGCACCTACAGTCGCAGCGGGTGTTATCACGTCAACAAAGCTTGCAGACAACGCTGTAACGTCAACAAAGCTTGCAGACAACGCTGTAACGACTGCCAAGCTTGCAGACAATGCAGTAACAACCACGAAGATCACCGACGCCAATGTGACTAGCGCTAAACTGGCTGATGCTGCTGTGACAGACGCAAAGGTTGCAAACGGAATCAGTTATTCAAAGCTGAGCGGTGCACCGACATCATTGCCTCCAAGCGGAGCTGCATCGGGCGACTTGACAGGAAACTATCCTGCACCGACTGTAGCAACGGGTGTAATCACAACAACCAAGCTTGCAGACGATGCCGTGACCACAGCCAAGATCACCGACGCCAATGTCACAACCGCTAAACTGGCTGATGCATCTGTGACAGACGCGAAGGTTGCAAATGGAATCAGCTATACAAAATTGAGCGGCGCACCGACATCATTGCCTCCAAGCGGAGCTGCATCGGGCGACTTGACAGGAAACTATCCTGCACCGACAGTAGCGACTGGTGTAATCACAACAACCAAGCTCGCAGATGACGCTGTGTCCACAGCCAAGATCGTCGACGCAAACGTGACGACGGCTAAGCTTGCAGACAACGCAGTGACGACTGCCAAGCTTGCAGACAATGCAGTAACAACCACGAAGATCACCGACGCCAATGTGACTAGCGCTAAACTGGCTGATGCTGCTGTGACAGACGCAAAGGTTGCAAACGGAATCAGTTATTCAAAGCTGAGCGGTGC
>JBGAKH010000014.1:0-122595 GCA_044224515.1 Chlorobiota bacterium | reverse complement strand
GTTCAACAGCGGTCGCGGGCACTCTGGTTGTGGAAAAATAAATTTTAGATTTACGCTAATCTGGCGGAGTACCTCAGCGTTTTTTGAAATATCACTCAGAAAAACTGTAGGGAAACTGTAGGGATAAAATGCGCTTAAGTAAGGCTAAATGGGTTCGGATAAGACTGAATAAGGAAGGTGGGCTTTTTCTTCGGTCAGCCCGCAAGTCTCAGCGATTACTGAGACTTGCAGACCTTCGAAATCCTTAAAATTTGGAGCCACTTGTCGGACTCGAACCAACGACCTGCTGATTACAAATCAGCTGCTCTACCAGCTGAGCTAAAGTGGCGCTCATTTTTTGAGAACACAAAGATAGGGGCTGACGACAAATTGGCAAGCGAAAAGAGCCGTTTTTTTGAAAAAATTCCCCTGCACACTGCAGCGTCGGGCTTCGCATAAACGACGTATTCAGGCAGAAAACGAAGATTTGATCGGTGTTCTGCTCGTATACTCTCCAATCCCGTGCATGCGGTAAGTTGTCATTTGTGGTGCTACTGCTTCCTAGGCTCCGGAGCTGAAAAGCTCGGGAAACAAGGCCTCTTCAATCATCTCACACCAGATGTGTCCGACGGTTATGTGACACTCCTGAATATGCGCTGTGACGGTACTGGGTACGACAACACTATGACCGCATAACGCAATCATCGTTCCCCCGCTTCCGCCCAGCAAGCCAATACAGTGCATACCCTGCCTCGCTGCCTGTTCCAAGGCACGCAGAACATTTGGAGATTTGCCACTGGTGCTGATTCCAACGAAGACGTCTCCCGGGCGACCAAATGCCTCGACCATCCGCGCTGCGGTGTTCTCGTAACCATAGTCGTTTGCACCGGCACTGACCATGCTTGGGTCGACGCTGAGCGACATGGCAGGCAGTGCTCTACGCTCCACTCCTCCCCGAAATCGAATAGCCAACTCCGTTGCAATGTGTTGCGCGTCGGCTGCAGAGCCACCGTTGCCGCAAAACAACACTTTATTGTCTGTCTTGTACGCCTCTATAAGAACGGTACCACAGGCCTCTATATCGCCCACACAGTTGTCCATCATGGACTGCTTCACGGCGATGGAACGTTGAATGATTGAACGAATCTCTTGCTGATGTATCATGGCTAGCATTGGATGTGCTGAAGGAGGAAAACTCGATGTGATAGTACGATTACGCCAAGGATCGGCCTAGGGATTTAGGATTTCTGCCATGTCAAACTTCCAAGAGCCGAAATCCGCTGAGCTGAGCCCTTTGACAAACATAGAGAATGTGTGCTGTTTACGACAACTCGGCGCAGCACTCGCCGTATATTTGAGTCGTTATCGACCTCGAGTCCACAGTCTTTTAAAATCCCGTGATTACGTAAAGGAATCTTTGGGTAGCTGCGGTGCTGCCGAAGGCAGCCCGCATATAAAAAAGGACTCCAAAGCGAGACATCAGCGACCATCAACTACCCTTTCGGCATGAGTTTTCAATACCTCGGTACCATTACAAAAACACACGGAATTCAAGGTGATTGCATCTTGGCTGATATCGATTTTCTTCCGACAATCAAAAGCAACACGGCCGTAAAACTTGGCTTTAGTGAGAGTTTTGCCCAAGAGTATACACTTGAGTCCTGTCGCCCCTATCGACTCGGTGCCCTGCTCCACTTTAAAGGAATCAACTCGATAAGCGCTGCCGAAGCCTTGTTGGAAAAGGGAGTTTTTATAGAACGCCGACACCTCGAAAGCGCCGAGGCTTCTCAGTTCTCCGATGCTCTCGAAGGCTATGAAGTTCGTGATGCCCTCACCAATGAACGCAAGGGAAGCGTCGTCGAAATCTTTCAGAGTCCGGCACACCGCACGATTGTCGTTCAAACTGCCGACGATGACGAAGTCCTCATCCCGCATGTGCCCGCCATCGTTTCACGTATCGATGAGGTCACCAAAGTGATTTTCATAACGGCTCCCGAAGGCCTCTTCGAACTCGACGCTTTGGAAAGCGTTGATAACGAAGAAGACGTGGAGTTAGAATCCGACGAAGCGGATTCAGAAGAAGATGATGGGTCGGAGGAACAACAATGAGCGCTGAGGCTTTGAGAATACTGATGATAGAAAGCAGCGGACAATGCTGCGGCATTGCTCTGCTCTCGGATGGATGCTTGCTGAGCTCGTATTCTCACTGGACAAGCAATGTGCATGACCGTGTTCTCGCCACCATGTGTCAGCGTGTTCTACAGGACAACTCCCTGCGCGTGACCGATCTCAATGCCGTAGCGATATCAGCCGGACCGGGATCATTCACCGGACTCCGAATTGGTATGAGCTTCGTCAAGGCCCTTTGCGTTGACGAAGGACCCAAGCTCCTCTGTGTACCGACGCTCGAAGCACAGGCTCGTTATGCTGCAGGGCTCATTCAATTCTCAGCCGGCTCGCGATTCAGCGTCTGCATCGGCGCGCAGCGTGGAAAGTGTTACATCCAGGAATTTGAGGCTAAAGGCTCAGCACTGTCTGAACCGCAGCTTGTTGATAACGAACAGGTACTGCACAACCATGATAGCTCAAGCATGATGATTGGTCCGGGTGCGGCGCTCCTGGGCTTGATAGACGAATCCCATCCCTTGTCCCGTCTGCACGTTGAACACTTGGGTCCTCTGTCTCAGCATCTGTACTCAAACAAGGCCTTTCACGATCCCTCGGCTGCCCGCCCCTTCTATGTACAAGACTTCGTACCAAAAACAGCTCCCTTGCATCCCCTTGACTGATTGAGTTTTGGTAGGGTACGGAATGGGTTTATGCTGGCTGCACTTCTTTCAGTCTGCATAGTCTGCATGGCATTTCAGTCTGGTTATCAAGACTATGTCATGACCATGCGTGCCGCTGCGCGGCCCGCAAACCATCGAAATTCTCTAATTTGCCCTTCGGTTGAGAGTACGCGGATATTCGTGAACTGCTTTAGACACGACCATTTACTGCAACCACTTGTTCTTCAGACTAACAGACCTCAATGCCAAACCCCACCAAATCAATACTTCTCTTCGGTGAAGCAGCCGTAGTCGCAGAGTTTGCCCGCCTTCTTGAAAAGCACTCACGCGATTTTATTATTCTGAATTCAACGCATGAGTTCGACGATGAGCTTAGTGCAGAAGAAATCATCGCCGAAGCACTCGAGCAGAGTTTTGGCAGCGAAGAGGATCTAAACAATGAAAACGATGATGTAAACGAGTACTATGACGAGTTTGCTGAAAACGTTATCATGAGTATTGATGATTTGGAAGACGACACACAAGTAGACTTGATCGTCGATTGCTCGATGAAGAGCGTTCAGCATAAAGTCATGGTCTTGCAAGAACTCGCTGAGCTCTTTCCATCGGCTTTAGTGTGCAGTGCCACCCTGAGCTGCACCGCAACCGATATCAACTCGCTGTTGCCTCTTGCCTCCCAAGTTGTGGGCGTGCCGCTTATGCCCGGCTTTTCAGAGGCAAGCGTCATTGAGATTGCACCTTCTTTGCGCACACGTGAGATAACGCATACAAAAGCTCGCAGCTTTTTTGAAAGTCTCGGCTTTCAGGTCGAGCTTGTTGAAGATCGTATCGCGCTGGTCTTCCCTCGCATGATAGCCATGCTCATTAACGAAGCAGCCTTTGCCATACAAGAGCACGTGGCGACGCCGCAGGATATCGATACCGCCATGAAGCTCGGAGTCAACTATCCGAAGGGACTCCTTGAGTGGTCTGATAAGATTGGCGCTGACGTGATCGTGACGATTCTGGACGCGTTGTTCCAAGAGTATCATGAACCACGGTACAGATGCTGCACCCTCTTACGACAACATGTTCGCGCCGGTTGGTTAGGACGTAGCACCGGACGTGGCTTCTACAATTACTTACCCATGAACTAGAACTACATGCGCCACCTGATCATCGATGAAGCGGCGCTAGAACTGTGCAGAAGCCGACATGATGCTGCGGACGAAGACATTCGTGCATTTTGTGCGCGACATGCCGTGCAGCTGCACATCCTCGACTATTCGCAGGCACAGATGCAACACTTGGTTCGCACGGCAGCAATCGAGGAAGCAAGCGTAGGCGCTGAAAAAGCGGTCGCTCAAGAGATCTCGAAAGAGTTGCTAACGCAGCAAGTGATGCAAGTGATGCAAGTGGAGCAGGTGACCGCACAAAGTACAACCGTGCACGATGCAGTTCCGGATACTCAACAATGGTGTAGCAGTGTGGTCTCAGCCAATGAGTCATGTACGTGTAAAAACACATACTGCGTTCGTGATGCACTTCTTTCTACCATCGACACCGATGACGAGATAAACGTCTTCTTGAAAGATCTTCGAGTGGCCTGTCTCACAAACTTTGCAGACCGTATATTTGTCACTGCAGAGGTTCTTCGCTACTGCACCAGGAACAACATACCGCACCATCCTGTCGGGCAGTGGTTTGATTGCTCTCGCCTCTTAGAAGCTTCGGTCACAAAAGCGTCGGAGCTTCAGCGCCGTCAGGCGCGATTATTGCGCATGGAAGCTATCAAGAACGAATAGTTAAGGGATTAACTGTGCTCCTATTTCGTCGATTGGTCACCATCCTCTTTGTGTCGCTCTGCGTGTGGGTGCAGACTACTGAGCTGTATGCGCAAGAGCAGCGTGTAACGGCGATCAGCACAATAACGGTTGACGGACAAAATGTTCCATCCACACAGTGGGAACAACTTATCCTCGATACAAATTCCATCCTCAATGTCACGTTCCTTTGTCGTGAAGGTGTAGATGTCGCAAAAGGTGTTCGCTTTCAGGTAGAGCTGGACAACGGAGTAGGACACGAAGTCAAGACTCAATTCGAAAACTACAAGACGTACATTGGCTTGCCCGCCGGTCATCACTTTTTGGTGGTGAAAGCCGAATCGTCTGACAGTAATTGGTCGGCCGTTCCCGCTTCCTTGAATTTCAACGTTGATGCATCCAAGGCTGCTGAATTCCGTAAAGTCCTTCGCTCACTCTCGCAAACTCCTGAAAGCGAAGCCTGGTACCGCAGTCCTTACGTAGTCTATGCACTCATTGGCTTACTCGTCGGCGCTTCCGTACTGATTGTGCTCTTGTGGTTGTCTCGTAACGCCGCACATATGCAAGCGGCACAAATCGCACAGCAGATGTCGAAGAATCCTACTCCTGCCACGAACTCCGTTGTCGTGAAGGACAAAAAAGTTGAGGATTTTCCTGCCTATCAAAAAATCCTAGCTGAAGTCGAACGATTTAAGAAAGACAACGCGAAACTGAACAAGAAGGTTCTCGACCTTTCGAAGAAGACCGAAGAGCTCAATGATCAAAACATGGATCTCGCCGGACAGGTTGACCGCGCCACCAATGTCAAACGTGAGCTCGAAGATCTACAGCGACAAAAAGACGACCTCTTTGCAATCATTATTCACGACATCAAGAATCCGGCTTCGCTCGTAAAGAACCTGGTGGACCTTCTGCGCAGCTATGATCTCAATAGCAGCGACACGCAAGAAGTAATGGAAGACATCATTGAGACGACCACGAAAATCGTTTCGCTTTCTCAAGAACTTTCTCGCGTTATGGCAATGGATCAAGCGGACATACAGCTTGATATGGAAAACATGAGTCCCGGTGTGTTGATTGAAAGTGTGTGCAGACGCAATGCGAGTTCTGCGGACAAAAAAGGAATCGCCATTAAGCACAACATTCCGCCAAACCTTCCCAATTGCGAGATTGACCCTCAGAAGATTGAAGAAGTCTTGGACAATCTGGTTTCCAACGCCATCAAGTTCTCCTTACCCGGTACCACAATCACTGTACGAGCAGTGCCAACCGATGACTACCTGCGTCTGGACGTTGAAGATCAAGGCTTGGGCATGAGTAAAGAAGACACCAAGCGCGCCTTCCAACGCGGAATGAAACTCAGCGCTCGTCCCACCGGCGATGAACCCAGCAGTGGTCTTGGTTTATGGATCGTCAAACGCTTGGTGGAAGCTCATAATGGTAAAGTCACCGTCAAGAGCGATATTGGCATGGGAACTACCTTTAGTGTGTTCCTGCCGTACTCTGTACCATCGGCTCACAGCTCGTCCTCGATCCACTAGGAGTCCGCTCTGCCACACATTTTTGATACCCTTACGCACGCGCTGGAAACACGTCGTGGACTCAACTACCGTGTGTTATTGCTTCTGGTCATCTGCTGCGCAGGCATTTGGAATCGGCAGATCGACTTCGAGCATCAGTTTGCTCACGTCGATCTGTACAGTTATCGTGAGATGGCTCGTACAGCACCTGCCCTCAATCCTGAGGTCCACGCTCCTTTCGCCTATCGATTGAGCATTCCGTGGCTTGCAGGTCTCATTCACCCAACTGATCCCCGACCATTTCAGGCACTGACACTCGTCAGCCTTCTCCTGTTAGGATATGCCTTCCTGCGTCGAATCCATCAGATGGGATTATCTCAAGGAGTCGGCATCTTCCTCGTCGCTCTGCTCTTTCTGCAGCCCTATCTCAGCGGTTTCGTAGTGTTTGATTACTTTCAAGCCGGCGATCTCCTCGTGCTGGCACTGCTGCTTTTCATGATCGAAGCCCTGGAGCGCGATGCCCACCTGGTACTCGGTAGCCTCTTTCTTGCTGCTGTACTTACTCGCGAAACCGCGCTCTTCATAGTGCCGCTTGTGCTGTTACGAATAGTCAGTAGTTCGGATGTACGACAGCGCAGTGCCGCACTAAGCTCATTAACGGCCTGTACCCCCGGTCTAGCCCTCTGGATAGTACTTCGGCTGTATGTACCAATTGGAAACCCCGAGTACTCAATGCTCGGTTTGCTAGTCAACTACGCACCAGATTTGATCAGTCCGGAGAAGTGGTTTCGCATAGTCTTCAGTGCCCTCACCCCCCTCTGTTTTATACCGCTTGCGTGGCGCAGGGATTGGTCGTTGTTTAGTCGTAGCCATCCCTACATCGTATCCCTTATTCCTCTGTTCCTTGTCACTGCTTTTATTGGCGGTGATAAGGAGCGACTCGTTGCGCCTGCATACCTCAGTCTCCTGCTCTTCGTCGCCTTTGTACACAAACAACGTTCAATACTCCACGTTCGGGAGTTTGTGTGGTTGCTCTTCATTTCCGGCTTAGCCACAAGCATGCATTTCATGTGGGCTGCCTTTCCCATTCCTCACAAAGTAGCCTACTATATTCTCTGCGCCGCTCTTGATGGACTAGTTGCCATCGCTGCGTATCGACTTCGCCAAGTCCACTTAACACCACGCGATAGAACAACGACAGAGGTCGCGGGAGAGCTTGGTTTCCTAGTCTCGGATGACGACTCCTCTGTCAAGGTCCAAAGCGACTCTTTGACTCGTGTTCCAGACGAAGAAGTGCCTTGTGATGAAAACGTGGTTGGCGAACGACGCATAGTAAACGAACGAGACGATGACAAGGACCATGACAAGGAGGATGACACGAATGCCGGAAAGGACGATCACAAGGACGATGACACGAACGCCGGAAAGGACGATCACAAGGATAAAAGCAAGGAAGATGCGGGAACTCGCACCATGGATTCTCTGAATTCAGGACAACGCGAAAACTGAGGCCGGAGTATTGTATTTTTGGATTGCACTTTGAGCGGCTGCAGCATGAACCAAGGATTACATGAACGACAGTACCGGGATCTTTATCATGAAGATGATGTCCCGCTTTCAAATCTGCGTCCGGGAGCACTACGCATTCTCGTTTATACCTGTAGCGCAACGGTGCTGTTGCTCATCCTCTGTTTCATTTTCCTGCATATCCCACGCGAAGTGCGTGTCCCGTTCAGTTTGCGTACCGATGCTCGCGAAGTGCAGTACAGGTTTGCAGAGAACACCCAGGTTCTTAAGATGTTCGTTAAGCCGGGGCAGATTGTTCGCGAAGGCGACACCTTGGCGCGCATTAGCTCGGCTTCGATAGTATCGCTGATCAATCAGCTTCGTGCGGCGCGCGAAGCCCGCGATCTCTTTGAGCGTGCTGATGTGCCAATGAACAAAAACGAGAAAGAGTCCTTAACGCTTGAGCGCTCCAAATATCAATCCCAGATCAACGATGCCAAGAAAGAGCGAAGCCTGCGTCAGCGCAAGCAGAGCTCGGAACTCGATAATCTACAGCAAGAAGTGAACGCGGCAACGAAGCATGCAGCAGAGATGAAGAAGCTTCAATCGCAGGGATTTGCAAGCGAGAAAGAGTTGAGAGATGCGCAACTGAAGGAGTCGAATGCCAAGGACGCCTACAATCGCGCCAAGCAGCAGTCTAGCATGGAGCTAAACTCCGTTGAAGAGCGCATACGTCAGCTGGAACTGGACCAATCGCTGGTTGGTGTACACTCAAATCGCAGCGACCTGGAGCTTGACAAACGTCGCGCACAGCTCACTGCAGATGTGAATAGCCTGGAGTCTAAGATTCGTGAACTCTATGGACGTGTTGATCTTGACAGCGGCAGTATCGTCTTGCGTAGTTCTGTGAACCTCAATGTCTCTTACAGCTTTAGCGAGGAGCACGAACTCCCGGCAGGAACCGTCCTCTTGAAGCTCAGTGCAACGGCAACCAAACTCTATGCTCAATGCTCCGTTCCACCGCAACTGATCGGGAGTATGAAAGAAGGTATGGAAGCCGCCATGAAGGTGAGCAGCTTTCCATCCTACCATTGGGGCATGCTTAAAGGACGTATCACACACAAGAGTATGAGTCCTGATGAGAAAGGGAGTTATCCGGTAGAGATTGAAATCAGCGAGAGCGGTCAGCTTGGCAATCTCTTGCAAATCGGCATGTCCGGAGATGCGGACGTTCTGGTGGAGTCACGTCCTCTAGGCTCTTACGTCTTCGAGCACCTCAGTGCTCCCTTCCGTCGCTAACTCGAGCCCGTTCCTCATAGAATCTATTGGTTATCCGGCCCTCGGTAGACGTCGTGCTTAGCCTTGCCGGACCTTACGCAACTAGTGTTTTTCGCCCTCTTCGCTCGTCTCCGTTAAGAAGTCATTTTTTGGCGGACTAATCAACGACCAAACGATCGAGATTCCAAGAATGCTACCCACGATAAGCAACGAAATACTTGTGTTGACATGCCACAAATCCGCAAGCGTCATCTTGAGTCCGATGAACACCAGTACGAGCGACAATCCGTATTTCAAATAGTGGAAGAGATCCAGCAAGCCGGAAAGTGCAAAGAAGAGCGAGCGCAGTCCCAGAATGGCAAATGCATTTGATGTATAGACGATGAAGGGATCTCTCGTAATTGCCAACACAGCAGGGATCGAGTCGACTGCAAAAATCAAGTCAGACATTTCAACAACTAACACCACGATAAAGAGCGGCGTCGCAACCCACTTGCCTGCCAGCTGTATGAAAAAGCGATCGCCATGGTCTTCATGCGACACAGGCCAGAAACGTTTGAAGATCTTTACGACCGGGTTTTGTTCCGGATGTATCTCCTTTTCGGCACCGAGAGCCATACGCACACCGGTGATAACAAGGAAAGCACCAAAGACATACATGATCCAGGAGAACTGATTAATCAGTGCTACGCCTGCAAAAATCAGAATCAAGCGAAACACCAATGCACCGATGATTCCCCAGAACAGTACCTTGTGTTGATACTCGGGTTTGACCTTGAAGTAGTTAAAGATGAGAATGATGACAAAGAGATTGTCAATACTCAAACTCTCTTCAATAATATAGCCGGTAAGAAACTCAAGCGCTTTCGTTTCAGCAGCATGATTCATCCCTAGCTGCCAGTAAATTCCTAACATAAACAAGCCTGCAAGCCCCATCCATGCAAAGGTCCATCCGAGAGATTCTCGAATACTGACTTGATGCGATTTCTTATTGAATACACCTAAATCCAGCCACAGCATCAGGATGATGAAAGCGGCGAATCCGATCCACATAAGGGCAGAAGTTTGTTCCATTAAGCTCGACGTTTGTACCATTTTCCAAAAACTCATCTCGGTGATGCAATATACTCTTTGCTGCGGCCGAAGCAAAGGTGGGAGGTCCTTTGGGGACAACTTAGTCCACAATTGTAGGCAGTTCATGTCCGACGATTTCAACCCACACTCCCCTTGCTTGACGGCTCTTTTGTACATTTGTTGGATAGATAGTGCTTTTTGCATCCGGATCAGCTTTTCTATGGTTGTTATGAAATTCGGCGGTAGTTCCGTGAAAACTGCGGCAGCCATGCGCTCTGTAGCCGCACTTGTCATTCGCCATCGCAATCGCCGTCCCTTAGTCATTCTTTCAGCCTGTGGTGGTATCACCGACAAGTTGCTGGCAACAGCAGATGCTGCATCTCGTGCGGACCGTCCGGCAATGCACAATGCCTTGGTTGCCATTCGGGAACACCATGTGTCGCTCATTCACGAGTTGAGCTTGGATGGCAATGAGCTTCAGTCGTGCATTGAGAAAACCGAGGAGCTTCTTTCTGAACTTGAGGAATACAGCGAAGGAATCGCACTTCTTTGCGAATGCACACCTCGCTCGCTCGACATGATGGCTTCATTTGGAGAGCGTCTCTCAACAACGATTTTCTCGTACTTCCTGTGTTCGCAAGGCATGAAGGCTGCCTTTCATGATGCACGAGAGACCATGCGTACCAACGCGGAGTTCACACGTGCCACTGCAGATCAACAGGCTCTTTCGTACACTGTGCATGCCGTGCTTCAACCTTTGTTGACAACGCACGACTGCGTGGTCAGTCAAGGTTTTATCGGATCGACGATTGAAGGATACACCACCACTCTTGGTCGAGGCGGGTCGGATCTTTCGGCAGCGCTCTATGGCGCTGCATTGGGAGCAGAGGAGATACAGATTTGGACCGACGTAAGCGGTGTGCTCAGCGCAGATCCTCGAATAGTGCCGAATACCAATTCAATCCCCCTCATTAGTTTTTCTGAGATGCGCCAACTGGCATACTTCGGCGCCAAAGTTCTGCATCCGGATACGATCAAGCCGGCTGTCGATACCGCAATTCCGGTTCGCATTCTCAATACCTTCGAGCCGGAGCATCAAGGCACTACCGTCGTTGCAGATGAGCACCCCGATATTGTGTCCTATCAAGGAGTCCGCGCTGCAAGTCTACTTAAAGGATGTGTTGTGGTTCAAGCTGAAGTCGGAATGCATGAACATGCAACCGCAGTGTTGGCAAGCATTCTACGTACATGTTCCGAGCACAACACCGAGGTCTTGCTGTGTTTTGCGGAGGAGGCTGCATTGGGACTTGTTATTCGCTCTTCTTCGGAACACCTCCTGAGCGGTCATCAGCGCCGCATTCGTCCTTGCGAAGTATTGTGCATTTGCGGACCTCACTTAAGCGGAACCAACGTGCACGCCCGTGTTTCGGAGCTCTTAACTGCCTTCAATGCTGAGATTATTATTAGCGGAATGAGCGATGTCGGTATCATCGCACTTCTTGCTCCAAACGTTGCCTTGCAAGCACTCCAAGCTGTACACTCGGCTCTCATCGAACACAATGTCTAGAGTACCCTTTAGGTTTCAAAATTCGTTCGCGTTCTCAGCACCGTACCCGCTGCCGATAGCAGGTTGTTCGTTCATGGAGCGCAGTTTGTGATTGATTATACGCACAAACGGCTGCCATAGTATGGCAGCCGTTGAATTGACATGGTGTACATGATATGGTATCAGCTCGCTAGTGCCGAAGTAGGCTTAGATAGCGAGTGCTCCGGACTAAGAGCCTTAGGAGCTCACGTCCGTATACAAACTCTTCACGAGTCTTTTTACAAAGCGCCTGCTTCGCAGTCGCCGGCACTGTAGCGGGAGCTGCGCAATTACGGTCCTACGCGACGAACCGTATTGTTGAGTATACCCAACTCTTCAATCTCGCATTCCACAACGTCACCGTCTTTCAGCCACAGAGGCGGATCAAAGACCTTGGAACCATTAAGTTCAAGGAAGCAACCGGTACCGCAGGTACCGGAGCCGATAACATCACCCGGATACAAGGTTACACCGTAGCTGGCTCTCTCAATGATTTGCGCAAAGGTCCACGACATATCCTTGACATTTCCGCGGGAGACTTCCTTTCCGTTTAATCTGGTGATCATGGTCAGATCGTATTTCTCACCCTTGGTTCCTACAATACGTTTGGCTGCAAGTTCGTCGCGCGTTGCAATCCATGGTCCCAACGACGTCGCGAAATCCTTGCCCTTCGCCGGACCCAGATTGAGCTTCATTTCATGCATCTGAAGGGCGCGAGCGCTCCAATCGTTCATGATGGTATAGCCGAAGATGTAGTTGTCTGCTTCTTCCGCCGGAATGTTCGTTCCTTCGCGACCAATGACGACGGCGCATTCCAACTCAAAGTCCAACTGATTCAAATGCATGTCTTGAACATGAACATCACCCGGGCCTGTAACAGCATTGTGATTCGTAAAGTAAAAGATGGGGATCTCGTCAAACTCAGGAATCATCTCGAGTCCACGATTGCGTCGAGCTGCCTCAACGTGCTGACGAAAAGCATAACCGTCGCGCATAGAGGTCGGACGTGGAACAGGCGACAAAAGCTCGCAATCACTCAGAGGTCGACAACACACGTCGTCCCACCCGGCTTTTACGGCTGCTTCTATTTTGGCGGCATCCGCCAAAGCAGCAGAACCCATCTCAACAAAATCGATAACGTCCGCAGGCAGATACCCTAACGAGAATTCAACATCGTGTTTAAGCAAGTCATGAGCCAGCGCGAGATCTACAATAGTATCATGAACCAGCAGAGCAAAACGCTCATCGAGGTCGGCGATATAGCTTACAAATTTCATGTCAGTCTAGAGATAAAAAGAAAAAGTATGTTCAACAAAGTTCTAGCTACCATCTCTACAAAATCTACACGTCCCCACACAGTCTACATGAACGAAGGTCTCGTGTAGTGTTTGTATTGAATTCAGGTTGCAAGGGTGTTGCAATGGTGTTTTGACGTTGTTGTATCGGACTTAGATCGAGCCTATTATCGGTTGCGTCGAACCTGACTCAGACACAGTCTCATCGCGATGTACTGTCGTGCGCAGGCATGCGTAGCATGCCAAGCACGAATAAAAAGTCTCTTTATGAATAACCAAATGCGTTGGTTTATTTATCCGGAGACCAAAAACCAACTTTTTTATAGACGGTCCGAAGGGTTCTTCGTGCAACGCGCGAAGCCTTTTCAGCACCGGCTTGTAGGATTCTACTTAGTTCCGGTACATCTTGTCGGAAGTTCACAAAACGATCGCGAAGCGGACCAACGTAATCCACCATTGCATCAGCAAGAGCAGATTTAAAGTCACCATATCCCTTTGATTCGAATGAGCGTTCTATGTGCTCGATGCTTTGTCCGGTAGCCACGTGATAGAGCTCAATCAAATTCGAAATTCCCGGTCGTGATGCATCGACTCGAACTTCTGAGCCCGAATCGGTGACGGCACGCTTAATCTTATTACGAATCTGATCATTCGTGTCGGTCAAGAAGATCGTCGCGTTCTGGTTCGGATCCGACTTCGACATTTTCTTCAACGGCTCCTGCAGACTCATGACCCGGGCTCCCGCTTTGGGAATGTACGGTTCAGGAACACGAAGCGTTGGAGAGTAATTGTGGTTGAAACGTTGCGCGATGTCGCGTGAGAGTTCCAAATGTTGCTTTTGGTCTTCACCCACAGGGACCAAATCCGTTTGGTAGAGCAAGATGTCAGCAGCCATGAGAATGGGATAGGTCAGCAAACCAACATTGACGTTGTCAGCATGTTGCGCAGATTTTTCCTTGAACTGCGTCATTCTGCTTGCTTCGCCATATCCGGTGAAGGAATTCAGAACCCATGCAAGTTCTGCATGCTCGTGTACGTGCGACTGCAAGAAAATGACAGACTTTTCCGGATCAACGCCCGCGGCCAGAAACATGGCTGCGCAGTCCAACGTGGAGCGACGCAACTCAGCCGGAACCTGACGTACGGTAATCGCATGCAGGTCAACCACGCAAAAGAAGCTATCGTAGGTGTCTTGCAAATACACCCAGTTATTGAGGGCTCCTACCATTGTGCCGAGCGTGAGCGTTCCGCTCGGCTGCACGCCACTAAAGACAACCGGTTTACGTTCGGCAGGTGTTGAAGCTACGGTCTGTTGCTGTGATTCGCTCATAACTAAGATTTCTACGTACGAAGACGCAAAAATACGCCTCCGAGAGCATTGTGGCGCTACTAATGCTAAGGACACGTCTCACTTGGCACTCTCAAGCAGGATCCCTCAACACCTTCCGGACTCAGGTACCGGAAGTATAGACAGCTCGGCGTGGGCTAACAAAAGCCAAAAGTGCTCAGCGGCTCTGAAGAAGTGCTGAGTATATTCGTAGGACGAAGGGCTTGACTACACTGTCTTAGGCCTGAATTTTACGATCACCGTTTCGCAACCCTTTGGTTTATGGATTTTGGGATAGACTCAACGCCCGTGAGCGTTGTCATCATGATGCTGACCATTGCTGCGAGCCTTGCCGCGTTCTTTGTCCCGGGCTTCGGCGAAACCTCAATACTCGAACCGTGGCGCATAGCTCGAGCGCAGCGCTTGCATACCTTGATTACCGGCAATCTTATCCATGCCAACATTCCTCACTTGGCATTCAACATGCTAAGCTTCTATTTCTTTGCACCGCCGTTGGAGCACATCGTAGGAAGCACCATCTTTCTCTTCATCTATGTGGGGAGTATGCTCATTGCCGATATTCCGTCCATCCTTCGTTATAAAAATGAACCCGAGTACAAAACCTTGGGTGCGTCCGGTGCCGTTTCAGGTGTCATTTTTAGTATGATTCTGTTTTATCCCACGATGCGCATGGGTTTGTTTTTGCTTCCGCCAATTATTCCGGCTTGGCTATTTGGACCGCTCTACCTTGCCTACTCTTTTTATGCTTCGAGACAAATGAGCGATAACATTAACCATGACGCCCATATTTGGGGCGCACTCGGAGGGATGCTTTGCACCATTGTTTTTGTACCGCAGTCACTTCTGGTGTTTGCTCGGACCATGGGATTCATTTAGTGCCAGAATTCGAACAATGCCGTGAGCATACGTGATATAGTATAAAGTCGATTTTAAGGTAGTAAACGCATGAAGTCTGAACAGAAGAAAGCACACGCTGCAAAGAGTTCGGCCACAAAAAACCGGACGAGATCGGTCTCAAACCCAATAGCCAAGAAATCGACAAAAAAAGCAGCAGCCGGTAGCACCAAAGCAGTGCGGAAGGGCGTTGTTTCTTCCGGAGCTTCGAAGCCGCCAAAGGATTCCTCCACACAGTCAGCAAAGACACTTCAGGGTACCAAGCTGGCGCAGCTTCTACTGACTTTCGATACCGAGCGAATTGATCGCTTTCGATTGTATGTACACTCGCCTTACTTCAACACCAGCGAGACAATAAGCACATGCTGCGACAGTTTTACGCGCTATTATCCCGACTTCTCGCAGCACAGTTGCACTCTTGAACACATTCACAGCGAGGTCTTCCCCTCCAAGGAATTCGATTACCATCGCATCAACAACGTTCTATCCGACTTGTACGAGGTCGCGTTGAACTTTTTGATACAAATCTCGCGCGACGGCCAAGACCATATGGAGCGTTGGCGCATACTGCCTCGCTTACGTCAGGCGGGTCTCGACAAGCAGTTTGCCCAACAGATGAAGAAGTATGAAAAGATGTTGGAGCAGGATGATAATGAAGACTTCACGCATATATACAGAGCACACTTTATCAATGAGCAGATTTGGCAGAGTAGCGCTGTTGCACCAGAGAACAGATACGGATTGTTGGAGCAACAGTATGCTGCCATACTGAATTTCGTGCTCATACGCTTGGGACGTCTGGCCACCATCATGTACTTCGAGCAGTATCAAAGTAGCGTTCGATTTGATCTGCCTTTCGCCGATCAGCTCATTGCCTTCTTCAAGACGGACCGCGTTCCAAACCATCCGGTCGTGCAGCTCTATAAACATGCTATACTGCTTATCACAGCTCACAAAGACGCGGATTACTTTGCGCTGCGAGAACTAGGCAGGCAGCACGCTTCGTACTACGGAAGTGGTGAGATGGGATTTATCAACATCTTCACCAGCCATCACGTGATTCGTTGCGTCAACGAGGAGGAGCGAGATGACCTGCTCCCTTATCTTATTGAAGATGAGCGCCGGCATCTGATCGCGTCGCAGTATTTGCTCCAACCACGCTTCCCTTTTGCTGACTTTGTACGAGCCATTCGAATTGCATGTATGGCAAATGATCTCGAGTGGGCTGAAGAGTTACAAAGTGTGCATCTTGAGCGTGTTGTTCCCGATGAGTACGAGAATTGTGCTGCTTTTGCCACTGCGATGATAGCTCGCACGAAAGGTCAACGAAGAGAAGCTCTGGCTGCAATCCAACAAGTGAACTTTCGCTTGCCAATACTCGCCATACAGGTCAAGAATCTCAGTATACAATTGCTTTATGAATTGGCATCGTATGAGCAGTGTCTCCTAGCGGTCGACTCCTACCGGCACTACTTGAAAAGTCAACAAGCGCTGCCGGAGTCGTACATCACAACACACCAGCACTTTATTAGCCACACCAAACGCTTGATCACTGTTGCTTCCAAACTGCGCTCCAAAACCAGAACAGAGGAAGCTCGTGCGCTTCGAGCGTCGATCGATGCTATTCCGACCAACACATTTAACCTCCGCCGTTGGCTAAGACAACGTGTCGACGAGCTCATCGGCTAAGCCCCTTTAGCACATTCTAAAACCCTGGATTTTTTTCCACGCCGCCCGTGGAATCAAAGAGCAATTTGCATTCGTTGAAGGTCGGTCGCACACTCAGAGCGTAGACAGGACGGTGAGGGAGCTGCGACAATCCGCGAGCGTGTAAAGATTGGACTGACACGATTGTTTCAGCGTGGCACAGGGTCGACGGAATTGTTTACTACTTGGGCAATACGACAGTGGCACGAACTGCAAAACGACGACGCAAACAGCGCATCGACTCCGAACAGGCAACGTTTGCTCAATGGGAGTTGTTGATCGGAAACGAGTTTGCACCGCCGAGAGAGGCAGAGAAAAGCACAATATCCACTCAAAACACCTCACGATCTTCAACACGTACACGCGTAGGCTGGCACACTGATTTAAGGACGCAGTCCTGTCGGAATCCCTGATATGGGCTCTTTCGGAGCAACTGTGCAGCCTTGAGTACGAAGGACCTCAGGCCTTCATGCACAGGAGCTCACACAAAAGCCGGCAGAAGCGGGAGTCTACGTAGTATTTACGTAGCTCAGGTGCGCCATTGACAGGGTAGTTTGCAGTGTAGTCAGTTTCTAACGGCAAGTGCTGCATAGAACAATACAACGGCGAAGTCTGCAGCACACATTGGATAGTCAGTACAGTTTCCAACAACATGAGGAAGCCTTAGCCGACAACTTCATCTTCTTTAAGCACCATGCTCGGATGAAGCGTTGTGGAGACTATAAATCGAGGTAGACCCTGGCATCTTTGGACGTAATTGTCTTGAGTCCGACCGGGTCCTCAATCAGAAGTGCACAATAATGTGATTCTCTTTTAGGCTTTTAGGCTATGCTCACACAGCGATACATAGTCATAACTCTGAAAGCCGTGTTATGTCCAGTAATACACGCGTGTGATTCATACGCAATTGGCCACTTCATCGCACAACTATGAACGGACAATTTATCAGGCGACTCTTCTACTTCGTCATCGTGTGGACCATGAGCACAGTGGCGTTGGTTTCGCAAAGCACAACAGCGCAATGGCGAAACACTTCATCCTTACCGCAAGCTCTTTGTTTACACCGCAGCGTTTTACTGCACACCGGAGAAGTGTTGGTCTGTGGAGGACTAAACTCCGCCGGCACTGCACAAACAACATCCCTGCTCTATACCCAAGGTCAGTGGAAGCCGACTGCTTCAGCCCTGCGCAACGCCCGCTTCGATCACGCCCTCGTTGCTGTACGCAATGCGCGCGGAGAGTCAGTAGTGTTCGCGATTGGTGGCTACTCAGGTTCAACAAATGCGTACAGCTCCTTAAACTCGATTGAAGCTCTCAGCTTCAATACCACCACGAAGACATGGTCTTGGCAAAGTGTTGGAACACTCTCAGCCGCTTTGGGTGGTTGCGCGGCAGCCTATGATAAAAAGGGTGGAGTCATCGTGAGCGGTGGTCGCGTGCTGGCGAACGGTGCACTCAGTGCAGGTGTACCTTCTGTGTTGTCGTACAGAATTGATGTTAATTCTTTTGCCGTTACGCGTCTCGGTGACATGGCAACGGCTCGTTCGGAACACGCAACACTTATGCTGAACGGAGCGCGCGGAGATTCAACGGTCTTAAGCGCATGTGGTGAAACGAACACTACTCCTGCCACGGAAATTCTCAATGCGGGATTATGGGATGCAAGAGCGAATCCACCGGCAATGGAGCATATCCGTTGCTGTGCTATCAGCGACCTTGCCGAGGTTGCGCGGATGATTGGCGGATATGATGCCGCCGGAGTGGCGACAAACCGTGGTGAGTGGTATGACACCAAAGCAGGATGGCGTGCAATGCCGCGTATGCAAACAGCCCGCGCTCGCGCAGGCTGGACACTGGTTGCAGGCATACGTGACACAAGTCCCAACTATCTAATTGTTGCCGGACAGAGCACCGGCGCAGCAACGGCCACTACCGAATTGTTCAGTCTACCCAGTGGAGGCGCACCAAATGGCGCGTGGACACCATTTAGCGATGTTCAAAACGCTTATGCAGATCGTACAGTTGCGATCAACGAAGACAATCTTGCGCTGGTTGTCGGAGGAAACTCAAGCTCAATCACCCAGCCCATCGCGCAATCATCCTGTGAAATTTATCAGCCGCTGACTGCAAACGACTTAAACTTTGGTCAAGAGGAAGTTGGACGTGAGTCCGCACGAACACTTGTCACGTTTCGTAATACATGGTTGTTGCCGGTCATGCTGAGCAACTTGCGCGTACCCGCTTCGGCTGAGTTTCGTTTAACCAACGCTCGTGACTCAATCGTTATTCCACCCGGCGGAACGGTAGATATAGACGTACGATTCCGTCCCGGTTCGATTGGTCCGACATCCGCGGTACTCCTAGCAAACATCGGCTCACTCGTCGATACCGTGCGCCTCCAAGGCGAAGGCATTAAGTCGAGCATCAGCATTCTCAATAAATCTATTGACTTCGGGAGTCGACTTCTCTTAAGCGATAGTACAATCTGTTTTGCAGCAATTCGGAACGATGGCAAGGACACAACCGTTATTGACTCGGTAGTCGTCTTACCCTCCACCGAGTTCACAGTCCTATCACCTATCGGTCGTACACGCATCGCTCCCGATTCAACCATGATTGTGTGCGTGAAGTATCATCCCTCAACACGTCAGCAAGTGACTGCATCGCTTGAGGTGCACATTTCCGATCGAAGCTACCCGCTAGCTGTTGTTGGAACGGGCTTACGTCGATTTGTGACCGTGACACAACAAGGCACTTGTGACACCGTAACGGTTGCCCCGGGTGACTCACTGCGTTACACCCTAGTGGTTTCGAATTCGAGCGATCGCACGGTGCATATAGATTCCACGCTCATCAAAACAGCTCTTGCAGGCACATTCCATCTGGCACAACCCTCTCCATTCCCGCTGGATCTGCCTCCGGGAGCAAGTACAAACGTCTCAATCGTATTCCAGCCGCAACGCGAAGCACAAGAGCAAGGAAGCATTCAGTTCATCAACAATGGCGATACGCTCTGCGCTGTCACACTGTGTTTCATCCCACGTAATCGGTCGGTCACCATCGACATACCACAAAGCAGTGCATTGAAGCTGTGCGAAGGTGATTCCATCAGCATTCCCATAATCCTCGAGAATCCCGGCAACTTCGATGTCTTACGCCTTGACAGCGTCTATGTAAAAAATATGTCGTATCGCGTCATTGGCTTCAACCCTCAAAGCTTGCAGCCGAGACAAAACACAAGCCTTGACTTGATACTAGTACCTAGCGGGACAGGTGTGCAATCGGCTACGATCGTCGTTGAGTCCAACCAAGGACAGTCGCAGAACACTATCCCCTTGAATGTGCTTCCTTCGATGAAATTCAGTATCGACAATGCGAGTGCCACGATAGGATCGCAGTTCTTGTTGCGCGTGCGTCGTTCCGACAATTTGAGCTCGGTCAACACGACGCAGCTTGAATTGCAGTATAACGGAACGATGATTCATCCCTTACAGATCGTGAATGCTCCATCACGCAATTACGTGGACATCACGAACAGCTCCATGAATACGCTGTTTGGCAAGAGCATTCTGAACATACGATGGGCTTCGCATCCAACGCAGAGCGATGAAGTCTTTGACATTCTCTGCGAAGCATTGCGTGGCAACGATTTTAGCGCCGCGGTCTCGTTGAACAGTGGAAGCACAAGCAGCATTTGCATCCAAGATGCCACAGCGACTCTTAGTGTAAGTCCGGAATGTGGTGGACGCACAGGATTGATCGACGCACAGAATGCTGTTGTACTGATGAGTTTTCCAAGTCCGGCAGTAGACAACATCTCGATTCGCTTACAAGCTGCCAAGTATGAACACCTGGAACTTCGACTTGTGCGCGCCGATGGTACGGTTGTTCATAACGCAGCCGCTCTCAAGGAGCAACTCATCGATGGTATGCATCTCTCAAGTGGATTGTACATGTGCCAAGTTCTTTCGCACGGCATCCCCATTCTCTCACAGCCAATTACACTCTTGCACTAATATCATGAAGAAACATCTCTGTACTCTGATCTGTGCAGCTCTGCTTTGCCTTAACGGCAGTATCGAGCTCTACGCTCAACATATGAATGTTCTGAGCGGAGGGATCTTCGGCGGACTTGCCTACAACATGCATCGCGGAGTCATTGGCATCAATGAAGGCGTGTATGAATGCGGAAGCTTTGAAAATGCCGACGCCCTACGCTGGTTCATCGGAAACAGTGCCAACATCCCCCTTGGTCCGGATTGGGCTCTTTCTCCACGACTGTACTACCACAAAGCAAGCGGAAGCTTCAGCGGCGAAAACCAGGTGCAACCCAAAATTGCTTTAAATGATGGCTCCGTTACCAGTCTCGTCACGACCCATAGTCTTGATGTTTCGCTTGATTACCTCAGTCTCGATCTGCTTGCGTCGTATTACCTGAATAACCGTTGGTATCTGTGTGGAGGCTTGACCGTCGGTCTGCCTACTCGCAATGCCTTTGAGCAATTCGAGTCCATCGTAACGCCGGTCGGTACAACTTTCGTGGATGGCTCCACAACGCGACGTATTGCCGCGGGTTACTTCAGTGACAAGTCTGGTACTATAGCTTCAAACTCAATTAGAATTGCCGCAGTCTTCGGTGCCGGCACGATGATCCCACTTTCGGACTCGTGGATCCTCAACCCTGAACTTAGTGTTCAGTACGGGTTCACGAATGTGATCAGTGATGCATCGTGGAAGGTTCATACACTACGTGCCGGTGCCGGGCTGCTGTACTTATTCTCTACTGCTCCAAAACAACCGGTGGATGCTCCGCCTCCGCCGCCACCTCCGCCGGCACCGCCGGTAGCAATCGCTCCTCCGGTTTTGGGTGTTGACATTAACAATGTCAGTGAGAGTGGTGCAGAACTAAACTATGCCGAGTTGCTTATTCACGATCACAAGACACTGGATATCCTTCCCTTGTTACCATACGTCTTCTTCGACTCCAAGTCTGCGCAGCTATCCACTCGCTATCACAACATTGCTGCGTCAGATAGGAACTCCTTCTCAGAAAACGCTCTGGCAAACGATCAGCTGTCCGTCTATCATGACGTTCTCAATATCATTGGCTCACGGATGCAGCGCTTCCCTCAGGCAACGCTGACCTTGCAGGGATGTTTGGAACCAACAGACGATGGTTCCGCGCAATCGTTGGCGAGCCAGCGCGCTGAAGCGGTTCGCAGCTACTTGCGTTCGGTTTGGGGTGTAAGTGACGATCGAATTACTCTACAGTCACGTAGCTTGCCTCAAATGGTGTCGACGCGCAGTATCGCCGATGGACGAGCAGAAAACAGACGTGTAGAAATCACAAGCAATGACGAACGAGTTCTAGCTCCCGTATTCGTACGCAATGCGCAACGCCGCTTTGAACCAAAAGCACTGCGCTTTAAGCCAACAGTGCAGTATCAAGGACGTATCGTCTCGGCTACATATTCCATCGTCGACGCTAATGGCCGTACTCTTCAAACTCGCAAGGCTGGCGTCGAAACCCAGGACTTTCTCAGCAACGATCTCCATCTGGCAGATTACAAAGGCACACAGCCACTCACTGCCATCATGGAGATTCAAAGTGACAGCGGCAAAACCATTCGCGCCGAGCGCAGCATTCCGGTACGACGCAGTTTCAGTTCAACCCGCGCCAATGCAACAAACGTCAACGACACGATTGTTGAACGCTATAACATGATCCTTTTCAATTTCGACCGAGCATCAACGATTGCCGGTTCGAATGAACAAGTATTGCGCTTAGTTCGTTCACGCGTTCGCACATCGTCTTCGGTGTCCATAAGCGGTATGACCGATGTTATCGGTGCATCAAAGAATAACCGGATACTCTCTGAAGCTCGTGCTCTTGCTGTCAAGAGCGACATTCTTTCTCGCATCAAACCTGAGAAGATCAGCACGGAAGGACGTGGAGAAGTCGACCTCTATGACAACACGTTGCCTGAAGGCCGCTTCTATAACCGACGCGTTGTCGTTGAGATTGAGACTCCGATCGTACCTGAACTCGAAGATGAAGGAGCAACCCCATGATGACAACTCTGCTCTTCCATCGACGCAATGATTGCGGAGTCCGCGCGTTGCGTCGGTCTTTCATGATTGCGTTGGTGACGGTCTCATGTGTGCTGCAGGCTCAAAGCTCGTTGACTATTGTCGATGCTGTGTCGCCCTACAAGCTCAATCCGACGGTATTGAATAACGGACACTTTTCAATCGCTACGAATTACACGACGCCGACGAAAGGAATCATCTATCGTGAGGATGGTACGAATAACAAGCCGGTGAACTACACCTCGTTTTTTCACGTAAAAATCGACAACGATGTGTATCAACAAAGCTATGAGTCGGATACTTCAGGCTTTGGTGTTGCCGTGCAGCACCCCATTATCACGAAGAGCATTTTTCGTGATACGGTATCCGGCGCACCACGCGTCAACGCCCGATCCATCGCGGTACTGCCGAATGGTGATACGATGCGCTTCGTATTCAGCATGCTCCCGGTTAAACGTCCGAGCGGCGGCTTCATCCGTCTAAGTGTTCAAGTTGAAAACAGTAGTACGCAGTCTCACCGCGTTGGTGTGCTCTTCTTGATTGACACAAAAATCGGAGATAATGATCAGGCTCCCATTGCCACGGCTTATGGTTACAGTACTGTCGAAAAGCAATTCGACCGCGGTGTTGGTTCCGGCTTGCCTGACTTTTGGCTGGCCTTGGAAGGTACACCTGTTGCACCAGGCTTGGTAGCGCGTGGTAACCTGCGTGACGCCGGCCTCGTAGAACCGGACCGTTTGCTTTTTGGAAACTGGACTGACTTTACCTCACAAGGTATACGCGGATTGGGTTCCGCAATGTGGAAGGAACGCAACGCATCGGCAAATCAATACACCGACAGTGCAGTTCTGCTGTTGTGGGATGAAGAAGTGTTTGGCGTTGGAACAACACGCGTCAAGGCTTCAACCGAAATCGGTATCGTCGACTCTCTTAGTGTTGGATTCGGCGGTGGCGGTGGTGGTGGCGGAGGAGGCGGCTTTGGTGGCGGTGGATTTGGATTAGCGGGCGCAGGCACCTGTCTGACTGTAGACACAGTGAGAGAGAGTCCATGTGGAGTACCCGACTACTCTCCTTACTTGCCCGATACTCTTCAGGCTTTGTATCTGGTTTCCAATCTTGATTCGCAAAAGACAAGTTCGAATGTCAACATTCGTATCGAACAACTGCCATTGGGACTATATGCACCGCAAGCTTCTACGCAAGTCATCCCTTCGGTGCTTGGTGCGGAACAAACCGGTGTGTGCGCTGTGTCGATCGTTCCAATGCCACGTCTTAGCTCCACGAGCTATCGCGTACCCATTGCGGTTACTGCGGATCCCAATGCAACGGTTGTGGTGCGAGATACACTCGACATCTGTATTCCGGGCTTAGCGGCAAAGCTCATAGGAGTAGATTCGACCTATCCTCCGGTCTGTCCGCAAAGCGTTGACACCTTCGATGTCAAGTTTCGTCTAAAAGGTGTTCGCTGTCTTGCACTGCAAGGTGCGACACTAAGCGGTGCCGCAGCCGATTTGGCTTTGTTCTCAATCATTCAACCTTTGCCTCAGTTTGCCAAGGCCGACAGTATCGTGAGCATTCGTGTGCGCTACGCGCCCACAGCCAATAACTATACGCCAACTGTGGGTGTCGTTCTGACTTTACGTGATTTTGAAACTCTCGCACCGAACGACACAACCTTCGATTTCCCCTCCGATACGTCCTTCATTAGCTGTCCGAGTCGAGAAGCGGAGTTTGAATTTGGCCGCGTTCGTGACACGCTGGATTTCGGACACATCTGCATTGGTGATACGGCGAAAGCCGACTGGGACATCCTCAACATTGGCGGATGTACGGTAACCATCAATTCGTGCCTCTACACTGCAGTGCTAAACTCCTCGGCATTTTCGAGTGATCCTTCCACAACACTGCCGGCTCAAATTCAACGAAGCGGACTCAAGACACTCAACTTTCTCTTTACGCCCACACAAGCCGGTAAGTATCTCAGTCTTGCCATCGTCAGCGGTCCTAATGCGCCGCAACGTGACACACTCGTGCTCATCGGCGAGGCAGATCAACCTGCATTGCAGGCCATCGCGTCATCTATCGCTCTTGATACCGTGTGCGCCGGGACTAACGGTCAAACACGTATTGAGTTAAAGAATACCACAGCCTGTGCAGTAGTGGTGGACAGTATTCGTATTTCCGGAAGCACCGCCGGCTGGACTGCTTCGCCCGCGAAGACCTTTACAATCCCACCGCGTTCAAGCATCATGGCATCTGTCACTGCCTCGTTCCCGACTGTGGGCAACTATACCGGTACTGTTACGGTGTACTCAGGCTCACAACAGATGAGTTCGACTCTCTCGATCGTCGTTGTGACTCGAAGTTTCCAATCAAACGACACCCTTGACTTCGGCAATGTCTTTGTAAAACAAAATGGACGGGACTCTATCGTCTTGCACTCCAACGGCACAGCCGAGCTCGTTGTAAATGCACTCACGCTAGCAGGTCTGTATCCATCTGAGTACAGTCTGAATAGTTCAGTCCCCTTACCTGCTACAGTTCCACCGGGAGATTCCCTGATCGTCTACATTAGGTTTAATCCCGCGGATATTGAACAACGATCGGCGACCCTTGTGGTGCGCACGAACTCCGGATTGGCCTGTGCAGCTCAGAAGAGCTTGGTCTTGCATGGTCGCGGTGTACAACCACTTGTCGATGTGCGCTCGCGAACACTTGCACTTGGACGCTTGTGTATCGGGACAACGATCGATACCGTTATCGTCGTTCGCAACCCCGGCAACTACCCATTGCGAATCAACAACATCAGTTCTGTTGGCGCACCGAGTTTCAGTATCGCCTCCGTCAATGGAGCAGTAGTTGATCCTGATAGTAGTTTCCGTATTGCCGTTCGCTATACGCCGGATCAGATTGGAGCTGTAAGTGCAAGCATCTCGCTCTCTACTAACGGCACTTGGATTACACCCAATGACACGCTGATTAGTTTAAACGCAGGCGGGATTGTGTGCGGGACCATTGCCGCCGATACTGTTGATGCTCCGTTAGGACAAGACCTATTGGTACCTCTTCGTTTCATTCCCGACAGCAACTCCACAAAAACCGCATCGGAGCTTGTAGCGCTCATGAACAGCTCTACGAATCAACGCTCACAGATTCGGGTCGGATATGACAATACGCTTGTTCGCTTGCATCGCATCGAAAACAATAGTGATGTGCTTGCGCAACGCGCAAGCTTGACAGAAGGAGCCGCTTCGTCTACCTTGCATTGCGACAATCAGGCATTACAACAAAGTTCTGTGCTTGCAACCCTTCGCGGGGACGTCTTACTCAGTCAAACCTATCAATCCACTGTGCTCGTTGAAGTAGACACCTTTGCCAATGGTTTCAGTCGCATCCGCACTCAGAACGGTTTGGTTCGCTCACAGTATTGCGCCTTTAATAATCGGCAAGTAAACACTGCACTCGTTCAGCTCTTACTCAATGTACAGCATAGTGAGCAAGGTGTGAGGGCACAGGTCTATAGTAAGGAAACATGTGAAGCTCATTTCGAGGTGTACAACGCGCAAGGACAACGTGTGCACAACGAAGCACTTTCACTGCATAGTGGTATTCAAGACATCCATATTCCGGAACAATTGGAGTCAGGGTTCTATATCGTCGTCGTAACGACACCTTCAGATCAGCGTAGCGACAGGATGCTGTTGTGTAGGTAAGCTAAGGCGATGAGTAGAACTCTTTACAAGGCCGTGGTGTCCCCCACGGCCTTGTTGTTTATTAACCTGCTTAGGTTCGACAATCCTGCTAGATTTGTCGCATCCATTAGGCGACTTTATATGCAGATTTCAAACCATATCAAACTCGGGCTACCATGAAAAACGACGCGGAACGCTTCTTGTCTAAAAACGACAAGATCATGGCTCAGCTTATAAAGCAGTACGGACCGTGCTCGCTCACGGCGCACACGAAATATTTCGACTCTCTGTGCTCGGCAATAATATCTCAGCAACTCTCAGTTAAAGTTGCTGCAACAATCGAGAAGCGCTTCCGCATGCTTTTTACGAAATCATCACCAACTCCTCATGAGCTTTTGAGCCTGAGTATCGCTGAGCTTCGCACGGTCGGCTTATCAGCTCAGAAAGCGACGTACATGCATAGTCTAGCTCAGCATTTCGACGATGGACACATCAACACACGATTGTTGAAGAAAATGTCAGACGAAGACATTATCACTGCCTTAACGCATATCCACGGTATCGGTAAGTGGACAGCGGAAATGTTCTTGATCTTTACAATGGGCAGACCGGATGTCTTCTCAGTGGGAGATTATGGTTTACGTACTGCTGTAAGTAGACTGTATGGACAGAACACTCCGAAGGAAATCAATTCCTTTGCCGAACGGTGGTCTCCGTTTCGCAGCACCGCATCGTGGTATCTGTGGCGCAGCTTGGATAACAAGCAATAACTCTGCAGTGCTTTGCGCCACGCTCTGAGTAAAAATTCTACACACCATGTGATAGTTTTTATCAGCGATGTACGACTATAGGTACTCTTTGAAGCACATTGTCGCAGTGAAGCACAAGCATATACACTCCATTTGAAACAGCGCTGAGATCGATCTCCTGACTGTGTATCCCTGCCGAGGCGGATGTAACAGACTCGCTGTGGATGAGTGATCCATCTGTCGCGTACAGTCGTATGTCAACAGCTGCCGCAAAGGCCAAACTATACTCAAACGACAGAGTCATAGCGCTCACCGGGTTCGGATGCGGTGCATAAAGCGTCGTTGTGAAGGGAGAAAGAACTACATGCCGAAGACTTACGGCACACCCGGATAACTGAATAACTGCCGTCTCAGAAGTGTTGGAGGAACAGATAGTATTAACCGCGGTGCTTGCCACCTTTAACTGCGGTCGCAAACTGAACGCAGTATCCAACAAGCTTCGGTACACCACAGAGAACAGCCTGCCACTTGTTGTGATGGCACTGTCACCCCAGGCATGAACGACGAGAACACCTTGGAGTGGGTCGCTCAGTGAGTCAATAACCTCAATGCGCCAAGACTCCGGTAAGGCCGGGCCGCGAACAATTGAGTCCAGCGAGTGAAGAAGATGTTCGTCTACCCTTATCGTAGCAGTCACCGAGTTCGTTACAATCTTTGACCATGCTTCCGATTCTGCGTACAAGCCCAAATCAAAGTCAGAGCCAATCATCGTTGTGAGTGAATCCGAGGCATCTTCCGCTCCCAAACGATAGTGTACTTCGAGAGAACGCACCTTCACTTCTACGGTGTCGATACTACTGCAGCCCGACGAATCAATGCCGCGAACGATATAGGTTGTCGTTACAGCGGGTGAGGCAACCGTGCTTACGCAGGTATCGCAACGTAGTCCGGTTGAAGGCGTCCACTTGATGTTCTTTCCTGCATGATCTACATGGAGAAGCACAGAACTTCCCGGACAAATCTCCAGGTCTTCACCGGCATCCAAATGAATGTCGGGACTATCCGGATAAAATGCCATACCCCCAACGTAGCCATAGGAGTCAGCGTTTCCATAGCCATAAACATAAAGTCCAAAAGGGGATGCGCAGCTGATCTCGTGAGCGCCGTCTTTCATTGCAATAGATGCATAGGAGTAGCACGATGACCCTACCGCGGTGAATGTGGCTTTGAGTGGTGCTCCATCTAACTGCAGGCTTGCGACATCGTTGGTCGACACGATAAGCGTCACATATTGTTGATGGTACACCGAAGCCACTTGCACATTGGTGAAGCGGTATGAGGACAGATACTGACGCCGTGGTGGAATAACCATCATAAATGGATCGCCATCATCGTTACCACCAACCGAAGCAGATTTCTTGTACAAGGCTACCAGAACTGGTTTGGAAGCATTTAAGAGTCCGGCTTGAGTCAGGTTGCTTTCAAAGAATGTATTCTTTGATAAGGTTACCAGTACTTTTCCATTGAGCTCCAGAACAGTGTTGTCTTCAGCCGCTAACACTCTGTACAGATCGTTTCCTTGGGTGGTTCCATACAAGGGTTGAGCTAAGGGCGTGAGAACGTATTTGGTACCCCACACACTGACGGGAAGCATTTGCTCATACAAGCAATCCCGCGATGTCATCGCTCCGCTGAGAGGAATCCATGCTCGTTGATGTCCGGAAAAAACAGCAACCGGCTTCGTTGCACTCACGGTGGATCCACTCAGATCATAGTTCAGATTCTGTGTACTGAACTGCGCTTGAACCAAGTAAGACTGTCCTCGCCGGAGATTTACGCTAAGTGAGCGAGCTCCGGAGGTTGTTGGACATGTCGTGGAGATGGTAAGCTGCGTGTTGTTTTCCGTTGCAACAACGCAGAATTCCGAAGGTGTGTATTGATCGGTTGGAGCATTTCGTTGCGTACGGCCATCGCTCTTGAAACTCAAGATTCTGTAATCTAGTCCCAAACAAGTGGTAGGAAAGACAAGCGTTGCATCGCTGGTTTTCAGTGCTTTACTTAGAGCATAGACAGCAACATCCTGATCTGCGTGCACCGCAATCATCTGGGTCGAAGCCTTTTCCAACTCACGAGTACCTGTGAAGGCGTCACTCAAATAGGGTGAGTTGTATCCTAGAAGCTCGTAGTCCTGCCAGGCTAAAGAAATTGAGTAGATATTCTGTGGGTTGCTGATGGTAAACGAAATGGTTCGAGACTTCCCACTACGCGTCGTGAGCTCTATGGTTCCGCTGGTTGGTACCTGGGCGACGATGTAGATGTAGAGCGAGTCCGTCGTTGCACTCTGCGTCTCGTGATAGTTCGGTAAAAAGCTAAGATAGAAGTCACGTCCTCTACTACTCTGCTGCCCGGTCAAAGCCTGACTGAGCAGGATAACGAGGAGCAAAGAAACTCGATTAAACAAAGAAGTGGGATTCATACAACTGAGTCTTATGAAACAACCGTCGGTAGTTTATGCCATCAGATATCCGAAAGCTCTCCAGATTCACAGGCCTTCAGAACTGCATTACGAGACAGACCATTTACTTTCCGTCGTCGGTTAACTAACACGCTAACTCGAAAAATGTAACGATGCAGTTGGAAAGTGGGGTTCGCTTCTAAGAATCTCAGTCGAGCGAAGTCGGTCTCCACAAGCCTAGGATTGCGCTTCTTGGTCTACTGGAAAAGCCCCGCTCGCACAGGCATAGAAAGCAACTCAGCTTAAAAAGTCCGTGTACGATCCTTTCTCCGGCTGATTCAGTATAAACCGGGGTCGCAACGCTGCAGCACACTATACTCGTGATCTCATTTTGTGTATTGACCTGTGCCCTCTGCTTCATCGTCCTGTGAAGACTTTATGAGCGCGATGCTGAGAGTACGACACTTCTGTGGCTAGGAATCACTGCTGAGTACTAGCAAGAAAACCTTCAGACGGTACCGATAATGACCTGGCGCAAGAGTTAGCCCTAGTAGGCTTCGGCGACGGCACGTTGACCCGGTTGAATAATCTCTGTGGCAAGGGCGGAAACCGGTAGTGCGTTTCCGACGCAAACCGCATAGCGGTGAGCGTAAAGAGCGGCGTATTTGCGATGCGCGTCATCCATGGCAGACTGACACATGCGAAAGGCATTCAGACGTTCCACTTCGCGAACACGACTGTCAAGGCCAGCTTTAAGACGACGAATCAAGAGCGGACTAATGTCGAAGCCGTACAAGGCTACCGTATGCAACTCCGGAACGCGCTGTTCAAGCATTTCGTCGAGCACCGTGCAGAGCGTTTCAGCGCACTCTGCTGACGCAACCGCATCGACGTTGTGCAGGTAGTTGAGACGTCCTTCACCGTACAATCCCACCGTCAGCTCATGCTCGTCGATTGACACCAGTGCGACGTTTTGGTTGCGCTTCTCAGGATAGTTGTAACGGAAACTTTGCTCTGCACATTCGAAAGAAGAACGAATCTGCACCTCGGCGTAGCCCATCGTAGCCGCCAACTCACGAACACAGAACTCCACTTCGGCATCTGATATCAAAACTAGGGTTTGTCCCTCATGCACACCATTTTCAGGCAAATCTGAATAATGCAGGGGTACCAGACGGGCACTTAGAGACACCATGCCTGCAATTTCCCGAGCATGCATCATTTCCAGCTCGAGAAGTTCAGACAGTACTTCAGATCCGGCAGTATGTAGTCCAGGAAGTATGCGGTAGTGAACACTTGAAGAAGGCAGCGAAAGGTGCAAGCGATCGGCACGAGTTCGCGACGATTCAGCCAAGCCAAGCAGTTGTGCGGAGAGCTTTGCGTTGTCGGAGATGTGATTAGGACTCGAGATAGCCAACGGCTCATCGAGTTCCCCAATGTCTAAAATCTCAATACCTTTTGGTCCATACTGACTTAAGGTACTGACGACGGAATTCGATGTACAACTAATACTAAGTGTGCGGTGTGCTGATTCCATTCCCTTGGCGCGCGTTTCGCATCGATGCGTGAAGTCGAATTTAACCAAGAAAGTGCTTATGGAAGAGGAGTAGTTTGATAGAACCAAGCATAAAGACTCCTCACAATCTGAGCAGAAGCAAGACGTCCGCAACCTAACAAGCACGCAGAGTGAAAGAGCTTGGTGTCTTTAATTGTGTAAAGAATCTGACACTCAAGGTCCATTTTATTTGCGACTGTGGAAAACTTGGGCTAATTTTGCAGGTTGGTGCACTTTCCCATCACTGCGCGACTACAGGTCGCTATATAGTGCCGAAACGCACCGTTCGTGATACATTTTATTGAAGGAGAATGAATGGACTTAGGCTCCCTCCGCACCTCGTTGCGATGCACTGTCTTCGCATTGGGCATGTGGTGTATCGTCCCGGCAGTAGCACAGCAGGAAAAGCCACAGCAGCCCGCGCCTATGGCAACGAAAAGCACTGTAGTATTTCCTGATGAGTACAGCGATTTAGACGACGCATCAGCCAAACGCAGCAGCAGTGATGCTGTTAATCAACGTCTCGAAGAAGCCCGTCAATACTACTTGCGTGGCTTGGGGTCAATCGAGCGTGGCGACACCGTAAAGGCAACGCGCTACTTTGAGAGCGCTATTGCCGAACTCAACAAGTTGGCCAGTACTCCCGGTATTGAGCAGAACGAAGACTACACGGACCTTGCGCAATCCGTGATCGAGGATTACGAAAGTTACATTCGCTCGATCGACAATTTGGGTGAGAACTCCCCTCTTTTTATTCTTCGCGAGAAGATCTTTCAAGAGGTAGAGCGCAGTCAACAGAAGGCGAGCATATTTCCGCTGACAAAGCCGGTGGAAGCACCTACCAAGGGCCCGGGTACGAGCCTGATGACCACCATTCCTCTAACCCAGAATGAGTTTGTGTCTCGCTGCATTGACTTCCTAACCAGTGACAAAGGACGCAAGTACTTTTCACGATGGATAGAGCGCACTACCAAGTGGTTCCCCATGTTGCGCCAGATAGCCAAGGAAGAAAAGATGCCGGAGGAAATCATTCACCTGGCAATGATTGAGAGCGCTTTGAATCCCAAAGCCGTATCACGTGCCAGTGCAGTTGGAATGTGGCAGTTCATTCAGTCGACCGGCGAGCTCTACAACCTTCGTGTGACACAATGGACGGATGATCGACGCGATCCGGAAAAAGCTGCGCGCGCCGCAATGCGTCACCTTCGCGATCTCAATAACGAACTTGGAAATTGGCACCTTGCTCTGGCTGCTTACAACTGCGGTCTGAATGGTGTGAAACGTGCCATCAAGGCATCAGGAGTTGAGAATCCGGATTTCTGGGCGATTAGAGCGTATCTGCCTCGCGAAACACGTGAGTATGTTCCCATGTACATCGCCGCAACGCTCATCACCATGCAGCATGAGGCATACGGCTTCCGTAAATCCGAGCTGAACATGGAACCGGAGTTTAAGTGCGATACCATGACCGTGAATGAGGCAATCTCGCTCAAAGCCATTGCGCAATGCGCCGGTGTTAGTGTTGAGGATATCCGCAACTTGAATACAGACCTGTTGAAGTATAGCACACCTCCCGAAGGTTCCTACACCCTGCATTTGCCCCAGGGTGTTCGCAGCACCTTTGCCGATAACCTCTCTGAGCTCACACCCGAACAAAAACTTCCGTGGGTCTTGCATGAAGTGAAGCGTGGCGAAACTCTGGCCATGGTTGCGGCAGCCTATAACGCTCCCGTTAACGATGTTACGAATGCAAACGAGTTGGGTGGCAAAAAGGTAAAATTGCGTCCGGGACAAATCCTACGGATTCCGGTTGAGTCCATTCGCGCGACGCAAGCAGTTGACAACTCCGACAATCTTGCCGAGAATCAAGAAGCTACAAACTCCAAGTCCAATCCCGGCTCCGCCACCTCTTCGAATCCGGTGCCTATTCAGAATCAAGGATCGCCTAGCACTTCCGTCGAAGCTCCGGCTAAAGACAGTGATCAAGGAACAAGCACTGCAGATCAGCAAATTGTTCCTCCTCAACGCTCCAAAGCTCTCGTGCATACTGTTTCTCAGCAAGGAGAGACCCTCTATAGCATTGCAAACCGCTATGGTGTGCGCCTGACCGACCTTCGCAACTGGAACAACCTACCCATCGATAACAACAGCGTCCAACTCGGTCAAAAGCTTGTGATCTATGCCCCTGCCAAGGCAGCCGGCACGCCGAACACCGTAGTGCCGCAAGCACCGTCTGCCGACAATTCCTCACTCGCTTCGGCAGACAAGGAGAAAAAAACTCCGATCGAGAAAACACAGGCTGCTACCGAAAACTCACAGAAGAAAAACGCCACCAAGACTGTCATCCACAAGGTAAGTCGCGGCGAGACACTGGCACAAATCGCTGATGACTACAATACGAGCATTTCAGCTATCTCTAAAGCAAACGGTCTTAAACCGCGTAAAGGCTTGCTCGCAGGTCAGCGACTAAAGATTCCGGTTCAAGGCACATCAACATCGATCGCTCGTTCGAATCAAAGTGAAGATGAGGATGTTCCCGCTGCAACCAAGCTTAAAATCTATAAGGTTAAGCGCGGTGATAACATCGGAAACATTGCCGGAGAATTTGGAGTACGCGAGGGACAACTCAAGAGTTGGAACCCCAAGATTGCAGACGGAACCCTGTTGGCAGGTCAAAGCTTGAAAATCTATGTTCCGCAAAACTCAAAAGGTAGCTCAGAAGCGGCACCCAAAACTGTCAACAAAGTTGCGAAGTACTACACGGCGAAGTCCGGCGACACAATGTATCGCATCGCTCACAAGTACGGCATCAGCATCGACAAACTGTTGAGCTTGAATAAATCCGGTGAAGCTATTCGCATCGGCCAACGTATTCGTCTTCAGTAGTCAAGCGACCTTGAATGCAGCCACGCACTGAAGTCGACTTAGCAGTAGTACAACCTAACGCTGCAAGACAACACTCAGAAAACAGTACTAACAAAAAAGCCCGCTTTACGCGGGCTTTTTTTTCATTACTCTGAAGTCTTGACGAGGCGCTGTCCGGCTGTCGTGCGATTCAGTGTCGTCGGATCGTGGTGCGAAGCGCCGGAGCACTGCTCCCGTCCTTCGACAGCATATTGTTCCGATTCTTCGTTGCGCTTGGTTATTCTTCGTCGGTCAAGCGTCTGTTCTTTTTGCGGAAGCTGAAACTCACAGGCACACCTTCCAAGTCGCAATGTCGGCGCAGTGCTCTCTCCAAAAAGCGTTTGTACGCATCGGGAATGAGCTCGGGTTTGTTGGAGAAAAACGCAAACATTGGCGGTTCGGTTTTGATTTGCGTAATGTAGTTGATGCGCAGATCAAATCCCTTCACACTCGGAGGCGGGGTTGCTTCAATATCACTTAAGAGTGCATCGTTGAGTTTAGATGTTGAGATACGCGAGCTTCGGCGGGTCTGAATCTCTTCCGACATCTCAATGACTTTCGTAACACGTTGTTTGGTAAGTGCGCTGATGTAAACCACCGGGATGTAATCGAACATTGCCAGTTCGTCACGTAACGTATTGGTGAAGTGCGTTGCGGTCATCGTGTCTTTCTCGATGGCATCCCACTTGTTCACGGCGATCAGTACGCCTTTGCGGGCAGCAACCACATCATGGATAATCTGCTTGTCTTGGTGCTCCAATCCACGTGTGGCATCGAGCATGACAATGGCGACGTCGCAGCGCTCAATGGCACGCATTGTTCGTAGCACACTATACATCTCAATATTCTCGTTTACAGCGCTCTTCTTTCGCAGACCGGCGGTATCGATAAGCACGATCTCACGTCCATAGTATGTGAGCACACTGTCAATTGCATCACGCGTCGTTCCTGCAATCGGGGTAACGATCATCCGCTCTTTTCCAAGAAGTGCATTGGTCAGAGATGACTTGCCAACATTAGGACGTCCAACCACTGCGACGCGCAGCCGCTCGTCTTCTTCTGCTTCTTCGACGACCAGGCCATTTGTAATCACGTCAAGAAAATCGCCGGTACTACGACCACTCATAGCCGATATCGGATAGATCTCCGAGAATCCGAGACTATAAAACTCAGCAGCGTGTGCATCTCGCTCCACGTTGTCGCATTTATTGACAACCAGTGTAATAGGCTTGTGAGAAGATTGTAAGATGCGAGAGATCTCGACATCCATTGGGGTGACTCCGTCCACCGCGTCAACCACAAACACGATCGAGTCAGCTTCCTCGATAGCCATCATGGCTTGTTCGCGAATAGCTTTGTCGAATAGTTCGTGACTGGCCGTCACAATACCGCCGGTATCAATGAGCGTAAAAACTTTTCCGCTCCACTCGGCAGTGGCATAGAGTCGATCGCGCGTCACGCCGGGTTCGGACTCCACAATAGCCTCTCGACGCTCAATAATTCGGTTAAAGAGCGTAGATTTTCCCACATTTGGGCGTCCTACGATTGCGACGACATTCATAAGTGATCCTCGGATGACCTGCAATTTCGCAAAAAGCGTTGGATTGAGCCCTGTGCCGCACAGCTTGCTTTTTGTAATTTTGTACAAAGTGCTCGTAATTACCCCTATTTCGCTATGGAATCTCAGACTGCGGCCAAGCCTATTCTCAACATATCCGCCTATAAGTTCGTTACATTGGATCCCGAATGGATTCGTAGTATCCGTATGGAGATTCGGAGCATCTGTCGCGAACGCGGCTTGCGAGGTACGATCATTCTGAGTCCGGAAGGCATCAACGTGTTCCTTGCGGGCAGCGATGAACAAGTCAACGGCATCTGGGACCTCCTGCGTTCCTATCCTCCCTTCGCGGACATTGAGGATTACAAACCCAGCTATAGCGACTCAACTCCCTTCAAACGTATGAAGGTCAAAATCAAACAAGAGTTGGTTCCAATGGGTCATAACATCGATCCTGCTAAGTGGACTGCTCCACGCGTCAGCGCCAAAGAACTCAAACAGTGGTTGGATGAAGGACGCGACCTTGTGATGATTGATACACGTAATACCTATGAGACGGAGTACGGAAGCTTTGACAAGGCGCTCCTACTCGACATCAAGCATTTTCGCACCTTCCCCAAGTTCGTTTCTGAACTTGACCCCGAACTTAAGAAGAAGACCATAGTGACTTTTTGCACCGGAGGCATTCGTTGCGAGAAAGCCGGTGCCTTTATGGTGGAACAGGGCTTCGAAAATACCTATCAGTTGGACGGCGGTATTTTAAAGTACTTCGAAGAAGTGGGCGAAGACCACTATCGCGGCGGTTGCTTTGTGTTTGACGATCGTATCTCTCTAGATCCCGCCCTCAACGCTGAGTTTGACCACGAGTCCACTACTGCTATCTAGTTCCCAATATTGGTCTCTTGGCTCCGTGATCTCTTCAGAAACATAGTCCTTCGTGCACGTATCTCTTTTTATTATGCAGCGGCTGCGCCGCTGCATAATAAAAAGAGTCTCCTGTTTATCCGGCACATATACCCATTGTTCCTTGCTCTTTTTGAGTGCCAGACCTGATTTGTCTACGTAATTCGGTTTTTTTTTGTCGACACGATTGAATGTAATTCGACATTTGTCGTTAAGCTAAAGGCTTCTATATTATAGCCAACAAACGTTGCGCTTCGGTCATACCACTACAAGCATACTCTCATAAAGTATTTGACCGGCCAACGAAGGGTACGAATCTACTCTTGTTGCCCAGGCTGTTGACCCCACCGGCGGTCGCAGCACCACAATCACTACAGGAGCGAATTATGCGCCACTTAGCTCTACTCGTTGCAGAATGCCTGTTCGCAGTTGCCCTATGCAGTTCTGTTGCGCTCCAAGCACTTCCTTCGTACGACACAATCAACTACAATCGCGGTACCTTCTTCGGAAAAGCAGGAAACGATTCCTATCTACTTCACATGGCAGTAGATGCCCAAGGCTATGTCTATGGAACCGGATTTGCTACATCAATAGCCACGACAACGGGCGCCTATCAGGTCAACAACGCGGGCTCTTACGATGTCATGGTTTTCAAGCTCGACCCTACAATGAAAACACTGATATGGGCAACCTACATTGGTGGATCAAACATTGAAGGGGGCGGCGGAATCGCCGTCAATGCGTCAGGCGAGGTGTACGTAAGTGGCTATACGCAGTCTGCAAATTTTCCTGTGAGTGTAGCATCCGATGCGTCATATTTAGCCACCGGCACCGTGAATATTTTTGCGCTGAAATTGAGTGCTGACGGATCGACACTGCTCTACTCCAGGATTTTAGGTCGTGGCCCGACAATCACACAACAAACCGCAACGGCTTCCAAAGGTGCACACATCGCGCTCAATCCGGCAGGCGAAGCGTTTATTTTCTCTCACACCGCTTCAACCACCTTTCAGTTAAGCTCGGGCGCTTACCAAAGCAGTATTTCAGGTTCCACAGACTTTACTCTTAGCAAGCTCAGCGCAAGCGGAAGTCTGCTTAGCTCCACATTCTACGGAGGTACCGGTTCCGAGACTTCATATGATATCTGTTACGCCAACGGAAAAGTCTACTGTAGTGGAACCACGGCTTCTTCCGGTATCGCACTACGCGCAGGTAAGACACCCGACGCACTGGGTGATTGTTGCGTCTTTGTTGCCAATGACGGAACAAACGTGCAGCCGCGTAAGCTCTATAGCTTCGGTAGCGGTGGTACGGATCAAGGTATGAGCGTGTGGTATGATACTCGTGCTCATCGAGTGTGCTTAACGGGAGTTGCCGGTGCTACGATGGCCTACACTACGACGTTAAGCGGAGCAACGAGTGGTGGTTTTCTTGCCGCTGCAGACACAGGCTTGAGCGCGTTGAATTTTCTGACAATCATTGGTACGACCTGTGTGCCGACATCAATAACGACACGGAGCTCCACTAGTACGATGTACACGGCAGGCTACGTGAGTGGAAGCTTGCCACTAAGTAGCAATGCGTACCAAGCAAGCCTGCGTGGCTCAATGGATGGATTTATGGTAGCTGTAGATTCCGTTGGTTCGAGCTTACGGTATGGATCGTATATCGGAGGTAGTGGTAGTGACTATAGTGCAGCCAAAGTGCTGATCGTCGATCGGAGCTGTCTTTACCGTGTCGTTTTCGGAATTACAACACACTCACCGGATTTTCCTACAACGAATAATACCTATCAGCCACAGAAGTTAAACGGCGTGGAAGACCAACCCGCGATCGTGATGTTCAGTACGCAACCCACGGCGACACTTCAAACGCAAACGAAGCCCTGCAACGCCGAAGCGACTTTCATTCTCAATAGTAATTGTCCACTATCCAATGTTGTCTGGAAATTTGGCGATAATACTACTGCGCAGAATGTAACCACAGTGACGCACACCTATCCTTCGTTCGGTACGTACCAAGTGGAGATACGAGGCATTACATCGGACGGCGATACTTTGGTTCTCGTGAAGGATGTATCCATTGGTGTAACACAACCGGTTGAAGCGGGTCCGGATCAGATCGTGTGTAAGAAGAATCCGACAACACAGCTCGCAGCGACCGGCGCGCAAACCTATCGTTGGGTCCCGGGAAAATCGGTAAGTGACAGCACGATTGCCAACCCTTTCGTCAAGCCCGAGTCAACGACGACGTATGTTGTGTACGGTAAAGACGCCTACGGATGTGAGTCCAAAGACTCTGTGACCATCGTCGTACGAGATTTGAAAATCGCTGCGGTTCGAGATACCGCTATCTGCGAAGGAAGATATGCTTTACTGCAAGCGAGCGGCGCAGACTTTTACTCTTGGACACCGACATCGGGTCTAAGCATCTCAAATGGTGCTCTGGTACAGGCTGCTCCAAAAACAACGACGACTTATACAGTTATTGGCTACAATGGAGTGTGCTTCGACACGGCTCAGATCAAAGTAACGGTCATTCCCAAACCACAAGTTCGCATGGCTGCGATTCCCGGTGTGTGCTCTCTCACCCCTGTGGAACTTGATTTCGAAGTCGTAGCTCCTCTGGCTGATTCCGATATTGTCAGTATCCGTTGGACACCCGCACAGGCGATGGACAACCCAACGAAACGTCGACCCATTGTCACACCATCTAAAGACGGCTGGTACACCGTCACAGTCATAACCAAGAATGGCTGCATCGCTGTGGACAGTGTACAGGTCAAGATTCAGAACAAGCTCACCATCGCAGTGAGTAAAGATACTTCGGTCTGCGCAGGATCGGTGGTCCAACTCCGGGCTTCAGGCGCCGGGACGTATGAGTGGTTTCCTCCCGACGGACTAAGCGATCCCAAATCAGCTTCACCACTCTGTACGGTGAGCGGTACCATGCAGTATCGCGTTATCGGACATGGTGGCACCTGCTTGGATACTCAACATGTGACCGTGAGCATCAGACGTCCACCGTCGCCGCAACGAGCCCTTGGCGACACTACAATTTGTTTAGGATCCCGGGTCCACTTGTGGGTAGACGGCGGAGATTCAAACGGTGTGCGCTATGACTGGTATCCGCAACCCGAGTTTGAAAACCCCAACGGAGCTTCGGTCTACCTCAGCCCCAGACAGAGTCAGACCTACACCGTGATACTGACGAATGCATCCGGATGCACTTGGCGCGACTCCGTGCGCGTGCATGTGGACAGCAACTTTGTCTTAACAACGGGACCAAACGTAGAAGCTTGCATAGGAGAAAACGTTGTGTTGCGTATAACTAGCACACATGACAGCTTGACCAGCGTCGATTGGTCTCCCAATGACGGCGTCTGGGATGCAAAAACCGGCGAGTATCATTTGACCGTTACACGCAACGCTTCCTACCACATTCATATGCAACGAGGCGCATGCAGTCAGGATGCAGACATGCATGTTGTAGCAAAGGAGCTCCCTGTTTTCAGTCTTAGTGCGGATACAGCTTTGTGCCGCGGCTCATCGTTGCAGCTCTTTGCCAACACAAGTCAGGCAGGAATGCAGTATCGATGGATGAGCAAAGGCAGCCTTGATACAACTGTTGACGATGCCCGCAGCGACAAGCCCACCATTCCGTCACTTCAGAACGACATAGACTTCACGGTCTTAGCCGACTTAAACGGATGTACCGCTACGAAGACTCTGCGTGTTCGCGTACTTGAGCAGCCTACAGTGCTGCCACTGCGCGATACATTGATCTGCGCGGGTGATGCCGTTGCGCTTCACGTCAGCGGTACACACATTGGCCGTCTCCGCTGGAGTCCTTCAAATGGGCTTAGCAGCACAACGGATTCATCCGTTATTGCAACTCCGGATCAGAGTACGGTGTACACCATTAGCGTCGCCAGCACGGACAACTGCACAGCCTCAACGTCCTTACGCGTTGGTGTGATTCCTCGGCCCAAGCTCCACGTCAAGGTCGCTGAACTGAACAACGGAAAGGTCTTTATGCCGGGCGATTCCACCGCTATTGAAGTCCTGGCGTGGTCAAACTCGGTTCGAACCATGGATCTGAATTTTGATGTGCGTTGGAATGCATCGATCTTCCAACCCGATATGCAGAACTATAATGACCTTCAAGACAAACGCTATTACCACGTTAAACTTCCGGCCACACTGCTGGGCACAGCTCCCCAAAAAATATTGGACATCCATGGGCAAGCCATGCAAACCGCTCCGGCGAGTTCAGACATCGAGGTCGTCAACGTCGATCTTGATGCACAGCGATGTGCGGTCCACACATCCACTCCATCGCTAATGACCATAGCTGCATGTTACACGAGCGGTCGAAATGTTGAATACCGCAATCCACTCAGCCTTGAGCTGCGTCCTTCACCTGCATCAAGAGAGGTTGACCTGGGCATCACAAGCTCCGAGCGCTGCGCCATTCACCTCAGTCTAGTAAACAGTGTAGGACAGGTTGTACGCAAGTGGACACAGTCGCATTCCTCTGATTATACAACCCATTCCTTACAACTCGAAGGTTGTGCTTCAGGCAGTTACACCTTGGTAGTTCAATGTGGTTCTGCATCGTCTGCGGTGAGCTTCATGAAAATAGATGAGTGAGCAGAGACCGGATGCAAGGATTGTAGCTGCCTAGCAGCTTGAACCGATACAAAATGCCGTAGCGGTGCAGATGCGATGGTAGTAGTGAGAGCCGGATTTTGCTGAGCAAGCTTCCGGACTGAAATCGCAAAGGGCCGAGACACATTTGTGATTCGGCCCTTTGTTGTTTTCGTATGCTGTGTACTTCTACCTGTTGGTCGTTGGGTGAAATGAAGAGCACCGAGACCCTCTTGAATGCGCCTGTTTTAAAGGTTTCCGCGCATGGCTTGTTCACGTTCAATGGATTCGAAGAGGGCTTTGAAATTACCCTTACCAAAACTCTTTGCGCCTTTACGTTGAATAATCTCGAAGAACACGGTCGGACGATCCTCTACAGGCTTCGTGAAGATTTGCAAGAGATAGCCTTCTTCATCGCGGTCAACAAGAATACCTAGCTCGCGTAGTGGAGCGATATCTTCATCGATGGCACCAACGCGATCCAGGAGATCATCATAATAGGTGTGTGGTACTCGAAGGAATTCTATTCCACGATTGCGAAGCTCAGTCACCGTATGCACGATATCGTGAGTTGCCACTGCGATATGTTGTACACCCGCACCGTGATAGAATTCAAGATACTCGTCAATCTGCGATTTCTTTTTTCCTTCAGCGGGTTCGTTGATGGGAAACTTGATATATCCGGATCCATTGCTCACGACTTTCGACATCAACGCCGAGTACTCAGTCGAGATGTCTTTATCGTCGAAGGTGAGTAAGAGTTTGAAGCCCATGACGTCTTCATAAAACTTCACCCACTCATCCATTTTACCGAGTTCGACATTGCCTACGCAGTGATCAACATACTGCAATCCCACGGAACTAGGATTGTAGTCGGACTCCGCAGCGCGATAGCCCGGCATGAACACTCCGCTATAGTTTTTTCGTTCAACGAAGGTATGAACAGTATTGCCGTATGTCTTGATGCTTGCGATAACGACCTCGCCGTGCTCATCACGTAGAGTCTGCGGCTCTTGTACAGAAACAGCTCCGCGCTTCGTTGTCTCCTCCCAAGAGCTACGCGCATCATCAACCCAAAGTGCGAGAGTCTTCACACCGTCGCCATGCAAGTCAACATGCTGAGCGATTTCAGATCCGGGGTGCATCGGTGTCGTAAGTATCAGGCGAATCTTGTTCTGCTGCAACACATACGAAGCTCGATCGCGCAGTCCTGTCTCAGGTCCGGCGTACGCTATAAGCTTAAAGCCAAATGCAGTGCGATAGAAGAAGGACGCTTGCTTGGCGTTACCTACATAAAATTCAATAAAATCGGTTCCGTTGATCGGTAGAAAATCTCCAACAGACGCTTCAAGAACCTTTGTCTCAGCGCTAATCATATTCTTCTCCACTATTTAGAATTGCGTTTCTCGTGTGTCCTGCCGTTCACTACACTGCGGGGAGCAGTATATGGACTTCCACGAATCCGCTGCAAAACTACATAGTACAGGTCCACCGTAGAGTGAAAAAGCTATGCACGCCGGACCCCGACGCCAGTATACATCAGTGTTTTGGAGCTATTACTCCTCAATGCGCATCATGGGTATGTGACTTGTCGTAAGTTGCGTTATCAATGTGAAAGTGCTATGTATCGTATTAAGTACCTGCTTGGAATTTTTTCGTCGATCTTTGGTGCGCTCTACTTACTCTTTGGAATCGTAGGTTTTGAAGACGCAATGACTGACATGGACCGATGGACGGCCTTCGTGCTTTGCGGAGTACACCTGGTAATAGGTCTTGCCCTCATGTTTAGTAGTCTGCGTGACAAGCGTCGTCATGATGTTCAGATGAATGAGTTGGTGGATTCATTGCTTCTAATTCATCCGTCGCTAAGTGCTGAGCTCTTTGCTAAAGAAGCGGGTATGAGCGTTCCTGATGCGCATGACTTCTTGGAACGTTCGCTGCACTCGAGAAAACGAGACACGAATGCAGCTTAAAGTATTTGGCCGTACAACGAACTCTCGTCAACGTCTGATCGTATCACCATGGGAATGTATCGAACCAAAGTACTCTTCGGCATCCTCTCTACAGCAGCTGCGCTGCTGTATGCAGGGTTCGGATTGCTAAGTCTGAGCAACGACAATCTCAGTCGCTTGGATCAAATCATGCCCATTGCATTGTGCGCCACGCATCTTCTTGCGGGGGCCTATCTCTTCATCAGCGCATACCACGAATATCACAAGGAGCACTTGGTGCTGTTGAAGCAGTTACAAATGCTGGTGAAGCATCAGGGATCGTTCAGTGTTGAAGACTTTGCCCGTTTGACGGGATTGTCGCTGGCAGAGACGCAGGACTTTCTGCTTCGACCAAGCGTTCAACGGCTTGTATTGAGTCTGGGTCATCATGAGAAAGTAGTACAGCGAGCCATTCCTCGTCACTATCTGAATTGAGCATCAACGAGTCCGTCCCGAAACTCCACTCTACCGCAGCCCGAATCTTGCTCTTGGCACAGTCCTTGCTTAGCTCTGAATAGTTTCTATTCACTGATTTGCAATGGACCGACATGGACGTCTCCACAAGCCCCTCATCTACTCAAACGGCTACTCAAGCTGAATCCCCATCGAAAGACTACTTTGTACATGCCAAAGGCATGTGTGAATGCGAAATAGGCTCAGGCTCGCGCGTTTGGGCTCATGCGCACGTCATGAAAAACGCAGTAGTGGGCTCGCATTGCAATATTGGAGAACAGTGCTTTGTTGAAAGCGGTGCCGCCATCGGAAACGGCTGCACCATCAAAAATGGGGTGAGTATCTGGGATGGCGTTACACTTGAGTCAAACGTTTTTGTTGGACCAAATGCGGTCTTCACAAACGATATGATGCCACGCACCAAGGCAGTGAATCCGGAATATGAAATGGTTCCCACCATCGTTAAGCGCGGCGCTTCTATCGGAGCAAACGCGACGATCGTGTGCGGTTCGAGTTTGGGTGAGTATTGCATGATTGGCGCAGGTGCGGTGGTCACAAAAGATGTACCGGCCTTTGCACTGGTAATCGGCAATCCCGCTCGCATCCATGCATGGGTATCGGTAAAGGGTGAGAAGCTGTCGTTCGATGCAAACGGCATGGCTAAAGACTCCGATGGACGTCGCTATGAATTGCGCAACAATTGCGTTCGACTCCTTGATACGCAGGACGCATAAGCGAAAGTACCAACCTATCGAAGCAGAACTATAAAGACTCTTCCTTATGCTGTCGGAGACGCCTCCGCTGTCATAAGGATGAGTCTTTTGTTGTAATCCCCGGGCTCGGAAGCTCTTTATTATTCGCGCTCCGAACCAAGACTAATGCGAAAACCCCATCGATACTGGTACCATGAGGCATCAATGAGCACGGAATGTAGTGGGATGTCGAGATAGGGCTCGAACATAAACATAAAGCCACCCTTAAAGGCAACTCGCCATCCAAGAGAGAGCTCAGCGTACGCTCTATTCTTGACCACGCTGCTCAGGTCTGCATTGTGAAGTGTCGTCAGCGTGTCTGTGCCATTTGCATAGCGCAGCGCGTCTTTGGCATTTGCAATCTGCGAGTACTGTGTGTTTTCGTTGATCAATGTGTGGGAATAGTAGCCACCCAAGCCCAATACATACACAGAGCTAAACGAAGCAGCCTCACTGACAAGGAATGCTCCGTAGATGGGAACGATGAAGGTCGCAGCCGCCGAAACACTGTGTTGATTCGAAAACAGCACATTGACCTCTTTGAACGAACGTGGTTCAGCGTTATCGGAAAGAAAGGAGCGTGTGCTATCGACTCCGAACAAACGCGTCCTGCTTCGGTCATACTGCAATTGTAGACGAGTGATAAGATGGAGGGCAGGAAGGTTTAGGGATAGAAAGACTCCATCGGACGAAAAACCTTCGGAAGGAAAATTATCGGCAGCACCCTTTACACTGAAACGTTTTTTCAACTGCGCCTCATCGGAACTCATTTGTCCGGCCTCAGCCGAGAAGCCAACTCGTGTCGGTGAAAACGATGCAGAGAAGATGTTGTGTGCGACATCGAGCTCCTGAATATTATAGCAGGCGCTGAGGCCGTAACTCCAGCCCACATAGGGTTCCGGAAACCAGCCATGCGATTCGTGCTTGACGAAGTCATTCGACATCGTGTATTGCTCCGGGTCTGACGGCAACCCAACACCGGGCAGCGAGGCGAGACTATCGAGTCCGAATGCACTCGAGGAATCTGCTCTTGTTTGCGCCGGCGAGTTTGCACCCTTTACACCGGGGTGTCGGACATTCTCAAGCGAATGAGAGGCAGCGATTGCCTTGCTAAACTCTCGCTGCACATCTGGCCGGTCATCGCGTTGATCACGTACACCTGTGGCTGCAAAGACTAACGGTGTTTGCGCAGCAAACACCGTTGACAAAAGAAACACAAGAAGGATTTTTCGCACAGCAGCCATAACCTTGAATATGGTGTCCTTTACGGTCAACGAGTTTCACTACCGTCCACCGGAAATAGCCAAGCGAACTTCGACACCGACTTCTGTTGTGCTGTAGCCCGGATTGGCAGCACCGCTTGTAAAGTTGCCGGTGTACTTAACAAATGCAGTAGCCGTTAAGCGATTGCTTACCGTGTAACGTGCTCGTGGCTCAAGCATGATCGTTGTTTGTCCATCCAACTCAGATCCGTTCGCAGCTTTCTCGGGATCCGGATCAGCCAGCTGGTATGTGTATCGATTGGTGCGACGGAAGCTGGAGTTGAACGAGAACTCGACATCGTTCTTCAATTCAATTCCGAGAACCGGGAATGCAAAACCATGAATAGCATAAGCCGCATTAAGATTGAATTCATGGATGTTTTCTTGCGACAAGGTCGCAGCCGATGTCACAAGGGAGTAGTTGGTACTCATGTTATAACGGAAGGTACTCGTAAGGGTACCCTTTAACTTCTTCTCATCGAATGCCATAGAGATTCCGACAAGTGGACGGAAATCCATGCGAATAGTCTGCGCATCAACGGTTCGACCATTGTCATCTATGCGTGCACTCTCGGTGTACATCGTTTGATAGGTATGCTCAAGTGTCACGCGCTGCGCCAAACCATTAAAGAAGAAGAGCTTCTCCATACCCTCCCAACGAATGGACCAATTTACTTGAGGTAAGAAACGTGAAAGCAATCCCGGGAAAAATTCAAAGGCTTGCAATCCGCCGATAAATGCGTCGGTCATCGCGTTCTGCATCGAGACCTTTTCACCAATGCTAAGCGAATCAGGACTTCTACCGTTGAGAATGGGCAGCACATTTGCGCGGTAGCGATCAACAACGGCCGAGGGAGAGTTATTAAAGGCCTTAAAGAACAAGAAGTTCGGGAAGGTCAAGAATGTTCTGTTGTATCGCTCGGTAACCACTACATTACTGAAGCTCATGTTGCCATTTGCATCAGTGGTAGTCAGCTGATTACGGTTTTGCCCGAATTCTGTCTTCCAATTCAAATCGAGCGTTGCCCCTTTCCAGAGCGGACGTGATGTACGCATGTCAAGTGCGTTTGTCTGCATGAAATTGTCGAGCAATTGCGCATTGGGTGGTCGTATACCCATCTCCTCTTCAAAACCGAAGAAGGGAAACTTGTTACTGCTCGTAATATGGAAGCCTCCGTGTGGATAGCGAACGAGACCCAACTGATAGGCTGCGGAAGGTCCTAAGAACTCTTGACTACTGCGACCTGTAAATCCGCGACCCCACAAGTTTGAAAATCCATTTCCACCATACACGCCGGGAGTAATAGCGTTGTTGCCCTGGTTGAAATTCATATTCAAACTCTCATAGTCAAAGAAAATGGAGCGAATCAAATCAACAGCATCTGAGAAGATGGAAGAACTCTTGGTAGTATCGGGTTTGGCGTTTGGCGCCGGAGGGACGATACCAAACCATGAATTCGTGAGCGCACGCAACCTTAGCGAGGTATTCATGCGTATGGAATTCGATGTCGATGCGCGCTTTGATACATCGCGAATGCTAGGATCATTCTGAAGTGGGTCCAGCCAAATGTACGTGGTGCTGAACGTTCCACTGGCGTCGAAGTAGCGATTAATGTTTGCTATTTCAGGCAAGCGAGGACGAACGTTCATCACAAAGCTCTGACTTAAATTATTCGGCGTACCGAAGTCCACGAGACGACTGTTCGAAAAGACCATCTTTTTAGCCACTTCGGAACCGGTCAATTGATGTCCCAAACTATCAAGTTCAAGAGGAACCAGTGTTGATCCGGCATTCACGGAATAGTCAATAGCAGGAGACAACAAGCCACCTTCGCTAAGCTTCCATCCAAGCACCATGGAATTCGTGGCGTTAAAGAGTCGCTGCGGTGCATTCGGATAGTCGATGAACCAGGATTGCTCCGTGATACGCGAACGTGACAATCGAGAGCTGAGTGTGAGTGTCTGCGGCAAGAAGTTCAGTTTCCAATCTTTGTATGCCGAAAGCAATGGCAAGCCTTCCATCCAGCTACCGGTTTTGACCGTCAGAAGCGGAGGAAGTGTGACAGCATAGTTCGCCGTGAGATCCCACTGCCAGCGGAAGCGCTCTTGTACCACCGGCGATTGTTCGGCTTCTTGCGTATAACTAAATCCAAGAACCAAGCGGTTGAGCGTTTCTCGTATGTACCACGCAGTACTTGGCAGTCCAAACTTAAAGCCCATGATGCTGAAGTTTGTTTGCTCTCTGCGTGTACGTGAGCGCTGGCGAATGTAATCCGATGCTGCCTGAGCTTCCTGTTGTGTGCGTCCGCTGTCAACTTGCTGTCTGTACACAACAGCAGCGGCGGAATCGACATTCACGTCATTCTGTGGCAAGTAAAGTGGATCAATTGCTTTGGTAATACGCGAGAAGTGCACAGGGATGCGCGCCTCCTTCATGCTCTTGGGAAGAAACTTCTCCAAGCCCGCGTCTGCCGTAACACTGAAGCTCTTTGTGTCTTCACGCGTTCCAAATCGTTCCTCTAAGCGATGGAAGAAGGGGTCGGTGTGGATGTAACTGGCATTAAGCGTTCCGAGGTCTGCAAACTTGAAGTCAGCTGTACCTGTTTCTCCGTATCCTTTCGAAGCCTCCGCTTCGATAACACGCAACTCATCGACCCACATGGTGGTACTGAGAGAGTTCGGACATCGCCCGGCAGGATTTGACAAGCCGAGTGCGAAGTACTGCGTGCGCGTAAGCGTTGGATTTCCTTGGATGGCATAGCGGGCATTGGCCTCACCCAATACCGGAAACACCATGCGTAAGAACTGATTGATACTGTCGCGCTGCTGTTTGATAGCCGTTAGTTGACGCAAGTCGATATCAACTCCACGCCACTGGCGAACCAACGGTGCACGATACTCGTAATAGTTTGCAGAGTCGGTACCAAAGCGAATGAAGAACTGCGGAAGATTCGTATCGGCAGCAGTCAATGAGGAAGAATCCGGTGGGATGTAGTCTTGTCCCCCGATACCCTTCACAAAGAACTTCAAGCGTCGATAGTTGAAGAAATCAAATGAACGAAAGTAACGTGTTGCTGCGCGCTCGTCGCCACACAACAGATTGTCGACACCGATCGAGAGCGACTGCTCATTCAAACGGCTCGCGTTTTGTGGGTCCGGGTTCGCCAACTGCAAAGGCGCTTGAACACCGGGAGGCATAGTGTAGTAATCCGGCGGACCGTCGTTCTCTTCAACATTTGCAAAACTGACACGCAAGGTGTTGTCAACCGCATTCGCACTGTTGGCAACGCTGGCATAGTTAATCCGTTGCCACTGTGATCCGGCAAAACGCCAATCAACGATCTCCGCTTTGAACTTTCCACCCTTAAACCACACGCGCAGATACTGAATGTTTGAGAAGAGCGGATTTCCGATTACGCGCTTATCGCCGCGCAGCGGAATACGGTACAATCTCCAACCATTTCGTCCCTCACCCACCACTTGCGGATTGTCTTGACCGGGATCGAGATTGACTTCGTACGAGAAATAACTATCGTCAAGCGAGATGTTCTGTCCGTTTTGCTTGTTCAGCACTTCAGTATCCGGAAACTGTCCTGCCTCAGATTGAGCGGCATTACCTTCATAGTTATTATACTTGATGAAGTCCGTGGCGTCGCGACTGTTGTCGTCCTTGCTAAAGTCGAAGTTATAATCATCACGCGACGGATCACTTTCCAAGCTCAAAGGATAGGGCATATTCTTTTGCTCGGCGGTGTTGTCCCACTGGTCAATACCCAAGTCTTCGCCCGGGTCAATCCGATTGTTCGGAATCGGTGCACCCGAAGTAAAACCGTCCTCGGTGTTCAGCGTTTGATTTGGGATAACATCCTCACTGACTTGTCCGAGGTCGATGTACATCTTGGTATTTCCACGTTCTTGTTCATCGATCTTCATCATGATTTCGACGTAGTCGATATTCTCCAAGTCGAAGTTCGAGTTGAACGATGAGAGCAGTCGTTGGAATCCGCCCCAAATCTTGCTTCGATTTGCGGGTTTTAGTTGCCAAGGATCTGCCTGCACGCTATCCCATCGTGGATTTTGCGCGTCGATGAAATTCGTGTTCTTGTTGTAGATACCACGGACATCCGGATTGAAGTCAATGTAGATCGCCGACAACTTGCTGTGACCTGCCTGAACGGAGCGACGTGGATATGGATCGGTCACATCAATGCGTCCGATAAAATACTGCCACCACTGTGTGCGGGCTCGGAACAACGCTCGAGATTCCGGACTAAGATCTATAGTGCTGTCTGCGGGAGGCGAACAATGTGTCCACTGTACCGCCGACAAACCCAAGGGTATGTTTCTCTGCGCCGATTCAAAATCATCGATGTACGCCACCGACGCACCGTGATCGTCCGGAACCTCTGATGTGCGTTTGTTCGGGTTGGGCATTTGCATGGCCCATTCCGCTTTAAGGTTTACAAGTGACTGTTCTTTTGTATCATAGAACGGCAATGCATTCAGCATTCGGGTTAGCCAGTCGGCTTTCCACTGTAATGCCAAATCAAAGCCCAGCATCTGATTCGCAACCGGTTCCTCTCCAACGCGCACGCGGTCGATAATCGCGGCTTGATTGTAATACATGTAGGTACTACCGGCTGTGATGTTGAGATTTCTGTTGCGGAACAAACTCATGTCAGCGCGAACACCTGCCAAGGTCTTTGTCGTAACGTTCATGATGTCGTTCGACTCATATTCTACGGTCAAGTTCGCTCCGGCAGCCTGAGCTTGCGCGCTACGTAACGTCAACACACCACTTACATACTCAACCGTATAGTCGTCGTTCTCGCGCAGCTGGCGGCCATCCAAGCGTACGACAACAGAACCGGGTGCTACGTTGAAACCCAATGTGATGCGTCCGCCGTTTTGTCCTTGCACATTTCCCACAATGAGCCAACGGTCATATGCTGTCTGTTGCTTCGCCAATTCAACTTGATTGTCGTAGACCGACGCATAGTAGTACTGCTTGGCGTTGTTGATTTGTCCGTAGCGTGCAAAGGCACTGTCAAGCGCTTCGCGGAAGGGCTCCAGTGACGGAAAAACGATCTCTCCCTTTTGCGCATTGAAAAAGGGACTCCCACTGTAGGATGAGCTGGCTTGAGAACTTGAGGGAGTGTTGATTCCTGTGTTAGTGCTTGTTGCTTGAGGCTGCACGCCGGTTGAAAAGTCGAATACCCCATCGCCGGGTACGGAGCCCGTACCGTTGTTCACTTGATCGACGCGTAGAGCTGTCACAATCTTTTCGGTACTACCCTCCATCACATCGGTGGAGTCATTGTTCGTACGCAGATAGAAGACGTTGATTTTGGCGTCGGTGGTGTTGACGTTGGTTGCGTTAATGAAGTAGATATTCCGCATCTGACGCGCCCATAGATTCTTGAATCCGGGTTGCAGATTTGGTACGTAAATCAACTTGAGAATTGCCGTATCGCCGGCTGCGGTACTCAACGATGTGGTTCCGTGGTAGAGATCGTCGCTTGTATCGGCCAGTGGACCTTGTGTGACGTAGGCAACGGCGTAGGACCGATCACGTCGCATGTTCGTAATGGTTACAGTACCCAAGGTCATATCATATTCATACCGTCCGCGCTCCAGCTTAACAAAGCGTCCTTTCATCACATGACCGGACTCAATAATGGTCGGATTCTTCATCGAGGCAGGATAGCGCTGACCTGAACGATAGCGCACCGGGCTGAGCGTGTCATAGGCTACAACACTCACACCGCTCAAAGCTTGCTCCTTTGTATCAGCGGTACTCTCATAGACTTCTACGTCTTTCACCAGCAAGCCTCCGGCATTCGGAGTTACCGGTATGGCACCCTTCCAGTATTCTTTGTAGAGTGGCTTGTATGCTGTATCCAGGAAGAAGTGATTTTGTGCGTAATCGTAAGCGTGCAGGGCAAAGAAGGTTCGAGACGTTCCGCCGTTGACATTGACAAACTTGCGCTCACCACGTTTTTGCGAAGCGATGGTTTTCAAGAACAGTGGACCAAACTGAAAGTCCGCTCGAATTCCGAACAATGCTTGCGAACCATTGATAAACGATGACGGTGACTGCAACTGTACGTTTCCGACTTCTACTTTCTTGATAATGTCATCGTCATAACCGTCGTATCCGATCTTGAATTTGTTGTCGAACTCGAATTGACGACGTGTACTCCAATCCGTTCCCAATTTGAGCTTGTCGCCAATTTTTGCACTAACGTTAATCTGAATATCCTGCGTGAAGATCGGTGAGCTCTGACTTTGTCCAAACACACTCGAGGTTCCTAAGTTCTGATTCTCCCAACGCCAGCCACCGCGCATGGTCACTTCGCCATTGACGTTGATGGAAATCTCAGGCTTGCCGAATAAGCCGGTAAGTGGATTGGGCGGGATAGGGATCGCAATGTTGGTTGCTTGAGACAAAAGCTTCGAGAGCTGATCCCCGCTCATTGACTTCTTCAGATCATAAACCGTTACGAGCGAATCCCACAAGCGCTGGTTGATTTGTTTGCGGCGCTGAGCCAAATAGTCGTCGAGCGAAATGCTCGTGGGTACACCAACTTCCACATTGTCGATTCTCTGCACGATGTCGATGCGCGTTCCTGATGAATCCAGCGAACGCAAAATCTGCAAGCCTTTTGGTAAGGGAACGTTCTTTCCAAACTTGGCTCCGGAATAATCGTAAACAACAGAAGGTGTTGGGGTGCTAAGGGAGGCTCGTGAACTATCGCCCGCAGGAGCGGGCACGTAGGCAAACAGTTGTGCGCTCAGCGCACAACATACCAAAAGACGGCCTATGACGGATCGGACTGAGGTCATACGTTTTCATGCTACGGGAACACGTCCTGCTCCACCTCGCACACGAGCGCGTTCACGCATTCGCGGCGAGTGGCGTTCCACGATTCACTTCAATGACTTAAGTGTGAGCATCGTGCTCACGAAAAAGTAGCAGTTGTGACGATACAACCTCGATGAGAAAGTTCAAACAGCGTATGTACGGCGACATAGGATGTCGAACTCAAATTTAGTCAATTAAGGACTTGTAGGCACGAAAAACATGTGATTTTGATGAACGAGCGCCTCTTGGAAATATTGTTGCAAGGCCCGTCAAACACCCGCCGGGGTGAAGTACTACCTCCTCAGCGCAGAGAAGGAGCCTAGGAACACAGCGCTTTTTTAGCTTCTTCTTTTTTAGCCAGCGCTGCGCGCCGGCCGGCATTCGGGATTTACTTCTTTTGGATTACTTCGTAAACAGAGAAACTGTTAGGCTTGGGAACGGGTTTGGGATGCACTTGCTCCCCTGTCACTGCCGGATACACGTGCTCGGCTGCGGAGGTGTAGACTGTGTGACGTTTGGGGTGGTAAACGCAGGCATGAGCTTCCCGGGTAGTTGCCATCGTTTGAAAAAGCTTGTAGCTGTTTTCGTCGATAACATCCACGATACTCATGGTTCCATAGTGGGAGGCGCAAAAAACCTTTGAGGCCACAGGATCGAAGGCAAGATCGTCGACAAATTCTGCGATAGTGACTTTTGCTACGATCTTCCCGCTTCGTGAATCCACGGCAAGAAAGAGTCTGTTGGCACAGCCAACGTAGAGCCTATTGTTAAACACGTCGATTGCCAACCCGCCGGGATTTTCTCCGGGGGCAACAGCGAATGTTCGCTCTACTTTGAGCGATTTGGTACTGATAACGGCGATCTCACTTTTATCTTCAATACTGACATAAATGGATCCCTTTCCGTCGTTGACCGCATGCGAGGGCTTACCTGGTAGCGGTATGTCTTTGGCGATCTCATTTGAAGCAGCACGGATAATGGAGGCTGATGCGCTCTTTGCATTCATGACAAAGACAAACTGCGTTGCTTTGTCGTAAACAAGGGCATCGGGGTCATTACCGCTAAGCTGAATAGTTGCAAGCACAGCGTAGGTACTGAGATCGAACACGGTGACTGTATTCGAACGACCATTGGTTACGAAGCCCTTATTAAGATCGGGGGCTAATGCTATCGAATGAGCTCCATTCAAGCCACTGATGGAGTCCACCACGCGACCCTTGTCAAGATCGAGAGATTGCAGCATCGTGCCATGCGTCACAAGCAAACGGTCGTTTTGTTCATCGACTGCCAAATGATCCCAAAATTCATTTCCTCCCATCGGAATCTTCCGGGAGATCGTGTAGAGGTTTTGGGCATCTAAAGCTTGTAGAGCCAAGACGAAGAGGATGAGGGGAAGAAAGTTTGTTCGTAGTGACATAACAGATCAATTGGTTTAGTACATCGCATTGTCGGGTTTGGAACGTCTCCGCCCCTTTACGCGCCCGAATCGGCACTGCCTCAATCAACGAAATTTTCAGTTAACACGTATGAGCGCCGGGAATCTGACCCATGATCAAACTCAAAAGTTTCAGAGCTGAGAGTCGCGGCAGAGCACTTTAACGGGAAGCCGGTCTGGATGCTCGTAGCTTCTTGTGCTGCTCTTGCATAGACGAGGGCTGAAAGTCAGCCTCCGCGTTCGTAGTGCAGGACACAGAGCGAGCGCTCAGCCCACGTAGAAACTCTGCAACTGCCTCTGTAGCATAGCTTTGAAGAGTTGAAACGTTCAGACGACCGTTCTGTTTGAGATCCGACAACTTTGAAGCAAAAGCTTCTGCATTAAGCAAACGCGGATCCAATACGACTTTGATCGCCGACTGCTTTGCGCTCTCATTTTTGAGGGACGCAAGTCCTATCTCGGTCTGCAAGACACCCGGGAGAACCTGAAATTCAAACTGAGCCTGGTCTACATCCAACCCGGCTAAGATCAAGCTTTGCGTGATCTTCGGATGAAATATGAGCGAAGAAGTATTGACACAGTGTCGTGTGTTGGTTGACGTAAAATGTTCGCCTTCGAAAACATGTCCAAGATGGCCTCCGCAGGTCGCGCAGACGATTTCAGTGCGAACCATGCCGACACTCCGATCGACATGTCGTTCAACAGCACCGGGCAGTTCTGCGTCGAAACTCGGCCAACCACAACCCGAGTGAAACTTTGTTGAAGAGCTATACAAGGCAGTGCCGCAAGCGCGACAGTGGTACACGCCCTCTTCAAAGAGGTCGGTATACCCACCGTTGCCCGGTCGATCGGTCGCCTTTTCAGCCAGTACTCTGTATTCCTGATCGCTTAGATGCACTGTGTAGTCGCTGTTCATATTCATATGCTTGTTCGAATGTTCGACTTCCGTTGCGGCCCTGGCGCTATCGTTTTTTTGCGCAGTTCCTTCTGTCCGCTCCCCGGATCGTGACTGACACGAAGCATAGCTAATGCCCAGAACCAAGAGAACAGCGTGCAAAAGAAATCCGGTCATCATGAAAACAAAAATCGGTGGCCTAATAAAGATAGAATCTAAGACGTTGCTCAACGTCATAACCCGAAACGCCGTTTCAGTAGTGCTTCTCTTGCCGTTTACTATGCATGAAGCGCGCACATGCACATACAACGAATCTACCAGTCTAAGATTTTATCTTCGAACATGTAGCTGCCCGTGGGACCGGTCTCATCAATCAAGGCGAGTTTTAAGGGTGTGTATGCACCTTTTTCGAGACTTAAACTTGCGCCCTTACCTCCCATATCGGTTTTAACCCAGCCCGGATGTGCTGAATTCACCTTGATTGCGGTGTCGCGCAAGGCATGCGCCAGATGAATCGTGAAGCTGTTAACAGCCGCTTTGGACGTGTTGTACGCAAATGTTTTTGTGGACCACGTATTGGAACCCGGGGTTGCCTGCATACGGAGTGAGCCAAGAATACTACTCACATTGACGATGCGTGCCGCAGGAGCGGCTTTGAGCAAGGGTAAAAGCTGTTGTGTGAGTTCAACCATACCAAAGAAGTTGATATCCATGGTCCGACGAAGCACTTCCATCGAGATATCCGTGCAGGTGTTTACGTTCCACTCATCAGATTCAATCTGCACACCCGCATTGTTGATGAGCACATCGAGTTTGCCAAAACGTTCAGCGATGAGAGAGGTTACACGACGAAAATGTGCCGGCTGTTCCATGTCGAGCTCAACAAATTCAACGGACAAACTTTCATCCCTTAGCTCTTGTGCAGCGCTCATTCCACGTCCTTTATCACGTGCCCCCATCAAAACATGAAAGGATCGCTGTCCCAATTCTCGCGAAAGCTGTAGTCCAATACCCTTATTGGCTCCGGTCACAAGTGCTATGTTCATAGGTAGTCTAAGTGGTGAATCGTTTGCGTCCGCTCTGCAATGCTATATGGAGTTGAGTTGACGGCTCCGTTGTGTACTACAATGTAACAGACACGCTTCCCTCACACTTGGCATCGAAACGTGTTACTCTGCGGATTGGTGCAGAACAACGTTGTAGAGACTCCATACGTACAGGTCGCGCTCAAAAGACTCCGAGTCAAGAACCGACGTTTCTCTTAAGCATGAATCAAGATCATTGAGTCTGCGTCAGTCTGCAGATCGAGCAGTCCTGTCACTTCGATGGCCGGCAGCATAAGCGCCGTTCATAAAGTTGGGGAAAACGAGCCTGCCGCTTCGATCCTAAGACGAGCTCTACCTACGATTGAAGCCCCCGACTAAGCGTGTGATTGCTCGTAGCGCAGGGGCTTTCACGAAGGCTGAAAAAGACACGTAGACGTGGCTTGACGGTCCTAGGTCAGACACTGTCTTAGCTACTTGACGGAGTCTGTCTTACGCATTCAAAACAATTTGATCTGCATATCAAAAATAGCTGGAGAAAACCGCTTGTAGTACCTATATTTCAACCAGCGGTCTCACTCGATAACGACTATTCAGCAGCAGAGCGCTTTCACCTTCACCGAGTTTCCACCTCCACACGAATGACGCGCAGAGTTCTCCTTCATAGCTTAAGTTATCTTAGCGTACTTGTGCTGCTCATTCAGACGACTATTCTGTGCGCACAAGATGTAGAAACACCGTCGACACGTGGTCCGGAAAACTACTATGGCGTAATCGCCGGAATGCATCTCTTATCAAATAAGACGACCCTGGATGTGTATCCCGGTTCTTCCGTGTGTGGACAATTCAGCAACGGTGATGCGCTTGGTTTGTTCGCCGGCTTGACCTACGAGTATCCGATTCTGCCCTATTTCCAGGCCTCTGCTCGCCTGCTGTTTTCAGAACGTCCGGCAACGCTGACTATGCAAAGCGACAACGGATTGCGCGCCTACGATGATCAGCTGGGATATGATGTACCCTATATCCGAGAAAACGTCTTCACCGCAAGTCTGCGCTATCTTAGCATCGACCTAGGCGTGCGCCTGAATCCCTTTGAGGCCATTGGTTTGGACATTCCAATGTATGTGCGAGCTTCCGCCGATGCCGGTGACCCTATTTTCGGCACCCGCTACGAACAAACGGAAGAAGTTATTCAACCGAGGACACGTCTGTTTCCTGATGGAACACTCAAGCACATCATCAGCACCGGAACACTCATCGAAGCCGGAACAGCATTCGGAATCAATGCCGCCGTGGGCTACGAATTGCAACTCAGTCGCTCGACTTTTTTCGACGTCGAAGCGGGCTACCGCCGTGGTCTCAACTCGGTATTGAGCGACCAAGATTGGCGTGTGTCTTCGTTTTATGCAGCCGTCAATATTCGCTATGGAGCTGTTGAAGACGAGCCGAAGCCGCCGGCGCCCGAGCCACCTCCACCTGTGAAAACAGAACCCACGCCGGTTGTAAGTGCTGCACCTAAACCGCTGATCATTGAAGCGTTCCAGACAAATCCATTGGAAGTCCAAGAAACCGTAGTAACCGAAACCTATCCGTTGCTACCATATATCTTCTTCGACAGCAGCTCAAGTGTTCTCCGAGAACGCTATCTGGCTGCGGTTGACCCTACGCAGTTTCATGAGAAGAAACTTGTGAAAAACACCCTGGCGATTTACTACCACGTATTGGATATCATTGCCAAGCGTATGCTTGAACACCCCGATGCAACGCTGAATATCATTGGGACCAGTGATGGTCGTGAGCTTAACAACCTAGGTCAGCGTCGCGTTCTTGCCGAAGCACGAGCAGCCTCGGTAAAGAACTACTTGACGTCGATCTGGAATATCGATGAGTCGCGACTTCGGACTTCAGTTCAGGACATACCGCAGTTGGCGTCGAACCCGCAGTATTTCGAAGGCTTGGAAGAGAATCGTCGCGTAGAACTCCAATCAAGTGAGTCTGCGTTGTTAGCGCCCGTGGTTCACGCCCGATTTATGGAATACACTCCGGTTCAGTCTAAACAAGTGTTTGCAGTGAAAGCACTGCGTCCCGAACAGGCGCAAAACTGGGACGCATCAATGCGAAAGAACTCTCAGGTTTCCCGATTGTCGGGAGGCGGTACGTTGCCTTCAACCATCCCATTCAGCGTTGACTCAAGCGTGTTGGTAGCTATCGGACGTGAAATCGCAGCGCAGGACAGTGTCGATGGACGTCTTGATGTCTTGCAGCTCGATGGATCGACCGTTAGTGCCTCGTGTCGCTTTCCAATTGTCAAGTCACTGAATCAATTTGAGCTCAGCCGACTCAGTCTCATCGTTTTCGACTTCGATCGTTCCGATATCAACCAGACGAATCGTACCATGATGCAAACCTTCATCAAGGATGCCATGAAGGAGAATTCGCAAGTGAGTATTACAGGAAGTACCGATCGTTTGGGTGAGCAAAAGTATAATAAGACTCTGTCGCAGAGTAGAGCGGATGAGGCCAAGAACTTCTTGCTCACACTCAATGCAGCTGCTCGTATACAGAAATGCGAAGGCATTGGAGCATCGCAGTTGAAGTACGACAACTCATTGCCTGAAGGACGATATTACTGTCGGACCGTGTCCATCGTGGTTCAAACACCAATTACGAAGCCATAGCATGCAGCCGAAGGCTGCATGAACCATTATCACTAGGAGGTTTTATGCACCGTCGAAGTTTCTTCAACCTGCTCACCCAGGGGAGCACTTTTCGTGCCGACCAGCCCGAAGGTTCCGAACGAGCGCATATCGCTTCCGGCTTGGAAGCCTATGCAACGCCATTGACACTGAATGATGCCTTTCACGTATTGCGTCGAATGAGCTTTGCACCAACCATGAGTGCCGCTACGGCACTGGTTGGAAAATCGGCAACTGAGGCAGCAGACGCAATCCTGGGTACAGGAAACGAAGCAGCCTCGTCCACACCGGGGGCGTGGGTTGACATCGCAGACGAAAACCCTGCATACCTCGATATCATCTCGCGCGGGGCGTTGGAAGGAAAGTGGAATACGAATTTTGCCCAACTCCAACTTTGGTGGGCTGAGCAAATGCGCAGCGAGAGCGGAGTCCTTCGTGAAAAACTGACACTCTTTTGGAGCGGACACTTCACGAGCGAGTATACCTATGATCAGGGCTTCATCCCACCCCAAGCCTTGTATCATCAAAACGTGATGCTGCGTCAAAATCGTCTGTCCAACTTCAAGAACTTTCTGGAAACTGTTAGCCTCGATTGCGCAATGTTGCTCTATCTCGGCGGTGTCCTCAATGTGAAAGGAACAGCCAACGAGAATTATGCTCGTGAGATGATGGAGCTCTTTTCGTGCGGAATCGGACAGTATACCGAAGGCGATGTAAAGAACGCAGCTCGCGTTCTCACGGGCTGGAAGGCGGCTGTGTTCTCAGATGCGCCCGCGAAGAACGGGATATTCAATTCGTTCTTTGAGCCCAAAGATCACGACGTGCAGGCTAAGCAATTCATGGCGCAAACAATAGCGGCTCGTGCAGACGCGGACAACACCGAGTTTCAAGTACGAAATGAAGAAGTCCGCGGCATCATCAATATTCTCTTCAACTATCGTAGCGATGCCATTGCCAACTTCATAAGTCGCAAACTTTACCGCTACTTCGTCTATTCAAATCCGAGTGCTTCCGACGATGCTGTGATTGCAGAAATGCGTGGCATCTTCCAACAGAACAACTATGATGTAAAACCTCTGCTTCGGGCCCTGCTTTCAAGTGCTCATTTTTATGATGCTGCAAATCGTGGAGTGCAGATTAAAACACCCGCCGAGTTTGCTGTTGGCCTGGCACGTCAACTTGGTGTCGCGCTTCCCACAAACACCGCATCGAGCTCCGATGTTACCAAAGCAAGTATGCGAACGATGGAGCAGGACCTCATGGATCCGCCGAACGTGGCCGGATGGCCGGGCTACCGCAATTGGGTAAATACAAAGAGTTATCCTTTGCGTTTAAAATTTGGACGTGACATCATTACATCAATGAGCGACACTGATGTTCAGAAGTTTGTACAGCAGATCGCTGACAACAACGATGTGTACAAGTTTGTTGACAATCTCTGTGCCTTCCTCTTACCCAAAGACATTGTTCAAAAACGCAAAGATGCGTACGTCGCTACGCTCTTGGCAGGTGGAAAGGACTACGAGTGGAATGGCATTGTAAGCAATGCCGCTACTTGTGGTGTTCGTATTCGCTCTCTTCTCAGTGCCATGATCAAGGCACCGGATTTTCACTTGTGCTAGGCTTGGTCTCACTCACAGAAGAAGAACACAAACAATTACGAAAGAAATTCCATGAAACGTCGCAGTTTTCTTAAGCACAGCGTTGCTGCCACTACTCTGGCAGCTGCAACACCTCAACTCATTGCAGGAATAAACGTTCGCGCAAACTCTCCGATTTTTTCCTTCGCGCCGGACGTGTTGGATTCGAACGACAACATCCTCATTGTCATTCAACTCTTTGGCGGCAACGATGCCCTCAACACGGTTATCCCAATTGCCAACGATACCTATTACAAGATTCGCCCGACCATTAACGTGCCCCCCAATCAAGCTTGGCAGTACCTGAGTACAGATATGTACTTCCATCCATCACTCGTTAAGAATGCCTACCAAGCGTCTACCGGCAAACCGGGCGCTAATGGTGGCTTCGGAGAACTCATGATGAGTGGTCGCCTTGCCGTCATCCAAGATGTGGGCTATGAACAACCGAACCTATCCCACTTCCGATCGACTGATATCTGGCTCTCCGGAATCAATCCGGCAAACGACTCGGTCCGTCTCGACGATGGATGGATCGCCCGTTATTTTGAGAAGGCGCTTCCCGATTTTCCGAATACGCTGCCGGCACATCCTCTATGTGTGCAGATTGGCGGAAGCTTGTCGTTGCTGTTTCAATCGAAGAAGGGCGACATGGGTATAGCGCTCACCGATCCCCAAAAGTTCTTTGAACTTGGACAAGGCCTGAGCCCGGATGAAGATCCTGTCAACGACGGCACGGCCTACGCTGATGAGTTCAACTTTATTCGCTCTATCGCCAAACAAAGCGACTCATACTCACAGATTGTTTTGGATGCTTACAACAAAGGAGTAAACAAAGTTGCGTACGGCAAGAGTGGTCTGGCAGCGCAGCTTGGACTCGTGGCTCGCTTGATCTCCGGAGGGTTGAAATCTAAAGTGTACATGCTCAGCATGAGCGGTTTCGACACTCACGTGCAACAACAAGAGTCACCCGATGTCACACAAGGCGGGCACCCTTCCCTTCTCGCTCAACTGGCAAACGGTATCGCCATGTTTATGCACGATGCAGAACAACAACAGTTCGCGAAGCGAGTTGTTGGAATGACCGTTTCAGAGTTTGGACGTCGCCCTTATGAAAACGGCTCACGTGGTACAGATCACGGTGCAGCCGGTGTGCAGTTTGTGTTTGGCGATGGATACAATGTGCAATCCTCTCGCTATGGCAATGCACCGGATCTCAGTGGCGTCGATAAAGACGGTGACGTGGTGTATCAAAATGATTACCGCACTGTCTACGCGGCTGTCCTACAAAACTGGTTTATGACCAGCGAAGACGACATGCGCTCCATTCTGCAATTGCGTGACAATGAGACTATATCTCCCTCGAAGGTCATTATTCGTCACGAAACAGGTGTCAAAGATGTGTTTGATGGCATGGGTAACTCAGCACTTCGGGTCAGTCCTAACCCAAGCACGAGTGGTGAGGTCACATTGAGCTTTGAACTGGCGCAAGCTTCCGATATACGTATTGACATCTTCAACACCAGGGGTCAATCTGTTCTCAGTGTGCACAAAGGTTGGCTGCTGCCGGGACAGTACTCGATCCCTGCCACCATCGAACAAAGTGGCAGCTACTTCTGCATCGTTCGCGCCGGCAGACAAGTATTGGAACAAGGAATTACGGTTCTACGATAGCAGAGGAATAGAGTGCGTTCCTTTGCGTGATACGGCGCACAATCAATTGCTCAGTACCGGGCAGGTCCAAACAGAGTCTTTTTATCAAGCACCGAGCTTCGCTCGGTGCTTTTTTTTCACCTTGCGCAACTCGGCATGAAGAATGGATGCAAGGAAGAGCCTCTAAGCCAGGAGAAACACGATGGCAAGACGCAGTTTTAAGTAGTCGCTCATGGCCGCGTGTATACCACGAAAGCTTGTCTCGAATTCCCCGCTGTGGTTGACGTGCCGTATCGTAATTTTTGGATGGTAGGGTCGAGCTTTATCCCTGTGCAGACACGTGGAGAGCCTAAGCAACTTTTTAAGTCATCTAGTAAACGGTACCGTAGTGCAATGCGCATCATCACCCAACATGTGAAGCAACTCCGCAGCATGCTTAGAGTGTTTAGTACAGTACTATTCTGTGCGACGATGATGAGTTGTACAATAACGGATCCCGTTGAGCTCCACAACGTGCGATCTCTGCGACTGAGCGCAAATCTTGATGGTGGAACCGAGGGTAAGCCAAATGTCGAGTACAGATTTCAAGGCACGCACTCGCGACTAACGATACCGGTACGATATGAGTGGATTTTCGACGACGGCACACGTGTTCGATCCGGTGACTCTGCTGTCGCGAGGCATAGCTTTTCAAGCGTCGGTTTGTTTGCAGTAATGCTGCGCGTCTTAGATGCTAACGACGACACTGAACGTGCACGATCTACACTGCTTGTGAATATCCGAGACACTTTTCCGAGTCCTAAAATGGTGCGAGTGGCAGCGGGCAGCTTCAGTATGGGATCAAACAGATTGATCGATCCGAGCGAGCTGCCGCAGCACAGCGTTCGCATTACGCGGCCACTCTTGGTCTCTCAATACGAACTCAACCAGGCAGAGTGGAATAGCATCATGTCAACGTGTCCGGCATGGTTTCAGGGTGATTCCCTTCCGGCGGAATCGGTTACATGGTATGAGGCTGTTGACTTTTGCAATCGTTTATCCATTCGCAGTGGTTTCACACCTGCCTACTCCATTCGCGGTGATACCGTGCAATGCTTTTTCTCTGCCGATGGCTATCGTCTACCCACGGAAGCGGAATGGGAGTACTTTGCACGTGCCGGTACCACGACCAACTTTTACAACGGAGCAGAACAGCGCTCCTTTGCGGAGTGTCTCAGTGGCGACACCTTGGAAGGCGTTGTTGATGAGATCGCTTGGTATTGTTTGAATTCGGGCGGAAGCACCCATCCTTGTGGATTAAAAGCTCCAAACTCCCTAGGTCTGTACGACATCGTTGGAAATGTTGCGGAATGGACCTGGGACTGGTTCGATGGAACCTTTTATCAGCGATCAGGCTCAGATGACCCTGCGAATTCGGAGAAGAACCTAGCCGGCATGAAGGTTGCTCGCGGAGGCAACGCTTTTAGCGGCACTATTGATATTAGAATACCCGGACGCAGAATTAACAAGAAACCCGAGTTGCGGAACTACGGCATAGGCTTCCGAGTCGTTCGTAGCCTTCCCAACTAGACAGCCACACCTCCACAAGCGTAGCTTGGTTGCCTGTGTAGAGCAGAGCCCTACAATAGGTGAAACGTCTCATAAACACTGTCTTTCCGCTCCAAGCACGACCCTACCGACAGCGACATTCATAGCTTTCGATTACTGGCACGTCCTTTGATGAATGAGTCTTCGAGATATCATTCTCGCTGAGTATTCAACTGTTCGTCGTTCCACGACGATACTACTATGACAAACGCTATTCATTTTACAAGGAAGTAGTCATGAATGTTGCCGTGATTGGTCTAGGCTATTGGGGTCCTAACCTCGTTCGTAATCTTCTCGCAAACAAAGAAATCGGCAGTGTTACCGTGTGTGACGCGAATAAGGATCGATTGGCTTCGTGCGTTGCGAAGTTTCCGGGAGTGATCCCTGAAACAGATTCGCAAAAAGTCTTTAACGATCCGTCTATCTCAGCAGTGGTCATCGCCACCCCTGTTTACACACACTACGACCTCGCTCGCAAAGCCTTAGAGAACGGCAAGCATGTTCTTATGGAGAAGCCCTTTACGCGTACGTCTCAGCAAGCACAAGACTTGGTGACCATTGCAGCCGAACTCAAGCTGACATTGATGGTCGACCACACCTTTTTGTTCACGGGAGCCGTCAAAAAGATGAAGGACTTGATTGACAGCGGCGCTATCGGCGACGTATTGTACTTCGATTCCGTACGTGCTAACCTTGGTTTGTTCCAACCTGACGTCAATGTAATGTGGGATCTTGCTCCGCACGATATCTCCATTCTTAACTACCTCGTGAATTCACGTCCTATCGCCGTTTCGGCAACCGGAATGAAGCACTATTATGATCACGAAGACATTGCCTATTTGTCAGTCTTCTACGATGAGCACATCATGGCTCATTTCCATGTTAACTGGCTGTCTCCGGTAAAAATCCGTACAATCTGCGTGGGTGGATCCGACAAGATGATCTACTACGATGATATGCAGACAAGCGAGAAAGTGCGTATTTACGATAAGGGTGTCGACGTCAATTCCAAGGATGGTGAGTACGACCTTCGTGTGCAATACCGCGCCGGCGACATGCATGCGCCCCAAATTTCAAACACCGAAGCATTGGCAGAAGTCGTGAAACACTTCGTTCACTGTATCAAAACAGGCGATACACCAATTTGCGACGGAACCGCAGGTCGCGATGTAACCGCGATCCTGGAAGCCGCTGAACGCTCCATTAAAAACGGTGGGCAAAAAGTCACGCTTCCGGGCTACGCAGATGAGCGTGTCCCGACTTTCCGCTCCTCCTTCTCGAGTGAATCGCACTAAGAATAGTGCTCTGTTGTCCTCAAACGAAAAATCAAACGATTGGTTTGTCATCTTTTTCAAGGCTTCACGTTTCCTAGCGTGAGGCCTTTGTTATTTTTACAGACGGGAGCTCCTCTGCCGAGCCATTGGCACTTAGATAGCGCTCTTAGATGACAGACTGCCTGAAATTCAGCAGGAGGCCTGAGGACCGAGTGCTCAACACTACACCCGAAGCAGCCCAAGACTACATTCTACCACACCTATACAAATGCGGCACCTATGAAGTCCTATTTTCTCCTTTCCCTCCTCAGCATTTGCTTTCTCGGTCAAGCTGCTTGCGCAGCGGAGGATTCTGACACCGTTATCACGGTCGGGACCTTCAATGTGGAGTGGTTGGGAGACGGCGATTCATTGGACGTTAAACCACGAAGCGAAGAAGATTACAAGAATGTCGCCTCGATCATTCGGCAAACCGAAGCTGATGTACTCGGTATTGAAGAGATCGAGAATGTAGCGGCACTCCAACGGGTCTTGCGCTACCTTCCGGAGTACAAGTACTATTTAGGAACGAAAGGACATCTCCAAAACGTCGGTGTTCTCTATAAAGAAGGGGTAGAAATTAGCGAGACTTCGGACTACCTTCCCCTGGCAACACGCCCTGAACGCAACCGCGCCGGATTCGTCTTTCACTGCAGAAAGAAAGAATTCACAGCACTCTGTATGGTAGTTCACCTTAAGTCCACTTCGCGAGCCGACTCCACAAAAGAGCTGAAGCTGGAATCGTACGTGAACCGTCGCGAGCAGATACACGTGCTCTGCACATGGATTGATTCCCTGGTTCAAAGTGGACAGAAGAACGTGATGGTCTTGGGAGATTGCAATGACTTCGTACAACGTCAGCAAAATCCTACTCTCGGTGAACTTATAGCCGACAGCAATGTCGTGATGCTGACGGCGGAGCAGCACTCCTGTAAGAACCCGAACTGGTTTGGCATCGACCACATCATCACGACCAAGCATCTCTCGAAGCGATGGCATCCAACTAGTCTGCACAACGTAAACATCTACGCAAGCTTGACGAAAAAGGAAGCGGAAGGCGTCAGCGATCACTGCCCGGTCGTCACACAGTTTGATTGCACAAAAAAGGCAGATTCCAACTAAGGAATCTGCCTTTTTATCTGTATCGCGGATGAACCTTTGAGATTCTTATTCGGTTAGCAGCGTTGCTGTATCGAAGGTATTGCCCGGATCCTTGCGTGTCGCAATGAGGTAGGCAGTCTTCGTGGTCGCATCCGCTGAATTCGAGGTCGGGATTTTAGCGACGACTAAAAAGACGTCGTTTTGGGTACTCTTCGCAGCCAAAATGCGGTGTTTGCGAACAGCGTCACTAAAACACTCTAGGGTATCGCTGACTTTCAAAGCCGAAGCTTGAACGCGATAGGGCTCGTATGAAGTTCCTAAAAAGCCAATGTGGGAGTCCTCAGCTTCAAATTCCTTGGGCTTGAAGGCTTCGAGGTTGACTTTTTGCAGGCTCACGTCAATACAACGAGCAGCACCACGAGCCATGTCAATGACACGCTTGTGAACAAAGGGGCCACGGTCGTTAACCATGACGACAATCGCTGTGTTGTTTTCCGGATTGGAGACGCGAACGATGGAGCCAAAAGGCAGTGTTCTGTGCGCAGCCGTGAAACCGTCCATATCGAAGCTCTCGCCGTTGGCGGTACTTCTACCATGGAATTGGTCTGCGTAATACGATGCTTTGCCCTCTTGTTTGAAAGAGGCCGATAGCTTGGTGCATGACAAAGTGTCAAGGATCTGGCGATCTTCGGACCGCGCCGGCGTGCTGGTGGTGAGGCGAGCGATTAGGCTCTTACCCGCCGGGAAAATTTGTGCCGAGTCGAACAATAAGACGAACGCGAGCACGAGTGTGAAACGTGTAATATGTTTGAGTGATGGTAACAAACACTACCTTCTCATGGTGAAACAAACAGTCAAGCCGAGTAGCTCGAGTACGTGGACTCGTGCATGAATCATGCCGAAGCCCGCTGTCCAAGAGCTCCAAGCTTCGCAAGCGAAGCTTCGTCTTCCTCGGATTTGTAAGAGACTCAAAGCTACGAACTTTATTGCTAAGTTCAATACGAAGAAACACTTACCTATTGACAGACTAAGGCAAAATCGCCTCGTTTTTGCCAGTTTGGGCGATTTTCGGGACTGCGGCTGTGGAAAACTTTCCACACGATTTGAGTTTCCAAGCCTCCAAAAAGCCGCGCACACGCCTGTCACCAACAAGGTACGAAACTGCGCTTCATTAGGAAGCTTAGCTTCCGACACACCTCCTTCACTAAGCTTCGTGATCTAGATCCATGCTAGAATTCCCGAAGCGTTGCACTGACATTGCGCGGAGTATGATCGCTATCTGCAGCGACCCGTCGTCTCCCTGAGCGCTACTTTCTTTAACCCTTTTATCATTCCTTTGGCTAGCATACTGAGGCCACTCTGCCAAAATTGCAGACAAGCTAGTCGGCATTTAGGTCTTCGGACAGTGAGGTCAACACCGGTACTCATTCGAGGCGAGGCATGTACGTGGAGCTTTCATCCTGAGCATTATCGCCCGCTACTTTGGACTGAGCAATGCAGGGTGAACATGAGGAGAGTACCCGTGCTCCTTCGTTTTCCGGACGGCGATGCACAGACAGAGGCGGAACTAAGCGAAACCGGTAATGCATTGTGTTCTTGAGCCTCGGGGAGGGGAGGGCGAGTCGGCTACGACGATCGTATAGTGCTTAGGGCGCAGTATAGGGCGAGCTGAGAAAAGAATCTAGAGCTCTCAATTGCTGTAGAGGGTCGTTGTGAGATCTAGGTTGATCTTGATTTCGTTGTGAACTTTTATCAGACCAAACAGTGCCGTTGGTGGATCAACTTTGAAGTCTGTCATTTTTAGATCCTTACTGCATACGAAACGATACTTATCGCCGGCGATCTTCTTCATTTTAACGTCCATGATGAGCGGCTTGCAGACGTTGGTGATGGTGAGGTTAGCAATAGCCTTCACGTCAACCCACTCCCCTTTTGCAACACGTGCACCAGCTGAGCGCAGATTCACTTCATGCAACTCGATGACGATGTAGGGGTATTGGTCCGCTTTAAGCGCGTCACATAAATCACTATTCATTCGGCTGTTAGCACAATCCATAGACTTCGTCGGAAGCTTGAGAAGTGCATTGGAGAATTTCAGTGTCTGAATGCTGTCGATGGTTGTGATACGAACCGTTCGTTTTAGGAAGGTCTCGTTACAAAGACAGGTGAAGCTGTTCACGTTACTAGTGCCCGCTATTGTCAGGTTAGAACCCGGATCGATACTGTAGCTGACGTCTTGGCTTGAAACCGGGGGATCGCTAAATGAACTCAGGGCTAGCATGACGGAGATGGCCGTCATGCACTGAGCAACTATGTGGACAAATCTACTTCGCATACTATGCGTTCCGAGTCTATAATAAAATAGCCTGCGTACGGGTTGATTCGTCCGCAGGCTATATGATTTACGTGAAGTACTCACGAACTACGATGGGTATTGTTCGTCAAAGGAGATCTTAGAGACCTACTGCTGCTTCGATGACGACACCGTTAAACTTTGCACCGTGGCGAATGTCGCGTACCGGGAAATCCTTATCATTGGTCGGAGCAACCAAAGTTGCGCTTGAACCGGTACCATAGTTTTGCATGACATATTCAGCCTTGAGGCTAACATTGTTGGTGATGTACCAACCTGCAGCAATAGCGATACGGTCAACTGTTTGCTTCGGAATCGTTGCACTGGTAGCGGTGAGGAAGTTACCGGAAACCATGTTGTAGCGAACACCAAAGAATGCATTTTCTGAAGCACCGAAACGATAGACTGCGTCAGCTACGATTTGTGTGAAGGAACGATCGATTGATTTTCCGGCAGCGTCTTTGTCACTTGCATTGTGACCGGTCGCGGTTTCAAAGGTACCGAACACTTCCAAGCCACTAGCCTTTACAAAGAGATTAAACATGTATGCACTTACCTTATCGCTGAAGCCCGGGTTCAAACGACCGGAGAATGCATTGGCGGTATAGGTAGCTGCAGTCGGCTCAACAACCATCCAGTAGTTTGATCCTGTGCGGTCGCCACCGAACAATGTGTTGCTTTGTGAGCTGGATACCATGTAACCGGAGCCGCTAGCGCGAACGCGGAGGTTATCACCAATCTTGGTATCATATGCCAGCTTGAACAACATTGCAGGAGCCTTTGAAGTATCGCCATCGCCAACGATTTGTCCGTTGACTCGGATAGCTGTCAATTCATCTACCGAACCCTTAATGGCACCATTGGTAGCACCGACCATCGCCATGAAACCACTGGTACGGAAGTAGATTTCTGTACCGATTTCTGTAGCATACGCATCGACAATGTTATTGTCCATGAAGTAGTTGTACAATGTTTGGCCACCATCTGAACGACGGAAGTGTGCATCACCGTAATTGATTTCCATGTGACCAACTTTAATCGTCACATACTTCATGATGCTGTTCAACGCATCAACGCCCAAGAATCCGAGTTTATCGAATTGAATGTAGCCGCCCTTAACCCATGCTTCATTATGGTGACGTGATGACAAGTATGTGGTTACTTGCATACGAATACCATCTTCCAGTTGAACGTCCATGTGAAGGTTAGCTTGAGCTGTTGCAAAACCGCCGGTAATTGGTTTCAGCTTGTAAAGATTTGTGTCAATAACATTGCTGTGACCAAGGTTTTGATACTGTTGCGTGAAGCCTGCACCAAAACGTACTTTCAAGCCGTCGAAGCGTGTGTTTTCGTCTTTCGGTGCTTCAAATACACCGAGCCCGTTCATATCATAGGGGCGCCAGTTCTGTATTGACGGAAGTTGCGCGCTTAGGGTTGAAGTGCCGAATAACACTGCAAGCATCGCAAACAATAACTTTTTCATGGTATACTCCAAAAAGTTGAGGAATGAGGGAACTGATTTACTGTGTAATACTTTTAAGTCGAGTATGATGTATGCCTATATATGAGGCATCCACCGGTACTATCCTTTCTTTAAAACCAAATCGAAGCTGACAGTGATGTCATCACCACTCTTAACAACTCCCCACATCGCGGTCGGAGGATCAACTTTAAAAGTGGTCATCTTCATTTTCTTTGTACCGGAAAACTGTACATCGCCATTGGCAAGGATTTTACCGGTTGCAACAAGGTCCACATTCTGAGCACTTCCCGCTATGGTCATTGTTCCATTGACAGTCACGACAAAGTCGTTGCCTTTGCGCTCAATGGACTTGGTTCGTAACAATTGAAACGTGATCTTTTGGTGCTGGTCTGCCTTCAAAGCATCATAGATTTTTTCATCCATGGCTTCCTTCTCAGACTTGATCGACTTTACTTCCACTTCGAGCCATAAACTATTTACCGCTTGTAAGTCTGTGCCGCTAATAGTAAGGTCGCTGTTCGAAGAAACTTTGCTCGCCGGACATGACCAATCGTGAAGTGTTGATGTTCCTGCAACGCTCATCTTGCAGCTCTTGGAGCTGTATTTTTCAGCGTTCACTGCAGAACCCGCCAGTACAACGACCATTAGGGCACTAATCCAAAAAGACTGTCTCATTGCTCTATCCTTTCGTGTTGATGTATTGTAATGTTGTCGCTGAACGTCATCATCAGATCCAGTTCCTATACTTCATGCTCAGCAACAATCAATTTCAGTGTTCTCACAACAATAGGTTATTAAGATGCGCATATCCTAAATAAGTATCCGCCTCTCCCCTTCTGTTGTGTTGCCGTTCGTTTTCGTTGTCAAGAATCCACTGCAAATATAGGGAATAAAAGACCTAGATATCTTTATTATCAAAAATATTTTTTCACTTTTTTTAACACGCGGAGGCTTTTCCCCGTTTTTCTCAAATTTTCGCATCTTCCATGATCCGAACATTAGGAAAATTTTCTGTTTGCCGAAGGCAAAAGCTGTCAAAAAGCAACCGGTGGTCTCCAATTCTCTTCTACCAATCCGGATTTGGAGAGTGTAAATGGTAGACTTCAACGCAAATCCGTCTTACAAACTTCGGACTTAAAGTACAAAATCCAAAAAGATCTTTTGCACCGAAAGCACCGTGAATCTCGGTACTGAATCAGGCAACAAATTGCGGACCAATTTATCCTTAATATATTCTATGTCATATATCGTAATAGTAGTTACGAGAGTTCTACCATTCTAGGTGAGGTGATGTTTTTCGCAATAATCCCGGTTCGATCTCTGGTAGTGTAGAGATAAACGGATCTTGATGTCTATGTATTGAGTAGCAGAAGTGGCTGTTGACTGCGAGTGCAGTACCGAAGCCGACAAGCGTATTCGTAGCCATCACGTATGGAGATGCACATCTTGGATGAAGAGATCGAAAGTGATACCACATGCACTGCGTATCTTCGTTCATACGCGAACGGCGGATATTGCTTCATTTGAACCACCATCGAGATATGCTGCAGGACAGCTTTGGTCGCCCTCATACCTACCTTCGGCTGTCGATTACCGATAGCTGTAACTATCGTTGCCGTTATTGTCTGCCGGCACCGGAGTGGCACGAGCATGACCATGAGCACCATAAACAGAGAAACCCGGACTCAGAATCATCACTACTTCCGGTGTTCCATAGCGGACCACGTCTGAGCGCCGCGGAGATTCTTCTACTGGCAGGTCAGTTTGTAAGCATGGGAATACAAAAAATCCGATTGACCGGCGGAGAGCCGCTGTTGCGTCGAGATGCCGCAGAGATTATCGAGGGACTCTCTGCACTGCCTGTGGAACTGTGCCTGAGTACGAACGCATCATTGCTCCATAATTTTGATAGCGTGTTACGACGATGCGCTGTTCGTTCGCTGAATGTGAGCATAGACTCATTGCGCTCTGATCGCTTCAAGGCGTTGACGGGTGTGGATGATCTTCACAGGGTTCGAAGAAACATCGAGAACTGTCTTCAAGACGCCTCAGGGTTCTACTCGCTGAAGATTAATGTCGTTGTAATGAAGGGCATCAACGACGACGAAGTTCTTGACTTCGTCGAGTGGACTGCGCCCTATACCGCGGAGCTTCGCTTTATTGAGTTTATGCCATTTCCGGGCAATGAATGGTCTGCTTCTATGGTACTTCCCTCTGCCCAACTTCAACAACTGATAAGTCAACGATTTGGTCCGCTGCAACCGTGCACAAACGATCTTCATGACACAGCACGAAGCTTCAGTCTGATGGGAAAGAACAATCGCATAGGCTTTATCTCAACAATGACAGAACCCTTCTGTGCACAGTGCAATCGCCTGCGTTTGTCAGCCGATGGAAAACTGCGAACATGCCTGTTTGGCAGCACTGAAACTGATCTCCTCGCTCCTTTGCGTGCCGGTTCAGAGCTGCGCACAATCATTCACGATGCGCTGCAGCTCAAAGCCGAAAAACTTGGCGGACATGTCACGGTCGACTGGGCAGTGCAACGCACGAGCTCGACCGATCGACCAATGATCGCAATCGGAGGATAACGATGTCGAGCTATCATGAGTTAATCACGGTCGCCGAAGCACAAAGCCTCGTACACCAGCACTGTCGACCGCTGTCTGTCGAACAGGTTCCACTCGCAAATGCACTCTATCGGGTTGTCGCCGAAGATATTCGTGCTCCTATTGATCTCCCTCCTTTTGCGCAATCAAGCGTTGATGGTTATGCAATTGCACACTCGAGCGGCTCTGCCTTGAGATTTCAACTCGTCGGAGAGTCTTCGTCCGGAGCTCCTTACGAACACCCCATTGAGAAACAACAAGCAGTACGCATCATGACCGGCGCGCGAGTACCCACCGGCTGTACTGCTATCGTTATGCAAGAGCGTTGTCAAACACTCGATACAGAGATTGTAATAGACTCAGAGGAGCTGCTCGACAACCAACACTATCGCCCCAGGGGCTCCGTACTCACGGCTCAGTCTGTTGCTATCAGTTCCGGAAGCGTGCTCCGGGCTGCAGGTCTGAACTTGTTATCGTCCTTAGGCATCGTTTCGGTTCCGGTTTACCGAAGTCCTCGAATACACCTCATCCTGAGCGGCAATGAACTTTGCGCAGCGGGAGCCGAACTGGGAGATGCGATGATCTATGAATCGAACTCCGTTAGTCTTATCGCCGCCTTGAAAGCTGAGAATTTGTCGATCGACGTCATTCATCAATGCAAAGACGATTTTCAAGAAATACAGAAGGCTTTTGTTGAAGCTTCGGAAAAAGCAGATGTCGTGATTTTCTGCGGCGGCGTCTCAGTCGGGAAATACGATTTCATTCCTACTGTGCTAAACTCAGTTCACGCTGAAACGATATTCTACAAGGTTCGCCAACGTCCGGGAAAACCCTTACTCTATGCGCGTCACAATGACACGCAGGTTTTTGCCCTTCCGGGTAATCCGGCCTCGGTGCTCTGCTGCTACTATGAATATGTACTCCCTGCCCTACGTTCCCTGATGGGCTTTCGCGTCACTCTGCTGCCACGCCTGCAGCTCCGCCTGGCATCCCCCTTTCGGAAAAACACTTCGTTGCAGCATTTCGTTCGAGCATGTACGGACTTTCGGGAGGTCTGGCCACTTGAAGGACAAGAATCCTACAAAATGAAATCGTTCGCTGATGCCAACTGCTTGCTCATTGTTCCTGCTGAATGCACCGAGCTACATGCAGGTGCGCACTGCGACGTTGATCTCTTCTCCTTACATCAGAACGCGATACACCATGCTTGATGCATCATGGTCATATGAAGCCATTGCACTCCTGTTTTTCGTGGCTGCTTTCTTGTATGCGTCGGTAGGACACGGAGGCGCAAGTGCTTACCTGGCTCTCATGGCTGTGTTTGGTGTAGAGTCGAGCTTCGCTCGCCCTGCTGCCTTGTTGACGAATTGTACGGTTGCCTTGCTGTCGTTCTCGCGCTATCTATCGAAGACAAATTTCAACCTGAGACTTTTTTTGTGGCTCTCGCTTGGCAGTGTTCCCTGTGCCTACATTGGCGCTTCAATACCTCTGCATGCTGTCTTGTACAAGCAACTTCTAGGTGCATTTCTGTTATTGGCTGCCGGACGATTATTGTGGCCCGTGAAGGACGCTGATCGTAGGAATGAAGCGCCTGCCATCATGGCTGTTGCTGTGGGTGCTGCCATGGGATTTGCTTCCGGAATGCTCGGCATAGGAGGAGGGGTCCTCCTGAGTCCCACACTGATTTTTCTTGGTTGGTGCAGCGCTCGCGAGTCAGCCCTGATATCTGCTCTGTTTATATTCGTGAATTCGATTTCCGGACTCACTGCTCTCGTCCCAACATTATCTATATGGCAACCTCACCTACCCTTGGTATGGATGGGTGCTGCCGTTTTTGGGGGTGCCGCTGGAGCACAGTTTGGAAGTACACGTTTCTCGTCGCAGAATTTGAAACGTGTTCTGGCTCTGGTGCTTTTCGTCGCTGCTTTCAAACTACTGTTTCCATAGCCGAGTGTGCGCTCTCTCTGAACGAAGCAGCATCAAGGTTTGAGATGAGCAATACGGCAGGAGCACTCAATGCGGAAGACAGGCCAAGATTCGTAAACGAAGTGCGTAGCACATCGCTTCACTGCACATGCGAGTCAGCACGCCCTAGTCAGGAGGGCTGTACTCGCAGACTGTTACAACTCGAAGTGCAGCGTCTTGAGGACATTCATTCGACAGGTATTCTGCGGGTGTCTGTGCAAGTCAGTACTCTTTGTATGACTTCGAAGCACTTCAATTGGAATATTGCGTGCACATCCAAAAAACTACAACCGAAGACACTTCACTTCGATGTACGTCGTTCTCTTAGCATGAACCATAACTACACCATACTTCTTTTCTCCCACTTGCGGAGCTTGGTCGGCAGCGACACGGTGCTTGTCGAACACAGCGGTCGACTTGATGTCGGAATGTTAAAAGAGCGGCTAGCCTCACTCTATCCCGTCTTAGCACATGAGGCTTACGCGATTGCGGTCGGACGTCGTATCGTTACGGACGAGCAGGTTCTAGAACCGGACGATGAGATTGCCGTCCTTCCTCCATTTTCGGGAGGCTAGGTATAGAATACAATGATAGATTATCGACGATATCAGCGACAAATCAGTCTGCACCATTTTGGCATCGAAGCGCAGCAGCGTTTGTTCGAGGCGCGAGTAGTGGTGGTCGGAGCCGGCGGCTTGGGCTCTGTCTTGTTGCTACACTTGGCCGCCGCCGGTGTTGGCAACATTACCATCATTGATGACGACAGGGTTGAACTGACGAACCTGCATCGTCAAGTCGTGTTTACCGAAGATGATATCGGCCATCCCAAAGCGCAGCGCGCAGCGATGCGCTTACAACAACTCAACTCTGAGATACTGGTCACCGGCGTTGATCTTCGTCTGCACGCCGGAAATGCCATTGAACTGTTACGCAACGCGGATCTTGTGGTAGATTGTTCGGATAATTTCGAGACGCGTTATCTTGTCAACGACGCCTGCTGCGTGTTGGATATAGCGCTGGTTTCGGCAGCTGTTCAAGCTCGAGAACTGTCCGTTGCGGCATACAATGTGGCGCAACCGGACGGCACACGCAGCGCCGATCTTCGCGCGATTTTTCCTGACGATAGCATTGTTGCCCGTTATTCCTGCGCACGCGATGGCATTATTGCCAGTGTGTGTGCGGTGGCTGCAGCGCTCATGACCGATACGACTCTGGAGTTACTTGGTCATGGCACTGCACGACTGGTGCAGCATGTGTTTTACATGTCACTGGACAGTTTAGAGACTCGTCTCTTCGAGCTTAATGCAGACCTTTCTAATCGTCCGCCACACACGCTCAATGTTGAGGCATTTGAGCGATACTATACCAAGGCAACGAAAGACCATGCTTCAGACAGGTCGCTGCCGGAGACTGTAAGTGCTCAGGAGTTACAGCAGCGTTTCGATGCCATGGCTGCCCCACTGGTACTACAGTTGCATGGCTCTCCTTCCGAAGTCGATCTACTGCCTTTTGCGACACTCTGTTCGGCGCATGAATGTCACCTTATACTTAGTAGGCTTGCTACCGGCACTGAGGTCGTGATTTGTTGCACCAAGGGAAAGAGAAGCACAGAATTGTGTTTGCAGCTACAACCTGCTTACCCTGGATTACATCTAAAATCTTTGCATGGGGGTTTGGAAGAATGGCAACGACTACTAAGGAGGACTGAGCTGTGATACGATGTGAATTTGTCCATGGTCCGGTGAGTTCTTCTATTGTAGACTCCGCGTACCGATCCATGTGTGACGAGGGCGAATGCGGTGCGCTGTTGCGTTTTGATGGAGTGATACGAGCGGATCGGCACGGTGAACACCAGGTGTCGCACATGCACTACAGTTGCTATGAAGCGATGCTTTCGGAGCAGGCCGAGAAAGGAGTTCTCGAAGTGGCTACTCGCTTTCAACTGCAGCATGTCAGGGTTTGGCATAGTCTCGACGTTGTTAGCGTTGGTGAGGCGTCACTCGTCGTTTTGCTTGCGGCACGACATCGAAAACATTGCTTTAGTGCGATGGAAGAAGTGGTTCGTCTCATTAAAACCACCTGGCCAATTTGGGGAACTGAGTATCTCGACGACGGATCAACCGTTGCTAAACGTCCGGAAAGTCCCCTATAATCTGTACACGAATCCTGAGAGATCACAACTCATGACTGACATTAGTTCTAAGTCTAACAGTTTACGCATCGCCGTAGCAGAGGCTGTCGTACGCTTCTCGCAGCCCGGAACCTACGAATCACTTCGCAGCGACAGTGTCCCTAAAGGCAACGTCTTCGAAAGCGCACGTATTGCCGCCCTTTTTGGCGTAAAGAAAACTTCTGACCTTATTCCGGATTGTCATCCTTTGCCGATTGAGTATTGCTCTGTACGGTTCGAACTCAGTGAGATTTCTTTGACGATAGAAGTGGAAGTGCATACGGTCTACAAGACCGGCGTTGAAGTTGAAGCCATGCACGGCGCTTCTATAGCCGCGCTGACAGCCTACGACATGCTGAAGCCCATTGACCCGCATATCGTCATTGAGGGGATTCGATTGCTCCGCAAGCAAGGTGGTAAATCCGATCGCGCATTGACTTCGTTAATAGAACATCAGCCCTCATCGGCTCAAGCACAGGTTGATCGCGAGAAGACGCAAAACGTTGAGTGGTTAACGAAGAGAGAGCCGGAATCCATCCCTCAATTGCGCGCTGCCGTATTAGTGTGTTCCGACCGCGTGGCAGCCGGCGAAGCGCAGGATAGAAGCGGTGAGTTCCTTGTTCAGCAACTGCGTCTGCATGGATTTTCATGCTCGGAAGCCACAGTACTTCCTGACGAACTCGACCGCATACAAGAACAGCTGAGAGTATGGTGCGAGCAAGGTATTGAATGCATTATTAGCACAGGAGGCACAGGAGTCTCCGGTCGAGACAGAAGTGTGGAAGCGATGCGTCCGCTCTTCGATCGCGAGTTGCCCGGAGTGTCGGAGACGATGCGTCGCTATGGACAAGATCGAAGCCCTACTGCCATGCTCTCGCGCAGCTGCGCCGGAATGCATGAGTCCAGTTTACTCATTGCCATGCCGGGATCGTTGAAGGCAGTTCAAGAATGTTGTGCAGCGATCTTCCCACAAGTCTTTCACGTCTTTTCTCTGAAGCACTAGCGCAGCAGCCTAAAAGGATTGCCGTGATTTTACAACACACCGCGGGCTTTGAGTTCGAGGTACTTGTTGATTGTGTTAACGCTGAGATCAGCCGGGACTGTGCAGAGAGCATGGATGCCGTAACGCCGAAGCTCTCTGATCATGAGCTTTTTTTCGTGCGCGAATTTTTGTCCGATGGTATGAATGTACATGTCTTCTATTGTACGTGCCGGACTTTCCAATAAACTTCGCAATTCGGTGTTTTCGAAGAAAATCACACAGAGTACATGGGATTGAGACAACATGCGAAAGGTGGGGATTTGTCGCTTCAGTGAACTTAGTGTCTCAAAGTTCGTATACAGAAACAAAAGCGATCGCTGGTGTACAGTCCGACGAACCGTGGCGTACAACAACTCATAATTCGATTCTTTAAATCGCGTTTGTTGATTGTATAGCAGTTCCAGAATCTTCTGCATGTGTCCACGCCCACACTCGGCTCTGAGGCTCGCGTTGACGTTCTCAGAGAAGCTGATTAAGCCGGCTTTGTCATCTTTCAACATCGCAATATTGGAGATCACAAGGGTAGAGTTGATAGCGTAGTCGAGCAAACTCATGCCTTCGAAGGGCATTTGCATGGTTCTACCCATGTCGATCAAGGAGTAAATGGGTTGCGACTTCTCATCTCGATACTGATTCACCATCAACTCGCTTCGTCGCGCTGTTGCGTTCCAATTAATCGTACGATACTCATCGCCGGGAACATACTCTCGAATCTGATCGAACTCTTGTGCTTGACCTCGACGACGAATGCGTTTTACTCCAACCTCTGTCAGACGATTTGTTGCGGCCATCAACTCGTAGTGTCGCATTTGAAGGTACGACGGATACACTTCCACTGCAGTAGAAGCGGCGCTGCGAATGTGTCTCTCTGCACATCCAATGCGCGTGCGATAAAACACATTGATGTCGCCGAAATTGTACTCGCCTCGCTCGGTTGGACGTACCATGTAGCGCAAGCAGGCACTCTGCGCTGCTTCAAGCGCGCCGTCGATATGAAAAAATCTCTGTTGGAACTGAAAGGGAATCTCATCGATAATGCGGTAGCTGACGGCAAAGGGATAGCGACTTTCAAGAAACAACTGAACCGGATTATTGTCGCCGTTTGATAGTCGCTCGCTAAGCTCGCGTCGTATGCTTATTCCATCATGTACAAACAACCGTAGAACATCAGCTATGGCAGCCCCTATGACAGCGACCAACGCAATGATGGCAAACGATTCTAAGAATGCTACAAAAAAACTCAGGAGAAAGAGCACAGCAACCCCTATGAGTGATGCGTAGAGTCGCACACCAAATCGCAATTCTCTAAAGAGCTTTTTCAAAAATTTCATGAACTGACCCTGTAACTATTCACCTTTGCGCTCCACCGACATTCATTAGCTATTTCCACTGTAGTCACCTATCTCACATCAACCGTGCTCCGGTCTTTGCCCGGTTTGTTACGCAAGCAGAAGCACAGCTTGTCCACTCATGCAGCAACCTCTGTCCTGCCCTTTAACGTGGAACTTCCGTCTTCTCGACAATCTCCTTGATAAGATCATCGGGGCGTGCGCCTTCCATTTCGCGTTCCGGACTGAGTTGGATTCGGTGACGCAGCACGGGTTTCACTACTTCGCGAATGTGGTCCGGAGTAACAAAATCCTGTCCGTTTAGCGCTGCAATTGCCTGCGAACTCCGAAGTATACCGATGGATGCCCGAGGCGATGCACCAAGGTAAAGTCCGGCATGTGTGCGAGTAGCCTGAACCAGCGCTGTTATGTAGTCATAGAGCTTTGTCTCCACATGCACTGAACTCACCAAGTCGCGGGTCCGGCGGATATCCTCTGCGCTCAGCACCGGCTCAACGAGATCCAAACCAACGGATCCTTTGCGCTCATGCATGCCACGCAAGATTTGCGCTTCGTGCTCTGCGCTAGGGTAGCCCACCATGATCTTAAAGAGGAAACGATCCAGCTGTGCCTCAGGCAAGCGATACGTGCCTTCGTGTTCAACCGGGTTCTGCGTCGCTATCACCAAAAAAGGCTGCAACATGGCACGACTCTGTCCATCGACCGTTACCTGACGTTCTTCCATTAGTTCTAGCAAGGCAGACTGCGTCTTTGCGGGAGCTCGGTTGATTTCATCGACCAGGATAACATTACTAAACACCGGGCCTTGTTTGAAGCGAAACTCGGTGCTCTTCGGATCGAAGACCATGGTGCCCAAAACGTCCGATGGCATCAGATCCGGAGTGAATTGTATACGGGAAAATCCTAAGGAAAGTGTTCGAGAAAGAGCTTTGGCGCTGAGTGTTTTCGCCACCCCGGGAACTCCTTCAAGAAGGATGTGTCCATTGCTCAGCAGTGCCGCCAAAAGTAGATCCACCATCTCTTCTTGTCCAACCACAACTTTTGCAAGCTCTGCTCGCACACGTTGGGCTGCCTCTTGTACCCTTGCAATATCGATGCGCTGTTCAAACATATGATCTTTCCAATAGTGTTGTAGTTCGTGTAGTAAGATTCCGGACTATTCCCCAGCGTAGAGGAAAACTCGTAAACTGTCGGGCAACATGCGTCTCAATCACTCTCTGCTCCATGAGTCGTGTCATAGCGATTCCGACATGGTTGAGGGAGCACCTCGATTGGCTGCAGCTTTCCAAAACTCTGCAATGCGCTTGTGCATGCGCATAACATCTTTGTCGTTCGCAAAGACATTATCTGATTCTCTCTGTAACTCTTGAAAGAGCTCGCGCACATCTGAGAAAGGTAATCCACATTTTGACGCGACGCGTTGCACACTTTCATCATTGTAGGACAGACTATCGATGTAGTATCGCGAACGGAGATCTTCAAAGAAGTATTGGGTCATCCGACGTATCATGGACGTTGAATCACGGTGCTCGTAGTACAACTGCCCTACTGTCGTCACAAAATCACGTGTCGAATTGGCAAGAGGCGTGATAAGCGGAATGACGCGCTCTCGACGTTTCATGTGCAAGGCTACAAACACGATCATTGTAAACAAGACGATATAGTAAGCGCTTTTGAGTCGCGAATCTCTGAATAGCACCCGAAACATCGAGCCTTCATCATGATGCTTGGGCTTGTAGTATTCATCCCAGATTGGCGGACGATTGGGAAGTTTAGACAGCACTTCCATACTAAACTCCCGCAGGGTGTCATCACTCAGTGCGTAGTTCGTGAACATTGTGGGAAGTGTGCAGACATACAGACTTCCTTCTCCGATTGCGAAGCGAACAAAGACCGGTTGATTGTCATCATTACAAGCCAGGACAGTTGCGCTGCTCGCAAGACTGTCAAAGCAACACGTTAAGGCTTGCCCCGGAACCAGGAATGTATGTTGTTTGGAGCTAGGTGCCATGAAATGCACTCGAGAGCTATCCGATGCCCATACCCATGTTAGACGAAAACCCACGCTATCCCAAACGTCCTTTGCAAAACCGGCTGCGGAAACAAACACCGTACTTCCCTTGCGAAGCGAGAGCATCATACGATCCAAGCTTCGCTGATCCGGAGCGAAGCTTGCACTTACAAAGAGATGCAGATTGTGAGCATTGAGCTTTTCATCAATGGAACGCTCGTACAGCGTCACAGCTTGAACTTCCGCGTTGCCACCGTCGAAGACTGCAGGAAGGATATCGTACAGTAAAGAACATCCGTAGGGTGAATTGTGGTTCTTCGAGTAGCTCAACGACCAATCGATGTGTCTAGGCATGAGTGCTTGCAGGACAACGGCAAGAACTAGTACCAAAACAATACTGCCCACGAGCTTAAGTATTGCTTTCGTCATTGCGACACCTCCTCAGGCACAGATGTCTCAGAAGTTGATGTCAACGTATCATTCGCGGCACGTTGTGGCTGAGCTTCTGATATTGCTGTGCTGATGCGCTTTGTTCGCTGAACTATCTCTTGGTAATCCTGAAGCTCGATACCATGCTCACCATACCAAACCGCTTCAAAAGTTCCTGCCAGTGCGGAAAACTCAGTGTGAAATGGCTGAAGCCGAAGCTCGCGCATGTACTGTCGATTCGTTTTCGAAGGATCATAATGAACCATTCCTCTATCGACGACTTCACGCAATGCAATGAGAAACTGATAACGGGTAGCGCGCCGATAGTCCTTGTCTTGCTCTGCTTCGGTGCAGCGCGCACGAAGGTCATCGGGCGTGGCAGCGAGCACTTCTTCGACGTCCATTGACTCCAACTGAGGAGCCGAACGACGCAGACTCAAGCGGAGATTTCCTTTTCCAAGCAGCCAAACAACTATGAACAGAAAAACAATGGGCAGGAGATACTTCAGCACCTCAAAAGTGCCGTTCATTTCAACCCCCTCCACTCGAGGCAATCGACCTTCAAGCCAGCGCAAAATGCTATCCATCAAACTCCACCGGGGTTGCGTTCTCTGCCGATCATAACTATAGTCATTCCTGGAGAGTGCTTCGCGCCATTGTTCTGCACTTGGCTGACGAATGAGAGTGGCAGTCGTGTCTCGGTTGGTCCATGGTCTCTTTACGTCAGTCCCGATAAGGAGTTTGGCCGCTTCGCCTGACACCACACTACCAGTGCTTGATGATGAGCTTGAAACACTCGTAGAGTCCGGTGCAGCCTGTAGTGCACAGCTCAAACTCAGTACTAATGCGACATTGCACAATCGCTTCATGGCGAAGCAGGCGCAGAGCTCCGCTCTGCGCATATAGCAAAGAAAAGCTGAGATCCATCCGCACTTCGTAGCTGTATGACGAGTTTCACGAAACACCTTCATGCCCTGAGTTTTTCGGGTATTCATCACAATGAAGAAAGGTCCTCAGATGGTGAGGAAGAGTCCGTCGACGATTCGGAACCGGGAGATTGTGTCATTGACGATCCGCTTTCACTTGCAGCTGTCGACGAATCGGCAGGTTGAAGTGAATCCTGCCTCAGATCATCCAACTCTGTTTCCGATTGAACTTGTTCGTTCTTGACTGCGTCGTCTTCTTTGGCTGGCGAATACTGAGCAGTGTCTTGCGACTCATTTCCGGCAACCGAAGAAAGATGAAAATCAGCAGGTACGGGCTCGAGGCTCGAGTTGATGCGCAAGGCAAGACCTACGCCCTCACGACGCTCAACTATGTTCAGGTACTGAAAGGACATGACAATGATATTGAGCGACCAAATGAAGTAAAGGCAGATAAGGACGAAGAGTCCGTAGATCATACCAACACCGAGCACGACCAGGCGTTGCTGGAAGAACCATGAGCTTAACTCTACAGGATCGAGTAATCCTCTAACGATTCCGGCAAGGAAAAGCGGGTGTACGAGTGGTGCCATCGACATGCAGTACACAATAACGGACATCGTAAACTGAATGGCTATTGTTTGCTTGAAGTTACCCTTGACCAAACGATAGGACCGCTGGATCGATTCAAAGATTGCTCGTCGTTCGATGAGCATGACCGGATAAGACAACGACATATATGAGCTAACCACAATCTGCAATCCAAAGACTACCGCAAACAGTACGAATTGCAAGAACAGAACGACGACCAGCATATCGGATCCAAGCACACCCAAACCAAACAACAGATACATGGGTATCTGCAGCGAATAATTAATCACCGCGGTTAGGATGGATTGAATGACCGCCATTCCCACAACACGCCAAAAATTCTCACGAGCCAGGTTCTTAATCTCCTCCACACTGAAGTCATTGCCTTTTTGCAAAGCAAGACGTATCACGGCTAGATAGATACTGAAGGCCAAGGCAAAGCCTCCTGCAAGAAGCACTAGGGCCAAGAAGAATACCAGAAATCCAAGCCCTATCGCCGCAAAATCGTCTCCGGAACTAAAAACGTCTTGCCACAACACATAAAAGGTCATGACAACCAGACCTACTACGACTATTAGAATCGGGAGTACATAGCGAAGCAACACGGACACCAGAATGCGAAAGTGTGTGCGCGCAAAGTGGAAGCTGACGTTGAGAAGTTCGCCAAAGCTGCGACGTTGGCGCATGCGTATTGCATCACTCATAGCACGTTATCCATTGTCAGTGATGAGATAGAGTCTGTGTTTGCGGAGCTCAACCGACTGACGCTCTTAGTCGGAGCAAAACGTTTGTGCGGATACACGATATAGTACCACACAACGAAGCTCAGCGATACGATGATAATACACCAGCTTAGGATTGGAAGGTCAGAACAAAAACGTGTAACGAAAGACTCCAAAAGCGCCGCAACGATTACTTGAGGAAAGAGTCCCACCATAATTTTCATACCTAGACTCGCCCCTCGTCGAAAAGCATCGAGTCGAGAGAAGTTCTTTGGAAAAAGTATGCTAGTTCCCAGTGCCAAGCCTGCTGCACCTTCAAAGATCATCCCTGAAATCTCCAAAGTACCGTGAAGCCAAATCCCTTGGAGCGAGGGAACAAGGGCACCTCGCTGCACAAACATTGTCTGAAAAACACCCAGCATGACTCCGTTCTGAAAGAGCATGTACACCGTGCCCAGTCCCCCAAGTAAGCCCGACACAAAGATGCGCAAAGCCACCATCTGGTTGTTTAGGGCGATTTGGAAGAACATTTCCAATCCGTCGTTGCGCTTGTAAACACCCATAGGATCGCCGTTGAGAATGTTCTCTTGGGTCATATTTACGTAGCCATCGCCTAAAATCAGTCGAGCGAATCGCTGATCAAAGTACATACTCAAAACGCCAAGAGCGGCAGCGACGAGAACAATGACAAACGAAACAAACGCTAGTCTACGCGTGGCATACAGTGCTTCGGGAAACTCATCGATCCAAAAACTAATGAAGCGAGAGACTCTTTCACGTTTGTTGCGATAGAGACGCTGATGAACACGTGCACTGAGGGCGTTCAGATAGGTCGTAGTCTTAGTTCCCGGATAATAGGTCTGCGCGTACGATAAATCGTCGGTGATCTCTACAAATAAATCACAAAGACGATTTGGGTCAACCGATGAATCGTCGTGCAGTAAGGATTCAAACTCCTTCCACTTTGCAGAATGCTGTCGTAGAAATCGTACTTCGCGCATAGACCGGCGATAGGTGGAAGGGAGTTAGTAAATTACCGAATGGAGGCCTGCGTAAAAGCATCGGCCAACGCAGACCAAGCCAATTTAAGAAAGGTCCGTAGATGGAGAATATCAGAATTACCACGGCTCAAAATGTGGGTATTCAGTATGAGCTAGCGAGTCTTGGAGACCGCGCACTCGCCTTTCTTATTGACTACATCGGGATTAAAGTCCTCTATGGCGTTCTCTGCTATCTGGTCTACGAATTCCTTCAAAGTCTTTCGACTCCGGTAGAGGTTCCAAACTGGGCTATCATCTGTTTGGTTGTCCTGCCGCTCTTGCTCTATGACCTGGTTATGGAGATCACCAATGACGGCCAAACCATCGGCAAGCGCATCCTGAGCATTAAGGTCGTCATGCTCGACGGATCACGTCCCACCGTCGTCGCCTTCCTATTACGCTGGGTCTTCCGCATGATCGAGTTGGACAGCTCTCTGGGATCGTTGGCTTTGTGGTTTTATCTCTTTTCAGCAAAAGGCCAGCGCTTAGGCGACATGGCGGCAGGCACCACAGTTGTCAAACTGCGCAAAGAAGATTTCAGCAGCACCATCTTTGAAGAAATTGACAACGCATACACTCCCCGGTTTTCCGAAGCTGCAGTGCTTAGCGATTCCGAAGCAGGTATAATCCGTGAGATTTTGGCATCGGTCAATGACAATCAATCTTCTCGAGCGCATTTCGATGCCATCGCCCTCGAAACACAGAGACGCATCGCGTATCGTTTAGGTATTAGTACTGATATGGAAGCCTATGCCTTCTTGGATCATCTGCTCAAAGATTACAATCACTTGCATTCGCTGCAGAATTAGTTCCTTGCATAATTGCAGGACTCTTCTAATTTTGTCTCGTCAAATTGGTAGGATACCTTTTTTAAGAATGGACTGTCAAGCTCGGTATTTGTCGAAGTAGCTTTATTGATTGCTTCTTTGGACGATACTTTAGGGAACTCAACATCCTTTGCACGAGTATCAACGTATGTTTTAGCGGTACTCTTGCAGGTGTTGTGCTGATATCGTCGAGATGTCTTCGTGATATCGTCGAGTTATCCTTGACCTGCTCTTCTCTTCACATACCGCTTCGGTTTGTTATCTGCTAGGTGTCCACATGCTCACACGTTCATTCCATCCGTCCCTTAGCTTTTTCACCATTCTCTGTGTGTATGCTCTACTCTGCTTTCAAGGAGTACGTCTGCATGCCGGAAAGATTGCACCTGAACCCGACACGAACAAGACCTCTAAGGTCGTCACGCAATCCAAGCCAGAAGTCGCTCCACCCTTGCCACCGGTTATCGACACCAAAGGCGTACGGGTATCCGCACCCAACATGGAGCTCTCGGACCGACGTCACATTCAGCTAAATCTTGATTCGGTACGCATGACTGTGCGTCTGCACGAGGACGATCGTGACAGCTCTGAGTTTGTCATTACCAATGTCCAAGCACGTATAAAAAATACAGATCTCAAGGGCTGTACACCCGGTGTGTTGTCAGTTCAACGAAATGGAAAAACGTGGACCGTAGTTGTCGCTTTGGAATTCGAAAAGGCTTACGAATCCGGTGCAGTGGGAAACTTGGGGTCTGTGGAGATAGAACTCAGTGCCTGCACCAAGAGCAAGAAGACAAACAGAACGTCCATACCCGCGACAGCGTGGATCAACTTCATTATCTAAGCTATTCCGTGGTGTGCAGCCAAGCGCTTCGTGCACGCAAAGCCTAATACTGCGCCGTCTCTTCTCAGTTCGGTTTTCGCGAACCTCAAGCACCTCCGTTGCTTTCGTCTGCAAACCGCTCTTTATCTCCACGATACCACTCACAAGCTTCTCAACTCATACGTAGCAATCATTGTTTCGCGCACAGTATGAAGCTTTACCCTCGCTTGCAGCTATGAATAGCTTACTCGATGTGGACTTCGCAGCGTTCTTTGGCGGAAAGGTACATAGCTTCTACCAGTTTCATGCGCTCCACAGCTTCCCAACCGGTTGAGACAACCGGAATCAGATCTTGAGCAGCATTGACAAAATGCTTGATCTCTAGCTCGTATGATTTGGAGTACTGCGAAATCTTTGATCGCGTGCTGTTCTCGTTGGTAAAGGTGCTAAATCCGTCGCCTTCTTGTTTAATGATTTTAAAGGGATTTATGTACGCGGAGCCTTTCTTGCCATACACATTCAAGTAATACAAGTCATCCGGACGCATCAAAGACCAGCTCGTTTCAATGGTCGCAATGCTATCGTCGGCAAAGTTCAGAGTCGCAATCACAACGTCTTCTACCGAGCGCGTTTGGTGATAGAACATCGAGGCTTGTACGGAGCGAACTTTCTTGTAATTAAAGACGTGCATGAGTAAGTCAATCATGACGATACCCAAATCCAGCATCACACCACCGCCCGACTTCTCCGCTTGCGCCATCCACTTTGAGTCACTCGAGCGTTGCTTTAACCAGCCACACTTCACATAGTAGATTCCACCGAGCTGACCTTGGTCAATGTAATTCTTGAGGGTCACTGTATCCGGACGAAAACGATGGTTCATGCCGACCATCATTTTTACGCCATGCTTGGTAGCCGCCGCGGTCATCTGCTCTGCTTCTCTAAAAGTGCGGGCCAAGGGCTTCTCTACCAAGACATCGATCTTACGCTCGATACAGGCTAGAGTTGTATCCAAGTGCGCGTCGGTGCTCGTGCAAATGTCCGCAGCTTGCACAATGTCGATCTTCATGAGCTCTTCAACCGAACGGCAGACATAAGGAATGCTATAGCGTTCGGCTAGTGCCTTCGCCTTCGAATAGTTCTTGTCACATATCGCTACCAAGTTCGCATTAGGCAACTTGGTCAAAATTGGCAAGTGAATGCTTTGAGCGATGTTTCCTGCGCCAATAAGCGCTAGTCCGAGTTTCTCCATACCTAAAATCTATTCAGTTTTTCTTCAGTTGCTGTTTTATTGCTGTACCGTTTTACTACTGCTTCCTTAAGGCAACCCACACGATGTTTTGTGCGCTCTTGGAAATTCTCGCATCAGCAGTTTCTTCAGAATTCTTCTGCTCTCAGCTCTCAAGATCAAGCTACACTCGAGAGTGCAGATTGCAGTCGTCCGGAGCTTAGGCGAAAGCTCCTTCGGAACCTCTAAACGTTCTACGATGTTTATTGCCTACTAGCCTATATCTACGAAAGTTCCGAGGATCGAAGTGCACAACGAGCAGCCTGCGCTTCTCTTTTTCCGGGATATGAACCCAGCTTCCGTTAAATGAAACCAGGAGGATTCAACGACAAACCATGATTTGATGACTTCTGTGTAGCAACACAGAGATCAGGGATACAATTCATGTGCCCAAAAATATGCTAGGAGCTCGGCAAGCCTAGTGCGCAAGCCGCATGACATCACTGAGCGCGCTTTGCACGTCTGCAACACGAATGGAATTCAGACAATTCATGTGCCCAAGCGGACAACTCGCGCGCCCGATATGGGTACAAGGTCTGCACTCCATTTCCTGCTGTACGATGCTCGCCATGCTTCGAAAAGGCGCGAATCCAAGCTCAGGCACGGTCGAACCGAAGATTGCCACGAGCGGTGTGTGTCGTGCTGCAGCTACGTGCATCGCTCCGCTATCGTTGCTCACTAATGCTACCGATTGGTCCAGTACCCCGGCACTCTCAGCAAGTGATGCTCCGCAAACACTTCTGATAGCACCTCCACACTGCTCAACGATACTGCCGCATAAATCCCGTTCGGCAGTGGAGCCTATGAGGACGATGCGGACATCAAACGACTGCATCAGCGTTCGAGCAAGCTCTGCAAACTTTAAGGCCGGCCAGCGTTTGGTTTGATGCTGTGCACCGGGGGCCATGGCAATCTGTCGACCGTCTTGCTTTGACCGTGCCGTAACAAGCTGCGACATATAATCGACACCTTGATCATCCGCAGGCAGCCACAGTTCCAAGCCCAAACCGTCGTCCACTATCCCTAGTGCTTCCGCGCACTGCACATAGCGTTCCGCTACATGTGGCAATGCGATACGACGATGCGTGCGTACCATCTTCAGTTTTTCACGTCGATACTTCTCTATCTTCATGGTCCGCGTTCCGCGTCCCAAACTCAATAGCGTTGACCTTAGGTTTCGCTGTGTGTCGATAACCACGTCATAATGAGAAGCCAGCTGATCGATCGTATTCCACAAGGGGGCAAATGCCGTCCTCGTTTTGTCGATGCGCACAACATGGTTGACCCATGGATTAAAGGCAAAGACATCAGCATACTCTTGTGCGCAGGCCACATCAATTCTCGCATCGGGAAAACGCGCACGAAGCATTCTGAGGAGCGGTGTCGTTAAGAGCACATCCCCCAAAGAGCTTAGTCGGATCACAAGAATAGATTGAGGCGACTCTAAAGGTTTCTGCACGGTTTTGTACTGTGAGAGGAACGAAGGCCGTCGTGGTGCTGCATACCGCCTGCAAATTACGAAGGCAGAGGTCCTAAAAACTACCCGCCGCAAAAAGATTGAGCCGTGGTCGGGCAGACCACGGCTCGGCTGTGCATTCGTTCAGGTCTAAGCAGTGACTCAAGGCAGAGAACCTCATGAGTGCACATGCTGCTATTATAGCGTTCTAAATCGGAAACCGGATCGTTACATCAACTTCCGATTCGACCGGATCTCCGTCCCGATACGCCGGAAAGAAGGCTGTGGCCCTTATTGCTTGTTCAACAAGTTCAGGGTAGTTCGTGGGCACACAGGTGTTGCGTGTGAGCTCGACTTTCTTCAAAAATCCGTTTTTGTTGATGGTACATCTGAACGACATAACACACTTTGACTCGCTCTCAACCTTGCGACCAAGTCTCTCAAGCAAATCACGCTCATCATAGGCCGCATTGATTTTCGAGGGATGATCCGGTCCGGAAAACTTTACAGGCACGTCAATCCACATGCAAATGGGTTTTTTGTTCAGCAAACCTGCCTCGAATTTGGTTGTTTTCACCGCAAATACTGCGGCGCTGTCGAGCGAAGGATGCACACCCTGCTCTATGAGATAGCGGACCATGGCACCGGTACTGTCGATGCACACACGGAGTTTTACTGTACCTGCAATACCATGCACCTCGGCAAGGTGAGGATAGTTGGCATTGTCGCTAAGCTCACCACTTGAGTATGAGGCTTCATCACTAAAGGCAACTTTTGCGTCCGGAGCCGGATAGACCGGAGCGACTTCTCCTTCGTCCAAAGCTAGCAGTTGTGATATACTGCCCAGAGCAATGAAAAACAAAGCCACTAAGGACGATACGATACTACGACGGTACATTCGAAAAAAAGACCAACGAGACATACGAATAGAATGAGAGTTGAACTGTTCAAATTTACTCAGACCGTGCTAAACTGAAAACTTCCGGCTCAATCTCCTTTCTCGAGTTTGACTCAACAAATTCCTGTGCTCTGTGGGCTGAAATTGGTGCACCTGAAAACTGAAGAACGTGTGGTATCTCCCCTACCACAGACGCAGACCTGTCATTATACTTCTGAAGAGGCTCTGCTTGACTGGTCGCTATCACATCATCCCGTTCCGGTATACTCAAGAGGATCAGCGAAAGCCGGCGACACCGATGGAGCAGCTCGTTACAGCTTTTGAGCGTGATGACACCACTCACGAAGCTGTCGTCTTGTCTTCGATAATGCTCCTCAATACGTTCAAAGTAGTCAAAGCAAGCGCTGAGCTCATTGTCGGCAGCGCTACAATAGACACGAAGTCGTATCTGTTCTGCTGAGGCCATGCGTTCACTGGCATTCAGTTTTTTATACTCATAGCGATAATCGTAGCGCAATGCAGACAAGTCACTTAGCACCGCTGAGGCAGTGGGATGTGCTCCGGCCCCCTTGCCTACGAAGAACTGTGTGTCAGCAAATGTTGTTTTTGTAAGCACCGCGTTGTAGACATTGTCGATGCCGTAGAATTTATTGTCCGAGCTTACAAATTGTGGCATCACGAATGCACAGAGTGCGCCTTGCCCGTCACGGTAGGCATGTGCGCTGAGTTTGATCTTAAAGCCTTTCTCACGAGCATAGACAGAGTCGATCGCTCGGAGCTGTTGTATACCGACCGTGAAGATTTCTTCCGGCTTTAACACGATTCCAAAGGCATGGGCTAGAAGTAGTACAAGTTTGTACCCGGCATCGAACCCACCGATGTCCAGAATGGGGTTAGATTCCGTATAACCCTCCGCCTGCGCATAGCGCAGAGACTCCTCATAACTCAGGCCATTGCTATGGAGACGTGAAAGGATGACATTCGTACTACCATTGACGATACCGCTGATGGATACCAAGAGATCGTTGTCAAAGTACTCTTCCAGATTGCGAATAATGGGTATGCTGGCGCAGGCAGCGGCTTCATAGAGTAATGGGACATTGTATTTTCTCTGCAATGTCAAGAGCTCATCAAAATGCTCGGCAATCATTTTTTTGTTCGCAGATACAACAGCTTTGCCTTTTTGCAATGCGCGAGACACGATATCGAACGCCGCATCGGCATCGTCGATTAACTCCACAACGACATTGATCTCCGGATCATTCAGAATCGTGTCTTTGTCGTAACTAAAGCACTGCTTATCAAGCACTCGATCTTTATCGGGATTCTTTACGCAGATGCGGACTATTTCAGCCTGCAGATTCGGTGTTCGCTGCAAAACTTCATAGAGTCCGTAACCCACGCAACCAAATCCAAACAGGCCTACACGAAGAGGAGACTTAGGCATATGCGATCTCCTCTCTTGTCGAGCGTAGACTCAAAGCACTGTCCAGAGCCTGCTCTAGATCATCAATGAGATCCTCCGCGGATTCCAATCCAACCGATAAACGAATGAGAGAATCGCTCAGTCCATTTGCTCTGCGTGTATGCGCCGGTATTGATTTGTGTGTCATTTCGCAGGGCAAGCAAATCAAACTCTTCACACCACCCAGACTCTCCGCAAGCTTGAATAGTCGGGTAGAACACACAACACGACGGGCGAGGTCGCTTTGGTCGTCATGGAGATCGAAGGATACGACGCCGCCATAGGATCGCTGTTGTCGAGAGGCGACAAGGTGGTTTTGATGTGTCGACAATCCCGGATAGTACACTGTTCGAACTTGCGGATGCGAGACCAAGAAGTCAGCAACAGCCTGAGCCGAGCGTGCGTGCTGCTCCATGCGCACCGCAAGGGTCTCTATGCCACGAATGCACAAGAAACAATCGAAAGCACCGAGAACGGCTCCGGAAGCGTTTTGGATATACTTGATACGTTCACCGAGCTCCCGCGATTTTGCGACAACCAAACCAGCTATCAAATCGCTGTGACCCGACAAGTACTTCGTTGCCGAGTGTATCACAAGGTCTGCTCCCAGCGCGATTGGATTTTGAGCGAAGGGTGACGCGAAGGTGTTGTCGACACACAGCAAGCACCCATGGGAGGTTGCGATCTCGGCAATAGCTTCGATATCGGAAATCTTCAGCGTCGGATTCGTCGGTGATTCGATCCAGATAAGTTTTGTTCGAGCACTGAGAGCATCTTGAATGTTGCGAACGTCCGTTGCATCAACATAGCGTACGGTGATACCAAATTTTGCGTACACAGAAGAAAAGAGACGATACGCACCTCCGTAGATATCATCGACCGCAACGATCTCGTCACCGCTTTGCAGGAGTTTAACGACCGCGTCTATCGCAGCCAATCCGGAGCTAAAGGCTACTCCCTGAGCGCCATGTTCAAGGGTGGCAATGAGGTCTTCGAGGACCTTTCGCGTAGGGTTGTTTGTGCGTGCATAGTCGAAGCCTTTGTGCACGCCGGGTGCCTCCTGCACGAAGGTAGACGTCTGGTAAATCGGTACGGCGATAGCACCGGTGAGTTCGTCGACAGGAATGGAATGAAGAATTCGTGTTTGTTCTGTCATGGTTGTGAATAGTAGAATGAAACATGTCAATGCAGTGAATCATCCTATCCAAACAGAACTGTGAGACAGACTCGCAGAAGGGCAAAAAAAATGCTCTCCTGACAAGTCAGAAGAGCAGCATATGTATCGCGATTACAAGAGCGGCATCGTTCTTAACTTATCTTTCTTCGTGCACTACGAAGTTGAATGTGGCACCTTCTCCCGCTCTCGCGGAAGGGTTGTCAAGACGTCATCGGGTCAAATCCCTCAGTCTTTCTGGATAAGGAAGATTACAAAGAACCTGTACGAATATATACTACTAGCTGACCTAATGTCAAGATGTTTTTTGTTTAGCCTTGTCGCTACGCAGATAGAAGCGACGATCACAGCAAGGCATTTCGCTGTCCTGAACCGTAAGAGCGAAAGAATGCCAATAGCGCGTTAAGTGCCATGCCTAGATGCATGATAGAGACATTAACCTAATAGATTGACATCGATTGTCAGTCTTTGTTGTCATTGCAATGTCTGACCTCATTCAGCAGTCGAACGCGGTGGGGTTCTATTTCCACATGTCTACCGCTCAACAGCTGAATGAGGTACTTGGCTTCGTGGTCACATACGACATAGTCGCGTATGACTCCAACTTCGCCCTTGGGATCGACTCGTACTGCCGTGCCGGGGTCAATCATATCAGACATTTGCACTCGGGAGCGCTATGATGTGGAACATGAGCAATGGACTCTTCAAGAACAATCTACCGTACCACCCAACTGCCGGCGTTGCGAAGCAACGCATGATAAAAAGTCCTCCAAGAGTTCACACAGCGTTCGTGGCACTGTTTTGCTCTCCCGAAAAACTCAGCCGAAGTGGTGATTGAGTTAGATTGACAACCTATTCGATATGATCACAAGACATATGCGAGCCTCCACCCGAAGCAGAGAAGCGCAAGGTAGAACTATACTTGCCGGCGCCCGTGTACTCCTGCGCAAAAGTCACATACTCATAGCCGCATTTCCCGTCAAATGCTTTGTACGTGATCGCTGCTGTCAGCTCGCGACTAAGAATAGCACCGGTTAGGTTATTCGTAATGGTCTTCCAGTCTTTGCTTGCGATGACAACTTTCTTCCACGTGTCGTTGGGAAAACGTTGCTTACAGATGGCAAGCATTTCACGCTCCAATGCGGGGTTGCTCATTCCGGCCGGCGGGACTTTGACGCTGTTTAGTCCTTGGTTCTTCAAGTTGTTGGCGAGCGTGCTGAGCGACTCGGCGCCATCGCTCATGTCGTAGGTGAACGCAGCATTGATCTTTTCTGCACGATAACCACGAAACTCAAACTTGACTTTGATCTCGTGCGAGATCGGAAGCTCTTTCGACAGATTGCCGAGAAAGTCCGAATAGAAGATTTCTTTGTTGTCGAGATAGGGTTTATAGTTCGCGTCCAACCATTCTTGTCCGGGAATGAGAGCAAACTGCAGGTAGGTGTTCTCCTGCATAGGAGTTGTAACCCAAATGTTTCCCATACCACGTAGATTGTTGTCGATGCGCACTTGGATGGGTTGCTGGGCGTATGATTCTGTCGCTTCGCGTACTTTACGTCCTAAGTAGATTGTTGCATACACCGTCTCGCCCGATTTGAAGCTGCTACGAATGTCGGCACTTGATTCCTCGCCCGGCTTGAAGGGTTTGGAACTAAAGACCATTTGGTTAAGATGCATTTGATGATACTCACCGGTGAGCGCGCCGCCCATTTGCTTCTGTACCGCAGCCATGAGCTTACGCACTTCTGCAAGCTTCTCGTCTGCAGCAGGGTTTGAAGGAGAAATCTTCTTGACGATCTCGCAGGCTTTGACAACCTTTTCGTAGGCTTTTAGTTTGTCGACCGGTGCCTGTGCACCTTGCGCTTCGTTGTAGCGTTGCAGCGAAAAGTCTTTCAGAGCATTGGAGCTGCTCAGCCAATTGTCGAAATCGGCCAGCATGCGATTCACGTCGTTTACTGCATTACGGTCCGAATAACCGGCTTCGCCGCCGCGTTTGCCATCCCCCGCCTCGTAGGCAGCGCGATCGAAGTTTTGCAGACCTGCGTGCACTTCATCCGTGAACATGTACTCCCGCTCACGTTTGTAGACTTTGGAGATGTAGACATAAATCTTTCGGGGCGTTAGCTCCGACGCAGACGGACTCGGATTAGAACCCGGTCGCTCACGTGAAGATCGATCGCTGCCGGTCGAACTCTGTGAAGCGGGTGGTGTGTCACTCCGTCCGGATGTGGACGTAGCGCCACTACGCGTGTCGCTCGATGAGCTGCGAGCGGCAGGAGAGGAAGATTCGGAAGACGAGGCGGGTTGTTCTTTAACCACGCCGCTGCCCATTTCTTTGATAACGTTTTCGGCGTCCTTCTTGAGCTCCTTCTTGATCTCGGTGCTTTTGGGAATTTTAAGTCCTCCAAACTGCGCATGAACAGTCACGCAGATCAGAGAAGACAGAACAAACAGGAGTGACAAGCGAAGTGATAGTGACATAAGAATTTGTCTTCCATTGAGACACACGATGATGCACACCGCAGGCATAAGCGCTGCGAGGAATTAGGTGTACAAAATGGATCGGAAGCTATGCTTGTGGTCGGGAATACTAACCGGTGAGGCTGCTCAGCTAACAAGTGCCGAAACTCTTATGATAAACGTATGCTTGGCGTCTGATCCTGTGTCGAGTGAGTTCACACTACTCGCAGCGTTCACAGTGTTCACAGTGTTCACAGTGTTCACAGTGTTCACAGTGTTCACAGTGTTCACAGTGTTCACTATACTCATCATGATTCGTCGTGAACAACGACGCCCAATGCTTCCGGATTACACGTCGAGCTGTCTATGCGTCGACCTAGGATTCGAGTAGTTCCAAGATGTGCTCTCGTTTGCGCTGGGAGACCGGAGCACGCAGTTCGGCTTCTAAGATGAGCTCACCACCATCCCCTTTGTCGAATCGAAGAATGCGATGGATGTTCACGATGTGTGAATGATGCGTACGCACAAAGCCATAGGGAGCCAGCAGAGTTTCATACTCTTTGAGAGTGCGGGAAATGACGATGACTTTTGAATTCGCGAGGTACACGCGTGTATAGCTGCTATCGGCCTCGCACTTGATGATATCGGATATTTTTACAAAGTGCAAGGAATCGTGATCGCGCAGTACGATCTTCTTGTCGCCGACCTTCAAAGCCTCTAAAGAATCGCGCAGCACATTGAGTTGCTCAGCTAAGAACCGCTCGCGTATACGTTCGCGAGCGCGACCCAGTGCGCGCTCCAGCTCCTCTGCATCGATTGGTTTGAGTAGAAAATCGATGGCGCTGAACTTAAAGGCGTCCAAAGCATATTCATTGTGGGCTGTAATGAAGATGAGCTGAAAGCTGTAGTCATGCAAACGATTCAGGACATCGAATCCACGTTCGGTACCAATTTCTACATCTAAGAAGACAACATCCGGCGAACGACTTACAATGGCTTCATAACCTTCACTTACGCTCATGGCGTGGGCGATGGACTCGATGGGTTGAGCAGACTGACTCAACATGGCTTCCAAGCCCTCGTGAATTGCTATCTCATCATCTATGATTAGAACGGTCATGCGCTTTGTAACAGTGGAAGTTGAACAAGAACGGTATAGCCGCGTCCGTCGGTGTTGCGAATCTCAAAGCTCGCATTGCTTCCGTGTTTTTGATTGAGCAAAAAGAGACGATCACGAATGATCTGTGTTGCACGTGAGGGGTACCCTTTATGTTGCTCATTGGGTGTAGAGCTGCCGTTGTCGCTAATGCTAACCTGCAGCATGGAGTGCTCTACGATAAACGACATCTGAATCACTCCCTCGTAATCAATGCCGCGAAAACCATGCTCAATGGAGTTTTCGAGGAATGGCTGCAAGATCATTGGTGGAATCATCGTTTCAGAGGGATCGACGTCTTTGTCAACATCGATGGAAAATGCAAAAGGCACAGAACTTCGTAACGACTCGATCTCCAAATATCCGGTTAAATACTCCAACTCCTCTTCCAGACTTATGAGATCATTGTATGTGGCTTCGAGAGTGTGCCGCATGATACGCGAATACTTAGACAAGTACAACGACACACGCTCACTGTTGCCGGGCTTCATGCTGTAGGTCTGCAATGAACTCAAAGCGTTAAAGAAAAAGTGTGGATTCATTCGCGCGCGATTAAGTCTCTGCTCCGCTTCCAAAATCGTTTGCTTGTGCTTGAGTTCACGTTGACGATACAAGACAAAGAGAACTAGGGCAGCAAGTAAGACCGCTGCGAGAGCAGCCAAGAGGAAACGGATATTCAACGAGGAAATCTCTTTCTGTTGCGCAAGCTCCGTAATCGTCTGCTCGTTCTTCGTCTTGTTATACTTCAATTCAAGTGAGCGCACTTTCTCGGTTCGTTCCCGCGTATCGATACTGTCTTTCAAGCCGTTTTTATGTTCAAGCGCGACAAGCGCCGATTTGTAATCACCGGCCGCACGCGACACCTCGTACACTGAACCATGGGCTGCAAGAATAGTCTCAGGGTTGCCGCTCAAAAAAGCCAGCGTCAAAGCCGAGTCTGCACAGCGCTGAGCATTGTGATGTTGCTCCAGACCGGAGAATGCAGCAGAGCGCATGACATAGTTGGCCGAAAGAAGCATAGGCGGAAGCGACTCCGGCGTCTGGATCAGAGCAGAATCCGCGTATCGCAGACATGCGGTAAAGTCGCGCTTCATGGAAGCAACGAGTGCTGCATTATGGTAGGCGCGAACTCGATTTGCTATGGACTCCGAATGACGGTTGTAATCCAGGTTCGTTCGTGACCACTCCATGTACTTACGCTTGGCATCATCACTCTTCGTTCGGTCGTACTCTGTCTTGTAGGTATTCAAATATGCTTCCGTCACATTGCCATAGTGCTCAGGATGAACTGCCGGGTCGACCAAACTCCGCACTTTATCGAGTATCTCAATGGCGCGCATATACTCACCTTGGGTGTTCAGTACTGTTGTCACATTCATCAATGCCGTGAGTTGTTGCGCGGTATCGCGTTGAGCTTCGCAGTACTCACTCACCGTCAGCATGTGAGCGACAGACGCCTCCATGTCGCCCTGTTGGAAGGCGAAGAAGCCCAGGCTACGCTCGGCGTAGACATAGCTTTTCTTGTCACAAGGAATATCGTCGATGCGACGTTTCTCCTCGGCAATCAATGCCATGGCACTATCGCTGTGTCCATCAAAAAACGCCAGCTGTGCCTCCAGTGTCAGCAGATAGGCTTGGCACAATGGTGTGTTGGCTCGAGACTTTGCCAGGTCATAGAGCTGCCGCATGCGGACTCGATCACCGGAGAGCATGGCTTGGAAGAAGGAGACTTCGGATTTGCGAAAATTCTCGCAGTCGCAGGACTGCGCTTCCGCGTAGCTGCTCATCGTCAAGCAAACAATACCGCTGATGAGGATAAGCACTAGTCGTCCGTAATCCAATGTCGGTGCTCCTTCTTGAGATACTCGATGTAGACGTTTCATAAATCTGTGCCGATAGATCATGCTATAGTTCTCGGTCTTGAGCCCAAGAGCTTGAGCGGGCTGTACGGAGACAAATATGGCCAAAATCACTTATCGGACATTAGCCCGCACTTAGCTCTGCAATGTCCGCAGCTGCTAAGCTCCGCTCAGAGTTTGTAGACAGCTTCCTAGCTTTCCAAAGGTGGAGTGCTCTGTTTGATTGAGGGTGTCTTTTGAAGGCTCCGGATTGCAAACGGTGAATTCTCGTTAATTCGAGGGATTTGTCTTGATGGAATCTCCTGACTCAGCATGAAGCTGCTTCACGAGATCAAAACCAAAGGCCGAAAAACAGGCCCGAAAAATATATTTCTTTGATAGCACAATCCGACCCTAAGTGAGAGCGTAGCGAGCGTCCCTTGCTCAATTTCCTCGTATCCCTCGACCCTTTCTTACATCAATCCACATACTGATTCAGAGTGATTTGCTGCACTTCTCGGACAATGTCTACGCGGATCCTTCGCGTAGCAAGAAGGTGTTGAGCGGACACAACCCTAACCGAGCGCGGCTGAAAGTACAGCATACCATGCGTGTCAGAGTACCGCTTAGGCTATGGTGTACTTGGGACACAGGAAGTGATTCAGATCGTTTCATAGAGCGCTGACAGTACTGCATTTGCTGTTTTTTACTCCGTCACTTACGATAACAATGCAACCGTTGGTTAAGCCAAAGCCATCGATTATCAAGTCCCACTCGAGTTATGTCGCTTAACAACCTATGTTCATCATGGCAGGCAAGGCGCCGACAACGAAGCGCGACATGCGCATACGTGAACCACACAGGACTGATGAGTCCTGCACCGGAACCACAAGGACAGACCGACTCTAATGGATGAGCTGAAAGGCGGCCTCTGCCACATGCAGCATTTTCACCACTATTGGAGTTTCCCCGATGAGTCTTTTGTACACAGTGCGTCGTCGTGTCCGAAGCCGGATACAGCAAGCCAATCGACAGCGCACAAGCTTCTCTATCTTCGCAAGAATCACAGTCGTCCTTTGCTGTGTGTTCTTCGCAGCACAAAGCTTTGTGCATGCAGGAACCAAAGAATGGACCAATGCTTCATCCAGCGGCATCTGGAGCGACAGTGCTAACTGGTCACCTTCCGGTGTGCCCACATCGGGAGATTCAGTACTCTTTAATGCAACGTCAGCCGACGATTGCACACTGGATGTCAATCCTGAAGTGCAAGCGATCATTGTTGGTAGTAACTACGCGGGAACACTGCATTGCGGAGCCCACACTCTAACTATGCACCACGCATTCAAAGTTCTGGGATCATCATCACTCGATGCCGGTTCTAGCACCATCGATATACAATCGACGGTGGGAATTTTTGAATTGGCTTCTACACAAAGTCTGTACAATCTTGTCATCACTTCAGCCAATACCGTTCGTTACAACAATGGTGGAAGCTTCTCACACTTGGAGCTTGGCAATGACTTCCATTTGGTCTCCACAAATTTCCTCGGGTGTGGCATTGCATGTACGAAGCACATCAATGTGCATGGTAATGTAACATGCGACGATGCAGACGGCTGGAATGCAACGGGCTCGGTGGCACTTGTCGGATCAGCAAACCAGCAAGTCTTCGGCAGTGGTGTCCTCACACAATTCCTGGTTGAAAAATCGGGAGGTGCGGTTTCGTTGTCTGCGTTTGGCGGTGGATTCGGACAACTCAGCGGCGGTTACTGCCGTTTGAGCTCTTCGAACTCCGCAAGTCTCGATTTGGGCGGCACTAGTATGAGCGCTTATGTATTCGACATACAAGGAGGCACTCTCTCGGGTAGCGGGACACTCAACGGTGATGTGAACTGTAGCGGCTCAGGTGTACTTTCACCGGGTGGTGGTGGCATCGGCTGTATGAGCATCAACGGCAACCTCGATATGCAGAGTGGCTCCGCTTTGCGTATTGACATCCTAGGAACGACCGCCTGCAGCTCATATGATCAAGTCGTCGTCAACGGAAGCGTGAACATCAACTCAGCAAGTTTGATTGCGGGCTCAACCGTACAAACTGCAACACCCTTGACGATTCTATCGAACGACGATACAGACGCTATCAGCGGCAGCTTCAGCGGCATTGCCGACGGAAGCAATACTACTCTTTCCGGAACTGTCTATACAGCGAACTACTCTTTATCGGGCGACAACGACTTCGTACTCACTACCGTCAATCAAGCCCCGGTTACCAACTGCGGTTGGGTGCAGAAGTACATTTCGAGCGCATGTGCTCCGGCTACCGTAAACCCTGAAGAACTCGATGCCGGCTCTTATGATCCGGAAGGAAGTCCTCTTAGTTTTAGCATGAACCCTAGCGGACCTTTTGCTGCCGGATTCTATTTCATCGATCTCACCGTCACTGATACTCTCGGAGCCTCTTCAACATGTCAAGCCATAATCGAGGTCGTCGATACCGTACCTCCTGTCATCATCACACCGTGTCCGGCGAACATTACCGTGTGCGGCGAACAAAGCGTTACATGGTCTGAGCCGGTCGCGATCGAAGCGGATAACTGTACAGTGTATTCTTACCGAACATCAAATCCGGGCGACGTTTTCAGCGTAGGCACAACAACTGTGTTGTATCAGTTCGAAGATGAAATGGGTAACAACCGTCACTGCACTTTCGACATCACCGTTTTGCCATTGCCCGACGTCTCCATTGCCCAGTCTCAACTCAGTGGCGCATGCCAAGGAGCCCAAGAACTCAGTGCCATCGTTGCAAACCAATCGTCCCTCGTGGCTCCCTTGTATTACATGTGGAGCGGACCAATCACCGGCAACACACCGACCTTGCAAGCTACACTCAATGGCACCTACACTTTGTATGTGTATGACCAAGCTGATTGCTTCTCCAGCGCGAGTGTGACCATCGTTGTTGATACAACTGCGCCTGTGCCGACTTTGACAACTCTGCCGGATCTCAGCGGTCAATGCTGGGTAACCGCTAGGACAGCGCCGACAGCATCCGACAATTGTGGCGGTGTCATTAATGGTGTTACCACAGATGCATTGAGCTACTTTGCGCCGGGCACCTACACGATTACCTGGACGTATACGGACGCAAATTCAAACAGCAGCACACAAACTCAACAGGTTGTTGTTGCCGATACTCAAGCACCTACACCCTATCTTTCATCGTTGCCGACTATTGTTGCACAATGTTCTGCTACCGTGCAAAACATTCCTATTGCAAGTGACAACTGTGGTGGTGTTGTATATGGAACTACCACCGACCCACTCAGCTACGCAGCACAAGGCAGCTACACCATTGTGTGGCACTACAGCGACGCGACAGGCAACAGTTCAACGCAGAATCAAATCGTGATTGTCCAGGATACCATTGCCCCCCAACCTTCGACAAGCGTATTGTCGACTGTTGTTGCTTCTTGTTCGGCAACTATATCAACCGTTCCGACTGCAAGCGACAACTGTTCGGGTCTCATTCAAGGCAGCACCACGGATCCGCTTTCGTACTCATCCATTGGAAACTATACTATTCACTGGACATATACCGACGGCAATGGCAACAGCAGTACGCAGAATCAAAGCGTTACTGTTGTTGACAACACTCCGCCGGTGCCTACTCTGAGTTCTTTGCCGACAATCACTGCTCAGTGCGGTGTGACGATTACGACGGTTCCCACAGCAAGTGATGCGTGCAGCGGACTCGTCACTGCCACTACATCCAGTCCGCTTAGCATTAGTACACTCGGCACGCACACCATCATGTGGGTTTACAGCGATGGCAATGGCAACAACAGCACACAAAACCAGACAGTCATCATCACCGACAATACTGCGCCGGTACCGACTCTAAGTGCTTTGCCAACACTGAGCGCACAATGTTCACTGACAGTTACGACACGACCAACAGCAATGGACAATTGTGCAGGATTGGTTCAAGCTACGACGAGCAACGCACTGAGCTTCAACACCCAAGGTTCATACACCATTACGTGGGTGTACAATGATGGGCACGGCAACAGTACAACACAGACACAGGCTGTGATTATCAATGACAACATTGCACCTGTTCCCACTCAAACAACTCTGGCAACCATCAGCGCACAATGCGCTGTGACCATTACGACACGTCCAACTGCCATGGACAATTGTAGTGGACTCATCCAAGCAACAACGACCAGTCCTTTGAGCTATACCGCGCAAGGTAGTTACGTCATCACATGGCGCTACGTAGACGCACGCGGCAATGTCAGCACCCAAACGCAAAACGTGGTGGTACAAGACAACACTCCGCCGACGCCAAACGTTGCGGTTCTGCCTACGATCACGAGCAACTGTTCTGCTTATGTAGGATATCGTCCGTATGCCACAGACAACTGTGGAGGCTGCAACAACAGTGGCACCTCCGTCCGTGCTACCACAAGTAGCCCGACATCGTTTACCACAGCAGGTACCTACACCATCGTTTGGGTTTACACCGACGGACACGGCAACTCAACCACGCAAAACCAAACCGTCGTTGTCGTCGATAACTCTGCACCGGTTCCGAACCAGAGCTCGTTGCCGACGATCAACCGACAGTGTAGCTATACTGTCGGTTATCCTTATCCCGGCGCTTCCGACAATTGCAAGGGCAATGTTGCGGGTTCTCCATCTCAAACCTCATTCACGACCCAAGGGACATACACTTTGGTCTGGACATACAACGACGGTAACGGAAACGTGACTACACAGAACCAGACGGTTATCATACAGGATACAACACGTCCGACGATATCATGTCGCGGCACAAGCAACTCCAGCGCGTACTCTGTGGGACTGAACACCAATGGTACTCTCACGCTTACGAACGCGATGGCCAGCTCCCTGGTGTACTACGTCACCGATAACTGCAGCGGCACGCCAAGCTTGAGCATAATCAGCGGACAAAGCAACTTCGATTGCTCCAATGTGGGCCAACTCTACACCATCGGCCTCAAGGCTACCGATGCGGCAGGCAACACTTCAACATGCAGTTGTATTATCCGCATTACTCCGGGCAGTGGTAACGACGATGATTGCGATGGCGTTCCGGATGCCTGCGATGAAGCACCGGGCGGAAACGATGCTGTCGATAACAATAACGACGGACTACCGGATTGTAAATATCCTCCTGCATATGCGGATATCAAGCAAAGCTGGAAGTGCGGCAGCACGAAGGTTTGGGTGTGGTATCGCAACAACAGCTCACACACGCCAACCTGTATTCAGTACTCTGCTCTACAAGCACTCATCAACACTAATCAAGTGTGGTTGGGTGGAGCATCGTATTGTTGTTCAGGAAAGGTGGCTGGTCAGGATCAAGATATCCCCTATGGTGTATGGGAGAGCGATGATACAGAACGTCTCTTCGTATGGCCTAACCCTGCTACCAACAACCTCAACGTCATGTTGGTTGGAATGGATGCAGCGCCAAAGACCATGAGAATCGTCGACATGCTAGGAGCCACAGTGTACACTAAGTTCCTGCGCGCCGATGACGCCGAACTGAGCATCGATCTCAACGCACTCTCTCTCGTGAACGGCACTTATACCGTCAACGTTGAGAGCGGAACATCGCACATTAGTACCCAGGTTGTGATTGTTCGCTAGACCGCTCATTCACAGTTTGCTTTTTCTAGGGTTCGAGCTCCGCTCGAACCCTTTTTTGTTGTGGTAGCGGAGTGTCGGATCCACTTGTCACCCCCAATGGTGTTCATCAATTACTTCCACAAGTAGCGCAGCTACTTGCTTGGTGCATACGACTACTAAGGTCTCTGCTAAGGCGCAGCAAGGGAGTTGATTTTTGTACGGTCACGAATTGCAACTGCCACGAGCTGTGTCCGGTGTAGGCTGTACGCAAAGTCTATTCGGATACAGCATACGTGGCTCGCCGCGGGTAGCATGCATTCCTCAGCAGCAGCACTTTCATTGAGCACTCACGAAGTTCTCTCTGAGCTCCCTCCTTAGGCTAGACATACTCTCTCGTTCTCCTCATCACAACGCTAGTTTTTCTCGCTGTGCTCCTGCAGTGTAGATTTGAAAATACAGACACCTTTAGGAATGATTTCAGCATGGCTCGAGTTGCGATGACGCGTAGTGTTCTGCACGACGCGATGGAAAATGTCGACATAGAATGTCTGATCTTTTATCCGGTAGATGAGAGCAACAGTACACATGAACAACTGCTACAGATGGGTCCTTTTTCGCTTCGCTGCTCTATCGACTCAGCACTTGCAGCGGGCCGACACAATCTTGTGATCATCTCGCACGGCTCCGGGGGTAGTCCGGCTTCTCATCATCAGCTGGCTACAGGCTTGGCTTCCACAGGGTATTGCGTTTGTCTGCCTGAGCATCCTTTCAACAATAGACGTGACAACTCGGGTGAAGGTAAAGCACAGACATTTGTGTCCAGACTTCGACACATCAGTCTCTGCATCGACCATGTGGCAGCGCATCCTCTTTTTGCAGCACAGATTGCAACACATCGCGTAGGATATATTGGACACTCGATTGGAGCCAACGTCGGCATGCTCTTGTGTGGAGCGAAAGCTCTTGACGTCAATGAGCATCGAAAGCTCCACGGTTTAATGTTTCACGAAGATCCCGAACGCTATGACTATCCCGAGCTCTCGGCTGAATCCCGAATTGTCACCGCTGCTCTCTTTGCCCTCGTGCCCACCTGGTTTCAGCACACAGGCGCGCTGAGCACCATACACGCCGATCTTCTTCTCTTGAATGGTGCACAGGACCCCTATATCCCACTTCAGTCACTTCCGTTCGTCAATACGGAAGGGTGCAGCAAAAGTGTAGAGCAGGAACTTGTCGCGAACGCAGGTCATTTCTCCTTCCTCAGCTGTGTGGATGGCGCGTGGCTCCAAAGAACAGGTCCGCTCGGCAGGGATCCGGAGGGCTTTGATCGCTCACTCTTTCAACAAGAGCTACTGAAGCGAGTAATCAGCCTCTTCCAGCACGCCGATGTTCCGGCTTTAAAGTCTTAATCTGTGCCGATCAACGAGGCAGAACCGGATGTATAGAAGGTACAAGGCTTCGATCGAGGACGAATGACACGCAGGTCTTCCCGTGCGATGAGGATCAATTGATGATTTCTCCTTTGTTGCCCTTCAGCTTCTCATTCCATTCGCTACGCTGCTCTGCACTTATGGCTTTCCAGTTGTGGACTTCTCCGACAATGAGCAGCGGCTTCGCACTACGGTAGGAGCGCGTGAGGTTGCCCGGAAACTTCTTATCGCTCACATTTGGATCCGCCTCAACTTCGCCCGTCGGTTGAACCAGATACACTCGCTCCGGACCCTCGAGTGTCGACAGAGCGGCGGCGAGTCCTGCACCATTTGCTGAAGCGCTGAAGTAGACATGGTTCATGGTGAGCTCGGCTTGATAGTTGGATTTCATCCCTGCAACAAGATGGTCTCCGATCTTGAGCTGCGCTTTGGTGCCGTGATAAAATGGTCCGGAATCGTTAAACAGCGAGCGCGCAGCGCTCGCTTGATCATGATGCTCCTGCGCATCTGTCGGACGCTCTAAAACACGATAAACGCGAGCCAGCTCAGTGTGGAGGCGTGCTAGGGCACTTTGTGCTGCAACGCTTCCGTCGGACAGCGCGTATTGCAGAGAACGTCCATACCAGTCGCACTGTTGCTGCGCCTGCTGCTGAACCGTGGCAACAAAGAACGCCGTCAAGAAGCGTTCGAAGTCGTTGCTGCTCTCATTCCACGCATCCTCAAACACCCTCGTCGCTAGCTCAATGCGCTCGGCGTCTTTGTGCGCAATGCCTATCAGACACTTCTTAACGATGGGATTGTGTGGATCGAATTCCATGGGTCTAAGAGATACGTACACAGAATGAGATGAAGGTCTTCGTCGCGGACTCTAGAGCGAAACTACACTCACAAATTACCAAAGACTCCGGCGCAAAGCTTTGGTGTCACTCCCGTCACTTCATTATTTAGCCCTATGCATTGCATGACCTAACTCTTAGCCAGATCGTTGACCACATTTTCCAGTTCCTCCAAAGCCCAACGCGTCCACCGAGCCGTGTGTTTCTTGATACTTCTGAGTTTTGGTTGCTTGCCTTGCGACAAAGCGTGTGCTGTGGTGAGATAGGGCTGCACGAGTGCGTCGAATGCTTGAAACTCATTAGTGTTGCCTCGTTCGCAGAACTTTCGCAGCGCTTCGCATTTCGACACTGCGGTATCGAAGGCTTGCAATCGAAGGAGGAAGAGTATTTCCAGTGTTCGCGCCATGAAGTCGAGTTCGCGATACACACGTCTGCCCGGCAAGTCATAGAAGTGTTGCAGAGCCAGGCGAAACTCGGCTACTCCCAGTTTTCGTGTTTTAAAATCTTCCCATGCCAGTGACAAGTCGAGTTTCGCAACCGAGGCGAGCTCTTTCTCAATTGCGATGTTCGACATATCGATCGTACTTCGCAGGCGTTTCGCTTTGTCGAGTTGTCGTGTTGCGATATAGTAGCCACACACTCCTATTTTCCCGATGTTCTGCCACTCATTGGGAAGTCCTCGCTCGACAATTTCTACGAACTCTTCCGGGCGCTGCGGTACATCATAGAGCAGAGTGAACTGGGCAATATTATTGGCAAGTACGGCTTTTCGGTAGGGACTGAGAACAGGTGCGTAACGTCGAAGCGTCTTCTTCATTTCTTCAACTACGTCCATCGTCTTTTCAACTGAAAAGGCATGTCGTGTGTGGTAGACGAAGAGGCAATACAACGCGTTCGACACCAAGTTATGATGCTCTGCGCGCTGTGCTTGTTTCACCAGAGCACGTAGCTTTTCTTCGTACGCGAGTGACGTCTGTAAGCGCGGATTCTCGAGTCGCACGATCTCAATACTATACGCAGTCTGCACGGCAGTGTACTCGGCAAGGCGTGCAGCATTGAGAACAGCGAGTTCACGAAGTTCCTCCATGGCGACTAGATTTCCGATGTAAATCTGCAGTCGCATAGCCTCCGTATACAACGATTGCAACGCTGCATAGTCTTTCGCACTCTGAAGTTTTTTCTCGCACCTGAGATAGTACTTCCATCCTTCAGCGTAGAGCCCTTTTGAGCAGAACCACCAGAGCATATCGGACGCAGGCGAGAGATTCATAGCGACTTTTTCGCTGATCCAAACGCTTAGCACTTCGAATGCTGTCGACACTGTTTTGTGCAAACTTCCGATGCTCATTTTCTCGCGCAGCCTAAAATCTTGCGCCGTGCATTCCGCATCGTCCAACAGTGCCAAGAGGTAACGCGAAGGCGCAGTGTTTTTCTCGAGCATATCCTGTCGCAGCAACTCACGTTCCTGTGCTTCCAGTTTCTCGAGTATGGTACTGATCTGTTTCATCCTAATACGAAGCTAGCTCCCTACCACACAAAGACTATGAACTTTTTTGTGCGGTCGTTCGATGCGTGTGTAATCGCTCCGTGTTGAGGTAATACGAAAACCTTGAAAGCACAGGCATTGCTCCGACATTCTAGCATGACGTCAAGGTAAGATTTGCATGAATTTGTCCTGAATTTGCCGCACACATCCCCCCTATGTTCGCAGTAGAACGTATCGCAAGCGCGCACTTGAGCAGGTCTCGATAGACCCCATACGTTGATACAATACTTTTCATACATCCACTGTCACACCAATCAGAGGTATACGATGCACAGTACGATTCCAAGTATAACACCGAACACAATTCACAGCAGAATGCACCGCACACTACTTAGTGCTTGTATCCCATTGTTCCTACTTTTGACATCGTGCTCATCGGACAGTCCTGTAACGCCGACGCCCGCTGCATACGAGGTGAGTTTCGTTGTCAATGGTGGCAGCTTCAGCAATAAAACCATGACTATGACATCCGGAACAGCAGTCTATGATACCGATGAGCAAGTATTACAAATCGCGTTTTCCGCTAAGGAAGGCACGAAGGACATTGGTTTTAGTGCATGGTGGCGCGGAACGCAGACCGGTACTCGTCAATGGGTCAATGAAGAATCAAACGATACCGCCAGCTGTGGCTTCGTCGACGGCATTAATGTTTTTGGTTGCACCAGTGGAACGATGTCGATTACAAAATTTGGCTCAGCAGGTTCCGATGTGGAAGGCACATTCTCCGGTACCTTCACACTCTTCGTTTCCAACGAAAAAGTCACCGTTACAAATGGTCGCTTCAAAGTCAAGCGTATCTACTAACGCTAGGTAAACAGAGCAGTGCTTCTTACTTTTCTCAGAGCCACTTTTTCACAACCCAGGCTTTCAGCCTGGGTTGTGGCGCAAATGTCAGCCTCACCCTACCGCTTCGCGTTCAGAGTATAGTAGAAGTGTCGCACTTCTTCTTCTTCAGTTGGCTTTGTAGAGCGATAGAAATCCAGTGCGTAGGTATCAGCCACATCAGCCTGCACGAAAACTTCTTCATAGCCTCGTGCTGTGCTCAATGTCCGGATAGCAGTAATGAGGGCTCTGCCGATACCCCGGCGTTGATACTCAGGGAGAACCGCGAGGTCAAAAATGTAGACCAAGGGTCGAGTGGAGTAATACTGGTGCAGCACATAGGCGGTGAGTCCGCCAATCACACGATCACCATCACATGCGCAGAGAACAATGAAGTCATTTCGTTGGAGCACGTCGGCCAAGTGTGCATCGTCCGGCACTCTAAAGTCCTGCATCTCAAACACACGCTCAAAAACCCGCAACAGCTGCTTAAAGACTTCTCCGTCTTGCGGACCCAATGTCCGAATCTCACTATTCTGCATAACTCAGTTTACTTCCTCTTGATTCACATCTTTGTACTGGCACGAGGAGTATTCTTAACCTCGTTGCACCGGTGCAGAGCTCGACTCCTATGACCCATAATGTCCAGTTCAAGCTGATACAAACTTAGCATGCGAGCAGAGAACGCTTTTCGGCACGACTACGTCCGGTAGCTGCGCACCATGCAAAAAGAATCCCGCCATAGACGATCGTATCTACAAGCATTAGGCAGACATCGCGTGCTAGCGCGTGCAGCTCAACCGTCGTGGCGCTGCAGTGACTGCTCTTGCGTGGCTCCGGAATCTTTATGGATAGAAGTTCTCGCCACGTGATTTTTGTTGCACATCATCGCAGATGAAATGAGGTGTCAGCCGGTTCGGCGAAAATACCCGAGCATTCTACGGTTGGTGTTATCTTGATCATTACGCAACGCCGAGCTTATACCTATATGTGGACAAGACTATTGTCTAGAACAATGGACTTCGTGCATACGAACGTTGCGAACGATATATCTACCACAATTTGGAAACACCAATGTTCAGTAGCGTGCAGTTTGGAGAAACAGTTCCGGGTTACACAATTCCCGTCGTGAATGAAAGAGAAATACGGGCAACAGCCGGCATCATGTTCTTGGCGACGTTTATCTCGCTCATGATGATCATCAATCAGCAGAATTTTGTTCCTATTAAGTACGTTATCATCGTGTTCCTTGTCGATTTTGCAGTGCGATTGTTCTATAGTCCGAAGTTTGCGCCGCTACTCATTGTTGGGCGCATAATCGTCAGCAATCAGAACCCCGAGTACGTAGGCGCAGCACAGAAGAAATTTGCCTGGGCAATAGGTTTGATTCTGGCATTGACCATGTTTGTTCTCATGGTTGTGCTCAACACTTTTAGCATCTTCACCGGACTAAGCTGCTTAGTCTGTTTGATATTAACCTTCTTTGAGAGTGCCTTTGGCATCTGCATTGGATGCAAGCTCTATGGGTTATTCAACAAAGACAAAGCGCAGTATTGTCCGGGCGAAGTTTGCGATGTCAAAAACAAGCAAGACATTCAAAAAGTGTCGATGCATCAGATTCTAAGCGTGCTGGGTCTCATCGCACTCATGCTGGCTCTAGGCTTCGTGTTCCATGATCGATTTATCACCATGCCAACGGATCTATTTGGGAAGTAGGAGAAGTAGCATACGTTTGAGGTCTACGTCTACGGGAGAATTCGCGTATAAACAGCTAAGGAAATCTGCGAAAACCGGTATGTCATTCACCCGCTGTGCATCCTGTGATGTGCGGTTTGTTTCACTACGCATCGCCAGGACATCTGAATGTGCTTCTGAGACGATGAACTGCGCAGGCACATAGTCAATCTGTGGCAGATTTCGGTGAAGTGAAAGTGAGAGTATTCACTCCGAACGGACTCGACGAAGCGCTCGTCTACCTTATGTGTATCGATTAAGAATACGCAGCGCGCGAAGCGTGTTCCATCTACTCGCGGAGCCTGCTTTTTCCATATGAAAGTGAACGCGACCTGAGTGCGGCTTAGAGAGTTTCCAACGACCGTCTTTTGTTTGTCGTTGCAGAAGAACACTGAGTGCATCATCCATTCGTACGTCATACGCAACATCGGCAGCTTGAAAATAATCCAAGGCGCGCATGATGTCGTAATACCAATGATGGGGATAACAGAACTTTAGGAAAGCAGGTTTGATGACCTCGCCGCTCTTGTCGGAGCGATAAAAACGATGCACTAGAATAAACTCGCGGCACAGTGCTTCAGCCATTTTGAGCTCATCATGACGATAGGAATAACCATTGCGCAAGTATGTGTGAATGCCCTCGAGTACAGAGAGAGTAGAGTGAAGCGAACTATGAGTGGGATTGCCATGATTCGAGCGACAATTAAATCCGCCGTCAGGCATTCGCTGCATAAGGAGAAAATCAACAAGTGAGACTAGCTCCTCTTGAGCCACCTGAAAGTACGACGCGATGTTGAGCATCATTCCGTTGACGCATACGTCACTCAGTCGGGCACCAGGGGATGTACCGATACCGCCATCCTGCGCCTTTGCACCCTTAAAAATGAGTCTGAGTGCCTTACGTGGTGCGGCATGATAAGGGTCGATATTCAGGTGTCGCAAAAGTAAGAGTGTGTAATGGCTGGAGGTCCATTTAGGGCTATAGTAACCACTGCCCCAATGGCCACTCTCGTGCTGACACTCTAGTATGCGTGCACCATAGCCCTCCTGCGCTATTCGTTTTTGGATAGCCGCTTTCTTCTTTGATAACAGGTCGCGCCATACTTGAAACTGAATGGCAACATCACCTTCTAACAACCACGATATGATCTCTTCACGAATCTTCACAGACATACACCGTCGAAAACAGGTTCTTCATGGCTTCGCAAATCTATGCAAGAGCTTTTGACTGATACCCCTTCCGCAACTCCTCAGACAAGCTCTAAAACCCACGATACTCAAGCCACCTAATCCGTCGCGGATTGATCCACCACATGCTTGGCAAAGCCTCCATAAGCTATGCTTCGAAATTTCTGGAGGAATCTGCGTGGATTAGGTGAGGCAGTCGAGGCGGATTGTCCAGTATTGCATTAAACCATTTCCGTGCATAGTTGTTCGTCCACCCATCGCTTTTTATGTCATCGAAATTGTAGTTCAACTGGTACATGTTCTGGTAGTACCGGCGGTTCACGATTCTACGTTGGATCGACCACAGCCAGCCGAAAACGAATTGACTTTGCTTACGCACGCTTGGTGGCGCGAATACGGACTCATCACTCAAGTTAAAACTGTCTAAGGAGCCAGTCGAGTCAATTACATAATGACTTGCACCCAAAGGCTGGTAAAAAGACGTGTGCTTACTATGTGACGTGACTACATTTAGAAGTATCACCGTGACAACAAGTACTATAGTATTCGTCATGAGCTTGTTCATGAATATATCCGTATGTTATTGGACCAACAACATCATACTACTCGTAATCTCGCCTGCCCGCAATTGCACTACATAAGTACCATATTCTACTTGGGTCGTTAAGGTCCTAAGAGAGATGCTGTTCATTCCAGTCATTACTGGAACTTCTAGATCTGTACCGAGCTTTTGACCGTTCACATTATACAGTGATATTTTTGCCATACCAGCTGACTTTGACAACCAATCCATACGGCAATCATTTTGACTCCTTTCGCAGATCACCGTCTGCTGAATTGGAAGATCTTTTACTCCTTCATTTTCACCAATTATAGAGGTAGTCGACGATCCGCTCGCTATTTCGTACAAGCCGCTATAGTTAATTGCGTGATCAGGCTTGCCATCATTGTTAATATCACCGATGGAGATGATGTCTGCTATCAACGCGCTATGACCCTGGGTTCCAGCAAGCGGGTAAGAACCAATGAGAACAGAGTCTCTTGGGCTTCCAGTGAAGAAAAATAACTTTGAGTTTGTGTCAGCTCCATCAAGAGCTCCGCCGCGTGCTACCCAACCGTCGTCATACGAATTACCATGAACACGGTTGTACACATACGCATTATAAGCCATGTTGGGGTAATTGCGTACGAACTCAAAGGTGTCTCTGTCGAGGGATAAAACCGTTAGTCCGCTATTGTATGGATTTCCATTCAACTTCTTATGACTCAGTAACAGAGTTGCCTCCAATGTTATTGGGTTGTTATAGACGAAGGCTCCGCTAACATTTTGATACAAATCACCTGGCGAATCGTACAATAGAGAGGCAGAGGGGACTATCATTACCGAGGTGTCACTTTCCACGAACTTGCCAATTCGTATCACTGCTTTATTGTCACTCGTCTCTTGCCATAGAATGTGAGTTCCGGATTGAGTCTTATACACACCATACAAATAAGATTGATCGGACCAGCCGATGTACGGGGGTGCCTCAATCGGTTTGTATCGGAAGTTCGTGATTGAGTCAGCGCCGAACATTATCATGCCCCACAACCTTGGATTATTGTTGAACCCTTTGAGTACATGTGAAACCATGATGAGGTCCTCATAGGTATCACTATTGAATGAGAGAGGATACTGTGCAATGTAGAGATCATAACGAGCAGGGAGTGAAGGGACTATTGGAGGTTCAATACGATGCAAGGAGTCCAGAGTTGGTGTTTGGGCTCTGTTGTGCCCACAATAGTATCGACCATTAAGCGCGATATAGTCTACACTCTGTCCTCGAAACCGACCTTGGACAAACGGTGCCCCATGCTGCCAATTGAACACATGATGTGTATCAAGATTGGGGTCGATCTGTACCGTGAAATCCATCGTAGATGGGATCCGAACTGCAAATGTTTCACAAACTTTTCCTGAGTCCGCGAAGTGTGTTAGCGGAACAATGTCGCCAGGTAGGTTTATGTTGTAAATATTAGGCAACGTGCCGGATTGCAAAGCGATCGATGAAAACATTAGCATTCCAATGAGTGCTAACATTCGCTGTTTTACACTGGCTTCTCTCATAGTCTGTATCAGTAGTGTCCGGTTAACTTAGGTACAAAATCATTGCATCCATTGGTACGACTGGCCTACAGGGCAGCGAAAGTGCGCCGTGATTTGAATTCAGATCGTAGATTTTGGGCTTTTCGGGATCTCTATGAATCGCGGAAAGTTCGTTTTTGCTCAGATTTGCTCGTTTATGTCCCAGCGTACATTCCGCAGATATGTGGAAAAGTACGGTGGCGATAAGCGAGTTAAACACTTTAGCTGTTGGCACCAAATGTTGTGCATGATGTTTGGTCAACTTAGCGGTAGAGTGGTAAATCCGCACCGACTGATCCACCATATCCACGAAGGTTGGCACAGCGATTCCGTCTGTAGTGTTCTGACTGATCCGCATAGTAACTTGCGGCAATCAAAGGACTTCATGCGTCGCTGATGATGAGCCCTGCGGGTTCAGTGCTGGATCAATCCGCTGCGGATTAGGTGGGTCAGGAGTGGCGGATTTTCCAAGCTTTGTTAGGGTATGTACATTTTGAATACTATAATTTGTTGAACACGATAGTGAATAATTGGCCATTGCACTCCAGTACAAGCGTGTAACTTCCAGTAATTATATCATGACAATCGATATTATACTTATTTGTCGTGCTTGCACTAAAATATCCTGATTTAACAAGCTGGAGAGAAGACGTGTTGTATATCTTATACGAATTCGCAAAGCATGGAAATTGCTCGTTAGCTAAGGTTAAATTTGTGCTGACTGGGTTGGGATAGTAAATAATGCTACTTTGTTTTAGCATTTTTGTGCTGTAGCTGGCGGTACAGGCAATTGCGTTCTCACCAAAAGTAATAATATCACCGTTGTAATTGCAGAAAGACCCAGGACCGACTAAATCTATGGGACCGTGCTTGACAAGAACGCCACTCAAGCGGTCAACAATACGAATTGCACTATCTGGTGATAATTGATGCAGTGAATATGTATGACCTCTGTCAGGTGAAGCTCCAAAACATACCAGTTGTTTAGAGTATACTTCATGCAAATAAAGTTCATTAGCATCTAAATCCAACAAATGACCATGATTAGCGCTATCACGCGAGTAGAAAGACGCATAGTCAAACGACTTACGTAACCAAGATATCTGACTAGTTCTGGCAACGTATGTGTCATTTGCATAATTATATAATCCTGTTCCTGACCAGTTATTACCGTCTTTATATACGGCACTACAAGAGAGTATTATTTGGTCCTGATTGGATGTAAAATATGCATACATCGGCTGAAATATCGTGGTATTTTGACGAATATTTGTGTCGATAGTACGAATTAATCTTCCTGTTTTAATATCGTAGATGTCAATGGCAAAAGGTATTCGAATATTGATCGGCTTAGAGTCTGGAAGAGATCTAGAGACAAGATACCTAGTAACTGCAGAGTCAACGTCATCGAAGTAAAAGTTCACACTTCCAGGGTTGACTTTAAATTTTGAGACTACCTCTAAGGATGGAAAAGTATAAGTAGTAAAGCAAGTGTCTGTATGATTTAACATATACAATAGCGACTCATCCGAATTGAAATACGGACGCCCACCCTCTGGCATTGTGAAAAGTGAATCTCCAGAATGAGCATCATACACTACAGTGCGTATTCTACAGGCGAACAAGTATTTTCCTGAGCGCGAGAGCTGACAGCCGTACACACCATTTAAATTTTGGTTAGCTTTAATTATGTAGCCTTGAGTAAACACAGATGTCGATTCAAGGACGAATGACATCAAAGCCATAGTTATATAGATTATGCCACTTATCAATACTGAATTAATCTTTAGGATCGAATGCTTGTAAGAATCAAGCATACGTACTATAATGTATACACAATTTTTGATATTAATCATATAACATATTTAGGAAATTTGCAAAACGTCATGGTAGGCACTTAGTGTTATTCAGAATCAGCTTATCTAATTGTGTAGAAATGGCTTAATGGAAAAAACGGGGTAATTAGCCACTCAGGGTCGTAACATAGTAGCCACCGGCAGCGGAGCAAACTGGCAAGGCTCTGCCGGGCCAAACTGGCCATACTGCAGCGGACCAATGTAGCCAGCCAATCGCTACCATCCTGTTCATACTCTGGCATAGCCGTTTCTGAGTGAGAATATAAATTCACAAATCCATACTTTGTGTGCCAAAGTCGGCTTTTAGCGTGATTGCACCATGACTCGACCAAAGCTTGCATACGCAAGACAGTATCCAGGCAGCGCGGCTCGATATACACCGAGATCATGCTCTTGACTGTACATATTCAGTTGCATTGTATAAACGTGGCGGAGTCTATGGTCTCCTACCCATCGACTCCCAATGTCCGGTGGGCTCTCATGGAGATCTTCGAAGACAGGTATGCCTGGAGATATACCACTATCACTTCACTGCTACCAGGGCCGCTCCGGCATGGCGTTACGGCGTGAAGACAGTAGCAGATGCAATACTTGATCGCAGATCTACGAATGACATTGGTTGGAACTTCGCGGGGAATCACTACGAAAACAGGCGAAAAAGGCACACGATCCTTAAGCAACTAATCTATTTTTGTTCAACCTTATGGCAGATTATGAATAGGTACTTTGGCAACAGATTGGGTGGCTAAATGGCAGCGCCGCGAGGTGGCTAACTTACCCGTCTTTTCCACCAAACACACCCTCCGCAAAAGCACATCTCTTCGTGGGGTAAACAAACAACAAGGCTTCGTAAATCATAGACTTACGAGGCCTGCATTTTGCTCATATCTGAGCTTTTTTGTGCTCCGACTCACAGACTTGAACTGTGGACCCTCTGATTAACAGTAACTCTACGATGGCGCTTTTTAACAAATCTGAATGCTTTTTAACGTGATTGCACTGAGATTGCACTGAATGTAAATTTGGTATTCAGTTAAGCACCTTTGGACTACCGAAATTAGTATCTGTAAAGAAACACTGGGCCGAGCGAGGTACTGAAGTTCAACACGGAAATGCGAGTTCATTCTGAAAACGTAATCTATTGTCCGGCCAAGGTGCGTCAGCTGAGCTGGCGCGCTCAGTTCATCTAGAGCTTCAGCTGCGGTCGGCGGCTACAACACAGAAGCACATATCCGCAACTCCACGCTTTAGCGTGGGGTCGAGGACAAGGGAAATGCTGACTGCAACGAACCGACGTCCTCATTTACTTCTTCTTACGCAGATGCTTTGCATCTGCTCTCATCAATACAAATGAAATAGTTAATACTCGAACGCGGGACGCTTATTGCGGCCGGAAAATTCCACCACACACTTGAATCTAAGACGAGCTATTGAGGAGCGGATGCAAACAGATATTCCTACAGGGCAATTCCTTACTGTTAATAGCGGTTGTTGTTTTGGCGACGGGAGTGACGACACCCGCCTGCAGCAGCGCACAGTTCTTGTGTAGATTTTCTCGCAGCGCTAAATTCAATCGGTCTCATAGCACAGCAAAAAGGAGGAGTGGTGCATGGTTGGGAATGTTAGTCAGCTTGTAGCGTTAGTCTCATACGGAAATTATTTCCTACGCAAAGGTGCGCTGCAGAAAAGCTGGATACGTACAAACACTACGTTCAAGTATTGCAACAGTGTGGAGTTCGGGACAGCAAAGCGCTTTTGGCTGTTGGAATTGTTGGGCGACACCTCGCTCGAGGCAAATGTCCTCCGATGGTTTCGGTCGTTGCGCTCTTCGGGCTGCACTAGTCTACGGTTGTACTACGAGCACACTCAGAAAAAGCAAATCGCGCCTGACTACAAGTTGGCTGGTCTGGTGGGTGGAGGAGGATATTGGCTAATCGAGGTGGTCTACAAAGAAACTTCCACGTTTTGGGCTCCGGAGTGGCATGTGTCCGACCCCACGAGAGCTGATCGTAAAATCTGGCAGGTTCGTTACCACGTGTTCCTCGAAAATCATGCTACGAAAAACCTGCAGTTCGACCTTGCTGATGTGAAGTCTCGGCTTGCGCATTCTCTGACGGAGATCGCGGACTTTGCTCTGAGCCAAAAGCTACACAATTGGTCGGACACTTTCCTGAAAGCACGTGCTGTACTGCATAGTCCACGGCCAAGTGACGGGATATTTGAAGCGGAAATGTTAGCACCAGATTCACATTCTCTCACAGCCCAACAACTTGTCTGCTGTGCCAGCGAAGCCTGGGTGTTTGGGGCGATGGGATCGTGGAACGACGAGACTTTTGCTGATGATGATGTCGCCCAACGCTACGAAGACCTCTCAGCCACGCTTTACGATCTCCTGATTGATTCTATACTTGGCGCACTTAACGTTGAAACGCCAATGTGATATCACTCATCCAGCTCAGTACGCGCATCAGTCAGATTGGCACTATCATCCCGCCTTTGTCAGTACGCTCGATATGCATGTCGTCACCGAGGTATTTGTCCTTCTTGCCAACTCTGCATCTCGTTATTAACGATCAGCCAAACTACACATGGCGCGTAGCGCCGCGTGTAAGAAGAATCCATCGCGACTATCCTGCAAGGCTTTCTGATCCTGTAGGATCAAGGTCTGTGCGCTTCACTCGTAGCTCAGCGCACGTGATCATAGCGCGGGTATCAGCGTGATCGATCACGAGAAATGTTCTTGAGCAAAGCGACTCACAACTGCATTGTATTGATCCGAGGTTGCCGGCAGCGCGCGCAGAGACGGCAGTCCAGTCGTGGTGTAGATTTTGTCAGTAGTGCACCGAAGAGTAATCCAGAGTGATGAAAGATAGGCAAATTGATTTAGCGCCAGACGACTGGGATCGTCATGACGGAGCCAAATGTATCTGCAGAGACGACCTGCATCCATGTGGAGTAGCGATTGGACATTTGTTGCATTCTTCGAACTCTGCACATCGGCAGAGCGTGGATGTAATAGTGATGTCCTGGTTGAAACGTCAGCCCCTGGGTGGTGGACAAGTTTTTAGCATCAATCCAGATATCGCTATTCTCGTCAAGGCGAGGACCTATAGTGTACACTCTGCTTGTACCGAAGGGAATCTTTGTGGAATTCGTTTCACCAAGGCGACCTATCCAGACCTTTCCTTTTATGAGAGCAGTGTTCGAATATCTTTGTGGCAGGATATCGGGGTCTAGAGCAGATTCATCGATCATGACCATCAAACCACTGACCGATGAGTCTGTGGTAGCCTGAAGACCAGAGGCCATTGCGAGCGTGACGCTACCGGAGATAGAAAAAGTGGTATCGTAACCATTGAGATGAGTAGTCGAGTCGACCAGCATCTTAACGCTTACCGTGCTGTTGCTGATGCTAACTGAGGGATCACTTTCGACTAAGCTAATCGTTTGCAGAGCAGCACTGTGTCTGGAAAATCCACGCCCAATGGCCCACCATTTCCGCGAACGGTGGTTCATCGATTCCGTCTCGAGTGTCCATACTGATCCGAATTATAACTTGCAGTATTAGAAAGACTTCGAGAGGTACATTTGGGAGGGCGTTCCACGGACGTGCCGGATCAATCCGCGGCGGATTAAGTGGAGCAGTAGGGGTGGATTGTCCACCAAAGAGGCCGGAGTGTGTGCGTCTTGAATGTGCGGATTGATCCGCACTACAACATTCTGTAAATGAGGGACTTGACGAGTTCTAGCTCGGACGTTCTGCCGGACAACCGTTGGATCGATCCGCGACTGACTTACTGAATCAGTCTAAGCGGATTATTCAGCGAGAGCTCTCAATTTAATCTAGACCACCTCTCCTATCGTGCGCTATCCGAAAAAGCTGTCGAAGTGACATTCCAAACCAAGAAAATGACAAGAAAAACAACGCCCTTGCTGAGATCGAGCAAGAAGTCTTAATGAATGCGGCCAAGTCGCCCGTCGGAAAAGGACTTTCGTGTATCGAATAGTACTTCAAGCCTGATGCTGTCAAAAAGAAATATGAACACATAACCATGCGCTCACCATGTCGAAGAATCAGCCGACTGTGCTTTTGATTTAACTCACCATCAGTGGTGATGGCACGCGACCAACCAAAGCATACGCTTGCGAAACCAACTGACAAACCCGCTCCTATATTCGTCAAAGATGTAGTGTCAGTTTTCATATCTTGAAAAACAGTAACAATTGCACCGACTGCAAATACCAGTAGCAGAAATGTTGGAAATCCAACATAAGTTAAATAAGCAAACCCTGGATATTCACCCCACTTCTTCTTTGCAACTGAAGCGACACCCACAACGAAACGTCGCACTCTTGTCAAGCACTGTCTAACTTTTTTCAGTCTCTTACCCATATTCTGAATGAAAGTGCATTCGATGAAGCCCCAACCACTCTAATGCGCGTTGGTGGTAAAGCCAGATGTTTAACATGGAGACGACGATTCATGCGACTCACGCGCGTTCATAACGAATATGCGAATTCTTTCGGGAAATTGCTACTGACGTACGGCTAAGGTGCGTCGGCTGAATCGGCGAGTCCAGATACGCACTCGTTCTTTCATCAAATCCGCGCCAGAAAGATCTACCACCTGTCTGACTGGTTTTTCAGAGCTCGCCCCAGAAATCCGTCCACAGCAGTTAGTTACAACATGCATCGGGCCACGATGCTCGTTGCAGAAACAACGGGCTGCTTGTCGCAGAACAACTAGACCACGGTAAACGGCTTGTCTACACAGACCCTCTGACTACCTATCTACTGTCAATTCCTCGGTTTTTGTAAGCATTCACAGTTTTCAACAAACCATTGCACTGAAATTGCACTAATAAAAATGTTAATGCCTATCTTTTCGATCTAAAACGGCAACCTAAAGAGAACAAGGCAACCTTAACAATCTAGATGAGCACCGTGCTTCCCACAAACAACAAGGCCCCGTAAATCATAGACTTACGAGGCCTGCATTTTGCCCATATCTGAGCTTTTTTGTGCTCCGACTCACAGACTTGAACTGTGGACCCTCTGATTAACAGTTATGTCAAATAGGCGTTTTTACAAGATTTTCGATCGTTTTGGGTGGCGTTGCACCCAAACTGCACCTATAATTGACGCGATGTTTTACAGCACTATCGTTTCAATTGGCAAGATCTTCAAATCCATGCGTTGGTCCGGACGCCGAGTTTCCAGCTATAGGAATCGCGAATACAATTGTCCAACTCAATCAGCTTAGAATGCTCGTTTTTTCAACAGAAAGTAGATCTTTGGTACATTGAGTTGAAATTGTGGTAAGGCTAATCAAGATTCGATTCTACACTCGGCTCTGTCTGCAGTTCCTTCTTACTCAGCACTTTTTAGCTTATATTGTGGTAGTAGAGATGGATCCAATGCTCAATACCCAGATACCAGGTGTTTTGCTAGGCACCAAGCGTACCTTAATTTCAAGTTCATCCGTATTAGCAACCAAGCCGTATGAGGACAACTGGTTACCACACATGCAAGTCTGAAGGCGGCGATGAGGCAGTTCTAGAGCACGGTCCGTACCATTCAGCTCTGAACGTAAAGTCGAATAGAGTGCCGTACTTAGGCGAAGGGTTCTATTTTTGGGAAGAAGACTCGGAAGCAGCTCATCGCTGGGGTAAAGCAAAATTTAACAGATACAAATTCAAAGACGGTTACACCATTCTCAAGTGTAAACTAGACCTTGAACCGACACCTGGTACATTTTTTGATCTTATAGGAAATAAGGTACATTGCAACGAGTTCCGCAAGATTGTCGAGCTAATAGCTAAGGTCGTTGCTACAAGGTATCCGAACGACAAAAACAAGCAACGAGTTGGTTTCTACATATATACGCTATGTTCAGAGCGAGATAAATTCAGCTTCCCGTACACTTCATTTAGAGCAATGGATGAGCTGGAAGACGAACACAAGGTTTCCCTTGAGTATTCTGATAGCGACGACAAGCAACTTGTGTTAAACGTTCCATATGTGCTTTGTATTCAAGACCTCGGAAATGGTGAGTTGATTAGCAAAGAGATCTACAAACAATAATGTCGGATACAATCAAAATGCAATCCAAAACACCCACATTAGATGCCTTGAATCTATTCCTAGAAACAGCGGGAGAAGAGGGTTTACTAGCAATAGTGAGTTCCTTTGATCATTTAGTATTCGAGGGTCCTATCGCTGCTGATTACTTTGAGAATCTGTCTAGAGCTCTTTCATTAAGCCTCCTCAATGCATCAGTCTCTAATTCTGGAATCAGCGACGGAACTGTTCTAGCTCAAACTGAAATCCCTCATGCCATCTCAAACGGCAGAGTTGATGAACGTGATTTACTCGCTTCTTATACGTATGAATACGGAAATATTAAAACACATACATCCAATACTCAGCCGAAACTGACTCAAATACCTCTCGTGTATATTTCCCAGGCCGTGCAGCAAATGAACCAAGAAAAACGATTACAAGGCAATTCCTTCAGTTACGCTGTAGCGAGTTAAATGAATGACTATGGATCAGCCGCGCGAACAACCCAAATTGAAGCTTGAAAAATTTTCGGTAATAAGCCTCCATTTTGATGGCACTGCCTTAATGGCTAGTACTGAATTTCAAGTAACCCATAACATCAGACCTGCAATAGGATTTGCTGATGGAGCTCCGCATAACTATGGTGTGAGATTTGTTGTGGAGTTTTCTAAGGATGAGCATTCTACCCCGTTTATGCAGCTCGTTGCTGAAGGTGAATTCTCAACTGATGTAGAAATTGATGAGAAGTTCAAAAAAAGCCTTCTGGTAACTTTAAATTCTCCTGCAATTGTTTTTCCGTACATCAGATCTTTCATTACAATGTTTACCTCGAGTGCTGGTTACACGCCCATAATTCTCCCAACGTTGAATTTTGTTCCTTCCGGTTTAGAGCCTGTCGAGAGTTCTAATGCCGATAATTCTGAAAAATAACGGCTGTGAGTGAGATAACTGGATGTGCAAGGCTGGTCAAAGTGGCGGAAACACTTTTTTGGACATTTCGCTACGATCTCAATTGACCCTGTTTTAGCTTGACAGACAGTTTTATGTCCGTCACTGCATGATTAAAGCTGCCATTTTTTCAAACAATTCTTCAGTTCCAGCTAATCGATTTGGATATTCCGTTGTAATTGACCACCCTTTTCCGTTTCAAATTGACCAGGTGTTTCCGCTACAAACTGACCACGTTTCCGAGCTGTAAAATGCTCACCGTTTCTGGCGCAGTTTCCTCACGTTTTCAAACCGCTATTAAC
>JBGAKH010000002.1:0-508393 GCA_044224515.1 Chlorobiota bacterium | reverse complement strand
ATCGCGCAGCGAAGACCCTAGGAAGACGCATCGCAATTGACACCGATGCCGGAGGCATCACACAACATAGCCTAGGGTCATCGCGCAGCGAAGACCCTAGGACGGCAAAGCACATCGCAATTGACCCGATGCCGGAGGCATCGCACAACGTATCCTAGGGTCATCGCGCAGCGAAGACCCTAGGCTGGCAAAGCAGGAGCTTAGTTCTTCACGATTAGGCTGCAAACGGAATACACATCTCCGTCATGGAAGAGAATGGTATAGCGTCCGCTTGTGAGACTTTCTACGTTCAGTGGTAGTTGTGTAGTTCCGGGTGTATTCACGGCACGTTGCCACACGAGGCTACCTCGCGCGTCGTGAAGACTAATGGTAGCTACAGGATGGACTTGCGTATAGTGAAGGGTTGTGTACGATTCGGCCGGGTTTGGTCCAAGCTGTAAATGAGCACTGTTGAGGTTTCCCGGTTCTACGCTTGTGATGCTTTGAAGGAAGGCTAGATAATTAGCGAGAAGTGCTCGACGTGTCGGTTCATCACGAATTGCCTCAAAACCAAAACCTTGGTAGATCAATGCGGTGTTCTTGAGTTTTGTCCAGACGGCTCCGGTCGACGAGTCATCGCTAATGAAAGGTCCGTATAAATTTAGAATGCGATGGACCCGAGCAGTGTCAAGGATCACGATTTCGTCTAACCATCCATCTTGAACGGTGTGTACGGAGTCGATCTCATTCAACATGAAGTCGTAGCCTTTGGCAACGTCTTGCTCTGCGAATGATTGAACTCCCACTTGACCGTATTGACGTGTTTGCGAATTCCACAACCATGGACCCCACGTTCTTCTTGCTCCCTTAAATCCCAAGGTCTCCTCAAACAAGGTCTTGAATTGTTTGGGGGCGATTGATCCATAATTATCCGCTCCAAACCAAAGGTCCATCGGAGATGTAATGATCGTCGGACGAAAGCTCGTTGATCGCGCTTGCACCATGTTTATCATGGGTACATCAAACAAGAGTGAGGTTCGCGTAGCGTAACTCTCAGGAAGTATGACAACATCAAATGAGTTGAAGTCGTAGTATGCCAGGGTGCTGTCATTACAGTCGATCACCGCTGTCGCCTTTGGATAGTTGTCCAGCTTGGTATAGGATTCAAGCAGGGGATTCAGATCCAATCCGTCATCCAAATCGAATTTGGCGATGGCATATTTTACTCCATCGCTCAACACGCCAAGCTTGACACTCGTCGGTAAACTCAGAATGTTGGCAAAGGGTCGTATGGTATTCACAATTTTGAGTCCGGCATAACCAACCGAAGAACCTAGCTTCACGATGACACGTGCAGTACTCAGTCCATGCGCCTCAATCTCTTGCGTTTCCGGTTCAATGCGCACAGACCAATCAGACGGAGTGGAGCTGTTGGCTGCATCCAAGCTTGTAATCGCGGTTACCGCACTATCATTCGTATTCTCGATAGAAACATCAAAGACCACGGAATCGCCACGCATTGCATTGCGATAGCGACTTTGGGCTGCGGTCGCGACTTTCCAATAGCTAGACTTTGGTGTTGGACGTTTCCCGAACGAGGCCGCGTTCACAACGCGGTACGGAGCAGCATGTTCAACAACCAAGGCTGCCACCCAAATGTTCGAGCGATGTTGAATGGGAAGAGACTTAAGATCTATCTGAAATGCATGATCGTGTGCGTCGCCATTTTTGTTGATACGTGGGAAGTTTGTTGTATCACCGCTTGAGCCTCCTATAACTGCTCTAACGACGTTCATATGGTAGTATGACGTTATGCTTCCCGCTAAGTAGTAATAAGGGTGAGACTCATAGCCTTTGCGACCGCTTAAGTAGTTTGTTTGATCCCATCCTTTTCCCTTTCCGCTCACACTGTCTTCAAGAATGATCACATTGATCGCGTATTGCGTGTTCAGCGCAGCAAAGAATGTGGTGCTCACCGTTCCGCTTAGTATTCCATTTGCATCGATTGACCAATGAAGATCAACTCCGACGTTTGATGTTTGGTCTTTAAGCTGAGTGCAGGCGTCCGCCCAGTTGTCGGGATCTACACTGGTCGACGAAGCGTTGTCATAACTGAAGGTCTCGCGATCTATCAACCCACTCGGATAACCGGTGATCCCAAACTTGCGTCTCAATGTGTCTTGTACTGCCAACGCCATTGAGTCGTCGTTATGAAAACCCAAGGGAATAAACTGATCTCCATACAAGGCATGCAGCTCCTCTGCTGCTTGATTTCCGCGGACACACCATCCGCACCACGCGCCGGTATGATCCTCGACAACCAAAGCACGTTTAGGTCCGACTGCTTGCAGCACGGTTACGCTCACAAGCAAAAGAAGTAGGCTTCGAATAGTCATAGCAAAGAAAGAATGTGTGCTACATAGTGTATTGGAAGTTGAAGACACCGCCACTAGTAGTGCGCCACACGTTTCCAACAGCATCCTGAATTCACGATAACGTTCCCCTCTTCCCATTCTTTGCCTATCTCGGCGCCTTCGTGAACAAAATAGGGGAAGTGATTGGATTATCAGCTCGATTATTCCGCATCGATCTTATATCGATGCCCTTAGGTTGAATAGTGTAGCAAGGTCAGTACCGGCTGTGCAGCGTGGGTTTGGTGGAGCTCAACACAAAACAAGCCGACCCAGCGGGCCGGCTTGTGAAACGTCTGAACAATCACTACGGGAAAAGCGTTTTATCTAGAGTCCGACGAGAACACGTTGCGTGTATCGTCTACCATCGATTCGAAGCTCCAACAGTGCCGGTTGTGCTGCCAATCCCTCTACGTTTAACTCGAGAGGCTGGTTAGAGTCCGGGTTGCGTTTAGCTGAACGCAGCTCAGCACCACTGAGAGAAAACAGTGTGGCTTCGACAATTTGAGCGTTTGAAGAGATGCCGCTCACACGCAGCACGGAGCTGGCCGGCATCGGATAGACCTGCATTCCACCATTCTCAATCTCACGAACTTCGGACACTACATCGTTGGAGCCAATAAATCGTATATCAACGATTTGCGAGTCCGCAGGAGGCGTCTGGGCGATTTTTGCAAAGCGTACGTTGCCTTGTGTAATGGAGAGGTACTCAGCAGCACTTGTAAGATCGTACCATACATATCGATCTGTTGTGGTTCGCGCGGTGTACGAAGGTTTATTGTTCAAGAGTACCGTGTCGAGGTGATCCTCCGTCCAATGTACACGAATTGTTGCAACTGCCTTGATACCGGGTGGCAGCATCAGGTTACCTGTACCGTCCGGGGTGAACTCCACTGTACTGTGTCGACGTATTGTTCGCGATGGAGTCAAAGGAAAACTAATTGTTGAACCGTAGCTCGATGTGATCGACGAGTTATACTTGACCGGAATCGGGTCGATGTCAAACGGATCCGAACCCATAAGTACTTGCTTCGTTTTGTCATCTTCTCCCTGATAACTCAGGCTGGGTTTAAGGGTATTATAAAAGACCCTGCTGCCGCGGTCCGAACTCAGGACAGCCACATTTGCCTTGAAGGGAATTGGACCGCTCAGAGTTTTTGCGTCGACAAAACGAACGGTATCGCGCCGTCCGGGCAGCGACTGCAAAGAACTAAAGTCCCAATTCTGGTCTAATCCTCCGGGTTGAGGGTCAAGTACAAGTGGTGCAGCAATACTACGGGTATAGGATCCTCCAATTCGTGGCAGGTGCTCAACGGTGAAGACATCCTGAGCTCGCAGAGAGGGAAAGAGAACGAACATCAATATGGCGCAGAGCGCCATAAAGAAGCAGCTTCTGAGAATTCTTCGTTCTTGGACTTGTGGCGATAGGCCCAAGTCAATGTCGGCGTGCCGCGTGGCAACAACTTGTTGGTAGTTCATGGCAAATCAGGTTCAGTGTTTTTGTTCATTACATTCACGTGCAAGATATCCGTTGTCGCAAAGCACGTACCTTAGCAATACCTTAACAACGCAGAATGGTCAGAGCACAAAATACAACGTAGAAATTCCGCAGAAGGTCGAGAATTAAGCTAGATTTGCATTATTCACTGGATGCACTTCGCAATACGCATAGACAAAAATGACCTTAGCAAAATTGCAGGTCGATCTACGGATGAAGTGCACGCATTTCGCGACATAACACAAACAAGCATCGCGGTGTCACGTTAGTCGCCCATGCTGAAAACAGCAAGGCACGTATCATCGTGTAATTATCCTCTATTCGTGTTTAAAAAGCTGTTTTCTCGGCACGCGCACTGATTAAGCAGTTCATAAATAAGCTTAGCGCATTGTCCTAGCATCGCGGTACTGTTTATGAAAGACTTAGCTTCCATACGACACATTCCAACACGCATCAAACGCTACTTGGACTATGCGTCGGAGCAGATGATACAGAACCCTGCCGATGCCGAGCGCGCTGCAGGCGAAGCCTTGCAGCTGGCTCAAAAGCAACGATCCAGAGAATTGCAAGCACTGGCAGGTCGAACGCTGGGTCTGTCACATTACTATGCCCGTCACTATGCCGAAGCCCTTTCCGAATTGCAAGCGGCCCTACAACTTTATGAAAAGCTAAAAGACTTCAACCTTGCCGCCCGCAGTCTACAAAACATCGGATTATGCTACATGCGACTGGGGCAATACGAGTCTGCACTGCATTCGTACCAACGCAGTTATCAGCTGTTAAAGAAAACTCGCGACGACGCCAACAGAGCTTTAGTCTTGATTAACATGGCGGTGCTCTACACCACCATGAAAAATCCTTTTAAAGCGTTTGAAGCCTACTCAGAATGTCTTGAGATCCTAGAACAACATAATAATGAGTCGAGCATCGCAGTTGTTTCAGGCAACTTGGGACAAATGTTTATGGAGATGGGCGAAAATGACAAGGCTTTGCAATGGATGGAGCGCTGCCTGGAAGGACATCGAAGATTGTCCAATGCTCGCGGTGAGGCTTTCGCGCTTCGCGAAATAGGCTCCTTACACCAACGTATTGGAAAGCAACACGAAGCTCAGCTCCGCTTCAATGAGGCGCTATCCATGTGCGTTGCGTCTAACGATCCTGCCGGCCAAGCACAGATTCATATCTTAATGGCTGAACTCTACGAACAAGAGGAACGATTTGCCAAAGCACTCGAACATTGCGAACAAGCCCGACGTCTCTTCACGGATTTGCAAGATCGGCGGAACATTGCTCGATCCTACTCGATCGTCGGAAAAATTGCCTCAGCGCAGAAGAAAGCCAAAGAGTCTCGCCATGCTTATGAAGTAGCATTGGAGCAAATCGGTAAGACCGATCACTATGCGGAACAAGCAGAGATACAATTCTACCTTGCGGATAGCTTAAGTCGCACGAAGTTGGATCATGAAGCTCATCGGCACTTGGCAAAAGCATTACGTCTAGCCGATAAGCACGAACTCTTGGGGACTCAGGCGCAGTGTCACCGTCTCCTTTCACAACTCTTTGAGCGCGAACATGATTTGAAAAAAGCCTTGCGTCATGCTCGCTTGGCACAAGACGCTCAGAGTCGTCTAGAACAGCAACTCACCTCTCGAAAAGTACAGGACCTTAAGTACCGCGTCGATATCGCGAAAGTTGAACGCGAGCGCGAGCTCATTCGACAACAGAGCGAGCAGTATCGTTCCCAACTCGAGAATAAAAGTAAAGAGCTGAATGCTTCAGCCCTTGCGCTAGCTCAAAAGAATGAAGTTATCAGCTCCCTCAAGCAGCGCATCCAAAACTATTCTCGTTCATCGGATGAACTTCAAGCCCCCATGAAAGACTTGATGCGCTTGGTCGACGAGCACCTGCGTGGCGATAAGCAAATGGAAGGTGTCACGAAACAACTTTCGGACTTCCACCAGGATTTTCTCTCTAAACTCAGCGCAGAGTTTAAAAATCTGACACCCACAGAGATTAAAATCTGTTCTCTGCTTAAGCTGAATCTCAACACAAAGGAGATCGCCGACTTTCTCTGCGTCTCCTTTAAAAGCGTCGAAGTCTATCGCGCACGCATTCGTAAGAAACTTGGCCTTAAAGAAGGAGATAACCTTTCTGCCTTTATCGTTGGTTATGATGCCAACTGATTAGCAATCTCCCAATGCCTTCTTCTACCCGCACCAGGCAGACGAGACCTCACTCACTCATACCCGTCGTGAAGCGATTGCAACCGCAGTCAAAACACCTCCTTTGTATGCTTTTAGCGCTACTTCTCTCCGCCTTGGCTCCATCGTTAAGGTAGGTCTTGTGCGTGGCATTTCCCTTCTAAGCCGCATAAACACATAGTTTCGGAGAATTCCTACCCTATATCACAGAGCTTTACTGTTAAGGTATTGATAAGGTCATGCCGAGTGTAGTCTGCCGATGTTGCATATGTGATCAACGGCCACGATAGAGAACAAAAGACCAAGGCAGCTGATCCCCGACTCGACTCTCATTCATTTATTAATTAGGAGTTACTATGAAAAGGCTCATTCTGTTCTTTATCACTGCTCTACTCTTTAGTGCTCAGCACTGCTTTGCCGTCGGGGCGCTTTACATTCGCGAATTGCGTTCAACGCAGACATTCACTATGATGTCGATGAAAACATACGACGCAAACACGGTCATCGATAACCAAGTCGCGACGACAACCGTGGACCAGGTCTTTCACAATGACGCAACTCAATACAGCCAAATAGAGGCAACCTACGTGTTTCCTCTTCCACAGGGAGCAGTTATCACGCAGCTTGTTTATTGGTTCAATGGCAACAAGTACGTCGCGAACATTCGCGAAAGGCAGGAAGCTCAAGCTGCATACGACGCAACGATTCGTCGCTCCTTGGACCCTGCTTTGCTCCAGTATTTCGGTGAGAACACCTTTAAGCTCAGCATTGCACCGATCAACTACAATACGGATGTCCGCTTCTCGATTAGCTACACAGAGCTTCTGCCCTACAACTTCAACAAGATGCGCTATGACTTCCTTTTAAGTACAACAGGATTGTCGACAAAGCCCCTAGACCGCGTAAGTCTCAGTATTACCTTGAAAACGAGCACGGACTTGACCCGTGTTGAGTCTCCAACACACGGAAACAATGCCCTCAATCAGATTATAAAGATTTCAGACAGAGAGTACACTATCCGTTTCGGTGACGAGCACTACTCGCCCGACAAGAACTACCGTCTCGAGTATGAATACAAGCGCGACAGCATGAACGTGAATGTTCTCTGTTATGTACCAACAGCTGCTGACAGTGTGGGCGAGGATGGTTTCTTTGCTACCTGGGTTGTGCCTTCGGACAACATCAACAAATCCACCCTACCGCGAAGCGTAGTTGTCTGTGCCGACATTTCTTCGAGCATGGAAGGTAAGCGTATCGAACAGTTACGCGTCGGACTCAACGCCTTCGTCGACAATCTGCACCCTCAAGACCACTTTAATATCCTACTCTTCAGTACAAACGTTATTCGTTTTCAACCGGATTTAGTACCTGCAACCTCTGACAATGTGGCCTTAGCCCTAGACTACATACGCAAGAACGTAAACGCCGCAGGTCTCACGAACATCAGTGATGCACTGAACGCATGCTACCAAAACACCTTTCGTGATTCGACCGTGAAGATCATCGCTTTTATGACCGACGGCATGCCTTCCTGGGGCGAACTCGACTCGAACAAGATCATCAATTCGGTTGCCGCTCACAAAAGCCAGGATATCCGTCTCTTTAGCTATGGTATCGGAGAAGAACCAAGTCGTTACCTGCTCACAAAGATTGCCGGTGCAAGCGGTGGCTATGCAACCTTCATTTCAAATGACGACAGTATCTCGGTGGTGATCGCTAACAACTTCGAGCGACTAAGTAAGGCCGTGTTGACGAATATTGACTTGAACTATGGAGGCTTGGACTACTACGACCTCTTCCCGCGTAAGCTGCCTGATTTGTTCTTTGGTGCGCAGGTCCTGCAACTTGGTCGCTATCGCCATGGTGGAACCTATCCCCTTACACTCAGCGGCAACGCGAGCGACAAAGCATTTTCTCTTAGCAAACCGGAAACATATGCCTCCATCACAGGAGGAAACCGCAGCGTTTCTCGCCTCTGGGCTAGTTCGAAAATCGACTATCTATTGGCGCAAATTGACTCTCTCGGTGAACGCAAGGAACTCGTCACGGCAATCATAGACCTCTCATTGCGTTTCCAGATCCTTACTCGCTATACAGCATTGTACTCGGATCCCAATAAGGACAAAGCAAGCTCCGTATCCGAACTTGAAAGAAGCATTGATACCTGGTCTGTCTACCCCAACCCGGCTTCCGACATTGTTCATCTCCAGCTACACTTTGCTCCGGATTTCACGGCACAACGTGTACGCATCGACATCTACACTGCAATGGGTGAATTCGTTCAAACCATTGCCAATGAAGTACACACGGCAGGCGATCAATACTTTTCATGGAACACCTGCACCGTGAATGGACAGGCAGTGGGAAGCGGTATGTACTATGCTCGCATTAGTATTGGTGCCGCTTGTATGACACTGCCGATCAGCATCGTACGCTAGAGCTTTGACGATTGGCACCCTCGACTCACTACTCACACCACAACACCTACCTCGACATGTCAGTGTCGGCATGTCGAGGTTGAACAGAGGAAATGGTTTTCCGCAACAGCCGGCAGTCAATCTCACTATCGCTAAGACAAGAGACAAAACAACTAACAACATCAGAGTACCTAACCAACTCACTCCTACTCCAATGAAAACCGCTTTACAACTTCTCGTCCTTGTGTTCACACTGCTTTGCTCCGTGGACTCCACGGCAAATGGCTTGGCTCTGATTAGCCAAAACGAATCCCTATCACAAGGCTCTATCACCCATCCCATTCGCATGTCAGCCTCGGTGGACATCAACGACCAAATCGTAACGAATACCGTACGCGAGAGTTTCAAACAGACAAGTCTAGACTCCGCATACTTCGTGTATGGCTACCCAATGCTCAACAATGGCTCCGTCAGCTCTGTTCGCTTGTGGATCGACGGAAAAGAATTCCAAACAGGTGTTTCCGGAAATCCGGTCGACACATCAAAGAAAGGTGGATCAGGCGGTGGTACCGTTCAGAAGTCAGCATTGCAGCAACACTTTGACGCACTGGGTTATACCCAAACAGCATTTCAAATGCCTTTAAAAACTGTCATCAAGAAGAACAGCATTGTTGAGATTGAAATTAAAACCATTGAACTCTTAAGCTACTCACTGGGTTCGACGAGCTTCGTGTTTCCCTGGCGTGCACTTGCAAACAATCCTTACTTGTCGGTGACGAAGGACACAACGGACTTTCGCTTCACACTACACCTGAAAAGCAGCTCGGAGATTAGCTCCATTGCCTCAATCAATCATGCCTTTGTGACCTTCGCTACGACTGCATCACAAGCCGATGCCGGAGTCTCCCTGTTGGGACGCTCCAATACACTCATGTACGACTTCAAGATGCAGTACTCCGTGTTGATCAGCGAAGTCAAATCCGCATTCTACAGTAACAAACCATCGAATGAGGACGGACACTTCGCCTTCCTGCTCAGACCCTCCACGGTTCTCAGCGGGACATCCGTACTTCCTAAAGTCTTCACCTTTATCATCGATGTCAGTGGCAGTATGTTAGGTACGAAAATTCAGCAGGCACGAGAAGCGGCAAACTTTTGTGTGACACACCTCAATCCGTCGGATCGGTTCAATGTCATTGCATTCAGCACAGGGGTAGGCCGCTTTGAACCTGCACCTGTGCCGGCTAGCGCCGAAAACGTCAACAAAGCCGTGGAATACATCAGTGCACTCAGAGCTGATGGAGGTACGAATCTTCAAGATGCAGCACTTAGCGGCTTAGAGCAGTACACGGATACAAGCACCGTCAACATTATCATATTCCTTACTGACGGAATCGCGCAACTCGATCAATCACTCGTACAGCAACGCAATACATCGCACGTCCGCATCTGCGTCTTCGGAGTAGGTAACGATGTCAACAGTGCACAGCTCAGTACGCTTGCCGCCCTCAATAACGGAATTGCGCAGTTTATAACGGAAGCATCCTCAACTAGTGAAGTTGTTTCGGCCTTCTATAAGAGAGTACGCTACCCGATTTGGCGGAACCTGTCGTTGACTGTTTCACCGGTAAACGTCTACGATGTCCTCCCCGCCATCATACCTGACTTAAACGTAGGTGAGCAGTTGAACATTGCGGGACGCTACAAGGAATTAGGACCGGCTACTATTCGCGTTCATGGTTTTGCCGACGGACAGGTCGTCGACCGCGATTATCCTGTCGTCTTCAGCGCAGACTCCACAACCGATGCATTCTGTCCGAAGATCTGGGCTCGCATGCGCATCGACTTCCTCTTGCAACTCATGAACAAAGAGGGTTCACAGACTGCCCGCTGGAACGAATGGCGCAATGAAATCATTCGCCTTGGCATTCGCTACGGATTGGTCACACAATTCACTTGTTATCAAGACACCGGCACAGTCAGCGACGTAGAAAATGATGCTCTCGCTGTATCCATTCTTTCCATCTATCCTAATCCATGCTCACAAAAGGCAAGCTTCCGCTTCAATGTCGAGAACACGGAGAGTGTGTGGCTAACAGTTTATGATATGAGAGGACGCGAAGTATTTCACATTCTTAACGGAGAGTTGCTGAGTGGAGCTCAAGAAGTGCACTGGGATCTTCGCGATGCACAAGGTGCTGAACTTCCGGCCGGTTCCTATGTCTGCGCACTGCGCATTGGTCACAAAGAACACATTATGAAACTGTCCATCGTGCGATAAACGGAACCAATCGCACTGTGGTCACCGAATCCCGTCGTACCGCCTACGACGGGATTTTTTTATGCGCCGGCGGAGCCGGCGCATACTAAAAAGAACCTGCTGCAGTAATCCCCGGAACAAAGGAACCTGCTCTTCGACCAGCATCCCATTGCCTTACTCAACATTCAAAGGAGCGCACACCCGGACAATCCAAAAGGTAGGCATTGAAGCTATCGATTGTACTGCGACGTCCGCTTACATCATAGTACACAACCACCGCATCATGCGATTTCATCTCTCGCTTCCGTGAAAAGTGTAAGCGCATGGAACTCAACTGCGTTTCAATCTCCGAGCGACCTCCGGGATGCGAGTTAACGACGATACGATAAGAACGCACTTGATGTACGTTGTCGATCCAACTTTGTACGTATTCAAAAAGCGACAACACCAGAATAACGAGCAAGAGCGCTGAGAGTGCGAGTAAATAAGCCCCGCTCCCAATCGCCATACCCAGGGCAGCTGTAGCCCAAATGCTGGCTGCTGTTGTTATACCGGTTACTGAAAGTCCGTCTTTAAACACCACTCCGGCTCCGATAAAACCAATACCCGTAATAATGTTCGCTGCGATGCGGTCGTTGTTGATTCCCATTCCCAGCTTTATCGACAGAATTGTGAAGAGCGTCGATCCGATGCTGATGAGAATAATAGTACGAAAGCCTGCCGCTTTTGAACTGTATTCCCTCTCTACACCGATGAATCCACCGGCTATGACGGAGAGCAATAGTTTTAATACGTCTTCAGGCAAAAAGGACATCATAGGTTCGTCGCAAAGAGTGTTGAGGCAGATACTTTCGCTTATAAGCATAAAAAAAGCACTGCCGAAAGACAGTGCTCAATTTAGCATGCAAATGATTGCAGAGGAGTGTTGCGAGCTGCAGTCGAATGCGATAAAGAATTGATCTTCGTCGCGGACAACTCACCTTAGTGCGCTTTCGGTGGCTGCCAATCCTTGCGTTTCCACGAAACCAGCTCGATGTTGGCGCTTCCCAAATACAATTTCATTTTTGCCTTAATGGGAATGCGGGCGTCATCGTCACTGAACCAGCCTTGGAAATATCCGGTAACACCATAAACACCGGTCCACTCTGCATTGCCATCGAAGTACACGGTACGAATGGGGTAGCTCGCAGCATCAATCTCTGTTTCCTCAACCTTACCAAAGAAATTAATGCGTGTGGTGCTTGTGTCGTCGCCGACGATAGTTGGTACAGCGGCAACATTTTTGGAATACAACAACTGGCGTGCACAGTAGAAGAGTGAGCATCCATCGTTATACTTCTTGGTGATGCTGAATTGCTTAGATGACTTCTTGACTTTATCGAACCACTTTTCCGTGGTAATCAATTTGTCTGCATAGTTAAAGCTGTACTTGTCGTACATCCATCCGTTTCCATCTTTTGTGTTGGCGATGAACTGATACGACGATTTGGCTGAGGGATCGATCATCGACTCAAAGGTGGTATGGATTTCGACAAAAGGAATACCCGGGCGAGAGTCGATACTTGCTTTCACGCGATAGACCTGGCGACCCTGGAAATCACTAAGCGGTTCGGTTGTCATTTTGATGGTTCCGAGGTTGACGCCGAGATAGGACACGGCGTAGACGAGTTCCTCGCCGGGCGAAAGAACCTGTGCCTGAAGAGTCGACTGAGAGACGGCGCAGAACAGAAAAACTGCGAAGGCCGTGAACAACCTGCGAAGCAGGATGCGAGAAAAAGCCAATGGCATAGAGCTGGGAAAAGTGTTAAACACGTACATTCTGACGTATGAAGTGGGAAAAAGTGCATACGTCGCTACAAAAGTACAACGAGCTGGCATTTGAATTGCCGTTAGAGACTCGATACCTATTCCTTAGTATTTGGTTGGACTATAGCCATGACTTTGCATTCTATTGCCTCACATTCCCGTTTTACGCTAAAAACGCGTCTTTATAGCGTGCTTGCACTCTGTGCCGGCATGAGTCTGCTCCTGCTACAAAGCTGCTCGCCCTCGATGCGTTTTAGTTCAAAACGTGTGGGTAGTGTGCAGTCTCCTACGCTTGCTTCGAATTCACAACGTCAAAGTCGAGGACCGTCGCTCGTTCTACCCTCACACCCCGCTGAGTCTATTAGCATCCCTGAAGAGCAGAACTTCATGGAAGGAATGGCCTCCTATTACGGAGATGAATTTCATGGTCGGCTAACATCCAATGGTGAAGTCTTTGACCAAGCACTGTTCACAGCGGCGCACCGTTCGCTACCGTTTGGGACGGTTCTCAGGGTAACCAACATGAGAAACGGACGTAGCGTTACCGTGCGTGTTAACGACCGCGGTCCATTTGCACCCGGCCGCATTATCGATCTTTCGCGTGCAGCTGCCGAACGCATCGATATGATTCGCGAAGGCGTAGCCCGTGTATCGATCTCTGTTTTGAATTCGTAACAACTTGGCAACAGAGCACAGGATTGCGCCGTCCTCGAAGCACATTCGTTAGCCTACGCATCTAACTGAGGAGTGGCGCTGTTCTGCTCGACATAGGTTTCACCTACGCTCCCTAAGCAGGTATGAAATTCTTGTTCAGATAAGGTATTACGAGTCACTAGTCTGCACTCGAGCGAAAAAACCTCGATTTGGTCGGAATTTCATCAATAAAGAGCACAATACCTTCATTTGAGCAGCGCGGTGTCCGATATGTTTGGGAAGCGCAACATCAATTCCGAACACCACGAAGTTGTTAGCAGCAGCTTCGAGAATTCTTCGAGAGTATGGAACATAACGAGCACATCAAACACAATGGACCCGGTGATACTGAGGCGCGTTCCGGCATATCGGATCAGGGTGATAACTCGCCCAAAGTCTTTGCCGTGTTTGTGATGGCGAACTCCATCAAGACTTTTTTTGTGGGTCTGAGTGATGACCTACGACAAAGCGTTGAAGCGGTCAAAGCCAATGGTGATCCCCACTCTTTTACTTCGCGATTCGGTCTGCACGATCTGCTGTACTATGAGTTGTATTCTACACACAATGCAGCGCGCAATCGTGAACAAAAAATCCGCAGTCTCAAGAAGACTGCCATGCTCGAGCTGATCTCGAAGATGAACCCGGAAGGATGCGATATCTTTCCTAAGTTTTTGCGCGGAGAAACCCCACAAGTCTTAGAAAAAGAACGGGTCATCAAGAAGCGTAAGTACAAACGCAAGAGTAGCTACTCCGCTACCGTGTACAGTCTACGAAGCATTTCCTCCGTAGAAGACTAATTCTGAATGTGCGCTGTGCCTCAGGTACACAAGTCAATCGAAGTACTTCTTCCAATCTGAGAAGCGAGCAGCTTTCAAGCGAGAACAATGTGTCGCAGATAGCTCTCTATACCTGAGCCTGTTTAGAAACTAGGTACTGTGTACTGTTTACATCTCGTGAGAAGGATGTTTAAGAAGCTTCTTCCACTATCGGAGGCAGGCGCATGAGAATGCGCGTGCAGTGTGGGTGTAGTGTGGGTGTAGTGTGTCTGTGAAACGTTCCCTTAAAAACTTGCGCTTAGAACTCGCGCTTAAAAGGGATGAACCACACTTCGCCAACGCTGATATTGACGTTGAAGCGAACGAATGTTTCTGACACTGCGTTACTGAGACCTGTATCTCTATTTCCCAGTGTAAGTGCAAGGTCGATCATTGCGGCACCTCCAAAAGGAAGTTGCGCGCCCAAACTCAGGAAGTTCTCGCTAATCTGCTTATCGCGGAAGGTGTAGGTGAGAGCCTGGTGACCCAGTCCCATATTGAAGTTCACGCGATCCCAGTACGCCGTTCCGGCGGAGCGACCACCGACCCGAGAAACACCGATGCCTACACGCGAACCATTCGTCCAAGCTCCCAAATCTGTTTTACGATAGCTCACAGAAGAGCTGCTTTGATATTCAGCATCCGCAACGAAAAGGAATTTGCCGCTGAGGTAGGATGCACCGAGACCAACAGTGAGAGGCAAGGACGACTCGGTATTGAAACTCCGCGTCGAGTCGTAAGTACTTCCGAGTGTGCGATAGCTTAAGTCGGAACTCACAGACATCGTTCCATTGAAGGTTAGTGCCGCACCAAGAGTCCAGTTATCCGCAGGACGTGTCTGAACGCCGAACTTGAAGCCAATACTCGATAGCAGATCGCGTTGAACAGTCAATGCTTCGTTCGATCCATCGCTGACAATGGTCGTCAAGATAGAATCTTGAATCACGCCAAAATGAAAAAGGGCTGTTGCACCCACGCTTATGCGATCGTTGATCTTACACGCAGCACCTAACAACCCGCTGATCATTCCTCCACTACCGGCATACAACGACGTACTGTTGATGATCCCGCCGGAGTCAGGCAACTGAATGCTTGACTTCTTGGTGAAGGCATAGTTGATCGAGCTGCTAGGAACAATGCCAATGCAGGCGTTGACCCCTGCTGTGGTGTCGAGCGCAAACATCACCAAAGCACCATCGAGTTTTCCATTATTGTTGCCGGCTGTTGCACCGTTTTGTGAAATGAAGAGCTGGTTGAAGCGATAACCCGATTGCAGACGTGTACTCTTAACGTCGGTCCACATTGCAGGATTAACCAGGTTGATTGCATAGTCTGAAGGTGTGCCGTAGCTCACCCCGGCTAGTCCGTCATAGGTTGCACCGAAGGAGTTACGCATATCACCCAAACCAATGGTTGAGTAGTTTGATCCGCCTTGCGCGAGTACGCTTGCCGTTGTCAAGACAGTGAACAAACAGACGTAGAGGAGCGTGGATATTCTCATTTCCGTGCTCCTATGGTTGGGCGTTCGGCATAGGTGACAACGAGTTTGGGACGTTTGTCTTCAGGTGCACTGAGATCATACACTGCGCATCGTTCCAAGTGCTGACCAAATGCACTGATATCCAGATACATGGGTTTCGAACTATACTTTCGAGCAAGGTCGATGGCCAGGCCGACATTATTTACGACATACTCGCATGAATTGGCTGTTCGGGTTGCTTTGAAGGAGTAGATGTTTTTCGCAACGCCGCCACTATCGTATTTGGCTGCAACGTACAGCGTGTCTCCCGTATTCACTGAACCAACCAAGGTCTTCGATGTGTCAATGGAAAATCGAAACTCCGCTTTCAGGATCGCATCGGTTTTCGGAACGAAGCTGACATCGCAGGCAAAGCGAGCGTAGCTCTGAACCACAGGTTGAACGAGCATCAGAGGTGATTGTAGTGTATCGGCATCCACAAACGTCACGTTGTTTCCACCTTCTATCGTCAGCGATGCGTGTTCATTTGAACTCGTGTGATAGTACATGGTAATGCGAACGTTAGGAAATGTGTCCACGAGATTCGCAGCACTGAACTCTTGTATGACTTTGGAATCAAGGGTGGGAAGAATGCCAAATCCTATGTAGCTCGAATCTTTCTTCGCAGCTCTTTGAAACCAATTAGCGAGGGTTTTCTTTCCGTCGGCAGTGACACTCAATTTCATATCCATGAGCGTATCATGGCGAACGCTTCCTTTGAACGACGCGAGTGGTTTATCGGTAGTTGGAAAGTAACTCGCGTTCGGAGTGATCCCGGAACTAAAAAGATCAGTCCATGTTACATTCGGAGAAGTGCTTGCTTGCATAAAGCTCTTTGCCATGTCTACGACAAGGAAGCCGAGTGTGCTGTCGCTTGTTCCGCTACCAATGGAGTATCGGCGAGGACGAATCAACACCGTGGCAGAATCGATGAGATCTTCCGTCAGCCATCCAAGAGTGTCGATGAGTGTCAAGCGACACATACTGGCCGCACGCATTGATGGTGTTTGGCCAACAAAGAGTCTACCAATACCATCGTTGAAGGCCCACGAGCGCACAAATTGCGCTGATGAAGAAACGATGATAGTGGTGTCTTTGGATGACACCGTTCGGGCATTGAGCGTATCAACCAGCACGACCGATCCGACATCGGAGGGGGCATCGTTGCACGAAGCCAAAAGAAGGAGCGCCAAGAGCGCGAGACCACAAAGGTGACGTATCATAGAGAATAAACTGATGAAATCCTACCGTATGAGCATTATCCGGCAGGAAGCACTCCTGGCTGCCGATCAGCAGTTCAGAGCCAATAGGCTTCGTACATCTGAGTCGGTTTGACCAACAACACCCAAACCACGTTTTTATTGTGCCGAGCTGTGTTAAGATCCGCCGAGATAGCGCGCGACCTAAGCACTCTCGAAAATTACCATTGTCCGGGATAAAGAACAACGCAGGCACCAAAGGTGCCTGCGTAATAAGAAGACAAAGACGACACTCGAATACCGAATTGCCGAACAGTGTACACAATGTTTTACTTCACCAAATCGCGATAGAGTGCATCATATTGTTTGGCTGAAGCTGCCCAACTGAAGTCGGAGGCCATACAGTTCTTAACTAGAGTACTCCAATTTTCCGGTTCTGAAAACAGCTTCGCAGCACGTTTAACGGCTGCCAGCATATCATCCGCTGCGTATTTCTTGAAGACGATTCCGTTGCCGCTGCCCTTCTTCGGATCGAAGTCCTGCACGGTGTCGACCAATCCTCCGGTGTGGCGTACAAGGGGCACGGTACCATACATCATGGAGTACATTTGGTTGAGGCCGCAGGGTTCGTACTGCGAGGGCATGAGATACATATCCGCGCCCGCCTCAATCAAGTGTGCGAGTTCATCATCGAAGCCCAAACGCAGAGCAAAGTTCTTCTTGAACTTTGTTGCCAATTTCTCGAGGTCTTTCTTCATCTTAACATCACCGTCACCAAGGAATACTACCTGAACTTTTTCAGACAGGATTTTCGGTGCGGCCTCCAAGAACAGAGGAATACCCTTTGCATCGGAGATTCGCGTTATGATGCCGATGAGCGGTAACGATTCATCGACAGCCAGGCTAAGTTTTTCATGGAGTTTGTGCTTGTTGGCATGCTTGCCTTGTTTCCATGAGCTTGGGTCGTAGTGCTTCGCGATGAGCGAATCGCTCTTAGGCATCCAACCATAAGGATCGATACCATTCAGGATTCCCGGAATGTTTTTGGACTTGACAAGACTTGCCAAGTCGCCGGAAATTTTCTTGTCTTTCTTTATCTCTTGCGCGTAGGTTGGGCTGACGGTGGTGACTAAATCACTGTACTCAATTCCGGCCTTCGTAAAGTTGAGCTGCTTGCCCTGACAAACTTTCGTTTGCGCTTCTTTAGGCAAACCGGTCTTGGCAAATGACGCTGCAGGAAACACACCCTGCTCACTCAGATTGTGCAAGGTGAACATAATCTTTGTCTTAGCAAACTCTTTGGCGAACAATGTACGTAAGTATGCCGGAAGCAAACCTGTCTGCCAACCATTGCAGTGGATGATTTCCGGAAACCAGCCAAGCAACAAACATGTTTGAACAACGGTACGGGCAAAAAAGATAAAGCGCTCGTCGTTATTGTACATCGCACCGGTCACCGGATCCGAGTACAAACCTTTTTTCGCGTCGAAGTAGTTAAAGTTCGTCGTTACGTAGGCTTGAACCTTCGTGCGAGGATTGTTGATTGATGATGACTTCACGGTAGCAGGCTCAGAGATATCACCTACCGGAATGGGAATGTCACACAAACGATTGATTTGGTGAATATGGTTTTTGCGTTCACTGATATTACCGTACTTTGGCAACATGACGCGAATGTCATGTCCGAGGTCACGCATGGCTATCGGAAACGAGTAGGAAACGTCGGCCAATCCGCCCGTCTTTGCAAAGGGGTATACCTCACTTGCAACATATAAAATGCTTAATGGTTTGGGAGGCATGCGGAAACCCTAGGTGTTGTGGTTAAAGTGAAAGAGGAAACCCTGCTTTGTAAGCAGTGCTTCGCTCAGTCTGCAAAAATACGCCAAAAAAGTGCAAGAACAACGTGCTAGGGGGCTTTGGAACTGTCGTTTAGGCCTCTTTTAAGCCTTTTTTGTCCAATAGTAGCAATATAAATGTAGGAAACCCCGAAAAACAGGGAGTAGGCTTCTGCGCTCCGAACGGCGGGATTCTCTCGGATCATTGCCACAAAGTCATCACCGCTTGGGAAACGTGACGCTGTTTCGGGCAAGTATTCATATGCGGCGGAGTGTCCGGCAATGAGACGTCCGGCAAGGGGTATAAACTTTCGGAAGACCTTAAATAACACCGACATAAAGCCGCGAGGTTGTCCTGTTTCCAGCACGACGAGACGTCCACCGTCTTTTAATACCCGTATCATTTCTCCCAGTGCAACTCTCGGGTTATCCACATTGCGAATGCCATAAGCGATACTCGTAATGTCGAAGCTTTGATCCGCATAGTCCAGATGCATGGCATCTGCCCATGCTATGTCGACATCCAAACCAAGTTTTTGTGCTTTTGCCGGAATGTGTTCGAGCATGTCTTCACAGAAATCAGTGGCGATCACTTGCGCTCCGGGTCCAACAACTTTCTTAAACGCCAATGCCAGGTCGCCGGTGCCGGCAGCACAATCCAACACACGATCTCCTGCTTGCGCCTTTGACAGTCGAACGGCGCGTCGACGCCATGCATGATGCATCCCAAATGTTATCACACTATTCATCAAATCGTATCTGCCGGATATCTCGGCAAACATTGTACGCACCGCTTCGCTCATAACTACATGGTATGTTCTTAATTCGGAAATACTTGCAGATACATCCATGCTTTACATGCAGGAGCCTAAACGCAGAAAGCACCCGGTGTATCGATGTACTATGGAACTACCGCAAGAATGCAAAACTACGACTTCAGGGATGCTTTTCAGGAACCAAAGCCCACAGGAGGAGTATATATCCTGTCCGCCCGAGGATGGACACCGCTCAGTCCGGAACGTGTCAAGCAATAGTCTTGTGAGAGTCTTGTGAGAGTCTTGCGAGAGTCTTGTGAGCGCTTTTCAAGGGTCAGTCGTGGTTCTGCGATGGAGGTTGAGACTCAGCTGAAGCCCGGTCTTTTTTTGGGAGGGTATTCAGTAAAGAGAGTATGTGAAGTCCGGCGTCAAAGGAAGGGAGACTTTCTATTATGGCTCCGCTTCGCGTCGCCCGGTTGATCCATAAACCCTAAAGGCACTGGCGGTGTCAGAGCACAAGAATGCGGGCGGCAATGCAGAGGCTGGCGAGAACCTTTTCCTGCTGTGAAAGCCCTCATTGTATATTTGTAGATTGTTAAAGTACCCATTTTATTAACCATTTAGGGAGAAACCATGACTCTACGTAAGAGCATGAGCGCATTGTCGGCAGCACTTCTCGTCGCTTCCGCTTTGTTTGTCAGCAGTTGTGATGATACAACCACAACACCTACAGCATTTGTTCCGGCAGCTCCGTCGAACTTGACGGCATTGTCCGTAAATGATTCAACAATCCGAATCATGTTTACGCCCTCGGCATCTGAATCCAGCACGGATTTCACAGGATACTCAATCACTGCTACCAGCGGTTCTTCCACCAAGACCTTCACCGTAGCGAAAGCAGGCGGCACAGGTACATCGATCTGGGTTGACGTTCATCCTCTCGAATCCGGCAAAACATGGGCTCTTGCGTTGAAGGCTACATCGAAAGACAGCGCTTCATCATCAATCACCACCTCATGGGCTACTGCAACACGTTACACCGGTTTGAAGGCTTACGAGCGTTCATCATCCCTTGGCAGCGGTATCAACCTCGTGAACGGCACACAACAAACTGTTGCTGCCGGTGGTTCATGGGATTTGTGTTTTGACTCAGACAACGGTGCTTATGGTGCTCCGGGTGCTTCAGCATACGTGAGCGGTGGTCAAATCGGTGGTTCAACACCGCGCAAGACCTACATCTTTGCTTCCGATGTTGATCACTTCTATGCTGTAACGGCAGATAGCCTGAATGCTGTGTATGAAGCAAAGGCTATCAACGACACCACTTCAGGTCGCAAACTCAAGATTGAAGGTACGGTCGATGTTACAACAGGTACCAAGAGCTTTGCGCTTTTTGTATTGACACAAGACAACAACTTCGCAAAGATCCTCATCAAGGCTAACGGTGGCAAGCTCATTCAATCCGATGCTAACGGCAAGTATGTTGAAATCGATGCTTCTGTCCAACGCACCGCACTTGTTCCTTACGCTCTTCGTCAAGCTCTTGGCTTTGATAAGCCGGGCATGACTTCAATGAAGATCTTGCAAGCACGCGCTACTAACTAATTTTTTTTAAAAGGATCTCTACATGAAAAAATTCCTCGTACTCGCACTCTTGGTAGTGCTTGCACCTGCAGCCTTCTCACAAGGCATGGTTAAGAAAAAAGCAGTTGAATCTGCTGCTACTCCGGCTGCTACTCCGGCTCCGGCTAAGGCTGATGCAAAAGCTGCTAAGCCGGCTGCAAAGTCAAAGGGCTGGACCGGCACCGTTTGCACACTCGTTGGCTGCGCCGGTGGCAAGTGCACAACACTGAGCAAAGCTGATGCTCAAAAGTCAGCTAGCCACGGCGAATTGCTCGTGTTCTGTGTAGGTAAGAAAGCTTACCTCGTTGTGAACCCGGACGGCACAAACGCTTCATCCAAATTGGCTGACAAAGCCGGTGACAAGCTTACCGTTAGCGGTAAAATGCTCAGCAAGAATGGCATGAGTGTTATCATGGCAGACGCAATCAACTAAGATTGCCCACATTCGCATTCCAAAGGCGTTTCTCGAACGAGAAACGCCTTTTTTTTATCATGAGATAATTGCCTTTCGGGCCTGTGCAAAAGATTCGCCGAAGGCATAACGCGCACGCACTGCGATTCTTTGCGAATGCTTTATGTTCGCACACTCTACGATATCAGCACCATCACGTTCTAAACTCAGCACATGCAAAGTACCAGTGTTTTAAAGTGTCCAAACTGTGGAACCGACTTAACGGAGGCTCTAGCCAAGCAACTGCGCGAAGATATTGGCAACGAGTTTCGTCAGAAGTTTGTCGATTCAAAACGACAACTCGAAGAACAGTTACAACAACAACGTTCACAACTCGAGAAAGACCTCGAATTGCAACGTCGCACCGTTGAGGAACTCAAGCGATCCGCCGCCGAAGAAGCGCGGGTACGCGAAGAAGAGTTTCGCACACGATTGCGCGATGAGCAAGAGCGACTCAACAAGCTTGCCGAAGAACAGGCTCGCGAGAAGTTGAACACTGAGTTGAGTGCCATGCGCGAGCATTTGGAAGAGCAGCAACAGCGCCTTCGTGAACAGTCCACCAAAGAGCTCGAACTCCTACGTAAAACGCGCGAGCTCGAAGAGCAAAAGGAAACGATGCAGATCGATCTTCAACGCCAATTCAATGAAGAACGTACCAAATTGCGTGAGCAGCTTGAGACCCAGATGACAGAACAGCAGCGCTTACGCGAAGCAGAGAAAGACAAGCGCATCGAAGACATGCAGAGATTAATTGAAGACTTACAACGAAAGAGTCAACAAGGCTCACAACAAACTCAAGGTGAGGTTCTTGAACTTGAGTTGGAACAGAGTCTGCGCGCAGCCTTCATCTACGATGACATTAAACCCGTGCCGAAGGGAGTGAAGGGTGCCGATGTGGTGCAGCAAGTGTTTGAGAAAGGACAAGACTGCGGTCTCATTGTCTGGGAATCAAAACGCACCAAAGCCTGGAGTAAAGACTGGATCACCAAGCTCAAAGAAGATCAGCGAGCCCTGCGTGCCTCTGTTGCCGTTATCGTTTCGACCGTGTTGCCGGATGAGGTCGATAGCTTCGCGAATATGGATGGCGTATGGGTCTGCTCAGTTCCCTACGCTATTGCTCTTGCATCGGTTCTACGCGAAGGCATGATTGAGGTCGCAAAACAACGTCGCGCCGCTGAAGGAAAGAATGAAAAAATGGATGTGCTCTATCACTACCTTACCGGACAAGACTTTGCCAATCACATGCAAGCCATGATGGAAGTCTTCGTCTCCATGCGCAAGGAACTGGACGACGAAAAGCGTGCCTTTGAACGTATCTGGGCCAAACGCGAAAAACAGATCGAACGCACCCAACGCTCCGCCTTGCGTATCCGCGGAGACCTCGAGGGAATTGTGGGCAACGCCCTTCCACCCATCGAACGCCTGGAACTACCGTCCGGCAATGATGAGGAGTAGAAAAGTCACACGGCCAACGAAAAGTGAGTTTAAGTGTGTGATGCAAGCTCCATGGGCTTTTGATAACCCAACTCATGCCATGTGCGATGCCTCCGGCATCGTAAATTCTTCCTCTTCCGCTCTCCTAGGGTCTGCGCTACGCGCTGACCCTAGGCTAGGTTGTGGGATGCCTCCGGCATCCTTTTCGTAAAACGATCATTGTCAGCGTGATGATGCCGGTGGCATCAAACTCCGTAGCCTATGGTCAGCGCGTAGCGCAAACCATCCCATGCATCGATGCCGGTGGCATCGCACAACATAGCCTAGGGTCAGCGCGTAGCGTAGACCCTAGGTGCAAACCATCCCATGCATCGATGTCGGAGGCATCGCACATACTAGCCTAGGGTCAACGCGTAGCGTAGACCCTAGGTACAAACCATCTCGTGCATCGATGCCGGTGGCATCGCACATACTAGCCTAGGGTCAACGCGCAGCGTAGACCCTAGGTGCAAACCATCCCATGCATCGATGCCGGAGGCATCGCACATCATAGCCTAGGGTCAACGCGTAGCGTAGACCCTAGGTAAGCACAAAAGCAATTACAATTATCGTAGATGAAGTATACTACGTGAGTACCGCAATCCCTGTGCTTCCCACACGAGTTGATAGCATGCGCTTGGGAGATCCTGTATAGAGAGCGCAGCACCGGCCGGGAGCATACGCCGCAACACAATTCGGCCTTCCAGGCTCAGGATGAGTACGTGGACATCATTGCTTGCGATATTCTGAACGAGGCCGTTGTGGTAGTGAATGCCGTCTGCTATAAGCGTGGACTCGTTGACGTCCGAACTTGGACAATTTCCTTTGAGTTTGATGTACTCCGGGGTGACGGCAGATTTTGCAATGGAATTCGGATCATCCAGGAGAACTGTTCTGGCCCAACCGTCTTGGATTTTGTCGAAGGTGCCGTCTGCGCTCATATCCATTTTGGTATAAGGGGTGGGTGGGTTTGTAGAATAGTCGGCGTTTCCCGGACCCCATTCCCAGGCAATCCAACCGAGACGATGGTTCTTGCATTCCGGAAGTATGGTTTTCCATAAGTCATCGGAAGAATTGGGATCGTCCAGATAACATCCTGTGAACTCTCCGATAATGAGTGGAATGTCTTTTGCAACGGCTGCAGCCAATTTGTTATGTAAGAGCTCTGCCGGATTTGGAAAGTACTTAGGTGCCCAATAGGCGTGCAATGAGAACATGAGGTTCTTGTCCGGATCTGCCGCAATGATCGAGGCCGCCGAGTTGAGGAGGACGTCGATGTTTTGTCCGTAACCACTGGCATCAATGACCAAGGGAACATGAACACCCTTCATGCGAAAGGTCTGAACAATATAACTGTAGGTCTTCGTGAAGGTGTCGTCGTTGATATCAAAATCACCGGCTTCATTTGCAATGTTACACATGAGGTATCGCTCATGTTTCTTGATGAGTGCAAGCATGGGTTCCGACAACCAGTAGGCCGCTACATCGCTCAACTTTGAGAAGTCTCCCGTGGCGTCGTGGAGTTCAACCATGGGTATCATGGCATTGTCGATACAAGCCTGAATCACTGCGTCGAGAGTATCAACCATCCAGGCTTTGTCAGAAGTGGTCCACACGATACGCAAGACATTCGAACCAGTCTTCTTAATATCCGGCATCATACCAATGCCCCAACGATCGGATTCGAAGACGCACATTTTATTGAGTCCACGCAGGATGATTGTATCACCACACGGCGTTTTGAGAAAGCGACCGGACACCGATAGGTGATCTGCTGCACAGTTCTGCGATGCAACGCCATTCAACACGAGTAGAGCCAACACTGCAAACCATTGAACAATACGAGAGAGCGTTGCGGGACGCGATTCAACGTGGGTATTCATCATAATCATCGTGGCTCCAAAGTGAATAAACCTGAGCGTAGACATCGAATCACAGCGCCGGCTAGTCGGGGCTGTAATGAAAACCATCTCAAACAGACATTACATCGTCATCGCTTAGTAGCGCTGCTTGATTGTTGTAGACTTGCTTGATTGTAGCGGACCTTTTTTGGACCTCAGCGACTGAGCCTGTACGAGCTTAAGCCGAATCAATGTGAAAGCACGAGGTCTTTCATTGCCGTTGTATCGATAAGCGTTCTGAGCGCATCAATATCGTCGTACAAAATACGATCAGTTTGCGCAAAGGGCACTCGACTCCGAATGAGAGCGTGTAACTCTTCGAGTTTTGGACTTGTTTTCAATGGACGTAAGAAGTCGATCGCTTGTGCTGCACAGAGCAATTCAACGGCTAAGACTGTTTGCAGATTCTCGACGACCGTTCTTGCTTTTAGTGCAGCTATGCTTCCCATCGAGTTATGATCTTCTTGATTGGCACTGGTTGGTATGGAGTCGACACTCGCCGGATGCGCCAGCACTTTGTTCTCACTAACAATGCTCGCAGCCGTGTATTGTGCAATCATCATCCCACTTTGCACGCCACCATTGGTGGTTAAAAAGCGAGGCAGTCCGTTACTCAATGCGCCGTTGACCATACGCTCAATACGTCGTTCGCAAATGTTTGCAAGCTCCGAACACGCAATTGCCAAGAAGTCCAATGCCAATGCCAGAGGTTGACCGTGGAAATTTCCTCCTTCAAGGTGATCACCGTCCTCCGGAAAAATCAGAGGATTGTCATTGGCTGAATTGAGTTCCGTTGAGATAATGCCATGCACATAGTTGATGGCATCGCGAGACGCACCGTGCACTTGCGGCATGCATCGAATGGAGTATGCGTCCTGGACTCTACCGTCGCCCACTCGATGTGATTCGCGAATCTCGCTGTTCTGCAAGTATGAGCGTAGCAGTTCAGCGCTGCGGCGTTGTCCTTCAAAAGGACGTAGTGCATGCAACCGCGCATCGTAAGCACGATCTGTACTTCGCAATGCATCGGCACTAAGAGCTCCTGACATATCCGCCAGCTCTGCCAGGTATAAAGCTTTGGCAGTTGCAAGAGCGCCAACAGAGCACTGCATTTGTGTGCCGTTGATAAGGGCAAGTCCCTCTTTTGCCTGTAATCGCACCGGTTGAATACCATGACGAGCCAGAACAGCTGCGGCGGTTTCAACCCCATGATCGCTTAGGCAGCGTCCTTTACCTATCAACATCAATGCGATATGTGAAAGTTGAACCAAGTCACCCGAACTTCCTACGGATCCTTGTGAGGGCACGGCTGCGACAATGCCGGCGTTAAAGACGTCGATGAGCGTTTGCAGAGTCTGCACGCGTATACCGCTGTGTCCCTTTGCCAAAGCATTGATGCGTAAGATCATCATGCCCCGCACTGCCTCCACCGGAAGCCAGGCTCCTGATCCGACCGCATGCGAAAGAATGAGGTTTTCCTGCAAATTCTCGAGCTCTTCCCGCGGAATGAACACATTCGCAAATTCCCCGAAGCCGGTTGTAACCCCATAAATCACTTTCGCTTCTTCAACCCAGCGGTCCACGAGTGTACGTGAGCGTTGAACCGCCTGGCGGGAGTCGTCAGACAACTCAATACGAGTACTATGGTCAGCAACTGCTGCTTGAAAGGTCGAAAGCGAGAGGGAACGTCCGTCAAGTACTAAAGTCATGTGTGCGCTGTTTCTTATGATCGTAAAATGCCGTGCAAAAATCGCAAAGTACGGGCAAAGCACCGTCTACTGCTTTGCGCGGGTGGCTCAGCGACCTTGTACCCGGAAATCAGAGTGGAACTGCTTAAACCAAGAAACAAAAGCAATTTGAGTGTTCCAATCAGCAAAGAACCGTGGGTATTCCTTCACAGGGACACAACTCTATACAGACTGCCCGTGATGTGAATTAATGGCTTCTAAGGGCTCTTCCATGAGTGACCACCGGCTACCTTCTTCCGGAAGGGTCGATGGGTACTCGCTGAGCAGAACAGTAGAGTAACGCTGTTTGTACTCTAAACCGGTGTTAAAACAGAGATTAATTCTTGGAAGGTCCCAAAGAAAGTGTATTGCGGTGAACGATTATGTGCCTATGTTTTTTTTAATTACAATCATCACATCCTATCATACCATGAAAAAGAAGATCTTTAGCTTTTTGCTGGCGCTCATCGTCATCGCGACACTTGTGCCTCAACAAAGTGTAGCCGGTGGTGGGAGCACGCAGTATAACCGACCCAGTAATGTGGGTTTTGAGTTTTACATCACGTTTCTGCCCTGTTATATCCAAGCCGGATCCTCCAATCGTATCATGCTCTACATTGCGGCAAGTGATTCAGGTAGTGCAACGATAGAGGTACCGGGAAAGCAAGCCGCGCAGACTGTTACACTCAAGGCGAACGACGTTGTGCCCTTCGAGTTTAGTCCGATGGTTGCCCAAGCCATGAATAAATCGGAAATGCAATCGATACCTCCTGAAGTGGTCTATCCGGCGGCGGCTATACATATCACGAGCACCGTCCCGTGCATAGTATATGGTGTGACACGTTTTCCGTACACCAGCGACTCATTCACGGCTCTTCCGGTTGAGAGTCTCGGCTCAGAATATGTTGTTTCAAGCTTTCCGGATATGACCGGCATGTATGGCGATTGGTCACTTCCAAGTGAAACAGCAATCGTCGGTGCATATGACGGTACACAGGTGCAGTTTATCGTTGGTGGTTCAAGTGTGACAGTGACCGGTGGCGGACGTCGCATGGGTGACACGATCTCGTTCACGCTTAATAAAGGCGATGTGTGGATTGTTGGCAACAACGCTCAATCCAAAGAAGGTGATATGACCGGTTCGGTCATTCACGCTAGCCTGCCGGTAGCGGTATTCTCCGGCAACCAGTGTGCTAATGTTCCTACGAAAACTCCGTGGTGTGATTTCATCGATGAACAAGAGATGCCACGCGAGTCTTGGGGAAATCACTACTTGCTGCCGCGCTACCAATCGCGAACCTATGGCTACTATATGCGCATGATGGCCGGAGCCGACAATTGTGTTGTTGAGCGCGATGGACTCTTCTGGAAAACGATTCCTACCGTCGGTGGCGCGGAGAATTCAGGTTGGATCTACCAGCGCGCAAGTGCCACCAGTGATGTAGTGTCGTATCGCTCGCAGTCACCGTTTAATGTTGTGTTGTTTAACCCCGGTCAAAGTGACGACAACGTATCAACAGATCCTTTCCAAATGAATGTCATGCCCTGGGAGCAGTTCGTAAACACGTGCATATTCTGCACTCCGGGATCCAAAGGTGGTATTGGCTTTACTAAAAACTACCTTGGTGTCGTCTTCCCTCTCGACGCAAATGGCGAAGTACCGGAAAACGTGGAATTCGGAACCTCCAATGGAAAGACGATCGACTGGCAGCCCTTGCGTACTGCCTTTGGAAGTGCTGTCAGCCAAAAGGACGTGTACCGTGACACCATGCCAAATGGCAGAGTCTATGCATACAAGGAGTGCGCACTCAAGGGCGACAACGTCTACGCTCTTCGCTGTCCGGATCGCATAATGGCATATGTATATGGAGGCTCTGATTACGACTCCTACGGCAATCCTGCAGGTGGCCTCGCAATCGACATGCTACGATCCAACGACAAGAACAACCCCGGAATCGTTGTTAAAAAAGGACAAGGAAGCTGGAGTGGATCCGTTGTCGATTATCCATCTGACCAAAAAACACGCAGCAATATCTCCAAAGTACTGTTGCAACCGGGATCGTCGAACTTACGCCTTACAGCCCCACGCCTGCTCGGAAAGAGCACAGCCTCACTGGACTGGACGGTTCAGGTTGTGGACCCAAGTAAAGATGCTCATGGTGTATTCACGGTCTGTGACCGCGCAGGAAACGACTCCTCAGTCACCTTTATCTACTCTGCTCAGTCTGCCCTCAATCCTGTTATTAGCTCCTCAGCAGGGTCTTCAGCATGCCAGGGAACAACGGTGGTCTTAACCTGCGAAGGTGATTTCAGTACGTATCTCTGGTCGACCGGTGAAACAACCAAGAGTATCAGCGTGGAACTGCACGCGTTAGAGCCACGTTCGTTCTGGGTCAAAGCCACCAACGCAAAGGGTGAGCAATTCACATCAGAGACATTCCACTTGTCCGTCATTGTGGCACCGGTGAAACCGGAGATTACTCAAAGTCTTAATACCCTCAACTCAAGTGTTGAAGGCGTGGCCTATCAATGGTATGCGAATGGCAGTGTTATTGCCGGTGCTACTCAGCGCAGTTACACAATGAGCACTACTTCGAACTACCAAGTTGAAGTATTTAATCAATATGGTTGCACTGCAAAGTCAGACTCCTACGCCGGCGTCGTTGCAGGCATCGAAGAGGAGCTTGCCACAGGCATGTCGCTAAGTCCCAATCCTGCTCGCACTGAAGCTATTCTCAGCTACGGACCTACAAAGCCTACTCTTGTTGAAGTGTTTGACACAGATGGAAAACGCAACATGTCGTTTGCTGCAGAAGTGCTTCCGGACAACAGCCTTCGTATGAATGTGCGCGATCTCTCAGCCGGATCATATACAATTCGCATCCACATGACAAATCGTGTACTCTCTCTACGATTTATCAAAGAATAGAGCATAAAAGCCCATTTACGTTTCTCTTTAAAAGGCTGTCTAACGACAGCCTTTTTTTTATTGGGTCTTCGAGTACTCAAGTGGGATAAAATGACACACTGTTTTTCCGGGTTCCTCAACTGCGACGCTTGCGTACTCGAAAGAACTCTCTGTGCAGACACAAAGTCAGCAGTATTGACACGTTGTGGTCATCAACGAGACCGTAGATTACAGCGTGGTTGTTCGTTCTGTAATTCAGGACAAGAAAGCGTGGTGACTGCGACACTTTAAGACACCCGCTTAGGTCTGAATCAATTTCTTTCTGTACGCATTATTGTAAACATGTTGACGACTCCTTTGTCTGTATAATTCTCTTTAGACATGAGGTCGCCGAGTCATTTTCAGTCGGCACACGTATCATTTTTTTGAGGCGATATGAAAACAAGAATTACCCTTTGTGTTATCACCCTTATCGTTGTTCTTAGTTCTGTGCCATGCCTCGCAGTCAACAACACCATCCCTCCGCAACTACGAAAGCCATCGAACTTCGGCACGGAATTTTACTTCACCTTCGATCCCTGTTACGAAGAGGCGGGCAATAATAAACTGATGATCTACCTCTATTCGACATCGAGCGGCAATGCGAGAGTGGAAGTCATCGACAAAGGTTTTCATCAGAATTGTGTTCTAAAAGCGAATTCCGTGACGGCGGTAGAGCTTGGGCCCGGAAATGGACAGGCATTTTCGAAACCGACCTCTGGCGGTATACCTCCTGAACAGGTGTATCCGGGTGCAGCGATACACGTACGCAGCACCGTTCCCATTGGTATCGTTGCTGCTACACGTTTTGCTTACAGCTCAGATACTTTTACGCCGCTTCCGATTGAAGCTCTCGGACGGCGCTATGTTTGCTCATCTTTTGCCGATATGTCGTGGATGTACGGAGGATACTCGTTGCCAAGCGAGGTGGCCATTGTGGCTGCCTATGACAATACTCGCGTCAGCTTTACTCTGGGCGGACCCAGTGTAACACGTACGGGAGGTGGCATGACTCCGGGTCAAACCAAAACCTTCTCAATGAATAAAGGTGATGTTTGGATTGTTGGTAATGAGGCCAACTCTAAAGAAGGTGACATGACCGGCTCCGTCATTCAGAGCTCACTTCCCGTTGCGGTTATCGCGGGAAACCAATGCGCCAACGTTCCAACCCCTCTACCTTGGTGTGACTACATTACGGAACAGATGACTCCGATTGAGAGCTGGGGACGCCACCTGCTTGTCCCACGCTACATCAGCCGAACCTTCGGTTACATCATGCGAGTCTTTGCATCAAAGGCCTCTACGACAGTGTTACGAAATGGACAGCAATTGACACAGCTCCTTACCGTCGGCGGATCGGATCCTACAGGATTTTACTCCGGTCGAGCAACAATAGATTCGACAAGCACGAGCTTATCGGCCTCAGTTCCCATTTCGGCGACTGTGTATAACACCGGCCAATCTGATGATAACGTTTCGACGGATCCATTCGAAATGGTGGTGCTTCCTTGGGAACAATTTTCAACGCAGTATATTTTCGCCACACCGGGAACCAAAGGTGGCATCAATTTCACCCGCAACTTCATGGGCATCATCTTTCCCGTTGATGACAATGGCGAGGTGCCTTCTGATTTGGAGTTTGGAACCCTGAGTCAAAGTGGTGTTTCTTGGCAGCCTTTGCGAACGAAGTACGGAGCCACCTTCCCATCACGAGATCTGTATACAGACATCATGCCCGATGGTAGACGCTATGCGTACAAGGAATGTTCGTTGACTTCTGACGGAATCTATATGCTCCGTTGCCCACGTCCAATAATGGTTTATAGTTATGGTGGATCCGACTACGATTCCTATGGACATCCTGCCGGTGTGATGTCTATGGACTTAAGCAAGAGCGAAGACAAGCACGTACCTAAGGTCCAATTCACGATGCTTCGAGACACGATTAAGGGTGCATGCGTTGACTACCCGGATGATGCGACCATTCGCTCCAACATGGCCAAAGTTGTTTTACTTGATTCCAGTTACAACTGTTCGTTCAATGCTGATCCACTAAGGTCCGACACCATGCGCACCTTGACATGGACTGTGAGCATCACAGATCCGAGTATCGATGCGCAAGCACAACTTGCGTACACCGATCGCGCCGGAAACGACTCCGTGATCACCATTCGTTATCGTGCGAGTGATTGGGCCAAACCGAGCATTAGTGCTTCGAACCCCAAGGATGTTTGTATCGGCGATACCGTGGTCTTCAGCGTACTCAAGGACTCACTCTATTCCGCATTCTTTTGGTCAACCGGCGATACCGGTCGTAGCTGCAGATACTATTGTGCCAAAGCCGGTTTGAATTTCGTCAGCGTAAAAGTTAAAATTGGCTCTGCATTCGTGGCTTCAGATAGTGTTTTCTTCATCGTTCACACTCCCCCGGACAGACCGGAAATCGTGCAACGAGACAGTGTATTCAGTACTCCAAAGCTTTTTAACGCGACATACCGCTGGTACATTGATGGCTTGCCCGTGTCCGGCGTTACAGGAGATACGCTTATCGTCGATGTTTCCAAAGCTACAACTGTCGTTGTTGAACTGTTTGACACCTTCGGTTGTTCGAGCTATTCCCATCCCATTTTTGTGTCACACACTGCGGTCGAAGATCCGGGTCCGGGCGCTGAGTCCTTCCAAGTACAGCCCAACCCCGGTAGCGCACGAATCAACGTGGAATTCGGCGATCTACACCCAACTGAACTTCGTGTGTATAGTGCCGAAGGACGTTTGCAGCAACGTTTCACGGCACAGGACTGTGCAGGCAGCTCAGTGTTTATTGAGTGTGCTTCATGGGCACCCGGAAGGTACACGCTACAAATCCGTGTAGGCGACACGTATTACCGACGATCGTTTATCAAATACTAGCAAGCGGATCGCATTCAGTATCTCTTTGTAGAAACATGTCACAATAAAACAGTGACGCAATAAGACGTGACAGCACGAATATGCTAACCACTTGTCTCTGATTATCTACTCGCAGAAGTTCATGCAAAGGATGCATTTATTCTCTGCATGTTGTTCTCAGTAGTAAAGGTTGAAGCTCTTTTCGCGAAGCGAAAAGAGCTTCTCGTTCTTTACTCGTACTCTTTACAACTATCGCTGTATCACGAGTGTTCTGCTCAGAGCCGTGCCGGAGGATCGGTAACATAGTGTGTACACGCCGTTAGCGAAAGACGATGTGGGGATGTCGATGATGTGTTCTCCGGCCGGACTTTCTATATCGCTTTTTCGGTAGAGTACCCTACTGGTTGCGTCGACAATCACAATCTCACCAACTCGACTCTGCTCAGTTCGAAGGCGAAGACTGCAGTGGTCTCTAGCAGGATTTGGACCAAGATTTTGAATGCTGATGCCTTCACTCACGCTCCCAATTTCGACGCCTTGAACGTCAAGAGGATTTGGAGAAATAGGAACTCTGGCCGTGAATATCTTCACTTCTCCACTGCGAGCATCTCCCCAGAAAGGCATGGCATAGCCGGCCGTTGCGACGACCTGGTTATACTCACCCACACCAAACTGTCGACTCTGATCTACATCGAAGAGTGAGAAATCTGTTTCTTCACTTGATACAACAAAGTTTTTGATGAAGCTTTTACCACCGTCAAAAGAATAGGTCATCATGTAGCGTCCTTTGGCGTTGTTCGGATCACTTCGAAAGTCATACCAGGAGAGAACAACCACACCTTTAGGACTGACGGTCATGGAAACATACGCTTGGGTTGTGGTCGGTTTGTCGCCATCGTCGTTAATGACCACCGGAGAAGACCACGTTGCCCCATGATCGGTTGATCGACTGAAGTAAATATCGGTGCCTTGAGAGCGACGCTCCGTAGTACCAACTCCGGTCCAGGCGAGATAGACATTTCCGGCATAACTACTTGAGCTGAACTTGTCGCAAGCGATTTGTGGCAGAGGCTCTATGCGAGTCATGCCAACCGGGGGCTCTGTGGTGATCGGACTTCCCGAGCTGGATTTCAGAAAGCGAATTGGACTCACTTCCGTTTCAGCATTCATCGTTTTTCCATGATCGTCGGAGCGCATGTGAAAGATGCGGAATTCCCCTTCAGGCATACTATCCGCAGGCAATGCTGCCATGTAGCTCATATGGACACGTCCCTGATCATCGCAATCCACGCTTGAGAATTGGTTGAAGGTGTAATCCGTGCGATGCGGACGTAACGATGCAGACGAGAAGACAGGTGAAGACGCTTGTTTTGTGCGCAGTGCAACACGCTGATCACTTGTATAGAACAATAAGAAACCCGTGTACAAGTTGTCTCTTCCTGCCGATGAAGATTGATCGCATACCATCCACTGTTTATCAACTGCCGGAGAATTCTCTTGATCAGCCAGATCCAAGTATCCCGATGCGATACTGTCGTTCGTAGGATGTCGCGTCCATGCTTTACCACCATTCGTGGACTGTGCCCAATACATCACCATGGGTGGTTGGGTACTGCTTGTTCCGAAGAACAGATCAATCCATGAATAGTAGAGCGTTCCCTTGGAATCAAAGGCAAACATGGGGTCACCACCACCAATGACGAAGGCTGCGGCGTCCTTAGGCTTCGGAACAAATGAAGACCGAGTCCAGGTCGAGCCTCCGTTTGTGGTGTAGTAAATCGGTAGCGACATAACGCCCGACGACGAGGATATCGCCGAGCAGACAAGATTATTTGAGTCGACCGGATTAATTGCTGCATGTATCTCTGCACCTATTTCTGAAGCTTTACTGACCTGTGTGTTGCTGAGTGCTTGAATGGACTGCTGTCCCTTCGCCTTCTCAGTCGGAGATACACTTCCCACTGCACTACGCAGACTATCAGCGAGAGCAGCTCGATCAGCTTCGCTCGTACAGTGTCGTAGTCGCTCGAGAACTTCCGAAGACACGCGCAATTTTTCTCGTACGATCGATGAGACAACACCCCGAGGCTGGGTCCCGGCATGTGCGCTCAGTAGAGCAGTGCAGAAGACCAAGTGTGCAACAAGCGCTGTCCAAGTTGTAATTCGCATTCTAATCCCTACAGGTGGTCATTAGTACTCTACCCAATCCGACAATCTACTAGTGAAAGACTTAAGGGCAAGGAGGTCCGAGCTAGTTCTCCACCGACACATCGCAAAATGAACGCATTTCTTGATTCAGGAACACTCAATCGAACCGCATCGGACAGAAACTCAATCGTTGTCCAAAATAGGCTGCTCCACCCTGTCGTGTCGGCTACGTCACGAATGCACCGTGTCATCTGTTCTGCAGTCTTAATGCCAGAAAAAAAACAAAAGCCCCGTCAATCGACGAGGCTTTACGCTAACAATTGTGGTCAGCGCGAAGACTAGTTCACGTGCCCAATCATGATTTTTTCTGTTGCCGGAGTCAACAGAGTCGGGTCTGAAGACAAGCGAGTAACAAACCCAAGCTTCGGTGAATAGTAGCCGGTCATGCTGACGGACATGGTAAAGTTGCTTAGATCAGATTTCACAACCATTGTTGCTTGCATACGAACTTTGCGAACGGTCAAGGTCTCACCTTCAACGTTCATGCTCACGTCACCCATACTCGTGGCAACAATTGAGTCCTGCTCGATCGACGTACCTGAGGCATCTGTTACCGTGTCACGAGCAATCGTCGTGAAGCTTCCATTGCTTGCAACCGGAAGCTTAATCCAAATCTGTGATTGAAGCATGTTTGGCAACAACATTGAGAGGTCGTTACTGCTCTCGTAAGCATAGTATGTTGTATCCGCGTCGGCTGCAGACTTGCCATTGGGTGTATCGATAACTCTGAAGACACCTGTTTTGCCGTTCATGGTCAAGTTAATGGCATCGACATAGGATACCGATGTATCGCGTGTCGACGCGTCAATGCTGCCGCCGGATGTCAAGCTATAGTTGTCAAAGGAAAACGCGTCAGCCAGTTTAACCTTATTATAGGTGACTTCTGTAGGCGTGGTGGACGAAGAACAAGCAGCAAAAAAGACTGCCGCAAACAAAACAAGACAGAGTTGCTTCATTGGATTAAAGAGCACAGTTTACAGTGAGAAATACATTTAGAAACGCAAAATAGCGAGCACCGACGAAGATTCAGAAGAGAGAATTGTCTTAATGTCCAGCATTCTTCTGCACTTCACTACTGCTTCATTGCAATACACGCGCTTACGTCTCTACGCTTCCATGCTTAGGACGATCGGCCGTTAAGGTAAGACGACGTGTACCGTGAGCGTGCGTGACTGCACACTTTCGGTCACTCCTCCTGTACCGCGTTGCAAGGCGAAGCTTATGCCGGTAATGGTTGTTAACTCACGTGCCAAGTCTAGTGCTTTTTGTTTGGTCTCCTCACTGAAATACCAGATCGTTGAGCTGGGAGCCAACCACTTCTCGGCTTTGTCGAGATGTTGCGATTGCTTCTCGTCGAAACTGTACTTGTCCCTATTGTGCAGGTAGTCTTCAATTCGGTCGACAAAGTGTTGCTTGTCCTGTGCCACATAGCTCTTCACCACTACGATCCACGCTGCGCTTGAAGCTCCCTCATCGGTTATCTGATCCGGCGACAACAAGATTTGCGGTTTAATAGCCAATCCTGATTTAGCAGCGAGATCTTTACTCTGCAGCAAGCTTGTATTGAGTTCGTCATCGTTGTCATAACACTTCGACAATACGCGCACTGAACGTCGTTTCGCCAAGTCGAAGTAGCTCTTCGTTGTTGCCTCAATACCCGAACGCTTGAGTTGATCGACGAGCGTTGCAGCTTCAGCATCGTCAGCACATTGTTTGTAGAGCACGACACGACAACGCTCCGAACGCTGCGCCGGTGCTGTTCCGAGTGCGTGTTCTTTCGCTGCGTTCAATAGTGGCTTAGGAGTAGCAGATGTGGTGCCACTTCGTACGGCATCAGAGACCTTGGGTGCGTTGTTGGGAGAGGCTCCATTGGCTGAAGGTATGACTTGAATTTGTCCTTGGCTGCGATGATCGTCAATCTGCATAGGTGCTTGAATAGGACGATCCAAGAGCATCTCGCAAGGCGGTCCGGTGAGCGAGATCACACGACCACTTATTTCGTTGTGTCCGCTTCCGGTAATAGAATCTCCCGGGGTGCTGACCACAACGTTCACAGCACGTCGCAGTGCATAGTCGTTCACTTGACTATGTGCATCCTTCAACTCACGCTTGATGGCACTTCCTACCGCGACGATGTGTATCTGCGCATTGCGTTTGGTTTTCAAGTAACGATACTCATCGACTTGTTGTGTCCAAATGCTGTCCAACATGGAAGCAGTGTAATAGGCTCGCAGATCGCTCAACAACTCATTGCCGCCGGACCCGCTGTTCGACTTCGCAAAGGAGGTATTTGTTTTCAATACTCCACCCGGCATGTACTTGCCCTTCTTCGCAAGATCCTTGAGTTCTACCCATGTGTGATTGAAATCAATTTTTGGTCCGGTGTACAAACAGCTCGGATCAATGCCCCGCGGATCTGTCCAACCGATCACCGACACATCAACCACATCGCCACGGCGAATTGCGCGTTGCACACACGGACGTTGCAGTGCCGATCGCATGTCGGTGACAAACTTGTCGATAGCGGAATCAACTTTTACCGACCATGCCAGCTTTCCTTGCTCGTCATTCATTTCCGACGCAGGAATACACAAGCCGGGATTGCGAATCACGCTAATGGTCGGGTCTTCGAAGTTGAGTTTATAACTGTAAATGTCGCCGTTTTCACAGGGCACTTTGGGTCTCTCGACATACACTTTGGAGCAGCTTGTGTCACGAAAGACGGATTGACATTGCGCGAAGCCCGGGTACTTTAGTGTGGTCGGACACCAATAACAGGTCATGAAGAACTGCACTTCCGCAACGCGGAAGTTTTGAACGCAGCCCTTTGCTTCCGGCATTGCTTGGTCCCAGAGATAAAAGTTATGCGACAACGAAGCCGAGCTCATCACGTCAAACACTATGGTGTCGTTCTCGCTCACAAACTTCTTTCCCTGAATTTCCGGAGGCGTAGCCGACAACACGATTTGTCGATAGCGATAATCCATACAGGGTTCCGAAATGTTCGTGCGAGGAAAAACGATGCTCGTCGTTCCCGTCTTCGACAGCGGAAACTTCTTAACGTCTCCGGTCACACGATCGCGCGCGACAACTTCGGTTGTGCATGGTAAGGTTTGATCTTCATAGTCTTCAAAGACCTTGTTGAAGAATTGCGTGCGCAGCTCAACTTTTAATGCAATGCTGTCGCTGCCTTCATGCACCCGTACCATGTAGATGTCGTAGTCTTTCTTTCCGTTGCCTTCCGCCTTGCGGTTCGAAGAAAAGAGTAACCATGCTCCACCTGCTGACAGTGTAGGAACTCCCTCATCGGAGCCTTTCTTGTTTACTCCTTCGAAGGACACAGGCATTTCCGGCGGTACGACATTCCCTGTGACGGCATCAACCTTGATGCGATAGATATCCATATCGCCTTCACGATCGGTCGAGAAATACAGATAGCCGTCGCTTCCCAGGAACGGCGCCTCTTCACGGGCGGCGTCAGTACAGATGTCAGCTACAAGTTGCGGTGTCTCCCATCCGCGTTCGGTTCGACGCGACACATAAATATCCGTCAATCCACTTCCTTTGTAGCGTCCACGTGAACTTGCGAAGTACAGAAGATTGCCGTCTTTCGATAGGGTCGGTGAATCGTCCCACCCGTCAGAGTTTAACTCGTCCATACGTCGCACTTGCCAGGTACCATTGACATTCTTCATTTCATACAAATCGTTGTCGGCATTGACGCCATTGTTCAATCGATTTGAAGCGAAAATACCGTAGCTGGTGTCGCAATAGGGAAAGGTAGGGCTTCCATCCAGGTAGCGATGATAACCGTCGCGCTCCTCTTGATTGATAGGCGAGGGCAGCACATCGGCGGCGCTAATATTACCTCCGTTGCATTGCACGCGCACTAAACGTCGCGACTCTTTGTTCTTCATTTTGAACGAAGTGTTGAGCCACACTTCCATCCCGTTCTTCGTCACCCGAAACGCGGTGGAATAATCATCCCCATCGGTACATAAGCGATCATAACGCTGCACCTGAGCCGACAGGCTCAGGGTGCATAAGCAAAAGACACACGCAGAGATAAAGCTTTTCATTCGGTTGCTACGTGATCGTTGACGTATCATAGATTCCCCAAAACTCAGTGTACAAGAGAAGAAAGTGTAACAGACTCAATGCACGGTCCGCAGAGATCGATCCACCTGAACTGTGCACTCGGCCATGCTTTGCACTCTAGGCAGAGATAATTTTTCTGTATGCGTCTGCTTCGCAGCCGCAGGTCTATGTGTTCTATACACGCACAGACTTCAAGCTTACATCGGATAACAAAAGTCCATCGTGACGATAAAGGCACCCGGATTGGCTCCGTCGGAATCAATTTGTTGAATCCAAATGATGCCATAGAGGTAGCAACCCGAACCGTTTTCATCAGAGTCTTTGCGGAAGGCAATAACATCCTTGTTGCTGAAGTTGATGGTCTTCTGCCATCCGCCCCCGGCGTTTAATACATTAAAGGTCCCCGGAGGATAGGAATCGCAGATCTTCCCGGTGATGCTGACACCTGATGCAACTCGCTGAAATGTTACAATCGAGTTCCCTGTTTTCACGTAGGTGCCTCCATCGAGAGTACCACCGGTGGCGTTCACGAGGTTCGCAAATATCTCGGCACCGTTGCCAAGCTTACGCGCATCGCCCGACTTCTCAGCTCGTGCAGGTTGAATGACAATACCTTCGTAGTAGCTGCCATTCAAACCGTATTGACGAAGGTTGAGGCTCACGCTTTGAGGACAAGAGTCAGCCTTGCCAACTAGGTTCATGGTACCAAGATTGCAACCTAATGTCATGACTGCGTTGTGGTACGGAACCGCTGCTGAGCCACGTTGATTCGGCCACAAGTCTGAGCGCCTCGGTGTAAAAGAGATCGTAAACGATTGGGTGTCGTTGGGCAGTATCACGCCGGAATTGGAGCTCGTCGCAAACTTGGAATTTGATATCGTTGGATCGGTGATCGTCAGCGGACAACGTCCTGCATTGCGTATGACCAAGGTGCGAGGATTATTGACCTGCGCAGTTCCTGAACCACAGACAACGATGTTACTCACGCACTCTTGTAAGGTGTCGAGCACATAGTTGCCACCAACAAGTTTGAAGATTGTGGACTTCGAGCTATCGATTAAACAGCGTGAGCCCTCTCCGAAGCCGTGATAGACGTAACTCATGAAGCCACAGTCCTTGGTGTTTCCTTTACTGTCGACAACCTGAACGCGATACCGTAAGCTGGCATTAATAGAGCCTACTCGTGTTGCTTGGGCGGCAAACACAGGACCCTGCGACAAACGTGTTTTTGGTGGTAGCAGTACTCTAGTATAGCTAGAGCTTCCGTTGAAACTGATCACACTAACGTCAGGATCGATGTTCTGTTGATCCAAACTGATCTGAATGGTACACGCTGAGTCTGCGCCGTTGAAGAGTTGATAGGCCGGCGGGATTTGTAGTGTGTCGTAGCGTGCTGAGCTATTCAGACACAAAGGCACCGTCTGCGTACTGTCGGCCGGAACAAACAAGGTTGTATCTCGCACCAACGGACAATCGCAGGAGGTGTTTACCACGAGCTCGCGACTAATGTTGAGTTGAATGCTAAAGCAGTTTGCATTGGAACTCGAACTGCCTTGAACGCTTACGCTATACTGCTGAATTCCCGGTGCAGGCGTTCCGTTAAGTGGTGTGATGTAGTACGCAACAATTTGAAAGAGTTCGCCCCGCGTTACCGTCTGCGGAAGATTCTGAACTATGCGCGACGGCAATCGTCGAAGCATTATCCGAAGATTTGGGTCTGCAGGAACGACCGAACTCAGGCTGAAGGTCATGCTTGCCTCAGTACAAGCATTGTCAATCGTCATAGCAGAGCTCGCTGCACTGTCGTTTGGGAAGGTTGGAACAGTAACACTTAAGCGTAAATTCTCTGTGGCTCCTGTGCCACAGCAAATAGGCGGAAGCTGTTTTGTGAGTTCAATTGTGATGCGCGCATCGCCACAAACTTTCACCGTGTCGTAACGTTCCGTACGACCATTGTAGGGTAGTGATGCTGAGTATTGCGCAAGATCTGCTCCCGTATACCTGGTCTTAATAACGACACGCTGATCTCGGTCAGACAATACAATGGGGATGATCGACTCAAACTCACCGGCTCCAACCGGACTAAATGATCGCCAGTCACCTACAACAGAATCAACGGTAGATCCCGGGGCTCTACTAAGAATACGCCACTCAAGCTGTGCAGAGCTCAAAGCATCACCGGCCTGATTTTGCAGTGCAACGCGCACTCGAAAACCTTCGCCTACCAACAAATCGGTCGGCTCAGTGATGTGCTGGCAACTGAGCGACATGATACTCCACGCCATCACGAGGACTGCGCGTTGTATGATGGTTGAAAGACGTCCGGAGTTTCGCAGAGTATGCTGAGTATTCATGTGCTTCACATCGTATAGTTCTCGTACTACCTTAACTGAAAACAAGGGCGCTGGCGAGGGAATCCTACCATTCTAACCGATAACCCGCCTTCAGCAGAATGCTATGGGCAGAGTTTGTATTGAGGAAGTAATAGTGATCCGGATCGTTCGTTGTTGGCGGACATGTTGGGCATGGCGTGCGCAGGTTCAGGCGCATATAGCGATATTGAAGCTCCAACACTACCACATTCCACAGCGGAAGTCCAATGCCAGCACCTAATAGGTATTGAGAGTAGTCTTCCGGATTGATCGATGGGTCCTTACCGGCGCCGTCGAAGTTGCTGTTAAAGATGGGTCCCGCTTCAACAAAGAGAAAGGGACGAAAATCATCTCGCACTTCAGCGCGATGCCGAATGTAATACACCACCGAATCGCGCTGTTCGCTTGTTTGCACTTCCACGTAACCGGCGGCACTCAAGGAGTCTGTCAGGTGTGGGTCGAAGGGTTGATAGGACTCTGTGATTTTATTGAGATCACGTTGTCGGAAAGTACAGGGTCCGGGAAGCATCTTTCCCACTTGTTCCACGCGAGGCGCACCGACAAAGGTGTAGCGTAGCTGTCCAAACAGCGGGATGCGCGTGCGACTATTTTCTTGAAACAATCCTCCACCTATGCCCAAGGAAAATTGATTGCCAAGCATACGTCCAAAAGGAGCAACGAGCGCCTCGAGTCCATAATAAATATTATCAAAACCCGTATTGCGCATCGCTTCGTCCTGAGCTCCGGCATAGCCAATCATGGGAGTGAGTTCAAAGAAGTTTGCCGGAGGCAGCTCCACACGTTGATCTAGGAAGTATTCTCGAGCGGGAAAAATAGGAGTAGATACTGTTGCTCCTCCCATGCCCAAGCCTTGAATGACGATAGCTTTTACGTCGCCAAAGAAGAGAGTGGTATCGCGACACACGTTGTCGCGCATGTATCGCACAGACAAAGCCTGCACGTTTTGGTCATAGCGCTTGACGAGGATGCGCTTCACGGATGTAACGTGATTGAGTGCCTCGCCTTTATGAAAGGTGATGTCCGCACTCGAACTCAAATCGGTTTTTGGTCCTTTTGGCAAAGCACACTCATAACACTTCGCGGAATCGCGCTTTTGCGCATCTACGATGGTTAGAGAACACACAAGCACAAGCGCATAGAGCGTACGCAACAACAACTTCATGATGATTTCCTCTACAAATCGGCGTTCGACGAGTTTCCCCAAGAGATCTGACAAATATACAGCCTGCAAAGGATGGGCTTCAGACTGATTTTACTGTATTCTTACGACACGCGCTCTCGGCTATCACTCGTTGGGTTTTAGAACATGAAAACTTGGCTGAATGACACCTTATCCAGTTTCGGGTCTCTGCAACCCGAAGAATAGATGATGTTACAACATCATATAGGCGCGGCTTCAAACTTCGTTGCATATCGGATAATCCACGCCTCATGACCAACCTGCTACAACAAAGGATGGTCCATCGTGTTAGGGTTGAGTGTCCTGGTTGATTTGCAAAGTACCTTCCAGCTTTTTGGACTTTACGAGTCAGAATTTTGTAGCTCTGTCACACAAGTACCGGTTCATTGTTCGGCGGGTTGCGTGGGATAGGAGGGGTGGTTTTACAACGTAGCAATGCAAAAATGGGCAGAAGACAGCGCATGTTGAATCGTATATCATATATACAGTTACCGGATCTGCCAGAATAATGACATCAACATCCTCTAAGCTACAGCTATTGAACGCCGAGCTACTGTCGCAAGAATTCTATTTCTCTCATGCTACAAGACTAGCTCTGATTGCGCTTTTCTACTCGAAAGCCGGAAGGTTCGAATCTTCAAGGATGGATACTTCGATGTCGGTAGTGCCACTACACCACTTCAATTTTCTTTTTAATGCTCTCGCAATGACCAACCGCTCAAAAATAATCTATGTTATTCTTAACGAAGTTGAGGTTTAACTCATCCAGATTATCACGATACTCGAAAAACTGCTTGTCAAGTAGGACCCATAAAGGTTCAGCGATCTCGCGAATACTCTCTATAGCCAGATTACGTTCGATGTGGTCGGTAGGAACCGACGCATTGGGAAACTGATCGATTGCCTTTCGCAGAAGGTCTGCAGTTGCATTTGCCCCGATAGCTCGCAGGGAGTCAACAGTCAGATAAGAGTGATCACCACTCCAATTAGAAAAGAACTGTTCAAAGCCGCCATTGTTAACTTGGCGTTCGAACTCTTGGTTCAACATAAAGTAAAGTTGTGGGACAGTCAGCATACTCACATCATCATCGCTGGTGCATGAGCCACAAATGAAATCGTCAATTGCAGTAATAGCTGTAACAGCGTCCTGCCGTTGCAAAAGTTCTGATAGAGAGGGATGTCTAGTCATATTTGAAGATGTGGTCTTGACTTGATTTAGTGGAGGTAGTTTAAACTACTAAGTCGTAATTCTCTTCGAAAGTCTATCGGATTCTTGTTGAAAACATCAGACCGAGCGACGCACTTGCGTTCATCCCAAATATGCGATTTCAATCTGAAAACAGATATTTTCGCCCGGCGTAGGTGCGTTGGAATTGTTAGCGCGTGCATCTTCTACCCCTATTACCTGTCGTTAAAGTTCTTTGTTTCTGATGCCACGAATCTAACTCAGTAGGCGCATTTACCACTCGATTGCCGGAAGATCTCCTTAAGTTGCCACATATAGAATCATGCATCATTGCCTTTATGAAAGAGTACGCTATTCATGGCTTGCTGACTTTAATAGGCTTCCTATTTGTACTAGGTGTTTTAGAGACGGCAAACGCAGGAGATCAAACCTTGCTTTGGTCTAAGTCGGGCCTAAATGAAATGGAATGGCCCTCATACTCGAATGATGGAGGTATACTTGCAGTTAGTGCGCGTGACTATCCGTTAGATAAATGGCGCGGAACATACAAGTTGCTGAACTCTAATACAGGCACGGAGATTAGGAATATTAAGTCAACGAAAACGTATAAACTTCTGTTTATGCCGAACAGCAATCGAATACTGTATCACACAGACACTTGCTTCGTACAAAGTGACGTCGATACGTACTCGAACGTTTTGGCGTATGAAGTTGATGGCATTCCAAACCAGGAGTATCATCGTTATTACACACTATCATCCAGTGGAAAGTACCTCGTTGGTCGCAAAGAGCCCTACTTTGGAAATGATAGAGACTATCGTTACGACTCTGTATTCATATGGGATAATGGAACGGGCAAGATAACTCGAAAATATGTTGTGTCATCAGATCCAAAGTATCCTCGCAGTCGCGTATGGGTGGTAGCCTTAGATGATAATAATAATCGATTGTGGATAAACATGTATACGAGAGACCTGGAAGGTTGGTTTTACACCACTTTAAACAGTGACGATACCCTTCACTACTTTGGAAAGAGAAATATCGCCTTTTGCTTCGAAGCCAATCTATTGTCATATCCTCAAGATTCAACAAGAGACGGAGTAGCATTTGTAAATGCTACGACCATGGAAAAGCAATATACGCTTCCAATATCATACGGCGACTGCATGTCAATTGGCTGTGGGCCGACTGATGCTTCAATCACTCGCGACGGCAAATATTACATTGTAGCGAACAAGGATGGAGTAGGCAACTATTGGATAGAGTCATGGTCGTTAAAAGATCGCACGTTTATTGATACTCTTACATTCTTACCTTATGGTCGCACGAGCATAGGTACGTTTAACGTATGTGATGACTCGTGCAAACATTTTGCGATCGTAGCGCATACTATTGCAAATGGTTACAGAATCGGAGGCGCGTCGACAGGGGTAACCTGCTATTATGATGGGGTACCAGACAATGTATTTCCGAATCCCAGTACAGGAATAGTAACCATTGTTAGTAAAACACTTTCGGCAAGTGCGCCTTCCATTACGATTCGTAATGCGATAACCGGTCAAGTATTGAGCAATATCACTGTTGTCAATAACGCCAATGATGGTGTGCAAATAGATACATCATCATTGCCGGCAGGCGAGTACCTAGTTGAATTGCAGAGTACAGTGTGTACCAAGCTGTTCAGATTTGTTGTAACGAAATAAAATAAAGGCCCTTCCGGCATTCGAGTGGAGAATGCGCCCTCTGAGCTAGTTTCGTGGCATGAGTGGAAAATCCGCATCCGATAACCCATCATTTCCACAGATGTTGGTTCATCAGTTCCACGTAGGGTGTCCTTGCTGATCCGCAAAGTAACAATCAGAATAAGCAGGACTTCAAGCGACAAAGTTGGCGCGGTGTGCCACGAAAGTACCGGATCATTCTGCTGAGAATTTGGTGGGACATGAGAGGCGGATGTTCCGGTCTACGATCGCGGGCGGTTTAAGCGCAGCATTTTGCGCGAACACACAAAATAGAATTGGCAAAGTCAAGTGTACAGCTTCTTTGAGTTATCGAAGCGCTATGCTTGTCGTCCGAAAAATGCGAGCCGGGAACGAAGTGAGTTTGATTCTACTGATATACAGATGTGACTTGTAGAGCGCTGAGGCAAGTAGGAGTGACGACCAAAACGAAATCTCAGCATAGACGTGAGAATCAACCGCGACTTTAGCACAAATCCTATGAACTGACTATCTTGCTGTGTTAAACATGCTTCGTCAAGAGCAGTCACCTGTCAACTCATCATCTCTTGTTTAACTCTCTTCAACTTCCTTCTATGTCGTTCCAAGCCTACATAGACAACATTCATGCGAAGACCGGAAAACTTCCGGAGGACTTCATGAAGCACCTTAAGAAAGAAGGTCTCTTACGACCCGATATGAAAGCGACTGAGCTGGTGGGATGGTTGAAGGAAAATTATGCGTTGGGACACGGACATTCCATGGCGATTTGGGCTGTGTTTAAATCAAATGGTTGGGTACAGGACTCCAAGAAAACGAAATCATCGTGATCGTTGATTTCAGAGTCTTATCCGAACGAACATGGCCCGGGCGCACACCCCATGGCCATGCTCGTCGCTAAAGATCTGTCGGAATCAAGCAGAGGTCTCTCCAATCAACTCCTCTGCCATTTTCTAGTCGATCTTTAAAACACTCTTATAGTACTCGCCCCTTGTACTCATACACCGTACCAGGTATTGTCCGTTCGGTAATGAACGAAGGTCTACACGCAGCGCCGTGGCTTGGTCTGCATGCTCGGCTCGAAGGACTTCTTGGCCAAGTAATGTGTACACAGCACACCGAAGTCCATCCTGCTCCACACACTCGATCGTTAACCAGTCACGAAGCACATCCGGGTAGATGTTGAACGCAGCAGTCTGCTCCGACACTGCGGTTGCACCACCGACGAATTCCGCCGACTCAGAGCTGCACCCGCTCTTGAGATCCGTCACTCGCACTTTATATCGTCCTGCTCCCTTGGTGCTAAGTGTATCGTATTGTATGCCATGTGCGATGAGTTTGGAATTAAAGTACCAGTCATACATAGCACCACTCAACTTTGCCGTACTCAGCAGGTTGATGTTTTGCTGAATGCTTGGCGTCGCAGGCAGCGGCCACACAATGAATGAAACGGTATCGGATTGCATCACAACATCGTTAATGGTTTTCACTGAAGCCCAGTAACTATGCGTACCGGCGGTCAACGAGCTGAGTTGTACAGTATCTGTTTGAGCACCGTTCGACCAGGTGATGCTCTTTACAACACCGTGTTTTAAGATGAGCTGCACAGATCCTCCCGCACAAATGGTCGAGGAATCCACTCGCATGACCGTTGGATGCACCACGGTACCTGCTGCGTAACGAATTGTGTCGCGACTCATGTTCCCCGCTCGATCGACTGCCACAAGCAGCGCTAGAGCGTCACGATCCGGATCTTGTATTTCAATCTCTACGCTTGCGTCTTGTACTCCAAAGTCGAAGAAGCCCGGACTCCTTAGCGCGCAGTTTGTGCTACCGGCATCAAGGTATACACTACGTAAGTTCGAGCGAATGATTGGGTCGCCCGGTAAGTCATGTACTGTGCCCTTGATAAGTAGTCCGGACAGACTCACTACGAGTTGCGGTGCTACAACGTCAGGTTCAGGTGATGTCGTGTGTACCGACATTCCTACAGGTTGACCGTAAGAGCTATGCGGGGCATCGCCATACTGATAACATCCAAAGGAGCTGCCACAGCGGAACGCGTAGACGCCGGCATTCGTTAACAGTACTTCTTTGTAAGCGTAGCGTTTTCCATCGACAAGCTCTGCGTAGAGGTCGTTTTGCGAAACAGTTTTGCCGAAATCCGCTGCCACCGATCGCCAGGAATACACTCCGTTTTTGACAACACAATACTCAAGATCATCCGGTACTTCGGATGATGCATTCACCGGGTACACAAACCCAACACAACATCGTGTATATCCGTTCAGTGTATCGTTCTCAATGCTGAATTGATAGCCTTTGGAGAAATTCTCAAAAGGCACCACCGACATCGCATACGGCCATGAGTCTACTAAATCATCACCTCGTGAAGGGTTAAAGGTCATGACGGCAATGGGTTTTTCCGAACTCAGTGAGACCAGCTTGTTGCCGGAGCCATCCACACGCTGATAGATCCATCCCCTTCCTTCCGTTCCACCGGAGGTTTGTAGGCTATGCCAAAACGTTCCGTTGTAGTTGATATGCGTGTTCGCCTGGGCTGCGCTCATCTTCATGAACATGCCATTTGTTCGAATGGTGTTGCGAGGTATCGCATAATGCAATCCATAGTAGGCTGTAGGAAGCTCCATCTCTGCAACAAAATTGCAAGGAGGTGTTACTGATGGCATGTTTGCACACATGTTGCCTGACACAACGGCCACAGCTTGAGTAGCGCTAATGGTCGTACCGCTTATATCTCCTTCCATTGAATTGGCACGTGTGCTGATCACAACGACGTCGCCCGCATCCATGTGCAGAGTTTTGGTTTGTCCTACCGTCATTCCGCCGCATGTTTGCGTAAGAGAATTCCCACCGAGCTTCACAACAACGTCAGTATTGTTGCGCGTCGCCGTAATAGTACAATAGCTGGGTTTCATTCCAATGGAACCGTACATCCACGACATATCAGGAAGGCTATGAACGATATAGCGCGTACTTAACACACTTGTGGGTAACACAAGGAAACCCTCTCCATTCGCATCGCTTCGGTATTGACAACGAATCGACACTACCTTGTTTGAGCGTATGTGTAGAGCTCTCTGTGGCAGAGTCGTCTCCCCATAGAGATTAGCACTATCGGCCCCTGTATAGGCACAGGCTTTCTCGAGAGAAATCTCTACGTTTTGTGTAAATCCGGCTTTCATGCTGACAGACTTTGCATAACCCGCTGCGACGCATTCGATGTTCACCAAGCAATCTTCTGCAGCAACAATGTTGAGGATCACGCGATCCTGCCCCATCTCAGCCAGCGGGAGCATGGAGAAATAGAACTCGGTTCCGTAGTTGGAACTCAGTTCGAGAGCCGGTGCCCCGGCCCGGATTCCGATGGTCAGTACACTCAACGCAATCAGGCGCACTAGTGCGTCTCGTAGGCTTATTAGTTGGTGCATGATGCTATCCTAGCGAGTGGTGGTTGAAACGGCAGAGACATTGAGACCACTCAATGGCGATCTCTTTCCGCTGCAGAACATAGATGCATTTGATGTACATGCAATGCAATTTATTTTTATTGCATGCTATAAATCGCTTGGTAGTGAAAAAGACATTTTAGGGAGATTTAAAAAGTCAAGCCGAAAACCGATGTTCCTCGTCTATTTGTATTAGTGTCGCGCAGACTCGCTAAGCACGAAATCCAAAGCCCGGAATAGAGCTTGATTCTCAATGCACAGAGTCCGCCGACGTTACCACGATGTGGTAATAACTCTTGCAAACTACGAGTCGAGTCCGTGCGTTTGATAGCACAAGGCCGCGGCTTGTAGCCTAAACTCCCTCTCCCACCAAGCCTAAGCCACAAACGAAAAAAGCCCCAAGGAATCCTCAGGGCTTTTAGTAAAAGGCTATGGCCTCATTCGTTAATGTTCGCGTGCAAGTTCTGCAGCATGAACACGATTCTTCGCTTGGTGAATCTGATGCTTGTCTTCATCACGGTCTGCCTTTGCACCGTCGGCTGCAAGTTTCGCTTCCAGACGCGAAACCTCGGCACGAGCATCGTCGAGATTAATCTCTGTTGCGAGTTCTGCGCTTTCAACCACGATCGAAACAACATTGTTCTTTACTTCGGCAAAACCGCCGTTGGTTGCAAAGAACACATCAAGTCCATCATGATCAATAATCTTGATCACGCCCGTTTCCAGAGACGAAATGATCGGAGCGTGGTTGATAAGGATCTGAAAGGGACCAAGGCTGCCGGGCAGCGTAATCGCCTGCGCTTCCGCACTGTAAGCGGTGCTGCGTGGCGTTACGATTTCGACATTGAGGATACTAGCTGACATAGCAATTATTCTGTTCGTTGTTCAGTGAATCTTCGAAGCCGGTGCGGAGCGCAAGCGAAGCACGTAGCAAAAAGACTCTAAGCGAAAATCACGATGACGATGTGTGCGCCGAACCACACGGCTGCGGTGTCTTATGCTCCGGCCTTCTTTGCAGCATCAACCACTTCATCCAAGGTTCCCTTGTATGAGAAGAAGTTTTCAGGAATTTCGTCCACTTCACCTTCAAGAATAGCGCGGAATCCTGCAACGGTATCTTCAATCTTCACGTAGCGACCCGGGAATCCGGTGAACTGCTCAGCAACGTGGAAGGGCTGCGAGAAGAACTTCTGGATCTTACGGGCACGATACACAGTGAGCTTGTCATCTTCGCTCAACTCATCCATACCGAGAATGTTGATGATGTCCTGCAAATCCTTGTAGCTCTGCAATGTGCGCTTCACGCGCATTGCAACATCGTAATGTTCTTGACCTACGATAAGCGGATCGAGGATACGCGATGTGGAGTCCAAAGGATCCACAGCAGGATACAATCCAAGCTCGGAAATCGCACGCGACAATACGGTTGTAGCGTCCAAGTGGGTAAAGGTATTTGCCGGTGCCGGATCAGTCAAGTCATCCGCCGGAACATAAACAGCTTGTACCGATGTAATGGAACCACGGTCTGTAGAAGCGATACGCTCTTGCAATACACCCATCTCGGTTGCCAATGTCGGCTGATAACCTACCGCCGATGGCATACGACCAAGAAGCGCTGATACTTCAGAACCAGCCTGTGTGAAACGGAAGATGTTGTCTACGAACAACAACACGTCGCGACCTTCTTCATCACGGAAATACTCTGCAATGGCCAGAGCCGTCAACGCTACACGTGCACGTGCACCCGGCGGCTCGTTCATCTGACCAAATACCATGGAGGTCTTGGCAATAACGCCCGACTCGGTCATTTCAACGTACAAGTCGTTTCCTTCACGTGTACGCTCACCTACACCCGCAAACACAGAGAAACCACCGTGTTGCTTGGCGATGTTGTTAATCAACTCCTGAATAATAACCGTCTTACCTACACCCGCACCACCGAAGAGACCTGTCTTACCACCCTTGGTGTAGGGTTCGATCAAGTCGATAACCTTGATACCGGATTCGAACATTTCTTTCTTGGTCGAAAGAGATGCGAACTTGGGTGGGAGGCGGTGGATAGGATAACGCTTTGCACCGTCAAGTTGGGGTTGTCCATCGATGGCTTCGCCAATGACGTTCATAATTCGACCCAACACTTGGGGACCAACAGGTACGGAAATCGGCTCGCCGGTGTCAACGGCTTTCATGCCGCGAACCAAACCGTCCGTGCTGTCCATCGCGATTGTTCGAACGCGATCTTCTCCTAAGTGCTGCTGAACCTCACAAATCAACACTTCTTCCTTGCCCTCTGCTGAGGTACGCGGAATACGCAAAGCGTTGAGTACTGGGGGAATATGACCGTCGGAGAATTCAACGTCGACGACCGGACCAATGACCTGGACGATTGAGCCTTCATTCATTGCGGATACCTTTGAAATAGAATGTTGATGTCGGATTGTAGAGACGGCAAATTTACGACATAGCGGCTAAAAAAGGGGGCAAGAAATGAGGCAGAACAACTGAGATTTCCACACTTCTATAGAAAAAGTCGCAGTTTCTGTGGAAAAACGACTGATTTTCTGCTCATTTGTGCCCATTTATTCCCATCTGTTCTCATTCGTACTCATTCGTACTCATTCGTACTCATTCGTGCTCGTTCCTAGCGATTCGACCGAAAAATCCGCCGAACCCGTTCATTGGCATTCAGTCCGCTCTCCTCCTCGCACCGGCGTTACAAGCCACTAAAAGCCGACGGAAGAAAAGTCCGAATCAGTTCGGTCAAAGAAGCCGATGAACTGTAAATCTGTGCGCCTAATGTCTCTACGGTGTCTGCCGACCACCGCTTTGCATGAAGCGTTTATGAATAGTCACGACGATACGAAGGTCTCGTTTTCCCTACTTTTTCTTGCCGGCGTAGACTTGATACACTTGAGAGAGGCCGTTGACAAACACTTCTTCCTGCAAGCTGCACGTTGTTTTGGAAGTCATGACAAAACCGAGCTTGTGGATAGTTGTGGTGTCGCCGGATTTTTTTGTAAGCAAACCTGTACACTTTGTACTGTCATACACAGCTTGAAACTCTTCTCCTGCATAGGTTACGCTCGTTGCAGTTGCACTGATGTCTGTAGTAACCGGCGCAACGCCTGTTGCGGTAAATGTCCAGTTTCCCGGTAGAGTGACGAGCGCGTTATAGCTTCCGGGAGGATCAACCTCAACCGTAGTTGTACTCGAGCATGAGTTCAATACCAGTGTCAGACCCAGCAAGGCTGCAAAGACCGTGGCGAAAGCCACTACTCCAAAACGTTGTTTCATGTGATCCGTAAAAAATGTGTGTAAGACTAGTTCGCACGAGAGTCGGAAGGCTTTCTCCGCCCACTACTTCCGTGTACCTGTATAATTCTTTGTTGACTTCGTCAGCCCGTTTTCAATGAATTGTTGCACTAAGCTAAAGGTGTTGTCGCTCGTCATGGTAAAGACCAAACGATGCTGGTACACCACTCCTCCAAAGCTATATGTGGAGGTTCCGGTGCACACCGCATCGTTGTACGAGGCGTTGTACTCTGTCCCTCGATAGCCAACACTACTGTTGGTTGTCGTAATGTGATCGTCAAAACGTTCGCTTTCACCCTGAACGTCGTAATCACCGGCCAAATGCGCCCGCGCTGTGGAACTTGCAGGTGGTTGTGTTGATGGACAACCAATGTACACGAGGCTACAACACAGAAGGCTAAGTACAAGAAGAGACTTCATAAGCGGTCCTGATTAATGTGTAGATGACGACTGAATGTTCTTTATGTAACGACAGAGCGCATTGCCACTTCCTCAACCGACGCTACGAACTTTAGGTTGTGTACACTGTGCAAACCCTTGTTTGATCTACGTCCTGTCAGAGCTCGCGCCCGACAGCCCCCCAAGTATTTCCTTCTTACCGGCCTACCGGAATCTTCCCTCACACACGACTATCAAATCTTCCGAAGACGTTGTTCCTATGCCCGGTTCTAGGATTAGTACACCGGATGAACATAACTCCACTCACTATCTTCCCTCAACTGTTGAGCACTGTAAAAGCGCTCGTCATCAGCCGGCATCATCTCTGCCAAGACTTCAGTGCTGCGGGTAATAATGACTGAATCATTGGATGCAAATCGATCCAGAAGACTATTCAATGTTTTACGAGTGAAAAAGTCTGCGGCTTCGACATGCTCGGGAAAATACTCCAGCCAGTTACGCAAGGATTCATGCCGCGAACGGATAGCAAGCGTCACAACGCAATACACAGTGCAGTCTTCCTGAAAGGCAACATCATCGCTCTCATGCGGCTTCTCGTTGCGAACCTCGCGTATACCGCTTACCCACTCACGGAACTCCTTATTGGCGACATCGGCAACCAAGGAATAATCCCAGACCATGTACTCGATCAAACTCTTATTGGCATTGAGAGATTGCACGATGGAACGCACATGACTCGCCACAGCTTCGGGGTCGCTTGAGTTCTGAATCCCAACAATGTCTCCCCGAATCGAGGTCCGCACGGGGTCCTGAGGATAAGAGCTTATCACACACTGAATGGCAAAGAATGCCTGGTCAGAGGGTGTGAGCGTTGCACTGTTTATAATGGTTGTGTCGTTTATCATTCTATACTGCAGTCAGAAAAGCGCCGCATATACGATGGTCGAAGTGTATTCTGTGTAGTCAGTACTGACTTAACCGTAGTAGCCGCCTCCAACACGTCCCCACGAACTACCACCACCTGCGTACCCGCAACCATTGTCGCAGCGCGCGGCTGTGAAGGCCAGGGCTACAGCGCCAATTCCGACGGCAATCATGGTTTGCATGGTGCGTCGTTTACTGGGGTCGCGCAATTGGCTGTACAACTCGTCACTTGCGCGCTTGGTCGGATCATCCTGATTTTGCCCCACCAGCTCATACCACTCATGTTGTATCCGCGCCTGCAGCTTGCTTCGCTGCGCTTTGTCGTCTGTAGACTCAATGTCCTGTACGGCCGACTCCTTCACGCGAACACGGGTGAAGCAGACATTTCCCTTAAAGAATTCTCGTCGTTGATCGGCAGTGATTCGCTCAAGAGTCGCGGCCAACAGTTCAAGATCGAGGTAGACAACGGTGCCAACGGTAAAACGTCGGATAACACGTCCTTGCCAACCGGAGATGTCCCCCATGACACTATCTCTGCAACCGGGAGCGACCTGTACACAACGTTGGTTATACTTCTGAAAACTTGGCATAGTGAATACCCGGAAAAAGAAGAACGCAAAACAGTAGACCATGCTTCGGCTACAGTGTTCGTTCGGTGTTCATTCAGCAACTCAAATTACACCTGAAACATCGTCCGACGAACACTCGGAACACGTCCCTTTGTTCTCAGGCTCTCCAAGAAGTCAGAACCTGACGGTGGCTCGCTTTGAACAGGTTCTGGGGGTTGAGGGAATTGAGAGACATACAGTGATGCAAGCTCCTCAACCTCCGACAACGAAAGACACGTCACGTCAATGCCGGCATTCATCCACAGTAGCATATCCTCGAGAACATCGTCAGACTCCGCCCCATCCTTACTGACATACACTACGTTTTCAATGCCCTGCTGTTGTAGAAAATTCACGCCGGGCACCGCAGCCAACCAGCAATTGTTGAACTGCTCAGGCGAGACAACATGCGCTTTGTTGAGTCGCTGCGCATCCAACAGCAGACATCGAACAGGGTTTTCTTTGCTATGCGGCTGCTTCGCATCCGCTTTGCGATCGGCTAGTCGATACAACTCCTCGTTGAGTCCATCAAGCTCACAACACCCGCCTTCATGAGCCATCGTGTTACACTGAAAAACGAACCGGACCTGACTGTTCGCGCTCTCGAGACATTCCTGCATGAAGGCAACGAGCTCCGATATACTCAAATCAATGACGAAGAAGAAGGTTGAACCCGACTTCACTTCTGCATCCACTCTAGGCTCTGCCGGGTATTGTTCGGAGAGCCGGTGTGAGCTGGCAATGGTCGAAGCAATATGCTGTGCAAGTTTAACGAGACCGAGTACGCGAGCGCGTTGATCTGCCTGTATGACCAGCCGGCTCTCTGTATGATGAGGAGCTTGTTGAGAATAAAGAACAGTGGGGGCATAGAAAAGAGACCAGGGGTATCCGGGATCCAAAGCTCTGTAGCAACGCGCCCGAGCTTCTGCAGCCGCAGTGTCGTGCGTATGGGAGATGAGCTCGTGGTGATTGCTCTGTGAATTGCGTGCAGCTTCGAATTCGGTGCGATGCTGCTCTGCTGTACGATCCAAGGTGCGACGTCGCACTGCAGGTTGCACAAGTGCTGCGTTGCTCGTAGCCACGGTGGAACGACGTACGTACAGACCGCTCGCCACTCCCTCAACGAGGTACACACCGTAGTTCGTCTGACAGCCATCTTCGTCACGCTCGAAGTGCTTGTACTCTTGTGCAATCCACCGTTCGGGAACAATGAGCTTCAGACAGCGCTCCCATTCTTCGTTGCTGCACTCAGCTCCTACTATGGTTTCCGCACCTTCACAACCGTACTCACTCTTCAACACCCAGCGGTCTTTTTCTGCACCAAGTTGATTGCACAGCTGCGTCGTACAACGCACACTAAATGGAAGATGTGCTTCAATAAACTCGCGACTCTGCACACTAAAGTGCTCCTTCAGCTCGTGGAGCAAAGCCATGCAGAGCTTGTTCTGTGTTAACAGAGTGGCGAATGAGTTTACAACACGAAGTTTAGACGCGGCGAGCGCATGGGCCACAACGGAGAGTGGTGCGTGAAGATCTTCCGAATTTTGAAGAGTAGTGTCTGTCTCGTTTTCGATAGAGTTTTCGTTCTTCCACACATTGCGAGCGGCGAACCACCAGTCCGTTTTATAATGTCGTACAATCAGGTTGATACGCGTGTCACCAAGACAGCAGAATTCTTCCTCGTCCAGGCGTAGTTGGTGGGGTGAGCAGTAGTAGACTGTACAATGACGTGATTCCAACCAGCGACGAAAGATTTCAAGGAGGCCCAAGTCTTCAGGTAGATCCGTTGGGTACACAAGTGCCACATTGAGGGCAGTGTTCGGTAATTCTCCGAGAACCGCACGCAACCAGCGTTCAGCCAATTGATCATTCAAAGCACGTAGCCCTGCGAAGCGTTCAGTCATCCAGGCGTCCAGCACCAAGGCCTCATCGATACCCGAGGGAGTATCGGAGTTTAGTTCGACCACCGAGAGAGTACCATCGGCATCCGAAAACACATCGGCGCGAGCCAAGCCCGCCCACTGTAGTCCGGCTAGGTTCCACATGGCGATTTGTCGGGCATCAAAGCCAAAGACAGATTCAAGTAGGTCCGGATGTTCTGCCACATAAGCGCACAGTTCGTCGATGCTACGCACAAAACTTTCCGCACATGCGTACAAGCGCTGAACGAATTTGTCGGGCAGCACCAATGCGTCTGTGCTCATGCGCATCGTACCGTTGAAACCAAGTTGAAAGGGCAGATCGGCTCGAAGAAAGAGATCGCGCAGAATGAGATACTCTCCATGCGCGTCATTGGAGTCCACAACAGCTTCTGAACTGTCATGTACTGAGGATTCCATCAAGCAGCTACCCGACAAATCAGGAAGGCTGCAGAGATGTATCCTGCTGCCTCCAACGCACCGGCGCCCACATTCTGCTGTAGTGAGATTTCATCATCCAAAGCACCTCCGTATAAACGCAAAGGTCTACGAAGAATGAGACTCTGCAGAACAAATTGTCGAAGCGGGTACAACAAGACTATTGGCACCATACTGCGTCCGAACAACCACAATGACTCCTCCCAGCTACTGAAGTCGCCTTCAACAGCGTGGGCCACGATCATACCAATGGCGATCATTAAGCCACCGTAGCTCAGCGAGGCTGCTACATTGTTATGGACAAGCTCACGGGTGTCATCGTAACTCGTCAATAAACGGAAGATCCAGGTGCACAGCCACAAGACTGCCAGACCCAGAATGCTAAAGAAGAGTGGAGGAAGCGGACCCGGACTCTCGGTTTCTCCGGAAATCGCTGCGGCAAGAATCAAAGCGTGGGCGACCGCACTAGCAGCACTGACAACGGCTACGGCGGTGTTTTCGGCTCGTACCGCGAGATGCGAATCGATGCGTAGAAGTCTCTCAACGCTCATCCGGGAACTGAGAGCAAACAAAACCATGGTCAGCAAGCCGTACACAAGGACGGACCCACCGAAATCCCAGAGACTAAATTCTCCCTCCGTTATAGCCATACTGACGCTCTGATCAGTCAACGACACCGCGCTAATCGCAGCGGCTGTAACGACTATGGCTCCGAATACATATCCGGCTAGCTCGATGTTGTGCGTGCTTTCTGCGTTGTTGTTGGATGCTGACGAGTTGTCGCGCCACAACAGATGACGAAGCGCCACTGCCACGCTACTTAACACGATGACAATACACACAACCAAGGCCACGACCACGATCTGCGTCATTTATTTGCTCCCTAAAGCAGTTGCACCTGCGCAAAATAGACAATCGCCTTCGTACACAATGACTGCCTGCCCTCTCCCGAACAAAGTGTCCCGGACATCGTTCCGTCCATTGCGGAATTCTGTCTATGTTGCAGATCGAATACGAAAAGGCTGAGGTCGAATCGGAGCTTCGCGTATTGCTAGTTTCAGCGTTGAGCTGACTCCCGGATTCACTAGTTTCGGTAGGCGACATCCGCTTTGTCTGCTTCAAGAATTGATACTGATTGTAATACTGAAATTGATACAGCGCTAGACACTGAGTTAGACACTGAGTTTGATGTTGACATTGACGAAGTTGTTGCTGCACTGATCGACACAGACATCGATCCGGAGTTGTTTCCGAGCCTGAGCATCTTCATACCGATATGAAAGGATATGCATGACAATAGTATCTACACCTTTGAAACAACCGTTCATCTATGCGTTCGCGCTCTGTTGTGTTTTGCTTGGCAGCGGCCCGCCGCTGCATGCCTTTGGTGGCAGTGATGCGGACAAGCCGGTGTACACAGTCGATGTGCGACGCGGAGCAACTCCACTAGGTAGCTTCAGCATTGAGCTCTTTCCGGGCATAGCGCCGAAAGCCGTGCATTATTTCGATTCATTGGTGACCATCCATTTTTTCGACAGTACCGCTTTTCATCGTGTGATTCCGGGATTTATGATTCAGGGAGGCGATCCGAATTCACGTCATGGAGATCGCAGCACCTGGGGTTATGGCGACCCCGAACAGCGAAGCGTGGATGCTGAGTTTAGTCCGGTGGCGTATGTACGTGGAATCCTGGGTGCAGCGCGTGACAGCGATCCAAACTCGGCGACCTCGCAGTTCTTCATCTGCGTGGCAAATGCCTTGCATTTGAACAACAATTACACCGTGTACGGAGGCGCCGTGAGCGGGATGAATATCGTCGACTCCATCGTACGAGCACCTCGGGATGCATCTGATAATCCCTTGGTCAAACTTTCCATGTTTGTGACACGCAGCGGTGTGAACGACAGCATTCCGGAAGCACCGACACTCTTGCTTCCACAAGACAACGCTGAAAATGTAGCCTCGACCACGAGTTTCAGTTGGTCACGCCCCACGAGCGTCGTACTCTATGAGATTGAGATCAGCGAAGATTCCGTGTTTCAGAACATCGTCGTTCGCGACACCGTTGGTATCTACGCGAACTCAAGTACCGGTCCCGAGCTTCTTAATCTAGGCGGTTTTAACAAGCCCTTTCATCGCTACTATTGGAGAGTTCGTGCACACAACGGCGGACACTCCGGTCCCTACAGTCTAGCGCGCAGTTTCGTTACGCAAATTGCTGCGCCTTCCTACATCTCACCTGACAGTGGCGCTCTAAACATCCCGCTAACGAGTGCATTTCGGTGGACATCCGTAGCAGGTGCCGAGCGATACCATCTGCGTGTTTCGACGAGTCCACTCTTCCTTGCTTCAAAAACACCTGTCAATGACTCCTTCATTGTCGACACCCGGCGCGAAGTGCAGGGACTAAGTCCGAACACCAAGTACTATTGGAAAATAGGCGCATTTCACGGCGCATTGGAGAGTCAGGCGAGTGATATCTGGTTCTTCACCACAACCGGTACAGACGGAGTTGCGGACGAGAACGAAAACCTGTTCACAAATGCCTACCCTCAACCTAGTTCCCGGCACCTGAGCATTCGCGCGGAAGAAGGTGTATGCGCTCGCGTTATTGATATGCATGGGAACCCGTTGAAAACAGCCCGTTTCGAGTACCTATCAGGCGAGGGCTTGTTACAGGTGGATTTGATCGACTGTGCCGCAGGGCGCTACACACTTGAATTGGTAGGGTCACGTGGCAGACGCTGTGTGGCTGTCATTGTGCAGCCTTAGAATACCCTGCCTGCCGAGAAGCGCATCTTGTATTAGGCGAATTGTGATATTTTAAAGAATTGAATTCATTCTACGATCATCTGGGGATTTTATGAGAACTCGCACCGTCGTCGCCGTTAGTCTGTTTCTTAGTCTTTGTGCCATAGCACTCAGTGCTCAACAACAACATAGTGTTGAAACGCTTCCGGACGGAACGCGCATCACTCGTTCTGTACAAGAGATTGCTGCCGCAAAACCCGGCATTGTGGTAACCGACATCAACTTCGGCTACCGTCCCGTTGGACTGCCCGCATTGATCTCAAATCCCTTCCACATAACAAATCGTGGAAACGCCAAACTGACCATCACCAAAAACAGTGGCGTCGTTCCAAGTTCCATGGCGGCGGTTTTTGACATTAGTGAAGTCAAAGCTCAGACCTTTCCACTAGTACTTGGGGATGTAAACAGCGGAGACAACGAGAGGACATTTCGTATCAAGTTTACGCCGAATAAAACCGGTGTGTTTGATGCGACCTTGACGTTCTCGAGCAACGGACAAGGTATTGACAGCGTATGCCGTCTTCATGGGGTCGGAATCGAACCCGGAATAGCGGTGAACGGCTGCGAGTTCGGACGACGTCGCGTAGGAGCAAGTTATGATTCAGATGTGGAAGGTGGACCTGCCCAGTTGACGGTGATTAATAGTCTGGGTGGCAAGACCTCGACCGTGAATTCCTACACAATCAGCGGAAACGTCTCAGAATTTGAGCTCGATGATCTGAGCGACCTCAAAGGAATGGCAATGAACCCCGCACAGGAGATTATTCGTGCTGTGAAGTTCAAGCCAACCAAACCCGGTTACGACACCTTGCGAATAACCTTCACCGTAAGTACCGGTTCTCCGATCACGTTTATTGCAACAGGTGTCGGTGTAACACCGCACTTGCAATTCAGTGAAACAAATGTTGGTACTGCAAATCTTGCCGATACTGCCAAAGCAAGCATCATCAAGACCTTCAACATCACCAACCTCGATGTGACCACTACTCCAAAGTGGGAGTTCTTCGACGATGTTTTAATCGATGATGTGGGCAGCGCCAACGGCGGTACGGAAATCGGAACCGCAGGCAAGGCGACACCGGGAACGGAAGGATTCTCCATTCTTAAAACTCAATTCGATCTTCCGCTCTTTATAGGTGCCGGACTCACCACAGCTGATTTTACGATATGGTATCAGCCTGCAAAAGTTGGAAAGAATAGTGCCGTGTTTGCTATGCATGACATCGACTACGACACCAGTTATGTCGTTACCTTCAGTGGTGAAGCAATCCAAGACGCTTCAGGTATTGAAGACGATGCGTCATACTGTTCACTTGCACCTAACCCTGTACAATCAAGTGTTGTCTTAGGTTTCCGCTCAGTCGCTGCTCGTCGTCTCCTTCTAAGAGACGCACTGGGTCGCGAGCTCCGTCAAGCGGAACTCATCGAGAGCGATCGGGTACGATTGAATACAGCGGACCTTAACGCCGGAGTGTACGTTGTCGAGATACACGATGCGGAGGGCATTCACATGCGTCGCTTTGTAAAAGACTAACACGAAGTTCGCTGTGCACAGCGCAGCTATCCATCCTGAAAACGCAAAAGGCTCGCATAGCGAGCCTTTTGCATAATGTCAGTATACGACAGATACTTGGTTGGATCTAGTTGCCGAGCATGCCGCCGATTTTGTCGGTCAAACTACCGGCCATACCGCCGAGATTACCAAGATCACCCAGCGATGAACCGCCGTTGATGAACGACTCAACTTGCTCACCCATGCCGCCCGGAAGTTTGTCTTTTACAAAACCAACAACCGTTTCGACAGCAGTACGAGCTTGATCAGCAGAGATTCCGGTCTTATCGCATACCAATTGAATAATTTCATCCATAAGATCCCCCTTTCAAAGTTGTGAAACAAAGCACAGTGGTGTATACTCAAGTTAAACAAAATCGTTCCATCCGTTGTTCACTTTTCTTCGTGCATGGAGGATGATCACTTGTCGTTACAAATAGGTATCTCTACCATTGTTCCTGGCAGAACGATGTGCAACACCCTTAAAACACCAGCGCCGACTCTAGACTTTGTCCACGTTCCAATCCCAATTTCTTTCTCATTCGATAGCGATGGTTTTCGATATTACGAACAGATAACGAGAGGAGGTCGGCGATCTGTTCGCTATTGAGTTGTGCTTTAAGCAACATGCAGATGCGAATTTCCATTTTGGTTAAATCCGGAAAACGTTCCAGTAGTTCTCGCGTAAACGAAGGGTGAACCTGACTGAAGGTCTGCAGAAAAGAATCCCAGTCTTCACGCATCAGAGGTGATGCATTGAGTATGCTGCGCACTTGGCGTAGAATCGCCTCAGCCGTGTTGAGTTGTCGTGTGCTCTCATAGATGTTGTTCTTCAATGTTTGCAGCGCTTTTAGTTGCTCTAGCATACCCTGTGTCTTCATAGAGAGTTGTTTTTCCAGATATTCGGCGTGTTCTCGCAAGCGATGTTTTTCCAATTCGAGGATCTTTGTCTGCTGAAGTTGAAGCTTCTGTTCGTAGCCGTCTTGCAATTCGGCTAGACGTCGCGCTTTGTCAGCCGAGAAAATGTGCGACTGCAGCTCCAAGGCCTGCTCTTGCAGCAGCAAGGCTTCTTCAAAGCGTCCACACTCCTTGTAGAATTCTGCAAAACCTTGGACGAGCACACTTTCCATGTGCGTTATTCCGGCCGCATGAGCAACGTCCACAGCCATTTTGAAATGTCGCTCAGCCCCGGCGAAATCATCCGTCGGCAAATGTTCACCGGCACAAAGTATCGCCAGTTGCAAATGTGCGTGCGCCAGACGGTCCGGAGCGTCGATGTGCGCACTATAACGAATGACAGCCTCGTAACACTCTTTAGCCTCGGCAAGCCTCCCAAGATTGTGATAAGCCAAACCCAGAGCTATCTGTACCGTAGGCTGATAATTCGTTGCCTGCATTGCGTCAGCTCGTTGTGCAGCTTCTATCAACACGCTCAGCTGTTCTTCAAAACGTTGTAGACGTTCGAGTACCGATGAGTAATTAATGAGCCAGACGAGAAGAAGACGTTGGTCGTCGGACTCCCGTATCTCCGCTTCAACCGCCAATAGCGTTCGTGCGGCGTTGTCGAACTCTTCCAATCGTACATACACCGTATGCAAGGCAATTGCAGCCGACGAACGGAGCGAAGCGCTTTCGGGATGATCCCGAAAAACGTCTTGTAGCTGCACAAAAATCTCAAGAGCTCCTGTGTAGTCTTGCATGCGCTCGCATCGCAGGTTTGCGATATCGTAGAGTGCGGCAGCACTCTGAAACCAATAGGCTCCTTGAGCAAACTTTTCGGATGCTTCGCTATAGCAGGCAAGTGCTTCAGAGTAGCGTTGTTTGGCTGCCAACAATCGACCATGTGCAGAACATTCGTAGGCACGCACAACCGAACTCTCAGATTCTCGATGGAGCTCCGCCAGACGTGAAAGCTCGCTTTCAGCATCTTCGAGACGTCCAAGGTTAATGTAGATGCCTGTTCGCAGCCTATAGGACTCAGCCCGAAAGAGGAGCAGCTCATCTTGTGGATGCTGCAGTTGCGAACTCTCGCGTTCAACTTCCATTTCTAACTCGGCAAGACGGTTCAGGACCAACTCGCCGGGTTCTCGACGCATGCTCAGCTGCAATACACGCAGCCGATCCGATAGTGATGAGGATACAGACATAGATAGCGTTCAGCTCAAAAACTGCGTACGGTGCCGGTGATAGTCCAAAATATGTCGTCAAAGCGGCGCTTCCAAGTGTTCGGCTTCGCCCGCTCCGCTCAATTCACGGACACGCCAACCAAATAGGCAAACACGGACTGATCTTTTTCAAGATGCAGCTTCTTGCGTAAACGATAGCGATGATTCTCCGCGCTACGATACGATATGCCCAGAAGACAGGCAATTTCTTTGGTGCTCAGTTGATACTTGATCATCACACAGATCTTCAATTCCGTCATGCTCAAATCGGGATGCCGCTGCGAGAGTATATGAACGAGCGATGAGTCGACCATGCGCAACCACTGTACAGCGTGCTGCACACCAAAAACGGATCCGTGCTGCAGACGAAACAGTTCACATTTCAAACTGCGAACAACACTCAATGCCTCCCCGTCACAGATTTGCTCCAGGCGGTGCAGCTCCTCTTGCATACGATCGATATAGTACGATACTTCGTGCTGCTCGGCTTGAGTCGAGCGTTGGATAAGGACCGTTGAGGTACTCATAGTTGCCCCGAGTAGTGGTAATCGTTAGGCACGAAACTAGGAGAAGGCGATGTTGACCCATTACTTCATTAGTACTCTAATCTCAGGAAGAGAGTGTCAGCTCAGTGCTCCTAAAGGCACAGAAAAAAGAGTTTAAAGACCAATTATTGGGGCGTTTATTACTCTACTTCGCTACGCAATAGAGTAGTCAGTCCGGCAAGGGCACGAGCGAGTGCCAATGTGTGACACGACTTTGAAGAGGACGTGGAGATTCCGAACATCCCTTCGAGCATTGACCGTAAAAAACGTGAACCCGGGTATGTGCAGAAGATGATCTAATCAGGAATTTGAGCCGGACTGCCGCCCTTGGGTCTCGTTGCGAAGCAGAATGCTATTCGACATCTATCATTGTCCCACCCAAATAGGGTGCTTTATAGGTATGCGAGCCAAAGGCGGAGAACAATTGGTCTGAAGTGAAAATGATGCCCGCAAATCGTTTGCTGTCCAGATTGTAAGCGAAATCGATACGGAAAATGGCTGCAGATCCGCTTGTTTTAAGATTGAAGATGCGTAGGCCCAAGCCTACCGAGTGATGCATTCGAGTGTCGGCCAAATATTGACTTTGGTTCCAGACAAAACCTCCGTCGTAGAAAGCGGCAGCACCCAAGCGGAATATCCAGAAGTCCCATTGCGGAAAGAAACGAAGTTCTGCATTGGTAATGATTCTGTTTTCGCCGGAGAGTTCGTTCAGTGCGTAGCCTCTCAGTCCATCATCGTTATCGAGAATGAGCTGTCGGAATGCATACCAATTCCACGCGGTTTGTTGTCGGAAGCGTGCTGCAAGCAGCACGCTTGAAGAAAAGCGGTAGTGAGCTATCCCATTACTTTCTACGTATGTATAGCGACCCTCACTGTGGTCGAAGGCGGAGGAGGCATCAACTTCGCCGTAGAGATAGAGACGATCATCATAAAAACGTCCGGACTGCTCAGCGCGTGCACCCACGTAGAGCAAACGTTCGCCTCCGTGAATGGGAAAAATGTAGCCAAACACGGCTTGTCCCCAGGCTCCGGTGGCAACATCCTTTGTTTCGTAACCATCGACGTTTGTAGGCTGGATGAAATTCTGCTTGAGAGATCCCAAGGAAAACAGGATGCGACCGCTATTGTCGAAGGCTTGACGGAACTCAGGTTGCAGACGTTGTACATCTTCTACCGAAGCTAGGATCGACCAGAAATAGCGATCGGAGGTTGTCGAAGCGCCGCTAAGCAGTGCGGTTGCGCGCCGGATATGATAGGGCAGTTGTTTAGGTGGGTTGCCGTCGTTATACAGGAAGTCATCTCCATACGAGTTCTGCAAACTCAAGGTGTAGGAGAGCTTGGTGCGCTGTGAGAGGTAGGGTTTTTCCACTACCAATTGTTGCACGGTTCTGAAGGTATTGGCAAGAAGTTGAAAGTTCAGCGTATGCTCGGTGCGTAAAAAGCGACGTGCGTTTACGGCCAGGTAACCTTGCCACCCGATATTGTTTTCGCTGCGATGCAGTGCCGAGCCACCAAGGAGGATGCCACTTCCGGCCAGATTCTCTTCTCTGAGCGATGCACCGTAGGTGGTTTCGCCCCCACCGCTCCCGAAGAGGAGTTCGCCCATGGTTGACCATTTGTCTTGAGTGATGACAAGTACATCCACCTGATTACGATCGACATCTTCAACTTTTATGGAAACGCGAGTAAACAGCAGTGTTTTCCGAAGATTTCGCGCTGTTTCGTCGATGAGATCCTCATTTACGTCATCACCCTCCTTAAACAGCAACTCGTCTTCAATAACATAGTCGCGAGTTTGGGTGTGAAGGGCGTTGATAGTTCGTGAGCCGAAAAACCAATCGGCTTGAGTACTGTCGAAAACGTCCAGTTTTTCGAAGTATATGTGTCGAATCGTGCGTTGGGCCTGCAAAAACGCAGCATTGCCGAGCAACAGGAGCACAAAAACGAGAAAGCGGAAGTGGGTCATAGTGCTAAAAAACGCCAATTCTCAAACAAGTTACAGCGAGGCTCTAAACCGAGTACAGTTTTTTTGCAGCTAGCCGATATTTCAGCGAAAGTCGTCACTGTTCATTGTTGCGTCACGGATTGACGCCGATTGTCAGGTCTCGAAGACAGAGGCATAGCCCCTCAACAGCGCGATGGAACATAATAGCTACAGGTTTAGTTTAAATCTGATAAGGAAAGGATTCACAAAATGGTGTTGCAAGAGGAACACATGGATGTGAGGATTGTCAAAACAGGTCAATTCGGCGACCTGCGTGTAGAGCCCCATCATATATTTCGCTTCGCGGATGGTCTTCTCGGATTCGAGGACTTGCACGAATACGTGCTTATTGCAGATGAAACTTCCGCACCGCTCCGTTGGCTGATTAGCATCGAACAGCCCGAAATAGGTTTTCCGGTTATTAGTCCGGCATTTGTAGACCCTCAGTACTCTGCGGGCAAAGACTACGTGGATCAAGACCGCTTCGAAACCCTGGTCATTGTGACCCTCGCTAAGTCGGGAATGACCGTGAACATGAAGGCACCTGTTATTCTGGATTGCAATGATCTCAGTGGAAAGCAGATCATCTTGTCGTCCGATCGATACCTCCCCAATCAACCACTAGGCAAACAAACGAGAGCATAAGGAAAGGATTCAACTATGCTGGTATTATCACGAAAAATAGGCGAAGTTATCACGATCGGGAATTCGATCACTGTGACGATTCTGAGCTTCGACCGCGGCATTGTTCGCGTGGGCATCGAAGCGCCAAAGAACATCGCAGTGCACCGTCGTGAGGTGTACGACAAAATCATTGAAATGAACAAGCAAGCTGTCAAAAGTGACGCAGCAGCCTTGCAAGATGCCTTCGGCAATCTTGACCTTGCAGCCGCTCTTCCTGCTCCGACGGACCAATTGGAATCGGTGGTGAGCATGCGACATCGAAAGAATGGCACAAAGACAGCTGATGCTTCTAAGAATTCTTAAGACTCTACAACACCCGCGCTTTACTGCTTTGCATAAAGCGCGTTGTTGTTCTCGCTCTATTCTATCGTCTCACTAAATCTCTGTCTTTCATAACCAGAGTATGTCGACACCCGGCACAGATTCCGCCCCTATCCTCATCGTGGATGACAACACGTGGATGCAACGCATCCTGGCGAAAATCCTGATGAGCTATGGTCTGCGTCCGATCTTTGCCTCGAACGCCTATGACGGTCTGGGTCTCGCTGTGGAGCAACGTCCGCTAGCCGTCATTCTCGACATTGTCATGCCTGAGATAAATGGTCTGCAAACCCTGCGTTTGCTGAAAAGTATCTCCACGACTTCTGCAATACCGGTGTTAATCATTACGGCAGCGCCTGATCCAAAAACGTTGGGACAAGCCGTTGCCCTTGGTGCTGCGGGTTTTATTCACAAGCCCTTTACTCGTGCATCGATCCACGACAAACTTGTACGCGTGCTTCCACCGGACGCAATGTCTGAACACGAACACGTGAATCTCCGCGTAACGGACGACGACCTAAACTCGATGCTACCGGATGCAGAAGGTAGACAACACCTCCCCACTCCATCCATGAATGCCGATGCCTTACCCTCGTTGCATGTTCGTCCGGAGATGAGTGAGAGTTCCCTCGCTTCTCCCACACCGGAATTCAGCGTCAGCCACCGTCGCCACAACGCCGGACTGCGTCGCGCATCTGCCGAAATGCCCGACGATGCTGAGTTGCGCGAACTGCTGAAACGATCCAATCATCGCTAAGTCCCCACTGCGATGTAATTTTCCGCATCAGGCATCGTCTCTACACCAATCATGATCGTCTCCCGCACCGAACTCTCTCAGCTTTGCGGCAAGCTTCGCACCGCATCGCGTCAAATCGTGTTTACCAATGGATGCTTCGATATTCTCCATCGTGGACATGTACGCTATCTGCAACAAGCGCGGAGTTTAGGTGATGTCTTGGTTGTTGGACTCAATAGCGACGACTCCGTGAAGCGTCTTAAAGGTCCAACTCGTCCCATCAACAATCAAGAAGATCGCGCCGCCGTCTTAGACGCCCTCCGCGCCGTCGACTACGTATGCCTCTTCGATGAAGACACACCCTTCGAACTTATCTCCTCCTGTCTACCCTCAATCCTCGTAAAAGGTGGAGACTATACTCCCGAAACTGTTGTAGGCGCAGATACAGTGCGTAACAATGGTGGTGAAGTTGTTATTCTTCCTTTCGTACCCGGTAAATCAACAAGCGGGATCATCGAGAAAATTGTGAGACTCTAACACAGTTCGATTGATTTGTACAGGCTCCGTCAATTCGTCAATACAATTCAATGTGCGATGCCTCCGGCATCGAATATCTCTCGTAGGTGCTCTCACCTAGGGTCTGCGCTTCGCGCTGACCCTAGGCTAGGTTGTGGGATGCCTCCGGCATCCTCGATGGAGAATCTTTGAAATTGTTTGTTCGATGTATTAACACAACGTCAATTCGTTCGTTCAACGAGGGCCGATGCCGGTGGCATCGAATATCTCTCGCGGGTGCTCTCACCTAGGGTCTGCGCTACGCGCTGACCCTAGGCTAGGTTGTGGGATGCCTCCGGCATCCTCGATATGGATTCTTGGAAATTGTTTGTTCGATGTATTAACACAACGTCAATTCGTTCGTTCAACGAGGGCCGATGCCTCCGGCATCGAATATCTCTCGCGGGTGCTCTCACCTAGGGTCTGCGCTACGCGCTGACCCTAGGTTCACGGCAAAACGAATCCCCCGATGCCGGAGGCATCGCACAAACTAGCCTAGGGTCAGCGCGCAGCGCAGACCCTAGGTTCACGGCAAAACGAATCCCCCGATGCCGGAGGCATCGCACAAACTAGCCTAGGGTCGCAGCGCAGCGCAGACCCTAGGTTGGCATAAACACAAAACAACCACAAGCACAATGTGAAAACCGATACCGTAGATACTTCCGTGTTCGATAATGCAGCCGATTTAGACTATAGACGCGATCGAATAATTCGACCCCGGTGGCCGGAGAACGGCATGTATCTCACTTCAGATAATCCAAGATACTCAACTATATTACCAACTCGGCACTGACATTTATTTCTGTCTAGTTCACGCTTTCTGAGCTACTTGTGTTATGAAAACTCGATTACTCCTCTGCTTTTCAGCCCTTTTGTTTGGTAGTGTGACATTCCTCAAAGCGCAATGGTCTGTAGGATGTGCCGTTCAACAGGGATTGGGTATCGCGATTGGTAATGGTACTGTGATTTTCGAAAACCGGGGCAGTGGTATAAGCGTAGACAGCTCGTTATCAGAGTCTTCTTCTACGTTCAATACCGGAATTAGTACATCGCTCTTTTGCGAGCGCAGTATGAACACGGACTGGTCACTTCGAGTTGAATTCGGTGTTCAGCCGCAAACAGAATTCACATGCGCGGGAAAAAACAGGATTGATTCTGAGTTGGTTGAAAAGCCAGGTGGTGGAGAGATGGTTTTAGAAAGACACAGTAACTACTACTTACGATCAACAATGAGTAGTATGAGCACCTCGTTACTTAGCTCACATATACTTGTCGATTCCCTTTCTCTATGTGCAGGATTTGGACTTCGCTTTCTTCGTGAATTCACACATGCGTCGCACTTAGACGTTTCTTTCGCTAATCCTCGGAGCAATACATTCGCAACGATAAATACGATTAAACGCTTGAGTACTTTCGCTCTAATCGGTGTTTCTTATCCATTCCACGTCACTAGTAGTATTTGCGTCGCCTTGTTTCTTCGAGCTCAGTATGACCTTAACAGCATATCAATTCAAAATGCAACCTCGCAGCCCGGAAGTGACCGAGCTGTTGGAATACTATTATCCAGCTCGTACTCAGTGTTTACTGCAGGCAGTGGAATTGCCTTCAAGGTTGCGTTATAGAGCTAGGGAGATACACAGTACATTTTCTGTCGAGTTAGTTTTCTGATCAGTTCAAACGGACGTGTTTTGTGTCTATAGGAGAGCGACATCGTGTTTGATAAATACCATCGACATCTTTTCTGAAACCATGTCCGACGACCATCAACTTTCTGTGAGGTCGAACGTAGTCGCAATAAGAGTGAGAACGAGGCGCTACGACCGACGGTTCGAATACCAAGAGCGAGCAATTTGACTCTCCTAGGTCTGCACCACGCACTGACAATAGATTCGCAACGAAAGGCAAAAATCGATACCTCCGGCATCGCACAACCTGGCCCAATAATTTTGAATCCCTTACATGGTCGGAACAATACCCCGCTCGCAGGTGTAGTGTGCGATGCCTCCGGCATCGAATAACTCGTGGGGTGCTCTCACCTAGGGTCTGCGCTTCGCGCTGACCCTAGGCTAGGTTGTGGGATGCCTCCGGCATCCTCGATATGGATTCTTGGAAATTGTTTGTTCGATGTATTAACACAACGTCAATTCGTTCGTTCAACGAGGGCCGATGCCGGAGGCATCGAATATCTCTCGTGGTGCTCTCACCTAGGGTCTGCGCTTCGCGCTGACCCTAGGCTAGGTTGTGGGATGCCTCCGGCATCCTCGATATAGATTCTTTGAAATTGTTTGTTCGATGTATTAACACAACGTCAAATCGTTCGTTCAACGAGGGCCGATGCCGGAGGCATCGAATATCTCTCGTGGTGCTCTCACCTAGGGTCTGCGCTACGCGCTGACCCTAGGTCCACGTCAAAACGAATCCCCCGATGCCGGAGGCATCGCACAAACTAGCCTAGGGTCAGCGCGTAGCGCAGACCCTAGGTTCACGGCAAAACGAATCCCCCGATGCCGGAGGCATCGCACAACATAGCCTAGGGTCAGCGCGCAGCGCAGACCCTAGGTTCACGGCAAAACGAATCCCCCGATGCCGGAGGCATCGCACAAACTAGCCTAGGGTCAGCGCGCAGCGCAGACCCTAGGTTCACGGCAAAACGAATCCCCCGATGCCGGAGGCATCGCACAAACTAGCCTAGGGTCAGCGCGCAGCGCAGACCCTAGGTTCACGGCAAAACGAATTCCCGATGCCGGAGGCATCGCACAACGAATTGCACGATCGATAGAGCGCGTGAAGGATTGAACGGAGTATTATTGAATAACCTGCGAGATCAGTGCCACACTAAAAATTGACAGCAGAAACCATCCAATAAAACCTTCCACGACTGCGAGATGTCGTGCAATGCCGAGGACTGGGATCTCCCCAAAACCTAACGTTGAGAAGGCGTTGAGACTTGTGGTGCAGGCGTCGATCAGACGAAACATAACTGTACTGAAAACTGTCACGAAGACGATGCATGCAATCGTAGTAGCAATGAAGGCTTTACGCAGACCTCGCTGAGTCGGCCAGGTTCCGGCGAGTGAGGACACTCGTCGCACGAGCCAACGCTTTGTGCGATACACCGCAACTCCCATGCTAAAGAATTGTCGGTTAAAAAGCTTGAAGTACCACGGTAGACGTACTCCATGTTCCTCACAGTAGTGTCGATACTCGCGGTAGTTCTCGTTTGCAAAGGGTTCATCGATCTCCTGCTCGTTGAAGATCTCCAGCAGGGTTTTGTGATGGGCGAAGTAGTCCATGTACAGTCGTACCTTTTGGAAGAAACTCTCTTGTTTGTACAGGCCGCTCTGATAGGGCATAAAGAAATACACGAGACCAAACACGACCATCACATAGACCGACCAGAACAGTGCTTTAACCGGGTTCGCACCATAGTCGCAAAACATTCGAAGAAAGACATTCATGAGCCAATTGAAATATTGGTTCATGGAGAAATGCCGCTCCACTTCATGCGAAAGAAAGATCGTCTCAATATCTTTCCACTCGATATAACATTTGTTTGCAGAGATCATATTTCCCTGCGACTTATATGCAGAATAAAATGTCGAGTACGCAGTTATTAGTGTCGAGTATAAGAACTCATCTTTTAACTCCGAAGCCGAACTACCATTGATATACTCCCCACTTCCCGGTGCTTGAATGGAGATCTTACGTCCGGCAAATGATGCCCACTGTACTTTAGCTGCGACCGTATTAAATGAGAAAGCCTCCAAAAGGAGATTGGATTGGAAGTCACAGCCATAACACATAAACTGATTCTGAACAGTACTCTGCGCAAAACGAACCGGAGCGGTACTCGTGTTGTCCATGAAGCGCAGATTGTTGTATATGCTACTCGACATATCCACCAAGAAACGATGATTGCCCCGATACTCGTCAGGAAGAGAAAAATTGCAGTGCGTGATCTCGACGTCGACCGGTGTCCCACGATTGGCAAACTCAAAGAGTTGAGGAAACTCACTCGTCTTACGTATCACATACTTGACTGTATCGAAACCGGGGTGTGCAATGAGATAGGGATTAAGATTGAACGAACAGCTGTCGAACTTGATGTGATCGCTCACTTCTTGACGATACATGCGAATGCCGTTCTCGAAGCGACAATTCTTGAAGTCCGCAAAGTCGGTCTTGTTCCCATCCATCATCACCAAATGCTTGAATACACAATCGCGGAATTTCAAGCGAAGGCCTTCGCACTTTGCAAATGACACTCTGTTTTCAAAAACAACGTTGCGGAAAAGGTACCAGTAGGTATCGGGTATGACGCAGTTGTCAAATACTACTGGGTACTTCACATAGATAGTCGGCCCACCATTGTCGAAACGCACATCGTGCTCGTTGTCTAAATCGCGATTAAACTTTATTGTGCAGTCTCGAAAGTAGATCGTAGACATACCGTCTTTAAGCGAGGTCTCGCCGTTGCGCATCGCCTCAATGCTGCGCATGAAATTGATGGTTGAGCCCTGGGCAATTTCCGCTCGGGCAGACACAGTGAGTCCAAGTGTACTGAGAAGACACAGTAGAATAACGAATCGCATGGGATTACTTCACTCCGGGTGTGCGCGCTGCGCTGCGGTGGACAAATACGCTGATCTATGTTTCCCTAAACACTGTGTTCCAAAATGAAGAGTGGCCCTTCCCCTGAGCTTGGAACATATACACTTCAGGTTCGGACTGGGCCGAACCTGAAGTAACTCGACACCATAGCATGTTGTGACGACGCCGTAGTTAGCGTACGACTTGAAATGCTTTCATCTGATCCAAGCGTCCTGCGCGAATGCGAACAAAGTAGGTACCCGGTTGTAGTGATGTAGTCGGGATACGACACAGTCCATTGCCGGCTTCAACGTATGAAGAAGCAATGACGCCGAGTGACTCTCCACGCAACGAATGCAAACTAATGGTGCAATCCGCTGCGGTAGGCAAGAAGTAACTCAACATCGAGAGATCGTCGGCAGGATTTGGGTGAAGCTGCATCGACTGCAACAAGGCCGTATTCTCGTCATCGCGCACATCGGAAGAACTTTGGAACAAGGGAAGATCGGAAAAATCGCGGAAGAGAATTTGCGATTCAAGCGATGTACTTCCGCCGAACCATTGCTTTAAAGCTGCAGAATAAATTTGGCGATAATCATACTCCATCAACAGATCGCCACGTAGATCCAAATTGACAAGATCAGGGTTGTGTCCGAGTATTTGTCCACCCACAATATTCTTTCCAAACACAAACAGCGGCGCTGCTGTACCGTGATCTGTTCCCTGCGATCCGTTCTCCGCAACACGTCGTCCAAACTCTGAAAACGTAATGCCGGCTACGCGATCTGCCGTTCCCATTTGTTGACAATCATCTAGAAACAACTTGACGGCTTCCGATAAATAGCCAAGTAAAGTAGCGTGTGCACCTGTGGCTGCACCTTGGTTGTAGTGGGTATCGAAGCTCGTTCCGTTGATATTAACCAAGTAGATACGAGTACCTAAGCCGCCTGCGACTAGTCGAGAGACAATCTGTAAGCTACGTGCAAGAGGATTACTCTGCGGATACGTCACCTTCGTGGTCTTTACTTTATCAGCCGCGGTCTTAACGACCTTGGAATAGACTTGCGAGGCTTTCTCAACGCTGCGCACAAACTCAAGCTCCACGCCGCCGTTGGTCATCGGCGCCGCATCATAATTGGAATTGCCGCCTTGATCGACGAGGTTAAAAAATGTTTCCGGATCGCGGAAGGTAATGCCAAGAGATCCTTTGTCACCGCGGAATCCGAGAGACAAACTCTCGCCGATTTGTATAGCTAGAGGTTCTGCAGGCATCGTGGTTGGGAAGTTCGGGGCTTGGGTCTCCAAATAGCGTCCTATCCAACCTGTTGTCTTGAACACATCCGCATCGGTGGCCGATAGCCAAATGTCGGTGCCACGAAAGTGGGATCGATCGGAGTTCGGATAGCTCACATTCTGAACGATACTGAGACGTCCATCATTAAAGAGGTCACGAAAACCCGTCATTGCCGGATGCAAAGCCAGTCCATTGCGCAAGGCAAGAGTCTGGTTTTTCGGAATGCCAATATTCTTTCGATTGTTGTAGTACACAGCGTCATCGACGGGAATGACCGTATTCAATCCGTCGTTTCCTCCTGCCAACTGTATCACGACCAATACCCGATCGCTGTTGGCAGTGATGGACTGAAGTGACGACATCACCGGTGATGCTGCGAGGGCGCGCATTGAGCTTCCATTGATTCCGGAAGCCAAGGCTGCGAGCGCCATACCTTTGCCGCTTGTGGCAATAAAGTCTCTGCGTTTCATGTGTGGGCCCTCGCTATTGTAGTTGATATTCAGGTAATGTCATCAGGGCTTTCAGGAACTCCTTCAAGCGAAACTCAACATTGGTCATCGTAATACTCCACTCATAGTCCTTCGCACCTTGCAGTAACGCTTCCACCAACAAAGCGTGCTCTTTTGGTCCGGGCTCTATTGGCAACAGGAAGCGCGAAACTTCCGTTACAAAATCATCCGCCACTGCTACCGAACTAAAACGCTTTGCAAATGCTACCACGTCGAGCGTGGCAGTGAATGCTGCATTGGTGTCTTGTCTCTTACTCTCAATTGTTGCTTCAACCGTGCGCTGGCGTAAGGGATATAAGTTGGTGTTGAGCCACAAGTGCGCGCCTTTCCAGCCTTCGACATTCGGTGGATACAAGAGTTCTTGATTGAGAGCAGTTCCCATCGTGACCACATAACTATCCGGAGGAGCCGCGTAGTTCATTTGTCGCATCAGGCCCACCATGAAGTCAATTGGTGTCTTCACGATTGCACCACGCAGCTGCGCATCAAAGAAGTGCGCACTCGAGAGCAACGTGCTTAGCATGGGCTTCAAATCAAAATTGTTTTGATAGAGTATGGCAGCCAGTTGGTCGACAATCGCTTCGTCAGGTGTGTCGTACACGAAGTACTTATAAATGCGTCGAGCAAAGTACTTCGCGCATGCTTCCTGTTGAAAGATGATGTTGACGATATCGTCGGCTGTGAAGGCACCGCTCTGATTCATGAAGGTCTTTTGCGATGAGTCCCAATACTCCTGATGGAACTCACCTTTTAGCCCTTTGATACGCCAACCGGTTAAAGCACGTGCGGCTTCAACAATATCATGTTCGGTATAGTTGTTGACGCCAAGGGAGAACAACTCCATGAGTTCACGAGCGAAGTTCTCGTTCGGATTTCCCTTGATGCTGTACACGTTGTCCAGGTATATCAACATCGCCGGATCTGCCACCAAGGCGCGGATGAGTGTCTTTACATTTCCCCATGCATGGGTCCGGAACAAATCGTTCTGCACATACATGTACTGGGGGTAATAGACTTTTACATAGTCCGAACACAGAAAAGAGTGCCAGAACAATGTGAGTTTTTCCTGGATGCTGAACTGCGAAGAGCGCATGCGCTTCACCCACCACGCTTGCAAATCGTAGTAGCGACGATAATACTCTTGCTGTCGGTCGAGCGGGTTGCTGAAGTTCTCCGTATCAGGATCGATGGATGCCCAGCTTGGTGCTATTGCTGCAGACTGCGTGGCAAAGAGAGCCGCAACGGCTTCTTGGGCACTCAACTGCATTGCAGCAGTCACATCGTTATGCGTGGCTCCGAAGGTGCTACGAGTCAACAAATGCACGGCGTCGGCATGGGATAGCTTCTCACCGGACTTGTACGGTTCTAAACCTGAGCTTAGAACAAGCGCGTCTGACTCCCCGTTCATGACGCGTTGAAAAAACTGTCGTCGGTTCATTGGGACTCCGCGAAAAAAGTGGAGGGAACGAAAACCCAAACTACGTAACTCATCGTTATTAATTGGGATCCTTTGCTCCAAACCTGAGGAGTCGACGGAAAAAACAGTGCGGGAGAGATGACGAAGATGCTCCGAGCACAGCTTCTTGGAACCACGATGAACTGCGACACCCGGATACAATCGCCTAAATCCTGGCGCTAAGGGCTATATTGTACTATGAAAGCACGCGCGATTGCGGGACAGCTAAGTCTGGAGCCCCGCACAGAATTACATTGCCACACTACCTGTTCAGATGGCGGACTTAGTCCCACCGCCCTCGTCGAAAAAGCTCAAAAGTTTCAGATTGATGTGTTGTCCATCACGGATCACGATACCACTGACGCCTACGCCGAAGCATCGGCACCCGCGCTAGTGGCAAAAATGCGATTACTCTCAGGTTGCGAATGCACGTGCTCCGAGCAGGGAAAAGAGTATCATTTACTGGCTTATGGCTTCGATTTGCAGCACAGAGGCTTCCAATCCTACCTTGAGCACACCCGTGCTCAACGGCGTGTTCGATGTCTGTCGATTCTACAGAAACTCAGCGATCTCGGCATGCCTTTGAGCTTGGCCGATGTCTTGGAATTTGCCGGTGGACAAAGCATTGTGCGCCCTCATATCGCTTCTGCTTTACGCAAACATGGCTATGTGGAGTCCACACAAGAAGCCTTTGACAAGTATTTGTCCAACGAAGCGCCTGCATACGTAGCCATTGACGATCAGCCTCTGGAAGGCGCTATAGCACTCATTCATGAAGCAGGAGGCGTTGCCGTTATTGCCCATCCGGGTCGCATGATAAGCTCCGCGCGATTGGTGCAACTCATTGCCAATGGACTCGATGGTATTGAGGTTGCTCACCCGTCGCATAACAAATCTCAAACGCGCTACTACCGGGGTATGGCACGTAGTTATAAGTTACTGGCGACCGGTGGCTCGGATTTCCATGCAAGTCGTTTTTATGACGACACCTACTTCGGACAATTCAGCATCGCCCCTGAAACGATTGAAGACCTGGAGCACCGTGCCGCAGCTCATGCCGCGCGCGCTGCCGCTGCGATTTGTCAGACTCCACAGCCATAGTATCTATATTGCACCATGAGCACACCGGCCGCCTATCAACCAAACGATTCTGCACGCACCATCAACCCAAACGTACACGTTGCGATTGTGGCAGCACGGTGGAATGAAGATATTATCGCTCGTTTGATTCATGGAGCACAGCGCGGACTTCAAGAGCTTGGCCTTGAAGACACCCATTGCCATCTTTTTCGTTGTCCGGGCAGTTACGAACTTCCTTTGATCGCGAAAGCCTGCGCTGAAAGCGGCCGTTTCGCAGGTGTTATTGCGCTGGGATGTGTGATACGAGGCGAAACCTATCACTTTGAGCTCGTTGCCGACGCTGCCTCCGATGGACTCCTGCGCGTCATGCTAGACACCGGTGTTCCCTGTATGATGGGTGTATTGACTACCGAAACTGTGGATCAGGCACACGCTCGTGCCGCCGATGGTCCAAGCAATAAGGGTTATGAATGTGCTTATGGTTTGGCAGATATGCTCTGGCAACTACAGCTCGTAGGTGGACCGGGCTAAGCTACTTGGTGCCCGTCGGAAAATCGTCTCCTACTCCCCCGGCTTGATTCAGCTGTTTCGAACGTTGATTTCAGCTCTATTTCGATGTCTTTTGCAGGCAGGATGTGGAAAATCCCTTGTTATCAGCAAAAGTTTTTCGAGATTGTGGAGGTCTCAGCACCCGTTGAGCAGTTCGTACCACCATTTGATCATCCATGCGTCGTTGATACGATTCGTTCAGTTCACCATTTGAGTTGTTTCATGGTTCCCTCATCACTGATGAATCGGTGGCGCATCGTTGTTCGCCTGAGAGCTTGTGCTCTCCTCGTTTCACTCTTGGTCTTCTTTGCAGCACCCGAACTCGTGCGCGCACAAAGTTTTTTGATTGACCCGACAACGGTGGGACAATTCCAGGTCTCAAACTGGAAGTCATATACCTCCTTAGTATCTGCGCGCGCCGTCTGCCAGGACACCAGTGGACGCCTATGGGTTGCCTGTGGCGGTGGGGTATTCTCCGTTCGTACAGCAACCGGTGAATACAGCAGTTTTCGCAACACAGAGGGAATGAACGCTCTGAACACCACGAGCATTGCCTATCACAAGCGCAGTAATAGCATCTATGTAGGAACCTTCGACGGTACCGTCGAGATCCTGCAATTGGATTCAATGCAGTGGTCGTACATCAACGACATCCGTTCGGCAAGCGAACAGTACCCACGTCGAAGCATCAACAGCATTCAGTTTCGCGGTGACACAGCCATCTACTGTACGGACTTCGGCATTTCGCTTTTCGACATTCGCCGCATGGTGTTTATTGAAACCGTCGATCGTATTGGATGGCTCGAAGAAAAAGTGCCTGTTCATATGGTGCTCTTTAAAGGCGACACCTTGATGGCAGCTACCGATGCCGGCGTGATGATTGCGCCCATCAAAACAACAACACTTCGCCTCCCTGAAATTTGGTCGCGCTATGCTTCGGTTGCAAAAGACACTCTTCCCAACTGCCTACAACTTTGTGTTCATCCTAAGGGCGGTATCTATGCCATGACGCCCAAAGCAATCTATATCCTGGACCGGGACACCTTTCGTCTGGTGCAACAACAGATTGCAAGCTACTGGCCCTTCAAAGCTCTCGTAGCCTACGATACAACGCTGTATTTCTGTACATCGGAGCGCATCGCGACGCTTGGCTTACAAACGATGAATGTGAAGCATCCATCTGCTCTGTCGACCATCAATGTTGTGGCTACGCAAGGTGCACCCATGCTTCTGGCACTGTATCAAAACTCAGGTGTTGGCATTGTAGCCGATAGCACCTTGCGCCTTTTTGCACCGAATTCCATGTACTCAGGCCGAGCACAGCGCATGGTGGTTGATAAAGGTGGACGCCTCTGGGTTGCTACGTCTAATTTGTCTATCGACGGACAAGGCTACTCTCAATTCGACGGCAACTCGTGGCACAATTACAACACTAGCTTGTTTCCCGGTTTTTATAGCGACATGGTCTGGCGCATGAGCCTAAGCAACGACTCTCTTGTTTGGGGAGGCACGTGGGGCAATGGCGTGTTACGCATGAGTATGCAGAATGACACTATTGTGACGACACGCTATGACAGCACCAACTCACCACTCGTAGGCATTGCGGGCGGTAATTTCGTGCTGACAGGCGACGCAGCCTCAGACAACAAAGGAAATAGCTGGCTGGTTAATTACGATCCCGCAGGCGGTGATGGTCCACTCTTGCATAGAATTGCTCCTGACGGCAGTTGGACTCCCTTCCGCAACGACATTGGCGCTAGTCGTAATTACTACATCCTTGCAGTGGATGCCTCAAACACCAAATGGTTGGGCGGACCGAACGGTCTGATATGGTTCAACGAGAATTCTGCAGGATCAAAGTGGGGTGTCGTCAACATGTCGAACTCAACGCTTCCCGATAACACAGTCACTTCGCTCAGCGTCGATCAGAACGGCGCTCTGTGGATTGGAACAGCAGCCGGCGGCGTAGGAGTAATGAGCTTCCCTTCAGGTGTGACGCGATCTGTCCCCACCATTCCGGTTGTAACTCGCCTACGTTTGTTACGCGACCAGGTCATCAACGACATCATGGTAGATGCACAAAACAACAAGTGGATTGCAACCAGTAACGGTGTGTGGGTAATGACCGGCGATGGCACCGATACCATTGGCTATCTCAGTCAGAAGAGCTATCCCTACATGCTGTCCAATAACGTACGTTGCTTGGCAAGTAATCCACTAACAGGAACAGTCTACATCGGCGGTACCGAAGGAATCAACGCCATTCAAACGCTTGCATTGCGTCCGCTCGACAACTTCAGCCTTGATGTCTACCCCGTTCCCTTTGCGCCGGAACGCGACAAGCAACTAACCATCGATGGACTTGCCCCGGAAGCTGTGATTCATATAACGACACTCGACGGACAATTGATCAAAGCTATAGAGACGACAAGTCGTCGCGCCGTTTGGGATGGTCGAGATAAAAACGGCACCGTCGTCTCCAATGGTGTGTACCTCGTGTTCAGTGTCTCGCAAGGCGCTGCGTCGTCGGCAGTATCCAAGATCTTGGTCTCTCCCTAGTTCACACTGTCGAACGCTTCTAACCCTCTAGAGTTCTTTTTGTTAACCGCCGCTGCCCTTTGGGCAGCGTGGCGCGATGAGCATAGTGGAAGAGGACTTCGCGTTGTTGACACTGTCCGGTACTTCCCCGGTTGAGTGAGCTCCTATCATATCTATTCCGTAGAGTAGTTTTGTACGAAGAGTCATACAAACTTTGGAGTTGCTTGCGTGAAAGGAAAGGATGGAGTGTTGATCAGTACAACTCCTGTTGACATGCCCACATCGGTGCGCAATATGATGCGTCGCAGTCTTTCCTCTACCGACTTCGAAGCGTTATGCTCTGTGCAGCTCTTTGAGATACGCTATTGGAGCGAGGGACTTCGTATAGCAGCATATTTGGCTCTACCTCCGGCAAACAGCAACGGAGTCTATCCAGGCATTCTCTTTAATCGCGGAGGAACTGGTCCGCGCGGAGCGTTGGCGGCAGACAGTGCCTGGGTAACAGCAGGTTTGTATGCTAGTTGGGGCTATGTGTGCTGCGCATCGAACTATCGTGGACAAGGCGGGAGCGAGGGAGCTGAGGAGTGGGGTGAGGGCGATGTACGCGATGCGATGAATGTGATTCCGCTCATGCAGAATCTCGGGTATGTTGACATGCACCGCCTAGGTCTCATTGGCGGCAGTCGGGGTGGGATGATGGCCTACATGATGATGCGACAAAGCTCGGTCTTCCGAGCTGCCGTAACTGTTGGAGCGCCGACCATGCTGCACCGTGTCGATGAGCATGCGTACATCCGAAAGACCTTTGCCAAGTATGTTCACCATCTACCCAACCTTGAAGAAGAGCTTCGACGTCGTTCTGTGGTGGCGTGGCCTTCCGAACTCTGCAAGACGACCGCACTCTTTTTGGCGCACGGTAGTGGCGACCGTCGCGTTGCAGCCGAACACTCGCTGCATTTGGCAATTGAGCTACAAGCATGCCTGCATCCTTACAAGCTCACGATCTACGAGAATGCAGATCATATCTTAGCCGGACAACGAGAACGCAGCAATGCAGACATTCGAGCTTGGATGGATCTGTATGTGCGCGATGCAGCGCCCATGCCTATCGTCGGACCACACGGAGCCTAGTTCCTAACAGCGAGCTGTTGCTTAATCGAAAAACAAGTAGGGTCTCCATGGCTCGTCGACCTTACCCATGAAGTGCTTGAGAAAAACGATGTGATTGGGTTTTCGAGGGACGCTTAAGAGCCTAAATCCTGCTTCTTCCGGTGTGCGATTGCCCTTTCGGTTGTTACATGGTATGCAAGCCGACACAAGATTTTCCCAGCTGTCGACCCCACCCCGAGAGCGAGGAATGATGTGATCCAGGGTCAGCGGATGTGACTGTGACCCACAGTACTGACAGCGGAACGAATCGCGACGTAGGATGTTCTTCCGACTAAGCTCTACCTTTTTGTACGGTACACGTATAAAGCACTGCAAACGGATAACGCTGGGATAAGGAAAATGCTGACGAATGGTGTGTATCGCCGCGCCATTGCGAGCTTCAACCATCTCAGCTTTCGACAAAAACATTAACATTACCGCTTTGCGAACACTGCAAACGGAGATGGGTTCGTAGGATTGATTAAGCACAAGGACTTTTCCGCTGAGCACTTGTGGGCCCAGTGTAGCCTGTGTACGCGACCGTTGAAGAACAGCAATGCTGCCGGTCGATGCTAGTTTTTTGCCATGGACATGAGCACTGAAGGTCCTATCCTCCTCCGCCGTCCGACGCCACTCGGGTTGAAAAAACTCAATTACCGTTGTAGTAAAATACAACGAATTTGTTCTCAAACAAGTGCCGTCGCCTCCTATCAATTCGTAATAAGCGAGTCCAAACCTCTTTAGGCATCGCTCTTTGCATGTCCATGATGCAGATCATTCGTCGTCGTTCAAAAGTTCAGTAGTTTGGAAAAGCTGACCGCTACAGTATTGAAAAGGGCCGTACACCAAAGCATGAACGCCCATACGTATCACTTTTAGGAGGCTTTACCATGACGAGTTTAGTACGCTTTGTTGAATACGACAAATGGGCAAACGATCGGGTGCTAGGGTACCTGGGACGCATGGATGAACAGTCGACGGCATGTCTGCAAATCGTCGATCACATTCTGTTTGCACAGGAAGTGTGGCTGGCGCGCATCAAGGGACGTCGCTACGAAGCAGCGCAAAAGTCCCGCAGCTTGAGCGACTACGCAGCTGCCTTTCAGAAATGTTACGACGAGTACTTGGAATTTCTCTCTTGGCTAGACCTCGATGAACTCGACTCCGTTATTGAGTACACCGACACTAAGGGGAATCCTTACTCCAACAGCTTGCACGACATTATTCTGCACGTGTGCAATCACGGCAGCTATCATCGTGGACAAATAGCCTTACGAACACGTGAGGCAGGTGCAGTTCCGTTGTCAACAGACTACATATTGAAGCAGCGTGAAGCGCAGGACTAAGTCCTTCGTCAGGCGCTCGCTCCTGAGTACTTCACGAGTGTTCGTTCGAAGATGTAGATCGAGAGAAAAAGGTAGACAACTGTGCAGACTCCGGAAATCAACAGCTCAAGGAAGTCAGGGTCTGCTTGTAACAATCGAGCAGGTACCGAAGCAATCATAGCCATGGGGAATATTGTCAACAGCGCACGTCGCATAAAGCCGCGGTAGATTGAATCGGGGCGTTGCCCAAGACTATGCAGACTATGAAGGATCCACTGTATGCCTTCGGCAGCCACCATGCGTATTGCCAATGCCATGAAGAGATATTGGAAGGCGATCATGGCTACCAAGCCGAGAACAATAAACAGCGGATACAAAACGATGCCTAGGATGCGGTCTGCCAGGGGCACAGCACTGAGTGAATAGATCAGGAAGCCTAGCGCTACGATGAGGTTGAACATCGAACCTATGCTAGGAAAGCGAAACATTGCCAAGAAGGCAGTCGACACCGGTTTGCTCAAGTAGAAATCGAGTTCTCCGCTACGCACGAGCTCCGGAAAGGCCCAGAAGTTCGATGAAGTTAAAAGCATGTTGAGTGCGTCGATGACAAACATGGTGCCCAAAAAGACCATGATATCGTTACGATGCCATCCCCCGAGTTGCGGAGCATACAGGTACAGCACATCGAACATGAGATATTGCACGAGATACCAGACAATATCCATGCTGAACATTGCAAGGAAGTGCCAGCGAAATTCTAACTCTCGGCTTAGTGAGTTTTTAAAAAAACTCCACCATAAACGAAGAAGACGCGTCGCGTTCATTTATCCTCCAAAAGCACTGTATCGTCGCAGACCTAAACGCCATATACCCAGCATGACTCCAATACAAAGCACAGTCCACAAACTTGCGTGGACTAAATGAGCGGGAGCAGTTTCAGGCGAGATGCTACCGTTCATGAGACCGGCAGGGATATACGCCAAATACTGGAATGGTAAAGCCGACGAGATCTCGCGCCAATACGTTGGAAGAGCGCTCAATGGGAACATCATGCCGCTGAGTAAGCCTAGTGCGATATCTTTAATTGCATGCAAAGCCCACACTTCATCCAACCAAAATGCGATGTAGGAAAGACTGAGTCCCATCAGAAAGTTTATAACTGCCCCAAGAACGATAAAGGGCAAAGCCCACAGAAACCCGGACCATGAGAGCGCTACAGGGTGTTGTGCTTGAATCACTAACAACAACGTAACTCCGGGCAACAATACAAAGGCACTCTGTGAAATACGCTCGGCAACGGCGAGACTCAAGGTGTAGAGTGCATGGGAAACAGGCTTGAGCAAGTAGGCGTTGAGTCCTCCACTCCGAATCAACTGTGACGCTTCTCTCTCACGTGTTCCATTGCGTGTCAAGCTGTAACACATGATTGAGCAACTCAAGTACACCATCATGGACGCGATACTAAGCCCCGCCACCTCGTGCACACCTTCGTTCTGATAGACTGCATACCAGACATACATCTGCACGGCAGCCGACACCAGTACGGTTATGATGGTATTAATAATGTAGTTGGCCCTATACTCCATCGACGAACTAAGTCCGATTCGGAGTACGGCCAGATAGAGTCGCAGTGATTGCATCTAGTCGTTGGTCGTTGGTTGTTGGTCTTCGCCCTTAGTGTACACACACGAAGTTCTCTTTCAAGCGTATACGTGTCTTTGAACTTTTCACGATCAGCTCCTTGTGCTTTGCACTGCAGACATAGAATTGTCCCGCTTGTATAGATCTCGTTCAACTTACTACATCGAAGCGGTTGTTTAAAGTCCGGTTAGTTCAGGTACTTGACACGCATACAGGAAGAAGTCGTTTGATAAAGAACTCGAGCCTACATACCAAAGAGTAACACCGCTCATAGAGTACAGCATGTGTGCGCTTTAATACTATGGGCATGATGTGTCACTGTTTTTCGACTTTCGGACAGAAAGGACACTGAGTTCACATTCAACTTCGCGTTTTCGAATTAATGTCATTCCCTCAGGTGTAGGAACAGAAGAATAAACTCTATTCACAAATATGAAGTAATAGTAATCAAAAGTCATTGAGTAAGACAGCTTCGATGTGCCTCCACCTAACTTTTTGTTCTTCGTCAATCTTGATTCAACGTACTACATGTAGATAATGTCCGCCAAGAGTTTTCAACACTATTTATTCATAATTGCAACCTGTGTTACAATGAGGGGCTCGGCGTCGCCGAGACCATAACAAAAAGCCATCCTGATGCTTCTACTCAGGGAATCACATCGTGTATTGTCGACACAGTTGAGTATTAAGAGTTGTTTTCGTGTTGAATGGAAAACCGGCACTCAGGGCTTTCATACTGCGCAGCGTGATACCGAACATCGAGTTGGAGTGAGAAGAAAATGCCTTAGTCGAGTTTTAGTTCGTACATCGTTGGCCACATTTTACCTGTGACGACGAAGGTTTTCGTTTGCGGATTAAAGGCAATGCCGTTCATTTCGGCGGCTTCCGCATACTTACCGCGCACTTCATTTTCTAGTGCACTAAGGTCCAATTTTGCAACAACCTTCGCTGTATTCGGATCGATTTTTACAATGAGAGAACTCGTCCAAATGTTTGCATAGATGAAGCCATCCACCCACTCGAGTTCATTGATACGATCACGGTCATAGCCCTGTTCGGAAATCTGCAGAGTTTTAATTACATGGAAATCTTCGGGATCGAGCCACGTGAGGGTACTTGTGCCATCGCTCATGATGAGGGCTTGTCCATCGGTGGTCATTCCCCAACCTTCTTGGCTTGGAAAACTAAACTCTCCTACTTGTGCAAAGGATTTAGCATCAAATACAAATCCTTTCTTGTTGCGATAGGTAAGTTGGTAAACCTTGTTGTTGAGAAAGCAGATCCCCTCGCCGAAATAGATATCCTTGTCGATCTCCGCCCGAACGTTAATGACACCTGTTTTCAGATCAACGTTGCCAAAGAGCGAACGCGTTTGAGGTAGTTGCGGCGTGGCACCGGTACTTTCCCACAGTTGGTTGTTGTGAAACAGCAGACCTTCCGTAAAGGAGTTTGTGTCGTGGGGCAGGCGTGCTACGATGCTGTACTGGATGTTTTTAATGCTGTTTTCGGGCGGCGGGGGTGGGGTCTTAGGTTCCGGATGCTGTTCCGGACAGCCACTCATGATCATCACGAGCAGAAGGCAACTCAGGGTAGTGAACAGTTTTTGCTGATACGTGGGCGCAATGCGACGGTTCATGGTCTTAGGCTAACGGATAAATGGGGCAGTGGTGGCGGACGAACGTTCTGATTCCAAATGTACAGAGAAAGCCGAATCTAATTGCTGTCGTGCATCAAGCTACTTGAAAGACCTCTGTACCCGGGCAAAGAATACCCGTTTGTTTGAAAACCGGTGCCCGAAACGAGTCAAAAACACGAAGAGCGCTTGGCTAATGCAGCCGAGCGCTCTTCGTCGATCTTCGGAGACTGCCACGAACAGACTCCGAATTCTGAAGGTAGGGGTTCCACACAAACCACCTTCAATACCTACTCAGGGCTTCGTCGACCGGATTGAAGCGCTTGACACTCAATCAATCTCGATTTCTTTAAGAAACCGCCTGATTCCGGCCCTGTACTGATTCGGAGACGGTGGAACCGTCTCCGGCTCAATGATGAGAATTCCACACATGATCCTCAGCAAAGAGATAGTATCTGTAGTTCAACTCACTTCTTTCGCTATGCCCGGCTTTCCGGCGCTTCTTCATCTCATCCGCCCGCTTCGACATTCAGTGATTTCGTCTCTTCTTCTGCATTCGGGCGAAAAACAGCCTTTTTCACGGTGTCTCTGTTGCCTTGTCGTGTTTTTATGGGATTAACTTTGGACGGAAGCGACACCTGTCGTCGTCCGTTCTTCAGTCGCCGGCGTATTCAATGTGAACGAGTTCCGTTTCCGGACCATACACATCGACTACAACAGCCATCTGTGCCGGATCTTGAACTATGCTATTGATTTGTACTGAGTTAACTAGAATTTGATTATCAACATAGGACTGCGTATAGGTATGATTGGGTAATACAGATCCCATATAGAGTAAGAGAGCAACTGCGAGATTCATAGTAGTACTTGTATCGTTAAAGAATGAGTACAAGTTGCCGCTATGTCCGAGCTCTCTAAAGATCAGTGTATCTTGCATTGTAACACAGGTTCAATGCAGGCATGGTGAAGACTGTCGATTCCGAACTAAGCGAAATCTTCGAACTGGTCTCTTCGAGGCGTCTACCCTTGCGTCGGGTGGAGCGATTTTTAGAGGAGCAGGACAGTCTGTTTCAGCTCTATTCCATCATTCGAAAGCAGGGGGTACCGGATGATGAACTCTGTTCGCACTTATTGGCTGAGCAAGGGGTCAAATGCAGTGTGAATTCCGTACGCGTTTTAAAGAGTCGTCTTCGCGATGAGCTCGTAAACTTTGTTTGCCACTTGGGTTTTGACAAGCGTACTGTTAGCGATCGCTTGTATGCTCGTTATCAGCTTGCTTCGAGTTTTGTTGGAGGGGTTCTCTTTGAACGCTTATTGAAAAGCAGTACTGCAATTCGTCTGCTCAGCGAAGCGCGAGAGCATGCCATAGAATTGGAAGATTCCGGTTTGGTGGCCCACTCGTCCGGTATCTTATCTCACCTCTATTTCTCGGAAGCAAATTCGGAGGAAGCTCAGCGATTTCACAATGATGCGGTTCTGTGGCAACAACGTTGGATGCGCGACTTGGAGGTGCAGCGCATGAACGGTATGCTCAATCTTATTGTAACACGAGGTACCGTGATCGATTCGCGCGATGCCACCGAGATTCGCGCGATTATTAAGCAAGCCAAGGCAATAGAAGATCAAGGTGACATGCGACCAATGTTTCGCTTCGATTTAACGCGAGTGCTCTGTTATGCGAATCAAGCCTTGGCGAATTATCATGTTGCGGACGCCCTAGCACATGCATGTGTTGAGTATCTGCTCTCATTGCAGAGCAACATGTATCATGTCAAAATAGGTACACTTGTTCGCTTCCGCTTTGTACTGCAGTTGGAACAGCGGAATTACAAGCTGTGTAGGGAACTCATTCCTATGTGCGAGCACTATAAAGAACAGAATGGTACTCAGGCACGCGGAATATTTCTGTTCAATCACTGCATGCTTAATATCCGTGAAGAGCGATGGCAAGAGGCAGCGGAGATCTACTTTGAGGTTGTCGACGGCTCCTATTTCAAGGCTATGATAACCTTTCGCGTCAACTTGTGGAACATTGTCTTTATGTCACTGTATGTGGCAACGCTTCGCACACCACTGAGTTTTGAGGAAAGTACTCTGGCTCGTATTCGTAGTGATTTTAAGCTCAACACAGTAGCGAGTGATTTGAGTGCCATGTCGCACGACAAGCAGGGCATTAATGCTACTTTCTACATTTTCCAGTTCGTACTCTTGTTACTCTCGAAGAATTATGACGGAGCGTTGTCACGCTTTGATGCTTTACGGCTATACAAGAACCGACACTTTACGGACGCCAAGAAGTCACGTCTGTATTCTATGCTAACAATCTTGACGACCTTGCTCTCAGTCGACTTTGATGTTGAGCGTGTCGAGCGCAAGTGTGCTCCACACATCAAGCGCATTTATGACACCGGTGTTGCCCAAGGAAAAGTTGAACATGAACCGGAGTTCGAGTTTATATCGTACGAGCGCCTGTGGGAGTATATAAAAGAGTCTATCGGCAAGAATAAAAAGCTCTAGTCAAAGACCGTGAACCAAGTCCAGACTGACAGTCCTATCCATACCAAGCCTTTGAGCAAGAAGAAGCAGAATGTAAGCAGACCCGCTTTGCGCAATGCTGTGCGTGCTTTCATGAATCACTGCGCTATGCGTTCGTAGGTTTTGAATTCACTGGTCATGGGCGGCAGACCCCACTCTGCTTTGGCTTTTTCCATATCGGCAAATGCTCGCCTATGGCCTTCAATAAATGCCGGGGATTTCACCCATTCTCGAAACTGCTCCTCCGATTCCCAATGACTGAGTACCAGATAGGGTCCCTCGCCATCTTTTTGACGTAGTACTTCCATCTCCACAAAACCCGGCATTGTATCGATTGCCCGAACCCGATCTGCGAAGAGTTGCTCGAATCGTGCCTTGTAGTCCTCAGGACAGCTGATGAAATTGATCGCTACAAACATGGAAACCTCTATCAATAGTGAACATGATGCAATATATACTTTATTTGGACTTAGTCCAAATAAAGTATCATAAACATCTGAATTCTGACTGTTTCCGTTGTTTCTGCTATTTGGAAATGCAAAACCTGCTCTCACTGCTTATTAAAGAACTGCACTTCGACTGCAAATCTTTGCAGTTGGGGCGATGCAATGGTCTTTGGAAGTGCCACGTTCCCGACAATAAATCTCAATCTTGCGATCCTTGAGTATCAACAACGGCAGGTATAGGAACACCGACTCATCGGAATCGCAACAGAGGTTTGTATCAAGCGTGGTGTCCGAACAGAAGTTCCTCTAGCTTCGCTGCGAAAATCATTCCGAGGGTAGGAGCGAGCAGATAGATTTCGAGTCCTTGAATATTTGCTGCAAGCACAGCAGGTCCCAAACTTCGTGCAGGATTCATAGAGGCTCCGGAGATAGGTCCACCCATCAGCGCTTCAAGCAAGACAACCGAGCCAACTATCGCACCGACTAACTGCACTGAAGTGTGGGTGCGCACAGCAACGCGCAGAATAACGAGCATGAGCAGGAAGCTCATCACAAACTCCAGCACAGCACTTTGCCAATAGCCCCCTAAAGGAAGCGTTGCACCAAGAGTGGCATTGGCGGGAAACATGGACTTAATAGCAAGCGAAGCTATCAATGCACCTAGAACCTGCATGGCTATGTAGGAGAGGCATGTTTTGAGCTCAATGCGTTTGATAACAAAAAGGGCTATGGAGACAGCAGGGTTCATATGAGCTCCGGAAACACTTCCGAAGCTGTAGATCATAATGGTGACGATCAACCCGAAAACGATGGATACACCTATGTGTCCAACGACGCCATGATAGGTCTGATCCACAACAATAGCAGCCGTTCCAAAGAAGACCAAAAAGAAGGTTGCCACGCACTCGGCGATCAATTTTTTGCCCTGTTCACTCATGGATCACAATGTGGCTAGAAATGCACGTACTTGTTGGCGAATATCGTCACGAATTGGACGAATAGCCGCCAGTTTTTCCTCATCACTTCCCTCAAGCGTCGATGGGTCGGCGAAACTCCAGTGCAAACGTGTACTCGTACCGGGGAACATCGGACAGCGCTCAGCGCTGCTTTCATCGCAAACCGTAATCACATGAGTATACACAACCCCCTTTTTCAAGATCTCATCAACTGTGGTACACTGATGGTGCGAGATATCGATACCCAGCTCGGCCATTGCCTTCACTACCAAAGGATTCAAACGTCCGGCCTCCAAGCCCGCCGACTCCACCTCAATAGCACCATCCGATTCAGCCCGAACAAACGCCTCAGCCATCTGACTGCGAGCAGAGTTATGAATGCAAATGAAAAGTACTCTCATGATTGAGTTTGATAGTGCAGAATGTAGGCAAAACTATGAGAGTGCGGCTGTAGTCAGTGTAAAGGATCGGTAACATGCAGTTGCATGACTATATGACAACAAGCTTAGCATAACCAGAGGCCTAACGGCAGAATAAGCGAGACATGGTGTCGGAAGCATGTGGAGCAGTGTAAAAGGGAGCGCGAATGAAACTACCGGATCATAATACCCAAATAGTTGAGACCAGCTAGCACAATGCCTTCAGCTCGAAGGAGCCGGATTGGGAGCATGTAACCTATATTTTTCCATGGATACGGTCAGGATTTTTACAAGATTATATACACACCTTTTGTGCTTTCCGGCGAACTAAATTCGAGCTAAGGGTTGGTTTAGTGCACAAAGTACATGCTGAAAATTATGCTAAGTCCTTTAATAACCAAGCACGGTCTTTGTCAAACCATATGGGAGCAATCCACTGATTGAGGCGCGTAAAGACGCTCGAACTTTCAAACTACCCAATTTCAACCTGCCTACTATTTAAAGCTATCTCACAATGGAGGTTATTGTGAGACACTTTGCCAATAGAAATACTATGCACTCTCTGTTGATTCAACGCTACATAAACCTCTCCCAAGGATGCGTACGTTCACTATTTACATAAAAGTGAAAGTGGTAGCTATTGCTTAGATCTCCTTAAACCGTGTTCACTGGAGCTTTGTGATCTCGACTCAAATTAATAATGAACAAATCGTTACTATCCTAGGGTAAATATATTTTGCAATCGATAATTATTTTACTTCTTCCTTCTATTTACATGTTTTAAATTCTCGAAGCCTTCCATCCACACACGAAGGCGTGCGCTCCACACCGCACTCATTTAATCTATTCAGACATAGTAATATTATGTTTTCGTTGAATAAGCCATACCAACTACGTATGAGTGTATTTCGAGTTCTGTTGTAGCTACAGTATAGATATCCTTCTTGCGAAACGCAAGGCGACAACTTTGCACTTGGAGATAGCGAGACGATTTGCTGCAATTAATTTTGTCCAAAAACGCATCGTGCACACTCGCACTTAACAGATTCTTGCTGACAAAAGTTAGGGCGAGGTGAGTTTCTATGAGAGGCGTATGAATCCTGATGCGATCATCATGCCGGCATTGAAAAGCGGTAAGATGTTCAGTTATGACGGCCGGCGAGAGACCTATAGAATGCTTCGCAAGCGGCTGGATGCAGCAATGTTCGTTTTAGGCATACCAAAGAAGAACAGAGCGTTTCATGAGTTCAGGAAGACCTTCATTTCAAGGCTTTGTGAGGCGCGGGTTCCGCTCGACGTGGCAAGCAAGATAGCCCGCTGTCGCGTCGATGTGATAATGCAGTACTACCGGAATTTCAGTGAGATGAGTTGTTGTCAGTGGTAATGAATGCCAGACCTTCATAGTTAATGTATAAACGTTGGATCATTCAAACTAGCCCCCGATACTATTTTTTCATCATAGTATTGGAGTACGTATGAGAGCTACACTGCTCGTTTTCCTTCTGTTTTTTGCGATGTTGGTGCCGACCAGCGTTCGCTCTGCTTGCCCACCTGGATCAATTACCTATACAACAGGCTGGTTACCTGTACCTCTGAACCCAGGTTGCTATGTGATTTGTGAACTGTGCCTCGGCACGGTCTCCGGAGGTGGATCCTATGCTCCATCTGTAACGCTAGTAAACTATTGGACAAACTGCCCAGGACTCACTCGGAGCGCTATTCTTGACTTGATGGAAGGCACGTTTTTCAATATTTGCATTGATCGAATCAATCTCGCGTCTGGAGGACTCAATTGGTCTGTACCAAACTGTCCGATTCCGGATCCCTATACTGGATATCTGCTCCCAAGTATGTCGAGTGTAGCGTGTGCTACTGCACTTTTCGACACACAGCAACTTCAAACGCTTCCAAATGGAAGTCAAGAGGAGGTCTACGCTAGTTATTCATGTGGTCCTGATGTGAATTGCATACGATACTATAAGTGGTGTTGTCCATCGACTACCTGTCCAGTTCCGGATCCTCCCCGATATGAGTATTCGTCTTATGCAACGAATGGTCCTGTTTCTTGCACGGGGAATTACCAATGGTGGAATGGCTTTACTTATGTTCCTATACCATGCGGACCTGTAGAATGCCCGTAAGCTGCTTACTATAAACTATTCACTCAAAACCACAAAAACATGAAGCACTTGTTGATCACTCTGGCTTGTCTTAGCCTTTTTGCCTCAAATTCCATAGCATTGGCCGAAGAATCAGTATGGTCTCAGGTGCTTCCTGTTCAACTGGAGCAGGTTCCAAAGGATTGGAAGGTCTCGGGTGTGAACTTTCAGAAAATGGTTTATAGCGCAGACTCCATAATTGGCTTTGGGATAGTTGAATACACACGCAAATCCGACGGACCGTTTCCACCTGGAATATCTGAGCCAAAAATTTTTAGTAGTCACGATACCGGAAGGCATTGGAGGATGCTGGTTCCGGTATTTGATCCTGTCGTAACCAATGGTGCATGCAGGCTTGACTCGTTGCACTATTTCTGGGGAGGTGTTCGTACGCGGTTTTATTATTCTGACGATGGCTCTGTAACGTGGCACAAACTTGATACAGCTCTGCTACCCTCTGCCAATAGAGTGTTGTTCAGTTCGGCTGTGGCACCTTTAGTAGGTATAACAAGCATAGATCACCTTTTTATCACGTGGGCTACTTTCGATGGCGGGAGGACATTCCGTCAGGTACACGTTCATGATACGATTCCTAACTCGCCTAAAGATCTAGACTTCATATATCGTGCGTGGGTTGTTGATTCGAACTCTTTCCTCGTTCAAAAGTACTATCCATTTTCATTGGACTGGGGAACGTCTAATTACTTGACAACCGACAAAGGAAAGAGTTGGACACGAATAGGCTTTACGATCGACGGGGTGTACTCTGATACAAGTCACAACGATCGGTTCAATGGCGCTTACTTCTTCAATTCATCGATTGGAGTTGCCCATGGTTTTCGCAAGAACAACGATACAAGCGATCCTTCTCACAATGTCATATATCGAACAACTGACGGTGGACGTTCGTGGATAACTGCTGCAGTCTTACCCTATGGTGATGACTACGGAGAAATCTACCAGAATAGCCTGACTGAAGATGGCCAATTGATAGCTCAGTTCTATCGAGGACAAGTCATAATAACCGCTGACTCAGGCAAGACGTGGAATTATATTGTTTCAAAACCAGCGTTTTTCAAGGATGGCAACCGCGATTCTACCTACGTCTATGTTACAACGTCACTGATAAAGAACTCTCGTGAAGGAATGATTTGTGCATGGTCCTACAGATCGACGCCGGCAATCCTAACAATGAAGCCAGACTCTATGGTTCCGGTCGGCGATGATCTTCCGGTTCACAATCGCCTGGAGAGCGCTCTTATCGAACCGCGCAAGGTGGTTCCTAATCCGTCATCAACTACTGTGTCTGTGACAACGTTCATCGCAAACACAATTGATTTGAGTTCCATAAGAGTTGAAGTCTATGACATCGTGGGAACTAGGGCTCTGGTAATCGGTTCAGATCAGGTGCAGTTCAGGCAAAGCTCTCTTGGTCTGAATTGGTATGATCTCATGGTGGACTTGTCAGGACTTCCGTTCGGTGTGTATGTCGTGTCAATTCAGTCTCCTACGTTTTCGAGTGACATTCCACTAGTGCATGTGAGACCGTAAAGCTGAACGATCTGCTTTGCCGACGCTGGCTTCGGCTGCGCTCAGCCAGCGATCTGCTTTGCCAACACTGGCTTCGGCTTCGCTCAGGCAGTGATCTGCTTTGCCAACACTGGATTCGGCTGCGCTCAGGCAGTGATTTGCTTTGCCAACGCTGGATTCGGCTGCGCTCAGCCAGCGATCTGCTTTGCCAACACTGGCTTCGGCTTCGCTCAGCCAGCGATCTGCTTTGCCAACACTGGCTTCGGCTGCGCTCAGGCAGTGATCTGCTTTGCCGACTGGCTTCGGCTGCGCTCAGGCAGTGATCTGCTTTGCCGACTGGCTTCGGCTGCGCTCAGCCAGCGATCTGCTTTGCCGGCTGGCTTCGGCTTCGCTCAGCCAGCGATCTGCTTTGCCGGCTGGCTTCGGCTTCGCTCAGGCAGTGATCTGCTTTGCCAACACTGGCTTCGGCTTCGCTCAGGCAGTGATCTGCTTTGCCGAAGCCAGCCGGTAAAGCAGATCCCACTCTAACTCCTCGCTGGCTGAGCGAAGCCGAAGCCAGCGAAGTCGAAGCCAGCGAAGCCGGCGTTCGTCTCACTTCTCTCGTAGCTTTCTGAAAAGTTGGCGTAGTGACGCAAGGTGTGAGAGTAGTACAAGGGGTACTACGCACGATGGGAGCCAGTTAAAAGGGAAGTACAGAACGGCGATGTTAGGTTGCTCAAAGGCAAGCTGTTGGAAGGGAAAGGGAGCGGACAACACCGCTTTGCCGACAATGTTCAAGAGTAGTCCGAGACAGATAACGTTCCACACCACAAGGAGTCTGATTTTTAGTGGTGAACCATTGAACAACATGAAATACACAGCGAGCGCTGTCATACCCGAAAGAATGTCGTAGTTGCTTCCTTCAAAGGTCATGAGCTGTGGTACCATTTTTTGTTGGTAGAGCCAGTAGAGGACGATTTCGACCGGTATGCGCACTGTGTGAACGAGACTCAGTGCTTTGAGGTCCATGCTGTCGAGGTACGCTCTGCCTTTGCTCGTGCTGAAGAGTGCTATGATGCAGAGCGCCGGTGGCAGTACAAGAGCTAAAAAGCGTGGAGGGAAAGTATGCGTAATTGTGTAGAATCCCGACATCCCAACTATGGCCTGAAAAACTAACCACACTGCAACGACGATAAATGTCCATTTCTTGTATGCCGTAGCCGCGCTAAAAAACCAAAGAGTAGCTACAGTTGTGAGCGAAAAAACAAATGTAATGTAGGAGGGCAATGTTTGCATCGATGTGTCCCCGGATAGTGGGAAGAATAATCCTGCAGAGTTGCGCCGCACTACGATTCTCTTCGACTCGTAGAGGATCGTTGAGGCAGTTCGTCATGCGCCGGAGTTCAAAGATGCTTAATTATTGTGTGATGTCGAGTAATCAGTCTGAATCACTCTTGCCATGACTAAAGAGCTCTTCTACGTGGTTTCGTTGGATACATCAATATTGCTTCAGCGCCTGTCTGTTCCATGGCATCGCGTCTCCCGGCTTCGTCTTTAAATTTTAGCCTTTCGTCCGCGCCACTTAGCTGCTGCTTTTTTGGAAGCCATATTCTATCAACCACATACGAAAAAAGCCGCTCTTCTTTCGAAAAACGGCTTTTTGGATGTGGGCGCTGAGAGATTTGAACTCCCGACCCTCTGCTTGTAAGGCAGATGCTCTGAACCAGCTGAGCTAAGCGCCCATCCTTAATTTTGCAAGGCTTCGAAAATAGCATTTTTGGGGATTGTGAGCAAACCAAAGCGACAATTTTTGTGGAAAAGTGATGCAGATTCGTACAGAACATGCAGAATTTGCCAAAAATCCACACTTTGGACTTTATCCCGTATCGGCCGACATTCTATGCGTTCTGCCTAGTCACGCGCTTGAGCACTTAAGTGGTGCAATGCTCGACGTCCTGCCTGCCAGTCCACGCGTGTAATGGCGGCATCCATTTGAGTTCGTATAAGATCCAAAGCCGGGTTATCTATGCTCCCTTCATGAGCTATGTTATCGCCCTTCTTCGCCAATACATGTTCTGAGATGTTGAAATTTCCGCTTTGAATGCCTTCTCCTACCTCGCGGTAGGCATCTCGAAAACTTTTGCCTTGTTGAACAAGTGCGTGAACCGCATCCACACTGTACATGTACTGATAGATTTCGTTCGCTTCAATGTCGTGCTTGACTTCCAGCAAGGGCATGGCTTCGATAGACATTTGCAAACATGCTCGAAGCTCTTCGAACGCAGGAATGATGAGCTCCTTCAAGAGCTGTACATCTCGGTGATAGCCTGATGGTAGGTTGTTGATGAGGAGGATGATCTCTCCCGCTACACCTTGTACTCTGTTGCAGTGCGCTCGTATGAGCTCGAACACATCCGGGTTTTTCTTGTGCGGCATTAAACTGGAGCCGGTAGTGTAGTCTGTCGGCAAGGTTACAAAGTTGAAGTTCTGTGAGTTGTACAGACATAGATCGTATGCCATCTTCGATAGCGTGGCAGCAATGTTTCCTAAAGCCTGTGCGCACATTTTCTCGCTCTTGCCGCGTGTCATTTGGGCATAGACGCTGCTGACATTCATGAACTCAAATCCCAGAAGCTCTGTCGTCCGTACTCGATTCAAAGGAAAGCTGCTGCCATAGCCTGCAGCTGAACCTAAAGGATTCTTGTTGACTACGCGATAAGCCGCTGTGAGCTGTTCCACATCATCAATCAACGACTCAGCGTAGGCACTGAACCAGAGTCCAAAAGAAGATGGCATCGCCACTTGAAAGTGCGTGTATCCCGGCACAATGACTGCACTGTATTTTTCCGCTAACTGCATCAGAATCCAAAAAAGCTCTTCTACTTCTTCCCTCACACAACAAAGTTGCTCCCGCAGATACAGCTTCATATCCACCAACACCTGGTCATTCCTGCTCCGCCCGGTATGGATACGCTTGGCAGCTTCACCGATACGTTCAGTTAACAGTTCTTCTACCTGAGAATGCACATCTTCACTCGACTCCGCAATTGCAAAGCTGCCGTTTTCAATGTCGCCAAGGATGACGCGGAGTCCCGCGAGCACGCTTTGACAATCCTCTTTGCTCAACAAGCCAACCTCAGACAACATCGTGCTGTGGGCCATGGACGCAACTACGTCAAACCATGCGAGATACATGTCGTACTCTCGGTCGCGCCCTACCGTGAACGTCTCAACACTCGCTGCCGTGTGTAGTCCTTTATCCCATAATTTCATTGTGCTTCTCCTTTCCTTCCGGACTCGTCTGTGCGATACAGTGTACAAATCATCTCAATCAGTCGATACAATTCTACAACGCCATCGTGTATCTCCTGTACCCCGATGTACTCGTCGGCAGTGTGCGAGCGAGCACTGTCGCCCGGACCTATCTTTACCGAGGGTACACGCAACAATGCCTGGTCCGATAGTGTCGGCGATCCGTATGTCGGGATCGATAACGCACGCGCGGCTCTTACGATGAGATGACCTTCGTCTATACAAGAGGGTTGCAATCGTTTGGACACCTCCGCGACTTCAGAGCGCAGATGCGCTCGTACGACACTCTCAATCTCGTCGTTGGTGTAGGCGTCGGTACTCCGTACGTCGACTGTGAATTCACAACGATCCGGTATGACATTGTGTTGTGTGCCGGCATGGATCATTGTCGTGGTCATTTTCACCGGACCCAGATTTGTCGACTCTCGCTCAAAACGATAGGCATGTACCCATGTTATATCTGAAAGCGCGATGTCAATGGCGTTCTCACCTTCATTACGTGCGGCGTGTCCGCTGCGTCCGTGCGCGCAGCAACGCAAAACCATCAGCCCTTTTTCTGCCGTCGCCATCTGCATCTGTGTCGGTTCCCCAACCAAGGCCGCATCAATGCGAGGCATGTGCTGCATCGCCAACTGTATGCCATTGACACCACTGATCTCCTCCTCTGCCGTTGCCGCAAACACAAGGTTAATCGGTAGATCCTCTCGATGAGCCAGCGCAAGGAATACGGCAGCATAACTCACTAGTGGTCCGCCTGCATCGTTTGAGCCGAGTCCATACAAACGAGCATCCTCTATCTGCGGTACCAGTGGATCTCTCTTCCAATCGCTATTGGCTTTGACAGTGTCGAGGTGCGAATTCAACAGAAGCGTAAACTTCGATGCTTCAAACGCGGTATTGACACACCAGATGTTATTCTGTATGCGCTGCAGCGCGACGCCCTGCGCGCCTATGTGCGCAGCTAGTACATCCGCTGCTGCCACTTCTTCTCGACTGATTGAGGGCGTCGCAATCAACTTCTGAAGAAGTTCAATTGCACTCTCGCTCTGTCGACGTAGTATAGTTTCTATGCTCTCGTTCATTGACTATGGGCTCGACTCAAACCGGTTGCATTCTGACATAGGGTAAAAAACTGTATGCTTGCTTCCATACGCATCGACTCGTGATAGGTCCAACTCTTAGATCAACACGGTGCCTCCGCTAAGACTCCGCCATGAACATAAGCGTACATGAATTCCTGCTCGATGTAGTGCAAAGGCATTCTCGAGTTTCGCTAGCATACCGCTATGCACAGAGCCCTCTTCGCGCAAGTGCACAAATTCTTCTTCGCTGAGCTCAGTGATACAGGAAGCGTCATCATCTGCGTTCCGCAGCACTCCCTCTTTGTTTAGCAACATGAGCACTTCAACGTTTTGCGTAACAGACATTGCCCTGGCGATCTCAGTACAAACTGTATCGGCATTGGTGTTCAGAAGCTGGCCTTGCCCATCATGACTAATCGGCGCTATTACCGGCATGTGATGCTGCTCCAAGAGATGCTGCAGAAAGGAGACGTTGACTGCATCGATATCGCCGACATAACCGTAGTCAACTGTCTGAACGTGACGTTTATGTGCCAGCAAGAGATTGGCATCGACACCACTCAGCCCAACTGCACTAAGACCACAGAGTTGAGCATCGGCTACGAGAGTCTTGTTGATGAGACCGGCATACACCATAGTAACGATCTTTAGTGTCTCGACGTCAGTGATGCGACGTCCATCAACCATCTCTGTCAACACGCCAAGCTGCGTGCTTAGCTCCGATGCGACCTTGCCTCCACCATGTACGAGAATACATCTCTGCTTGGACTGAGCAAGCGTTGAGAGTACACTCCGTCGTCGATCAACATCATCTACAATGTCGCCGCCCAATTTGAGAACGAGAAGCGATGTGTTCACAGTGGTCTCCTTTTGATGTTCCATGAGGCGGCGCGTAGCGACGCCTTAGCAAAAAATCTCCGGCACTATCCTACGAGCCCTCTACACTCCTTCTTGCGGCATGCAGACATATTCATGGTATTCAGTCAAACTCATGACTGCATTAGACCGTGCACCATGCGGTCCAAAACCGTTTGCATACTCACAACGCGATTTGCTGCTTGTTCAACGACAATGGATGCAGGACCATCCAACACGGCATCGCTCACTATCATGTTACGTCGCACCGGTAGACAGTGCATGAAGCGCGCGTTATTCGTGAGCGACATCTTCTGCTCAGTGATTTGCCACTTCGGATCTTGACTCAAAATTGACCCATATTGGCTAAAGCTCGACCAATTTTTTGCATAGACAAAATCGACATCCCTCAACGCTGCGTCTTGATCGTAGGTGATTTCTGCACCGGCAGTGAAAGCAGAATGCAACTCGTAACCGGGTGGGTGAGCAATGACCAGATCGTAGTTCATTGCGAGACTCCACTCTGCGAAGGAGTTAGGAACTGCTTGCGGGAGAGCCTTTGGGTGTGGAGCCCAAGTGAGGAGCACCCGTGGACGCTCTCGGTTCTTGTGCGTTTCGATAGTGATCATGTCCGCGAAGGACTGCAGAGGATGTCGGGTTGCTGATTCCAAACTTATCATCGGACTTGTGGCGGATGCTGCGAAAGACTCCAGCACTTCCTCAGCATAGTCGCTTTCACGATCCTTCAGTGAGGCAAAACTGCGTACTCCCAGAATCTCGCAGTACTGACTCATCACGGCAGCAGCCTCTTTAACATGCTCACTTGCACTGCCATCCATGATAACGCCGTCGCGCGTCTCTAAGGTCCATGAATCAGCTCCTACATTCATCACTATCACATCCATGCCCAGATTGTACGCCGCGCGCTGTGAGCTCATGCGCGTGCGCAGGCTTGGGTTGAAAAACAATAATCCAAGACACTTGTGTTTGCCGAGACCATAGTTTAATAGTGGCGTTGATTTATGGTGCATCGCGAGCTCCATGAGTTCGGGCAACGACGTGCAGTCTTGCACTGAAAAGAATCGTTTCATTGATCGTCTTGTGAGTACGTGAGGGCGCAGCTCGTCTGCTGCCTTGTGTTTGGATGTTAGAATGCGACACTTTTGAGCGAAAGCGCCGTGGACTCGTCGTAGTCTTCCATAAGGTTCATGTTCTGAACCGCTTGTCCGCTAGCACCTTTGAGCAGATTGTCGATGACACACACAACAAAGGCTTTGTCGTCTACTGCACTTACATGCAAGAGTGCTTTGTTTGTGTTCACAACACGCTTGATGTCCGGAGAGTCATCAACCAAGTGCACAAAGGGATGCGAAGCGTAGTAACTCCGATAACACTCAATCAGCTCCGCTTGCGACATACCACACTGCGTGTAAGCTGAAGCCAAAATGCCACGCGTGAAACTGCCTCGCATGGGAACAAAATTCAAAGTCGGTATCTCAGCGCCTTGCGCTTGCGACAAAGAGTGTCTGACTTCCGGCAAATGCTGGTGCTGAAATGCCTTATACACTTGCACATTGTTGGCACGCCACGAATAGTGCAGCGAAGCTTCATGCTTACGACCTCCACCGGTGGATCCTGTGATTGCTTGCACATGGACTTCGCTTTTTACAAGGGCTCGGGCCGCCAATGGAAGGAGCGAGAGTTGAATTGCCGTTGCAAAGCATCCGGGATTCGCGACATGCCGGGCGTTACGTAGACGATCGCGATTGAGTTCCGGTAGACCATATACGAAATCATGCGTCGAAGCAGGAAGACGGAACTCATTGCTCAGGTCGATGATTTTCTTCTCGAGCAGCCACGGGTGTTCACGTAGAAACTGAGAGCTCTGTCCATGATCAACACAGAGAAACAACACATCCACATCATCGTCGACCACGTCGCTAAAGCGTAGTGATGTCTCTCCAACTAAGTCTTGATGGACGTCCGACACCAAGCGCCCCGCACTACTTGTACTATACGCCATTCCCACATCCACGTAGGGATGTCGAATGAGAATACGCAGAAGCTCACCCGCCGTGAAACCGGCACTTCCAACAATTCCGACTCGTGTCATTGCGCACCACCGTTGACTGCCCGATGTATCAACGACTGATTAGCTAGAATACGTGAGAATCCTCGCACATCATCGCCGCTGAACATCGTATTCATTTCTCCGTACGCTCCAAAGCTCGTGTTCATCATGTCGTGCGCCGATTCTATTCCCTCAACAGCAAAGCGGTAGGGAGCCAGGTGCACGTGCACAACACCATCTACGCTGCTTTGCGTCGTTTCAAAGAAAGCTTCCACCGCACGCAATGCAGGCTCCATGAATTGTCCCTCATGCAACAACTGACCATACCACAACGCTAGCTGGTCTTTTAAATTCAACTGCCAGCGGGTGAGGGTGTGTTTCTCAAGAGTGTGATGTGCCTTGATGATGAGCAGTGGTGCGGCTGCTTCGAAGGCTACGCGTCCTTTCATCCCAATTATCGTGTCGCCGATATGAATATCGCGTCCAATGGCATAGGGTGCAAGCTCCTGCGCCAATGCTTGAATAGCGTGCACAGGGTGTGCAAAGGAGCGATCGTTAAAAGCTACAAACTCACCGCGTTTAAACTGCAAGTGAATTCGTGCTTCGTTGGCAGCACTACACTGCGTTGGATATGCTTCACTCGGAAGAGCTTGAGAAGAAGTTAAGGTTTCTCGTCCACCTATAGTTGTACCCCAAATTCCTTGGTTGATCGAGTACTGTGCCTTGGTCCAATCTCCTTCTACACCTTTGCTCTGCAAGTATGCAATCTCCGCCTCGCGTGAGAGTTTGTTGTCGCGGATGGGGCTAAGGATTTGCAACTCCGGACACATCACCCGAAACACCAGATCGAAACGCACTTGATCGTTACCTGCGCCGGTGGATCCGTGAGCCACGGCATCTACTTTCATCTCTTGTGCGAGTTTGGCAATAGCACGGGCTTGAAAGACACGTTCGGCGCTCACCGATAAGGGATAGGTGTTATTCTTTAGAATATTTCCGAAAACGAGATAGCGCAAGCACTCAGAGTAAAGAGCTTGCGATTCGTCGATAGTTGTATGCGTTACAGCACCCAGGTTTTTCGCGCGAGACTCGATGCTCTGCAACTCCGCAGAGGTAAATCCTCCGGTGTTGACGATAGCTGTATGCACTTCCATGCCACACTCGTGGTGCAAATACTTTACACAATAGGAGGTGTCCAAGCCGCCGCTAAAGGCCAACAGAACTTTCTTCATGCCTTTGCCTCCTCTGCAACAAGTGGCGCAGAGGCTGCTTCGATGTCGTGTGATGCGGCTCGCAGTTCAGACACCAGTGAATCCGGCATATTGATCTGAACGAGTGTCGATGCACTGTCAGCGCGCTTCTCTTCAGAGGCATCGAAGAGCATGCCGGTACACAAACACATCGTGCGCTTGGTGCGTTGGAGAATGTCGAAGTTGTTGCAGCTCTCACAACCTTTCCAAAAGGCATCGTCGGTTGTGAGTTCATTGAAGTGCGCGGCTCGGTAGCCCAGCTCACTGTTGATTTTCAGCACGGCTGCTGATGTCGTAATACCAAAGATCTTCGCCTCGGGAAACTTCTCTCGAGAAAGATCGAAGACAGCTTGTTTAATGCGCTTTGCAAGATGCAGCTTGCGGAACTCGGGTGCCACAATCAACCCTGAGTTCGCCACGTACTTACGGTCTTCCCAGGTTTCGATGTAACAAAAGCCGGCGAAACGTCCGTCACCCGTCAACGCGATAACAGCCTTGCCTTCTCGCATCTTCGTTCGGATATACTCCGGTTGTCGTTTGGCAATACCGGTTCCCCGTTGCTTTGCCGATTCTTCAATAATGTGGCAGATGGTCTCTGCATACTCACAATGGGCTTCAGTTGCTCTATGGATGTTGAAACTGAGCCGTGACGCGTCACCGCTACCTTCTGTATTGTTCAATGAAGTACATGAAAAAATGAATAAAAATGGGGAGGCGAAAATACACTATGGAGAAAAAGTAGAGCCCGCTTTTTAGACCCGGGCTTGTTAAAAAATCATCATCGTTTCTCAGGAGGCTAAAACAGATCAGAATCACTACATTTTGAGCGGCCGTGTTGAGACAGGTAGGCGCTACGCCAGTATGCTGAATTTCTACAAACTCATTCGCACGGGCTCAGCGCAATTGTACTACACGCAAGTCGGATTGCCGTCTCCGCTGGGCTAATGGTTGGTTGAATCTGTGTCTCTTACGAGGCGCGCGCATCACGGCGTTGAACGAGTTCTTCAGCTTGATGCAGCATGGAGTCGATGAATTGTAAACCCAGCGACCAAAAGCCGGGATCATCGAGGTTGATGCCGAAGGGTTTCAACAGATTTTGAGGAGAGTCACTACCACCCGCGGAGAGCAGGTTGATGTAATTCTGCTTGAAGTTGGGAGCACCTTCTTTATAGAGTTCATAGAGTGCAAGTACGAGCAATTCACCAAAAGCATAGGCATAGACATAGCCCGGTGAATGGATAAAGTGAGAGACCATGGACCACCACACTTCATGTCCCTCCGGAAAGCGCACAGACTCACCATAGCACTCCTTCTGACTCTTCAACCACAGCTCATTAAAACGAGCGACGCTGAGTTCGCCCTGGCTTCGTCGTGCCGTATGGATAGCATCCTCAAAGCAGTGGAATGAGACTTGACGAAACACTGTACTACAGATGTCGTGAAGCTTGTCCATAATGAGCGCAAGCTTCTCATTATCGTCTGTCGCATTGTTCATCATCGAGTCAAAGATCAGCATCTCTCCAAAGACCGACGCGGTTTCAGCCACGGTCAGTGGCGTGCTTTGATTGTAGAGTCCTCTGGGTTGCGCCAAGTATGCATGGATGCCGTGCCCTAGCTCATGCGCCAAGGTGCTTACGTCGCGCATGCGACCGGTGTAGTTCATCAGAATGTACGGGTGTGCTCCCGGAACCGTAGCGGCAGCAAAAGCGCCACTCTGCTTGCCGGGTCGCAGGGCAGCGTCGATCCACTGCTTGTCGAAGAATTCGTCGACTATGTCGCCAATACGCTCATCGAACTCATGGTAGGCTTTGGATACTATAGCTCTGGCTTCCGACCAGTGTACTTTATGCGTGTCGATCGATATCGGTGCACCGCGGTCATAGTCTGCAAACTCATCGAGACCGAGAACATGTTTCTTCAGAGCATAGTAACGATGACTGATGTCGTAACGTTTCACGACGGAATCAATCAGAGTCTGTACGGCAGCATCACTGCTCTCGTTACTCATGTTACGATAGCTGAGCCATCCGGAGTACTTGCGTATGCGATCTTCAATCAGGCGATCCGACAATATCGTGTTAAACACAAAGGCGTTCATCTTCACCGATTCCGCCAAGCCCGCAGACAGTGCTTCGGCTGCGGCTTTGCGATGTGTGCGATCGGGATCGGAGAGATGCATCATGACTTCTTGTTGCGATACCTGCCGACCATCATACTCGTAGGTTTTTGTTGCGTGCATCTGCTCAAAAAATCGCTGCCATGCAGCGCCACAGATTATCTCCTTTTCACTACCAAGTATCTCCTCTTTCTCGCTCAGAATGTGCGCTTTGAATACACGCTTGATGCGCAGAAAATGACGGAAGTTCTTCAGCTCCTCAGCATCACAAAGCACACTAAAACGCTCGTCGCTCAACTCCTGAAGCTCGATATCGATAAAGATCATATAGCGACTCAGCGAGCTGGCAAACTCGTTGATAGATTGGTACGTAGCAGCCAATTTCGGATTGTGGTGATCCGTGCAAAACTCAAGACTTACACGAATAACCAGTCGCGAAATTCTCTCTATCATCTCCTGACTCTCATTCAGGAGTTGAACAAGCTCAGTGCTCGTACAGTCCTGAATGCGACCGCGCCAATCGTGCTCAAACTTTTTGGCGTGGGTTTCAACGCTGCGCATGTCTTCTTCAAATGCGCTGCCATAAATATCAGGGTAGAGGTCGCTTAGGTTCCAACGAACATCTTCCGCACCACTAAGCTGTTCAACAGATACTGAACTCATAGAAATTGGCTAATGAATGAAGAACTTAGTGACTCTCTCACCCGGACTATAAGGAGAACTTGGTATGCCAAGGGATGTACTTCTCACCACACCTAAGGTATGGGCAGCGGGCACGTTCAGGGGACTTTTTATCAGGGCGCAGCTTCGCTGCGCCTTGCTTATGAAGAGAAAAACGATTGGGCTTCAACCGGCGGACCGCACTCCTATGTACGTACCGATAAGCAAGTGTATCCAACGTCCGCTACTGTTGACTACACTTCTCGCTATCTCGCCAACACTTAGTTAGCAAAACGTTTGAAAGCGATCACTGCGTTGTGTCCACCAAAACCGAAGGTGTTACTCATCACAACGTTTATCTCTTTTTGTACCGCGGTATTCGCCGTTACGTTCAATCGAGCATCCACCGCTTCATCGCGCTCCTCAATATTAATCGTGGGAGGAACAGTGTTGTGGTGCATGGCAAGAACGCCTGCAACTGCTTCAATTGCGCCCGCAGCACCCAGGAGGTGACCCGTCATCGATTTGGTGCCACTGACGTGCAAGCGGTCGAGATGTTCGCCAAAGACATTGATGATGGCAGCTGCTTCAGCGGGATCGCCAACAGGTGTAGAGGTTGCGTGCAGGTTGATATAGTCTACGTCGGACGGCGCCAATTGTGCTTCACGCAAGGTTTCTTCGATTGCCAGGATAACACCTAATCCTTCGGGATGGCCGGCAGTAATGTGATAGGCATCACCGGTAGCACCACCGCCAACAATTTCAGCATAGATACGCGCGCCACGATTCAAAGCATGTTCGAGTTCCTCAAGCATGATTGCACCCGCGCCTTCACCAAGTACAAATCCGTCACGGTTTTTATCGAAAGGACGTGAAGCGCTTTCCGGTGAATCATTACGCTCGCTCAGTGCTTTCATCGCATTGAAGCCACCGATTGCCGAAGGTGTAACGACGCCTTCACTTCCACCTGCGAGAATAGCATTTGCTTTTCCGAGACGAATGTAGTTGTAGGCATCCAATATGCCGTGTGATGAACTTGAACAGGCCGAAACCGTACAGAAGTTCGGTCCGCGGAAACCATAGCGAATGCTGATGAGTCCCGCACCCATATCACTAATCATCTTGGGAATAAAAAATGGACTATAGCGCGGAGTTCCATCACCCTTGAGGAAGTTCGAGATTTGTTCTTCCAGTGTGATGAGACCACCAATACCGGAGGACCAAATAACACCGATGCGGTTTTTGTCAACGGTATCCAAATTCATTCCCGAATCTGCCACAGCCTCTTGCGCGCAGGCAAGAGCGTATTGACAGAAGAGGTCGGTGCGTCCGATTTCGCGACGATCCATGAAGTTGGATGCTTCGAATCCCTTGACTTCACACGCAAAGCGTGTGCGGAATTTAGTGGCATCAAAGTGCGTAATAGGTGCAGCACCGCTGCGACCGCTACGCAATCCCTCCCAATACTCAGTCACCGTGTTTCCAATGGGCGTCAGTGCCCCAAGACCGGTAATGACTACTCGCTTCATGGAATATTCCTGCATAATGAACCCGCAAAATAAGGAGAAGGAGGTCTTTGGCAAGGTTTTCCGCGTGATGGCAGCGAGCATTTCTGACCCGTGGGTCGACGATTCTACCCAAAAAACACTGTGTTTTCGACGTATTTTGCGTCTTCTCCTCGCGGGCACCAACGAATCGGAAGAAATCGTGTTCGGGCATCCTGAATCTCGGGAAGCCTATATCGGATCCGTGACGAACGACTACCGTCGCTCGGCGAATGCTCATGAAGAATATGAAACAAACTCCGGCAAATCACGCTGACGCCCGTGATGTCTCGCTAACTCACGCTAACTCAAGGAATCTTATGAAAACCACTCAGGTACTTCGATTACAGCTTCTTTGTCTGACCCTTACGCTGGGTTGCGTTTTGGATGTGTCGCTTTCTGCTGCGTCAGTGTTTAAGGGACCATGGATTGAGCTTCCGGACAGCATTGAAGTTGGGCGTGTCGATCTCGGAACAAGTGTGCTTCGATCCTTCCCGGTCTCCAACAACAGTTCGAGTGCCGCATTGTTGTATCCTCCACAGTACATCGGTTCTACCTCGTACTTCGCCATGGAAGTTTCGACGAATATCACTTCGCAAACGATCATCGAGGCCGGACACAGCGTGCAGATTGAGATAACAATAAAAGCACGTCACAACGTGGACTTGCGAGGCTGGCTGCGCATGCGCATGCTTGTGGGCTGCACAGAGCTTTCCAAAGACATCCTGCTGTATGGTTCCGGTACGAGCACGGACTACCTAACAACATACAACCTCGAATACTCTGCTCTCTACGACAGTCTGCACGCAATGGTGGTAAATCATACCTCGCTCGGTTATAAGCCCGCCCGTCAAATGATGTTTGGAAAAGCAGACAACGTCAATGACTCCGTGGAGTGCATCTACACCGGAAAGAAGATCTACACGGTTGGCATTCCTCCCAACGGTGAATTCAATACCGAACATACCTGGGTGCAGAGTCGTGGTTCGTCCGTCGACCCCATGCAAAGTGATGTGAATCACCTGTACCCGACGAATCCAAACGCAAACTCCATGCGCGCGAATTTTCCTTTTGGAACAATTGTCAAAGTATGGAAAGACGCCGGCGGTGGGTCTCGCTTAGGTTTTACCGCCAAAGGAGACACCGTCTTTGAACCTCGCACCGTCAGCAAAGGCAACATCGCACGAAGCATCTTTTATTATCTGCTCCGATACGGAAATCTCACCGGATACTACACCTCACCCTATTCCATGGATCACGATCTACGCATCTGGAATCAAATGGATCCTCCGGACGAGCGTGAGCATGCTCGCTGCGATACGATTGCACGCTACCAGGCTAAACGTAACCCTCTTGTAGATCACCCGGAATTTGTAGAACGTCTGGATTTCATCGGTGATGCACAGAAAAACACCACGCACTTCTTGAGCTCGAGTATGGTATGTGACTTCAGTCTCGATACCGCAGAGTGGACAGCTTCGCTGGTCAATCAATCGTCGCAAACACGACGCATCAGTACTCTTAGTATCGATCAACCTCAACTCCAACTCGTGGCGGATGATACCGTGGAAGCACTGGCTCCTCACAGTCTGCGCACTCTGCGTTTCCGCTATACGCGTAGCTCGACGCCTCCCTCAACTTTCGTGCTGCGTGTTAGCATGGACAACCAGGATGAAAGCACAGCCTTCATTAGCAACTGCGCCACCGTCGGCATCGAACAACAACAAAGCGCCGCAACCTTGCATCTCAATCCGCATCCTCTCCAACACTCAACAACAGTACACTTTGGAACTCCAATCACAACTGTCCAACACCTGCATTTGTATTCACTGCATGGCGTGGTACTCTGCGATCTGGCATCTCGCATCGAACACGGTTCTGTCGAGAGCACACTACTACTCCGGCGCGAAGACGCGCAAGGGGAGCACCTGGCACTCCTTCACGGCTTGATAGACGGACGCCTCATTTCCCGCGTCGTGGTGATTGAATAAGAAGCCGATACTGAGTTACAGTTTTTTTTCCTAAGATCATCGAGTGTGTGCATGCGGGTGAAATCGTGCGCGCATGAATGCGCTTGAGTGTGCGCTCCTGCATGCGCGTGCATGGAAAGGACTACTATTTTACGCCTCTGCACGGGTTATCCTGAAACAAAACGAGAGCTTGTGTTCCTATTCAGTGCCTAATGACACGAAGATTCTCTACCCATACAGACTCGGAGCTTATCGGATATCTACGGAGCCGATCACAGCATCGTGAAGAGGTCTTTCGCGAGATCTACCGACGTCATGCACGTTCAGTCTTTACCTATGCCCAGCGTATCCTAAACGGTTCGCATCAAGCAGAGGATGTATTGCAGGAGACCTTTGTCGACCTCTTGCGATATGTCCAAGAAGTCGACAACATCGGGAACCTTCCGGCTCTGCTGTTTCGAATGGCTCGCAATCGATGTCTCAACATTAACAGACGCACTCGAACAGAGTATATCACTCCTGACGACATCTCGGAACTCGTTCAATTTCCTGAAGAAAGCGCCGCCTCTTCCCTACAATCAGAAGAAATGAGCACGCATCTACATGCTGCACTCCGATTGCTCAGTGAAGAACAACGCGAGGCGGTAATTCTCCAGATGTTCAACGGCTTGTCGTACCAAGAAATCGCAGAGGTCTGCGAAGTTCCTCTCAGTACCGTACGCAACCGTATTGTACGTGCAAAGACACGTCTACGTGAACTTTTAGAATCCCACAGACATTTCAATCACTAGCTTATGGAAGACTTCTACGACGATTCACACACCAAGATCTATGAACTTCTGGATGGCGAACTGTCGGCATCACAAAGTTCATCGGTCTTTGCGGCACTCGCTCAAAACGAAAGCCTGCGCCTTGAATTCAATGAAGTTCTACGGCTTACCCGCCACGCACTCTTGTCGCGCTCGAATTCAACTCTTCCCGAGCCGAATGTTGAAAGCATATTTGAAAAAGCAGGTCTTCGTCTAAACGCTAAGTCCTTTAGTGTAGCGAGTATTGCGCCTGCTCTTTCAAGCTCGAGTGCTGCGCTCTCTACATTGTGGAGCACCATCTATCCATATGTGGCAACAGCGCTGCTTAGTTCTGTTTGCAGTCTGATGGTCGCTTCATCGCTCTACACATCATCCGGCTCCAATTTCTCTGCTTCGACTGACAGGGACTTGTCTGCTTCATCCAAGACAGAATTCTCTACCACATCAAAATCTGAATTCTCTACCACATCAAGCTCTTTACGCAGCCAAGCCATGTCGAGTAATCCGAACGATGCCGGTAGCGAGAGAGGCGCGAGCTTCGGTCAACGCTATGCAGTACACCTTTCGCGAGAGGGAGGCAAGCGAAGTAGTGTTCGAGAGACCATGACTTATGAGTCCACTCCCACCGTTGCTTTGGCGCTGAAGGACTCGCCTAATGAAACTACTTCGACGGCTGATGAAGATCGTATTAGTGTTTACGAATCGCAACCCATTTCCCGACGCGAAGGTCTCATGGATGAGTCGCCACAAGCCTCTTCGAACAGCCTGGCTTTTGTGAGCGTACCGCGCTTGGTTTATCAGGAATGCCCCGCCACAGGCTTTTCGCTCAACCTTCGACGCTTCGTTGGTCTTGGATACATCGGTGGTCCGAGTCCACTCGCTGATGATCTCAGCTCCTCTTCGAATTGTGCGCTCGCGTTAAGTCGTCCCGTGGGACTTGGTCAAGAGTTTGGTATTGAACTCGGACAAGAAGAGCTTATGGACGCCCATGAAGCCCGTGCGGAAGGAAAATTGAGATTTGCGAGCATTACCTACGCAACGGCTCTGTTTCGTTACGAACTTGATCCAACGTTCTATACCTCATCAACACATCCCTATGTGCAGGTGGGCCTTGGTGCCTCACAGCTTGGAGCATTGCTCAAGCTCAGCACAGGCATAGACTATTCGCCAATCCAAGGAGTTTCTGTTCAGGCTGCAGTGGAGTCAACCCTTGCTCAGTACCTTTTACGTTCTAAAGTACACTGTAGTTCAAAAACCGGACTCAGTGTTGGATTACGTTTCAGTTTGTAATCCAACGATTCCAAGGCATCGATCAACACACTTCAACGTCAACTCGCTATAACCACTAACACGGTGTCCAATGAAAACACTGAGCACAACTCATGCCGTCTATATCGTTCTGAACCTGTGCTTACTCGCATGCACCTCTCTCTATGCAGGAGATTCGACGCTGCATCGCTTCGCCTTCAACTTGTCGTATAGCGAGAACATCGCAGTATCGCAGTCGATGCGTGAGAGTATAGCGGAGTTTCGCAGAGATCTCTATTTGAGTTACAATAGTAAAGGATATCCATTCCGTCCCTCCGAAGTCGCGTCAGCTCGTAGCCTAAGCTCTCAACTGAGCTATGTGCTCGAAAACAATCGGAGCGCTCTGTTCTTTGGCTTTTACTACAGCAGGTTTTTTAGCGATACTCTGGCGCCTGTTAGGAATTCAGACAGCTGGCCTCGCGACGAAGCGGAAATGAATATCTGGAGCCTTCAACTCGGAGCAGAGTATGATCTCCGGAGTCGCGATCAGGCCTTTAACGTCTACGTAAAAGGCGCTATCCTTGCATCGATGGTAGGAGGACATACGCGGGTAACAACGGTTTTCCCGAACGACTTTGCGTTCACAACAACCACAAAGGTTCCCTATGTGGGACGTATAGGTGCAAGCGCCGACCTAGGTTTATGCTATACCTTGCCGGGAACGGCTATTGTGATTGCCGGTGGTGCTGAATACATGCTCATCAACCTACTCGGTAAAAGCTATGTTCCTTTCACTCAGCAAGCACCCAAAGACGACTTGTACGAACGCGAACTCAATGACGCGAAAAATCCGGATGATCCAAGTGACGCAGCTCGCACCATCGACTTCCTTCGCATACACCTAGGATTAGAAATCAGATTGTAGTGAGGCGTAGAGGCCGATGCGAGATAGTGCGCTCCTATGTGCAGGCTACTGACGCTTCATGATTCGCCCACACCATAGCACAAACAAAAAACCCGGTTCATTGGCCGGGTTTTTCTTGTACTATTCAGCTGAGTTTTCATCGCTTTCGGTGATTTCCTCGGCTTCTTTTTGTTTGACTTCGCTGAAGACCAATTTGTTGGCTTTCTTGTCGAATTTCACTTTAATCTTCATGCCTTCTTTGAGAGTGCCTTTAAGCACTTCTTCTGCAAGCTCATCTTCGATGTGACGTTGCAGAGCTCGGCGAAGCGGACGTGCGCCGTACTTCTCGTCATATCCCTTTTCTACCAAGAAGTCTTTGGCTGACTTTGCAAGTTCAATGCTCATGCCGTTGGACTCCATGCGTTTGAGTAGACGTGCCATTTGAAGATCGATGATCTTGTAGATGTCGTCTTTGCTCAGGTGACGGAAGATGATGTAGTCGTCGATACGATTGAGAAACTCGGGATTAAAGAGACGCTTCATCGACTCTTCAACCGTGCTCTTCATTGCTTCGTACTTATCGTTGCCGGTGTCGTTCGATGAGAAGCCGATTCGGCCTCCGGCCTTGACGTCGCGAACGCCTACGTTCGATGTCATGATGATGATGGTGTTCTTAAAGTCAACGCGGCGACCAAGGCCATCCGTTAAAATACCATCATCGAATACCTGCAGGAGGATGTTGAATACATCCGGATGCGCTTTTTCGATTTCGTCGAGGAGGACAATGCTGTAGGGTTTACGACGAACCTTCTCGGTCAATTGACCGCCTTCTTCATAGCCTACATAGCCCGGAGGTGCACCGACAAGACGTGACACGCTGAATTTTTCCATATACTCGCTCATGTCGATGCGAATAAGGGCTTCTTCAGAGTTGAACATATAGCGCGACAACGCTTTAACCAATTCTGTCTTACCTACGCCGGTTGGTCCGAGGAACATAAAGGACGCAATCGGACGTGATGGATCCTTCAAACCTGCACGTGATCTGCGAATAGCTTTGCTGAGTTGCTGCACCGCTTCGTCTTGTCCGATCACCACACCTTTTAGTTCATCGCCCATCTTCAGAAGCTTGGCTGATTCACTTTCGGCAATGCGATTCACCGGAATTCCGGTCATCGATGCAACCACATCGGCTACGTTTTCTTCATCCACGGTGAAGACCATTTCGGCTGACTTGGTTTCCCACTCTTCTTTGGCTGTTTCGAGCTCTGCTTGCAAGCGCTTTTCAAGGTCGCGTAAGCGAGCTGCTTCTTCAAAGTTCTGAGATTTTACGACATCGTTCTTTTGTTTACGCACATCTTCAATTTTGGCTTCGAGCTCCAAAACTTCTTTTGGCACAGAGATGTTCGACAAGTGCACGCGTGCACCGGCCTCATCCAAAACATCAATTGCTTTGTCGGGAAGGAAGCGGTCCGTGATATAACGATCCGCTAACTTGACGCACTGGTTCACTGCACCATCGGTATAGCGAACGTTGTGATGCTCTTCGTAACGCTCCTTAATGTTGCTGAGGATTTGCACTGCCTCGTCAACACTCGGTGGCTCAACCATGATCTTCTGAAAACGACGATCCAAGGCGCCGTCTTTCTCAATGTACTGACGATACTCGTCGAGTGTTGTGGCACCGATACATTGGATGTCGCCGCGCGACAACGCCGGTTTAAACATGTTCGAGGCATCTAAAGAACCGGAAGCTCCACCCGCACCAACGATGGTATGAATTTCGTCGATAAACAAAATCACATCCTTGGCCTTCTCGAGCTCATTCATCACGGCCTTCATGCGTTCTTCGAATTGTCCTCGATACTTGGTTCCGGCTACCAAAGCAGCCAAATCCAATGTTACAATACGCTTGTCAAAGAGTACGCGCGATACTTTCTTTTCGATAATGCGAAGAGCCAATCCTTCAACAACTGCTGTTTTACCTACACCGGGTTCGCCGATGAGTACAGGGTTGTTTTTCTTACGGCGCGACAACACTTGAGCCACGCGCTCGATTTCTTTCTCGCGACCGATCACGGGATCCAACTTGCCTTCAACGGCAAGCTTGGTCAGATCGCGACCGAAATTGTCGAGAACAGGGGTCTTGATACGTTCACTCGATTCTTTTTTGCCACGACCGCTTCCTGTGGTGCTGCGTTCGCGCTGCGAGGGAGAACTAGGCTTACCACTAATGATATTGTCGAGCTCCTTGCGTACGGCATCATAACTCACACTGAACTGCGAGAGAATCTGCGCCGCAATATTGTCTTCATCGCGAAGCAAGGACAACAACAAGTGCTCTGTTCCGATAACGTCAGACTTATAAAGTTTGGCCTCGAGATAGGTTATCTTCAAGACCTTCTCCGCCTGCTTGGTCAAGGGAATGTTTCCGATGGTCAAGGTTCCACTGCTGGAACGCACGGTATCCTCAATCGACTTCTTCAGTTTAAACAGATCCACGCCGAGATTGCGAAGGATTTTGACAGCGATGCCTTCACCTTCACGAATGATACCCAGCAGCAAATGTTCCGTGCCGATGTAGTCATGTCCTAAACGCAGCGCTTCCTCGCGACTGAGTCGGATGACATCTTGCACTCTATTGGAAAAATTTCCTTCCATGTTTTCACCTTCATTACAATGTTCAATGCTGCTGTGGCAGGGCAGCGTGCCAATGAACTATCATCGGCGTACCGACCTAGCGACGCAGAGCGCGCCTGCCTTATTGCAGACGAAGCACACGTCTTCGACACTTCTCACCATTTCCCGGATTATCGACCACACTGTAGAGGAGGTAAAGAGTCCGGTGTATAAAATGGCGTTTTTTTATCTGATGACGCCGACCCCGACCGAGCTCATGCTCTCAAAGTCTTGTCGATGTCCTTTTTCTTCTCAAAATCAAGCTTTTTTGTCTAGACCACTGCCTTTTTTCCGGCGGCTGCGAAGCAGACGCATGATAAAAACATCTCCAAGAATGGTCCGTGACTTCTCATCAGTTTGTCTTGGAACGGGCTTCCACTATTTCTAAGACTTCAACCATGGTCCCAACGTTACAAGAGGTGCTCAAATCCGGTCGCTCAACAATGCGAACAGTGACCTTCATGTCTTCTTCATGCAGTCGGTCCATGATCTCTTTCTCTCCGCTGAGCTGGTAATATTTGAGTTGTCGCAAATCGGATGACCCGCACTCCAGTACCCAGCACTCTGTTCCTTTCAAACTCTTGGAGCCTCCAACCGGATTGATTCGTCCACTCACCACGAATGAGTTGGGTGGAAAGTCTTTCTTTACAGGTGTTACGCAGGCACTCAATAGGAGTAGGAGCACTGCGCAACTGCGAACAAGTATGCCGGAATAGAGCTTCATAAAAATGATGATTTGGCCTTGGAGACGGAACCGCCTAGCTGACCCCGCTCTTTGACAATAACACTACCGAACCTTAAAGGTTGCCATGGTAATAATGGCAAGCATGATTCCTATGATATAAAACCGCGTAACAATCTTCGATTCATGCCAACCCGATTTCTCAAAATGGTGGTGTAGGGGCGCTATCTTGAAAATGCGACGTCCTTCACCGTACTTCTTCTTGGTGTACCGAAAGTAGCTTACCTGGATGATAACCGAAATGGTCTCAGCAAAGAAGATCCCTCCAACAATGGGAAGTAGAAACTCTTTCTTTATCAAAATTCCCAATGCTCCAATTGCACCACCCAAGGCGAGCGAGCCGGTGTCGCCCATGAATACTTGCGCGGGAAAGCTGTTAAACCACAAGAATCCCATAGCTGCACCGGTAAGGGCGGCACAAAACACTGTGAGCTCATCTGCCCCTCTCAGGTGCATGATGTTCAGGTAGTTGGCAAAGACCGCATTGCCGCTGAAGTACGCAATAAGAGCCAAGGTGAGCGCTGCAATTCCGACAGTACCCATTGCCAGCCCGTCCAAACCATCCGTGAGGTTTACGGCATTCGAGGTGGCGGTCAAGACGAATATGACCACGGGAATGTAGGTCCAACCCCAATCGAAATTGATGTGCTTGGAAAAAGGAACTGTGGTGAAGGTGTGCACGGCACGCATGCTATCATCGAAGAGCTCAGGATAGAAGTAGATCGTGCCGCCAAGAATCAATCCAATACCGACTTGTCCTACTATCTTATAGCGTCCGATCAATCCTTTAGGAAACTTGCGCACTACTTTTAAATAGTCGTCCAAGAAACCAACCATTCCTAGCCAGGCCGTCACTAGGACGATCAAAATCACATAGGCATTGGTAATATTAGCCCACAGGAGTGTCGGCACCAGGAGAGCGGTTAGCACAATGAGACCTCCCATTGTCGGTGTTCCGGCTTTGAGATTGTGCGTGCCCACACCTGCCAATTCGCGCTTCTCTTGCTCACCCATTTGGTGTCGCTTCAATGCACGAATGATGCGCGGACCCACAACAAAGCTGATAAGCAATGCAGTAATCGCTGCGCCGGCAGAGCGAAAGGTGACATAACGAAATACGCCCATGCCCGGTGGCTGAAAGTTCTTTTCGAGCCACAACGCTAAATAGTAGAGCATAGTGCTCCCGGGAGTTTGTTGTGTTGAGACGGCGGTGGAACAGGATACGAGATGCTGCTCTCGTTGACTACTGCCGCAGCCCACAGATCAAGGGCTGATCTCATGCTGCGGCAATCCCATAAAGTAGCCGATGCGAAAATAAGCCGTCACGAGGAACTATCAGTGCTGCAGAGCGCCCGAGCTAAAAAATATTTTGCCGCGCGTGAGGGAGCGTTTTGTCTTCTAGGATCTCAAGAAGTTATTTGTCTATGCATCGGGCGACGCCCGCTGCACGAGGGCCGGTGCTCTGCGTATGCTGATGAAAGACTGTGTTGACTCGCCGTGCCACGATGTGGAAGACCGCCTAAGGTCACGTCATTGCATAGGGACTAGCGAATCGGAACATCTGTCACGCTTCCGCTAACGTGTATCGTTGATAGTGCACCGGTGCCGTATGCTGCGGCACTGGCATCAAAACTGATACGCGCACTGAGCTGATTCGCGGTAAGCGCCATGATGTCCAAAGAGCCAATGACGTTGACTCCTGTACTGAGGTAACCGCTTCCATCCGTATTGCGCCTCTTCAACAACACGCTCGCATTATAGGGATAGATTGCCACCGGAACCAATGGTATACTCATTTGCTTCAAGCTTGGCGTCGCTGTAGAGAAGGTGAATTCAAGAATGTTGTCAGCATCGGCATGCATGATCAAGGTTTTGGTGGAGCTACGGTAGAGTCCTTTGGATGTAAAACTCTTTCCGTCCACATTCCATTCGCAGCTGCCTGCAGCACCACTGATTGTTGAGTCGACAGTGCTCAACTGTGAGGCAGCCACTGCGTTCTCGATTTCCGGAAGACTACAGCCGGCTAAGAACAAAGCAACGCAAAGGCTGCTCATACTCAGTCCGACCTTGGCCAGGTGAAAGACTCTGCTTACACCTCTTCCATGTGTCTTGCTTGCTTGCTTTGTTGTTGTCGTCATGGTGATTCTTTTTTGGTTGTGGTAGTGTGTAAAGGTGTTGTAAGTCGATCGTTGTCGTGAACCGGCAAGTATTGGTCCCCGCAACGAAGGCATGGTACTGCTCAATGAGTGTTCTGAACGTGCCATGCGAGATGTTGTACGCTGGCTTGAGCGAGCGTGAGTTGTTGTGAATGTTGTAAGCTTTTTTGAGTTTTCTCGAGCCGTCACGAGCTATCATGAGATACTTCCTGCGCTCGGAAGCGTATTACACGAACAGAAGCGCTTTCGTTTTTCGTCATCTCAGTAGTTTGGACTAAAGACACGGTACACATTGTTCTACTTGACCGGTCATCCTTGCATTTCCAGTTGCGCTTCTCGCTATGTGTTTATTCAGCGGATGCCCAGTTAGCTATGGAAAAGCCGAAGAAGAAGTTCAGGTAGCCGTAGCCGTTTTCGGAAAGTTTCGTGCTTTCTCCGTCACCGAAGCGACGTTGCAAGCCGAGTTCAGCACCCCACGTCCACCAACGGAAATTCTGTTCGAAACCAAAGCGTCCACCGAGCTGGGTGTATGATCGATCTGCCTTTGTTTGCACCGCATAGTCACTTCCTGCGGAGCTGAAATGATGGTAGTTCAGATCCGGCATGTAGAGAAAGTCCAGATAGTATCGTGCGTTGTAGCAGACCTGAGCACGACCTCGATCGCCATCAGCTTCAAACTCGACGTTGGCATGCGAGTCTCTTCCCCACTCGATTCCGGCGTGAAGCCCTGTTGCGGTCACGCGTGTTTCTCCGGTCCAGTTTGTGTCCACGATGCGAGCAGTTTCATCGCTTTTTGCGATGTCGAAGCGCGCCGCGTTGATGGGTTGTACCATGTTCTGTAAACACAAACCACCACGTAACCCAACGTAGCTGTACACTTTCATGTCTGCCTCGAAATATGAAGAGCTGTGTGTGCGAACTCCACCGTACTCTGAGCTTGAGGAGCTAACCGTCACCCGCTCTTTCTCCGTCCACGCTGAACCCAGTCGCAGCACAGCGCTTGCATCACTGAACGAGCAAGACGCCGCGTTGGCATCGCCTGAAAAGGCGTGCGCATACAAAGGCAAGGTGTGTCGTGCGCTAAGAACAAGCCAGTCCACCGGTTTGAAGCCGGCAGTTAGCCGAAGATTGGCAGAGTTAAAGTTTTGGGTGTGGATCGAGGCCGATGCCATCCAGTTCCACGCGTTTGGTTCGTTGTCTATGATTCGATAGTGCACTTGCGCTCTGAGCAGGGCGGAATTGAAAAGCACGCATAATACCACGACACTGCTCAGTTTCACGAAGAGCAACAAGCTTCTCCTTCGTAGAGTGGTGGTCTCTGAAACTAAATACGACATGTGGGTCCTCTCCTCTGAAGAATGGTGTGGTGTCCGAATGATGCGCGCCCCGGGGTGTCGAGGCAGATGCATCGGATGCTCTTTCAAACCTTCATTTATTGCCGACCTTGAAGAGCGTTGCGGACGGCGGGCGAAATTCGAGCAGTGACAAGGCGAAAAAAATCCGATTTTGCTTCTATTCTTACCGGGCCGTTGACGATGCCGCGAAACATCGTTGGGCTCGCTGTATGCAGTTGAGACTTCCGTCGACAAACCGTTTGCCCACACGATGAGTTATTTGAGCGAATTTCTGACCTCCCTTTCACCCGATGTACGTCGACGTCTGCCTGAGTCCGTGAAGCTCAGTAGTACTGAGCAGAGGGTGTTAGTGTCACACATCGATGCTGCCGACCGCTTACGTGATGCACGCGAGCTACCGTCTGAGCTTAGTATGACCATTGCGCACTTTGACAAATGCGCGAGTGTGATCTTATCTCGGTCGTATGAGTACATCTCCGAGCTCCAACGCGAGAGCATCTTTCACATCTTGGCAAAGAGTGGATTGCATGAGAACTATGTGCACGAGCTGGCAAAGCGGGATCGACAATACCGTCGCGATGCTGCAGCAGACGATATGGAGCAGTTGTATCATACGGCAGTTAACAGCTATTTGTTGTTTGAAGCACGAATCTTTCAGGAGAAAATATGGACTCAAATATGTAAGCGTTACCGCAGCGTGGCTAAGAGTCCTGAGGCACCCTACCTTGTGCGCATTCGAACCATGATCCGAGAGATCGTGATTCACTACATCAAGGGCGAGCGCGATGAGATTTTGGCTCCCTACGAAAAGGAGCTGTTGGAGACGTGGAGAACAATCAAATCCAAGAAGTGGCCCGAGTCTCAAATCGTTCTGTGTCGAGCCTTGGCGCAGCTTTACACTGCCACCTCCCGACTTGAAAACGTCGTGCTGTGGTGGGAACGCGCTTTGGATATCCTCATTGCAAACCCTACCATCTATCCTGAGGCGCGCTATGTTGTACGTGGATCACTTGCGGAGACCTATCTTCATTTGGACGGATTGGACAAAGCATTGCAACAATGCGAGGCAGTGTGGGAGGAAAATCCTGAGATTTATCGTCGCAATGGACAGTTGAATCTGTACTACTTCCGCATTCTCTTGATGTCCGGCAAGCTGCGCAAGGCCGAGCAGATTCTAAAGATGCGCTTCGGAACTATGGCCATACTCGGGAAAGACTTGATGCGGCCTATGGATGCTACCGACTTTTCCATGTATTATCTCTACACGGGTAATACGGACATGGCCCTAAAGTTCATCAGCGCCGGACTTGCTATGTCGGTCAAAGTGTACAGAGGCGTTGAGGCCGAGCTCCGATTTTTAGAATGTGTATCCTTTGCTCTCAGTGGTGACAGTTTCTATGCCCTTGAGCTCATTGCCAGGTCGCTACGATACTTTGCTACCAAGAAAGATATTCGCGATGCAGAGCTGTGGCGTTCCGAGTTTCGACATCTCCGCACTCTTCTCAAAGCCGTAGAGCAACACACTGCCCTTCGAAGCGCGGATCGCGACTACTATAACTCCTTGCATCATTGTTCTGTCGACATCTTCAACATGATGCAATTGTTGTGTTGGAACAAGTACAAGAGCCGTCTCCCGAAAACGAGCACCGTCGACACTTCTAAAGTGTAAAACTCAGCTGACGGATCCCTAGGTCAGTTCGCTATGACGAGCGGCGTTGAGTACACCTGACCGAACACTTCAAGACGTATGAGGTACTCTCCATTGGAAAGACCACGTGTTGAAAGGTCGACGTCATACTCTCCGGGCGAGTGAAGACCCGAAGACACCACAGCAACAAGCTGACCACTAGTGTTATACACTACGAGATTGGCCGCAGCTTCGACGGCGATACCATAACGCAGGTGCACACTTCCACTCCGTACAGGGTTAGGATGTACATTGATAAGTCCAAAGGATGCGGCAGTGGTCGTGACATGTCGCAAACTAAAGGCGCATGCAGAGAAGGTCATCACACTACCACTGTTGTTTTGGTCTGCACAGGGTATACGCAGAGAAGGAAATCGCGCGCTTAGTTGTGCATTAACCGGCGAATGCACTGGAAGCAACGTCTTGTATTCAGGTACAAACCACTCTCCGTCACTGCTTAGAACGGAACTTCCGCGAAGGGTGAAGACTTGATTAGCAGAGCTACTGGCTAGTGTATCGAAGGATACACGCCAATCTGCGTTTAGCGCAGCGCCTTTAGCTACATCTTGATAGAGAAGGGCTGATGAGTCGATATGCACTGTAACCACAATACTGTCTCGCAGTCGCAGTTCAGACCAAGCAACACTTCGTGCTGTAACCGGCAGATGAATCGTGGTATCCGAACGCAGACTGTACGTAGGCGGCAGGCTCAAGTCGACGATTCGATTGTAACTCGTGAAGGCTAGGTGAACTATTCTGACAGAGTCACTGCAGTACACCAGAATATCCGCTGATGCCGCACCGGATTGAAGGGGTATGAGGTTCAGAGTAAACGCAATCGTTCCTCCGTGTGCCGCTAGTGTGGTGGGAAGCTGCGCCTGAAGTGCTTGCAGATCAGCTTTTGATACCGATGCACTACTGCTTGGCGCGACAATCACACTGTCGATGCGCAAAGTCAAGTCGCCATCATTCAAGATACTCACAAGACTTCGAGCGCTGTCGCATGCAAGGAAGGGTGCAACACCGGTAGATTGAATGTCAACTTTGACGTTACAAGGGATGGTTGTTATGGTAATTGAGGTGTCTCGCCAACAATCCGGACTCACTCCCATTCCCACCCTCAGGGTGTAGGTTGTACTGTGTTGAGGCGTGACGACTTGATCGCGACAGCTTGTACAGCTGATATCCGGATGAGTGCCCCATTCCACGACATCTCCGCCCGTCACATGCATTTGCACAAGGGTTCCGGCACACACCGTCGTATCGGCACTTAATTGAACTTGAGCGCGAGCTTCGACCGCAATGTCAATACTGTCAAGGGTCTCGCAGCCATTCAAGCGGATGCGGACATAATATCGAGTGGAGTCCTGAGGTTGGACTACTGTGGTACTGCAGCTGTCGCAACCGATGTGGGCTGCGGATCCTTTGTTTGAGCTCCAGCTATAGGTAGCTCCACTAACCGGACTGAGCTGCAAACTGAGTGTGTCGCCCTGACATACTTTTCGACGTGAAGCCACGATGTTCGGCTTGGGAAGACTGACGCGATGGATGCGCACGACCAAGCTTGTGTCACAACCCGATGGACTACGTAGATGAACCGTGTATTGTGCATCGTCTGTGGTGGGTCGTATGACATTATCCGCACAATTGTAACACTGTAAATCTGAGTTGGGATCCCAGCTCACTGTAGTTCCGCTTGGTTGCACAGTAAGGTGCACAATAACCGGATCGTGACCACAAATGGTCGTGTCGAGAGGGAAAGCACTAAAACTTGGTGCCGGCTTTACGGTGAGAACTACCGAGTCGCGTACTTGACAGCTTCCACGTCCGGCGGTGACGTAGTAGGTGCGTGAAACGGATGCCGTGATTTGAGGATTTGGACAATCAGTGCAAGACAAATCATCGGGCGGAGTCCACGTGACAATCGTCGAATTCGTTGTTGCCCCCATCATGACTCGTTGTCCGGCGCATGCACTGAGAGTCTTAGGAACCGAGAGTGTAGTTGGAGCAAGTGTAACAAGGAAGGTATCACGGGATATGCATCCCAGTGAGTCTCCCGTGACAATATACTTTCCGTTTTTAGTCGGTTTTATGGTGATGCTTCTGCAGGTATCACATGAAATATCAGGTGAGCTATTCCAGAGGATGTGTCCACCAAAAGGACGCAGCGTGACGCTAAGAGAATCACCCGGACAGATTACTTGATCCTTAAGCTGTCCATCGATACCCCGTGCAAAGCGAACGGTAATAGAGTCACGATTATCACAGTCAGCACTATTTCCGTTGTGCGAAGTAACATAATAGGTAATGGTTTTACCCGGTGTTGGGTTTACCAGGACGGTTGGGCAGTTCGTGCAGCTTAAACCGCCGGTAGGCGTCCAGTTAATGTTCTGATATTGTCCATACACGTTGAGCAGAATAGCTGTTGAGCCACACACGCTCGTATCCGGAGCAATATCGACTGTTGACTTTGGCAACACCGTAACTTTAATCGAATCGCTGAAGTAACAACCCGCACTGTCAACGGCATTGTACCTAAAGAAGCGAGTGGTCGGAGGTTTGACGCGAGTAGATGTGCAGGTAGAACACGAGACTTCGGTGGAAGGAGACCAAAGAATACCTTTCACTTTTCCGGAAACAGAAAGTACGGCTGAGTCGCCTTTGAAGCATATGTACTGGGGCGCACCTGATTGAATCTGATTTGATGTTTTATTGACAGTAACCTGTATGCTGTCGACCGTTATACAGCCACTTGAGTCTGTGATCAACACTTTATAAGTCACCGCGGTCTTCGGTAGCGCTTTGGTGCTAAAACAGCTATCACATGACAACCCAACATTTGGAGTCCAGCGTACGCTTCGCACTCCACCCTTCGTTGTCAGCGAGAGCAAAGCAGAGTCTGAGCTCGAGCAGATATTCATAATGGGTCCACCGGCAATGCGAGCTGCAGATCCGGCTCTAATGCTCACCTTTACAGTATCGTAGAGAACACATCCGTTGGTGTCAACGAGAGTGACGACATAATTGGTAGTGACCGTTGGTTTGGCGTTTGTAACAAGGCAGGTGTCGCAATCCAATCCGGTCTTCGGTGTCCATTTCACGGAACGAATCTTGGTATCAGCCAAAGCTACGAGGACAACGGAGTCGCCCTGACCGCACATCGACTTGTCCGGTCCGGCATTGGCACGTCCGGAGCTTACTCGAACGAACACAGAGTCAACACCTCGACAGCTATCCGCAGACCAGCCGTAGACTATGTATTTCGTGTCCTTTGTAGGTCGTGCAATAGGATTCGCACTCGTAGAATCACTTAAACCGCTGCCCGGCGACCAGAGATAGCGTACTCCACCACTAGCGTGTAACTGCACAACGGAGTCCTTTGCACATTTTACAATCGTGCGAGGTGATGACACAATGTTTGCACCCGTTGTAATCGTTACATTCTGTTGCAGAACCACTGAGTCTGCGCAATTCGCATACACCAACGTAGCCTTCACCACATACGTCCCTTTGCGCGGATAGGTATGTGTGGTGGACCATGGAGATGTCTGCGTGTAGGTGCTATCACCAAACGACCAACGGATAAGGGTAGGAGTCAAACAGCGATACAAGGAGTCGATATATAGTCGTACAGTTGCACATTCGCTTGTCACAGTCTGACTTTTAATGGAGTCGGGAACGCTGCAGCGGCGGAGGATGAAGATTGTGTCGCGTGGGGTTTCCTTTTGCATTTCGCTGGCACCACTCACACCACCTATCACTAGCACTGCGGATGCAAGGACTTGTCCGCTTGAGTTCTTACTCAGTGGTACAGATGCATAGTTGAAGCTTGCAAGACCTTTGGGAAGCGACGGTCCCGCACTGACTTGATTTGTAGACACATTGATCCAATCACACTCTGCTCGCGTATTAAGAAGTGTCGTTCCACCACCGCCAAAGACTATACAGGAATCATTATTGATTTGTCCAATTCCATGACCCCATCGTGGTTGCAACGAACTTCCCAGTTGAGAGTAGCTACCGCTGTTTTCTATTTCGATATAACTGGAAATCTGCGGACTGGATTCGTTAATCAATCCTCCGCTCATTAGCAGACGTCCGTCGAAGACTTTTCGTAGGGCAAGAGAACGAACTGCTGAGGGCAACGTACCAACTTGAGTGTAGGTGTTGGTTGAACGGTTGTATCGATAAATGTTAGGTGTTCGCGTGGCATCGGTGCCGCCATTTCGTCCGGCAGCAATGATAACATCTCCATTACTTGCAATACCGACAACGTGCATGTTTATCGGCATAGGCGCATTGGCTACATTGGTGCTTGTGCCTGTGTTTAGATCGAAGATCTCAGCAGAGCCGAGCGTAGAGAGATCCTCAATGCGTCCACCGATAATGAAGACTTCGTGACTACTGATAAAAACACCTTGACCCTGCCTTCTTGCTGTGTTTATGTTACCTATGGTTGACCAAGTACCTGTAGCCCGAGTGTAGAGTTCCACCGTCGTAGTGTGCGTGCCAGTGAAATTGTTCTCGTTAGTCACTTGCGTGATACCGGAAATAGCAATTACGTTTGAATCCGGTGTTGTCAAGAGGATGTGCTCGGCCCGAGGTATGACCATATCCCCGGTTAGAGTCACATTGGAGCAACAAACATTGATGATCTCACACTTTTTCGTCGGCTGCCCGAATGTTGAGGAACTACCTCCAACATAGCCTCCCGCGACAAGTACTTTGCAATCGTCGAATACGGCACAATGATTTTGAGCAGGGTAGTTTCGTCGCGGGTAATTGAGTTTGTTGAAATAGTTCCACTTGTAGTTCTGAGCTTCGATAGCAGCACTCAGTAGTGTGCTTACAAGAAGCAATACGTAGAGGGGACGCATGCACTCTCCTGTCTTAATAGAAGAAGCCTTAAGGCGGAACCGTCAACAGCCGGACTTTGCAGAACCTACAATTTGTTCCGTATGAAGACTGGCCTTATTTATGACCAACCACCCAAGTGGGATTGTTACGCAAAGTAAGGACGTTTAGGTTAGCGCTAACATCTTGTGATGTGTTGCCTTGTCCTTCATTAAAGTTAAACCCTGCAATAAGACCAACTTCTGAACCGCTTAAGGGAGTCGTCATATCGGCGTTTATCTGCGCTTCGCTGCGCACTGTGTTAAATATTCGCAGGTCATCAATCTTACCGGCGAATAAGGCGGTTGGTAATCCACCTGAAGCAGAATTTATTCTAGCTCCGATCAAGAGAGGCGAACTAGTCGTCACCGCGGATCCCGCAAGCGCAGCTTCCGTTACTAAAGAACCGTTAACAAATATTCTTAACTTGTTCTCATCAAGACTTTGCTGAAATGCAAGGTGATACCAAGTGGCAGCCTTAAAATAATTCTTAGAGTAGACCATGTTCTGCAAGTTTCTTGACTGGAACAAAATCCTTCCGTCGTGATTTGCTTGCACGAGATAATCTGTGTTGCTATTCGTCGCATCCTTCGTCATAATAACTTGCCACTCGGGGTCAAATGAGTCGATGTAGACCCACATCTCAATCGTGTAGTCTTGTGACGACAAATTCAGTGCTGTTGAGGAAGGGACTTGCGCGTACTGTGATAGGCCGTCGAAGTGAAGTGCCCATTCAGAGTTTGACACAAACCTCCACGTTGGACTTGTACTGGCCTTATCAAGTTGATCTCGAGCAACTACGCGCCATTGGTATTCAACATATCCTTGTTGTAATGTTGCGCTATACTCCGATGTAGTCAAGCCCTTAGCCACTAACTTCAAATCGCCGGGATTTGAGCCGGTACCCATGTAAACATCATAGTTCAACGCATCGTTATCGGGATCTGAACACGACCACTTAAGCAAAATTTTGTCTTTATATACATGCGTTGCAATTGAATCCGGGGCAACCAATCTGGCTTGATTGGGCGCGTTGTTTTGCTTTGACACATGAAGTAAAATGTCCGTTGTCGTTACTTTCGACGATAGGACGTTAACCGATACCATCGCTGTGTCACAACCAATTTTCAACGCATAGACTGTGACCGTTCCAACTGAAACGTCACCAATTGTATATCTGCCAAGAGAGTCTGACAACACGGATGCAGAAGGGGGTACTGTATACACAAGAGCTCCCGCGGCAACTCCGCCAGTGTCAATGTTCACCACACCTGAAATAGTTCCTGTGGTTGGTGCAGTAACGCTGTCACCACTACATGACCAGAACAACGGTCCAATTATTGTGATGGCTAGAACTGATGTCCAGGTACGTAGAAATGACCGTAAGTTCATAGGTGTGTGAATGTTGGAAATGTATTTTAACATTGTGCCGCAGTGATGAGAATGACCCATGCTGACCTCATGGTCAGCATGGGTCGTAGCTCAACAATATCTGATTGTTATTTCACAGGACAATTTGTGATCATAAAGAATGGCGATGCAAACATAGCCGCATCATGTCCGTGCGATGTATGGTCAACAGCTTTTGTACCTTTACCTTCGTCGAAGCTCCAGTACGCTACCAAACCGGATTCGTTTCCTTTTAATGTCTTGTTTTTGTTGGAATTGATTTGCTCTGCAGTGCGAGCAACATTCCAAATTCGCACTTCATCCATTTGCCCATCGACAACATACCACGGACTGCCTGCAGTGATATCATTAATGCGAGTGCCAAATCGAATCGGGTAATTTGTAGTGACTATTCTACCGACCAAGTTCCTTTCGCATTCCAAAACGCCATCGACGTACAGTTTCACAGTATTGTTGGCAAAGTCTTGAACGGCTGCCAAATGATACCATCTTCCTGACATCACCGGTGTTGTACTGTAAAGCACGGTTGAAAAATCCCTGGTTTGAAAACGAAAGCGATGTGTCGGACCATCTGCCGTTAAAAGCCACTCTGTATTGCTGTCCATGTTATCCTTAGCAAGTAGTACCTGCCATCCACCGTAATACTCATTGAAGAAAGCCCAAGTTTCAATGGTATAACTTCCTTCACAGAGATTCAATTCAGGGGTGCTTGGTACCTCCATATAGGAAGTACGTCCGTTAAATAACATTGAGTAATTCGTATTACAGCTTGTAGTGTCGGAAGGATCCGAGACATTATCAAACTTTCTGCAACCAGAATTGCTAATAAGCAGCAGTGAGCAAAAAAGTGCGGCAAGAAGAGTTTTCATGGTGACTCCAATAGTGGTAAATAGTAAAATGTCCGCCTGTGACGAAGATACAGAAGGAAGCTTCAAATACCATGCTCCACGGTACGGACATTTTGACGTTTTCAAAAGAATTATCCCATTAAATACACTCAGCATAACTAGCCAACATAGAAACAGCCTCATCGATACTTCGATGAAGCCGTTCTTCAGAGCAACTATTGACAAGAAAAGTTACAGTGACATCAGCAAATGACAATGTGCTGAATGGTTGGTTCAAGATTGGTCAGTTTCAGCTTTACCTTAGCCACTGCATGCGATCGTTCTTTGTTTTTGGGACACAGACAGCATTGTCACCATTTTCATAATCGTCCACCGATTTCATTCTTCTCGTAGATCCCCAACCACGATCTACTTTGTACAAGTCATAATCATTATGAGACAACAGTGTATTCAATAGGTCCGCAGGGCGATGTCCAAAACTTGCTGCTGTCTCGATGTTCAATTCAATGACCCACACCGGAGGATCTTTACGTTTTAATAGCTCAAGTGCTCCACTTAGTACCAGCGCTTCGGCACCCTCGACATCCATTTTAATAAAATCAATCTTTTCGAGATTGTTTGAGGCAATGAAATCGTCGAGTTTGAACATCGGGGCATGGGACGTCACGTAATTCGTCTTACCAAGAGTAGAGATTGACGAGTGTCCATGTGGTAAATCCGGAAAGGTATGTAATTCAATCGTTCCGTTTTGATCTCCAAGCGCACATTGATTCAAGGTGACCTTGGAACTTACTCCATTGATTTCACAATGCTTTTTCAGTTTGTCATAGATATTCGGTACCGGCTCAAATGCGTGACAGTGCCTGATAGGAAGCAACTTGGCAAGATGCACTGTATACCACCCGAGGTTTGCGCCAATGTCAAGAATCACGTCATCGGACTTGACAACCTTCTTCATCAGCTCCAAAGTGCCGGTCTCGAAATTTCCATCAAAGTAGATGCTGAACCACGAGGCATCATCCGGCATTCGCAGGAGAAAAGTACAGCCGTCGTTTGATTGTGCCTCAACTTCGGCTATGCCGAGGCTTTTTAAAGCAAACTTGCTGAGCTTTGCTTTACCAAAACCCAGTGGAGAGTTATCGCGATACCAGCCAACGAGATTAACTAGTGCAGAACCTTGCTTTTGAGACTTCATGAAGTACTAAATACGATTGAAAGTGTGAAGGCAAACTCCCAAACGAGCTCATTTTCGAGTCGATCGTTCGTAGCATTTAGAATGCGAGTTTCAAAAATAGGTATGGAAGTCCAAAGATGGCCAGTTTTCGAGCGTTTAACCCCACTCTCAACCCACTCCCACTCCCCCTACTCCACTCCAACATCTACCATTCGTATCAGACTTTCGGGGTCGGCGGACTTTTCATCTTCGCGGGGTGCTATGCGCCATTTGAGACGGTTCTTGTACTCTTGGTAGAGGGGGTTCGATGACAAACGTAGCTCAAGTACTTTAATTACATAGTAAGCGCGGAGGCTTGCCATGAGTCCCTTTGTCATTGGCGTCCCGGCTTTTACCTGAAGCTCAAGTTTGTCGTCGGAGATGTCGGGTCCGTTGTACACCGCCGTACTAGCATATCCTTTGGAATCGGCAAAGGCCTCAACTTTTAGTTTGAAGGCTTCCGGACTAGTGGTACAGCCCCTCTTCCGATATTCGAGTACACCGAGAATAAAATCACGCATGCGGTCAAAAGCGCTGTCTACTTTCAGTGCATAGTCATTGTACTCTTTGCCGGGCTGCACAATGTATTTGGTGCTCTCTTCCACACCAAGAAAGTTGTAAGCAAATTTGAGACGTAGATCGTTGAGCTCCTGGGTAGTGCTCGGTAAGTAATATCCTTTGCTGAAGAAAGGGACGTCGTATTCGTGGAGATTGAAAACAGGCTTTTGCTCGGGTAGTTTGAGCTTGGTTTGAAGCACAACAACTTTCGACTCGTTACACGGCGTACTAAACTCTTGTTCCAAGGTTGAGTCCGAACATTCATTGAGGTAACGAAGTATGTAGCGACGGTTCGGCCACACTTTGAACTCGAAGTGACCATCTTCCGGTACGGGAATCGGAGCTATTCGGTCCACAGAATCGAGTACTGTTATGATACCGCTGCGCCGACTGAGTGTTGAAGAACTCTGTACTTCGCCACGTACCCATACCGGTCCGCACAATTGCATCGCATACAAATCGTAGCCACCACAACCGCCGCTACGGCGCGATGCAAAGTAGATGGTGTCGCCACTCACCGCCGGACTTATATCATCCGCTTCAGAGTTGATTGGTGACGGTAAGTACTCCACACCGGCCCAACTTGTTTGATCAACATGCGTTGCACGCATGATTTCAAAGCCCCGCTGATTAGGTCCTTGTGTGCGGTTTGATGCAAAGTACAGATCTGACTTGTGGTCCAGAAAAGGACTCTGCTCGTCAGCAGCACTGTTGATCTCTTTGCCAAGATTTCGAGCGGCAGACCATCCGCCCTCCGTGCGTAGACTATACCACAAGTCCGTTCCGCCAAAACCGCCGGGACGGTCAGACGAAAAAACTAGGATTTGTCCATCAGCCGAAAGTGCCGGCTGTGAATCCCAATACTTGCTCTCCAACTCCGAGATCACTGCAGCCGGCGTCCATTGTCCGTTTCGCAGCACGGTCTCGAACAAATCAACCTGGGCTTCTTTTGCACTGCCTATCGCACGCGGAAACACAATGAGACCTTGAGAGTCTTCCGTTAACAAGACCGCGGGTGTTCCTGCTTTGTTGACATTCAATGCCAACTCTACGTCGACGTCAGCAGGTGCAAAGCTTCCGTCTGCTCGTCGCTCGGAACGAAACACCGCCTCGGGTAGATCGGTATGCAACATCTCTTGCTGCAGGTCTGTGAGGCTGCGATTGGAACTGAAAAGGAGTGCGCCACGCACGATGTGCGGAGACATATCATCGGCCGCTGAGTTGATCACTGAGCCCATGCTTCCCGGTGGACCCTCCGTTCTGCACATGCGTCCGCTTCCGCACGAGGCAACACAACAAGCCACCCCTATCAAGAGTAGCTGTCTCATTCTCTTCATCCCTGAAGCTCTACACATGGTCAATGCTCGCGTTAGATCATGCAATATACCACCTCCTACAAGCTTACACCACGGCTTCCTCAGCCCGCGAACTAATGCTTGCGCCAATGTCTCTCCATTGTTAACTCTCTCCTCGGTGCAACGATGTATTTTTGAATGCACTCCGGGTGTGTCTCACTACAGACGCACTGACAATTCTCGAGTTGTGTGCTCTACTCTTCTCATCTTCCGGCTCTCACTTATTACATCGATTGCATGATCTTCATTCACTTGGCTATTGGAATAGTCATTGGTCTGTCTTCCGGACTCTTCGGTATCGGTGGCGCTTTGATCGCCACGCCACTGCTCAAGATGTTTGGAGGCTTGAGTGCGATCCTTGCTCTGGCTTCACCGCTACCGGCTTCAATACCCTCAGCCCTAAGTGGTTCTTACTCCTACTATAAGCGCTCGCTCGTTGACTTCCGTGCCGTAGGCTGGGTCTTAGCCAGCGCCGTTCCGCTGAACATCCTTGGCAGCTACGCTTCGCACTTTGTACAGTCTGATACGCTTATGATCGCCACTGCTGCAGTCATGCTCTATGTGGCAGTCAGTTTCCTCGTTCGTTCGTGGCTCTTACGAGAAGACCTCGAACATGAGTCCTTCTATTCGCCTGCACGATTCCTCGCCATTGGCTGTATCACAGGCGTCTTCTCCGGTCTGCTCGCCGTTGGTGGAGGTATTGTTATGGTGCCCGCTTTTGTACGCTTCGTTCGCATGCCTCTGAAGAAAGCCTTGGCTTCTTCTCTCTTTTGTGTAGCCGGACTTGCACTGCCCGGCACGATCGTGCATTCCCTACTCGGACATGTCGACTGGTCCGTTGCACTCCTTCTCGCTCTGAGTTCAATCCCATTCTCCATGCTCGGGGCTCGCTTAGCCTTGCGTCTCCGTAACCAAAGCCTGGAACGCATGTACGGCGTCTTTATGCTCGTTTTCGCTGTGACCTTCCTGATAAAAACATTGGGCTACTAGGGACAACCAATTCAGCCCTGACCTCGGGTTTTGAGACCTTGTTCTCGGTTCTTCATAGCACAGCTCCAGATGTCGAAAAACACAGCTCATGCGTCGTTCGAGAACTGCTCTGTTAACGTTGCCTCTGTACGCATAGGGCCGGACGTTGAAACAATCGTGTCCCTGTCACTCTAGGCCTACGGAGATCGAGAAGACAACCCGGAATGGAAGACATTAGCCCGGGATACCGGACAATAGCCTCCAATCAGAGCTACCACTGCTACTGCACGCGATACTTCCATGTGGAACGTCCGTGTAGCGAAGCGCTAAGGTCCTGCTTCGCTCCTTGGCGCAGCTGCCCGAAGGGCTGCAAGCCGGTATAAAAAGACGTCTCTGCGAGTGATTTTTTGTTAGCCACAACGCTTCGCGTTGTGCCTGCGACACGGTACAGTTCTCCACAGTGACTTCACAAATATTTCACATTTGAAGATGCGCCGTTGCCCTCAACACTAGTGTTTGTGCGCTTGTCAGCAAGTCTGGACAGCGTAGAAAATCTGACAGTGGAGGATGCGAAATTGAGGGGAATTCAAGGAGGCGAGAGTGTGGAAGCTTCGGTTCGGCTAGAAATGAGATACCCCTTGACGTCACCACTCGTCAAGGGGCACTCCCCTTCTCACCTTTCACCACCACAACGAAAGGAGGCGTTTCAAGAACAGCCTCGATGCGAAATTAAAAGGACTTCACTTCTACACAAACATTTTTTTCAAGCTCTTAGATTTTTTTTTCAAGGAGCCTAAGAAGCCTATTTAAGAGTGTTTACACTGATTTAAAATCTTCGCTCTCCGACTCGTCACTTTGGTCGGTTGCAGCCGTGTCGGACGCTTCTTCCGGGCTGTTTTCCACACTGGGAGTTGTGGTAGTGGCGGCGGACAGAACTGAGCGAATCCAGTCGGCCTTTCCGTTAGTATAGGCTTCGCGATCCAATCGGAACTTCTCTGCCAATTCACGTTTGAGTGCCACGTATTGTGCTTGAAGCTCGCTTGAGTTCAGAAGCGCCTCACGGAACTGTCGGTGTTCAGCCAGGGCTAGAGAGTCGGAGGCACAGACGTACATATGTTGACGCATCCATCGGTGACCGCTACCATGCGGAACCATGGAGTCGCTCTGACGGAATGCTTCACGTCCGGGAATACCTTTATCGCCCTCATACACATAACCCAATGCTTCAAGGGTGGTACGAATCTCATCCAACGAGCTCTGTTCAGCGATGACGATGTCGACATCCATTACTGCCTTGGCAGCCAAACCGGGAATCGAAGTGCTACCGACATGCTCTATGCTTTGCGCTTTGCCGCCCAGGCTACGTTCCAGCACCGTCTTAAGTTCTGCGAATTCATGTGCCCATTGGGGATTGTACTCCTCAATGTGTATTTCATCGTTCGACACATGGAAGCGACTGTCAAGACTCTTGAGCGTTGGAATCTTGTGATTGAACAAGACAAGGAGCGTTATACCACAGCTCACGCAGGCATCCGCAACATTGAAGACCCACCAACGGGTATAGCTGTGTCCGAAGAGACTAAAATCAGGACAATCCACATCGATAAAATCCACAACCTTGCCGTAAAACAACGGTGCTTCGTTGTAGATCAATCCATAGAAAACGCGGTCAATCAAATTTCCCACCGCCCCGGCTAGCAGAAGCATCACACCCAGTTGCACCCATATCGTCGAGTGACGCAGCTTGTGGAGGTACCACGCCAAACCTCCGGCGGCTATGATTGAGAAGAGACTAAGGAAGATTTTTGCGCTTCCGAACGACACGCCGAAAGCCATCCCGGGGTTTTCCACGTAGCTAAAGCGAAGCAACTCGCCGAAGATCTGTCTGCTGCTTTCCAGTGGCATGCCTTCATGCACCAAACCCAAAATGTGAAATCCTTTGATCCACACTTTGGTGACTTGATCGATGAGAATCAATAAGAGAGCAACAACGAAGAGTCGCTGCTCGCGAACGTGTTTCAGCGTCATAAATAGAGACCTACAGGTGATGTTCGAACGGTTTAGCGCAGGAGTGGTTCGGCTCCCCTCTTCGCGACTTAGCAGCGAAGACAAGCAGCAAAAATACAACCGACGCGGTGTCCGCTAGCTGCGACGTTCAGCCGGCACCATTAGTTCATAGAGGATTTGCGGACGCGCAGATCCGCGCAGAAGTTCTGAAATTCACTGAGGGACAGCGTATTGAGGACGTCGCTTGGACGCAACATGCCCTTGCGGGCGACACCAACGCCGATAAACACTTCCTTCAGTGCTGCACATTGATGAGAGTCCGGATTGATGGCAATCTTTACTCCTAAGTCCACCGCTCGCTGATGAAAGCGCCAATCCAGGTCCAAACGATGCGGGTTGGCATTGAGTTCGATTACGGTTCCGGTATCGGCAGCAGCCTCGAGTATCGCCTCGATGTTCAACTCATAACCCTTACGTGAAAGCAGAAGTCGACCGGTAGGATGTCCAACAATCGTCGTGTACGGACTTCGAATGGCATTGATAATGCGCTGGGTCTGAACCTCTTTCGCCAGGCTGAAGGCTGAGTGCACTGAGGCCACAACCATATCAAAACGCTGCAGGATGTCTTCTTCATAATCCAAGGATCCATCGCTCAGGATATCACTTTCGATACCTTTGAGAATGCGAATACCGAGGTTCTCCGCATTAAGCTTGTCAATCTCTTCATGCTGCATCAAGACGCGGTCAACGCTGAGTCCGTTTGCATAAAAAGCTGTCTTTGAATGGTCGCATACCGCAATGTACTCGAAGCCCAAGTCTTTAGCCTCCAGTGCCATTTCTCGTAAGGAATGGACGCCATCGCTCCAGTGTGTGTGGATGTGGAGCATTCCCTTCATGTGACGGTTTTCGACGAGTTCCGGCAGATCGTGTTCGGCTGCACGCTGCAGAATCGAAGGATCTTCGCATAACTCAGGCGATACGACGCTCAATTTGTTGTGCGCAAATATGCCCGCACGGTCGAGTCCGCCGGGAACACTGAACTCTTGCTCGAATGCGCGCAGGAAGTCTGCTGCACAGCTCGATCTGAATAGCTCTCGCTCAAAGGTATCCTCGCCACACACGATGATTCGCACACGCATTCCGTCGCGAAGGACATTGATCTCTTGTGTATCTGCCGCTACGCCAAAGTGCGCACAGAGTGTTGCCGAATCCGATGACTGACATACCAAACAGATTTCGTTGATGACTTCGCACCAGCGAGCTAATTCTCCACTCCGCTCAACTCGAACGGCGCCATGGTGCAAACACTCTTGACGCAGCTCCTCGGCCATCGCGGTGGCGCGATGAAGGAGTAGACGTCCTTGGGCTGAATTCCACGTTTCAATGGCGACTAAGACAGCGGCTTGCGTTTTGGCGCCAAAGCTCTTGAGCTCAAGTAAGCGGTTTTCGCGACAGGCTTGCTCAAGTTCACCAATACTATTGATGCCTAAGTGCTCATGCAAAGCCTTTGCTTTCTTTGCTCCAACACCACGGAGCTTGGTCAATGAAAACACCCCTTCCGGAATGAGGGTTTTCAAACGTTGGTGTTCCGCCACAGCACCTGTACTCACAAACTCGCGGAGTATTTCCTGGATGCCTTTACCGAGTCCCGCCTGGGTGGCCCGGGTGGCATCTGCCGCAGCGTCTTCCAAGCTGATGGACGCTTTGTCAAGCACGCGAGCGCCGTTTTGAATGGCTTTGGTTTTAAAGGCGTTCATGTCGCCCAATTCCATCAATACGGCCATTTCTTCGAGGATTTCAACGAGTTCGTTTTTATTGTTCATGGTCTCTGTACACCCTTCAACAGGGGCTTGTTAAGGAAGATCTGCCGCCCCATACACCGTGCGGCTTTTGTGTATCTTTGTGGCTGATCGCTTGGATTATACACTATCGCACCAATTTACGCTGAATGGGTTCCACACGCCAAAGACTGCATATTAGTTATTTATACGTCGGTTTCCTTGTCATTGTCCCGGCTCTGGGTACTGCCTTTGCAATCTGGGAGCTTCTAAACGGACATTCAGCACAGTTTCCTGTGCTTTTCGCGCTTGTCTATGCGGCACTTATCCAACTCTGCGTGACGGTTGGCTATCATCGCATGTTGGTACACCGCAGTTTTGTACCACATCCGGCTATTCGTGCATTGTTCTTGGCAGGTGCATCCATGGCCCTACAAGGTCCCGCAATTTCCTGGGCCTCTGTACACATCAAGCACCATGCTTACTCGGATGAAGAAGGCGATCCACATAGTCCGACAGTGCTGGGTTTCATTCATGCGCATTTCGAGTGGATGATGGACATGAGTTTTGAAGATGTGAATGCCATTCGTTCCCGTTTCGGAAAGCGCTTTGAGAACGATCGCATGGCACTGTTTTTTGATAAGACATTTCATCTGTGGACAATACTTGGTTTAGCCATACCCTTTGCTGTGAGTGGCTGGGAGGGACTCCTCTGGGGCGGACTCGTGCGCATATTCTTGACCTCGCATGTGACATGGTGCGTGAACTCATGGTGTCACGTTTTTGGTGGACGCATGTTCAACACCACAGATCAAAGTCGCAACAGTATGATCATTGGCATCTTGGCAATGGGTGAGGGTTGGCATAACAATCACCATGCTTTTCCTACCAGCGCTTTTCATGGTATGAAGTGGTGGCAGATCGATGTCAGCGCCTACGTGATCCGCATCTTAGAAAAGCTTCACCTTGCCACGAATGTGGTACGTATTCCCAAAGAGAAAATGCAGCAGCGTTTTGCAGAAGGTATGGTTGCTGTATCAAAGAGCATGCAAGAAACAGTGCATGACGTTGCTCATAGTGCAGGTGAACTCGCCAATGCAGCATTGCACTCTGCAGAAGAAGTAGCCGCACACGCTAAACACAAATTGGAGGAATCAGCGGAAGTTCTTGCATCACGTGCCGAAGCTTTGGCTGAAAGTGCCAAAAACACGGCAGACGACATTGTGCAGGAAGTCAGTCAAGTCGTACGTCCAACCGATGGAGTGGCCAGAGCATAGCATGCTGTGGCATTGCCCGTGATGATTGAAGACCTATTCTGGAACAACTCGTTTTGGGACATTTTCGCCCAAGTTGCTTTGAGTGTTCTTCCGGGCATCCTCATTGCATACCTTGTGTATCGTCGTGACCGTCACGAGCGCGAGCCTCACGCTTTACTTGCAGCCTGCTTCATTGCTGGCATGGTCTCAATTGTGCCTCCTGTTGCCATCCAATTAGGCATCGAACGTCTCGGATTTCAGAAGTCCCTTAATGTCTTTACGATTTTTGTTCATGCCTTCTTTGTGGTTGCTCTGAGCGAAGAACTCTCGAAGTATATGGTGCTACGCTATCTCGCGTGGAATAAACGAGACTTCAATGAACCATTCGACGGTATCACTTACTCGGTGATGATTGCAATGGGCTTTGCGACCTTGGAAAACTTACTCTACGTCTTCGATAATCGTATCGGTGATCCCGTGAACATCGCTCTTCGTCGCATGTTCACCGCTGTTCCCGCGCACGCAGCCAACGCCGTGTTCATGGGCTACTTCATGGGATTGGCAAAGTTTGCCCGCGATCGTACCGCTCTGATGTTTACTGCTTTGATGTCTGCCGTAGTAGCCCACGGACTGTATGACTTTTTCATCTTCTTGGATCGACCGGGCCTTATTGCCTTCGGCGCGATTGCGGTGCTAAGTATCGCAGTGGCTCTGGCGTTTAAAGCAATGAAGATTCACGAAATCAACTCCCCGTTCAGGGACAGTGCACTGCGGTCAGACGTGTCGGACGACTGAACACTTGGCTTCTCTATCATCACAAAAAATGAAACCCTGCAACCAACTTGATTTGGTTGCAGGGTTTGTTTTTCTGGATAGATGAACGACGGTGCAGTGGAGCGTGTCGACAGGGACAGGGTTATCCTGTTGCGACATGTTTAGTACAAGAAGACACCAACGCCGCCATTGAGGTTAAGAATCGTACCACTGGCGTCAGCCGTGTAGATATTCATGGTACCGGAGAAATTCAAGAAGACTTCTTTGCTGATAAGCAGTGCATAACCTCCTCCGAACATGATGTCAACCGAAGTAAAGCTTGTACCGGAGCCATTGCTTGTACTGGAGAAACCGAGTCCACCTCGAATAAATGGGAATCCTTTGCCACGTGTATCACCAAAAAAGTAGGCGACCGTAGGCACCAGACCAAATGTTGTAGTACCGCCCCCTGCATTCAGGATGAAGTCCCCACCCAACGCCAATCGTTGTTGGATAAACATCATAGCAGATGGCTGGAGGTAGATGGTAGTACCGCCACCACCCGATAAACTTGCGTTCAAACCGACATTACCATCGATGATCCACGAACCCTGATCGATTGGTCCGCTTGCCCGTGCACTCGTATAAGCAAGAGTCAACAACACGACCAGTGAAAGCATAAAAAATCGCTTCATGCTAAACCCCTTTTAAGAATGATACAAACCATGAATTAGCCGCAGGTACCTGGCCCGTACACTTTGCAGCTCACTACGTTCTACTCAAGATACTGTAGAATGAAGACATCTTCAGCCGAATTCTCGAACAACAAAAAATCCCGAGCAGGGCTTGGGCCTACACGGGATTCTTCTTATGGAAACTGAATGCTTGTAGGAAGTTTAGAGTGCGTCGTGCCCCAGATACAGAGCATCTGCTCCCAATTCTTCTTCAATGCGCAACAGTTGGTTGTATTTGGCAACTCGATCTGTGCGTGAGGGAGCGCCGGTTTTGATTTGTCCGGCATTGGTAGCCACTGCAATATCAGCTATCGTGGAGTCTTCAGTTTCACCGGAGCGGTGAGATACAATACTACGATAACCATGACGAGCACCGAGTGCAATGCAATCCAATGTTTCTGTTAGACTTCCAATTTGATTGACTTTGATCAGGATTGAGTTTGCGACGCCTTCGTTGATACCGCGACTCAAGAAGAGCGGATTCGTTACGAACAAATCATCTCCTACTAACTGAACGCGGGAACCAATGGCATCACTTAACGCTTTCCATCCTGCCCAGTCGTTTTCACCCAGACCATCCTCGATTGATACAATGGGATAATCGAGGGAGAGTTTGTCGTACCAAGCGATCATGTCGTCGACGCTTACAACCTTCTGAGAGGACTTATAGAATTTGTACTTGCCATTGTCGTACATCTCGCTTGCTGCCACATCGAGTGCGAGAGCAATTTGTTCACCCGGAGTATAGCCGGCTTTGCTGATGGCCTCCATTATAGAATCCAATGCTTCTTCGTTGGACGCGAGCGAAGGTGCAAAACCACCTTCATCACCAACAGAAGTGTTGAGTCCCTTAGCCTTGAGTACACCTTTCAAGGTGTGAAAAATCTCAGTCCCCCAACGTAATGCTTCACTGAAGCTGGGGGCACCAAGAGGCATAATCATAAACTCTTGAATGTCGACGTTGTTGTCAGCGTGACGTCCACCATTTAAAATGTTCATCATCGGTACAGGCAAGGTCCGTGCATTCGTACCACCGATGTAACGATACAGCGGCATTCCATAAAAACCGGCAGCTGCTCTGGCTACAGCCAAAGAAACACCAAGTATGGCATTCGCGCCAAGCTTGCCTTTGTTTTCTGTGCCGTCCAAGGTCAGCATAATACGGTCAATCTGCGACTGTTCGCTGGCATCCAAGCCAACGATGTGCTCGTTAATAATAGTGTTCACATTGTTGACGGCGTTTTGGACGCTCTTTCCCAAGTACTTGGATTTATCTCCGTCGCGTAACTCTACCGCTTCGTGTTCTCCGGTACTTGCACCGGATGGAACGGCAGCACGACCCATGGTTCCATCTTCCAACAACACATCAACTTCCAGTGTTGGATTTCCGCGTGAGTCGAGGATTTGTCGTGCGTGTGCATCAAGAATTGCAGGTGTCATAATGATTCAAGATTGGTGAGAAGATGCTGTTTTATACTGCTCGTGCTTGTACCACGAGCCCGTGTTCTTGTTAGTCGTTCTTATGGGCGTTCTCAGACTGCAATGCCAATTCGTCCACTTTCGTTGCCAATGCAAAATCAAGGAGTGTCAATCCTCCTTGATCATGTGTGCTGATACTGACACGAATCTTGTTCCATCCGTATAAGAAGATGTCAGGATGATGATCCATGGTATCGGCCGCGATGGCTATGGCGTTTACCAATGCCAAAGCAGACATCCAGTCCACCGCATGCAGTTCACGCACGATCGACTGAGGGTGAATGCTCGCATCCGTGCTTCTCCACAATGCATGCTCGCGCAGTAGTTCTTCAATCTGTTCTGTCGTGAGAAGTGTAGGACGTGCCACGTTAGTCTTGCGAGAGATGAAAGAGATGAAGAACTATGGTCGCGCTGCGCGCGCCCTCTTGGCTGCCTTGCTTCTATGAATGAAGCATTCGTGCGCTACAAAAGTACGGAGACAGACAACGAAAAAAGGACCGGAAGCTAGTGCTCGCGGTCCTTTTCATTGGTGCTGTACTCTTTATGATTGACACCGGCACGTTTTACTTGTTCATGTAGGGTTCCAAACGCTCAAGAATGTAGTTCTTGGGTACCAAGCCTACGATGTTGTCCACAACCTTGCCACCGTGAAAAAGCAACAAGGCAGGAATCGAACGAATGCCGTATTCCAATGAGACTTGAGGATTGTTGTCCACGTCTACCTTCGCGATTTTCACCTTGCCCTCAAGTTCAGTGGCTAATTCGTCCATGATCGGTGCAATCATACGACAAGGACCACACCATGCAGCCCAAAAATCGATGAGTACGGGTTCGGTGGAATCCAAGACGTCGGTCTTGAATGAATCGTCTGTAACGTGAATAGGCTGAGTAGCTTGCATAGTTTCTCCGAATGCTTTGGAATATCGTGGGTGCGAATTCAGACAGCTATTACTATCCTGCACGTTCGACCCTGTTGAGATGACAAAAATAGTTAATGATCGTCGCTGATAGATGATCTCCGAGAAGAGCGTGGATTAAATTTTGTCCACAGCTTCATGTAGTGAATGACGTAGCTCCACGGAGAATGTTGTGATCTGCCCGGCAGAATATCCTCTCGCGAGAGCCTCTCTCTTCTAATTCTAAATCATTTGTTTCGATTGACTTACCAAACGCGGATGATCCAATGAGCAGCCGCTTTTGACAGAAGTGTCGACGGACGCACTTCTCGACGTCCTTTCAGTGCCCGGTTTTGCGCTTTGGGGTTGGGATCTCTCACAACCATACGCTTGAAGACTAATCCATTCTGTTGTGCACTTAGTTCCATGGCCGTGATGACCACGGCGTGGTTCATGCGCGGACGACTCTGGTAACTGAGTAGTACAGGACGCTGCGCAGACAGCTCCTCAGCCAACGTTTCTGTATTGGGAGCACCCGGCATAAGCATACTTTTTACATGGAAACGTCGTCCGACACTGTCGACTCCGCCCCTGTTCAAAACCTTGCTTATGTGTAAGAAGTCCGCCGGTTTATTGGGTGCCGTACCCCAGGGAGTCGAACCAAACACCTCTTTAACAATACGCTCTTGAGGTAGTCGAACACCATAATGGTGAAAAATCATCTGTAACGATGCAGCCCAACACCATAGAGAATCTCGCTGCGCTGCGAATCGCTGATCCAACGCTCCCGATGATAAACCAAGTAGCATTGTAGACTCCTCGTTGTTGTGTTACAATTGGTTCTCCGCCCTGAACAATCCTTCAAGTCAAGCTAGCAAATGTTTATTGAATAGAAGTGCTCAAGAACCGAAATCCGCAGGTGATGACTCTGCACTACTAGACTGACAACCGACAGTACGAACGACAGGATTGAAGCTGCATTCGTCTCAGTATGTTCTTAGATGCTTAGAATGCAAGCAATACCCGGCTCCGCGAAGCGGAGCATAACAAAGAACACTCTCGTTTGATACATGAGCGCATGCGACGTCGCCTTCGGAGGAGCTACTTAAAACGTGACGTCACTTGAGCTATAGATGTGTGCTCCGTGTTTTACTCTTCAGACTTTCTGATGATGAGCGTGCGATGTCGAGATGGCGTCCATAATCATGGACGGACTCAAAGTGTTCATACAGAAGTACTCGGCGTTTGTACAGGTGCCTCGGAAGAAGCAGTGACATTCCTTGGCCGGTGCCACGATGCGGCCTCTTCCATACAGCTCAAACTCTTTGGGGTTAAAGATGTTGTTCATGAGTACCACATTCTTGCTGAGAGCAATGGCGATGTGCATAGCGAGGGTTACGGTCGTAACTACCGTATCGCATGAGTCCATCAAGGCAATGAACTCATCCATCGGAAAGTGTCCGTAGTACATAGCGCCGCTTGAGGCAGCAAGGTGTGTATTGAACTCATGTTCTTGCTTTCCACCCAGAAGTAAGGGGGTATAACCCTTGTGCGTGAGTGTGCGCACGAGCTCAATCCAGTATTCTTCAGGCCAGCGACGTGACGTCCATCGTTCACCGCAGCCTGTGTTGAGGCCAACTACATGTCGACCATTGCGCATATCCATAAAGCGGTTTGACTTCGGACGATCCAGGATGTACTCCTCGCCGTTGAAAGTCCACCCGCAGATTTCAAATATCTCTTCAGGATATGATTTTGTATTGGCTTGGTTGACGTCGTCGAACAAACCTGTCAAAAACTTGTGTTCCGCTTCCGGATTTGCAGGAGCCGGTTTGCCATCACGAAGCACAAAACCCAACTTTCGTCCGGCCTTTACTCGATTCGCCAATGCGCAGGCTTGCGGATCCTTATCCAGATTGATAAGCAGATCATAGGGTGTTTCCTCAATGGTCAACAACGACTCGGCATTGAAGCGCATCGCTTTGTGCACGACCGAAGGAACTACTTCCGGAGAGTAGCTTAGCCAGTGGATGGCATGATTGGGATATTCGCTCAACAGCTTGTGCAGCAAAGGCGTCGTGCGAATGACATCTCCGGTTGCACCAAGTTTGATAATGAGGATCGAACCAACTTGAGAATGATAATGCAGGCAATCTTCACAGTGGACACCTGTGCTTTTATGAGGAGCGCAAGGAATATCGCCACGGAAATGGATGCAGTCGCGTTTATAGACCGGGAGCAAGTCAGACATGGTTAGAGACGATACTGCAGCCAAATACCAAACTGCAGGAACTTTGAGAAAGCTTCGTTTGTCTCGTTTACACGAGAAGGGGTAAGAAGTTGTCCGCGACGCTCAGGGCCGCTACTGCGATCATCACGTCCAAGAAGGTTGTTGATTCCGTAGGCAACGTTGACGTTGATCCACAAAGCATCACTGAGTTCCCCTTGACAGCCAAAGCGCAGTGCTCCACCAAAGCGGAAGACATCACTTTTAAGTGTTGAGTCCATCACCACATGACTCACTTTGGGGTCGAGTGTGTCTGACTCTTCATAAATAAAACGAGGTCCGGGACAATAGGACTCGCGAAGCTCAGCTCCGGCGTAGAGAAATGCGTTGGCAAGTGGCAAGTCTACAAGACGGTACTGTCCACCCGCAACCAAGGTCAACACATTCACGCTGACATTGCCGTGCTGAATGATTGTAGCTGAGGGCAAACGCTGTGAGCCGCTAAAGAAGGTGTAGTCGATGCCGACAGGGATGTTGATACGTTTGTTCGCGCCTAATTCAAAGTTGGCGCGCACACTTAAGCCGGATTGTGCGCCGAAAAAGCTGGATCCGGTTACATAAGCAGTATCGTTCTTGGGCAAGAAGATCGACTTGGTTGCACCTTGATCAGCACCCAAAAACATGGCACTGAATCCAAGCTCAAGTTTGAAGTAGTCGTTGTTTGATGCGCCCTTCACGATGGTCTGACTCTTTGCCGTTGTCGTGATCTGTGCAGGCACGGCAATGGCAGGTATCGTTTGATCCTGCGCTGTCAGCAGCACTGAACTCAGAAACGCTACAAGCGTTACGGTGGTACGTAGGATGCGAGAAATCATGAAAGAGTTGGCGTTCAGTGTGGGAAATGGGCTCTGCTTGCAATATACTATATCATGATTCCATGAATTCATAATCCGATGCGCAATGCCAAAAAACCATGTCGGCCGTAGCATAGAACTCCCAAATATGCCCGTGCCTGCCACTACGTTATAGACGTTCTTTGATACTGTACTCGGCATGTGAGAGGTTGTTTTTTACGATCATTTCCCCAATCAAACCGATAGAAATCAACTGCACACCCACAATGATGAAGGCAACGCCCATCAGCATCAGCGGACGATTTGTAAGTGAGGTTTGATGCAAAAACCACTCGATACTGAGCATCAGGTCGATACCAAAGCCAACGAGTGTAAAGAGTGCCCCCAGTGTTCCAAACAAGTGTAAGGGTCGCTTAATGAAGCGCGTCGTAAACACCACGGTCAACAAGTCCAAGAAGCCCTTGAAGTATCGACTAAAACCAAACTTAGAGTTTCCAAACTTTCGCGCGTGGTGCGTTACCGGTAGCTCAGCAATGCGGAAGCCCTCCCAGTGAGCAAGAGCAGGAATGTAACGGTGCATTTCACCATAGACTTGCACAGTCTTGATGACATCTTTGCGATAGGCTTTTAATCCGCAATTGAAATCGTGAAGCTTGATACCGCTGACTGTCGAGGTCACAAAGTTGAAGAACTTCGAAGGAAGACGTTTCTCAAGAGGATCTTTGCGACGTTTTTTCCAGCCACTGACTAAGTCATAGCCTTCATTGATCTTTGCAACAAGATTGGGTATCTCCAAAGGATCATCTTGCAGATCGGCGTCCATGGTTATCACGACATCATTCTTTGCCGCTGCAAAGCCCACTGCCAATGCTGCCGACTTTCCGTAGTTGCGACGAAAGCGAAGGGCATGAAAACGTCCGTTGCGACGATTCAATGCTCGCAATACTTCAAACGATGAGTCCGTTGAGCCGTCGTCGATAAAGATGACCTCATAACGACCTGCGCTCTCCGTTTCCAACACAGGAGCTAATCTGGCCGCAAGTTCGTTCAGCGATTCCTCTTCGTTTAACAAAGGAATGACGACGCTGATGGATGGCTTAGCTGAACGAGGTCCACGCTGCGATCGATCGAATCGCTCTCCACGGTCTTGACGTGGACGTCGCTCTGAACGGTCCTGACGCTTTGGTGTTTCTGTGCTTTCGATCGCCGTATCCTCAGCTCCTTCACGCAACTCGGCTACCATGGAATCTGTGTTTTCGCGAAAATCAGCGTCGTTTCGACCTGTTTCGGAGCCTTCGCGTTGTTCATTCTTACGTGAGCCGCCATGGCGTCGATCGTTACGACGTCCATATCGGTTTCGCTTGTTTCGGTTCGGCTGCGCACCGGCCTCTTGTGCGTCCGGACGCGCTGATGGTGATTCTTCGTGTGATTCTTGTGCCACGTGGCTGATTTCCTGGGTGATACTTGTTGTTCGGCCTGCTCATTCCGTTGAAGTGCACTTGCCGGCACGCACACTAACATAGCGTACATACGCAGAGTATGCAACAAATGGACCAGTTTGCAAGCTTCCAAGAGCTCATGAGCTATTCAATAAGCCCTACGGTGCTACACCTGTGCTGCTCATCGAACAAGCGGGCAATCATTCTGCATATACTCGAGGATGAGTTCTAGGTACGAGTAGGACCCAGCCGATGCACCAGCAATATAGCCCCCCCCCTCTTTCCTCATAGATTGATCGCACTTTAGCCTCGTCGTACCGCATCTTCTGCGAACAAAGCTTCCGACTCAGCGTTGTAGAACTCGAGGTGAAGCACAGATTTGGTTGCGGCCAGATACACAAACCCGCCATTTGTGGCAGCAAAACGCGTATTTTTTCCATACGAAGTATTTCTAGCCCCCCCTCCTGCACCCGATATCACGCATATGAAGCTGTCTTCCGGCGCTTTCAAATATTGCAGATCGTGGTCATGACCATTCAGGTAGACCTGTACTCCATACCGGTCAAGCAAGGGTTTTACCAAATTGAGCATAAACGATTGGTCACCGTAGGCACCGTGAGAGCGAATCATGTGGTGACCTACCGCAATTTTCCACATCGCGTTCGAAGACTTCAAAGACTGTTCAAACCACTCGAGTTGGGTGCGGATTTCGGCTTTGGAACCGTGAACCAATCCCTCGGTATCCAACACAAAGACCTCGCAGCTTATCTCTCCTTCCTGACGCCGGATGGTATAATACCGAGCAGGCATAAGCCACATGGAGTCCTTCTTTGAATAGGCTATTTGTGCTTCCGCACTCTTGCGATAATCATGGTTTCCAAGACTTACAATCCATGGGATGTTCAGCGAGGAGGCGTTATATACGTTTTTCCATTTGGTCTGAAATTGTTTGTCTTCGGCCGACTCAACTCCACTAGGATAGAAGTTGTCTCCTGTGCTAATGACAAACTGCGGATGCTCCCGTTCGGCAACTATTGCCATCGCTTGAGCCACTCGCTTTTGAAACGCATCACCGGTACCCCAATCACCCAGAACCAAACACTTTACACATTGCTCCGAAGCAAAACTCCGTGTGTGTACCGCAAGTGCAGGTGGCTGGTTGTCGACCTTGTGTTTATGCGTCAATGCGCTTCGCACGATATTCAGCAGACCTTGTGCTTGCACTCCACCGATGCTTGTGAGACCGAGAAATCCAATGCCTCCTGCGCCCAACGTCCAACCAAGACCGGTCAAAAAGCGACGTCTCGGCATGCTGCGTTTCTGCAACCCTGAACTCTGCTCGATGTTTCCGGATTGCTGAAGTGAGCGAGATGTATGTTCTTCATCCGGCTGCTGCGCAGCCGCTTGCTGATCTGATGTCATGTATGGTACTGTGGGGTGTGATTTTTAGCGATCTCAAAACGGCGTTGAGCAGGATTGCAGACAAGGTGTTAGAGTTAGGCTAAAACTAGGCCACGTGATACTTAACTCTAACTCTATCGTGCTTGCGTCTCAATGATAAGGGTCAAGTGATCTTCCGCAACTACTCGATCTCTCAATGCCGGTACAAATTGCTGCTGTTGCAAGGCTTGACGAATATTGTTCAGTACGGCTTCGGGTAGCACACCGGGACTCTGTACCGCAGTGCAACGTCCTTTCGCATCAACAGTAATCGAAACATTGATTGTCGGCTGTTTCAGTGCTTGAAGAAGATTCTTATCCAACGCATCGTAGAAGACTTTGGTGTCGAACTGGCTGCGCTGGTACCCATCACCTTCAATATCACCTTGAATCTTCACGGGCTGAGAACGTCCGGCATTCATCTTAAACGTTATAGGAACTTCCATCCAGCTCTTGATATTCTCGCCTGCATATCCGGCGGGACTAAAGTTTGCGCTCATGACGGCGCGTGCCGCGGCGCTGTCGAGAAGGGGATGTACCGATTCAACAACGAGGTAACGCTCAGCTTTACCGCTTTTGCCGATCAATACTTTAACGACAACCTTGCCTTGCAAACCGGCTTTACGAGCTGAATCAGGATATACGAATGCTTTTTGTAGAGAAGGACGATCCAGAACGGCTTCTTTATCCATCATCAAGAAATCCTCAGGATCCGGGTCTGCATCACGCTTTCCGGCTTTTTGCGCGTTCATACTGCAGCTAAGCAGTATCAGCATGAGAAACGTGATTCTAACACAGTGGTATAACCGCATCGCTGCTTTGTCGCATATACAGACAGACTTTAGGACATTCGCGATGCCCGCTAAAGCCCCTGCATCCGGGCTCTGTTCGCAAGTCTGTGTTGTTCTGAGGTTCATGGTTCAATGCGATGATGATCAAAGTCTTGGACGTCGCGGAGGCCTTGACGGTTTGCAGCAAGCTTTAGTAGCTAAAAAACCGAGCCTCCCGGAGCACTTTTCGCTGCCCGACAACTTTGTACTTCTGAGCAGAGTATCTGCTTAGAAGTCGACATAGGTTTTTACAAAACGGAAGTAGGTACCTTGTTTCTGCACGAGTTCTTCGTGTGTACCAAGTTCAACGAGTTGACCAGCGTCGAGAACAACGATACGATCAGCTTTTTGCAAGGTGCTCAATCGATGTGCGATTGAGATAATGGTGGCGCTCTTAAAATGTTCGTGTACCCGCTGCATGATCTTCTGTTCGGCAATGACATCCAGCGCCGAACTTGCTTCGTCGAGAATAATAATATCCGGATTCGTCAAGAACAATCGAGCAAAGGCGATGCGCAAACGTTGACCACCACTGAGACCCGATCCGCTTTCACCGATCTTCTGATTATAGCCTAGGTACATGCTGCTGACAAAATCATGCAGCTCTGCTTTTCGTGCAGCCTCAATAATCTCATCCATAGTAGCATCGGGACGCGCCATTGCGATGTTGTCGCGAATGGTTCCATTAAAGAGATGCACGTCTTGCGGAATCATTGCGACTTTTTGTCGCAGGTACTGCGGATGCAGATTATGCAACTCTGTTCCACCAATGCTGATAGAACCTTGATAGTTATCATAGAGTCGAACCAGTAACTTCGCAAGAGTCGTTTTACCGCTACCGTTGCGTCCGACCACACCGATATGCTCACCTGCGGCGATACGTAGCTGAATGTTACGAAGTGCCACATGGTCGCTCTCGTCGTAGGAGAATGTGAGCGAGGAGATCTCAATATCCGACCCATGGAGTTCGGTGAGCTGCGTTGCCAGATCTGCGTTCTCCGGCTCCTGCATAAACACGTCGTTCAAACGGGCAAAGGTCACACTAAGGTCGGTAATCACAAACCATAAGTCGCTGACTGTGCTTGCCGCATTCATCATCATACTGAATATGCTGATGAACGCAATGTATTGGCCGATACTCAGCTCGCCATGAAAGCTCAGATAAGCTCCATACCAGTACATGCTGACTTGTCCGCTAAAGATGATCGTGCGCAGAACCGAATTGAGCATGATCTGGCTTTGAGAGGCGCTTAAGACTTTGTTGAGGGCGCGTTTATAAACGTGCCGCCATTCCCAATACTTCAGCGTTTCTGCCGAGAGGAGTTTAATAGTCGGCATACCAATCAAAGAGTCGAGAAACGACCCCATTGTCTTAGCGTTTTCATGAAAGACTTTTTCTTGCAGGCGACGAATGCGTGGTGTAAAAATCACGGTCGCCACAATAAACGCAAAGAGGAAAGCTGTGGCACACAGTGCTAGAGATGTATGAAAGCTAAAAAGAACCGGTATCAGTATGAAAAGGAGAACAACATCAAGGGCAGACTGCAGAGTTCCGGCACTGAAGAGGTTGCGGATCTTGAGATTCTCTTGAAAGCGCTGAACGAAGTCTTCCCTTTTGTGAGAATCAAAGTAGGCTTGTGTGAGTTGTGTGAAGTGTCGAAAGAAGCGACTGAAGAACTCAAACTCAAACTCGATTCGCATTTGAGCGAATAGGAGATGTCGCACATAGGTCAACACAACCTGCAGCACAAAAACCAGCAGCATAGCCAGCAGTATGGCGTAAAGCAGGTTTTGATTTTGGAAGACCAGTACGTTGTCTACAACGACGCGTGTCAAGAATGGCAGAGCCAAAGCCAACAAGGTCATGACAAAAGAGGCGATGACTACGTCGCGCAGAACCGCTCGGAATGGAAAGAGCAGCGAGGAATAGAAGGCGCGAGTGACGAACTTTTGTCGCCGAGAATACTGTTCAGCGATTTCCACAACATCCTTCGAGGCAAAGACTTCTTTTCCGGGATCCAATGCAAGGACAACTCCATTCCACTTGCTTTGAAACTCTTCTTTACTCAGTCGTTCTTTGTCTGAAGCCGGATCTGCAATCCAGACATCGTGCGCGGTTGCTTTGTAGACAACAACAAAGTGGTTACCCTCATAATGGGCGATACAAGGCAGCGGGATCTTCTGTAGATGATCAAACTTGATCCGGGCCCCCTCCGTTTGAAAGCCAAAGCGCTCGGCCACCAGTGACAATGTGTAGAGATCAGAACCGCGCGCGCTGACACCGGCGATCTCTCGCAGAGCCGCTTGAATATTGGTAAGTCCGTAATACTTAAACACCATGGCCAGACAGGTGGTTCCACACTCTGTCATGTCACGTTGTTTAATAAAAGGAAAGGGTTTGAGACGTCGAACCATGCCGCTATGATACGCGTGGTGCGATAGTGATGCTGCGTAACGAAAATAGACATTTTTCCGCTGTCTGAGCACCTTGTCTTCAGTCGCGATGCAGACATGAGTCTATTTCAAGGTGGGGCAAAGGAGTCGTTTGTCGTAATGCTAGTGTTGCAAAGTTGGCCGACTCTCTACCGGAGTTTGAAGTTGCACACTATAAACCGATACGGACTCTAGTCGATGTCGTCATAGACCCGGCACTGTCCAAAACTCCGGTACACCATGCATAGCGGGCCACACCACCGGTCGGGAGAATGTCTGCTGTCGTTGTGATATCCTGCCAAAATGCTCAAAAAGGCTCTGCCGACGGGGCCGGAACAAAGGTGGTCATGCGGCGCTCGCATCCCTTCTTCTATGATGGTTTACCCGTCTTCTTGCTGCGCATTTCGGCTTGTAGAAAGCGCGTCACTCGGAAAACCGGTTCTGCGGTAGAACTCTTCGCTTTGAGTCCCATGGCCGAAGTGAGCAGGTCCCAATTGTGTTTCTCGTGCTTGATGCGCGACTCGCTGAAATGACGTCGGACGAATTTTTTCGCTGCTTCCAGTTTGTCCTCTGCGAGTTCAAATTGCTTCTGATTCAAGATGGTCAAGATCTCCAGATAGCGGATCATAAGGTCATAATCCGAGTAGGCTCGATTCTCTTCTTGGGCATAGAACTCATTGCGTTGTCGCTGAAACTCAGCGCTGTCATTGTGAAGATAGGAATGAAGACAGCTCAAATAGTTCTTCTTGTAACCAAAGCTCTGTTCAGAAGGGAGGTCGGTATAACGCTTAAATGCTTCATCGAAGCGCTTTACATCACGCTCCAAAAAGTGGTAACTGCAAATACTCAAGAGAGCCTGAGCATCAAAGAGCAAACTTCTGCTCGCAATTCCCGACTCAGCTTTCTTGATAAACTGCTCCGGAGATATGCCCACATTAAACTCTGCATAGAAGCCCATGGTATTGAGCCACGCAACGTTTCGTGCATAGGGAATCAGTCGCTCATCATAGTTGTTGACTAAGTCATGCACCGTGCTCATGATATCGTTAGCCTTCGAGACATCAATCAGGTATTGGGTATGGATGACAAAGAGTGAATGCAGGGCGTTGAAAATTGGCACAGGGTGATCCAAACTTTGTGCGCGCTTCAAAGCAGCCCGGAGTTTCTTCACGAGAGCAGGTACCTCTTTTTCCAGCAGACGGCCTTTCTCAACCGTCGCCATGAGGACAATGATGTCATTTCCCACGAGCACCAACTCACGCATGCGCTCTATGTTTTTGGCTGCTTTGTCTCGCAACTCGCTGAGCCACGGAATATCGCAGGCAGCATAAGCGACAATCATCTCCATGCTGTAGAATTCTTGTAAGACATTCCACCAGCCTTGTTGGTCATACTGTTGCTCGAGCTTGATGCGCAGTTTAGACGCGTGCGTTCCCAAGCCTCGTTTGTAGAGGAGGTTTGGCAGCAGCAGATCATCGTAAGGATTGCGCAAATGTTCTTTGATGACCTCGTAGATCTCGTCCTTGGCTAGACTTAAGTTTTTAAAGACCGTGTTGGATGCCAAGCCGAGCTTCTCTTGAAGTTCTTTCTGTGTGGCCTGCGGGTTGCGAAGCAACTCGCCTATAAAAAGATGTAACTGCGTCGGCTTGGCAGCAATCTTTAGCTCGAGGCTGCGGCGCTCCGCTTCGCTAAGGGAGGCAATAAGCTCAGCAATCATGTAGTGAATTCGGAGTGTTGAAGACGGAAAGTGGGCGGATGTTTTGTCCTTTCCGTCGCCGTTCAATATAACCAATTTCGAATCGCATCTTTCATTATCAGTCTATACAGTATGCGTATTGCACTACGAACCATCATGCTTCTATTTCCCTTGATTTTTATGGGACGCGTTATCGGTCAAGCGCAATCAAGCGAGACACACTATGATTTTGTTCCCGGAGACTCCACACTGTTCGACGATCGTCCCTTGGACGCGCTCAGCTCAGCTCCGTCCGGCTGGAAGATTCTTGGAGGTAAGGCTTCGGTTATCCTCAACGCCAACGAGCGTTGTGTGTCAATCGATCAGTATTACACGAAAATGTCGCCCAAGATGAAATCAAAGAGTGTTCTTGGGAAGCGATGGACCATTGAATTCGACACCTGGTTGGCTGCCGGTTACGATGGAAATCCGGGAGTTTCGCTGATCTTCATGGGTAAAGCAGAGATTGCGCATTTCACGCCGAACCGCGATGAGTTTAGTCTAACTCTGGGCTCCAACCGTGTGAGTACTCCAACGCCAGCAAGTGTTGTGCACGAGTTGTATTATGACCGATGGCATCACATAGAACTGCAGTTCGAAGACAATGTTCTCAAGGTGTTTTGCAACCATGAGTTTGTGCTATCCTCGCCGGCATGGAATCAATCTCCCACTTCACTACTGCTCGTTGGCGACGCTTCATCGAACATGAGCATGCTCTTTAAGAACTTCCGTATTGCCAACGGAGGTGGAAGGGCTGAACTGGGAACGCAATGGAAAGGTGGACGCTACATTAGTCATGCCTTGCATTTCGAGGTGGGACAATCAACGCTGCTGAAGTCGTCTGAAACACTCTTGAACGACATCGCAGACAAGCTCAAGGAAGTGCCCGAATCTCGATACGAAATCCAAGGTCATACAGACAGTGACGGCAACGCTCAGGCAAACATGATTCTCTCCCAAGCTCGTGCCGACGCTGTGAAAGCCGCCTTGATTCAACGTGGAGTTGCAGCCGAGCAGCTCATCTCGAAAGGATATGGCAGTACCAAAGCTTTAGTGAAAGAAAGCTCGGTCGAGGCTAAAGCTCAGAATAGAAGAGTCGAGTTTATCCGCCTCTAGAAAGATCGTTCAGAATTCGTATCACGACAGTTTGAGCGAAAGTGTCATGCCGTCCCCTAGTGGAACAAGTGTGGAAAGAACTTGGGGATGGCTTGACACAACACGGTTGTACTCCTGCAGCGCGCGCACATTATGCGGCTCAAACTCCGTCTCAGGATTTGCAATCTCGCCCCAGGCCAGGGTGTTGTCTGCACATAGAACACTACCAACTCGCATCATTGGTAAAAGTGTATTGAAATAGTTGAGATAATTTGGCTTGTCGGCATCGATGAAAGCAAAATCGAATGGAGCTGATTCCTGCAGAGCTTCCAAACTCTCCAATGCCGGACCGTGGTGAACCTGCACTTTATGACTCAGTCCGCATTGATGAGCTTTGCGACGTATGAAGTCGCAGTAGTCAAGATTGAGTTCCAAGCAGTGTATCACACCCCCCTCAGGCAGCGCAGCTGCCATTTTCAAAGCCGAGTAGCCGGCGAGAGAACCCACTTCGATCACGCGTTGTGCAGATAAAGCCCGCAACTGAAACTGAAGAAACTTTCCCTGCTCCGGACTAATATGGATCTCAGGAATATCTTGCTCCAACGCTTCACGTCGCAGCGAACTCAAAAACTCGTCCTCAGCGCCAAATGTCGCTATCAAGTACTCCGCAATAGCAGGTGTTACCGATGTAATACTATTCGCCATACCTTTCCTCTTCAGTGAAAACAATATCCCAAACCACCTTCAGCGAATTTACAGAGGAACACGGGCATCAACTTGGTACAAATCTCTGCAACTATGGTTATGGCAGCATACAAGCGGCAAACAATGCATAGTGTGGTTTTCAGGCTTATACCTACGAAGCTCGGTGGCAAAAACCGGTTGCGTTTCCGAACGCATACACTCTGCACTCTTAGAGTACGACAAACAAAGGCGCTATGAGGGGGGGTGACGAATTAATGCGAAACAAGGAGCATTGTAGTTCTTGTGTGACTTTCACATTCAACCACACATCGATAACACCCTGTAGGCAATCTGTCGCTTAGCAGCGTGACCTGCGTGCTGTTGATGTTTGAAGTGGTGTGCACCTGTCGTCCAAGAACGTCATAGAGTGTAACAGACAGTATGTTCTCCGCCGTCTGAGAACGAAGTCGAACGAAGTCACTACAAGGTTGGGGACCCAGGTCGATGAACATGGTTGTGGGTTGATCGGACACTATGTCTGCGATACCAACGCTAAAACTTCCTCGAAAGGTAGGTAGAAGGTCGCCTATTCCATAGGTATTACTTAAACCACAGATTGCGCCTTGGTGATAGCCTTTCTGAAAAAACGTGTAGCTTAACAGCTCAAATTCATTCTCGTTCAATCCGACTTTTTGTGTGTACACGCTTCGGGTACAAACTCGGAGAACATCGTTGATGTGTTGACCATCAGGTAACAGAAGAGTGCCATAACCATCTACATGAATGTACTTGCTTATATGCAACACACTTTTACCATCGACCATTTCATCACTATACGACGTGTCGCGATTTCCAAAGCGTAGCGGAAACTTATAGATGAGATCAGTCGGAAGCATTGTTAACGATGAACTGTAGGATAGGCTTCCATCGTGATTCTTGACAACTCCATGAACAGTGCCCACAAGACTAAAGTGCGTTGAGTCCAGATGAAAGTACGACTGTACATCACCATCTGATCTTTTTTCTACGAGCCCGTAGTTTGAATTGTTGAACACTGAGCCAAAGCCGAGCTGTGCGGGATCTTCATAAGCAGATGATACAAAGGCATCCCCGGCCTCTGCCCCGCGCAGGTCCCATAGTTGGTTTGCACCTACGTTTCCTAAGAGTGCTGAATCGACGCTAATTGTTCGTTGCAGCGTAGTTCGGTTAAGTTTGGGCATGTGCGACGCGCCAATCTCGGGACTTTGCGCATGCACGATAGAGCTGCAAGTGCAGATGAGCATGCAAACAGTTCTATACCACGTTCTCGAATACAACACGTTCGTTCTCCTTCTCGTGTGGGCGATACCAACATATCAAATTACACAGCTCAGGTTTTATAGTGTTACTCCGCAGATGCGATCGTAACTTCTTGGGGCAGCTCCTGTCAAGTTCACTCGACGTCGTTCACAATCCCCATTCTTATCTTCGTCAAACAGGCATCAAGGAGTATAGTATCCAACCGGCTTCCGGATGCTCAAACCGACTACCTTCACGTTATGTATATGCCAATCCATTCTTGTCAGGTCCTCGTTTTGATGTGTCTTGCTCTGACGCTAGGAGTCTTTAAACTGCAAGCCCAAGGCATTAGCGCCCGTTTTTTACTTGTGCAGCCTTCTGCAGAGGCGCGGGCACTTGGTGGTTGCGGATTGAATCTTGAGCGTTCTGATTTTGAATCGTACTATAATCCTTCCCTTCTTGGCATGCGCGACGATGTGGGCCTAAGTGCATCGCTGGTGCAACCAATTAGTGGTTTTGGACAAAGCTCCTTGTATATCCAGACGGCATCAAAGATCACAAGTGAGTTGGGCCTTTCTTTGAGCATGCATTATGCAGAACAAGCACAACGACCACGAACGGACAATAACGGCTCGATACTAGGTACCTACCGTGCTACAGATTACTGCTTTAAAGTCAGCGGAGGGTATAGGCTCAACTCTCGACTCTTCGTCGGGACCAGTATTTCGCGCATAAGTGTCAACATCGCTCCACAGTCGTCACTGAGTAGCATCAATTCGACAAGGAACTATTTTGCAATTGATCTTGGATGTCTCTATCTCGCTGCACCGAACTTGGGTGCACTGGTCGACCTCCCAACGGGACAGAGTGAAGGAAGCTTCGAACTCTCTGACCTACCTCAGAAGTGTCGTGGATTGTGTATCGCAGCGCGTGTACGTAACATCGGAACCACTGACAAAGAACAATTCAACGATGTATCCATTGGACTACCAACAAGTTTTACCCTTAGTCTTAGCTATACCGCTCTACGTGGCGCTTTTGCACGACTTGATAGTTATGTTGAAGTGGAAGATCGCTTTAATGAAAACAGCATCCCTGACCTTCTTCGTATTGGTATAGATGTGTCATTTCTACGATTTTTTCACCTGCGCTGTGGCCTACATCAAGGCGTCCACGATGATGAACATTCTTCGCTTAGCTACGGCTTTGGACTAAAGTCACGCTACTTCCGCGTTGACTACGCTCGGTTTAACACTGCACTGTTAGCGACAGATCAATTTAGTGCCGGCGTTGATATTCCTCTTTGAGTGTAACGCTGCATTCGACTTCCATCACTCCTCTTCACATCGTGCAAATCATATACTATGAACTCAACGACTTCCCCTCGACTCAGCGTCTCCTCCAGCATATTGTTCTTATGGCTGTGCCTATGTATCCCCCTGGCGACTATAGGTTGTCGCGACAACACAGCCGATTACGTGGTGTACTATCCCGATGGTGGATCAGCAGAGTCTTCTATCATCGAATCGTTTTCTGTGATGCCTAACCCCGTGTCCGCTAAGGCTCTCGTTTTTGTACGTTTGAAGTCTTCATGTTCCGTGGCTTTTGATGTCTACGGATGTGATTGGCACCGGTTGAAAGTTGTTGATCACGGACTGCTCAGTGCGGGTGAGCATGAGCTCAGAGTGGATCTCGAGAACATCCCTTCCGGTTCATATTACCTAATGGTCCGTGCGTCCGGTTACGCTATCGTTAGACCGATCTCCGTGCTCCATTAGTGTTTCCGAATGTATCCGTGCTGACACACGAGGCATCCAAAACAATACACCTACGCTACTGTACTGTGCGCCAGCTCGTTGTATTTACAAACTCGTTGAAAAACCGCGTGCACAGCTATATCGCACGCAGGTTACACCACTGCTAAAATTGCGCATCTCTTGGAGTTTCATAAGTCGTATCATATGCTCCGGAACTTTTGCAAAGAGAGAGTGCGCACCACTTTCTGCGCTAAACGGTTGCATACAGATTTGCAACTCATCGAGTAATCCCTGAATAAGGAGTGTACGGACGATTGATGGACTTCCGAACACGAGCAAATCTTTGCCATCGGGACCTCGATAGTGCTCAAGAGTAGAAGCATCAACCGATGAAATAGTGGAACTATTATGCCAAGACCAATCACGCTCCGATCGCGAAGCGACTAACTTAGGTTTGGTATGCAAGAGAAGGGAGAGACGTCGCGCCATCTCGGTCTGCGCAAGATCATCATGCTGCTGGGGCCAATTATTTGCAAAGAGTTCGTAGCTAACGCGGCCAAGAAGCAGCGTGTCTGATGCTTCAACAAGGTCGCAAGCATAACGATGGTGCTCGTCGTCGGCTACTACGTATTCGTGGTCGCAGAAGCCATCCAACGTCATATTGATGGAAGATCGAATCATATCCGGTGTGGAACGGAAAGTGGTTCTTGATAGTTTGTATGTGTTATAGGCGGGCGCAAAGCGCACGCATGGTGAAAGGTCTATGTAGACTACATCAAGGCTTCCTATAAATAATTCGACATCCCAAACTTGCACTGTGTTGAACAGTAGGTGTTTTGCTTTCGAGGAGCGACTCTACAGCGTTGGCCACAAATGCTTGAGCCAACTCGGGATGCTCTCCGTTGTCGTCGATTGCGCCGGCATAACGCACAACCCACCTGTTGTTCTCCTTCCACACCACAAATGCTTGGGGTGTGTGCTTGGCGCGAAAACTTCGTGCCACTGCCTGCGAAGGATCAATAAGATACGGAAATTTGAAATGCGCCTCACGAGCTCTGATGAGCATGTTCGCCAATCCTTCCTCCTCGTACATGGTTGTGTCCATCGGATTTATAACAAGCAACGGAACGTGAAGTGGGGCAAATCGTGCCGCAAGAGCGTTTAGTCGACCGGTGTAGAGTTTGGCAAAGGGACAGTGATTGCAGCTAAAAACGACAATACACCCACGAGCAGAATCAAAAGAACTCAACGAATACGTGTTGCCATCGACTCCCTGCAATCGGAAGTCAGCTATGTGTAATCCAAGAAGTGATGCGCTTGAAGCAGATTGTGCATGAGCCTTAACCGATCCGTTTAGTACGCAGGATGCCGTAACAACGAAGAGCAATACGAGTTTCGAACAGTTCATCGCTTTTGGAAGAGTGTGTGATACATCTTCATGGAAGGACTCTCCGTGAGTTCAAGCGAATAGGTTCCGGGGCTTAACGAGTGGAGATCAATGCCTGCTTCAAGTTTCGGTCGTGGTATCATCAGCACGCATCGTCCATTCAAGGCATAAACGCGTACGTAGTACACATCGCCGAGCATCGAACTCGGGATAATGCTGAGTCGCTCATCCACAGGGTTAGGCTTCACTAAAAAAGGTGTGCTCGTTGCCTCTTCTTCAACGCCGGTCAACACACCTTGATCAACACGTAGCGTTTTTTCCGACATCCCTTGTCCCACAACATGCACTACAGTACTTCGCTTTGCTCCGGTTGAATTCAACGGTGCAGTGATCTCCAAGAGTGTATCACCGGTTGCAGACTGAGGGTGTACAGTGCACCAGGCTGAGTCCGATATTGCCGTCCAGCTTGTGTTTGTATGAACTCCGACCTCATGCGTTTCACCACTTGGCAATAGTTGCACCGCTGCCGTACTTAGCTCCAGGTATCGACTGGCTCCGACTTGAATAACCTCGACCCGCAGTGTTGTGTTGTTCGCAGCTCGTACGCTTACGAGGGCACTTCGTGTCGCGACACTTGTGTTTTCAGTAGCGGTACACGTAATGATTGCATTGTTAGTTCCGGAGTTTTGCGAGACGTTGAGCCAGCTTTGATCGCTGTTCACTGTCCACGATTGATTTGAGCTGATCGAGAAGTTCTTCGTCAAATTCGTCGATGCAGGAATAACTAGGGAGGTTGGGTTAAGACTCATTGTGGCGCCCGGATCGACCACCACGAATTGTCCCATCATTCCACCGTCTTCATGATTTACAAAATGACAATGATACATGAAGGGATGCGTGGAGTCCGCATAGTCGTCGAATTTCGCAACAAAGCTTACTGACTCGTTTCGCGGGAGAAAAACAACATCCTTCCATCCGGATTCAGCAGCACTCACAGCGTTCGAAAGTCCGTTTCGTGCAACGATTTTAAACTGTACATCATGGATGTGAAAGGCATGTCCGAAGACTTGGTTGTTCGTGACTGTCCACATCTCCACATCGCCAAGTTTGGTGATTTTGTCGATGCGATTGAAGCCATATGCTTTGTTATCGAGGGTAAAATCAGTGCCCGGTGTTCCATCGGTTACTGCGACTGTCTTCTTCACTGTTGCATCATTCGCTGTCCAGTAAACATCATTGGCAAGGAGCGCGGGTTTGTCGTGTATTGCAGGACTATGCTCTGCACCTACATTAATATGTAGAGCAACAAAATCCGTGTTGTTGAGCAAGGAACCCAAAGGACCCGAAGTTTGTGGTTCTCCACCGGGAAAACCAAATGCTTGACCGCTGTTGAAGGCTTTCAAATCAAGGCTCGAACCAATGGCATCGTTGCTAAGATCTACCAGGATCTCAGCGCGTTCACCAACCGCTAGACGTAGGCGCTTGACGCCAACGGGACTGTTTAAAAGTCCACCGTCGGTAGTAATCACAAAAAATGTTCGATTGTCGCTGAAGCCAAAGTTGTAAGCACGCTCTATCTCTCCGTTGAGTATTCGAAGTCGTACATATTGTTTGGGTAGTGTGACTTGCGGATTCATCACTCCGTTGCCCAGTAGGTAGTCGCCATAGGCAACCTTTGTATCAAACTGGTTAGAGGCGTCAAACCGACGACTCGTAAAGACGATGGGAATATCATCGACGCCATATGTCCGAGGCAGATTCAAACGCGATTCTATACTGTCCCGAATAATAATGAAGCCTCCGATTCCCTTCGTTAAATGCTCTTGCGTCATCTCATGTAAATGAGGATGATACCAGTAGGTCGCTGCCTTATTAGCGACTTTGAAGAAGGGCTGCCACGTCGTACCCGGTGGGATGATCTGGTGTGGACCTCCATCCATCACGGCCGGCAAATGCAAGCCATGCCAATGAATGGTGGTGCTATCGTTCAACAGATTCTTGACATTGAGCTGAATGGTGTCCCCTTGATTAAAGATCAAAGTCGGACCCCAAAAGGTCATTCCGTTCACGCCACCGGTGATGGTTTGATTTCCGCTTCGGTACTGAGCGAAGGTATCGCGGATGACTAAGTTGAAGGTACGTCCACTCAGAGTGTCGGGTATAGACAGATCATTATACGCTGCTTCGCAGCGATAGCTCAATAGCGCAATGATCAGAATCACCGTACTACCAAGAACTGTGTTGTGCCTCATGAGATTGAGCTCCATTATATAAATGTAGCGGACTGTTTCGTCGTGAACTTGATCTCAGAACTGTGTCCGGATGCTTCAAGTCTTCCGTTGTTCAGTCTACTGTTCGGTTGTTCTCTTCGCCGTTCTTCTGCTTCGTTGTTTAGACGTCAAATATCGCTATCTCCTTCGACTTCGACCGGATTTCGATCTTATTGTCATCGAACACGTACGATGACTTCCAATTCCATTGGTCAAACTGAATAGGACGAAATCGGTCCTAGAATAATCGCAGTGTTGCTGCGATACGCTGAAGGCAACATCGTAAGCATCCGATAGCGAATGATACGAGCCGGAGAGTGTATCGACAGAGCTGTGACCGGGGGGGGTAGAAAGTATTCGGGCTATCTTGGTAATTGCTTCGCCCTACGTATGACTATGGCCTCTGAGGGGGGGGGTAGACTAAACTAATGCCTTTTCTCCCAGAGCGAGTAGATAAGAATTCAGTGCTTTTATAGAAGATGGACCAAATCCATGCAGACTGAGCAGTCTATTTGTTCCATATTTTTGTAAATCTTTGAGATTCTTGATGGATTCTCGCTCTAGGGCTCGTCTAGCGGGTGCTGAGAGCACAGACATAAAATCCGCAGAGGGGGGACGCTTAGATTCGCATACTGGACAAGTAGGACAATCCGTCGACTTAAAATATAAGTGCCCCTGAGGGCATGTTCTCTTAGTTTTCATGTCTGTCACAGCCTGTTTTCGATTCACGATTGTCTTATGATGCAAGACGCTCGGTGTAGTTCTTGAAACTGTTTAAAATACTTTGCCAGCCGGCCTGTTGCATTTCCATGCTGTTCATGGTTTCTGCTTCAAAACGTTCGATAACTAAAGTTTTACCATCTTGTTGCGAGAATTCGACCTCAACTTTACGTCCATCACCCATCGTGTACTTGATGTGTTTGTGGAGCTCCACTGCGGTGTAGGTTCCACCAAATTCAAATCCGAAACTACCGTCTTTAGCCTCCATGCGGGCACTAAAGAGCCCCCCTCCCGTAGATCGCTTTTCGCCCAAGGACAATGCCAGTCGTCGGAGGCTTGGTTCCATTTCGTGATGTGCTCCCCCTCGTTCCATGCCGTCCATACTGTCGCCACGGGGGCAGCGACTAGCGCCTCAATTGTAATAGTTTTCGATGCATCCATTGTTTTTTCTCCAGATGTACATGTTATAAAATATACCCCCCCCGGGGGGCTACAAGGTAATTCTCAATACTACTATGAAGCAAGGGTTTGACCCGCGTTGACTTTACGGAGCCGGATTTGGGCTCCAATCCATGCACAAGGCAGAGAAATTGCTGCCACGCTGAATCCATACCATTGCGGACCGGCTTCGGGCATGGAGATCGTAGCGGCAAGACTGCCCACGAGACCTAGGGCGCCAATGATCAAGCAATGAACCATAGGTGCCTTTGGAGCCAATCGAGCGCACACATAGCATCCCAGGATATTGAATACAGCCCGATAGGCTATGACAGCATAGATGATTCCAAGTGGCGTAGCCGCAAAGTTCTCGGCATTCATAAAGCCATTCAGCTCAAGGAATTTGTCACATGCTATAGTAGGTATCGCTCCGCTAAGGATTCCGACGATGATTGCACCAATGCTGCGAAGTATTGACATGAAAGGTCCTTTGTAGTTCTGCTATTGGGGTATCTTCTGTAAGGAAAGACTTTGTCACTAAATTCAACTATGCTTTTGCTCTTGGAGTGCGGCTTTACTTGTTGGTACTATCTGCCAAGCGAATCATACAATGCACATCGTGCTCATTGAAATACCACTCAACGCAGTAACCGAGTGGGTCTAAGCCAGGAAGTGCACAGAGTTCGTCGAATGTCCGACTGATTGCCGGAATATTCTGAGCCCAGTTGGTAACGTCTTGGTTGACGTACGTTCCACCTCTTACAACAATGTATTCGGCGCCCATGTGTTTTGCTAGCTCTTCGCTCTCAATTTCTGCTGCTGCGAAATATACGACGGCACCATCCTCCATGCGCGATAAACCATAACAGACATAAGGAGAGCGAGCACTCATGAGTGCATCAAGATCTTTGTATGATTGCATGATACCCTCGGGAAAACTCTTGGCGCGTACCGCCAGCATTGGAATGTCGTTTTCAATTTGGATGACTGAAGGCGTTGACATAAAAATGTAGTGTGTGTTGTGTTGTAAATGATTGAATCACGAGTGGATGCTTTGCTTCCTCAATTTCGAGTATTTCAGACTTTTATGGGCGAGTGCTTTGCGACAAAATGAGGTCGTCAATCCTGAACTTAGCTAAGCTGGGTTCCGCCCCACTCCAAGTGTTCATCACACTCTGGGCTACTTGGCAGAGCTGTGAAATACATGCGTCCGTTTCGATGCTGTGTACACTATCCAAGCCTTCTAGGAATTTGGCCGAACACTATTTGTGATGTACCACTCCTGAAGACGAAGTCGGTTTTCCTGTACCCCAATGATCATGCGCTCTTCAGCGCCAAAGTTCATCACAACACCGTCAAACTCTCCGTCAAACTTGACTCTGCACCGGACTTCCGTACTTGTACCTTCGTTGATGGGTTGCACCGTAATATCAAAGACCTCGATGTTTTTGCCATTCCACGTGCCGTTACGCATCCTTGACATGAAGTTCTCACGACTAATGATCACTCCGTCCATTTCACAGATCAAGTTAGGTGCGAGCATTGCATCAAATTCCTCCCATTGCTTATTGAGAAAAAGATCATACAGTCTGTGTACAAACCTGAAGTACATACTCGACTCCTACGACAGTTATCACTGTAACTTCTCCACCGTCTCCGACACTTGCCGGTTCAAACTCCGGAACACATCCCTTCGAACAACTCCTCGGGCATATGCGCTTTTTAGTCTGCTCCGATCTTACATTCCTATGTTGCCTTTCTCACCAAAGGTCTGCGGCGGCGTACAGCCAATGCAGCTAACAATGCGCTTACTGCACCTAAGAGAAAGGTTTCAACAAAGTAGAATATTCCGTTGGCTAAGGGTGTTTGCATCATTTTCATGGACTCCGCAGCTTGCTTCGTTGCGAGAATATGCTCTTGACTTAGACCGGCATGCCGCATCTGCATCTCCTGAGCTTTCATATACAACTCGAAGAAGTTTGGGTGCGTCAAGACGTAGAGCAATTCTGCTATACCAACAATGTGCGCCAAGATTGTAGAAGCGGTCACGCCTACGACAATCAGTCGCTTGAAGCTTGGGAGTTCCACACTCTCGGTTCTGTAAAGCCAAACACATGTAAATACCCCACTAATGATGAGCACATAGCGCCCGAAACCCAACAGTTCAAGAGTCTGCCATTGTTCCGGACTCATCGAAGCAAGATCGCCCATGAACATAGTTGTCACACTGTGGTAGATCACAACGAGAAGTCCCGCTGCCCACGCATACTTGTAATTCTTCATAGAGTTCGTCGAGTCGTGTACACGAGAGAGTGTTTCTTCGGTGCCGTTCACCGGTGCTCGTGCACACCTAGCCGTTATATCCTTACGACCAATTTACACTATTAAGGTCTAACAGCCTGAATCAGGAAGCTCGGCGTGCGCTCACAATAAAGAGGCGAAAACGGCTCGCGATACGGACTCCGATTCTGCACTGTATACCACGCCGGAATCGACAAGATCTCTTCACAGAACATGAATGGATAGCCTTGGGGCTGTATGCTACCGCTAAGGCATGGACCGGTTGGGGTTTTACATGTGGGTTTGTGTGCCGACGGTAGCGTTTATGATAGGCCGGATGAGCGAGGCACAATACTCGACAGGTTTGAAACAACTTGTCATGGCATTTGTTTCCGCCTGTAGCAGTGAAAGCAGTGGAAGCAATGACTCTATTACACGTGCTATGAGCTCTCGTATCTCAAAAAAATTGCGATTCAGGGCCAAATTTGATCCCGGATGATTAGGACTCACAAAGAGTTTTTAGTTGTGCTAAAACCGGGTGTTCTTGTCCTTGTTCCTCTTCTTGCTTTGCCCCCGGACGTGGATCAACCTGCGTAATGCACAGTTCTGTTCCTTCGGCATTCGCTTCAAGATCGTAGATCATGGTGAAGTAGTTCTCCGGGATATCCCTTAGGTCCGGACGCGGCGCGAACAGCGAATAGCGAAGTCTTTGTGTCGGTTGAAACTCTTCAACCTTTCCCCACTGCTCAAACACCTGTCCCTGCCATTCTGCGATGAAACGAATGGTACCACCAACGCTCCAATCGGTTTTGAGCTTCGAGCCGTACTGCCACTGAGCCACATATTCAGGCTCTGTCAATACCTGCCAAACACGATGTGGATCAGCGTTGATCTGAACTCTAGAGACGTTGCGTACTACCATATTCCCATTTTCTCCACTTTTTGTCTGTTCCCTTTAAACACTTCAGCTCACCTCGCCATGAACTTTGTCTATTGGGCTTGTATTTCAGGACGCTTAGAATACCACTCGACGAAAGACCTGAAGAGCTTGCTTGGATGAGCAAATCTGCCTGTCCGGCACATCGCGGTCCACATAACTAAGAGCGTCCACTACGCAGTCTTTGCCAACGCACTTTCCTTGAAATATAAGTGCATTTGCGCCGATCATGCTGCGTTCACCGATGCTGACATTACCGCTGATGCGTGCACCGGGGTTCATCATGACGTGCTCCGCGATTCGGGTATCATGTCCGACCGTACAGTTAAAGTTTACGATGCAATGTTTGGCAATCATTGCATTCGAGCTTACGACAACATGTGCTGCAATATACGTTCCGCTAGAAACCAATGCTGAAGGCGAAATCAATGCACGGGGGTGGATCAACGACGTCGCTTCAACACGAAGCTCGTCCATCAGCTCAACACACTTCGCGCGAAGTTTCTGATTGGCGAAGGAGAGAATGTATCGTAGTGCATCACCCTTGGATTGCGAACTCCGCACGAATGCCTTGACTTCACTGTCTCGAATACAGTCAGAAGGAGCTTGTACTTCTTCGTCGTTTCCCACAACAAACAACACCCTCGGAAACTCCTGTTGAAAAGCCAATTGCACGAGATCGTACATCTCGAGGGCTGTACTTCGTGCACCGAAGATGAGCAGTGTTGACGCGGAGGCTGTTGCTGACTGTGTCATGCGAGCTAAGAAAGTCGTAGGGTGAATGTGTTCTTGATACAGGACGAGAGCAATTGTGCTTCAGAGACTAAATCGTTCCGTTGTCGACGTGAATGTTTTGTCCGGTAATGGAAGCGGCGGCTTCGCTAGCCAAGAAGCATATGGTTCGGGCGCAAGATTCGATCGACACCGCTTTCTTGAGAGAGGTTCGGTTGTAGATGCGCGTCTTCTGGTCATCGTGTAAAGCACTACTCATCTCGGTCTCCATGAAACCAGCTACCAGTGCGTTCGATCGTATTCCTTTTTCACCCCACTCTCGAGCTGTGTTTTTTGAAAAGGCTTCGAGTGCACCCTTGGTACTGGCATACATGGCCAATCCTTTGTATCCGGTGTGAACGCTGATGGAAGAAACGTGGATGATGCTGCCACTGACATTGTGCAACAACATGTTTCGTATTGCTGACTTCGTCATCATCATCGGTGTGAACACATTTACTCGATACATATGCTCCAACGGTTCCAGCTTGAGGTTTGTCACAATGTCATCGTAAGCCTGCGCTGCGTTGTTGATATATGCATGCAAAGCCACGTCATTACCAATCCATTGCTTAAAGATGGTACTATGCACGTCTTGAGCCTTTGCCAAATCGAAGCTCATCCACTTCAATCGTTCCCCATACATGTTCTCGAGCGCTTTCAAGCCCTCCGTGTGACTACGGCTGAGACCATACACGGTGTGTCCTTCATGCAACAACTGTTTGCAGATTTCCAGACCCAGTCCTTTTGATACTCCGCTAAGCAGCACGTTCATCTTAGATCCTTTTAAGTTTTCCTGTTCGCGTGGTGTCGATCTTCTCAACAAACTTGATTAATCGCGGCAGCTTAAACTCTTGCAGCTTGACCTGAAGAAAAGATCGCAATTCAGACTCCTCGAGAGTGTCGTTCACACGCACTACCTCTGCACAAACGATGTGTCCAACCACTGAATTGGATTTCGCGAAAACGCGCACATCGCGAACCAAGCTATGTGCACGAATTGCTTCCTCCACTTCCGAAGGATTGACTTTATAGCCGCCTACATTGATCATATCACTTTTGCGTGAGATAAATCGAATGCAAAGGGGTTCGGGGTTTATTACTTCAACTAAATCTCCGGTATGGTACCAATCGCCATCAATCTTCATGGACTCTCCAAGAAGAGAGCGGTGCACCAAAAGTTCTTGTGACTCAACGCGGACCAGGTTCTGCAAATCGCCTTTAATCACGAAATCTCTTCCTTCGGCTGCGAACAACGCTCCGAACTCTGTGCTGGCGTAGACATTGGTGATTTTCGCTTTCGGGAATAATTCCTGTAATCGTTCGATGGTGCGCGCATCAAAAGCTTCACCACCGGATGTGAGACGTAGAAGCTGAGGACACACTGTTTTCTGACCAAGAAGGAGTCGATAGAAGGTAGGCGTTGCTGAGATATTCGTAATAGAGTGTGCGTGTATTTCCTCGAACACTGTCACGGCGTCGAGACCAAACAAACGTACAAGGCTATTGGTATTGACAAGAGCCTGCATGATCACTTGAATGCCCGCCATGTGCGTTGGATTGTAGGCCAATCCCCATACGTCCTGTTTGTGTTTTTCGCCGCGACGTACCGCACGCGTTATTGATGCAAAGGAGTGGCGTACCTGTTTTGGGCGTCCTGTTGTTCCGGATGTGAAAAGAGTAATGGACCACGATGCGCCGGGATGGAGTAATGCTTGCTGCAGGTCTTCGACCGTAGAAAATGGTCCGATTGTAATGTGATGCTCTTGCAGCGCTTCCGGTATGGCACCAAGTGTTGCCTCTCGTTCCTCAACACTCATGTCGTGATCCAACAAGACCAGTGGTTGTGAGCAGAGAAGCGAGAGCATGATATGCTCGATGATCGACAAATAGTCGCTGTGTGCACACAGTGGTGTGTACACCGTACGCTGCATTAAACGCTGCAACATATCAGTCCAGGTGCAGCGAACGCCACTCGTCGTATCGCAGAAGAAGAGAGACATCGTTGCAGTGCTAGGAAAGCTTTTGTTGAATTTCTGCAATTGTGCTCACCAAACCATCTGCGAAGATGTCGACATCGAACTCTGCTTCGACACGCACGGTTAGTTCTGCTAGATCGAGCGAGTCAAATCCGTAGTCCTTGCGTAAGTCATGTCCCGACTGCAGAGTATTTACCGCAGAGCGTCCACGGTTCTTCTGAACTGTGTTGATAATCGCCAGTAGTTTCTCGTCCATGAGAGTATTCCTTTACTTCTTCCTTTTACATACACACCATGCAGCGCGGTCCTTCGTACTGCAACACACAATTATAGGAAAATGTATGCCAAAAGGTGGAAAAATGAACAAAGGAGGTGCACCAAAACCGGACACCCCCCCCTCCATGGTTACCACACCGAAGCAGTTCTGGAACAATTCAAGGCTAGACTATTCCTTTGCTGCGCAGTTTATCATCCAGTTGATTCCGTATTTGTCGCTGAATGAGGCGAAATGGGCTCCCCAGAACATAGGAGCCAAAGGCATAGAAACGGTACCCCCCTCTGACAACGCGTCAAAAAGGCGATGCGCTTCTTGCAAGGTGTCGGGTTCCAAATTGAGATGAACGTTGTTGCCCTGTACCAATTGAAATCCCATTGACTCCGGTGCATCCGTACCCATGAGGACGTGTCCACCTGTGATTGTCAATTCAATGTGCATAACCAACTGTTTGTCTGCATCAGACAACTCCGGGCCACCTTGTTCAGGACCGGGACCTGCACCCATGCGAATGACTCCGGGTTCGTGGATTTCTCCTCCAAAAACGCTTTTGTAGAAGGTGAAAGCCTCTTCGGTACTACGTCCGAAGTTCAAATAGGTACTTGTACGTGCCATGTTTGATTGATGTGTTAAGTGAATAAAGAAGGTTCGGCAAGATATTTAGCCGTGCCCTAACAGAGAATTTGGACTTATGCACAGGCGACCTCAAAACCGCCCTAAGCCCTTGGATTAGCTCATGTTTTCTCAGTCTATACCGTAGCAATGCCGTAGTAGACCCCACGATCTACCCTCTGAAATTGCACCACTCGCGGAACGCAAGGAGGTGGAAGATTTGATGTGTCAATTTGATGTGTCAGCGCTAAACCCGTACACCTTTCGTTGCGATGCCCGAGTAAAGAGACATTTTTTTCTCACACAGGGAGTAAGACCACATGATCAAAAAGATCCTGAAGATTCTCGGCATCACGGTCGGTGTCGTGTTAGGAATAGTCGCACTAGTGGCTGCTTGGATTGGTTTGAGCGGCGAACCGCAGTATGAAACATCGTCGCTGACGACACAGCGCTATGCAGACTCGGCACACCTTGCCCTTGGTAGACGTATAGTAAGTCTGCGCTGCGCCTATTGTCATCTGGGTGATGACGCAAAGTTGAGTGGACGACGTTTTACAAGCGCAGACAATCCTTTCGGAGAGATATGGACACAGAACATTACCCGGAGTGTGGAGCATGGAATTGGCTCGTACTCTGATGGTCAACTAGCGTTTCTGCTTCGTACAGGTATCAAGAAAGACGGAAGCTTTGCCGGACCGTATATGTCCTCAGTCTTGCAATCCGATGAGGAGATCAACAGCGTTATATCCTTCCTCCGATCAGAGCACCCTCTGGTGACTCCATCCGAGATCTCGCGTCCAAAACACACCCAGAGTTTTCTCGAAAAAGCACTGCAACGATTCGGGCTTTTTGTCCCACTTCATTTTGACGGTAAGGTGGTGCCTGCACCAAATGAGAGCGATAGTGTGCTTTTCGGCAAGTACCTGGTCCAAGCCCGCTACGAGTGTGCACCCTGTCACAGCCAAAGCTTTGAAACCTTTAATCACTACAAGCCGGAAGAATCGCCGGGATACTTGGGTGGAGGAAATGTCATTGACGATCGAGAGGGGAAGTTGCATAATAGCGCGAATATCACCCCAAGCTTACAACACGGTATCGGTTCCTGGACGTACGAACAATTTGAACAAGCGGTTCGAAACGGTCAGTCACCAAAAGGTCGGCGACTCTCAGATGCTATGCCGCGCTGCACTGTCATCGATCCCGGGGAGCTTCGCTGCATGTGGCTCTACCTCCGCAGTGTTCCGCCATTGGAACACTAAGGGAAAGTCCGTCTGTGCACCGCATCTCAACTATGTCTAAGACCGGTATTTAAACGTCAGATTATATGTCTCATCAAAAAGTACTCTTATGAAAACCATAGTCATACCTGCCCTCGTCGGGACCATTGTTTCCTTTGTCTTAGGTGGTATCATTTATCAATTTTTTATCACACCCCTCTTTGCAGACGTCTTCAAAAGCGTAGCGAGCGTAATGAATCAGAACCCAAACATGGTTTTGATCATCGTCATTCAGGCTTTGCTATCCATCGGCATCGCCTTTGTTCTCGATCAACCTAAACTAGAATCATTGGGTTCTGTCTTGAAGGTTTCAGTGCTCTTGGGAGCCGGACTAATGCTCTGGTTTGATCTCTGGATGGTGGTGTCATTTACATTCATGACGACTTCCATGGTTATTGCCGACGTGGTCTCCAACACCTTCACATTCATCGTTACGACAAGCGCCATGTTTTTCACACGCAAACGACTCCTGGCTTCGGTCAAGGCATAGCAGCATGAGGATGACTACGCACCGACATCAAGAGAACCGTTCTTTTTGTTCTCTTGATCGTCGGTGTCTGTCTTTCGTAATAGTATCTCTCGTGGATGTCTTCTGACGGATTTTTTGGCAGCTGCCGACGTGCAAATATTTTTAGTATGCGTCTGCTTCGCAGCCGCCTCGTACCTCTATCTTCGGATGATGCTTCGATGCTCCGGAGCACTTAGGAGATTGCTGAGAGAAATGCACTTAAACTCTGATCCGGCTTAAGACTAAACTTCTTGCGTAAACGATTACGATGATCTTCAACTGTTCGCGTTGAAATCACAAGGGCTGCAGCTATTTCTTTGGTGCTTAACTGAATCTTCAAGAGAGCACACACCTTCCGTTCCATCGGCGTTAAAGCGGGGTAGCGCTCACTTAGTTGTTCCACAAATCCCGTGTGTAGCCTACGAAACTGCTGGTGAAAGGTCTCCCATGTCGCATCATCGCGCAATGCGGAGTCGATATGTTGAACCATATCATCAATCAGTCCCTTAGCCTCTCTGCTGTAGTCTTGCACGCTGTTCTGTGCACGCCCTCTCAAGCGTTCAAGAAGTTCATTCTTATGCACGAGGTGCAGTGCCAGGGCAGACAACTCCTTTTGCTTGAACTCGTTTTCTTTGAGTAGTAGCTCGTTCTGTTGTCGCAATTGATCTCGCTCGTGTTGAAATCGTTCGGTCTCCAATAGCACGATCATGTTTCGTGCGGATCGTTCCGCAGTGTCGTTGATGTGGCGTCGCTCCGCCTCACGCGAAACGGTACTCCAGTGGTATGCCTCTCCGAACTGTTGAAGATCGGCATAATATGTACTCAATGACTCCGCGATACTCGCTTCCAAGTCTGCGTCATGAACTTTCTTGGCCGTGTTAAAGGCTAACTCGTAATTGTCTTTTACTCTATCGAAAGATTGAAGTTCACGATAGCAGTCCGCCAGGCACTTTGTTATCAATGCAAAACCACGCTCAAACCGATGTCGACGACACAATTCAAGACCATGTTCAAGTTCATGTACCACAGCTTGCGGATTGCGGACTCGTAGTGCTATGGCGCAACGTATAGGGAGAATCTCAATCTCCAAGTCGTGAAATGAGTGCAGACGCGACATCTGTAGTGCCTCGTCCACACATACATCTGCATCTGCAATACGGTCAAGATCAAGCAGTGCTTGAGCAACATTCGCTCTGCTGTAGCAACATCCGCGATGATCTTGAAGGAGATCGAAGAGCTGTTGCGCCTCCCTAAAATGCTCAAGTGCGGTCGAGAAATCACGTCGCTTTGCATACACGGTGGCAATCAGATTGTGAGCACCTGCATGACGTAGTAGAGATCCAATCTCTTGAGCGCGGTTTCGAAGTCTATGGAGATAGTCAAGTGCGGTCGCATCATCACCAATTGTTACCAGCGCCCCGGAAGCAAGTTCCAACGCCGCTGTTTCGGTGAAACCATCGTTGCAGCGTTGCGCCAGTCGGATGGCGTCATTACAATGCTGAATGCAATCGGCATAGCGCCCCTCCATATTTGCCAAACCGGCAAGTCCGGTATGGATGGAAGCCGTCTGCTGCGGCATGTTCTGCTCATCACTATGTTCGAGTGCACGACGATAATGTACCTTGGCTTCCGCAAACCTGGCGCTGTCTTCATACACTGAACCCAATCCGACTTCAATAGCAATCACAAATCGGTTATCCCCACAGCTATATGCATGGTCAATAGCACTGTTGAAAATCCTGAGTGCCTCTTCGTGCTTCGCTTCACGCAAGGCTAGTTGACCGAGGCCGTTCAGTGCAGACAACAGAGCGCGTTGCTCTCCTCGCTCTTGGAGCAAAGTCAGGTCTTGTTCGTACAAGCGACGTGATTGCACGAAATCAAAATTTCTTAACCAATAAAACGCCAGCTTTTGTCGTGCTGTCGCAGCTCGAATGAGCTCCCCGTAGTGCTCAAAACTTGCAATCGCTTCCTGAATATCCGGAAGCACTTCGACCGCACGTTCAGAGTTATACAGTGCGTAGAATCGCACAACACGCGCACGTGCATGAGCGATAGCATTGGCACGTAGTTCGGATGGTTTGGACTGAGTCTTCTTTTGTAAGACCTGAATAATCGCTATAGCGTCGTCCGAGAGACGTAACGCTTCTTGCGAATCAATGTTCATCGTAGCCTCTGCGCGTAGGATAAGCAAGTCACGTTTCTTTGCGCGCGATCTGGTGCGTTCAATTTCTTTCGCTAAAGCAGCTGTGTCATCACCTGGATTTGGCATCATGGCTCTTTGTGATCAGTCAATATCGCATTGCCTTGTAGATGATGTGCCCGCACCTTGAGGTCTACAATATGCAGTGCGTTTATGATATCGTCAGACCATTCGGCAACATACTCTTCAATTTCAGAATCCGGATATCCCAGGCGCTGCATTGCCAGCACACGGATTTCCTGCATGGTACATTTCCAGTATACCTTCCCGAGCACCAGGCAATACTCTTCGAGCAAGGAATGACTCCAATATATTGCTTGGTGAAGCTGCTCTGTACTTCCATCACCTTCGTCTTCCAGCATTTGTACTAGCTGGAACTGCTCTTGGCTTCTGTTTTTGAGCAACTGCATATGAGCCCTGAGTAGAGAAGCGGTCGCAGTATGTGGTGTGTTCGACTTCAGAGTCAAAAAGCCTGCAGGGCGATGGTGGTGGTTTTCGGAGACTGTACTGCGTACGAATTCCGACATTTTGAACCATGGCAGTTCTACGGTATTACTACGGTAGCTGCTGCTCCTTGCTATCGATAGACTACGCGGACGGAGTCATCAGTAGCGGCTGTTCTGGCGATCCTACTCTTTACGCAGATCTTCAGATGTGATGTGAAGATCTTTATCTGCATTTACTTTATCTCGCTCCCTATAGCTCCACAGGCTACAGACCTTGCAATTCTTGTTCACTCTGCTTCCACTTGGTTTCTCAACATAGAGCTCTTTCAAAAAGTGCAAGGAATCATAGCCGACATCCGGATCAAAGACTTTGTTTGAAATGATGGATTGGATGTCAATGTCGCGGCGGTTTCCGGGACTAAGATAGAATGATTTTAATGCACGCGGTACACCGCTAGAATCAGGAAGGCGAAAGCACACTTTTATGGTACTATCGCTGTCGTTCACCACATTGTATTGCACATAAACCCAACCATCGCAAGATTGTAGCGTCCACAAACACGCACATAGAACCACGAAGCGTATGAGGAAGCGGGCGTGAATGTTTGCTTTCATAGTCATTTGATGTACTACGTGAAAAGATGACTGCTACAAGCTCACACCCGGCATTGGCTTTAGGTGTGCCATGGATAGGTATGAGAGCTAGAGCGTTTTTGTGTACAACCAATATCGCATTCCAAAACGCCGGGGAAGCTCACGAACGCGTTCAAATCCTAAACCCTCGTAGATTTTTTGCGCTCGATGCATGTGTTCTGAGGTGTGCAAAGCCATTGTCGATTCCGCATGGTCTAGGGCATCCTGTATGCAACCTTGCACGAGACCTTTCCCAACACCACGTCCCGCGAGATCCGGATGAACACTCACATAGCGAAGTTGACACCACGTTTGTTCGTAGATATCATCAGCGATACCACTGGGGATTATCCAAGCAACCCCTTGCAGCACTGAATTCTCATCGCACCAACCATAACCGCGACCACGTTGCAATAAGCTCAGATAGGTTGCCGGATTTCGAACATTTGACTCAAGCGCCTGCCACTCCGTCGGCGACAAAACACTCCGGTACTGCTCCCATGCTTGGGGACACAGCTCTAGTAACCTAGAGAGATCATCAATCACGAGCGGTCTCAAAGTAGCCATTGGCAGTTCTAAAACAATAAGTGTTCTAAAGAATGACAGGGGTTTGCTTGGGGGTGCGCAGCACCACCATACAGAAAAATCATCGTTGAATGAATAACAGACGGAACCGGAATTGCGTGGCATTGCTTTCACGGAGACCATACACTCCGGTTTGCAACGGGTTTATACTAATGTTTGTGGACTCTTCCTCGAGAGGCCTAGTCCAACAACTACGACCCTGAAGGTCGAACAGTTCAGCGCTGCCGGCGCCACGCAGTTGTCGCTGAAGCGCGAAGGGAACACCGGTCATAGACATCAATGGGCTGTCGGAGAGGCCCGGTTCGAACGTGGAGGCGTCATCGTTTACAGGCGATGTGTTTTCGGTCACGTTGGTCATAGTATCGAGTGCGTATGCCCAACCACGCACTGAGCAGCAGTGAGCATACGCCCCACGGAACTGCCAATCGTACACTTCGCCGTTGAAGTCGTATCGTGCGTGCGAGAAACGCTTCACGATACTGTCATTCACTATATTTCCTTGTGCTTTGTTCGCTTGAGCGATACAACGAATAGCGGAGATTGCTGAGCCAAAGGATAAAAAGTACTCGGAGCTTTTGTCGAAGCTGTCAACAATGTTTTCATAGCTCGTTGAGATGTTAGAAACACCATTGGCGCACAACACGAGGTTTGCGAAGCATTGTTGTTGGTAGGTGTTGTCAGCGTTATAGATGCGAATTCCGCCGGCGCTGTTATTACACACCACCGTATTGTGAAAGATGCTCACATTTCGAGGCGGAATAGAGTTTTGTGAAGTGATATACACTGCTCGTGCACCATCACCATCCGAGTGATTTATAAAAATGTTGTTATACAGCACCATACTACCGCTTCCTTGGAACAGAGCTTCGGTGGCGTTCTCGTAGAAGAGATTGGAGTATATCTCGTAGTAGTCTTTCGAGCCCCAGCCGCTTGCTGCGAAGCCTCCGACAAGCACATTCGGACGTGCAGCCGATCCACTCGATGAACTTGAGTCTTTGTAGAATACGTTATGTGCTATGACTGTATGTGCGTCGACTGCTGTTCCGCCATAGGCATCGCGAACGCCGGCTGTTTGGTGCTTGATTTCCATACAGTAGCCGATAGTCCCGCCTACATAATTGTATTCTATAATACCATTGACGAAGGGTGCATCGCCATTTGAATTGCCCAAATACAATCCGGTTCCTGCACCCATGATTTTGTTCTTACGGATAATCCAGTTCCAGCTCGGACACTTCGTACTTATTCCAACAACTTGTTGGTCGCCGACAAAGTTGGTGATGCTAAGGTATTCAAGTGTGATATGATGGGTCCAATTGCCGGACGTCCCTTCTGCCTTAACGGCGTCAACCTCGGCACCGGAGCCTTCGATTCGCAGATGAGAAATGCAGAGGTATGCACAACGAGTCAGCGACACCGTGTTGCAGCACGAGCGTGAAGTGAACACCGTGGCCGTGTCCTGACCTTGTATACAGACATAGAGCGCTTCATTTCCACTTATGTCTGACAAGGTCAAACCTTTATCGTAGACACCTGCGGAAAGATTCAGAGTATCGCCGGCGCTGAGTCCTTTAAGATACTGCGTATAGGTTGCCGGATTAGCATCAATACGATGCGCTGTAATCGTGATGCTATTCAGAAAGTAGAATACTATGACCGTCAACAACAAATGTGGCGAGTGTTTGCTCATACAGATTCCCCTATCCAATACAGTGCATATGAAGCTGTGGACGTAGCGAGGACGGCATGCGTACGCACAGTTTGGTGCCTTCGCTCGTGCGTAGAACGAGTGCTGTCACAATAACTCTGCACAAAGCCTTTGAGCAGACTGATTGCATTGAACGCCTTCTGTTTCAGGAATGGTCCCTGAGGAAGACCCCGGCGGCAACGTTGTTTGCGCGAACACCTCAGATGCTGATTTTCAGGAATTTGCGTTTGCCAACTTTGAACAGGCGTTGCGTACTGAGGTCCACCGTTTCGGCGACGTCGGATATCTTTTGTCCATCTATCGAAACACCACCACCGAGGATGAGTCGGCGCGCTTCGCTCTTACTTGGAGCAAGTTGTGTTTGAGCAAGCACATCGACAACCAAGGCCGGATTCGCGCACTCAATGGTGATTTCATCAATCACGTCGGGCACATCTTTTTTCACAAACATGCGTTCGAATTCTTCGAAGGCTGCAGTGGCGGCATCTGCGCCATGATAGCGCTTAACGATTTCCATCGCAACTTTCACTTTGGCGTTGCGAGGATGCAGCGAACCATCTTTCAAACCCTGTTCGAAATCACTGAGCTCCTGTGAAGCCGCATAGGCAGCCATTTTATAGTAACGCGTAATGAGGTTATCAGGTATGGACATCGTTTTTCCAAACTGTTCACGTGGTGAGTCGGTAATAGCGATGTAGTTCCCCAAGGACTTCGACATTTTCTCAACGCCGTCGGTACCTTCCAAGATGGGCATGGTGAGTATTACTTGTGGCTCAACACCATAACCGCGTTGCAGTTCTCGTGCAACGAGGAAGTTAAACTTCTGGTCCGTGCCACCGATTTCAATATCATTTTTCAGGTGCACGGAATCCATAGCTTGGGCCAAAGGATAGAGAAACTCATGAACCGAGATGGGAGACTCTTCGTTGAAACGCTTGTGAAAATCCTCACGCTCCAACATTTGCGATACAGTGTACTGAGCACACATGGCGATAACGTCAACAAAGCTGAGTTTAGACAACCATTCTGAATTGTATACGATGCGAGCTTTGCTAACATCCAACACATGAGCCGCCTGGTCCAAATAGCTTTGTCCGTTAACGCGTGTCTCCTCATGTGTTAGCGGTGGACGTGTTTTGCTTTTACCGGTTGGGTCGCCAATCATTGCCGTGAAGTCGCCAATGATAAAGACCACTTCGTGACCAAGATCTTGGAATTGACGAAGTTTATTGAGTACAACGGCGTGTCCAATGTGCAAATCCGGTCGACTTGGGTCGCATCCCAACTTGATCAAGAGCGGTTTGTTGGTTTTTAACGACCTCTCAAGTTTCATGACCAACTCCTGCTCGGGCAGGAGCTCGGCAACATTGTACTTAATGAGATCCATTTGTTCGTTCAGAGGCGCCAGCATACAGTATTCCGTGTCGTTGATCGGTTGGTAGAGTTCAAGCGACAAATTTAGGCCTTAAGCAGGTTTTGAGCTGTTCGGAAGTGTTATTGCTCTTGAAAAAACAACGCGGTTGCGACTTTCCACCAATTGAATTCGCCGCAAAAACAGCGTTAATTGTACTGTGGAATTCTCAGGTGCTGTCTATTTTACCACATGCGCCGCATTTCTACTCTACTCTTCCTCATTCTCTCTTGCTTCGCGTTTAATGGTTGTCCGCAAACCATGGTAGAGCAGATTGAGAAACTCCTTCCTCCGCCGGGCTACAAACCGCGCTACATGAGTTCGGCCATTCCCTATGACTCACTTCGGAAGCGCTATGAAGAGTCGGTTGCCAAGGGACAAGTAGACAGCTCTCGCATGTACGATCAGAATCTTGTCGATCAAACACGAATGATTGACAGCGTCATGCGTATGGTTCAAAGCGGTCAAACTCCATCTCTTCCGACGGGAATGAGCATGGACTCGATTCTTAGTTTGCGCGCTGCTCTTCTTAAACGATTTCCACAGCTCGCCAAACGACAGGCTAAAACCGGGTCTCCACCAACGTCCGATAGCCTCAGCCTTGCAGCCTCACTTGCTCCTATCCTCCTTCAACTACGTTCATTGGATGACAAGCAGTTTCCGGAACGCATTGAACTCAAGTGCACTTTAAGTGATTCAAGCGGACGTGTCATTCTTGGCTTAGCCCCCCCCTACCTAAAGGATAGCTCCTCGCTGCGGAAAATATGGACTCGGCTTGTTGATTCATGTTCGGGCTTTAATTCGGACATTCATGACTTTTCCGTTCGTGAAGTTCGGGGCATCTCAGACGAACCCTATGCCCTTGCATTCCTCATCGACCACTCCGGATCTATGGGAAAAATGCGCATCCGTAAGCTCCGCGAGGCTGTTCGAAGCACCATGAACATTCTCAATAGGGGGGATATGGTAAGTGTGCTTCCCTTCGCCGGTAGCAGCGGTGTCGATGTGGCATTAACCGGCGACTCAGCCGTATACAAAGCAATGGATATTGAAAAACATGCGTCTATTTCGGGGGGGACCTCAATCTATGACGGGGTCATTAGGTCTGTTCAGGAACTCTCAAAAGCGCCGAGTAAACACAAAAAAGCCATATTACTTTTCACAGATGGAGAAGACAATAGCTCAAAGGCTACTCTATTGAAAGCAGTTCAATGTGCGAGAGACAGCGGAGTGGCTGTGTATGCTATTGCTTATGGCATTACCAATGAGGCCCCCCTTGAGTCACTTGCGCGTTTGTCGGGTGGGCGCTTCTACCGCATCTATTCAACACGCGAGTTTCCTTATATGTTCAGCGACATCTATCGTTCGCTGAAGAACTACTACTTGATATCCTATAGGCCCCCCCCTTGTTACGGCATTCATGATTTGAAATTTGAGGTTTCACTTCCGGAACTAGGGGTGCTGCTTCTGTCTGCCAATGCCCGATATGACAAATCACGCTTCAGTGAGTTGGATACCGTTGGGTCGATCAGCTTTATCAACCTTGAATTCGAGACAGGAAAGGCTTTGGTCTCGAAAAATGCAGTTGCCAGCCTTGAACAAATAGCCAATGACCTCAAAGCCCACCCCTCAGTGGTAGTGGAGATACGCGGTCACACGGACAACGTTGGTTCGATGGTAGCCAATCAGGAGCTTTCGGAGCAACGCGCTGCTGCCGTTGCAGAGATTCTTGTGAAGCTTGGTGTATCAGCTAAGCGCATTAAAACAAAGGGTTTTGGACCAACTCGTCCTATGGTTCCCAACGACAATCCCGAAAACCGGGCAAAAAACCGTCGAACCGAGTTTGTAATCATCGCCAAGTAGCCGATATATATCTGGGTTGAGAACATCGCTCAGCATGGTCGGGAACAATTTGCAGCACGATTAACTTTGATAGTGATCAACAGCTCGTTGAACGTTTTGTTCCTTCGTTCAGGTCCTCCGTCTCCGACCGCATTTTTCATAATTTGCCGTGCTTTTTCATGTCTATGGTCCGTATGAAACACACTCTTGCAGCATTAATTCTGTTCCTGTCAATAAGTCCTCTTTGTTTCGCGCAAGCGCCAACTCCCATTAGCGTCGATGAGCAATCGTACGTGCGAATGATGCAGGAGCCCAATGCAAACTTCTACGACATACAACGTGTGTTTAATGACTATTGGAGTCGACATGAGCGTGGAAAGGGAGACGGCTGGAAAGCCTTTAAGCGATGGGAATATTTCTGGGAAAGCCGTGTTCTTCCGGATGGTTCTTTTCCCAATGGAAAAGAGTTGGCAAGTGCTTTGGAAGCAAAGACCGCGCAGCGCTTGGCAGCAAGACGCGCAAAGGGCGCAAACAAAGTACTAACAGCACAGGCGAATTTTACACTGATGGGTCCGTCGACAGCCATTCCAACAAATGGTGGATGTGGACGATTGACTACGGTGTGTTTTCATCCAACAAACTCGAATATCATGTTTGTTGGCACACCTGCCGGTGGACTTTGGAAGTCAACGAACAATGGTAGCACCTGGACATCCAATACCGACCAGTTTGCGACACTCGGTGTGAGTTGTATTGCCATCGACCCTCAGGATCCCAATGTTATGTACATCGGAACGGGCGATCGCGATGCCAGTGATAGCTATGGTACTGGAATTTATAAGTCGACCGACGGTGGAAACTCGTGGAGCGCCACAGGCTTTAGCAACACTATTCAAAGCTTCGTCATTGTGTCGCGCATTGTCGTACACCCTACCCAATCGAACATCATCATCGCTGCTGCTTCAAACGGCATTTACAAATCAACCAACGGCGGCACCACTTGGACGCAGAAGTACTCGAGTAATACTAAAGAGTTGCTCTTCATGCCTACCAAGCCTGAGTATCTCTACGCAACGAACGGCGGTAACATTCTTCGTTCTACGAATACCGGCGACACATGGACAACACTGTCTCCGGGATTCACTGCGAGTTCGGTAAATCGCATCGCTCTTGCGGTGTGTGCGCAAAATCCGCGCTGTGTTTATGCGCTATGTTCCAACGCGTCAAATAGTACTTTCTACGGAATCTATCGCTCTCTCGACAGCGGAAACACATGGTCACTTCGAACCTCCACTCCAAACATTCTTGGCGGAGCTTCAGATGGCTCTGACACTCGAGGACAGGGTTGGTACGACTTGTGTGTGGCCGTCAATCAAAACGACTCGAATGATGTTTTCGTCGGCGGTATCAACACATGGAGATCAACGAACGGTGGAGTGGCTTGGTCTTGCAAATCCATGTGGTACACCGGCACCTCACTTCCCTACGTGCACGCAGATGAACACGAAATGGCGTACAAGCCAAACACAACAGAATTGTATGTGTGCAATGATGGTGGTTTGTTTAAGACGACCAACTTTGGGACAACATGGACCGACGTGAGTGCTTCTTTACAGATTATGGAGTTTTATCGCATCAGTCACAGTTCGACTTCTGCCACAAAGCTCTTAGGAGGAGCACAAGACAATGGTTCAAACTTCTTGAACGGAAGTTCGTGGGCCCAAGTGTATGGTGGCGACGGGATGGACAACGCTATGGATCAATCGAACGATGCTGTTCTTTACGCGTCATCCCAGAACGGAAATTTTGGTCGCTCAACAAACAGCGGAGCCTCGTTCAGTACCATCACACCTTCCGGTAAAGGCGGTACAGGAGCATGGGTTACGCCTATTACTCTCGATGCTTCTAACTACGTCTACCTTGCCTATACATCTGTTTACAAGTCAACAAATCAAGGAACTGCATGGAGTACACTTGGTACTACCGGACTCACTAGTGTGGCGACCTACCTCAATGTTAGCAACTCCAACAACAGCTACATTGTCGTCGGCAACTCTAGTCAGTTGTATCGCACCACCGATGCAGGAACTACGTGGACGAATATCAAAGGAACACTACCAAGCAGTATAAGTCGGGTGATTATACACCCTCAAGGCCCTGATACTCTCATTGCTGTGTGCAGCAATTGGACGAGCGGAACGAAAGTGTATAAGTCAACAAACGGCGGTACTACATGGACAAATTTTTCCGGCTCGCTGCCAAACGTTCCTGTGAATTGTGCCATCTACGAAGGCAACACAATAAACGGCTTGTACATTGGGACTGATATTGGTGTCTACTATCGCAACAACAGTCAAAGTGATTGGGTGAGTTTCGACGATGGTTTACCCAACGTTCGCGTGAATGACCTTGAGATATTCAATTCCGGTCTGAAGTTGCGAGCAGGTACCTATGGCCGTGGTGCATGGCAGGCCAATCTCTATAATGAAGGCCCACACGCACAGATGTCTGTTTCGCGTACCTTGGTTTGCGTGAACGACACAATAACTTTCCATGATAATTCTACAAACAGCCCTACTTCACGTCTTTGGTTGTTTCCCGGAGGTACACCATCAAGTTCCACGGATGCAAACCCGGTGGTGAGCTATAGCTCAGCGTCAAACTATACGGTGAGTCTAATTTCTATGAACAGCTTTGGTAACGATACCCTAACAAATGTCAACTACATCACCGTCAAAGCACTGCCACCAACAACAGTAACTGTCTCCAAAACGGTGGCGTGTTCCGGTGATAGCATCGTGCTTAGCGGACCTCCTTCCATGGCGAGTTATCGATGGAGCACAAACGACACAACGCAAAGCATTGTGCTAAAAACAATTGGGTCATACCAAGTACAGTTGAGTGTTGTTGGCGCCAACGGTTGCAGCGCAACTTCGGGCTTAAGCTCATACACGATCTACGCCTCGCCTACGACTACCATTTTCGGTGATACTCTACTCTGCGTGAACAGTACGGGAACGTATCGTATTTCAGCGACAACGCCAGGAAGCACCTATCAATGGTTTAAACCCGTTAATGGAAGTTTTGTTGGAGATAGTACCGGCGCCACAGTGGTTATACAATGGAGCGCAGCCCTTCGTGATAGTGTGCGTATGCGCGAAACGAATATTCGCGGTTGCACCGTGGACCGGGTTCTTGCCGTTAGTGTTGGACCTATCCCTGTTGTTAGCGTTAGTGGCCCGCAAGCTATTTGTCCGAATAAACTTCAAAACTTCTCTACCACCGGTCTTAGTCCCGGTACAAGCATCGAATGGCAAAAACCCAGACTTGGCGTCATTGTAGGTGCTAACAACAATCCCTCCGGAGTGAATATTCTGTTCACTTCTTCAGGAACCGATACCGTTGTAGCCAAAGTTTTAAACTCTTTTGGTTGTAGTTCGACCGGAAGTTTGAATCTAGTCGTGAAGATCGCGCCTTCGCCGCAAGTCAGTGGTGCTGCTGTTGTGTGCAGTGGAGTGGAAACAACGTTTTCGACACAAGACAACAACGGTTCTAACTATAGCTGGAGTGTTCCGGGATTTTATAGCATCAAAGGTGATTCGACAAAGAATAGTATAACCGTGAAGTGGACGACCGGTGTACGCGATAGTGTACGTGTGGTTGAAACCGCTTCGAACGGTTGTTCCAAAGAAAGTAGTGTTGCAATCTTGGTTGAGACGCCGCCAAACCCCTCAATCTCCGGTGTTGACGCTGCGTGTGTAGGTTCTGCAGCGACCTATGTGGTCGCACATAATGGATCCAATACTTATGCGTGGTCAAAGCCGCGTCTAGGAACATCCGGTGATACTAGTGGATCTAGCTTGAATGTTGTATGGACAAAGAGCGGTGTTGACACATTGCTTCTCACAGAGAAAACAGGGTCCGGTTGTTCTGCTACTACACAGTACATCGTCGTGGTAGCAGACCGTCTCAAACCCGCTGTTGCAACAAGTAGCGGAACTCTCTATTTGTGTCATGGTGATAAAATGACGCTAAACACGTCATCAGGCTACTCCACGTATCAGTGGAAGCGGAATGGTACGACCATCGGAACGAACTCTCAATCCTTGGAGATCTCCGAAGATGGATACTACATCGTGAATGTGTCGACGGGTACTTGTAGCGGAGGATCTGATACCGTGCATATTTCATTCTACGATCAACCGGAAAAGCCGACGCTGAGTGTGCAAGGAAACTCACTTGTTTGTAACGAGAAGGCGCAATCATACGAGTGGTACTTGGATAATGTGTTGATCATCGGTGCAACAACATCGAGTTACACAGCCAAAAGCACCGGTACCTACTGTGTACGCATCACTGATCAAAACGGATGTCGCAGTGACCTTAGTTGTAGTAACATAGTGGTTGGAGTCGACGACCTCGAGTCTGCTTCTATACTACGCTTGGAGCCTAATCCTGCCGATACCTACATCCGCATTCATAGTACTCTGTCGGTTCGCTCTTTGGTGCGACTTAGTTTGGTTGATGAGCGTGGTCGCGAGTTATTCTCAAACACACTACACAGTGCTTCGGACCTCAATGGGTATCGCATCGATCTGAGCTCTGTCGCTGCAGGTGCGTACACATTCATTGCAGACGTGGATGGCTCAATGGTCGTTGTACGTAAAGTGGTGAAGCGCTAGTCGCGTTACTATATTGTCATCTTGAGACTTTTTTGTTAAGCCGGACTGCGTCCGGCTTTTTTATGTCTTCTAGTCATCTCGGTCTCAAGACTACACTTGGTTGGTATCGGCCCGGTAGCGCTCTTGTCTGTACGCGTGTTTGTGGAGTTGACTTTTTTCAGCCGGACTGCATCGATTCTTTGTAACACCTAGTTTTTCTTGATTTTGAGACTCTCCCTCTCTTGCGTACCAAAACCACGCTTCGCCGGACTTTACCCGGTTCGTTCAATGACAACTACGATATCGCAGCGCAGGTCTATGGTATTGATGTGGTTCTATGTTGAGCAAAGCTGTAGACCTCTATTTCTCGTTGGGCGAGTGGTATCACACCGTAGGGTTGAGTACGTTTCGGTGTGGGTGATTTTGATTGGCTGCGAGGGGTCGCTCTTAAAGGTTGAACATGATATGTATCACACTTCGTGTGAGTACAAGTACATCTGTGCTTAGGTGCCTTAGACTAAGCCACGCCTCCAGAGTGCTGCGCAGCATGAAGGACCACAAACTACCCACTGCAATTCGTACTTCTCGTTTGGTGTGGGTTAGTTCATGAGTTTTGTAAAAAAAAACCGGGCGTTTAGCCCGGTTTATCTTCATGTATACCTTCGTCGACTGCGTTGCATATTTAGAGTTTACTTGACGCGCACCACATTCATTTCCACGCGTTCGATTGGCCGATCTTTTTCGTCTCGTGAAAGCTCCACTACCTTATCGACGACTTCCATACCACTGAGTACCGAGCCGAAGATCGAATAGTTTCCATCCAGTTGTGGTTGTTCATCAACACAAATGAAAAACTGTGTTGTAGCACTGTTGACATCTTTACCCCTAGCAGCGGAGACAGTACCGCGAAGGTGTTTCAAGGCGTTAAACTCTGCCGGGACGTGTGACAGGGTAGAGTCACCATAACCCCACTTTTCGCGTGGCTTGGTTTTCGTCCCGGGATCACCCCCTTGAATCATGAATCCGGGAATGATTCTATGGAACAGTGTTCCATCGTAGAAGTGCAGCGAAACTAAGCTGTCAAAATTGCGAACATGTTTAGGAGCAACTTTTGGATTTAGCTCGATAACAATCGTACCAATGTCTTCTCCCGCAACAAGGACCCGGATGGAGTATTGCGGTTTTGATTGAAGGTCAATCGGTGCAAAAGCTTTGGTTGTTTGAGCTCCACTGTCTGCGTTTTGTGAAAATGTGCTACTGCTCAAAAGAACAAAGAGACTTACAAAACACAACAAAAAAAACAATCTGAACATTCTAAACGATGGGGTGGTGATACCTGTTAAGCGAACACTAGAGACACGTCAATCAACACTTAGTGTTTTCCGGATTTCATCTTTTCAACATGCATTTCGATCTTGGTGATTGGGTTGTCTCGCTGATCTCGTGGAGAGTTCACAACCTTGTCTGCTACATCCATGCCTTTAATCACTTCACCATATACTGTGTATTGATTGTCTAAGTAACCGGCATCAGCAACACAAATGAAGAACTGGGAAGTAGCGGAGTTGGGATCGCTTGTACGTGCAGCGGACAGAATACCGCGCGCGTGGTGAGTCTTGTTGAATTCTTGTGGTACGCGAGTTTGACCAGGCATTCCCATACCCCAATTTTCACGCGCTTGATCTTTTGAAGAAGGATCACCGCCTTGAATCATGAAGTTGGGGATAACACGGTGGAAAGCCAAACCGTTGTAGAATCCTGCCGCTACCAAGCTGTCAAAATTGTGACAGTGCTTCGGTGCGATATCGGGACAAAGTTCAAGAATGATCTCACCGAGTTTGTTTCCGCCCTGGGTGATCGTCATTTTATATCGTGGACGTTCCACGTTCTTAGGATTTGGGATTTGCGGTTGTGCGTCGAGCATGATGCTTGTCAAAAAGAGTGTAAGAACTAGTGCAAAAAGTTTTGTCATAGACTTTTGTGTTGAATGTGTATGAATTGTGTATTCGTTAATGAACTTCTTAGTAGATATACGACGTAGGGTTGATGAAGTGCTTTGGTCATGGTAGTCCGCTTTATGCGGTTTACCATCACTGCTGTATGAAGACGTTGAACTTAATCTTCAAGAATGCTCTTTACCTCTCCAACTTTGGCGCTAACATTCTTTTGACCCGGCGCAGCCATAAGAGGAGGAGCCTGTTCATAGCGAACACGAATGTCCGCGTTCTTCGCTTCTGAGAAGAACTTCTTCAGAACTTCTAGACGAGCATCGTAAAGTCCCGGATTGAGAGCATCTTGTCCGGCCTTTACCTCCAATGTCTCAATGGCGACCTCATTCTTAGCAGACTTTCCTTTCTTGGCAACCTTGGCTGGCTTAGAGGCTTTCTTTTCTACCGGTGGAGGGGGATTTTGTTCCTGATTCAGATAAACTATCACATTCAATTCACGATTTCGCTTTACTACATCGAGTAATGAGCGCATCTGATCGATATTAGCTTGTGACATTGTACTTTGCCCCGGCTCAAATGCGTTGAAGTTTCCGAGATCGTCTCCTTGGACGATAGTCTTCACTTTGTAGTTGTGTCGTTCTTCTCGGTACTTGTTTGTTGAAGGAATCTCTAGGGTGTCGGTGCGATTGTACAGCAGGTAACTTTGATAACTAATGTAGTAGGTATCGCCGGACTGCAGTGGTTGTAAAAAGTCTCCGGTCTTGGAGTTAACCTTTACACCGTACTTTTTTGAGGTACTTTTTGCGGTAATTGTTACTTCAAAGTCCTTGCCTACCGGTTGATTGGTACGCTCATCGACGATGATGCCTTTGATGTTGATGGTGGCGTTTTGGGCGAAACTTGTCGCTGAAAGAACAAGCGCGCAGCATAAGCAAACGAGTATTTTCACTTCTTGTCTCCTGAAATTCTTGATATCATTGAGTCAATGCCGTTTCTAAAAGATTCGGTTTGTCGAGAGAAGGCATTAAGCGTTGTAGCGTAGTCAAGCGCAGAATTTACATCCATCTCGTTTATATGGACAAGCAGTTTTTTTGTCAGCTCTATCGAGCTTGTCGGATGTTTAGACAACTCTTCGGCTAAATTGTTGACAGTTGAATCTAAATCTTCTGGACTCACTACTCTATAGACCAATCCTTCTTGTCTAGCTTCCTCTGCAGACATCAGGTGTCCACGTAACAGCATATGTCGTGCTTTGTTTTCCCCTAGTTTTCTTTGGGCATATACCCCCACTATCGCAGGAACGAAGCCAATTGCCACCTCTGTAAAGCCGAAACGCGCATGGTCCGCTGCCACTATGTAGTCGCATACCGTTGCTAAACCGCAGCCTCCGGCTATCGCATCTCCCTGGACTTTTGCGATTGTGATTTTAGGAGACATATATATATGCTGAAAACAGACTCTCATAAACTGTGAATCGGCCAGGTTCGACATGGGGTCGGATTCACGAATCTGTTGCAAGTATTTGAGATTAGCACCGGCACAAAAGGCCTTACCCTCCGCAGCAATAACAATTACCCGGACGGTGGATAAGCTGTTTAGCTCTTGGACAGCGTCTGCGATAGCTCCAAGCATTTCAGGTCCCAAGGCGTTCCGAGCCTGTGGATTAGACAATTCAACTGTGGCGATAGGTCCTTGTATGTGTTTTTTTATCATTTTCAGCGTTTTTTATGTGGATATCTCGTTCTAAACAGTTTCCACCGTTTTGTGGATAACCTATACTCTTTTATGTGAATTGATGTCTGTCAGACATCGTCCTACGGTGAATAACTAAGTTCTTCTGTTTGTACAGCTCTTTCCTGTGGATTTGTAGATTGTCTAAGTCACGCTTTTTTGATAGACTACATGGTTCTCAACATTTCCACAGCACTTACTAAAAGAGAGAAAGAATAAGAAGTTTAATCCACACTCCATAGTATATGTCTCCAGATGCAGATCGGGGTGAGCGTGTTTGTACTTTGTGCCCGCTTTTCTAACTCGAACATTTCGTTGGCGGTAGACAAAGCGGTACTCAAAACTCATACACCTCACAAAATTACGGCCTTTTTGAGATCTCCGTGTGCTTTTTAGTCCAACTTGTGTCCGTATAGCTCCGGTTATCGTCGCAATCTGCTCAGGATTGACCATGGTACCCAAGACTTGGGTGTTTCTCCGGGATGATGTAGATATGCTTATATGGCATTGACTAAAAGATGAAGGTAAAGCCGAAGCCGGATTCCTGAGTCCTGAATGAACAATCGATGTCCTCGTATTACTTTATTGCTTTATCTCACATTGGATCGGCTGTTTGCACTTAAGTTGCCGGTCTGTCTGCGGTTATACGTTGTTCTGCCTATCTAGAGATTGCCTGCATTACACGTCAATTATTGAGGTTTTGTACTGTTGAGTGTTTTTATACTGTCCTTCATTGGTGTCGTAGGCTTGTGCTTCGCCTTTAGTTGTGTTAAGATATTGGCCCCAAAGGGCTTAGTAAGTTAAGCAACAGAGGAATCTGTCTCTCGGGTTCATGACAATAAACCTTTCGTTGTTCAACGTCTTTCAAGTTCCCGGAGCTATACCGGCGAGTAACTTTTCTAAGATCTTCTCTTTACTATATTTAGCTGCGATGTATGGCGACAAACAACGAGAAAGAGAAAGGACCGGAGCACATGCACGGCACAACATATCTGCTATTCACTGTCTTTTCCACAGTTGTTGAATACGAGTAAGCATAGTGTTGAATACAAGTTTTCATGCATTTCTAGCCCAGCTCATCCCGATTTGAGCGATTACTCCTTCATTTTCTCGCCTCTCTTCTGTACTTCGTCGTCGGACTTCAAATGTTTGTTGGGTTGTTGTCCGACTTTTTCCGCTCACTTCTAGTTGCCTTTGTTCAATCTCTGGTCATGCTCTTCTAAGTCTCCCGAGTCTTTGTGATGTTTATTAGGTATTCCGCCGTGTCTGTCTTGCGACTTTTATTCTGTCTCTTGGAGTTCGCTGTTCCTGTATATCTGTGTCGATTGTTTAACGGCGTCCCCTCTGCTTCACTGTGAGCGCACCCTAAAGCACTTTGCGTTTTTTGCCTTAGGTGCTGTCTTGAACTGTCTCAAGTTCTGATCCGGTTCTGAGTTGTGTTTGCCTATCTGTACCTTGTCTTAGAGTTTTGCGATGTCGCGCCTTCCCTTTTCTGATTTCTTTTGACTCTCTTTTGCTTCGGGGTTGCGATGGTCATTTGTGCCTTTGAGATCCATTGTCATCGTACTAAGGCACTGACTTTGTAGTCAAATGATTTCGTTTTGATCAATAAATGACTACAGGTTTTGAAATGTCGATGAGCGGTTAACGAAATCTGTTGTCGGTCTTGAAGTATATACAGCTGACATTCGCTAGGTACACAGCGTATGCGAGAATAGCTGTAGAGTGATCCCGGCAGAATGGTCATTTGACTTATAATGGAATGCGATGGTTGTCTGTAGAAGATGGAGAGAAATTGGAGGTTTTGAGTTATCCAAATAGTAAGGAGAGTGAAATCGGAATGTGAATAGCGTGGGCTGAGCTTTGGTTAGAAGTCCTGGGTAGTACTTTTAGTTTTTTTTGTTCTGTGAGGTTGCGGGGTTTGACATTTGAAGGTTCTTGATGCCGCTCGCTCTTTAGGTACCAAAGAGGCTCCGGTGTGATGGAGTGTTTTGGTTTCTAGTTACGAAAGCTATGGGTCAGAAGTTGACACTTTCGTCGTTGTGTTTCTGGTGTTGGTGTGGCTCGGGTTGTGATTGTCTTGAATAGTATTCTCGGAAATCTGTTCTTGGTAGCTAGGCCGTGAAAAGTCCGTTCGAGGAAGAAGTAATTCTGTTGTTGTGATGTTGTGATGTCTTTGTGCGATGTCGTGTGTGTAGTTCTGTTGAGGATCTGCTTTCGAACTCGTGAGTTATGACGATGTTTTGTTGACGCTCTTTCTCATTGCATATAGTCGTTCCGGTTTATGGTACTGCGGTATTGCTACGCATCATCTGTAGTTTGGATATTGGCGTAGTCGAGAGGAGTTTTGTGTGGGGCACACCACGGACTTTGAAGCAAATGCAATTGTACATGCTCCATCCTTGTTTCTTGTATTGTTGTCTTGTTAGACTACTAGAGGTTCCACGTTTCGTTGGAATGTGTCTATAGAGAGCAGATACAGTAGAGAAGTGTGCGAATCCACCACCGGTTTTTCTTGCTAACAGTCAGTGTATAACTAGTTAGCCTTGCTGAGGTAGAGGCTAAGTATTGAGATGTCGGTTGCTGAGATTCCAGAGATTCTCGTCGCCTGACCTATCGTTTCAGGTCTAATTTTTTTCAGTTTGACTCGTGCTTCTGTTGAGAGGGATTTTACGATATCATAGTTGAAGTCGAGAGGTATCTTCTTCATCTCTGACTTTCGCGTTGTATCGATATCGGCATTCATCCGTTTTATATAGCCTTCGTATTTGATATCGAATCCAACCTGTTCTATAAGAGTTTCGTTTAGTCCGGACCGTAACAATCTCGACAATTGCTCTCTAGGTTCTATACCTAATCCAAGATTTTCATTCTCTTGCTGCTTGTTGACTGACGAGATCTCCGCTATGGATGATTTGAGTTCGGTATGTTGAGTATACTCGAGTAAGTAGTTCAAACTAAACTCAGGACGTTTTGCCAACTCTGTTATCGTTCGATACTCGATGCTTTTGTTAGTTGAGGGTGTTGCGTCCGATTGTGATAAGTGCGGTTCCTGTGATGTAAAACCCGGATTTTCAGAGACACCACTAGCAGATACATGTAATGAGGAACTTGTTGGTGTTAGTACCCGAACCGAGTTGCAAAAATCTCGTAAGTGGTTTTTAATATTGGTACTTAGGTTGAATTTCTCATACGCTTGCATGGTGATAAGTCCTAATGCCATTCCTTTGGACATTAGTCGCGTATCGGCATTGTCTTGACGCAACAATAAACGGTATTCAGCCAATGATGTAAATACTCTATACGGTTCCTCTGTGTTCTTATTCACCAAGTCATCTATCATCACACCGATATATGCCTCCGAACGAGACAGTGTAAAACTATCTGTTCCACGTTTGCGTAACGCCGCGTTAATACCTGCGATTAATCCTTGCGATGCTGCTTCTTCATAGCCGGATGTTCCATTTATTTGTCCTGCAAAGAACAAACCGGATACAGCTTTAGATTCTAAGCTGTGTCGTAATTGGTATGGAAAGAAGAAGTCGTATTCCACAGCGTAACCATACCTCTGTATAACACAATGTTCCAATCCCGGGATGGAATGCAATGCTCGTTCTTGTATATCTGCAGGTAAACTTGTGGAAAATCCGTTTACATATACAGAATCCGTCTGTAACCCTTCAGGTTCTAACACAATTTGATGTGAGTCTCTTTCAACAAAGCGTGATATTTTATCTTCAATAGACGGGCAATATCGCGGACCGGCTCCGGTTATTCTACCGCTATACATTGGGGAATCGTTGAAACCTTCCTGTAGAATTGAGTGTGTTGTGTTGTTTGTGTGGGTCATGTAACACGCAAGTGTGTTCCTGACAGAAGAAGAGAGGTGTGAAAATGGTTGAGGTTTTTCGTCTCCCGGGTTGAGTTCCGTCTTTTTGAAATCTATGCTTGATGTGTAAACACGAGGAGGTGTGCCTGTTTTCAACCTGCCGCGCTCAATGCCGTATGATTGGAGGGCATCAGATATCGATGTTGCAGATGATTCACCTACGCGGCCACCACTTATTTGACTTTTACCGGTGTGCAGCACACCATTTAAAAAGGTTCCGGAACAAAGAATAACTGCCCCGCAAGATATATACTCTCGAGACTGCGTTCGGAGACCTTTGACTGTATCGTTTTGTATATCTATCTCTGTTGCGGTGTCTAACAAAACAGATAGATTATTAGTGTTTAAAACCTGCTGTTGAGCATACAAAGGATACAAGTCTTTATCGTTCTGTGAACGTGGCGACCAAACAGCTGGTCCTTTTGATCGATTCAACATCTTAAAAAGCAAACCGGAACGATCCGCTATGTATGGCATCTGCCCGCCCAAAGCGTCAATTTCCTTCACAAGATGACCCTTTGCACTTCCACCAATGGATGGATTACAGGACAAACGACCAATACTATGTAAATCTTGTGACAAAAGTAGTGTTACACACCCCATCCTTGCTGCAGCAACGGAAGCCTCAATGCCAGCATGCCCTCCTCCAACTACAATTACGTCATACAATGACTGTTTTTGACCGATTAGTTTCACGTGGAACGGATAAAGATGTTCTGTTTACGCGAAAATACAAGATTTGTGCTACTCTGCATTAGCTGGATACAGGATAAACAGGTTGTGAAGAAGTGTGCTTAAAAGGAGCTGGCCTCGGCTTCGCTCGGCCACCGGAATTTGTGTAATATTATGCCCACCAGTTGCCCGAGCGAAGCCGAGGGCAAACCCACAAGAATGGCAAAGCTCCGGCCTCGGCTTCGCTCGGCCACCGTGGATGGTTGTAGTTCTTCCCCTTTTTTACCCCAGTTGCCCGAGCGAAGCCGAGGGCAAGCCCACAAGAATGGTAAAACTCCGGCCTCGGCTTCGCTCGGCCACCTGGATGTAGAACAGTGCGTCGAATCGACTTACCTTCCGGCCGATACGTCGTCAAAATGTTCCACGTGAAACATTTCTCTTACTTACCTATGCAGAATTTTGAAAAAACGCTTTGTAATACCTCTTCACTAAAGGTATCGCCTACTATTAAACCTAGGCACTCTATGCCTTGGCGAATTTCGAACGAAACAAGTTCGTTAAACTCGCCATCCTGAAAAGCTCTTTTTGCTTTACTTAAACTAACTTCTGTCTTGCGCAGTAAGTCATAATGGCGTTGATTTATCAGTGCTTCAGTGCTTGCTTCTGTTGACTGATGCATGAGAGATATTATAGAATTTCTTAACTCTTGGATTCCGAAACCAGTTTTCGCGCTGAGTGCAAACTCTCCCTTTACTGCCGAGACTTGTGATGTCACGATACCGACAGCTGTGTCGCTTGCGTCGTCAAGGAGATCTGATTTGTTCTGGACAAGAAAAATACTCTTTGAGGGATATTTATCTTCAAAAGATGAGACGATATAGTTAGAAGCTGAGGGATCGGCGGATGAATCGTTAACGACGAGAATTAAATCTGAGTCTGAAGCTTGTTGGTCGCTTAAGAGTACTCCTTTAGCCTCTACGATGTCGGTTGTCTCTCGTAGTCCGGCGGTGTCGCATAGGATCACTCGCATGCCGTCCCACAGAACCGATTCTTGGATATAGTCTCTGGTTGTACCAGCAACATCATGAACGATACTTCTGTTTTTTTCAAGTAACTCATTAAATAGCAAAGACTTACCTGCATTTGGGTGGCCAACCAAACTCACTCGAAAGCCGGATCGTAAAATCATAGATGATTGAAAACTGTCGCAATACTGCCTACATAGTAGAAGTGCGACATCTATCTCTGACAAAATCCGTTGTTTGGGAACAAGTTCTAGGTCCTCATTAGCAAAATCCAGTTCTAACTCCAGTAAAGCGCAGATATCGATTAAACTCTGCCGAATTGAATATACTTTGTCGCGAAAAGCCCCGTGGAGTTGTTTTGCGGCTACGTTTGCGCCTGCGCTTGACGAGGCATGAATTAAGTCGGCCACAGACTCAACTTGTGTGAGATCCATTTTTCCATTCAGGAAAGCACGCTTAGTAAACTCCCCCGGTTCAGCGATTCTTGCGCCGGCTGCAACCAGCGCATCCAAAAGCATTGAGGGAATGATGTAGCCGCCATGACAAGTAACTTCCGCAACATCTTCACCGGTGTATGACCTTGGAGATCTGAAGACAGCAACAGTCGCCTCGTCCTGCATGGAATTCGTTAAAGAAAGGCGACCAAAATGTATGGTATGAGAGCTTGCCGAGGATATCTTTGCAGACGAATGGAAAATGTCATCGATTAACTCAAAGGACTGGGGACCTGATACGCGAATCACCGCAATACCTGCTACACCTGGCGCAGAAGCCAGGGCGCAGATAGTATCAGTAGAATTATTTTCTTTCATGAGAACAAATTAGGATATAGGCGAGTACAAGGATCAACTGTTGTGCAGTACCAAGCCACCACGAAGGCTAAAGTACACGTTCTTGCTGACCGCTCAACAATCAAACTACCACGAGTTTTGATTGCATTGTTGTGTGACGAATCATATCACGCAATGTGAGTAGGTATACTCATCACAGGCAGTACATAACACTGTTCTGTGCACAGGAATGCCATGCCTACTGTATTATCAACTCACTTGTAATATCTATTTGCGCTCGAACTCCACACATATGACTTCAACGAATAAAAACTCATCGGCATCATTAATGGTCCACGATGAGATGAGACAGTACACAGGTCGTGCCTGTCATCGATACAAATATGCAGACTGTGTTTCTACCAATGAATTGGCGCTCAAGCTACTGGCGGGACAAGATTCAGGCGATCTCATAGATGACCTTAGCAAGAGTGGTGGATCTCTCCCTGTTAGCTTGCAACATGGAAAACAACCGGACGCGCTTATTGTCAGAGCAGACTATCAAACTGCTGGTCGCGGTACGCACGGTCGCGTTTGGTATGGTGAAACTAGACAGAATCTCTATCTCAGCATAGCTCTTAAGCAACCGACCTGGACAACACACTTCACGGACTATCAATACCTAAGTTGTCTTGCAGTTTTGTTTGCTCTACGCAAGCTCGACGCGGCACTAGATCTCACGCTCAAGTATCCAAACGATTTGTTGTTGCGTAGCAACAGTAGTCCAAAAAAACTTTCCGGGATTCTTGTTGAGACAGAGTTTCGCTCCATGGATCTACAGGCCTGTGTTTGCGGAATAGGTGTAAATGTCAATCAAAGAACTTTTGACCAAGATCATGGTCCAAATGCAGTGAGTCTATCGGATGCACTGCATAAGCAACTTGATATCGATGCCATCGAGAATGCTATATGCAATGAGTTTTTTAGCCTGATGGATCGCAGCCCCGACGAAATCTTTGAGTGGTGGAAAGAAGAAGTGCTTTGCCAAAAGCTCGTGTACCACCATACCGTCTCCAATAAAGACTTCTATATGCACTCTATCGACCGCAACGGTCGCGCTGTACTCAATAGTGCAGATAAAACGCAACTGATAAGCGTCGATAGCCTTCGTGAGTTTCAAATCAGACACGTGTAGAGCTGTGACGTCACGCTGGCTTCGGCTCCGCTCAGCCAGCTATCGCATTGACGTCACGCTGGCTTCGGCTCCGCTCAGCCAGCGAAGTGGATAGGGAGTAGGTAGACCCGATCGATAACAGACACCAACAGCGATGTGTTTCACGGTAACTGCAGCTGGCTTCGGCTCCGCTCAGCCAGCTATCGCATTGACGTCACGCTGGCTTCGGCTCCGCTCAGCCAGCGAAGTGGATAGGGAGTAGGTAGATCCGATCGATAACAGACACCAACAGCGATATGTTTCACGGCAACTGCAGCTGGCTTCGGCTCCGCTCAGCCAGCTATCGCATTGACGTCACGCTGGCTTCGGCTCCGCTCAGCCAGCGAAGTGGATAGGGAGTAGGTAGACCCGATCGATAACAGACACCAACAGCGATGTGTATCATGGCAACTGCAGCTGGCTGAGCGAAGTCGAAGCCAGCTATCGCATTGACGGCATGCTGGCTTCGGCTACGCTCAGCCAGCGAACTGGATAGGGATTGGATAGAGTTTTGACGTCACGCTGGCTTCGGCTCCGCTCAGCCAGCGACTTGGATAGGGATTGGATAGAGTTTTGACGTCACGCTGGCTTCGGCTCCGCTCAGCCAGCGAACTGGATAGGGATTAGGTAGATCCGATCGATAACAAACAACAACAGTGATGTGTTTCACGGCAACTGCAGCTGGCTGAGCGAAGTCGAAGCCAGCTATCGCATTGACGGCATTGTGTTGATTTGTGCGATTGTGATTTGGAATTTCGCGGCCGGCTGTTGTGTTCGGTGGAAATGCTTTTAAGTTTGCTACTGTATTATAGCACCAGAAGAGTTGATGCCATTACGTTCCCCTACCATACGTTCAATTGCCATTGATGTTGGCAACACTCGTGTTAAGTGTAGTGATGGAGTTCATACACTTGCGTTAGAAAGCGGAGTTCCAATGAAACGACTGCAACGCGAGATACTTGACTTTTGTGGTCCTCGAGATGCTGCTGTCATATGCATCAGCGGTGTTAACAGGAAGGTGTTGAAGAGTGTTGGAAAAATTTTCTCGAGTTACCGGACACTTCCGATTGCTCGACTGCTTGCATCGTCTGCTTCTCCGCTTCGTAGTGTGCGATCTGAGGGAACGGGTGTTGATCGCATTTTGGGTGCTATTGGTGCAATGGTATCGCTCAAAGGATTTACAGCGATGGACCCTCTGCACAGTCCGGTTATCACTGTTGATTGTGGTACTGCTACGACAATAAACCTTGTTAATGCACGCAAGGAATTCTCGGGTGGTGTAATTTTGCCGGGTATAGAAACTCAGTTACAATCGTTGTATACAGCAACATCGGCGTTGCCTAGGGTGTCCAAGGATGGTCCTACACCGCTTATAGCTCGAAACACAGAAAACGCAATTCGTTCGGGCGTTGTTGTTGGCACCGTTGGTGCTATTGTATATACCGTGAAGCAGATGAGAAACACGGCAGAGGGAGCCGAAGCACGGATTGTTCTGTGCGGAGGAAATGCCGAAGTGATCAAAAAGCTGCTGAAAAAAGAACTGGAGTTCCGACACATGGACGACTGTGTGTTGCGTGGTGTTCTATACCTTATGGAACGATATAACAAGGACGTTTATGGTAGCGATAGCCCTTCATGGAGGAGCGGGAGATCGACAGCGCGAAAACACATCGACACAACTCGAGCGAGAACTTAAAGAAGGTATTGAAGCTGCACTTCACGGAGGATATGAAGTGCTAAGCAAAGGTGGACATTGTATCGACGCAGCGGAAAAGGCAGTGATGATGCTCGAGAACTTCCCTTCTTTTAACGCCGGCGTAGGTGCTGCACTCAACAACAAGGGTGAAGTAGAACTGGATGCCGGAATATTCGATGGTGCACGACGTCGCACCGGCGCTGTAACGGGCGTGCGACGCATCAAGAGTCCCATTCAAGCAGCCCGTTTTGTTATGGAGCAAACCCAACAGGTGCTCTTTATGGGTGAAGCCGCTGAAGCGCTTGCTGAAGACGCAGGTTTCAAGATGGTAGAGAATGCATACTTTATTACACCCGAAGTCCGCGCAAAATATGAACGCGATCTGATCGAGTGGGGTGTAACGAGCTGTCACCATAGCAATGAAAAAGTAGTGTTAGGAACCGTGGGTGTGGTCTGCATTGATTCCAAAGGCAATACCTGCGCTGCAAATTCTACCGGTGGAATCATGCATAAACCTGCCGGTCGTGTTGGCGACACGCCCCTTTGTGGAGCCGGTATGTATGCCCGTAACAACGTTGGAGCCGTTGCTTGTACCGGTCATGGCGAGTACTTCGTTCGGACAGTGGCCGCATACGAAGCGGTTAACCGGATGTTGAAAGGTGAGCAGCTTCATGATGCATTGAAAGCTGTGTTGGATGATATCTCCTCGTTGGGAGGTCGTGGTGGTATGATCGGAATTGATGCTAAGGGTGCAATAAGTATGCAGTTCAGCACAACATCGATGGTAAGAGCAGCGATGAACACCTCAGGTGAGCGTGTTGTGGCAATTTGGTAAGAGTGTGTTGCACATAGCAGCGCGAATCATTCATGTCCTTTGTTTTGTCCACACATTTTTCCTCTTTTTGCCGGAAGAAAAGGCGTATAAGCCGCTCTCTATCAGTATTTTGCGCTGAAGGTAATCTGTGAAACTGTTCCGGATACGGTCCGGTCTGCATGTCCCAACCTATTCCATCCACGCGCAAACTGAAGATGCTGCAACTCGCAGCTGTAATCTTTTTGACGATTTCCGGCGGCCCCTACGGTTTGGAACCCTTGCTTAAAAGTGTTGGGACCGGCGGTGCGTTGATGCTGTTGATCCTTACACCGATCCTGTGGGATATTCCAACTATTCTCACGGTGTTGGAGTTGAACTCCATGATGCCTGTTACCGGTGGATACTATCAATGGGTGAAACGAGCCCTGGGGTTGCGTTTTGCGTGGTATGAAGGATTGTGGACCTGGTTGTACACCTTTGTTGATCTCGCAATCTACCCTGTCCTGTTTGTTGGATATATCTCCTACTTTTATCCCGAAGCTCAACAGTTTAAGATTCACATCTGTCTGTTGATCATTTGGTCAAGCGCTCTCCTCAATATTCGAGGTGTTGTTCCGGTAGGCAAAGTCTCTCAGTTCTTAGGAGCACTAATTCTCTCGCCGTTCTTGGTCATGTTGGTTGTGTTGATGATGACACACCAAGGATCGTTTACCGTTCCTCTACCCTCTTTTAATGGACTCGGAATTCCGGCATTGGGTTTGGGATTTTATACAATCATGTGGAACTTCCTAGGATGGGATAATGTGACCACATACGCGGAGGAAGTGACTTCTCCGGTGAAGTCATACTATACTTCAGTCTTCACAGCTTTCTTTAGCATCATTGCCATCTACGCTATTACGATTTTCATAGCATCGCAATCGGGAATCAATTACGAGTATTTGGAAAATGCCGGATTTCCGGCGCTTGGACAACTCATTGGCGGAAATGTCCTAGGTGCGTTCGTTGCTATTGGTGGGATGGCCGGAACATTGGGACTCTACTCTGGAGTTTTGTTGTCGGTCTCCCGAGTCCCGAAGGTAATGGCAGACGACAACTTGCTGCCGGAACAACTGCACCGTGAACACAAAAGTTATGGTACTCCGTACGTGTCAATTATCACCTGCTCCGTGGTCGTAAGCGCAATGTGCTTCCTCGACTTCAAAGAACTACTCATTATGGATGTGATCGTGTATGGCGCAGCACTCTTTCTAGAGTTCATTACGCTGATCGTCATGCGCAAGTACTATCCAAACGAGAATCGTCCTTTCCGGATCCCCCTAGGTACAAAAGCACTGTGGCTCATGATCTTAGCGCCCTTGGGTGTCTATGCAATCGCCTTGATCGGAACGATTATGGGAGAACAAAGTGAATCAACTCAAGTGTTCACTACTGTGGGAATTGCTATTGGAGCGCTGCTTATGGGCGAGGTGCTCTGGCGCGTAATCATTTGGCGCCAACCACATTTAAAGGAACAGGCGCATGCGAAGCATGAGCCTGTATAAAAAGACTCTGGTAAGTCCTTGCCTTAGTCAACATACTCCGGACCTAAGACTCTGTAGTTGAAGAGAAACTCTTCTGGCTCTCGCTTCGTTGGGTACATCTACTTGATACTCAGTGTAGCTCCAACAATGAATCGTGTATTCTTCACGCAGCCGGACTTTTCCTGCTCTATGTGAACTGTGTTTTACTCATCGCCATACTCTGTGGTGCCCCTGCACGCACACTAGGTTCTGCCTCAAGACCAAATGCCAACCAGGCGAGGTGCTTTTTTGTACCTCAACAAGTCTGACCCTACAAAAACTAACCTTACAAAGACTAACCCTACAAAGACTAACTTTACAAACTCTAACCTCACCAAGACAAACCAAAGCTCAAAGAGCTACTTATAGATACGAAATAACTTAGTGGGAATGCGCGCTAAGGAATTGTCTGAGTACGCTCACAAACTCGGGAGCCAGACTTAGGTTAGGATCTCTATATGTACCAAAATTCTCGATCTGAATGGCGCTTGCCATCTTGAGAACGTGGTTCATGCCCGGGATGAGAGCTAGTTGAGCCTGTGTGTTTGCCTTTGCGAGAGCACGAGCATCATCTTGCGTGACCTGTAGATCGGTGCTACCTTGTACAACAAGTGTAGGGATGTTAAGCTTTGCGAATTCTACCAGCGGATCATACTTGAACCATGAAATCATGTACGGCTGTACTGATGGACGAAAGAGCATGTAGAGCGTTTGTGGAACGTTGTGTACTGTGTGACCGGCTGCTAGTGAATCGAGTATGGGATCTGCGGTGACTGACATAGAGGGACTATTGCTTTTGATTTGTCTCTTGATAGTATGATGTGCTTGCTCTGCAATTCCGGCTATCGAGACGTATAGTTCAGCTTTGGCGCGGTTTGCGGCGATCATTCCTATCAGCGACCCTTCGCTATGACCCATGATAACAAGTTTGGTGAAGCGCTTGTCTTTGCGTAAAAGTTCCGCCCAAGCCACTGCATCGTTAACAAGATCATCGAAACGCAAATCAGACTCCGCCTTCATGGCTGAGGCACTTTTCGCTATTCCGCGTTTGTCGTAGCGTAATGAACTAACACCCATTGTTTCGAGTGAATCCGCCAGCATCTTTAATGAGTTGTTGGTCATTCCCATGTTGTTGCCGTCGCGATCGGTTGGACCTGAACCGGCTATGATGAGGGCCACAACACCCGAGCCCCCCTTGGCTACGCGCAAACTTCCTTGAAGCTCTCCTGCAGTCGTCTGCAAGTTTTGAATCTGGTCCTGAGCTATGAGTTGTGCTTGACTAAGACATATACATGCGCATACTAAAAGTGCAAAGGCAAGAAGTGATTTTTTCATGAAGCTTTTGAGATTGTTTCAAGACGATTGGACGAAGCGGAACAAAGATAGTATAAGCGCAATGTTATACACAGTGCAAGAAATCGAGGACAAATTCCGACACATTAGGTGTCTCGGCGAGTGTTAATCTCACACACTCCACGAAATAGTTTCTATTAGTGTTGATTGACAAACTTGAGAGTTGTGTTCTGTTGAGTTGTGCGCAGCTGAACGAAGTACATACCGTCCGATAACGAAGCAACCGTCGGGATGCTTATCGTTTGTGAACCGGGATAGACGTTGTAGGTCTGTTGCAAGCCAATCGGTCGACCAAGGACATCATATAGTTGAAGCCGGAGCGTCTCGGCGCTTTGTGCTTCGAGCCGTATGAAGGGCGGGGAGCCTGCGGACCCGTTGCAAATCTGAGCATTGAACAGTGACGTGCTCTGTGTTTGATCGACATCCGAGGTTCCTTTTGGAAAAATGCGAACGAGAGCACAGCCGTGACTTGGTACAGAGAGAGTCAACGAGTCTTGAACTGTAACAAGATCTGTTTGACGCCAACAGTCGCGTACACGGACTGATTGGCCATCTGCTATTCCAATAATACGGAGCGGAAGCGTGATGGACTTGCCAGAGTAGTTGTCGCGATTAAAAAAAGCCACCGCAACAGAACTATCATGTAAGGTGTTTGCCCATACTTCGGTGTAGAATTCAGGATGGTAGACACGTCCACCTGCAGTACGACAAGGATCTTGATGAATATCCAGCACCTCTGTGTTAGTGAGTAGACGCAGAGTAAAGTCGTCCAAATCCGTGAGACTAAAACTCATAAGAAGAGGACTCCTGCCTATAGCCCACAGCGTCATGTGAGTGTATTGCTCGAGTGGAGAGATTCGAGTGTGCCTCCGTCGTGGAACCGGACCACGTCCGTTTCCGAATAGTAGGAAGTCGTAATCATTCCAGCCGCCCGGACCCGCATACGATCCGATACTTCCGTTCGGAAATCCGTTTACTACCGACATCATCCACCAATTGTCTTCATTGTCAGCGGCTGTTCGCCAATATTGTACACCTTGCTCGCGAGCCCATTCCCACACTTTACCCTCTCCGTATTGCGAAATGCTATACACGATGTCGCGTGGCTGTGCAGCTAAGGCTGTACCCATCTTCTTTATCAGCTCGAGCATGTCGGCGTGTGTTTGATGACCATTAAACACTTCAGATGCCGAACACCAGTCAGACTTTACAAAATCAATTCCCCAATCGGAATAGGTTTTTGCATCAAGCTCTTCATAACCAAAACTACCCGGATCATTGACACAGGTGATTGTACCGGGTGAAGTGTAAAGCCCCGCTTTGAGTCCGTAACTATGAATGCTGTCCACAAGCGAGCGCATATCACCTACTGAATCGCTCACACCGATTACACCTGTGGATGTACGAGTTCGCTGCCAGCCTGCGTCAAGATTCACGTAACTATACCCATAGTCGGCAAGTCGGTACTTCAACAGACTCCGCATATTCTCCAGAACTGTATCGCGAAACAAAAACTCGTTCGTCACAAACCACGTGTTCCAACCCATAGCCGGCGTGTATTCTAGAGTGTCGCCAACGATAAAGCGCACCGACTTATGATCAGTCGAGAAACTATTTGAGGCCTCGATTTCAACCGTATAGGTTCCACGTTGCGCCAGACTTCCGTGAATAATGCGTCGACCGGCATCAAACTCAAGCCCATCGGGCAGGTTGTAAACCGCAACATTCAACGGCTCGTCTCCGCTTAAGGCTACACGAAATAGAACAGGCGAACGAGGTCTCACTCCATACAGTGGGGGACCATTAATGTGAGCTTTTGGCTGAGGCGGCGTGAGGATGATCGCACTGTCCGCAGGACGCTGAAAACGCAGAGGTTTTGACCCTTGTTCAAACAATAGACGAGCCTCTGCCCATGATGCGTGATCAAAGAAAAAGCCATCTTCAGCATCCGAGACAATAAACTCGCAGTACACAACGGCGCTCAGATCAACAATACACAGTTTAGGTTCATCACCGGTTCGCATTACTCCACTTCGCCATAACACCTGACCATCACCAATGATCAGAAACTCCATTGTGCCTCGTCCAAAGCCAACATGTAGGGCCGACATATCAGGTCCTACCCAGGCACGAAACTCGCGACACTTCTTGTTGAGTGCTAATGGTAAAAGGAAGTTCGCATGTGTTCCAAGTCCATGAGAAAAAGTTCTAGTGCCGATTTGTATAGGTGTTTTACCGACTGACTTGTCTATCTGGTGTCTTGTAGTCGCACTTTCCTTGACGTCTTCAAACGGTACCGAACTCAAACTAATAGTATCGTTTGCCGAGCTGAGAGCTTTCCATGAAATCAGCAAGGGATTCAACCAGTCTCCATGATCAAAACTGTTACCGTCGCCGGCGTTGAGACAAAGCAAACGCAAATGAGTCCTGTTCTCAAGATTTACACGACAAAGCTTTGGGCTGTCTCCCGTCCGCATGATGCCGCTTCTCCATAGTGTGTCGTCGTCGACAAGGACAACAAACTCCACGCTGCCTTTGTCCGGTAATGTGTTGTCATCCACTCCAACCGCGGCTTTAAACTCAATACACCTTTGATTTATGTAAAGTGAAATACCGCTCTGCGCATGAGTTCCAAAGCCATGTTCAAAGAGTTGCGATGCAACCCGCAGAGCCGAATTACCGACAGCACTGTCGTACCGTAACACATCATACTCTTGCTCATAACTTAAAACATCATCCATTGTCAAGGCTAGTGTGTCTGCGCCTTTGTCGATCACAGCCTGGTCGGTTGCCATGACATACTGAAGGTTGCAGATATCTACATGGTCAAACGCGTTTCCATCCCCGGCATCGCTCACATCGATACGAAGAGTTCGACCTTTATTCAACGGAAGAGAACACTGTATCGCAGCCGTAGCTCCAAAAATGACACCGCTCTTCCAGACTGTGACATTGTCGACCACAACAGACAACACAACAGAACCTTTGTTCGGTAGCGACTCGTCGTCGATCCCTACGTCGAAACTCAATTGTCTTGCGCGTGGACTCAAGTACAGTGCTATACTTCCCTTTGAGTTGAGCCCAAAACCTCGGTCATAACTAACACCGCCAATGCGAAGTGTATTTCCATCGACACTTTTGTTCAAACCCAACACACCATAGTCCGACTGCCAGCTCAATACATCGGAGGGTCCAATCCGGAGAGTGTCAAGATGTTGAGCGTACAAGCCCGAGGTTAAAAGGGCGACAAAGAAGAGTTGAAACGCGCCCGCAAAGGTGAAACGAATCGTTCCGCGAGTTTTCTTTCTAGGCATACAGAGAATGATACTGTTCATGTCATGAACCATTTTGGCTCTTTGCAGGATCACGGAACACATCCTACAGCGAAGATAATGAGCTGCTTTGTACAACTCGATAAAACGATCTGAAACAAAACCCTGGTTACAAATGTTAGTGCAAAGTGGTTGTTTGGTGTTTAAACATTGAAAGGAATAAAGGGATGATTTTTTTACGCTTATGTCTGGGATTTGTGATTTGTATAAGCATGCTAAGTTCTTGTTCTAGCAGCACTTCCACAACCGACACCAACTCGAATGCAAACGACAGCTCAATGAGTAGCTCTTCCTTAAATGCCATACTTACAAACGGAACATGGTATGTGAGTGTGTACCAAGAGAAAACGGAAGACAAAAGCTCAAAATTTGATGGATTTAGTTTCCAATTCAACGCTGACGGATCGTTGACCATCAATGATGCGAAGGCAGGTTCAAGCGAAATAGGTACTTGGGCTTACACTCCTGCCGTTACATACTACGGTTCAACCTCCAAAGCTGCGATGACCATAAGCGCTTCCAACTCAAATCCACAAAAACTCCTGAGTGGTAAGTGGAATTTTATCTCAGCAAAAGCAACGTCCATCGAAGTGACAAGTCCAGAAGTTGCCGAACAACTTCGTTTGGTATTCTCAAAACGCTAGTCTAAAAGTGCCCAGAACCGGGCATTCCGCACATCGTCTCGAGTGAACATGTCACAGCAAAAATTCTGCTACTCCGGTACTACAACATCAGGCAGATGGTACTTGTCTGATGTTGTACCTGCCGGATTCTTCTTGTTATGGTCCGCCCGGTGGGCGTCCCCTACTAAGCATCCTAACTATCCCAACCCTACCAACCGTCCTACTCAGATCGCATAGATCACTTTTGTGCACACATCCATAGGCTCTTCTCATACGTGCTTCAGATACGCAACCATTCACCCTCACTGCGCACCACCCCTCTCACAAGCACAGTCACTTTTCATTTGTATCAGACATCGTGGGTCCTAAGTCACAACCATCACTTGATAGAATACTCGCTACGCTGACGATTTCTGACGCAGTTTTGTACTGACTTGTTGAGTAGATAAAGAAATTCAAAACGAGTTAAAACAGATACAGAGATTCCACGACCGATCAGATGCAAAGACTTCTATTCCATACGTGTGTGCTGTTGTTGAGGCGTACAGTTCTGATGTGCATCTGCTTGTGTAGTTGTACACTGGTCTTGCCGGCAAACGACGGTGCATTCCGGGCGGCAGGAGCACAGCTCATTCCTCTGCAGCAGGACAGTATTCATGTGCGCGCCGAGAAGTTGAGTATAAGTAGAAAAACCAAAGACGAAGTATATGTTGATGTAGAGTACAGCTTCGAGCATCGTGGAGTGGATCGCGATGTGTTGGTGGGTTTTGAAGCGGCTGCACCAAGTGGTGATACGGATGGACGTCCGGTCAACGGTCAACATCCCAACATCCGCGAATTCACGGTGGACATGAATGGAAACAACATTCCATGGCGAGTAGCGTTTGTCGATGACTCTTTGTATGTCACGAACGACAAAGTGCAGGGTATCGACCCGAAGAAGGTTTCGGATACAAGTTCGTGGGAAGTGGATTATCGTTACGTGTACTATTTCAAGGCACACTTCAAACATGGCTTGAACACGATAAAGCACCACTATGTCTGCGCCCTCTCAGGATCGATTGACCGGAGTTACTCATTCAACTACATACTTAGCGCAGCTTCTCGTTGGGAAGGTGGAGTGATAGATGACTTTGAATTGACAATATCGATGGGTGACTTTGAGAGTTTTGTCATCGATACGACCTTCTTTGCACGAGCATCGCAATGGACATCTCAGGGCAAAGCAAAAATTCAAGATGTAACAAAGTCGTTGGACAACATCAATAAGGTTGGCTCAGTCCATTTTCACGTGAGTCATGGTAGTGTTTCTTTCAGAGCCAAGAACTTTCGACCCACAAATGAACTCTACCTCTATGCTCCCCGCATCTTCAATAATGAGCACGACTTGAACTATATTCCCTTTTCGCCATGGCGAGTAGATGAGTTAGGTCCAATTGAAAGCTTCACAGAATCAGAGCGCAAGATTTTGTACAACCTTCCCTTCGCGCGAAGAGGATATGTGTTTAAAAATGCATCCATTCAAAAATGTTACGCGGTGCAAGAATGGTACAGTCCGGACCCGGCAGCCAAAGCTGATCCAAAGAGTCTTAGCAAGGACGAGCAACTTTGGTTGCAGAAACTGCAGAGGTTGACAAAGTCTAAGTAAGATGTTGATGTCGCTGCACGTAGAGACAGAAAAGAGTCGCTTTTTCGCGGCTGTGTTTACAGCTATGCAGGGTTATACCGTTTGCGGTACTCTACCGGACTTAGTCCCGTGTGTTTTTTGAAAATGTCACGAAAAGCTTTGGCATCGGTATAACCTACCTCGTACATCACTTCGCTCACAGTACGGCGGCCATTTTCTAGTAGATGTTTTGCGACCTCTGTTCGGACACGCTGTTGATATTCTCCGACTGTGTTGTCCGTTGCATTGCGGAAACGTCGCTCAAAAGTTCGTCGGCCCACATGTACCTGATCCGCTATCTGCTGCACCGATAACTTCTCTCGGTATTGTCTCTCAATAATGCTCTGGGCACTCTGAACAATCGGATCGTCATGATCGCGCTGTCCTTTAAAGATGCTGAACATCGCTTGCGAGTGACGTCCCATATCCAACAGAAAGAACTTGGATGCCATAATTGCTGTCGGCCGATCGGTGTATTTCTCGACTAAGTAAAGCAATAGGTTCCAGTAAGAGCTGGCTCCACCGGAAGTGTAGAGTCCTGCACTTTCGGTTATCAGTCGATCCGGGCTAAGCTTCACCTTGGGGAACATAGATCGGAATTCATCGGCGTACAGCCAGTGTGTAGAGCAGGTGCTACCGTCCAAGAGACCGGTGTCTGCCAACAGAAACGCGCCTATGCACAGACTCGCGATCTCTGCACCATTCTTATACTGCTGAATAAGCCAAGGACGGTAGATGCTGTTGAGCTCCAAAGCTTCTCGAAGATCACCGCCGATAGCAGGAACGATAATTAAATCGGTATGCGTAATCTCTGAGATGAGCTTGTCCGAGCGAACGACAAAGCTGCCATCGAGTAGACTGACTTCTCGAGTCGATGCTACCAACTCAACGAGAAAACTGGGTCCATGCTGGCTCGCCTGACGAAAGGCGTTCACAGCCGAAAACATGTAACGTGGGTCTACGATGGCGGCGGGAACCGCTGTGTAGGGTACTAGGATGCTGATATGCTTCATACATCGCGAATATGCACAATTTGTCGCAAACACACCCTGACAATGGCGTATACACAACATTTTTGTGGTCTTTTGCGACACTAACTTGCCAACACTCCTCAACCGGCAAGGTGAAAACTGAACAAAGTGTCGTATTCTTGGTTGTGCGGTACTTTTACGACAGCTTCAAAAGCGCTATATCACTCGTTTTTTGCAGGGTTGAAACACGATATCGGCTCGTGCATGTCGAAGGAAACGGTCTTATACCCATGTCTGCCCGGTCCATTCCGCCGGCCATAGAGCATCCGGAGATCCCGAAAGTGAAGAGTATCCGGAGAGTTGGGCTTCATGCGGTCGGTGGATGTAATGTCTCTGCAGGACAATAAAGCCGTCGACTGTTAAAATGTAGGGTGTTCAAAACCTGCATTCGCGCAAGAAGCTTGTAAAATTGATATTGCATATTGTAACTCAGAGCTGCCGGCCTTTTGTCAACGGATCAGATCGATCACATTGCTGCGCGATAAAGATTAATAAGAGCGGATGGCAAGTATCTGAAGTACTAAACAACAGATCATTCACACTACTTAGAATGCACTTATGAAAAAGATTCTTCCCTTTCTTTGGTTCGATGACAATGCTGAAGAAGCAGCACGATTCTATGAAGCCGTCATCCCGGACACTAGCATTACGAACATCCAATATTATGATAAGGTAAACGGCGGCAAGGTGATGACCGTGCAGGTCAAGATCGGCGATACCACGTATACCTTGTTAAATGGCGGACCGCACTATGCCTTAACGCCGGCATTTTCACTCCTGGTGAACTGTGAAAGTCAGCAGCAGATAGACGAGATCTGGGACAAACTCTCGGATGGTGGCAAGCCAATGCAATGTGGTTGGATAAGCGACAAGTTTGGTCTTACATGGCAAATCGTTCCAAAGGAACTCTTTAGTCTGATGAATCTTGAAGATCGTGATGTTGCGCAAAAAGTAATGTCAGCCATGTTCGAGATGGTCAAGATTGACCTACCGACGCTGCAAGCTATTGCCGGAGAGGCCAAATAAACGTCGAGTTAGAACAGTGGTACTGAACTTCCGAACATCGAATAAATAAACAATGCAGAACAACGATGGAGTTAGGCTTTCGTAGTGTGCACAGTCTAACGTTAACGTCCTCCTTCACGTGTTGCTCAGCGTAGTCGCATATTCATGTTAATTAGTTCGATACGCTAAAGAGTTGAGCTAACACAAAACGAAGAGATACACTAATCAAGAAAGATCTGACAAAATGGCGCGTTGCATTGTTTTCAGTATGATATCCTTGGATGGAGTTATGCAAGCGCCCGGAGGGCCGGGTGAAGACCCAAGCGGAGACTTCGCTTACGGCGGTTGGGTTGCTCCTTACTCCGATGAACAGTACGGTGCAATCGTACGAGAAGAGATGCGACCTGCGCGTTATCTTTTAGGCGCGTCGACCTTTAGAATGTGGGAAAACTACTGGCCGGAGCACAAAGAATTTTGGCCGGCAATCACAACAGGCACTAAGTATGTCTTCTCTCGAAGCTTAAATTCATCCACGTGGGAAAACAGTGTGTTCTTACACACACGACAAGAATTAATATCTCTGCTCAAAGCAGATGGACCCGATATCCACGTTTGGGGAAGCAGCGAACTGGTCCACATCCTACTCGAGGAGGATCTTGTCGACGAGTTACGATTGAAGATCCATCCTCTCATTCTTGCCAATGGTAAGAAACTCTTTAGTACAAAAGCAAAAGCAAACTCCTATCGACTTGAAAGAAGTATAACAACTTCAACCGGCGTTATAATCGCCACCTACCGACGTACCGGAGCAGTAAAGACAGGGCAGATCTCAATATAAAGTCGCTGGCTTCGGCTCCGCTCAGCCAGCAACTGGATCAGGTGTAGTGCCGTTCAACGCTGGCTTCGGCTCCGCTCAGCCAGCTACTGGATCAGGAGTAGTGACGTTCAACGCTGGCTTCGGCTTCGCTCAGCCAGCAACTGGATCAGGTGTAGTGACGTTCAACGCTGGCTTCGGCTTCGCTCAGCCAGCAACTGGATCAGGTGTAGTGACGTTCAACGCTGGCTTCGGCTTCGCTCAGCCAGCAACTGGATTAGGTGTAATGACGTTCAACGCTGGCTTCGGCTTCGCTCAGCCAGCAACTGGATCAGGTGTAGTGATACCAACGCTGGCTTCGGCTTCGCCCAGCCAGCAACTGGATCAGGTGTAATGATACCAGCCAGCAGCTGGATCAGGTGTAGTGACGTTCAACGCTGGCTTCGGCCCGCTCAGCCAGCGACTGGATCAGGTGTAGTGATTCGCTCAGCCTTCGGCTTCGCTCAGCCAGCGACTGGATTAGGTGTAATGACGTTCAACGCTGGCTTCGGCTTCGCTCAGCCAGCGACTGGATCAGGTGTAGTGACGTCAACGTTGGCTTCGGCTCCGCTCAGCCAGCAACTGTACTCAGGCAAAGCACACTTCTCACCCAAGAATGGCAGCTGGCTGAGCGAAGCCGAAGCCAGCGTCTGCATTCAGGCAAAGCACACTTCTCACCCAAATGGCAGCCGGCTTCGGCTCCGCTCAGCCAGCAACTGGATCAGGTGTCGTGATGTTCAACGCTGGCTTCCGGCTCCGCTCAGCCAGCAACTGTACTCAGGCAAAGCACACTTCACCCAAGAATGGCAGATGGCTGAGCGAAGCCGAAGCCAGCGTCTGCATTCAGGCAAAGCACACTTCTCACCCAAGAATGGCAGCTGGCTGAGCGAAGCCGAAGCCAGCGTCTGCATTCAGGCAAAGCACACTTCTCACCCAAGAATGGCAGCTGGCTGAGCGAAGCCGAAGCCAGCGTCTGAACTCAGGCAAAGCACTCTTCCCACCCAAGAATGGCAGCTGGCTGAGCGGAGTCGAAGCCAGCGTCTGTACTCAGGCAAAGCACACTTCCCACCCAAGAATGGCAGCTGGCTGACCGAAGCCGAAGCCAGTCCCCAACCACAAAAGACCTCAATTCTCAAAGATTTCGTCATTTTCACCCGGTCTGGCTTTTCAGCTAACAAAACAACGGTATAGGATGTACTACGGGTAGAAGAATGTCCGTATATTGCATTAACCATTTGGTTAAACACTCTGGTTAAAAATGTTGTACCGCGCCTGTTGAGCTGAACCGTGCTCTCTTTGTCTGGTGAAGTCAGAGGCACGCTACTTTAGTCCATGGGACAAAACGCGCTCGACAAGGTTGGCCAAATGCGTTACCATGACGAAGACGGTATTCGATATGACGTTAAAAATAGAAAAGCAAGCCTCCCGGATACATTCTACAGAAGATGCTCTAAACACGGAGAAGAGGATCATCGAGGCGGCTCGTGAGATCTTTGTTCGTAAGGGCTTTGATGGTGCGCGTATGCAAGAGATTGCTGACAAGGCGGGTATAAACAAAGCTCTGCTGCATTACTACTTTCGATCGAAAGAGCAGCTCTTTGCAAAAATCTTTGAGCGGCTAACACATAACATTCCGACAAGCCTCCTCGCGATCCTCACACGAGAAATAAGTTTCCTTGACAAGGTGCGACTCATTGTTCACGACGAAATCAAAAACCTGCAAGAGCATCCCGAGTTGCCAATGTTTGTGATCCGTGAGATTAGTAGAGATCCCGTTCGCTTCACGCAGATACTGTCCTCTTCACCTATGACACAGGTTTACAAAACTTTTGCCGCACAGGTTCATGCAGCGATAGAGCAACGAGAGATACGTCCGATCGAACCCTTGCAACTGTTTCTACATATTCTTGCCCTCACGCGCTTCCCCTTTGTTGCAATGCCAATGGTCAAAGTCATTAGTGGTGTCTCAACAGAAGAATATGCAATGCTTATTTCCAAAAGAGCAGAAGAGGTAGCAACATTGCTTGTTCAATCATTAGACACAAGAGCATATGACTAACACACGATATTTCATACGTATGAGTACACACTATATAAGAAGAATTCTTGGCCTCATTGGAATCGTTTGTTTACTGAGTACAACATCGTGCACAAAGAAAGAGCAAAGCGTTGCTGCAAGTGGAGCGTTTGAAGCAGTGGAGGTTTTGGTTTCTGCCGAAGCGACAGGTCGCCTGCAAAACTTCAGTTGTGAAGAGGGCGACACACTCGTGGCCAATACGCAAATAGGTAGTATAGACACTACGCAACTCGTATTAAGAAAGCGTCAACTCCAAGCGCAAATCAGTGCTGTATTGTCTACTCAGCCTGACGAAGTCTCACAACTCGCAACCATTCAAGAACAGCTCAGCGTAGCCAAACGGGAACAACAACGATTTACTTCGTTGCATGCACAAGGTGCGGCTACGCAGAAAGTTGTAGACGATCTTGGCGGACAAGTTTCTGTTTTGGAAAAACAGTACGAAGCCTTAAAGAAAAACCTCAGCATCAATAGCGGCGGTATACGGGCTCAAGTTCCGCCTCTACTTGCGCAGATCGATCAACTGAATGACCAAATCGTCAAGAGTCGTGTCATGAATCCAATTAATGGAACCGTGTTGACCAAATACAGCCAACAATATGAAATCTGTACTGTTGGTAAAGCGCTTTACAAAATCGCTGATCTGAAACTCATGAATCTTCGAGCCTATATGAGCGCCTCCCAGCTAAGCCAGGTAAAACTTGGTCAACGAGTTAGAGTAATGGTCGACAACGGCGCCGAGGCGATGAAGGAATACAGTGGGACTATCTCATGGATTTCATCCAAAGCCGAATTCACACCTAAAACTATTCTTACGAAAGACGAACGGACAAACCTTGTCTACGCACTGAAAGTCGCCGTAGTCAATGATGGACTTCTAAAAATTGGTATGTATGGAGAAGTACAGTTGTGAACGCCATTGAGCTTGAACATATTACCAAACACTATACCACGCATCGCAACGCCCTCACAGACGTCAACCTTGATGTTGAACAAGGTGAGTTGTTTGGATTGATAGGACCTGATGGAGCCGGCAAAACGAGCCTCTTCAGAATTCTCACGACAGTCTTATTAGCCAACGAAGGGACAGCACGTGTCGATGGTTTTGACGTTGTTGCCAACTACAAAGACATACGTAAACGGGTAGGATACATGCCCGGACGTTTCTCTCTCTATCAAGATCTAAGTGTCGAAGAAAATCTAAACTTCTTTGCACGTGTTTTTCATACGAGCATCGAAGAGAACTACGATTTAGTTCGCGACATCTATGTTCAGTTAGAACCATTCAAGACACGAAGAGCAGGAAAGCTTAGCGGGGGCATGAAGCAGAAACTAGCCTTGTGTTGTGCACTAATACACAAACCCTCTGTCTTGTTTCTCGACGAACCAACAACAGGTGTGGATCCTGTGTCGCGCAGAGAGTTTTGGGAAATGTTGAAGAAACTGAAAGAACAACACATTAGCATATTGGTTTCCACTCCATATATGGATGAAGCTGAACTTTGCGACCGCATAGCTTTCATACAAGAAGGCAGGATCTTGTCGATCAACACACCACAGCGCATAAGTGCATCCATGACCAAACCCCTCTTCGCCATACAAACAAAGAATATGTACAATGCTCTTCTGGATCTGCGAGAGGCACCATTCTGTGATCAATGTTTCGCATTTGGTGATGCTCACCACCTGAGTGTCACACAGACTACGATAGACGAAAAGCAGCTCTATGATTTTCTCGAAAGCTGCGGACATACGGACGTACACGTATCTAGAATCAATCCCGGTATTGAAGACACATTCATGGCACTTAGTTCGGCCACAAAACCTCAATCAGAGATTACTACTGAGGATTCCGAATGAAGTTCCACGAAATGACCCCTCGGTCTCCGGAGACAAATGATACCACGCGACGAGTCGATGTGTCTGGATCAAATGCATCGAGCTCGGATTACGTTATCGTTGTGGAGAATCTGTGTAAGAGGTTTGGAACGTTTACAGCCGTGGACAACATAAGCTTCAGTGTCCGGCGTGGCGAGATCTTTGGCTTCTTGGGTGCCAACGGTGCCGGCAAAACAACAGCGATGAAGATGCTCATCGGAATATCTCGTCCCACTAGCGGTAATGCACAAGTGGCAGGTTATGATGTTATGACTCAAGCCGAAGACATAAAGTCCAACATCGGCTACATGAGTCAAAAATTCTCGCTGTATGAAGACCTAAGCGTTCGAGAGAACATTCGCTTCTTCGGCGGTATTTATGGACTGAGTGCTGCCGAGCTCAAGGACAAATCTGAGAAGCTTATTGAACAACTGGGATTAAAAGCAGAAGCAGATACACTGGTAGCCGCTTTACCCCTAGGTTGGCGACAAAAACTATCGTTCTCCATTGCGGTACTACATGAACCAACGATTGTGTTTTTGGATGAGCCGACCGGTGGTGTTGATCCAATTACGCGACGACAATTTTGGGACATGATATACGAAGCAGCGCATCGCGGAATCACGGTTTTTGTGACCACCCATTACATGGATGAAGCAGAGTACTGCGACCGCGTCTCCATTATGGTGGATGGAAGAATAGATGCATTGGATGCGCCAAAGCGTTTAAAAGAACAGTTTGATGCTCCAACGATGAATGAGGTTTTCTATGCGTTGGCGCGCAAAGCGCAGCGCAGCGCGGATTAATAGAAAGAATAGCAGATCGACCATCTTCACGCTTAAACGCTTGGATACTTGATTTGTTTGTTTCTTGATACCGTACAGTGCAGTTTTTCGATATGCATACACGAGATAGCATCATAAACGTATAGCTCAATGCACTCTTGTCCGGTTGCTAAACCTGAAGAATTATGGCGTTACTACTAACATTTATCATCAAAGAGTTTCGACACATTCTGCGTGACGGAAAGACCTTGTTGATTCTCTTTGGAATGCCCATTGTGCAGATTGTATTGTTTGGATTTGCTCTAACAAACGAAGTCAAGAATACAGGTGCCGCAGTTCTAGATCTCTCGCACGACCAGCTTAGTCAAGCAATAACGCAGCGTATTGACGCCAGTAAGTACTTCGATGTAGTACAGAATATCGTGAGTTATGAACAAATTGACCAGGTCTTTAGAGAGGGACGTGCAAAGCTTGTTGTGGTGTTTCCTCAAAATTTTCGCGCGGACTTACTGCACACCAATCGCAACGCCGTGCAAGTCATAGCGGATGCTTCCGACCCCAATGTTGCGGCGACAATCAGCAACTACGCCACCAGTATTATCAATGATTATGTGACAGAGCTGAATAATGGACAGACCCTGCCCTACCTCATCAAACCTGAGATTCGAATGTTGTACAATCCCCAACAAAAGGGTGCATACAACTTTGTACCGGGTGTGATAGCAATGGTATTAATGTTAGTGTGTGTGTTGATGACATCGGTAGCTGTTGTGCGCGAGAAAGAGATGGGCACGATGGAGATACTCTTGGTTTCGCCGATGCGTCCAATTGTCATCATCATTTCAAAGGCTATCCCCTACTTGGTGTTGGGAATGGTGATCGTTGGAGTGATACTACTCCTGAGTACTACACTCTTAGATGTTCCAATTCGAGGCTCATTGCCTTTACTGTTGGCTGAGAGCGTGCTGTTTATTCTCACCTCCTTGGCGATTGGTCTTGTCATCTCGAATGTCACAGAGTCACAACAAACGGCAATGTTGGTGTCGATGATGGCCATGATGTTGCCAACCATCCTACTCAGCGGCTTCATGTTTCCCATAGAAAACCTACCCATACCTATGCAGGTCATCTCGAACATTCTCCCTGCACGCTGGTACTTTTTAATCGTGAAGTCAGTAATGATTAAGGGACTAGGATTCGCGGGGGTGATTAAAGAAACGATTATCATGGCAGCGATGGCTGTGTTCTTTTTGGTACTCGGTATTGCACGCTTTAAGGAGAGACTCTGATGCGGGTGTTGTTTGTATTGCTACAAAAGGAGTTCCGACAGATCTTTCGAAACACGGCGATCTTAAGGGTAATCTTTGTTGCCCCGGTAATGCAGTTGTTGATCTTTCCTCTGGCAGCCGATTACGAAGTGCGCAATGTGAACATTGCTGTAGTCGATGCCGATCATTCAAGCTATAGCTCGCAGATTGCAAACAAGCTAGCAGGGTCCAAGTACTTTCGTGTTGTGTCGGTCGGAAGTTCCTATAATGATGCTCTCGCTCTCATTGAACAAGACAAAGCCGATATCGTTTTACAGTTTCCTCTGCATTTTGAACGTGATTTAATCAAAGAAAACACAGCGCAAGTCTATGTAGTTGCCAATGCAATCAATGGAGTTAAAGCCGGACTGGGTGCTTCCTATTTGCAGAACATTCTTCGAGAGTATAATCAAGATATTCGAGCAGCTCTCATAACGCTCCCACGCTTAGGTGTTGCTCCACAGATCGATATCCTCCCTCGCTATCGCTTCAATCAATACATGGATTACCACAAGTTCATGGTCCCCGGCATCTTGGTTCAACTGTTGACCATGGTGGGTGTGTTCCTGGCCTCACTCAATATTGTTCGTGAGAAGGAAATCGGAACCATAGAGCAGATCAACGTCACTCCCATTCGCAAATGGCAATTCATCCTCGGTAAGCTGCTACCCTTCCTCATCATCGGCAACGTTGTTTTCGGTTTGGGTATGATCGTGGGTCGGGTGGCTTATGGAGTAGTGCCTCTCGGGAGTATGTTCACACTCTATGGATTTGTAAACATCTATCTACTGGCAGTGCTAGGACTTGGATTGTTTATCTCTACAATTACAAACACTCAGCAACAGGCGATGTTTGTCTCTTTCTTCTTTTTGATGGTCTTTTTGCTGCTGGGTGGACTCTTTACCCCCATCGAGTCTATGCCCACCTGGGCGCAAGATCTTACCCGTGTCAATCCAATGGCATATTTCATACGCGTAATCCGGATGATCGTCCTTAAAGGCAGCGGATTTGCCGACCTGAAACGAGAATTGATGAGTCTCATGTTCCTGGCTACCGGGGTCAACATTATGGCTCTCGCCTTTTACCGCAAGCGCAGCTAAAAGCCCATTTTTTAGGCCAGAGGGCATTTTTCTCCGGTAGTATCCCTTCTATTTGTCTCCTCGGCAACGAGCGTTTCAACCCCGCGTCACTGAAAAAGACAATTACGTGTGTAATTTCTTTATAAAGATGTTAAGATACACTAGTCCTATTTAAGACTGCTTTGTATATTGACTAATAAGCGGTCTACCCCGTGATTCCGGGCTGCACCTTGACCAAAACTTCACTCAACAGATTTGGCTGCAAAACCTCTGATCCGAGCTTGGAACTGAGTGCAAAGCACAGTGTCCGGGTGGTATGAAAAAGAGCGATGCCCGGGACCGCAAACACTAGAGACGATAACATCTTAACTCATTATTGGAGAACGCACATGCCGGTATATCATCGTTTAGGAAAGGTGCCCTCAAAACGTCACGTCGTATACCGACAAGACAACGGCGCTTTGTATCATGAAGAGTTGTTTGGTACCGAAGGCTTTGGTGGAGTCGCCTCCCTCATCTACCATCTGAACCCACCGACCATGGTAAAGGACATGGGCGAAACCTATTCTGTACGTCCGGACATTGCCATTGCGCAGAACATGCAGGCCTTGAGCTTTATGGGATATGAGGTTGAAGGACACGACGATTACATAGAAAGTCGCAAAACGCTATTTGTCAACGGAGATCTGCATGTCGGCTTGGCAGCACCGCGTAAAAGCATGACCGACTATTTCTTCAAGAATGCCGATGCCGATGAAATGCTCTTCATTCATAAGGGCAGCGGTTCGATGAAATCCATGTATGGTACCGTTGAATTCGAATACGGTGACTATGTCATCATTCCACGCGGAACAACATATCAATTGCACTTCGACTCTGCAGACAACAAGATTCTTTACATCGAATCATTTAGTCCCATTCGTACTCCAAAACGTTATCGCAACGAGTGGGGACAACACCTTGAGCATTCACCCTTCTGCGAGCGTGACTTCAAACTTCCCACAAACCTCGAGACGCATGATGAACGCGGCGACTTCTTGGTCAACATCAAGAAGAACGGCTTGATTTATCCATATACCTACGCTACGCATCCCTTCGACTTGGTGGGATGGGATGGCTATTGCTATCCCTATGCTTTCTCAATCTTCAACTTTGAGCCAATCACCGGTCGCATCCACATGCCACCCCCCATTCACCAACAATGGGAAGCAAACAACTTCGTGGTCTGCTCATTTGTACCGCGCTTATACGATTATCATCCTCAGGCAATTCCTGCACCTTACCATCACTCGAATATCGACTCAGATGAGATACTCTACTATGTGGATGGAGACTTCATGAGCCGCAATAACATTCAAAAGGGACAGTTCACTCTACATCCGGCCGGTATTCCACACGGACCGCATCCGGGTGCAATTGAACGTAGTATCGGTAAGAAAGAAACCGGAGAAATGGCAGTCATGATCGATCCGTTCCGTCCGGTCAGTATCACAACGGAAGCGCTGAAAATCCAAGTCAAAGACTACTATAAGTCGTGGATGGCACAACCTGTTCTCTAATTCAGCAACGAACACATCACATTTAATAAGAGGTGCAATTATGTCAGACTTAAGTGGAGTAACCAACTATACCTACGGTATCGAAAAGATATTCAAAGATGCTGAAGACTTTCTTCCGATCATGGGTACAGACTATGTAGAGCTCTATGTTGGCAACGCCAAGCAAGCTGCTCACTACTACAAGACAGCCTTTGGTTTTCAATCTCTGGCTTATGCAGGATTGGAAACAGGCTTGAGAGATCGCGCTTCGTATGTTGTCGTGCAAGATAAAATTCGCTTGGTGCTTACCTCGCCCTTCGATCCGGATAGTGACGTTTCACACCACATACGTCAACACGGTGACGGTGTGAAAGTAATTGCTCTGTGGGTCGACGATGCTGCAGACGCATTCGAACAAACCGTTAAGCGAGGCGCAAAAGTCTACTTCGAACCACGCGAGGAATTCGACGAAAGCGGTAGAGTCGTACGAGCCGGTATTCACACTTATGGAGATACCGTCCACATCTTCGTTGAGCGCAAGAACTACAAGGGTATCTTCCTGCCCGGCTATAAGAAGTGGGAAAGTGAATACAATCCTCCGGGCATGGGCTTCCGCTACATCGACCACATGGTAGGAAATGTTGAGCTCGGCGCAATGAACGAGTGGGCTACGTTCTATCACGATGTATTGGGATTCCAGAACATTATCACCTTTGATGACAAAGACATCTCGACAGAGTATTCAGCCTTGATGAGTAAGGTGATGAGTAACGGAAACGGACGCATCAAGTTCCCCATCAACGAACCGGCTCCGGGTAAGAAGAAATCTCAAATCGAAGAATATCTTGATTTCTACAAAGGTCCGGGATGTCAACACATCGCAATCGCAACCGATGACATCGTCTACTCAGTTCGCGAAATGCGTAAACATGGTGTGGAGTTTCTCTACGTACCCGGAAGCTATTATGACACTGTAGAAAACCGTGTGGGCACTATCGCTGAAGACATGGAAACGCTGAAGGGATTAGGCATCATGGTTGACCGTGACGAAGAAGGATACCTGCTCCAAATCTTCACCAAACCGGTCGAAGATCGTCCAACTCTCTTCTTTGAAATCATCCAGCGCAAGGGAGCCAAGAGCTTTGGTAAAGGAAACTTCCAAGCCTTGTTTGAATCGATCGAAGCTGAACAAGCGCGACGCGGAACGTTGTAGATCGGTAGTGACAAGAACACTCCTTGGAAGGGGACTACCGCGATGCAGTTATCCAAGCAATGTGAAGTTCCCTGCACCCATAAGCAAGAGTCATTTTTATCAAGGGGCTGCCTTCGGCAGCCCCTTAGTTATGTGACCTAGCCGACAACACTCACTAGCCACTACCGTGCTCCTACCTTCACGCGACTGTAGCGTTCTCAAATACTTGGAGCATGGATGACAACACGTAGACTATGAAGCACGACTATGTTCGTCATTGCGAGTCAAGTATTGCAGAAACTGAGGGTGCAGAATCTAGACTGCAGCGGCCGACACGAGTGCATTGAAGTGTTCGTCTTGCTGAAGGCTTTGACGCTCCCAGGGACGTAGATGCGGCTCTGCTTCTTTAAACCACTTGAGTGCTTCTTCATGACGTTGTGTGCGCTGCATGTACAGGGCTAAGCGCATTGTGCCAAAATGGTAGTCTGGATTCGCGAAAGGAATCTCACGCATGAGCTCGTCAGCCACGGCGTTCAGACCACGTTGCTCGTAGTATGATGCTAGTTTGCATCGAGCTGTGATGTAGCTATACTTAGCGCCAACTGCTCGTGCACACCAGAGCATTGCCCTATCGATATCGCCACTTTTATCATACATGCCGGCCAGGCTGTACATGGTTGATTCGTCATCAGGAAAATGCGCAAGTGTCTCACGTGCAGCTTCGATAGCAGCACTGTAGTCTTTTCGACCGGCGTGGAAGCGAATGAGGAGTCCTCTATAGCTAATGTCGTCCGGTCGTGCGGCTATCATACGAATGATGTGCGGCAAGACAAGTTGCTCAGTATCTATATCCTTCCCTGCTGAAGCCAGATACAGCAAGAGTCCACAGTAGGCACCCCATTCTGCTTGATCACCATGCTCATACTTCTGAGGAAAATCCTGCAGTATAGCATAGGCCTCATTTAGCTTACCCTTCCACGAATAGGCATTTGCGACAGCAGCTTGAGCTTCAAATGATGGATCGGCAGATGCTGCTTGAATAGCGGCTTCAAATTCGGTTTCATCATCAGAGACCGCTGCTCTCCAAGCGCGAAGAACAACGGAAGAGGTCAACTCGTAGCCCTTTGTTAGAAAATAAGGACCTGTCTCTGCGGGCATCGCGTTGTCTCGCAGTGACGCAAACGCATAGGTCAAATAGGCTTCAATAGTACGAGGCTCGAGTTCAACGGCTCGTTCGGCAAAACGTCGCGACCAATCCAAGCGACAGCCGTTGTCGAAAAACGAGGCTACTTCGGTCAATACCGCGGGGTTGTCCCAATTGTCTATGCCGCGGGCTATCATCTCTAAGTTTGAGGGCATGATCTAAAATTGATAGTGAGTGGATCTCGACGTGAACGACCTGGCGTTCATCTCAGGAAAGAATATAGGACAAAGTCCTTTCAAAACCAGTACAACTACCCGCTCAGATAACAGTACACTGTTGTTCTTTGGTTACTATTCGGCTGCTCTTTGGTCACTCTTTTCTTGTTAGCTACACGGCACTTCGTCAGTGTTTGTGGAGGGCGTCGCAAATTGAATCAGTATTCAACGTTGTGTTAAATACCGGTCTTAACAGAGTAGAAGCGATACCGGTGTCAACGAAGTCCGGGTAGGCAGTTGTCATAAGCGGACAACTCAGGCAGTAACAGCGCAGAACGGGGTCTCGAGATAATCTGCATGGATGCCGAACAACACACTTATTAAAGGGGACAGCATGGTAATTGCCGTTGCAGGACCGTACAGCTCAAGCGACCCACTGATGGAAACCGTTAATCTGGAGCGACTCAACATTGCCGCTGCCGAATTACTACGACGAGGTCATACACCGATTGTCGGTGTAAATGCAGCCCTTCCCGCGGTACAGCAAAGCTCGGATGCTGAACGCTATGAGCACATCATGCGTATCTCGATGGCTACACTGCTGTGTTGTGAAGCAATGTTGTTTTTGGGACCAAGTCCGGGCGCACTCCGTGAACGCTCAATTATGGAGTCACGTGGCTTGGCAATATATGAGTCGCTGGACGCCATACCTTCTGAGCCTCATCTCTAGAATCATTCATCTCCTTGTTTCGTCGCATCCTTAGCGCACTCTCCATAGCCTCACAAGTCGTCTCGTTTTACATCATGCTCATTGTAGCCTAACTCAAGGATCTCCCATGAAGAAAGCTGTTCTCTCGTTGTTCGTTCAGTGCATACTTATCCTAAGCATTGGTACAGTGACTTATGCCTTTGAACCAATTCGTGTTGCTTCCTCCGTACGCATACCCATGGATTCCTCGCAACGCGTGGAATTTGTGGAAGCATTGAGTCGCTTTACTTACGAGAGCCAACGCGGTCTACAGCATCTTCACAACTACGATACAACAGTATGGCAGAACCGGATGTTGATTGACGAGTTATCGGACCTCAGTGCATCGAATGTACTCAAGGACCCACAGTTCTACAAAGCTCAGCTTGTATCGATGGTCGAGCTGGCGGATTCGTCATATAGGTTGCAGATCGCCTACATAGGAGTGCATGACAGTACAGCAGTGCTGCGAGCATTGGTCAGACTGCGCGCTCGAGTTAAGACAGGACAGAGTACATACTTCTCGGCCGACACGAAGTTCGAAAACGCCGCGTGGTCACACGTCCAATGTGCTCACATCTGTTTTCACTCCTCGGAACCACTGCGGCAGGAAGCGGCACTGAATTACACGCGCAATATTAGAATCTACGATAGCCTTCTACAAGCGGACATCTTGCCGACAGATCTCTATTGTTTTGAAACGCTTTCCGACGTGCTTTCAGCCATCGGAATTGAGTATAATAGTGACTTGAGTGGACGCCTTCGTGGTACAAGTAATTGCGTGTATGCCGGACATGAGTATGTGCTAAGTTCTTCGGGTGGAGCGGCTTTTGCTCCCATTGATCCTCACGATCTCTGGCACGCCCGATTGCGTCGAGTCGAAAACATGAAGCTCGTCAACAAAGCCGTCGATGAAGGCTGCGCATTTCTGCTTGGCGGTAGCTGGGGACTCAGTTGGGAAAGTATACGTAACAGCTTTCGTACCTGGCGCTCGTCACGACCTGAGATAAACTGGCATGATGAGTATGTAAAAGGAACCAACATAGCGCCAAAGGGTAGCTATCCACTGCAGGTGGATTACATGATAAACGCGTATGTTGTGCGAGAAGTAGAGCGCCGCAAGGGCTTTGGTGCTGTTCGTGATCTGTTGCGATGCGGGCTTCGGCAGATGGGCGATGCGAATTACTTCAGTGCCTTGGAGCGAATAACAGGGGTGAAAGAAAGTGAGTTTCATCAGTGGATCGACAAACTCTTAAACGAAGAAGGGTACTGAGTTTGACGCATTGTCGCCATGCTGTCGGGCTCCGATTTCGCTACGAGTAACCCGGACATTTAGATTATTTTGTGCTTCCAAAACGAATAGTTTGCATTGCGTTGTTCCCTGTGATAAATTGCTGCCATGATTTTAAGAGTACTTTGTCTTTAATATCTAGCTTTGCTTGTATCACTATACAACTCAATGCCTTATGACTGTCTTTCACTTCGGGAAGCACTCGATTCCCCTCTCAGACATCCACGATATTCATCTTGAGTACAATTACGCCGAGCGCGAGATCTACATCGATCTTGAAATTTCAGGCGGTGCTCAAATGAGTTTGAATCTTCCGGACTCTCTAACCTTCATGGAAGAGTTCATCAAACATGCCCGCGAAACAAAGGGCATCAAGGCTTAAAAGCCCGCCTTTAGGGATGAATTACGAGAAGCGGTAGAGCAGTAATTCGTTGATCCTCTCTACACTGCACGATATACCTACCGACAGGTATTGAACTGAGGTCGAGCACTGAACCGCGCGTCCACGGTGTCAATACCTGTCCAAGGGAGTTGATAATCCTCCACTCCGGTGCTGTATTCAGCATTCCCTCCAAACGAGACCGAAGATAGGCCCTCTCATAAGCAGGATTGGGATGGATCTGCCATGCTGCGTCGTCGCTTAATGGATCAGAATGGACCTCGGTTGAAAGGTGCGTTGTGCGGATGATGTGCTGATTGAAGGAAGAGGACCACGTTGTAGTATTGGAATCCACAAAAGCCCGTACGCGCGAAACATAGACTGTATTCTCAGCCAACACTGCCTGTATGGAGTTTTGTTGAAGTTGATCATTGCGGAGCACGAAGTTTCCGTTTGACAGATTCGCCTCCGTCGTGGCGCATTGAAACTCATAGCGAATTGCACCCGGAACGGCGTCCCACCGAAAAGTCGTCGTTGGAGCAACATCGATAGAACCGTGGCGTGGACTATAAATCCGAGGTGGCATCGTCTTGTTGGAATCCACTAAGCATCGCAAGCTTTGCATGCAATTGTACGTGCGCCAAGCGCTGGTATCGGTAGCGTTCAAGCTTCTCACGCGTGCGTAGATCCCGGTGTAGTTGTCGGACGGAGGGTAGATGAAAACTGTGTCGTTGGTAAACAAACTTAGAGTGGGAAAATCGAAGGCTTTTGGATCCCACACATTGTTGTCACGGATTTGATACTCGCTAATCTGTAACTGATAGCTTAAGGCAGAAATGTTTGAAGTCCACGAAAAGCTTATGGGATCGGTAGTCAGATATCGGCGGTCAGTCAAGTCGGGAGAAACGAAGGTAGGACTTTCCAACGTTCTAGTTGAATTGTAGCATAGCAGTGCATTCTCATTGAAGACAGCAACAGCGCGATCAACCATAGGATACATGAGATCTTTGATTGCGCCATCATAGCAGTAGGGTAGGTCTGTCTGCATTCGAGTCCAATGAGATCCTCCGTCGGTGGTTTTGTATAACGATTGGTTGGTGCCTGAGAGTATTCCGTTTGATTCATCAATAAAAGTACAACGGTACAAAAGCCCGTTATCATCCGGCTCGAGAGAACTAATCGAATAAAAGCTTCGACCACCGTCGGTGCTCTTTCTCAGTGTGCAAAACGTTGGTGCGCTGTAGTTGCTTAGATAGTCGTTAGAAAGTGCATAGAAGGTATTCATGGACACGACACTTGGACGAGCTGCTTCGCAAGGCCAAACCTGCCAGCCGGCGCCTCCATTTTCGCTACGACAACACACGGTTGCTTTGGTGGCAAGATCATAGCCTATCAAAACGAGATCTGAATCGGAGAAAGCACGTAAAACAGAAGCATAGAGAATAGAATCCGGTAAGGCCATCGTTGTATAACTAGTCCATGCATTTGAAGTGCGACACAACAGCGCACTTCTTCGATACCCGTTGACGAGTAACGGTGAATCAGTCATGGTCAAACATGCAAAACCTCGCAACGAATCGATCATACAAAGGTTCGAGACCCTTGTATTGCTATCGAAGACGCAGTGCTTCCAGGTCGTGGCATTGTCCATACTGTAGAGAATAGCCCCGTGACGCATGTTTCCGGATTGTCCGCTCGTTGATGTGATGTATTCAGACTCGTGTCCGCTAAGAAAGACACACGACTCCCCTGAGACCTGCATATTCTGAATGACAAGATTGCCCTTGCGTCCGCTTTGCTTCCACACATTGACACAGTCGGTCGTTGACCACGACTTGCCGCCATTCGTGGTGGATTGCACGGTTTGATAACCAAGAGCATTGTTTAAGTAGTATATCGTTACGGCATCCCGTGTGGCAATACGTCGAGGTTCCTCATAGGTATCGGCGCCTAGATGTCGAATGTTGCTTGGCTCTACAATGGTCTCCCAGCGTGGAACATACTGAGCACGACTGAAAGTCGACAGAAGAAGAAAGAGCAAAGTTATACAAAGCTTGGACGAACGATAAGAAACTGCTGTCATCGTTGTATCTTTCTCTATATGGATTTCAGGATGTCTTTCAAAGACCGACTTTGAACGCAGCTTCGAAGAGTTGTGTGGAGTACCCGGGGTCTGCGCGTGTCGTTTTAAATTAGCATCCAGAGAGATAAATGCAATGTTCTCATTAGTAAGCGATAGAAACAAAGGTCTCAACAAGACTATTCGGATACGTGTTCCATGCATAATTTGATTTTGACTACAGTCTTTCTCTTTTCAATTCTTAATGTAGGTCTCTATGAAAAACCTCTATAATCCGACAGATCTTCAAGAAATATTGCAGCGAATCGATGCAATTAATGGCTCTTCGATACGACAGTGGGGAAAAATGAATCCGGACCAAATGTTGGCTCACTGCTCAGCGGCTCTTGAAGTTGCTGTCGACAAATTAAAACCCAAACGAATGCTCATTGGTTTAATTCTTGGTCCACTATTTAAATCTCAATTTTATAATGAAAAGCCATTTAACAAGAACGGTCCCACGGATCCGAATTTTGTCATAAGTGATGAGCGTGATCTCGAAAAAGAACGTACACGACTCAAAGCCCTTACACGTGAGTTTGCGGAGCGCGGTCCTATAGGTTGCACGAAGCAACCACACAGTTTTTTCGGTTCTTTAACTCCTGAACAGTGGTCTATAGGGATGTATAAACATTTGGATCATCACTTACGACAATTCAATGTTTAGTATGGGTTAATTCCCATTCTCAAGGTTCGCGCTTAGCCAATCGTTCGTACAAACTCTTTGTTCATCGATTTCATTAGGCGCCGGAGCATTGCCTACAGTAATTGATGGCGCGATGCTGTGGATGTTAACGAGGGTTGTGAACTGCGAGCGTAGGTCGTAGTGCATCCGTGGTACCAAAAAAAAACAGCTATCTCTTGCCGGTCAATGAGTTTCTCACTTCTTATATTCTCGTCATGAAGTTCATTACATTGTTTGCAGCGCTTATTCTTACTGCATGTACTCTGACAATGAGAGCTTCGGATCGCTCTGAAAACAAAGAAGCCACCTCGGCTGCGCGTTTTCTCCGTACAACAGGCCTAGCCCGGGAGCTATCCGGAACAATGCGTCGATTGGAGTTGGACAGGAAGCAGTTATCTGTGTGTTTAAAGGCGCAGCATCAACAGCTTAGCAACTTTCCTGTTGCAGTGTACGAAGATGCTGAGGTGATGCTACACCGTAGCGAACTACCCTTCGACCAAGCCACTTGGTTTGTAACGCAAAGCAAACATGGAGAAACCCGGTGCAGCGCTCCGCAGATGAGATTATGGACAGGATTCATAATCGGAGAGGCACATAGTCATATCGTCCTCCTCAGTACCGAGATAGGTATACTGTGCAGTATCGAGCGTGAACAGGGAGAGAGCTATCTGCTTAGCTCGCAGCCTAACAATCCAACACAGCTTTGTCTTGTTGCCAATGCATCGATGCAAGCACCACCCGCTTTGCGCTCGCAGTGCTTGTTTGACGACGCCAAAGAACTCTTTAGTGAACTCAGTACTAAAAAATCCGGCTCGATGACGCAGGGAGCATCCGGGGCATCGCGACACACATCTCCGGTATCCGACACCGAGCTTTATGTAGTTGACCTTGCGCTGGAGACCGACACCAGGTTTTTCCAAGCAGCCGGAGGTAGTTTGGAGAAGGCTCAGAACTACATTGTTGCCGTATTGGCAATGGTCAACGAGATTTACGAACGCGAAATAGGAACGCGTTTACACCTACGCTGGTTGAAGTGTTGGACGGATAGCCCGGCGGACCCCTATAACTGTAACGGCGATCCTTTTGTACTCTTCGACCGAGTGAAGCCCTATTGGGACACCGAACACAAAGATGTTCCTCGCAACACCTATCAGGTGATCACAAGCGTGTCTTACGGTGGAGGTGGCTACGGCATATTGAATGATCTGTGTGGTGACGAGAACGCGCGTTCGAGTGCAAGCCTTCAGGTTCAGCATACTCTACCCACCTACACTTTTACGTATGATAGCTATATCATGGCGCATGAGTTGGGACACAACTTTGGGGCCTACCATACTCATTCTTGTGCCTACGGTGCACCACTCGACACCTGCGTTGTAGAAGCTGCCTCCGCTTCATGTCTAGATACGAGTCTTAAGCCACGTCCAAACCCGGGTTCAATAATGAGCTACTGTGGCGGACCCAATAGTGCGGCCGGACGAGGATATCAGATGCGATTGCGCTTCCTTGATCCCGTGATCGCTCGCATGCGAGCTGCGCTTGTTTCCAATCCGTGTATTAAGCAAAGTGAGATTCCACATCTGTCACTGAGTTCGCCACAAGGGAGTCAACTATACGCTGCCCATGAACCGTTGACAATACGCTGGATGTCTCAGCAGGTAAATTTCATTGATATTGAGTATTCAAACGATGCCGGAGTCACGTGGACGACGGTTGCGCGTGATGTATCAGTGCAAACAGGTGAATATATGTGGACTCCTCCGGATAGTTGCACAAATGCGGCAATGATCAGAATACGCTCCGTTGTAGACAGTACTATTGAAGATCATACCATACTCCCCTTTCACATTTCACGCAGTGCACCTACAGACGGACTTGTTGCGCAGTATTCATTCGCGCAGAATTTTCGCAACAGTGTTTGCGGGGGATTCGACGATGCTCGTTTGGCTCAAGGAGAGGTAGCCTTTGGCCCCGATCGCTTTAACCGACCCAACTCAGCCGTGCAGTTTGACGGTAAGGGATACCTGTATGTGCCGTGGGCAGACTTAAGCTCTTCACAGCTCTCCGTTTCACTGTGGTGTAAGGCCGACTCCTTGAATGGAAAGTGTACGATGGTTGGAACCAACTACGCTCCTGCCACAAATGTGTTTGAGATCTATAACTGGGGAGTTCTCGGTTGTTCTTATTACCTCAATACCGGACTGTGGCAGTTTTGGAGCGGATCGTTGAGTCTCAAAAAGTGGTCTCATGTTGTCTTTAGTTATGATGGAAACACAGCAAAGACATGGCTTAACAACACCCTCGTCAAGTCAGAGCAACATAATGGTACACTCATTCCATTTATAACGACCCTATACATTGGATCACGTCGGGGACAGGAGAATTTTTATGGAGCTCTCGACGACATACGGATTTATAACCGTAGTATCAGTGCTGCGGAGGTAGCTGCGTTGTACGAGCGACATGACGATAACACAGAGGTTGCTGCTCTAGACGCGGAACAAACACCACAGCGTATTCGAAGTACTTCTGTTCCGGGCGTGTTTGAGATTGCGCTGAGTGCTGACGAGTTGGATGCAGCGCAGCTGCAGCTCTATAGTCTAATCGGAAATGAGATCATGAGTCCAATGCAATGTCGAAACGGAACAAGTCTTGATCTCCGACATTTGGCATCCGGTGTGTACATCGCTCGCATTGCCAATGGCGCTCAACACGTAGAGCAGTGTCTAATCGTTCCCTAATCAGCGAACCAGGTCAACGAAACGGCGGAGTTGTTTCTGAAAAGCGTAGGGTTCCTCCGCCTTCAAGCGAGCGAGAGCTCCGATCATAGGAGCTGTCCGAGCATTCAACGATCCTGCACTGAGCGCCCAAAGGGCGAACTCTTCGAAGTGTCGAGTATGAGTCTCTGCTGTTTTCTTCAATCGCGGAGCGAGATGAAGAACACGCCTCACAGCATCGCGTGCTGCTGCATGATCGTCATTGTGATAGTGCCGAGCTATCATTTTAAGTACGGCATAGCTGACATCCGGAACTCGAAGAGTCTTGGTCGATACTGAGGAACGCATAATGTTGGAAGCAGTAAATGCTTTCAAGGTGCGGACGGAGCTACGATGAGAAGGATCAGATTTCATGCGCTCCTGCTCGCGCTTCGCGCGCGCAGCCAAACGAGAGTCAATCGGACGAAATCCATAGCGATAGTAGAACCAAAACGCTGCGGTGGAAATGCCTTCCGGATTGTCGAGACCATACTGATAGGGCTCGACTTCAATTGTGTGAAGATCGAAGAGCTGCGTGTAGACGCGCAATAGCTGACATAGAACAAACCCTGATTCTCCGCCGCGGAAAGCCTCATGGATATTGATACCGAATGTTGCATGGTGACCAAACACCCAGGCACCACCATAAGCACAAGCCAATCCGTTCTTGAACAAAGTGTAACCGATGTATGATTCCAGAGGCAGTTGCCGTTTTGACTCAATTCCATAGAGGGCAACCGATATACCGCGTTCCAGCTCGTAGAGGCGCAGTGAGTTTTCGTCCAAATAGGTTGCCGGATCTGTTTCCCGCGCAGTAAGGACCATAGAACGTTTAATGCGCGTACAGAGTTCATCGCGTTCGGAGGTGCGCAGCCAACGTTGTGCGGGCAGAGCTTGTTGGATGAGCGATTCATGATCGAATCGCTTGAGGATCTCAGTGTGATAGTACTGCTTGATGAAAGACAGGCGATTGCCCGAACGACAAAAGGCGGAGTGTTTGGGCTTTACGCGAACACGCACACCAAGCTGCTCCATAAAGTACTCTTCCAGTGCAGGGAATGCTTCGAAACGCTCCAACTGTAGTAAAATGTACTCTAAACGCCGCCGCGGTGCCACTCGCAATCTCTCTAGCAAATGTTCGTTGTCGAGACCTGCCGCAGTTTCACTTCCAAGAAGCGAATGCAAACTATGCGTAAGGATGTTGTTTAGAAATCCGCGTTTGCTTCCGTTCAGGACGGCCTCGATATCACACTGTTTCTGCCCTCGCAGCCAGCGAAGAAAGTGAGGTGAGAAGGATGTTTCCGTAAGCTGCCATGGCATGCCCTCGTTCTCGGCGATTCGCGACGCACGTGAAGATGCGAAGAGCGTTTTGCAATGCGCTGAAAGACGAAGCCATTCACGTTCTATAGTTCTCTGTACAGTCTTATTTGGAGCATACGCATAGCTACAGATCAGCTGATTGTAGTATCGGAGCAACACCTCACCGGTAGGAAGCGTTGATGATGTGCAGCTCAGTAAACTATCAATGATGTTCTGCGCATTCTGAGCATGCATGCTTGCCACATGAAGAGCATCACAGCGCGATGAAAACCTTTGTCGCATAAGCACCTCCCGGTACCTATAATTTACGACAAATAACTCTTATTATAATAGTCCGATATTCTTCTCTTCGTGTAGTCAGGCAACGGACAAGTGAAGAGTAATAGACAAGCAGCATGACTGTCGTGTAGAACAATTGTCACGCTAAAGCAACAAAAAACCCCAACGAGCGCTTCGTCGGGGTTTGAAAGTCGTCTGTTATCGACGGAGTCGCAAGGAACTACCTACTTAATAAACTTTTGCAGCGTTTGTTCCAACTGCGGACCACGCAAGTCACTATCCAGGGCGACGATGCGTCCGTCCGGATCAACCAAGATTGGCTTCGGGATTCCATTGACTTCGAAAATTTTGGATGCCTCATTCTGCCAAACACCTGCCGAGAAGCAATGAAGCCAGGGCATAGGCCACTTTGCTTTGCGGAAGCGTTCGACATCGGACTTGGCTCGGTCATAACTAACACTGAGAATCGTAAACTTCTTGTCCTTAAAGTTTTCGTGTGCTTTGTGAAGCGCTGCCATTTCAGCCACGCAGGGTCCGCACCAGGTAGCCCAGTTGTCGATCAGCACCCAACGACCTTTCAGTGTTTCGGGTATGTATTGAATGGTCGAGTCTTCCAGCGATTCGAACTCAAACTTGGGAATCATGTTACCCACGGCAATCTTGCGATTTGGTCGCAACTCACGTAAAGCCTGTGCAGCCGGATAGGTATCACGAAACTCCGTGGTGAGCCTGTCGTACAGGGGCTTTGCTTCTTCAAAGCGACGGTTCTCGTACAGATCCGATATGATCGTGTACAACACCTGTGCTTTGAGGCTAACGTACATGTTCTCGTCGACCAAACGAAGTGCATAGTCACTCTTAGGATTTGAACTCATGCGAACCGCTGCCAACACCATGTTTGGATAGTGCATCCAGATAGGATCGCTCGGCTCAATGGTTTTCAAGATATAGTCAACGAACTTCGGGTCCGCACCCGTGCTGTCCTTGCTGAACGAGGGTACCGACAAGTACGACATCATCAATACATGTTTAACATCCTCGTTTTTTTCAGACATAATACGTTTGCGAAGAGCAGAGCGTAGAGCAGCCGGATTGAATTCGGGTTTCTGACCATCCTGCAAGCGTGCAGATTCCGTAAAGAATGTCGCCCACGTTTGTTGTTGCTCGTCAACAATTTTCTGAATGGTTTTTGAGAAGGAGTCGATGTACTCAACGCTCGAGGAATCATTGCGGAAAGCCACTTGCTTCGGATCGAATACGATATGCGCTTGACCATTATGCACATCAATGTAAGAGCGATAATCTCCTCCTCCATCGTATTCATACTTGTTAGCCATCGTTCCGTTGATACTATGGGGTTCCATGGTTGAAGCAGTGTAGACGATGACTTGATACACGAGTCGATCCGCCGGCGAACTCACGTCGATGGCAAAAGTGCCATCGCTTTGCTTTGTCATCGCTCGAGCCTTGTTGAAGTTGAAGTCGTCTAAATCTGTTATCACAGTAACAGAGTCAATTGGACCGCGATAGCTGTTGGCTTGCAAGCGGGCGTTTATGGTCATGCTTTGTCCACAACAATAGACCCAGCCCATTGTGCGCTCGCTTTGGTGGTTGACACCTGCAAAGCTCAACTCATGCCAACCCGGAGGCAGCGACAAAGAGTAAGAACCATCAGGTCGAGCAGCTACCATCTTTGGTTTCTCCGACGCGGTATTGTACTGTGATGCAAGAACGTGTGCCAGGAGCATGGGCTTTCCATTCGAGCCCAACACCTTACCGGTGATGACCGTGGGATGATCCAACGAACCCGCGGATGCCATATACGAAGTGTTCAACAATAGGGAAAGAACACAGAGTAGGGTTGAGAAGAAAGTATTTTTCATAAACATAGTCTTTCGATTGTCTGTGATGTGTCAATGAAACAGCTGTGATAACTCCGCGAACCAACTGCTCATGTGACGCAGAATGATTCGTGATCCAGGCGCGTAGTAGCATTGGTCCTCTGCGTATCACAGAAACTGCGCACAAAGCTACAACAGCAACATCTGATCATCAGCCCATAGCAGACGAATGTCATAATGAGCGTCAAATGGATGAATTGTGTCCATAGTTGGACGTACTATGATGGAGTTTCAGTGTGCCTCGAATCGTTCGAAATCGTACTGTACCACTGCACTGTTCGCCCGACACAATGACACTGTCACTACAAAAGTCTAAACGATGAAGCTATGTATTAAAGAGAGGTCTTGTTCCTCGTAGTACAGCCACAGACTCCCCCTAGCGACACATCCTCATCCAACAGCTTTTCTTCAAAGCGCCAAGCAGACCCACCTATACGCCAGAACTATCAGTTTCGTTGATAATCACTCATTTTAACCCTTTTGTATCTCTGCACACAGTGTCGCAAGTGTCACATTGATGAAGAACTTAGAGATCTACGCATCACGAAGCCGGTGAACAAAGTTGCTAAATAGGTATCGTTATGCTAAGCAAGTATAGTTGTTTGTGTAGCTTCGTGACAAAGAGGTCTCAAGATCTGTTTTTCGTCGACTTCGGAGTACCTATGAACATTATTGCCTGCCCAAAATGTAGTTCTGAGCACGTTACCAAGAGCGGTGTAGTGAAAGGACGACAGCGTTATCACTGCAAGGCATGCGAGTATCACTTTTCGGTTTTCAAAGATGGCAAGAGTGTTGACACCTATTACGTGATCAAAGCCTTGCAATTGTACATCGAGGGGGTAAGTCTTCGAGAAATCGAACGATTGATCGGGGTGAGCCACGTATCGGTCATGAACTGGATCAAACGCTATAACATTGCCAAACCAACCAACCAAGACTACAAGCCGACCTATAAGGTGCTACGCCACGACGAGTTATTGAGTTACATGAGTCAATCACAAAACCTGAACAACAGTGGGATGATAATCACTGAGTTAGGCGACAAGTACATGCTCATTAAGTGGGAACGACTCAAAGCCAATAAATAGCGAGCTGAATCAGGACTGACCCACACCATAATCCACACCATACGCACACAACACCAATAACCTGTTGTAAAAGTCAAGTTCGTCGGCACATAGTGCAACTATGTGCATGCAAAAATTCACTCTAAGCAGACTGCACAGTGCGCTAGAACAACAGATAACGCCACGCTGTTAAGATTTACAACCTTGTTAAGTAGGGGAAGTCGCCGGTGCGACCTCCTATACCACTTTACAGCGATATACCTCGGATTAGACCTTCAGCTCACGAAGACCACAATTTGCGCAACGCAGTTCAGGACAGTCAACGAGCGCGAAGGCAGAGTTGAGAGGGGAAAAGAGCCAACAACGTGGTATGTCAAAACATTAACAACGGGAGACGAACATGAAGAGAGTGCTACCCACCTTTTTGTTAAAACTCTTTTACGTGGCGGGAAGCTTGATGCTACTCTGTCTTTGTACAGTGCATCTAAGAGCACAGGGATCGGATCACTACGGCAGTGGTGTTGTGGTAAAATTAAATGAGGGCGGAAGCAAGTACTTTCGCTTCATAACCTGGTCGCAAGTGTGGACACGTTACATTGAACACAATCCTGGGAGTTTCATTGATGCAGCGGGAACGGCATCCTCTTGGGACATTGGTTTGCGACGCTCGCGCATGTTAGTGTTGGGCAAACTCTCTGAAGACGTGTTGATCGTATCGCACTTCGGTATCAACAATCAGACAATCTCCACAGGTGGTGTAGGCGCACCTGGACGTAAATCAGCAGCAGAAAACCCAAATGATGACGGCAAGAAACCGCAACTATTCTTGCACGATGCCTTTGTAGAGTTTCGTGTGACAGGCGGAGCAAAGCCCACTGATGACGGATTGTTTATCGGTACGGGTTTAAACTACTGCAATGGCTTGTCTCGTATGAGTTGCGCATCCACGCTGAACATTATGACAGTAGACGCACCTATTTTCAACTGGACGAATATTGACGCGGCGGACCAGTTTGGACGCTACATGGGTATATATGCTAAAGGTAAGGTCGCAGGCTTTGACTATCAACTTACCTACGACATGCCATTTCGCTACCCTGTAGGAAGTGCATTCACGGCAATCGCTACAGACTCAGCAACTATAGTCAAAACCGCTTCGCAAGTGGTCTCGAACTACTCAGCACGAAATGTGAACGGCATGTTTGCAGCCTATGCAGCCTACGAGTTATTCGAAAAAGAGAATCGTACCCTACCATACACAGTGGGTAGTTATGTCGGTACAAAAAAAGTACTGAATGTTGGCGCAGGATTTCAGTATCAGCCGGACGGAATGTGGACTGCAACAGGAACCGCTCTCGATTCCGGTCGCATCAAGCGTGATACTGCAGATGTAGCAATGAAGCATGTTGCGGTTGATGTGTTTTTGGACCTGCCTCTACGCACGGATAAAGATCCGGATGCTATTACAGCATATGCGGTCTACTATATGCTTAATTACGGCAAGAACTACGTACGGAATATTGGTATAATGAATCCGGCTACCTCTGCGACGAGCGGACAAAGTTTCAATGGTTCCGGTAACGCGATGCCCTTGTTGGGAACAGGCTCCATCTTTTATACACAAGTCGGATATGTGTTACCCGGTCGTTATGGTATATTCTCCGATGGAGCCTTCAGCAAGATGCGCATTCAACCCTATGTGGCTCTAACGCACTCAAACTTCGAAGGACTCAAGGACCCCTATACGATGCCTGAGGCCGGATTAAACCTATATCTGGATGGCCACAATGCAAAGATTACGATTCACTACAAGGCACGTCCGGTATACGATGCATCTAAGGCACTGATGTATAGTTCCCCGGAAGTCATAACGCAGGCGATGGTGTATTTCTAGAGACCACGTCGAAACGTGCAACGTGGTAGACAATGAATGTTTAACATCCCTAGGGGACTCCTTATGTCACAAAACTCTGAAACGAATACCATCGTGAAGGTCATCGGCGCATCGTCGCTCGGAACCTTGATTGAATGGTATGACTTTTACATATTCGGTTCGCTTGCCGTCATCATTGGTAAGCAGTTGTTTCCTGCTGATGCCGGCGCATCAGCTCTCATCAACACTCTTGCGATTTTTGCTGCAGGCTTCATTGTACGACCATTTGGAGCTTTGGTCTTCGGTCGCTTAGGGGATATAGTCGGACGGAAGTATACCTTCCTTCTTACCCTGTTGCTGATGGGAGGCTCAACCTTTTGTATCGGACTTATCCCCACCTATGCAAACATCGGTTATCTGGCTCCGGTGTTAGTCTTAATCCTACGCCTGATTCAAGGATTAGCGCTTGGCGGAGAGTATGGCGGCGCAGCAACCTACGTTGCGGAGCATGCTCCAGCAGGCCGCCGCGGATACTACACTAGCTGGATTCAAACAACGGCAACTTTAGGACTGTTCTTATCTCTGGGTATCATCGTGTTTGTGAAGAACACCATGGGTAAAGAGCAGTTTGAGTTCTATGGTTGGCGTGTTCCCTTCCTGATTTCCATTCTTCTGGTAGGAGTATCGGTTTATATACGTCTACGTATGAACGAATCGCCCGTCTTCGCTAAGCTCAAATCCGAGGGAAAAACATCAGCCAATCCCATCAAAGAATCGTTCAGTCACAAGGCGAATTTCAAGATGGTTCTCTTGGCATTGTTTGGCGCAGTGATGGGTCAGGGTGTGATTTGGTACACTGGACAATTCTACGCACAGAGTTTTTTAGAGAATACCTGTAAACTGGATTTCAATGAGTCACGGTACATCATCCTCTTAGCAATTCTCGGTGCTACGCCCTTCTTTGTGTTTTTTGGAGGTCTTAGTGATCGTTTAGGACGAAAGTGGATTATGCTCGGTGGTATGCTTGCCGGCATTGTTTCTTACCAAGCTATCTACCAACACTTCCTCGATGCGACCAACGTTGCAGAAATGCAGAAAACACAACTACAATCTGCGGCAGCGCCCGTTGTGAAGCGAGACCTGGTCAAAGGCAAAACCGACTCCTTGATTACAACTAGTGTAGCAAAGACACTGACGAGCGGAATGACGTACAAAGAAGTCAATGTAGATACTGTATTTGCTGATGGTAGCAAACCTGTAGCGCATGCAAAAACCCAATATCTTGATAAAGTACTGCCCACGGGAGATTATTGGACCTTTGTGTTTTTAGTCTTTATTCAGATTGTCTTTGTAACCATGGTATATGGTCCAATTGCAGCCTTCCTGGTCGAGCTCTTCCCGACTAAAATTCGTTACACATCTATGTCGCTACCCTATCATATTGGTAACGGAGTATTCGGTGGTCTTGTACCGTTCATTGCAACCTTGATCACTTCTTTTAAAGGCACGACACCATTGTCGGGATTGTGGTACCCCATTGGTGTGGCTGCTGTGAGCTTTGTAATAGGTCTCGTGTATCTCAAAAACAAGCATGATGAAAACATCATGGACTAGGTCTGAAACACGATGTGCACTGTTGAGTATTAGGTCTACTTTGAACATAACTGGAATACAATCATGAATGCATTGAAACGAGCACTGGGTATCATATGGATGCTCATAGGACCTGTTCTTATGGTCTTTATGATGATGCAAGCAGCTGACAAAATAGCGGCAGCTCCCGATGGACCGATGAAAGTCAACACCATTCTACAGTGGGGAATCATCCTCGTCATCTTCGTACCGGTTAGCGCTGGTCTGGTCGTCTTTGGCTACTACGCCGTCAAAGGTGAGTACGACCATTTGCCGGAGCATAACAACGAGCTCTAAGTCTCTACCGTAGTTCACCACACGAAGCACCGCCCGGGCATGCCCGAGTGGTGCTTCGTTGTTTAAAAGCAACAGCAGCTCTACTCGACGGAGTACCAAGTGCAGTCGGTGCTCTGATGATGTATATTGTGGTGCTTCGAATTGGATATGCGCGGGGAACATTGCAGGAACGATGATGAATCGACAAAAACTTGTACTCGTTAGCGTCTTTTCCGGATTAGCATTTTGCTATCCCTTTCTTTCCATTGCCAATCGTCAACAAACGATCCTCGGAGTCCCTGCGCTCTTTCTCTATTTAGGCTGCAGTTGGATCGTCATTATTGTCATTCTCTATCGACTTAGCGAGCGCACAGCGCACAGTGGGGAGGTGGACGATGAGTAGTGTGGTGGTTGTTCTATGTTCGTTTCTCTATCTGACCCTGCTCTTTGCCATTGCCTATGTGGCCGAGTCTCGCAAACGTGCCGGCAAGAGCGTGATTGATAATTCGTGGGTCTATGCATTGTCTATGGGTGTGTATTGTACAGCATGGACCTACTATGGCAGCGTGGGTCGGGCTTCAGTCAATGGTATGGAGTTTCTATCGATCTATATCGGTCCTACCATTATGGCGGGTCTCTTTCCTGTCATCCTCAACAAGATCCTACACATCTCAAAGCTCCAACGCATCAACTCGATCGCCGATTTAATCTCTTCGCGTTACGGAAAGAGTATAAGTATTGGCGTCATTGTTTCCGTCTTCTGTCTTGTGGGTATTGTGCCCTATATCGCTCTTCAACTCAAAGCTATATCCCTCAGCTACAACGCTCTCCTTGGCTCGGTTGCGTACTCGGGTTCCATGTACAACAACAGCACGTTTTATACAGCCTGCATTCTTGCACTGTTTATCATTTTATTCGGGACACGGTCCATTGATACCACAGAGAAGCACGAAGGGATGGTGGCGGCCATAGCATTTGAAACGATTGTAAAACTCTTAGCCTTTATCCTAGCTGGCGTGATTATTTGCTATGGTGTATTCAACGGCTTCGGAGATGTCTTTCATCGCGCCTCACAATCACCCGAGTTACGGCAGCTTTTCAGTTTGCAAGGACCTTCCAACTACATGACATGGTTTGTGTCGGTGCTTCTGTCGATGATCGCTATCCTCTTTCTACCGCGTCAGTTTCAGGTTAGTGTTATCGAAAACGTTCAGAGTAAGCATGTGCGTAAAGCTGTATGGATCCTACCGCTCTACTTGTTTATCATGAACATTTTTGTGTTCCCGATCGCACTTGCCGGAAAGATCCTGTTCGCTGCGGGAACGGTCGATCCCGATACTTACGTGATAGCCATTCCTACTCTGCACGGATATGCATGGATGGGCGTTGTGATCTTCATTGGCGGTTTTAGTGCAGCCTCGAGCATGATTATTGTGGAGACAATAGCAATCAGTACGATGGTTTCTAATAACATTGTTCTGCCTATCCTGCTTAGCGCGCGAGGCTTCGATGAAACGAGCACAACAATCCAGCGAGTTATAGTTCTCATTCGTCGCGCTAGCATCCTTTTCGTTATTCTGTTGGCCTATCTCTACGACACCTCGATAGCACAGCATTTCTCGTTGGTATCTATTGGGTTGACTTCCTTCACCGCTGTGGCTCAATTCGCGCCTGCTTTGATTGGTGGGCTATACTGGCGCAAAGGAAACAAGAACGGGGCGATTAGCGGTATCTGTGCTGGCTTTGTAGTGTGGGCTTACACATTGATAGTTCCGTCTATGGCACATGCGCATATGGTCGACAGCGCCATTATCGAGTCCGGATTGTTCGGTGTGCCGTGGCTTAAACCACTTTCGCTGTTCGGTCTAGACGGTTTTGACTCTATCACGCATGGCGCTATATGGAGCTTGTTGATCAATACGAGTGTGTATGTCGTTGTCTCTATGCACACCAAAGCCAAGGCTCAGGAGCGCTATCAAGCAGAGATCTTTGTAAACGCATTTCGCATGCAACCTGGTGAAAACTCCGCCTTGTGGGTAGGAACTGCCTATGTTCAAGACCTTTTGGCTCTGCTCGAGAGTTTCCTTGGAAAGGATCGTTCAGTGTCGCTCGTCACCTCTTACGCGACTCGAAACAAGATCACAGTGGACGCCACAAAGAAAGCCGATCCCCGATTAGTAGATTTCGCAGAGCGAATCCTCGCAGGTGTTATTGGATCAGCATCTGCACGCATCATCGTCCGCAGAGCTACGCAACAAAGCGACGTGCATATCGATGAAGTGCTGAAGATTCTTCATGAATCGCAACAAAACATCGAACTGAACAAGGAGCTACGTCGCAAATCTGCTGAGCTGCACAAAGCAACCGACGAATTGCGATTAGCCAATGAACAACTTCGTGATTTGGACGCGCAGAAAGACGAGTTCCTCTACACTGTAACGCACGAGCTCCGCACTCCGTTGACGTCCATTCGTTCACTGACGGAGATTGTACATGACAATCCGGACATCGACGAGGAACAACGTCAGGAGTTTCTTGGAGCGGTTGTTCGGGAGACGGAACGCTTGAGTCACTTAATTACGCAGGTACTGAACTTGGAACGCTATGAGTCGGGCCGACAAAAGCTCGACATCGGGTCATGTGATCTGGTTGAAGTATTTCAAGATGTCGAACAGGCACTACGACAACTCCTTAACGAAAAGAAGATTGAGCTAATGACTATGCATGCAGCTTCGCTGCCTGCCGTAGTCGATGAACGGCTTATCCGCCAAGTGTTCGAAAACCTCCTCTCGAACGCCATTAAGTTTAGTCCTTCACACGGCGCTATTCACGTAGAGCTCGATAGCACGACAACAGAGATTCGATGCGCGATTCAGAATAGTGGAGCAGGAATCGATCCCGACCTCCATGAGTTGATCTTTGACAAGTTCTTCCAGGCGAAGAATCAAACCCTGAAGAAACCTGTAGGAAGTGGATTAGGCTTGTCGATCTGCAAGAAGATTGTAGAAATGCACGGAGGACGTATCTGGGTAGAAAGCAAAGGAGCGCAATCGGATGAAGGTTCACGCTTTATTTTTGTAGTACCACATCGCGTGGAACCGCTCTAGCGCGGTCGCTCATAGCCACTCTTGAACCCGACGCTCGTTTTCTGGCGCACTGCTCATGCATAAAGTACTAATCGTCGATGATGACCCCTATGTTTTGATGTCGCTCGAGTTTCTCATGCGTAAAAGCAACTTCGATGTCAGCATCGCACGCAACGGTACGGAAACACTGGAGCTTCTTGAACAACACACCCCGGACCTGGTCCTACTTGATATTATGATGCCCGATGTAGATGGCTACGCCATCTGCTCACATATCAAATCCACCGAACACCTCAAGACCGCTAAAGTTGTCTTTATTTCAGCAAAATCGCGTGAGGTAGACATCCAAAAGGGCATTGACCTCGGTGCAGACCTGTACATTACTAAGCCCTTTTCTAACAAAGACTTGGTTAAGCGTGTCACTGAACTAATGAAGTAGAGTATTTGCTCCAAAAAACTTTGCTTATTTGGTATAGCTCGCGTTTTTTCAATGGATGAAAGTGATACTTTGGATTCGTCTCGTATCACATTGTCAGCGAGGAAACGATGCGCTACAACGATCTCTACACACGCAGTATTCAAGATCCTGCAGCTTTCTGGAAAGAACAGAGTGAGCAGCTTGCGTGGTTCAATGCTCCCACCTCAATTCTGCACAATGTGGACAACGAACGATATGAGTGGTTCCGAGATGGACAACTCAACACCTCGTTTCTTTGTCTGGATTACCACGTCCAACAGGGACGCGCCCAGCAGCATGCTTTGATTTACCACTCCGCTGTAAACAATACCATTGAGCACTTCAGCTATGCTCGATTACTGGAAGCCGTGTCCCGTTTTGCTGGTGCGCTGAGTTCGTTGGGTGTTGCTAAAGGTGACACCGTTGTGGTGTACATGCCAATGATTCCGGAGGCTGTCATTTCAATGTTGGCTTGTGCTCGACTTGGCGCAATTCATTCAGTTGTGTTTGGGGGTTTTGCTCCGCATGAGTTAGCAATGCGCATAAACGATGCAGAACCTAAAGTGCTCATCACGGCATCGTACGGTATTGAATTTGACAAACGTATCGACTACATGCCCTTGGTGCAACGGGCGCTTTCTGATGCGCAGCATCAGGTTGAACATGTCGTTCTGTGTAAGCGGGACGGAGATAATACATCCCATGAGAACACTCAAGACTTCCATGAATTGATGCTCAGCTCTAATGCTGTTGAAAGTGTCCCAGTTGAAGCCACTCATCCTTTGTACATTCTCTACACCTCTGGTACAACTGGGAAACCAAAGGGAATCATTCGTGAACATGGTGGACACGCCGTCGCCATGAAGTTCACAATGAGCACTTTTTATAGTGCACACGCGGGAGATGTGTTCTGGGCGGCAAGCGATGTAGGCTGGGTAGTAGGACACTCCTATATTGTGTATGGACCTCTCATTCAAGGATGCACTACAGTTCTATATGAGGGTAAGCCTATACGCACACCCGATGCAGGTGCCTTTTGGAATGTTGTAGAGCGACACGGTGTTAATGTCATGTTCACAGCTCCGACGGCTATACGAGCTATAAAGAAAGAAGATCCAGAAGGTTTTCGGATGAAGACCTATAACCTTGGCTCTCTACGCACATTGTTTCTGGCAGGTGAACGCTGCGATCCTCCAACGTTACATTGGATTCAGCAACTCTTGGACAAACCTGTCATCGACCATTGGTGGCAAACCGAAAGCGGTTCACCGATGCTTGGTCTGATGATGGGTGTCGAAGATGACTTTGTAGTCAAAGCCGGATCTGCAGGACTCCCGGTCTGCGGCTATGACATTCACGTACTTGATGAAGAGGGACATGAATTGCCAGCTGGTAAAGAAGGTTTTGTGGCCGTTAAGCTACCTCTGCCCCCAGGAACCTTGCCCAGTCTGTGGAAGAACCACGATCGATTTCGAGCCGGCTACTTGGAGCACTTTCCGGGATACTATCAAACCGGAGACGGAGGCTACAAAGACAACGATGGATATTGGTACATAATGGGACGCATCGATGATGTGATCAACGTGAGCGGCCATCGCTTAAGCACCGGTGAAATGGAAGAAATCGTGGCACAACATCCTGCAGTTGCCGAATGTGCAGTGATAGGTATCGCGGATGAACTGCGAGGTCAACGTCCAATTGCCCTTGTACTTCTTAAAGACAACGTACACATCGAGGAAGCCGTCCTCGAAGAAGAATTGATGCTATCTATACGCGAGAACATCGGCGCTATCGCCTATTTTAAGAATGCCTGCATTGTAAAGAGACTACCAAAAACGCGATCCGGAAAGATTCTGCGAAAAACTATGCGAAGTATAGCCGATGGCACCACATTTAGTGTACCCTCGACAATCGATGATCCGGCTATACTTGATGAAATACGAGATGTCTTACGTGAACGCTCCATCGGAATTGCCTTCGAAGAACGGGATTTGGCTTTGTAGCAGATCGACACGTTGAACCGGAAGCATAGGGTATCGTAGAGTACATGACAGAACTAAACTCAGAGCAAGTCACAGATCTAAACACAGAACCTCTTTACGAATTTTTCTGAACACAACACTTTATCACAAACCCACAGTATTGTTACTATGAGCGACGACCTACTCTACCATCCTCCACAGCACATTATCGACAACGCCCACGTGAAAGACTACGAGGGCATGTACGCGTACTCCATTGCCAACAGAGAAGCGTTTTGGGCCAACGAAGCCGAACAGCTTGAGTGGTACAAAAAGTGGGATGCGGTGTTCGATTACTCAAACAAACCATTCTTCAGTTGGTTCAAAGGAGCTAAAACAAACATCGTGTTGAATGCTATTGATCGACACTTGAAAACCTGGCGCTTGAACAAATTGGCTATTATTTGGGAAGGCGAGCCGGGAGATGTGCGTACGCTGTCCTACCACGCGCTCAACCGCGAAGTCAGCAAAATGGCCAACATTCTGAAGGGCATGGGTGTTCGCAAAGGTGACATCGTCACGATCTACATGCCGCAAATACCGGAGCTGCCCATTGCAATGTTAGCCTGTGCTAAAATCGGAGCCGCACACAGTGTTGTGTACGGTGGTTTCAGCGTTGAAGCATTGGCAGCACGCATTGAGGATGCGAAGAGTAGAGTGCTCATTACCGCCGATGGCGGATGGCGTCGCGGCAAGGTGACAGATCTGAAAGGTATTGCAAATGAGGCTATGCGTCGTTCACCCACGATTGAAGTGTGCATTACCGTGAAGCGGACCGGTCACGACGTCGTCATGGAAAACGATCGCGACTTCTGGTATCATGACCTTGCCGCTCTGCCCATTGCGTCCGCAAAGTGTGAGACAGAGATAATGGATTCCGAAGACATGTTGTTTATCCTCTATACCTCGGGAACTACGGGAAAACCTAAAGGCCTGGTACATACACACGGTGGTTACTCGGTGTATACAGCTTCAACGCATCGTTATGTCTTCGATATTAAAGACGAAGACCGATACTGGTGTGCTGCTGATCCCGGTTGGATTACCGGACACTCCTATCTGGTCTATGCCCCACTGATCAATGGTAGCACGATCATGATGTACGAGGGCGCACCGAATCATCCCTATCCAAACAGGTGGTGGCAGATGATTGAAAAGTACGGCATCACCATTCTCTATACTTCGCCTACGGCTATACGTGGTCTGATGCGCTTCGGAGATAACTGGGTAAAACGTCACGATCTCAGTACACTGCGTCTCTTGGGTAGTGTGGGCGAGCCTATCAATCCGGAAGCATGGCGTTGGTATCACCGCATTGTTGGGGCTGAGCGATGTCCGATCATGGACACCTGGTGGCAAACAGAGACCGGAGGATTTATGATTTGTCCACTCCCGGTCACCCCCCTCAAACCGGGTTCCGCAACAAAGCCCTTCTTCGGGAATGTTGTGAAGGTGGTTGATGAGCACGGAAAGGACGTTGCTGCGAACGAGGAAGGTAAACTCGTAATTACCCATCCTTCACCCGGTATGGCTCGTACAATTCTTGGTGATGCTGAGCGTTGGGCCACAACCTACTGGAGTGAGTATGCAGAGCAAGGGTATTATACCGCAGGAGATTCCGCCCGTATCGATGAGGATGGTTATGTCTGGGTTATAGGTCGCTTGGATGACGTTATTAAAGTCAGTGGCTATCGTCTCGGAACCGCTGAAGTGGAAAGCGCCTTGGTTAGTCATTCCGCAGTAGCCGAAGCCGCAGCCATTGCACTGCCGCACGAGCTCAAAGGAAATGCCATCCATTGTTATGTGTTGTTGCGCAACAATGTGAGCCCATCGCGAGAACTTGAAGAGCAGCTCAAAGATCACGTAGCGAAAGAGATAGGTCCAATCGCCAAACCGGATGCTATCGCCTTTGTCGATGCCCTGCCGAAAACGCGGAGTGGAAAGATCATGCGACGTGTCCTCAAAGCTCGCGCGCAAGGCTTGGATGTCGGAGATATCTCGACCTTGGAAGAGTAGGTCCGGGGGGCGGACCTGAGTAAGACTCGGAACGTTTGTTGAAGGGGAAGGTGCTTGCACCTTCCCCTTTTTCATTATTTGCCTCGATACCTGATTCCTAATCCAGAGTTTACAGCATAACGCTGGACGCTATTTTACGAGCCTCTATGACAGATCAGGATTTTATACATGCGTTGCAGCGAGGAGACGAAGATGCCTTTCGTCGTCTTATTGCCGAGCATCAGCAACGCCTGTATCGTCTCATACTAGGTTTTGTGCGAGATACTCATAGCTCTGAAGATCTGTGTCAGGAAGTCTTTATAGAAGTGGTTGAATCGATTCATGGTTTCAAACGTGAGGCTCAGTTGAGTACCTGGCTGCACCGCATCGCGGTGCGAAAGTGTCTGGATTATAAGCGTTCACAGGGTCGACAAAAGCGCTTCGCTCTGCTGACCTCCCTTTTTGCCGACGACAACACTTTGATCGTCGATCCTGCCGATCCGATACACCCGGGTGTGCTGATGGAAGATCGCGAAAAGGCGCAGCTACTATTTGCCGCCATCGATAGGCTGCCCGAGCAGCAGCGTATAGCCTATACCTTATGTAGAATCGATGAACTCAGTGTACAGGAAGCAGCAGACATCATGAAGTGCTCCGCAAAGGCGGTGGAGAGTCTACTTTCCAGAGCCAAGGTAGCGCTGGCGAAGCGTCTGCAGAGCTATCGAGCGAATGGCTAATTCCTGGTGTTCTACACAGCGAAGGATAGAGAACGAGAAAGCGTCTAATACACAAGATCATGAAGCAAAGAACATCATCCAAGACATCAACAAACGAATCGGCAACGAATCCGGAAAAAGCGGATGCCGTTCTGAATATGCGTTTGCACGCTGATCGGGTGCTCGATGCACCCACGCTCAGTGCTCGGGTTGTCTTGGCACGCGCCGCCGAACGCCGTCGGAGGAACGTGGCTGACGGAGTGTTGCTATTCAGGCCTTTGTCTTTGCGTTTGACACCCGCTCGCGCTGCCTTCGCGCTTGTCGTTGCTGCCGTTATCAACGTGATCAGTCTGCAACTGTACTTCGGAGAGACAACAGAACGGTCGGGGCCAAGATTATCGACGCCACCAGCGCTGTCGGCTGCAGATGTAGTGCGTGAATATGACCTTAGTTCGGATAGCTATTCACTTTTTAGGTATTCCTCCAATGGAAGCAAGTAACGGTCCGACGGACGCTAATACTCCTCCTCCGACCCGGGGCTCTGTGGCGACGAAAGTGCTCTGGTCTACCATTCTTGTCCTGCTCCTGCTGAACATCACAAGTCTCGTGCTCATGTGGAGGCACGTGCTACCTTTCGGATGCTACGCTCACGAAGCTGAGCTCGCAACAGAACCGGTGCGGGATCAAGGTCCCGGACCGCTAGGACCTCCACGGGGCGCTGCTGCTTTCGAATTCATTGTGCATGAGACGCATATGGATGAGCAGCAACGACATTCCTATGAACAGCTCCGAGACGCACACCAACAAGCAGTTCGTCCTGTTCGGGATAGTCTGCATAGTCTTCGCGAAACCCTCTTCAAAGGTGTTTCGGGGGCATCCGCCGAACAAAGTCAACAGATTCTAAAGACGATTGCACGTCTTGTGCTTCAACAAGACAGCATAACTTTCTACCATTTTCGTGCTGTACGAGCTCTGCTACGGACGGATCAGCAACAGCAATTTGACCGAGTAATTGACGAAGCTACTCGAATGATGGGTTCCGCTTCTCCACCGCGGGGTCCGGAAGGAAGAGTGAATTTTCATCATCCGGAGCGTGAGCCTGAAGGACATCCCGGACCACATGAAGACCTCAGACCCCCGCATCCCACTCAGTCTCCGGGACACGATGAAAGACCCCTTCACGATGCACCTTCCGGCGAAAACCCACATCACTAAGACTGAGGATCGCTGTACTCTAGAAATTTTTATATAGTTTGTAGCTATAGACTTAGGGGCAGTGAAACACAGACTGCTCTAGCCTCCCACGGACCCGGCCCCGTGGGAGGCATTTTTATCTCTCCTGATTCGTTGATCACCCCGGCGTCACACCGATTGCTCAACGCGCCCTTTCGTACTATGTCGCTTTACAACTCTACGCTCAGTGATCTGCAAAACGGTCAGACTTTCATTGAAATCTTTGTCGATCGTTACGACGTCTCTGCCTACGGATACATAGCTGCATTCAATACCGAATTGCTCCTCATAGAAAAGTTTGACGGGAACTCTCGTGCCGATGGGGTGCTGGTTCTACGTCGCGATGATATCTCAAATCTGCGTTGGAATGGCAATGACCTCCGAAACCGTGAGCGATTGGTCATACAAGACACTCGTATAGCAGATATTCACGAAATGAACATTGGCTCCGTTGAAAGTACGCTGCGCTCTCTCAACGAACGCTTTGGGAATATCACCGTGTACATGGATGGACTCGACAAGAATAATTGTTTTATCGGTGAGATCCAGGATCTGGATAGTGAAACCTTGATTCTGAATGAGTTTGGCACCTTTGCTACCTGGGATCGTCGCAAGCTCATGATCGAAATCGAGAACATTACACGCATCGAATCTGAAGGCACCTATGAAAAGAACCTCATGCGCATTTATAAGTAGCCATGGGGAGACTCAAAGATTTTGGTATAATGTACGGCGCTTTGATGCGAAGGACAGACAGGGAAATGTCGTCTAAGCTTTAACAACGACGGCAACAACTTTTACAACGCTTTCTGTACGCACCATGAAAAGCTTCTTGTGCTTCCTCCTGTTGGCTGCATGCTCTGTGCACGCGCAAAACCCACAATTCAGCTCCTGGATGCTGAATACAACAGGTCAAACCGGATATAATGGTTACAGCAGTAACGTACAGAAAGTGTCCTACACTTCAACTGATGTGTTTGTTAGTTGTACCTGTATTCCGGGATACGACATTGGTCCTTGGCAGAACAATCCGAATGTTCCGGTACCGGAAAACTTCTGTTTTAAAATCACCCGCAACCCTCAGAAGAACAATGCTACGCCTGTACAAACAGCGCTAGGTCACATCGGAGTTTGGACCAATGGTGTGAGTATCTTCAACGCCAAAGACGGCATGAGCTACAACAACCAGGGCATTTGGAATCGAGATGCATTGTACTGGGAAGGCATAAGCTTTGACAATTGCCTTGGTCATCCTGCCCCCAACGGTGAATACCACCACCATGTTAGTCCAACCTGCCTGTACAATGACAAGGATAGCACTCACCACTCGCCCATTATCGGCTATGCCTTCGATGGTTATCCGATCTACGGCGCATATGCTTATACGAAGACAGATGGCAGCGGAGCAATCAAGCGCATGCAAAGTTCATTTGTACGCACAACGGCAACCACGCGAGTCAACGGTCCGGCAATGAGTGCACAGTATCCGGCAGGATGCTTTATTGAAGACTTCAGCTATGTAGCCGGCTCCGGCGACTTGGATGAACATAACGGACGATTCTGTGTAACACCGGAGTATCCCTCAGGAACCTATGCTTACTTTGTAACGATCGATGCAGATCGCAAACCTGTGTATCCATACACTCCGGGACCAACTTATTATGGTGTGGTGCAACAAGGAAACACCGGACCGGGCGGAGGCCACAACTCAATTCCGGCCAATGCCACAGTGTACACGCCCTCTTCAACAGCCCCTTCGATTTCTATTAGCACCCAAGCAGCTAATGCTTGCGAAGGCGATGTGCTGAGTTTCAACTCGACGATTACGGTGGGTGGCTTGAGTCCCACCTATCAATGGTATGTCAATTCAAAGGCTGTCGGAACGAATACCCCTGTCTATCAGGATACAACGTTCAAGAACGGTGACTCCGTATGGTGCGTGCTGCGAAGCAGCGACGCCTCGGCTTCACCCTCAACCGCGAAGAGCAACGTGCTCCGATTGCAATTGGGTTTGCGTACACAGCCCGACATCAAAATCTCCTCGCAAAACACGATGAGCGTTTGCCCGGAAGCGACTGTATCACTCAGCGCTCAACTCAGCAACGCAGGCACATCCCCGCAAGTACGCTGGTATCTGAACGGCAAACACGTTGCAAGCGGAACGAAAATCAATCTAACGAGTGTGAACGATCACGATTCGCTGTGGGCGGAGTGTACTTCTTCGGAGCTGTGTGCCAAACCGAAGACAGTCACCTCAGCTACCCTTGTCTTTAGCGTGTTTGCTGCGCTCACAAAGCCAATCATAACGGAAGTGCAAAACCATTTACACTGTTCAACGACTGCAGCAGCCTATCAATGGTACCTCGATGGGGTCATGGTCGTGGGTGCAACTGGCCAAGATTATGTCTATGGTATGGCCGGTACCTACTCCGTAATGATCGTCGACACAAACGGATGTCACAGTGTTTCAGACTCCTATGTTGTGAAATCGAGCGCGGTGACCGACGATGCCGAACTCACTTTGCACGTGCAACCAAACCCCTGTTCTCAGACAGCTGTATTGCATGTTACTCGTCAATGGAACCACTGTTGTGTGCGTGTGTTTGATGCACTCGGACATGAAGTGTTCAAACGCTGTGATCTACAGCTTCAACCACAAGTAGGATTGAGCCTACCTGTCGATAGCTTTGGTGCTGCGGGAAGCTACACACTGGAACTAGTCTCAGGATCTGAAAAGCATGAAGTACGCATTCTAAAGAACTAAAATGTAGTGCAGATGCACTATGAAACGTTGCGCGAAGAGATATCCATACAACACCAAGCGTAGCACTCGTAGGTGCAACTGTATTGAAGTAGTGACAGCACAAGAGAGACGGTTGATCTGTTGATACACATGATCCGTATAGTGCATACAAACATGGAGTGCTCCTCACCTTCTCTGTGCTACAGACTGCACACTGTTGTCGTCATCTGTCTACTGTTCGCGATCAGTTCGGTGCTCCATGCGCAAACAATGTGCGTCCGTATTCATCATCGTGTAGATGGCGATAGTTTGATACTCAACACCAAAGAGTATCGCAATGCTTTAGGACAAAGCTACACCGTCGATCGACTCAAGTATTACCTGAGTGCGATGTCGTTGATTGCCGTTGGACGCGATCAGCGCATGCCGCTCGATAGCTCGAGATTGATTGACGAAGAGGATGAATCTTCGAAGTCATTTTGCATACCTTCTCAGTCATCCGGCATGTATCGAGCGTTCGAGTTTTTGATTGGAGTAGACTCCGCACACAATTGCGCAGGACTGCAGGAGGGAGCGCTCGATCCCGTTCATGGAATGTTTTGGGCTTGGAATACAGGGTATATATTCTTCAAGTTTGACGGGCATGCCGCGACTTCGTCGGCCCCTGCTCGACTGTTGGAGTATCATATAGGTGGATTTCGCGAAGCGCACAATGCCTTGCGTCGGGTTCGAATAGATTTTGGGAAGAATATGCGTCTTGACAGCGTGCATACATTGACCATCGACCTTGATCTGAACCTAGCTGAACTGTTTCGTTCACCGTCGACGATCGACTTTCGCACCATTCCAACGGTTACCGACATCAACAACAACACGCTGATAGCAGACAACTACCAAGATTGCTTCGTGTTACGCTCTGTTTTGGTAGAAGGTGGTTCAACAGTGCGATGAGTGTTTAGTTCCATGCCGATGTCAACCTACTTCTATCGAAAAACCCTTGGTCTGCTTGGTGGACTCATTATCATGGCGCTGCTTTGCAGCGCCCGGTTTCGACGCGCGGATGAGACGTCGGATCTGATGTTCACCACAGCGAAAGGTCCGGCGGATTTCGGTGAACCCGTCTACTCCTTTCGCGAGAACCCGCCAACAGAGGCCGGCTTTGAGCTAGGTCGCAAGCTCTTTTACGATCCGATCTTGTCGGGTGATTACATGACAAGTTGTGCCTCTTGCCACCAACGTTTCGCAGCCTTTGCGCATGTGGATCATGCTTTGAGTCATGGCGTACTCGGAAAGGTAGGATTACGAAACGTACCTGCACTGCAAAACCTTGCATGGTCAAAGAGCTTCATGGCCGATGGGGGAATACTACACCTAGACCTGCAACCCATTGCTCCCATTACCAATCCCGGCGAGATGAATGAGACCTTGGAGCACGCACTGCAAAAACTGCGCAGCGACAGCTTGTATCCACGCTTGTTTGCACGAGCATACGGTGACACTGCGGTCACAAGCTCGCGATTACTCAAAGCACTCTCCCAGTTTCTTGTACAACTCGTTAGCGCCAATTCTCGCTACGATAAAATGCGTCGTAACGAGATTCAGTTCAGCGTTGAGGAACAACATGGTTTGGAAGTTTTTCGCGCTCGCTGCGTTAGCTGCCACGCCGAGCCACTCTTTACCGATCAGAGTTTTCGCAACATCAATCTGCCGGTCGACAGCGCCTTACAGGATAGTGGTCGAGCGAGAATCAGTGGCAAAGCGGAAGACCGTTACCGATTTAAAGTACCTTCGCTTCGAAACGTAGAGTGGACGTATCCGTACATGCATGATGGTCGCTTTCAAAAATTAGCGCAGGTGTTGGACTTCTACTCCGCGCAAGCAGCCGAGCACCCGAGCGAAGGCACGGATGCAGAAGTTGCGAAGGCCGCAGGCCTGAGCATTGAAGAAAAAGCCGCCCTGTTGAGCTTTTTAAAGACACTGACCGACCGGGATTTCTTACGCAACAGACGCTTCGCCGATCCCGGCTTACGATGAGCAGCGAGTGCATACCACAAGTATGTGCACAACATCGGCTTGAGTAGTACATGAAGCTTAGAAGCCACGATCGACAAAGAATGAGTAGATTCAACAAGGGGCAACGAACTATCAATCGAGGATGAGAGGAGAACACTAAATGGCACGTTTGATTGAACAAGCAATGATCATCAGGGCGGCAGGAAACAAACCCAAGCAAATAGAGGAGTTTGTGGGCCGTGCAAACAGTGGGACCGATCAGCTGAGTTTGGCGCGTATGAAAAGTCCCCAGGGTTGGGAAGAACCCGGGCAAACTCCTGAGTTTGATGAGTATTCTCTCGTTTTACGTGGAATATTGAGGATTCGCACGCGAGAGGCCACTTTCGATGTAACGGAGGGGCAGTGCTTTCATGCGTCTCCGGGAGAATGGTTGCAGTACAGTACTCCCTTTGAAGGAGGAGCCGAATACATTGCAGTGTGTTGTCCGGCCTTCTCACCGGAGGCTGTGCATAGAGATCAGGCGTGATTGTGGGCTCTATTGTGCATATTGCAGAGTAGTTTCAGATCATATTTAAGTCAAATAGGATAGAGTGCATGACGGATATTTTTCAAAAGTGTCGTGAGTTTACCCGCGCAGATGAAGTAAAAGCAGCCGGATTGTACCCCTACTTTCGTCCTATACAGGAAAACGAAGGTCCGGTGGTTCAGATTGAAGGTCGTAAAATCGTCATGGCGGGCTCGAATAATTATCTCGGTCTCACAGCGCACCCAAAAGTGAAGCAAGCGGCTGTGGATGCCATCGAAAAGTACGGAACAGGATGTAGCGGCTCACGCTATTTAACCGGAACGATTGAGCTTCACATCGAGCTCGAGCGTCGTTTGGCTGAGTTTTTAGGCTATGAATCTGTTTTGCTCTTCTCCACCGGTTATCAAACTGCGTTGGGTGTGATATCATCGTTGGTGAGCAAAGGTGACTATGTCATCAGCGACAAAGAAAACCATGCCTGTATCATCAACGGATGTATGCTGGCTAAGGGCGGTTTTGCAGAGTTTATTCGCTATAAGCACAACGACATCGAAGACCTGGAAAAAGTCCTGAGTCGTCTGCCCGAAGATGCTCCCAAGCTGGTGGTTACCGACGGTGTGTTCTCCGTCTCCGGTGAACTCGTACACCTCCCCGAACTACTTGATGTGGCTCACAAATACGGTGCACGTGTGATGGTGGATGATGCGCACGCTACGGGTGTCGTGGGTGTAGGTGGCCGTGGTACTGCGTCACGCTATGGTGTGATTGATCGTACCGACATGACCATGGGTACTTTTTCTAAAACCTTTGCATCCCTGGGTGGTTTTGTTGGTGGCCCTGAGCGTGTCATCAACTATATCAAACACCACTCACCCGCATTGATCTTCAGTGCTTCGCCCACCCCGGCATCTGTCGCCGCGGCCTTGGCTGCACTGGATATTCTGGAAGAACAACCCCAATTGGTCGATCAATTGATTGCCAATGCAGACTACATGCGCGCCGGCTTCAAGTCGCTGGGCTTCAACGTCTATGAGAGCCCCACCGGTATCGTTCCGGTTATTGTTGGCGATGCCGAGAAAGCAATGTTCTTCTGGCGCAAGCTCTACGATGCAGGGGTGTTCGTTAATGCCTTCGTTCCGCCGGGCGTTCCGCCGAATATGAGCATGATGCGTACCTCTTACATGGCATCGCACGAAAAAGAGCACTTGGACTACATCTTGGATGTCTTTTCAAAGGTTGGCAAAGAATTGGGCTTTATCTCTTAATCAAAGAGAAAAGGTTTGTCTCGCAGCAGCACTGACCATACTCGAAAAACGTTAAATCCGCGTCTCACTGAGCGCGGATTTTTTGTTAGCCGAGGAGAAAAGGAGTCCTAAGCGCTCCGAGGCGAATGTAGCGTGCATTCATCAGCCGAATACCAATGCTTTGGCTGCCTGTGCTTAGATGGAAAACTAATGGTCTTATAATCGCAGCAGACTGAGCTGCCGATGGCCGAGGCATCCTTGCCTTAGGGCCATCGAGCATTGTCGGCTATGCGTCGCCGAGAAGTGTCCTTCCATTGATCATACCATCACAAAATGGCCAACAGACTCATTCAAGAATGGTGTACAAATATAAGATAGATGTGTCTTTTATTATCTTCGCGTGACGAGAAATCTATGTGTGGACGAGTCTTAACACCGTCGGCGGTGTACCAAACGGGGTCTTTTTTGTACATGAGGTGGGACATGCATCCCTTAAATTGACAGGAGTGTATAGTGCTCGTCTTGGATTTTCAGAACTGACAATTGTCCGGGTGAATCGATGCAGAAATTCTCCATTGTAACCGTGTTTTGTTTCCTCATCAGCTTGGGCCTTACAGCCCAATCTGCTGTCAACATCAGTGCAAGTGATTGCGCCGGTGTAAACCACGACATGTATGCTGACTTGGACAGAGGTGTGGTGGTTGTTTTATGCTGGGTTATGCCGTGCAATCAGTGCGTAGCTCCCTCCATTACGGCATCCAAAGCGGTGGCCGATTTACAACAGAAGTACAGTGGTCGTGTGAAGCTTTACATGATCGACGATTATGGAAATACGACGTGTACTTCTCTAAAAAGCTGGGCTGCACAGTTTGGCATTACACCGAACGAATACACATTCTTTTTCTCGAACAAGAGCATTAAAATGACCGATTTTGGTGATGAAGGAATGCCTAAGATTGCAGTTATGAGCGGTACTGATCATGCAATTATCTATCATGAAGAGAACGCATTGGATGATAGTGCACTGCGAACCGCGATGAGCGCTGCGCTCAGCACAAGCCCTGTTGAGCAGATGAGTGAAGCTCCTCTCTCATTTGATGTATTCCCAAATCCTGCAACCGATAACGTCAACTTTACTGTGCAAACAGATTCGAAAGTTCCCATGCAGTTTGGTATCTACCGTAACGATGGAACTTTGCTTCAGACAATATCACTTACATCCGGAGCCGATGGAACGAAGAGCGTTGTCGACTGCTCATCATACCAAAATGGCGTCTATTTCGTACAGGCTTTGCCGTCTGGTTCTTCGACAACGGAGTTAAGTATTCTTGGAACAAATCGAAAAGCAAAAATCCTGCGGCGTATGTTCTGTATTCAACGATAACTATCCAGCGTCCGGCAGACATGAACTACTTGTCTTGTGTACTCACCACTCTCTTGTTTGTATGCGTCGCGAATACTCGCGTATACGGACAATGTTGCGCAGGGGGAAGTGGAAGTCCGGTTGCCGGTGGAGCCTCTCAAGGCGTGCTGATGGAGCATCAGCTGGAGTTAGGGGTTAATCTTCAGTACGTGCAAACACACCGCTTTTTGGAAGAAACATCCGTAATACGAGATTTTCTGGATGACTTTCATTCAACCTATCTCTACTCTCGCGTTGCGTACGGTTTGTCTGAAGATTTCACCGTTTCTGCAGAGTTGGGCACCTGGCTTACGAAGAGTCAAACAGCATTGAATCATGCAGACACCGTGCAAAGCTCAGGTATCGGAGACCTCGTCATTTTCCCGCGCTACACAGTGTATCGTCACAACGGAGTCTTCACCAATACAGAACTGACCTTTGGCTTGGGTGTAAAAATTCCGGTCGGTAGCTTCGATGACTCTTTGCATAAAAGTACTCAAGGCATCGAATACAACTTGCGAAAGCCACAGTCCGTGCAATTGTCAAACGGTTCAACCGATATCATCTTCTACGGATTCTATTTCCGTGGATATCACGAACTCGGATTCAACTTCTTTGCAAACGCATTGTATATCCGTAAAGGTTGGAATCCCAATGGTGAGAAGATGGGAGACTTTGCCTCGGTGGGATTGTTTGCGTCGCGCAAGCTGGTCGAAAATCTGACAGCTACACTCCAGGTTAAAGTCGAGTGGGTGGACCGGATGCGTGTCAACGACTTCATTGCCAATAACGCGCCACCGGTCGATGTACCCGGATGGACGGGTTATACGAAGCTCTTTGTTTCACCGCAGCTCAGCTATGTGCTCGCCCCGGGACTCATGATTACAGCGCTGGGAGACATTCCGGTGTACCAAAGGGTTCAAGGACGACAAATCGCTTCGCAATTCCAAGCGTCGATGGGAGTATCGTATAGATTTTTTCCGTCGAGCGACGATAACTAAAAGAAGATGTTGAAGCAGCACTGAACGAAGGTTGTAGTTCGTTGTTGTTTCCAACAGTTGATGACAGTCCACGTCAGTTCGAGGAATTTCAAGACCGTATAGAGATGTCCTATAAAGTTCAGCGTGGCACACAAGCGGTCATGGAAAATCAGTACCGTCTTGGCGTACTTTGTTTCTCTCAGATACTCAACGTGAGCTTACAGCGTTCCATACTCAGTTTTTTACTTGCTCTTAACCTTGTGGTTTCGGTAAGTGGGATTCCTGTGGTCATTCACAGTTGCGGTGGTGTGATTGAATCGATTCACGCCTTCGCATTTGAGGCGCGTTGCGAAGGCAGTCAAGATGAGGAGTGCTGCGAGGAAAACGACTGCTGTGCAAATACTATATCCATAACACAGTGGAGTTTCGATGCTATCGCCAACTCCTCTGTTCAAAGCTTGGGTATAGGAATAGACTTAGACCTACCTCCATGTCCTTCATTTCAAATCGTTGAACCCCTGCCAATTTTCGGGCACTCGCAACGACTGCACCATTCTGCTGAGCGACCTCCGCCGGTGCATTGTATGGTGATGCGTTGTTAGACAGTATTCCATTCGCATTGATAAGCAAATGATGCACCATGTCGTGCATCTGTTGATGACGATGGAATATGTATAACACACCTACAAGAACTTCATGATATCTAAAATAACAGTGGTGCTCAGCATGGTACTGTGCACCTGTGTGATCCACGCACAGGATCTCACTGGAAAAGTGAGCGCCAAAGAAAACAAGAAATCAGCCGCTCAAGCGCTACCGGGAGCAACGGTGCGATGGCTGAATACAGGCATAGGAACAATAACTCGTAAAGACGGAACATTTACTTTAAAGCGTAGTCCTGAATCCAATCAGTTGCTCGTCAGCTTTGTGGGTTATAAGAGCGACACAATAGTAGTTGGTGTCAAAACCGGTAGTGTTGATGTCGTGCTGCTTGCAGAGAAGCAAGTACAGGAAATCACGGTCGAAGCTCCAACTCAAACAATTAGCGATGCACCGGTGAAGACGGAGACGATTGGCAAGCATCAATTGGAACGATCGGCTTGCTGTTCGTTGGCAGAGTCGTTTGAGAAAAGTCCTTCCGTGGAAGTTTCTTTCAGTGATGCGGCAACGGGTGCTAAGACTATCCAGCTGCTCGGTCTGCGGGGGGTGTATACCTCAACCATGACCGATGTCATTCCAATGCTGCGGGGATTGGCAACTCCATTTGGGTTGGACTATGTTCCGGGATCCTTCATTGAAAACATCTCGATCTCCAAAGGAGCCGGTTCTGTGTTGAATGGTTATGAGGGTATAACCGGACAAATCAACATTGAATACAAGAAGCCTACCATGGATGTACCCTTCTTTGTCAACGCCTACGCAAACAGCTCCGAGCGTCTTGAACTCAATCTTACCACCGCTCAGCAACTCAGCGATAATTGGTGGTTAGGTGTGATGGCGCATGGCGGACGTATGCACTCAGATGCAGACAAGAATGGCGACGGTTTCAGCGACATGCCGCACTACGATAATCTCAACGCCATGGCACGACTTTATCACAGTGGTGATGATGGAACCGAGTTTCAGCTAATGACAAAAGCTATCATTGACAATATTGAAGCCGGAACGACGGAAGACGGCGTTCAGGCGCATACCAATCATGCTTTTGCAGTGCAGACGAAAGCCAAACGCTTTGAGTTTTACTCGAAGTACGCAATCAATCCTCTCTTTGAATCACCCGAGACCTTTGTCGGCTTGCAGGTTGCAGGCGTGCACCACGAAACCCAAACCCTCATTGGTACACGTGATTATACTGGCGAACAGGATATGCTGTATTCGAAGCTCATTTTTACGGCAGGCTTTTCGGATGAGTTTCATCTCGCCTATGGCTTGAGCATACTCTATGATAAGTATCATGAGACATTTGATCCCATTAAGCCACGTGACTCGGTGTACCACTACAGTCGCAAGGAACTAGTACCCGGTGCTTTTGCCGAGGCAACCTTATCTCCCAACGACTACTGGACCATTGTTGCCGGTCTTCGTGCCGATAACCATAATCTCTACGGAAGTTTTATCACCCCACGTTTGCACATCAAGTATGCGCCGAACGATGACTTTGCCTTACGTGCTTCTGCAGGAAACGGTCTACGCGTGGCAAACGCTTTGAGCGACAATCTTTCGGCCCTGGTAAATCAACGTTCGGTCTTCATCGCAAACAACCTAGCGCCCGAGAAAGCTTGGAACTATGGTATCTCAGGAACGGCGACACTTCATCTCTTCAACACGGACTTTACTCTCGACGCCGAAGTCTTCCGTACTGAGTTTAGCAATCAGGTTGTCGTTGACTTGGACCGAGGTCCACAACAAGTGTCGATCACTAACCTTGCCGGACAATCCTTCTCCAACTCAGCATTGGTACAGGTACAGTGCACACCTGTAGATCGTCTTGACTTGAGTCTGGCGTATCGCTTGATCGACGCAAAAACAACAACCAATGGTTTGCTACAGGAACGTCCTCTTATTTCGCCTCACCGAGTTCTCGGTACCATTGGATACAGTACGGAGCGAAATGTATGGCAGTTTGATGCGACGCTCATTTGGAATTCCGGTGGACGTATACCTTCCACACAGAGTAATCCGGAGAGTTATCAAATGCCGACGCGATTTGATCCTTACATTCGCGCCAATGCTCAAGTAACACGTCGATTTGAACATCTGGACCTCTATGCCGGAGTAGAGAACATCACGGACTTCATTCAAAAAAATGCCGTGATATCTGCACTGGATCCCCACAGTGATTACTTCGATGCTTCGCTCGTGTGGGGTCCTTTGGAATCGCGCTTCTTTTACATCGGTCTACGTTGGCGCATTGAACACTAAGGCTCCCGGTACACTATGGGGCACACCCTCTTGTCGTGACTGCATTCGAGTCTTCAAATATCTTTTCTTCATCCGGGTTAGCCGCCTTTGGCGGCTGACTACCGCGATGTTGCAGAAGTAGCCTGCGTTTTGATTCTCTGCCAAGCACGTACACCGGACAATGCACTTTGACTGCAGCAAAGGATTCGTTGTAGTGAGGCAGTTCTATGCGGATGGGATGCCCGCGGACTGCGCAGCAGACCGCATAAGCATGAAGATGCTGCGTTGTGTATTGTCGCACACAACATTGTTCAAGATGCTCGTCATGTACTATGTCTAGTGTTTACTACACGTCTCTGTGCTAATATTGCAACGCTATGAAAAGGAAGAAAAAGAATCCCGGTTACCGCTACACATTGTGTGGAGTGGTGTGTGGTGTTTTAGCGGCTCTGTGTATGACGTGTTGTGTCACGGAAACGCTGCATGCACAACCGTCGACAGAGCTACACACAAAGACTTCGGGTACGCAGCGAGTATCTCCTTTTGAATCCGAGAGCCTGCCATTGTTGATAGGACTCGGTGTAGGCTTTGACTTCAGTTCGCACACAGCTCGTCTGGTGATGTCGGATACAGGCTCATCACGTCAGTATAACACAGTTGACGGCAGCGGAATAGGCATGCGAGGCGGGGTTCTTAGTTTCCTTCCCACACTAAGCTGGCTGTATACTGCAGTACGTATAGGAGTTGAAGGACGCGGCGGTGTACTGCAGAGTGCGCAAGAAACGACAGAGATCATCTCGGAAGACAACAAGAAACACGAAGTAAACTTGCAGCGTGCAATGGATATCTCGATGTCGTGCGTCGGCGTCGATCTACTCCTTGCACCGGTACTCGTACGACATCCGATGCTCTATGTCTGCGGCGGTGTTTCCCTGGCTCTGCCTATCACAAAACACTACTTCTGCTATGAACAGATAGTAAGTCCGGCACTGAATTACAAGGATGGCTTAGCCACGAGGAATATGACGGATGGTGACGTCGCGAATGTTCGATCCACCGTTCTTTCGGCTAAAGCCGGATTCGGCACAGTCTTCGTTCTTAAAAAATACCTTCTCAATCTGGAGTTGTTGTTCAACGCTCCGATCGACCATTACACGAGCGACACCAGCGATTGGAAAAGTTCTGCCGTCATGATCAATCTTGGCTTGTTGAAGCCCTTTTGACAGCTACTAGCAGTAGCGTGGATCGCAGCAGTTTGGAGATGCAAGCTACGGCGCTCGCCTTAGGTTCAGTTCGCGAACTGCTCTCCAAAGGTTGACCAATCGCACATACCCAAAGGCATACAAAGAAAAAAGGCACGTCCTCAAGAGGAAGTGCCTTTTTAGTTTTTGCTGATTCTACGAGCGCGCCTAAGGAAAGCAGCACTGTATAACACCGATTCGTCTGAGCGCTTGTTCGAGTACAGTGTCCGGCATCAGGTGGCCAAAAGGGTCTCAAAATGAGATGCCCGGAACGTCATGAGATGCGTCTGTACCACAGGCTAAGGAAGTTTAGCGAATTTCCTTGTGAACAGTGTGACGGCGCATGAAGGGATTGTACTTCTTCAATTCGATACGCTCTGTTGTGTTCTGACGGTTCTTCATCGTTGTGTACCGTGAAGCGGTCTTGCCTTCTTTTGCAGCTTCAGTGCACTCGAGCGTGATAATTACGCGAACGCCTTTCTTTGCCATGATCGTGTAGTGCGAATAGTTGTAATCTAGTATCTAGGTTTCACTGCATGTCTTGCAGGGCCACAAAGATACGTTTTCCACATTAACTAACCAAACCCGTCGACGAAAATCTATCTAAGTGACAGTTCGGTCCGGCAGGATGCCTTAAAATTGCTCGAGAACGCGGATGTCGTTTTCGTAGAGAAGGCGGATATCGTCAATGCCAGTTCGCAACATCGTGACGCGCTCGATACCGAAGCCAAAAGCATAACCGGAGTACACTTCCGGATCTAAGTCACAATTTTTCAGCACATTAGGATGAATCATGCCGCATCCGACCACTTCAAGCCATCCTGAGTACTTACAGACACGACACCCTTCGCCTTTACAGAGAAAGCAGGTAATGTCCATTTCCGCGCTTGGCTCTGTAAAGGGGAAGTAGGAGGCACGGAAGCGGTATTTGATATCGCGACCGTACATCTGACGCGCAAAACTGAGCATGGTGCCTTTGAGTTCTGCGAAGGAGACGTTTTTGTTGACGTAGATGCCGTCAAGCTGATGGAATTCTGCCAGCGCTCGGGCACTGATGGCTTCGTTTCGATAGACACGTCCGGGCATAATGGCGCGAATGGGCGGTTTCATGCTCTGCATCAAACGAATCTGCACCGGTGTCGTGTGCGTACGCAATACCAGGTTGTCGGCGTCTTTGACAAAAAAGGTGTCTTGCATATCGCGCGCGGGGTGATCCGGAGCGAAGTTTAGAGCTTCGAAATTGTGATAGTCGTCTTCGATTTCAGGTCCATTTGCGACTTCAAAGCCCATGTGGCTGAAGATGTCAATCATGCGATCCATGGTCTGACGAATGGGATGCAGGCTGCCTTGCGGAGTGCTGCGTCCCGGCAGACTCAAATCCAGATTACTGTGCTGCTGCTCATGCTCTTCGAAACGTTCTTTAAGATTGCGAAACTCCTCTTCCACACGAGTGCGTAGTAGGTTAAGCTCTTTACCGACGACGGGTTTAAGCTCTTTTGGAACCTCGCGCAATCTGTCGGTCAGGGCGCGTAGGCTTCCCTTTTGGACCAAGTGTTGAAGACGGAATTCTTCCAGTGCTGCGGAGTTTTTAATACTGCGTAGCGATTCTTCTATGCGTTCTTTGAGTTCGCGTATTTCGTCGATCATAAGTCACAATGTTCAGCCTGAACACATGTCCGGGCAGGCACAAATGTAGGGATTTGTGAGGAAAACTCAGTTGACGCAAACGGAGGTACGGATCTTTGCGGCGTCTTTGAAAACGAGTATGAACTGTCTTCCGGAGCAGGACCGGTAGTCTGCATGGAGAGTGTAAAGCGAAAACGCAACGTCGAGTCCATCGACGCTGCGTTTCCTTTAGTATTCGCTCTAATGAAGAAGCGATTGAGTAGAGTCTGTACAAGACGTTACTTTGGGAGCACCATTGTTACAAGGGAGGTGTTGTCGCACCACCACCTACTGACAGTGCCCCAGAAATCAAATTTTACACGAGTTAAAGACCCGCACGTTTCAGTGCCATTAAGGGCAAAGGTGAGGGACTGTTGATCAGAAGTTTTAAGAGGCAGATTCACGCCGTCGAGCGATACCAGTGACAATCCTTGGAGGCTCAACTCAACTGTATAGCTCGTCACCATCGTTTTAGAGGCATTGCAGACAGCAATGAGTTTTTCGTAGACCTGATACGTTGTTCCGTTCTTCGTGATGTTGATGGTTGTGTCACAGCGGAAGGTGTTGCCAAACCAACTTCCATAGTAAGCAGAAGTACCATCTTTTGCTCCAAAGGAAACCGAATCGCCGCTCTCATCAACGCCGCGAAGCCAGTAGTTGAAATGGGCTGTTGTGACTTTTTTGACCAGAGGCATTTTGAAATCGATATAGTTCCATCCGTTTTCATCATGCTTTCCGAGCACATAAATGGGCAGCGTTGATTTACTCTCATTGAGTTTCACCACGAGGATACCGTTTCCGTCACTATAGGCGACATGCTGTCCATTTTCTTGTAGTTGTTCAATCAGAGTGAGATGATCTCCGTACTGCGACGCACAGCCAACGCAGCGGGCGGCAAGACTTATTGAGTCTTGATCGGTTAAAATCGTGTCGCTAACCTCAACCCATGAGCTTCCATTGTACCATTGCAATACTGCACTCGGAAAGTTACTTGGTGGATAGTCACCAATTGTGCCTTTGAGCATTTCGTCATAGCGTGCTCCAATTGAACTGAAATCAAATAGAGCGGACTTTGCTACATAGGTGATTTCCGGAAACAGTGTGGGAGGATCCTTAACGCTGAATTTGGATTCATAGGGAGCAAAGCTTCCATTTGCACCAAGATTGATCAGATGACTGAAAGAACCCGGGAAGTTTGGGTCGGCAATGGACAGCACTCTCATGTTCGCGCGATAGACAATCATGGCGTGTCCCCCGTCCGGTCTCCAAATCTCCACGAGTTGCGGCTTCTTTGTCATATGTATGGCATAGGCGAAGGCTAGATAGTGGAGGCTATCGTGTGAGAAGTGTGTGCCACCGACAGCGTTGAACTTTGACATCCAAGAATTACGTCGTGAAGATACTTGGTCATCCCACACTACAGAAGCAAAGCGATAGCCGTTGCGATTTGCCTGCCAGATATTCGGTGCGTTTTTGTTAAAACGACCGTTCAGTTGAGCCTCATGCAAGGCAAGTTTACGTGCCGCATAGTACCACATTGCAGTCACGGATTGTCCGGTGCAGTGTCCGCCACTTGCCAGGTATGACCCGTTGTTTGGAAACTCCCAATCGTCGAAACCAGGACGAAAGCCTGACTCCTGGAGTTCAAAGAGTTTGCTCGTCTGCATAGTGGCAACGACGAGGTCCGCCCAGCTTTTGGATCCTTGTATAACCGGTGTTTTGCGACCCTCGCTCAACTTGGCACTCGAGAAGTGTCTGGTGGCAACTGTGAGTGAGCTATCGTTGATCGCTACCGGTGGTATTCCCTCCAACTCCCCGGTTTCCTCATCGTAGAAGAAGGCCATAGCGTAGTGTCCAAGAGGCACCGTGCATGGAATCGTAAGTGTCATCACTGAGTCTGCATATGCACCGCCGTTGTCAACGCGGATCAGTGGGCTGATGACATTGAAGTCCGATCCGAAGGTGTGAGAGTTTATTGGCGCTGACGAGATACTAAACTGAGCACCACTTCGATAACCTCCATTAGGAACATCGATATGCAAACCACTCAGGCTACCCGTTGTGATACGAATTGTACCGCCGTTCGAGCCGACAGAACCACCGCCTACCACAGAGATACTGCCAAAGCTAATCGTGCCACTGCCGCTGTCGGGTCCGACAGGATTTGTAGAATTCTTAGGACAGCCACTAAATAGCACTACGACACAACAGGTCGATAGAAGACGAACAAGGGCATTCATAACTCCTCCTGTTCAATGAAAATGTTACGAACCAAAGTAAAGGAGCTCGAAGATTTCGGATATGACATTGCTCAGCTTTTTGGAGGACACTAAGCAGCTCGCTCGTTAGCACGACCGGAATGTACTTCTTATTCAATGCAAAGTTGCTAATAGGTGAATGGTGACTCCTGAGAGCTGTCGCATATTCGTAGTGTTCTCGGCTAAACAGTCCGTCGTAGCGTCGTCTTTAGTCCCGTACTCTCAGCCTCTTGGGTGATCGGTAATACCGTCAGATCCAATTGACTGTCATGGTTGAGCACTCAGATGCAGCCGAATTCTGAAAACAAACGATCAAGTACTTCCGACACATCTTGAAAAAAGGTAGAGCGGAATTCCGGAAAGGAATCGCATCTCGACCAAGGAGTGTTCCGAATCGAATTCTCAGAGTTGACAGAAGTCCGCAGAGTCGAAGTGGTCGGGCATGTAACTACGAGTCGCAGCGGCGGAAGCACTCGAATAAGGACAAACCCTACAGCATTATCCATCATTGCGGGCAGCGAGAATCATTATACTAGCGAAGGCAGCAAAGTCAAGAATGGTCGCTGAAGAAGTGCTGCGAAGATGATGTTCTACGTGCTACAGCGGGCAGTCCGCAGTGCTTTGGACGAAGGGGAGTTCTTGCTGAGCCTAAGCCGATCTCATATATTGTGACACAGTAGATATCCATTATTGTTGTGGAAATGATCACACAATGTATGCGAGGACACAGTAGATGAGCAGCTCAATTGTATCGATGAACAATGTCGGAATAGTGGTTGAATCACTTGACTCAGCTATTGACTTTTTCACGGACTTAGGTCTTCATCTCGAAGGCCGTACATTTGTAGAAGGGAGCTGGGCAGGCCGAGTGACAGGTTTGGGCGATCAACGTGTTGAGATTGCCATGATGGTCACACCTGACGGCCACAGTCGACTTGAGTTATCTCGATTTATTCACCCTGAAGTACTATCTGATCACCGCAACGCACCGGTCAATTCACTTGGCTATCTGCGCGTGATGTTTGCGGTTCGCGATATAGACGAACTCGTTGCGCGTGTGTGTGCCAAAGGAGCCGAGCTCGTAGGTGAAATCATGCAGTATGAGAACATATACAGGCTCTGTTACATACGAGGTGTAGAGGGTGTGCTGATTGGATTAGCCGAGCGTATTGATATTAAGGGCTAACACCGTGCCCTACTCAGCTCACAATACGTCTCTCGACGATAGTGAGCAGATAAGGATAAGTGTCGAAGAAACCGAAAAGTGGAAATAGCTCCGTCGATCTTTCTTTGTAGTTGAGAGTCGGAGCCATAGTCATCGCCATAGTACCTTGCAGTTTAGAGTTTTAGGTATACTTCCGAAAGAAGTTTGTTGAAGTCCTCAAACGGAAACCGCTTTTCACCTTATGATGTATTCTGACCCTTGTGCTACATCGGGGTTTTGTGATACCCCTATGATCAAGGCAAGAAGAAGGACGCAATATTAATCCGCTTCGCAAAAATATGCCGTAAAAAGGTGTGCAGTGAAGTGCACAGTGCTAGGCAAACGGAGATTGAGCTGTCAACACTGAGAAGAAAAGTGTTTTACAGACAAGGCTGCTGTTACGCTGTCTGACCCGCGATATTCTCGAGTTCACCATAGATGCTTTGCTTACTCGAAATCTTGAGCTTTCGCCTGATCTTTGCGCGATGCACTTCAACTGTGCGATGCGATAGATAGAGTAGTGAGCCAATTGCAGTTGAGCTCAGTTTCATGTTAAGCAGTACAGCTATTTTTAATTCTGTGGGACTAAGTTCAGGACAATGCGCCTGCAGCTTCTCAATGAATTGCGTATGGGCATGGCGGATCTGTTGATCTAAATGATCCAAAGACTCAACGGACGCTAGATTTTTTCGAATGTTCTCGATGCAGATGTCAAGTTGCTCTGCTGCATGTGTGCGAACGCTGCTGCTTATTTGTTGTAGCGAGCGACTGAGCCCGTTCAGGAAATTGTTCTTGTCAACGAGCATTTGCACACGAAGGTCGAGTTCGCGTTTCTGACTGTTCAGTAGTAATTCCAACTCATGTTGGCGTAGTGTGGCTTGTTGTGCAGCATCGCGTTGATCCCGCTCTAGCTGCGCGAAGCGATGCTCGAAGTGTTTGCGTAGAGTTTCAGAGCGTCGTTCATCGAGCTGCGATTGTCTGCGTATTGACTCGAGTGTTTTGTAGCAGTCAACCGCTTTCTTCCACTCACCCAGCTGCTCGTGCAATACGGCAAGTGTTTGCAATGGACCGCGTTTTAGAAGTGGTGTTTCTGCTTCATCGTACAAGCGGATTGCTTGGTGTGCGTACTCCATAGAGCGAATGGGGTCGTATAGATCAGACTCTTTATCGGAGAAGGCTTCAGCCATATTTGCAGCATTGCGAGCAAGCTCTCTAGAGTCGTTAAGTGTTTCAAAACGTTTCTGTGACTCTTTCCAGAGACGAACACCTTCAGCAGTGTTATGCTGGGCCCAGTACACAGTTCCCATGTTACTGAGAACAGAAGCAAAGGTGTGATGATCACCAATTGATTCTGAAATGTCTAAAGCTGTTTGTTGGTGTTGCAGCGCTTTATCATACTCAGCCAAAGCCATGTAGACAATTGCCAAGAGGGCATGAGAGCGTCCTTCCATTAACCTGTGCCGACACTCCTGAGCAACGTGCAGTGCTTTCGTGCTGTATTCTAGAGCATTGTCAAGATCTCGCACACGCTCGTAGGTAGAACCAATCGTGTGTAAGCTAAAAGCCAGCATTGGCAGAGCCTGGAGGTGCTGCTCGATCTCAATCGCAGAAAAGTAGTAGTCCAGGGCATGAGCATAGTCACCGGATTCTAAACAAATGTTACCAAGGTTGTGATAGATTTGAGCGATAGCTTCTTGGCGCTTCAGTTTCTTTTCAATAACAAGCGCTTCTTGAAAAAAGTCAAAAGCAGCGCTATAGTTCTGTCTGTTGTACTCGACGACTCCAAGGTTCATGAGTACTCTTCCTTCTCCCTCCACGCGACCAATCTCGCGATTCAGTCTTAACGCTAGATGATAGTTCTTCAGTGTGTCGTCGGTCTTGTGAAGAGCAGAACACACTAATCCAAGGTTCGAAAGTGCTCGCGCTTCACCACTTTTATCACCGAGCCTTCTCGCAAGTTCGAGAGCTTGCTCGAGGTACTTATGCGCTACGGTATAGTTAGATACTTCGAAGTGAATGATTCCACAACCAACCAGACATCGTACCTCTTCAATAGTATCACCAGACTCCCTTGCATCTGCAAGCGCAGACTCTATGTACCCGGTGCCATCAGCGTAGTCGCCACGCCGCCACTTGGACTCAGCAAGGAAGCGCGTTGTTTTTGCCCGAAGTGCTATAAAAGCTCGACATTCTTCATGCGACGGATTCTGTTTTTCTCCTTCGTAGGTCCCTACAGACTTGCATCCACCGAGGTCGTTGATGTGCTCATCGATCTGCACTCGAATCTGTGCCGAGAGATTCTCGAGTGCCGACCACGCGCTAGTCTGCTGTAACGCCTCTGCCTGTTGAAGGCTATCGAGGATTGTATTCTTGAGCTCGTCAGAACAGGTTTGATTGGCCATATGGTACAAGACAGCGAGAGAGCGACTTTATTTGGACAAATATATCTTATATTAATGAAACATACTGCCTTAGAGCACTTGTCGCGGAACACGCATAGCTCATCCTTTATTCGACCCCTGTTTAAGAAGTTGTTTAAAAGTCTCGGCCCATCAGACTACGTGTTTTTGGCATCAACCTACTCAAATACGTAGGGCTAAGTAGCTCAGTACGATTGTAGTAGTTCTAGATTTGAAACGATCGGCAGTACCGCATCCGAAGCAAGAACTGTTTGCCGGTAGCTTTGAGATCGTAGGTAGGCGTTAGTATGACTGCGCTACAGTGTGCGTTTTAACATTCCTCGTTCAATTCTATGAAAATTTTCATACTTCTATTTGCTGTCTTCCTCATAACAGCTTTGAGTACAGCAGCTCAGCCCGTTTTGTCACGGCCGGCTCGCACTGCTCTTGGTACCCAAGCAGATTTGTACTTGATCAATGACTCATTGGCTACCATCAACTCTACAGGGGCAGATGTACAATGGGATGGCTCAACGCTAAAAATCACAAAGGCCGGAACATATGAAGCGGTTGATCCTAAAAGCACTCCCTATGCGTCAAACTTTAGCAACTCAAATCTTGCTTATAAACGTAGCATAAACGGTCTTGGAACCACATATACATATTTCATTGACAGCTCAACAGAACTGAACGCTCTGGGCGACGAAATAGGTGGATCAAAACCGGTTGTGTGGAAACAGTACGATAAAATTGTCCAGTATCCATTCCATTATCTCGACTCTTTTGCCACAACTCGACAGACCAGCGTCGACCCTGCGGAAGAGTTCGTGAGAACATATGACGCCTATGGTACACTTAGAATGAACAACAAAGTGTACAACAATGTGGTTCGCATTAAGAAAAACAACGGGAATGCATTGTGGCTACTTACATCACCGGTCACTTTTCCAGTATTAATTCAAGTTGGTTCAAATAACACGCTCCTCTACATAGAACCAACTAACATTGTTGACGCTGTCGATGATCTCCGAGCCACCGCTGCGGGCTGTAAAGGGTCTGATAATACGGTAGTCATTCTGCCATGCCCTGCAATCGACAACGCTCTGATACAACTGCAGGGGAGAGAGATTTTGGAAGAGATTGGCTATTTCGTGTTTGATAACGTTGGACGAATGGTTCTCAGCGGCGTGTTGTACGGAAACAATGGTGCGGTTTCGACTACTACGCTTGAGAGCGGTGTGTACCAAGTACAACTGCGATCAACGACAGGAGAGTTGATTGCGCACAGTCCATTAGCAATTCAACATTGATAAAAGAAGTTGCGCTACACCTACAGTGTGTCGCATGCTTTGGGTATGATATCGCTGCCAAAACTTTCTACGTGCACGTATTTATTTAAGACTTCAATCCATCTATCTGAAATGACTACAACCCAATTACTTGCATTCTTTGTTGCAAGCCTACTGAGTCTTTCCTTAATGTCGAAGGCTCAAAATCCTCAAATTGTTACGTCGTCCGAAGGCGCAGTTCTCGTAGAAAAAGTTGGTTCCTCTCTCTTCTATGTTCGCATTTTAGATAGTTCCGGACAAAATGTGCAGGAGTTGTGGCGACTAGATGCTCCGTACACAACGCCAACAAGAATTACATCACTCGGCGTGCTTTTTAGCCCCGTTGGAAGTGTCACTCTTCCCTATTCAGTAGGTGCTAAGTTTTACTTCGTGACCACAGACGCCGCAGCGCAGAGACTCTGGGTGTGTGACGGTACAAGCAGCGGCACGGTATGCCTGGATAGCGCTTTCAAAATCTATGCTATGTGCGGCTTCAACGACAAGTTGTATTACTCAGTGTACGACTTTAGTCAATCTCCGGGCCTCTATGTGACAGATGGCTCTATTGCCGGATGTCATCTTGTAAGTGCTCAAACCACACTCGCAGATCAGTACCGGCAAGGAGAGATGGGAGTGTTCAATTATGCGACGTTCAATGACCGATTGTTCTTCAGTGTACTTAAAGGTGACCCAAAGCTGTCTACAACGTGGTACGCTGAAATCTGGGCATATAATGACAAGACGAATACATTGAAACGACTGGATTCAAATAGTAGTATTGCCGGCTATACGAAGGCGTTCTATGACAAATACACGTCCAGATTCTTTCGTGAGTATCAAGGGAAGCTATACTACGTTATGGTTGACAAAGCAGCTCAAACGACTTTGCTTAAGCGTACTGACGGAACAAGCGTCGAAACAGTCAACTCAGTTCTTGGATATCAACCAATGGCCGTCGTTAATGATCGCCTGATTTTACTTGGCCAAACAACCAAAAACGGACTTGAACTGTACGCGACTGACGCAAGCGGAAATGGCACGACGCTACTAAAGGACGTCAATAGTACTCCAAGTTTTCTCAGTTCCAACCCTGGACACTTTTGCACTACGTGTAATCACTTGTTCTTTATCGCTGAAGATAATGGAAATGGTAATGGTACGGAGCGGATTTGGCAAACAGACGGTACGCCGACCGGTACAATGGTGTTTACTCCCGAACGCGGATCGTATTACTACCTCTCAAAGTTGTCTAATGGTTCCGTCTACTACCTTGTCGACCCCGGTGTAGGCAATGAAGACACTTTAAGCTTCTATCGAATCGATAGTACAAGTTGTAGCCAAGCTCTTGTGACTACTTGGTCAAAGTTGGACTATGGAGCATTCGTTGATGCTATACAAGTAAACCCTCTCTTTGCAATTCTAGGTGGTGGTGCTAAGGGTCCGACAGCTCTTTACAACCTTGTTTCAAACGTCACAAACTCTGTCGATGAAAGAAAGTCAGATGAAACCATTCCGCTGTGCTATCCAAATCCGGTGAATGACCACATGAACCTAAGAGCCGATGTTGATGAAGTATCAGTCTATTCACTCTGTGGTGAGAAAATACTGAGCAGTTGCCCTACAGAACGGCGTATCAATGTGCAAAGTATTCCTGCAGGTAGTTATCACGCTATTAGCAGAGTTGGATTGTCGTACCACATACAAACACTTGTAATCATACATTGACGCCCTCCGTACTGTGAAACAGTAGAGCCATGAGTAAACTCACGTTCCGAACTGATGAAGTGACATGAACGGGAGAAACTTTGTACGATACCTTGAAAAAATCACTCTCCTCTTGTGACGACACCTAAAAGAGATGCGTTGTCTCACTATACAGGGTGTACAGCTCGTGTGCCTTCTTCTGCTGCGGTGAGCACGGACTATCAAACCGCTAGGATTTTATCACTAACGTGTCGAATCAGGACAAGTCAGTACCCCATCTGATTCTAAACGATGCAGATAATCTAACATCGATATGCAGCTGAAATCAGCAATCAACTTCGTCAGCATAGAGAAGGATGTACCTAAACGAAAATAGTGCAGAAGGTTCGACGGAAACCTCATACCTACGCGTGGGTGTTGGGCATCGAACTCCCACGGGTGACAATAGTACACGGGAATGAAACCTTCCTGACTATAGCGCAGTAGATTCTCCTTACAGAAGGCGTAGGGATAAACGCGCGAGTATGCCCCACCTGCAGCGGGTATGCGATAGCGCATACGTTGCACAGTAGCGACAGGGAGCTCGGCAATGTTTCCGTATTGTGTTTGCCGCACATGTGGGATATGCGGAGCACCCGGAATGCCGTAATGATAGTGTCGGAATGGAATAATAGATGAGTCGTAGCGAAAATCCATCTCGGCAAGAATATCCAGTGCCCACAACGAATTCGCACTAAATGAGAAGAAGGGAGCGCGAAAGCCCAGTACTTGCTTCGCAGTAATCTGTTCAACAAGGTCCTTCGCCTCAATCAACTCGCTCTTGAAAATCGTTGCTGTTGAGCGGCTGATAAAACTATGGTGCATGTGGTGCAGGCCAACTTCATGACCTGCTTGAACACAGACTCGGAGTATATCCGGATGTCGCTTCGCCGTATCACCCAGCCAAAAGAAGGTACCCTTGTAAGCATAGTGATCAAGCAGAGCTAAAATGCGATCCATGCCATAATGCAATCGATTCTCCGGTTTATCCGGAGTACTTGAAAACAACGAGCCATCAAACCAATCTTCGACATCAACGCTGAAAACTAGTTTGGGTTTAGTCTCGGTGTCACGCACTGTGGCATCTCTTCGCACAGTTCCCTTATAAATCTGTTCCCCTATTCCGATGTACTCAACTGCCCGCAATTTAAAGCAATATGTATCTGCATAGATGCATTAATTCTACCATGCTAATAAAACCACTTGGACATAATTACTACTCTTGATCATGGGCATACGATAATCAACGCCACGTAGGAGTGTGTGTCGATTCGTGAGAATAAGACGCACAATAATGACGAAACTCACTTCGGACCAGTATACGAAAGAACGAGAGTTGCTCGAAAGGACATTCGCCCACCCGACAAAGAATATGTCGAAGACCTAGGCGAGTTATCGAATTAGCAAAGGAAGCTTCTGTCGTTAGACAAAGAATGAGCATATTATGGGACAACCAACGACGGAGAGAATGGAGAGCTTGCCGTTACAGCATTTAGGTACAATATTTATTTGGGGAAAGCGCATGAGAGTATGCAATCCATGGACCTGTGTCCTTGTCGTTATCTCGTTAACATCATTCAGTTCACCATCACTCTTTGCAGAGTGGAATAATGGTAGTCAAAGTATAGCCAGTCCTTCTGTCTTGTTGGATTATCCTGCCAATGACACAGTGTGCGTCTGTCCGAAGAACCCAATTCTCGTCCGCGCTCGATCAGTTAGCGGAGAAACAAAGAAAACCACCTATTATGTACAAGTGGCGTTCGACTCTACCTTTAGTACTTCATCGATGTTTTCAGATGACATGGCTATGGGTCGAGACACCTGTTACGCAATTTTTGCTCCCGAACCAAAGTCGAAAACTTGGTATTGGCGCATGTCGACAAAATCCAATGCAGATTGGTCTGAGGTGCGAAAAATCCATTTCGTCTTCCCCTGTCATGTAAACACGCTTCTCCCATCGAATGACACAACAGTGTGTGCCGGCACAGCGCTCAAGGTTTCTTGGTCTTTGAACGGAAGCATGAAAGACGTCGCATTCACTTTGTATCAAGATTCCGTTGGTGGAAAGGTAGTGCGTCAAGAGAATAGTGCTAGCTTGACGAGTGAGATGCTGACCTTGACAAAACCTGGACAATACGTTTGGACAGTGCTCGCAACCGGTAGCGACAGTCAGTATAACACATCGTATCTCGCTACTAGTCAAATGATCCATGTGGTTCAGGTTGAAACGCCGGTATTCTCGTCACCTCAAAATGCGGCGGTCTATAATAAAAGTAAAGACTCCGTGATCGACGTATCGTGGTCCGCAAGTGCAAATGCGAGTTCCTACATTCTGTGGGTATCCGGCCCGGGTCTGATGTCCATGATGGATACCCTAAGCAGCACCCAACTTGTCGTACCTATCGCCAATCTTCCTGAAGGTAGCTACGCGTTAAAAATCGCGGCGCTCTGCAATCCATCTTCCACACCTCAATTTTCCGACCCCATAGGACTTACAATCATCAATGACGCGCAATCAGTCGCGGAGCAGAGCACATTTTCAGCCCTTTTCGTCTACCCGAACCCTGTACAAAACAGTATGCAGGTTCACATGACAAATGGCGCTCAACTTCTCAGACTCAGCGTTGTAGATGCACTTGGACAAACCGTGCTCAACCTACATTGTTCTTCATTGAGCAGTGAGCGCTTCACGTTCAATACCGAGAGTCTTGCAAACAATTGTTATTACCTTGTAGCCCATAGCACAAAAGGTATATGTAGCCGTCCATTCGTTGTGTCACGCTAAAACAACATCGATCGTTTACAACGTGTTCAGTAAGATATCATGTACCGAGGTCCGGATATACCGGACCTCGGCTGTATTAAGCGCGATCATACAACTACAAGTGGTACATAAACTTTAACGGCGAGCCGAAAAGACACCACGAACTCTGGGGTGTTAGCTGCGTAGGTTTGTGTGAAGCATAGCTAGTGAAGCGAAATCTAGCGCTCATTATAGGGGACCGGAGCTGACGCGCGATGGGATTCACGATCGAGGATGGACGTGCCGAGGCAGAGACTCAGCGTTAACCATTCACCTTCCAACACCGGAAAGCGGTGTGTCCACGACGAAAAGGATGTACTGAGTAACTCGTTAGTGTTTGGAAGCCGAAATCGCACGCGCTCAGAAGCTTTGAAATTTCTTCAGTGCTGTATAGACGCTGATGATGCACTTCCACTTCGAGTGCGTTGTCGAGATCATTGCTGAGATAAGTCGTGATTCTGCGACTGAGGATGTCGGGATCAGAAGGGAGAATTTCAACGACGACATCGGCATAGGGGTGTGAAATGCGACGAGATGATGGTTCTCGAAAGACGTCGGGATTGAGTATGTCAAACACAAAGAAGCCATTCGCAGATAAAGACGAATGAATATTTCGCAACAAGTGTTCCAACGTTTCAAGACTACTCTTGGAGTCGAAAAGATAGTTGAGGGCTTCGCCTAAGGCACACACGATGTCGCACGGCGGCACGCTATAGTCGAAGAGTGAGCAGCATTCAAACTGAGCTAGGGGTGCATTGCTTCGGGCAAGCGCAATCATATCTGAGGAGTAGTCGACTCCGATGAGCCGTGCTCCGTGCTTCGACATCTCGGCTGCAAAGCTGCCGCTACCGCAGCCGAGGTCCACAATACGAGGTTGTGGCAGTCCTTGCTCTTGAGCACAACGCATTACGAAGTCGGCTGCCTCGAGTGATAACGAAGCATAATAGCGGTCGTGTACGGTGGCCAGATGTTCTTGGTAGAAAGCAGACACGGCGCGAATCTAAAGGGTCATTCAACAGAAAAGGGGTGCCAAAGGCACCCCTGATCGTATCTAATAGTTTCCATTTATCCAATGTTGTCGAAGACATTTTGGACATCGTCATCTTCCTCGATTTTCTCGAGGAGTTTTGCGATTTCCTCCATTTGTTCGTCACTCAAGCTTACCGTGTTGAGTGGCAGACGAACCATCTCGGAACTTTGCACTTCAATCTTTTTGTCTTCCAACGAACGTTGCATTTTGCCAAAGCTATTGAAGTCGGTATAGGCAATCATGAGATTGTCCTCTGTATCTGTTTCAACATCCTCTGCACCTGCATCGATGAGTTCCATTTCAAGATCATCGCTATTCATCGTACCCAGAGCCACCTTGAATACTCCACGACGTTGGAAGAGAAACTCCAGTGAACCGGTTGTTGCCATTGTTCCATTGTACTTGTTGAAATACGAACGGATGTTTGCAACAGTACGGGTTGGATTGTCGGTTGCAGCTTCGATGACGACAGCCACACCATAAGGACCGTATCCTTCATACACCGTTTCTTCCAAGTTGGCACTGTCTTTAGCGCCTGCTCGCTTGATGGCTGCTTCCACGCGATCCTTGGGCATGTTGGCGCCCTTAGCATTCTGAATGGCGGCACGCAAACGTGGGTTTCCGTCGGGATCTGAACCACCAAGCTTAACGGCAATGGCGATTTCCTTGCCGATACGGGTGAAGGCCTTCGACATCTTGTCGAAGCGCTTGAACATTTTATGCTTACGTTTTTCGAATATGCGACCCATTGTAGGATTCAGCTCAGTCGTGAAAAGAATGGTGATGTTCGCAAGCGGAGCCGGAGGCGCCGCATACAGAAGAACATCTTCCGAAGACCACAAATTTAGGGTTTAGGTCGCACCTAGAGAAGGAGTTGAGGCCGACGGTCGCGGTTTAGAGCAATTTTGATAGGATGACACTACGATAATTGACCTCTTCCCACTGCTGAAATTGTTTGAATTGATAGCCCATAGCCTCATACCAACGCCGCAAATGCGCGGCAGGCTCAGCGGTGTCGCAGGCGAGTTCAAGAGCGCCTCGCTGCTTGGCTTGCTGCTCCAATCGACGCATTAGTACTGCGCCCAAGCCCTTTGCCTGCAAGGCCGGTTCGACACCGAATTGTCCGAAGCGCCAAACCCCTGCTTGTGCATACCACTGACACTGTTGTGTCGGATCCTCTTCATAAAGACTTACCGTGGCTACCAAGGCATGAGTCTCTACGTTTTCAACCACGGTACTTAAGTCTCCGTTGAGTCGTTCAGCAGTGACATGTGCCTCCTGATGTGTGGCCATGAATCGTAAGCCCTGTGAAGCTAATCCGGCATACGCCCGATGCAACAGCTCTGTTAACTCATCGATAGAGTCATCCTGTTGTAAGCTGCGCACTACGTAGCGCTGCGCGCCTTCAACAGTATCACGTGGAATTTCGTAGATGAAGGAATTGACCAAAGACGAGGAACTAGAAGGTTGTTCGGGTTGCATTGTCTATGCTATAGAAACAACGGTGATCTGACATGACGAGTCAGACCCTGAAACGTAGTTCATTGACGAAGCCACAAGATTTAAAGATTAATTAACGAATAATCCTGTCATCCCTCAGCACCGTGCCCTTGTCATAGGGGCCTTGGAACGACACATACTTTAGCACTCGCACAGGCATACATCAGGTCGTGACACCGACAAGCTACGTAGTTCGGGATTCACGGCATATGCTTTTTGAATGCTGAACTCGTATCGCTCGACGATTGTAGGTAGGATTGTTGAGTGCTGTGAAAGACAACGCTGCAGAGTCTGTAGATGCGAAGGGATTTTGGATATATGCGTAGAATGGTAGAAAGTACAGTAGTACTGTTGGTTTGCTTGAGCATTGTACCGACGAGGATCTTGAGTCAATCGGACACCCTGCGACTGAGTTTAGCCGCTGCGGATAGTTTGCTCATCAGCCGAAACCTCACTGTTTTGGCAGCACACTATGATATCGACAAAGCAAAAGCACAGATTGTCACCGCCGAGCTCTTCGACAACCCCTCCTTCAGCGCCGAGAGTTTTCTCTACGGCTCCGATCACCGGGCAATTTTTGATCCCGGCTTTCAGAAGTCGTTTAGCATCTCGCAGCTACTCCACATTGCCGGACAACGCGGTTTGGCCATCGACATTGCCGAAGAACACCACCACATGTCTCTGCTTGAGTTTCAACGTGTCACTCGAGAGTTAGTGTACCGGCTCCACAGCTCCTACTATTCACTGTACTACCTATCAAACGCAACACGCGCACTGAAGAGTCAGCTTGAGCGCTTGCACGGCTCAGTAGCAGCATATCAGACCCAATACGAAAAAGGAAATTTTTCTCTCAAGGAACTGACACGACTAAAGGCTTCGCTCTTCGGTCTTAACAACTCTTATACCTCACTATTGCAGGAGATAGCAGACCTGCAACATGATATTCGTATCCTGACAGCCGAAGAGCGCGTTGTGCAACCAAGCCCTACCCCATCCGAGCTCCGTCTTCCTGAGCTCACAACCATGAGCACCTCCGCGCTGACGGAACTCGCAATGAAGAATCGAGTCGACGTCGCGCTTTCACATAGTACACTACGTGAACGTGAGTTATCACTACGCTTGGAACAGCGTAAGGCATGGCCTGATGTGCATGTGGGACTCAACTACGACCAAGGTGGAAACATCGTAAACAATTACACCGGACTCACTCTGGGCTTTGATCTTCCGCTGTTCAACCGCAATCAGGGAGGAAGCGCTGAAGCGGAAGCCGAGCTACGTCAAGCAGAAGCAGAAAACAAAGAGGTGGAGCAGAAAGTGCGACGTGAAATCGAATCCTCCGTCGAAAAAATCTCCGGGCTACGAGAACAATACAAGCAAATAGGTCCAACCTTTTTGGACGACATCGACGCGCTGAGTGAATCGGTGCTGCAGAACTACTTGAATGGAAACTTGTCGTTGTTGGAATTCAGCGACCTCTTCGAATCCTACAATTCCACCATTATCGACATTAACCGCTTTTACGCCTCGCTCTTTAAATCGTATGAAGATCTCAACTATGTACTCGGTAAAGAAATCGTCACTCACTAGCAGCATCGGCCTCCTCTATAGCAGTCTGCTGCTCCTCTGCTTTCTGAATGCATGCTCTAAAAACACAGAGCACTCGGAGGTGCAATCGAGCACCTTTGTAGTGAGTGATACCATGATGAAGCGCACGGTCCTTGACACCGTTCGTACGACGCAGGTGCAAGGATCATTGAGCTTGAACGGCAAGATTAGCGCTGATGAAAGCAAAATGGTCGAAGTCTATCCTGTTATGTCGGGCAATGTCCTAAGCGTCAAAGCAGAACTTGGTGACTACGTGCAAAAAGGCGAGGTGCTCTGCGTGATTCGATCTCCGGAAGCTGCGGGCTTGCAACGCGAACTCAACGATGCGGAATCCGACCTCCAACTGGCACAGAAAAACCTGAAGGTGCAAGATGATCTCTTTGCTTCAAAGCTGTCGTCTGAACGCGATGTACTTGCTGCACGCAAACAAGTGCAACAAGCCGAATCAAATCTTCAACGATTACACGAGCTGTACACCATTAACAATGTAGGGTCGAAAAGCGAATACACCGTTCGTGCTCCCATTAGCGGATATGTGGTGTACAAGGCAGTCAATAGAGACATGAGTATTCCGGCCGGAAAGACAGATAAGATCTATACGATTGCTCAGCTCGACGACATTTGGGTTATCGCAAACGTGTATGAGTCCGACATCGATCGCGTTCGAGAAGGTATGGATGCCACGATAACGACCCTGAGTTATCACGATCGAGAATTCAGTGGAAAGGTTGATAAGATATTCAATGTGCTGGATCCTCAAACCAAAACCATGAAGATTCGCATTCGTTTGTCGAACCCTGACTTGTTGTTGAAACCCGAGATGTTTGCGGTGGTTCGACTGAGTTATAGCGAGAAGGAAATTCTACCCTCTGTGCCTTCGAGCTCTATCGTGTTTGACAAGAGTCGTCACTTCGTGATGGTCTTTCACGCCAAAAACAATATTGAAACACGTGAGGTGAGTTTGCATAGAGCGGGCAATCAGACAACGTGGATCTCGCACGGACTACAAGCCGGTGAAGTTGTCGTCTCGAAGAATCAGTTGTACTTCTATGACGCACTGAACGACTAGTTCCGGTTGTGCCGCGGCTATAACCCTTCGGCAAGCGTAACAACCCCATACTCATTATTCTCTACCCTGCACACAGATTGAAAAGCTCGAGCTATGGCCTTTGAACGAGGCACCATGCATAGCTGCACACTCACGTAAAGCAGACCTCGCACATGAAATCATTTATTCGCAACATCGTTGCTTTTTCTCTCCGTAATAGATTCTTTACCTTCTTTTGGGTTGGCTTGCTGGTGTTCATGGGAATCTTCAGTTTTCTGCGCACGCCTATCGAAGCGTTTCCCGATGTGACCAATACGCAAATCATTATTGTCACGCAATGGAACGGACGAAGCGCGCAGGAAATCGAACGCTTCGTTACGATGCCCATTGAAGTTGCCATGAATTCCGTGCAGAAGAAAACGAGTGTACGATCGATTTCGATGTTTGGATTGTCGGTTATCAAAATCATATTTGAGGACGAAGTAGAAGACTTCTTCGCACGTCAACAAGTAAACAATCAACTTCATGGCATAGCACTTCCCGATGGAGTAGAACCGGACGTGCAACCACCCTATGGACCAACGGGAGAGATCTTTCGATATGTATTGAGTTCGAAAGACAAGAACACGAGGGACCTGTTGAGTCTTCAGACTTGGGTTATTGATCGACGGTTGCGTTCCGTACCCGGTGTTGCTGATTTGGTAGCCTTTGGCGGACGTGAGAAGATCTACGAGTTGCGCGTTAACCCTGAGCAACTTGCCAAGTACGATTTATCGCCGGTCGACGTGTTCCAAGCCGTCAACAAAGGCAACATCAATGTCGGCGGTGACGTTATTGAAAAGAACGGACAAGCCTATGTTGTACGCGGAGTGGGTCTGCTTGGCTCCATTTCCGACATAGAAAACATCATTGTTCAAAATGCGGGCTCAGTACCAATTCTCGTAAAAAATGTTGCAGAAGTGGTTGAATCCGACAAGCCGCGTGTCGGTCAAGCAGGTCTCAACGATAACGACGATGTGGTTGAGGGTATCGTTGTCATGCGCAAGGGTGAAAATCCAAGTGAAGTGTTAGCGCGCGTGAAAGACGAAATCCGCAACCTCAACGAGAACGTTCTTCCCAAGGACGTAAAGATGCTCACCTTCTATGATCGTGATGTGCTCATGAGCTATTGCACGGAAACTGTGATGCACAATCTGCTGGAAGGAATCATTCTTGTTACTGCCATCGTCTTGATCTTCATGGCGGATTGGCGCACAACGCTCACGGTGTCTATCATTATTCCATTGGCTTTGCTCTTCGCCTTCTTCTGCATGCGCCTTAAAGGTATGAGCGCAAATCTGCTATCATTGGGCGCTGTGGACTTTGGAATTATCATCGACGGTGCTGTGGTGATGGTTGAGGGACTCTTCGTTGCGCTTGATGCCATGGCGCACAAGTATGGTATGGAGCGCTTCAACGCGATGTCGAAACTCGGCGCGATTAAGAAAACTGCTGCTGAAACCGGCAAAGCCGTTTTCTTCTCGAAACTTATCATCATTACTGCCTTGATTCCCATTTTTTCCTTCGAGAAAGTCGAAGGAAAAATGTTCTCTCCACTTGCATATACCTTGGGCTTCGCGCTACTCGGCGCACTGATCTTTACCTTGACCTTGGTGCCGGTTCTCGCAGCCGTGTTGTTAAAGAAGAATGTGAACGAGAAACACAATGTTGTGGTTTCGTTCTTCAATCGCATCGTTGAACGTTCATTTCGTTTTACCTATGCACGAAAGACCCTTAGTCTCGTGGTTGCCGGGCTTGTACTAGGCGGCACCTTGTTTTCTCTTAAATGGATGGGTACCGAGTTCCTACCGGAGCTCAACGAAGGTGCTTTGTGGGTTGAGGCTAAGATGCCGATGAGTATGTCGCTCAGTGAGACAACTTCGATGGTGCACACGTTACGCTCAAAGCTCATGGAGTTCGATGAGGTTAATGGTGTGTTATCGCAAACCGGACGCTCGAACGACGGAACCGATCCATCAGGATTCTATTACGTCCAAATGCAAGTGAATCTCAAACCAAAAAGTGAGTGGAAGCACCGGTGGACGTCGGATGAACTCGTCGATGAAATGGACAAGAAACTCAAACAGTTTCAGGGTATCAACTATAACTACTCACAACCCATAATCGACAATGTGGCTGAGGCAGTGGCAGGGATGAATGCCAACAATGCCGTCAAGATTTATGGACCGGACCTTGGAATGCTCGATACTCTTGCCGATCAGATTCTTCAACAAATCCACGATGTAGAGGGAATTCATGATGCAGGCATTCTGCGCAATATCGGACAGCCGGAAATTCAAATTAAACTCGATGAAAAACGAATGGCGCTCTACGGTGTCACCATTGCAGACGCTCAAGCGCTCATCGAAATGGCAATAGGAGGCAAGACGGCATCCGTGCTCTATGAAAATGAAAAGCGATTCGATATTCGTATTCGTTTTCAGTATGAGTACCGTAAGTCGGAACAGGAAATTGCAAACATAATGGTTCCAACGTTGTCAGGATCCAAAGTGCCCTTGAAGGAGATCTCAACGATATCGACTTCTACAGGACCGGCCTTCATTTATCGAGACAATAACAATCGCTTTATTGGTGTGAAGTTCACGGTACGCGGACGAGATCTCGGAAGCACGATTGCTGATGCCCAAGCCCGAGTGAAGAACAGCATGAAAATTCCTCAGGGTTATTCACTTACCTGGACCGGTGAGTTCGAAAATCAGGTACGCGCTACGCAACGTCTCACTCAAGTTGTGCCTCTTAGCATAATCGCAATCTTCATTTTACTTTTTGTTCTTTTCGGTAATGCCAAAGACGCCGGCTTGGTGTTGATCAATGTCCCTTTTGCACTCATTGGCGGTATCATGGCGCTATACCTTACCGGCATGAACTTCGGCATTTCGGCAGGGGTGGGTTTCATTGCACTGTTTGGCATCTGTGTCCAAAATGGGGTCATTTTGATCTCTGCGTTCAACCATAACCTGGCGATGCGTATGGGACTGGATGAAGCGATATTCGAAGGAGTACGAAGTCGAATTCGACCGGTCGTCATGACAGCTCTGATGGCTTCCATTGGCTTGCTGCCCGCCGCCATCTCGAGCGGAATAGGCTCCGAGAGCCAAAAACCTCTGGCGATAGTGATCATCGGAGGTCTCATCACAGCCACTATCCTCATTCTGCTGATCTTTCCGATCGTGTATTCCTTGTTTAACAAAGAACAGCACATGGCCTTGCGACACCATGGTCAGTAAACGGTCAGTAGCCTAAACGCGCGTTGGCAGCATTTTCTAGTTAAGCCGCCATCTGTTCGCGGGTGGATTTTCTCTCCAAGCGGTGGGCTGCGCCCACCGCATGTATTCAGGTACTTGCCGCTTATAGCACTGAGAGTATTTGCTGCATGATGTAGATTTGCACCACACTCCGCCGCGTAAACGAGTAGCTCGCACCCAAGGGGATCAAGACTGACTCACACTGCGTGTATGGTAGTTGTGTCGGTCATTTTCATACTCAGAAGTACTATAGCCATGCTTGATCTACGAACACTTCGCGAGCTGTTGCTCATCGACTCTCCCAGTGGTTTCACCCGGAACGCCTGCGACTATATCATGAAGACGTTGCAAGACTTGGGATATCAACCGGAACGCACACCAAAAGGGGCCGTTCGTTGTGCACTCGGAGATGCTCCAACGCTTGCCATTGCTGCTCATACCGATACACTGGGAGCAATTGTGAGTGGATTCAAGGGTGATGGTACGTTGAGTTTCTCCTTACTTGGAGGACCACTGCTACCAAGCTTCGAATCGGCCTATGTTCGCATCTACACGCTGGAAGGAAAAGTCTTTAGCGGAACGGTACTGTTTGACAATCCTTCAACGCATGCCAATCGAAAGGCAAGTTCTGCAGAACGTAGCACCGACAACATGCATGTTCGTATCGATGAAGAAGTGCATTCCGCCGATGATGTTCGTAAGCTAGGTATTCGCATTGGTGACATTGTATGCTTCGACACGAAGTACGAAGAAACCTCCTCAGGTTTTGTAAAGTCACACTTCCTCGACAACAAAGCCGGCTGTTATGTGTTGTTTGAGATTGCTCGTCGTGTCAGCGAGTCGGGCAGACAACTTCCCGTAGAACTCTATTTCTCAACCTATGAAGAAGTAGGTCACGGCGGAACGACCGGATACTCAGCGGGAATACGTGACCTTCTCACCATCGATATGGGTGTTCTCGGCGATGCTTGCGAAGGTGATGAGTACTCCTGCTCGATTTGTGCGAAGGATAGCGGTGGACCCTATGACTACGAGTTTCGTCGAAGCCTTGTGTACTTGGCTGAACAGCAAGGCATCGCTCACAAGATTGATGTCTATCCTTACTATTCTTCCGACGGAACCGCCGCTTGGCGTGCCGGACGTGACTATCGTGTAGCGTTGATTGGTCCCGGTGTAGCAGCCTCTCATGGAATGGAACGCACACACCGCAAAGCACTTGAGGCAACCATTGACCTGTGTATGGCGTATCTGAACCAAGGATAGCGCATTCGTAAGACAACAAGTGAGCAGCAGAGCACGCTTAGATCGTGTCTGCTCAATCGTTCGTCGCATCCAGCAGACTCGACATCGCCGTGGCTATGTCACGTGCATTTGTGTCCGACTGTTTTTCCAGACTCTCGATAATGCGTCGTTGCTCTACAGCACTCTTGTTTTGACTGAGTTTGTGCTTAGCCTGGATTTCGTTGACTCGGATCTCGAACGCGACAATTCCCTTCTGCAATGCGGAGCGAAAGTCTTTCGATAAACTCTGCCATTGTGCAACATAGTCTTCATCATGCTCAGTGATGAGCTGTGTCAAGGCACGCTCTACTTCGTTCTCTTCTTGCAGTATTGAGCATCGGCCATAAGCGTGCACAGCAATGTAATTCCAGGTCGGAACTTCTTCTCGCTTCTCATAGTGCTTGGGTGAAATGTAAGCATGTGGTCCACTGAAGATGACCAACATCTCCTGATCGAGATCAAAGCGTTGTTCGTTCGCGCGTGCCATGTGAGAGCGCAAAATGATTTGCTCTCCTTCTCTTTCTACGAAAAAAGGAAGGTGCGTTGCAATGGGTCGGCTTTGATGAACACTGAGCATCATTGCAAAACTGTGTTCTCGCATGAAGCGAAAAACTTCATGCGGATCTTTCATCACTGTATGGCGCGGTGTGTACATGTGCTCTGCAAAGTGTGCTGAAACAATCGACGACGAAGAAATCCTAGCAATTACACGGCAATTTAGTGAGTACCCATAGTTAGAAGCGTGAATTGTGCGATGCACACACTACGTTGAGTGCCGCGGGTTTCGTGACGGGTACCAAGCACTGTGCATTTTGGACAGAATTCTTTGCGTTGTGCACTGTGAAGAAAACGTGCAACAGCTCGTATACCACCTTTCTGTTTAAATTAAACCTGGAGTCGGAGCAAGACAGTTGCCAGGTTTGCTCAGCCCGCAATGCAGCTACCAGATGTGCGAACGCTCGAGATGCGGCAGTCTGGATTGCGAAAACGCGCAATGCGGCATCCTGGAATACGAAAACCCGCGTTGCAGACACCGGTGCTATCAAAGCCGGTGATACGGACGTCGGTGATACGAAAACGGCCCTACGGAATCCGGTCATGTCAGGTTCCCGCTCAGTACACTCTAATAGCGCAGATGTTTCGATAGAATCTTTTTGCAACAGATCTGAGAGACGATTATGTCCATGACCATCATAGAACACAGCGGTGTACGAATGGCATTGATGTCGCACACCAATCAATGTCTGAACTCTGCTCAAGAAGTGCTTCAAATGCTGATGGACGTCGGCGAAGAAGGTATAGAGTACTATGTGCTTTACGCCACAAATTTGGATCCGGAGTTTTTCCATCTGCAGTCGGGTTTGGCGGGCGACATCTTGCAGAAAGTATCGAACTACCGCTTGGCTTTGGCGATCCTTGGAGACTATTCCGATGTTAGGTCCAACAGTCTTCGTTTCTTCATGAACGAGAGTAATCGCGCGGGCCGCGTCTTGTTTGTCGCCAATATTGAAGAAGCAGCACTGCGCTGGACAAGCAGCAGAAACTGAGTTGCTACTTTAGAGTGCACTGCATTCGGCGTACGCATAGATTGACGCAGTGTTTACCGACACTTCGTACACGCAAAAAAGGCAGTGGAACGATTAATGTACTGCGCTTCGATTTCCGTATTGCACCGTATCTGTTTGTCAACAGCGACTAACATCTAGCATTGAGCACCTAACATGTAACACCTAACACCTTAGCGCCTGGAACCTACCACAACCTTTACGCTTCGGTGACTGCGCAGCTGGTTTTCCGAGTGTACTTCATTTTTTGATATAGTACACGCTTAGGTGCACTCCGGGTCAGACACCAAGAGCGCACCTAGGCGTGAGTTGTTTTAAGCACTCGAACGCATTAACGCTGAGCGTAAGAGACGTATTGTCCACTTGCAGCTTAGTGGTTTGAGTGCAACGCAACGTGATTGCCTTCGCTGTCGCGGAAAACTGCCATATAGCCGATCTCCGGTGTGATGAGAGTGCGGGGCATAACGATCGAACCGCCTGCATTGCTAATACGTTCCAACATTGCATCCATACCGCTGTTTGCATTGAGGTACACTAAAGTACCTTCAGCCGATGGTTTGTGGAAAGCGCTGCCCACCACTGCCCCTGCGCAGCTCCCTTCTCCTTCTGAAGGAAACACTGCCATACGCAGATCTCCCATCTCTTCAACTTTCAAACTTGTATTCCATACAGCGGAATAAAAGGTAACTGCGCGAGCAAAATCGCTCGAAGCGATTTCAAACCAATTCAAAGAATTCATCATGGAACGACTCCTCTTTACTGTGAAACAATGGATAGGAAAAAACAAATCAATGAGCTCGATTAAAGACCTATAGCCGTGGTGCGTGGAAGCACTTATTGTTCATCGGCGCTAGGACCATAGCTTCCCGGAATAGGCACGTTCAGCAGACGCAGGTAAACTCCCAGTTGAGCTCGATGGTGAACGATCTGGTTGAAGCTCATACGAATGACATCCAAAACAGAGGCCTGATACAGAATTGCTTCTCCATGGCGCAAAGTCCACGTTTTCAGCAACTCCTCTTCCGCGGCAGTGGCAAGACGCGCGCGACCACTAGCAAAGCACTCTTCAGCGTGAGCACAGAGTTCTGTGGTGTCGCGTATCTGAGGGGGATTGTACGGAGTGGCAGCGAAGTCGAGCCCTTCCGTATCCAAAGCCATGCTAACCCATGTGGGTAGTTCGGCAATGTGTATTGCCAAACTTTGCATGACCATGCTTCGTTCGTGTGGTTTGTAGTCGTACTTATCATTAGGAATACGCGACAACATCTTGCGAGTCGTCTGGATTTCTAAATCCATATCGTGTAACAATACTGAAATCATGTCCATAGCCTGAGACTTTCAAAAAGGTGATACAAAACGTAGTGTGTTCATCATCTCATCATCTATGCGTCGATCGGCGCTAGCTTTGGAGCGAAAATCGTTGCTGATTGAGCTTATGGATGCAAGCTAAGGGGGTGGGGTGACAAGGGTATGTCAGTAGGCTTTGAGAAAGGTTGAAGACAAATTGACTTCTTTAGATATGATCATTGAAACACAATTCTCGGTAGGCAAAATGATAAAGGTGAATCATGAATGTTACGCTTAGGGAGCGGAGTACGGAGCTACTTGGCAGGCCGGAGTTTGGGAGGGCGCAGCCCTACCATACAGATCAATCGCCATGAGGAAGTAGTAAGCCCCCCGGACTGAATGAGATGAGGGGTCGACTAGGAAGACTTCGTGGATTCTTCGAGTAATTCTTCGTTGAGCTTGTTGAGTACACCTTGTGCAAAGCGTCGAAAGATGTCTTTGAGTTCCGCGGGTTCAAGGATTTCTACGCGGTCGGCAAAGCTAAAGAGCCAGCGTCCGATGTAGTGCAGACTTGGGCTCAAGAACGTCATTTCGACTCCCTCCTCGCGTTTGACTTCGCTCACAAATCCGTAGTAATGTCGGTTGCTAACGTACCGTGCGGTCGACCTCTCAAACAACACACGCACCGTGATAGGCGATTCTGAGGAGTATTGCTCGCGAAGGAACTCCAGAATGTTGAATCCGGGACGAGCATTAAAGCGCTCGTCGCTGATTTCGAGAGCGGCGATTCGGTCTGAGCGAAAATCTCGCATGTCTTGTCGCAGCCGACAATAGGCGATGCAATGCCACGAGTTCCCGTAATAGACCATGCCGAGTGGCTCGATGCTTCGTGAGCTCTGCTTCTCTTGAGCGCTGATATACTGCACTTGCACAAGCCGACGCTCCGCGATGGCACGTTGCAGATCGCTAAACACCGTCGGCACAGCTATATGCTGCGGATCTGCTGCACGAGAACTCAAAACCGCAGTCGTATTCTGCAAATCATGAATGCGCTCTTTCAGATCATCCGGCAGGATGGAGGTGATTTTTGCCACAGCGGATGCACTGTGATTTCGTAGATCGATGTTCGGTGACATCTTCTTTAGAAACTCGGTAGCAATGAGTAGAGCAGTTGCTTCCTCGTTTGAGAACATGACCGGCGGAAGACTGTATCCTTTTACAAGGGAGTAACCAACTCCTGCTTCGGCGGCAATAGGCACGCCCGCTTCACACAAGGTGTTGATGTCTCTGTAAATCGTCCGCAAACTCACCCCGAAATGGGCTGACAAATCGGTTGCTCGCAGCAATCGCTTGGAATGCAACATCAAGACTATAGAAAGTAAGCGATCGAGTTTGAGCATTGTGGATCGCCGGCTATCGACGTAGGTAGATGAAGGGAAGAGATAGCGTGCCTGTGGACCATGTGGCGCGTAGAGAGTAAAGTCCGGCGCTGAGATCAAGTGTTGTAGGAACTACTAAGTCAAAATCACCTACCTCGTAGCGCATGGACTCAGTTTGGTAGACTTTCTCGCCAAGCTGGTTAAACAGGTCGAAGCGAAGAGAAACCGGGAAGGGCGTGGTCAAGTGGACGCGGATGGGACTCTCTACTACAGGTTGCGGTACAATACGCAGTGCAATCGTTGGATCATTCTCCGGAACAACTCCGACATGATTCTCAGGATAAAAGCGCAATAACTCGGTGTCATGTCTACCAACCGGCAACTCAATTGCTCCAACAAAGACACCGAGATCTTTGTACCTCCAGCAATCTCGTACTCGAACCTTTGTAGTCGCGTTTAAACCGAGGTCTTCCCACCGCACGATCACGTTTTTTGTGGCGTAATTATCGCGATTAAAGAGTGCGACCGCAATGGAGGAATCACTCATTCTGTTCGCCCATACATCTTGATACAGACTGTTGCGTGCAACAAGTCTACCCGCTGTCGGATTCAGGTCCTGATGGATGGCTAGAACCTCACGATTGCACAAGAGTGCCAAAGTGAAAGGGTCCATAGTACTCAGATCACAGCTCATTAGCAATAAACTCTTTCCAATGCACCATAAGGTCATTTGTGTGTACTGCTCCGCCGCCGACAGTCGGGTGTGTTTGTGTCCGGAAGCATTGACGTAAAAATTTCCAACCGTTAAGACGTCATAGTCATTCCAATGCCCATTGCCCACATAAGCCGCGAAATTCGAGTTCTTGAATCCATTGTCCAGGCTGATGTTGCGCCAAGTGTCAATTCCATCGTTGCCGGTTCTCCACGTGTTTGCGCCAATTTCTTGTCCCCACTCCAACACTGCATTGACATCATAATGATCGAGCATAAGGAGAATGTTGCGAGAGTTGCGGCGAATGGCGTCCGACATACGCTTATGCAAAGCCTTCATCTGTGCAGAGATGTTTTGCTTGGGATCCAAGAGCTCATTAGTGGCGCACCAGTCACTCTTTAAGGCATCAACACCCCAGCGACAATAACTTTCAACGTCCTGTTCTTCGTGATTGTAACTGCCCGGAAGTTCGGCACAAGTAATGACGCCCGGCGAAGTATAGAGCCCTGCCAAGAAGCCCGACGCGTGGACGCTGTCGATGAGACTCTTGAGTCCATGCGGAAACTTCGTCGTATCCCATCCGATCTCGCCCTTTGCATTGCGCTGTCCCTGCCATGCATCGTCGATGTTGAAGTAATTGTATCCGTAATCACGCAGCGGGAGACTGCGGTACGCACGCAATTGTTCGAGAAGGTTGTTTTCGTCAATGTCCACGTGGCTAACCAACCAACTGTTCCACCCCATTGGTGGACTAAGAGCAATAGTATCACCTACTCGTATGCCAATCCGGCGAAGATCTTGTCCGTGGAGATTATGTGCCTCAACAGTGACAGTGTAGGTACCGCGTTGATTGAGGGTGCCGCGCAAACTGTGGGAGGCAGTATCGTAAACCAATCCATCGGGAATGTCGGATATGCTAATATCCATAGGACGTGCCCCGCTGATAGGAATGTGATACAGCAGTTCTCGACCGGGTTGAGTGCCTACCATTGTTGGTCCGTTGATGTGCGGCGTACTATCCTCCGGCGTGCGAATAACGAATGGAGCGGCTGCGGCTTTGTACTGAACCGGAGCAAAGGGATACTGCATCGTGAAGTAGCCATCGGCCAAAGAGCAATGGTCGAAGCTGACACCATTGTCGCCGTCGTCGGCAATGATTTCCAGGTAGTGAATGTTCGATACATCGATGTCGCATACTTGCGCCTCGTCGCCTGTCTTCATGACACTGCTTTGCCAAAGAATATCGCCGTCGCCCAGAACTCGCACGCGCACGCTTCCGATGCCAAATCCGACAGTGAGACCGGACCGGTCGGCTCCTGCTAGAAAGTGTAGTCGTCGTGCATGGCCATTCAACCAGAGAGGCACGGTTGTTTTCGCATGGAGGCCAACTCCGCTACTGAACTGTCGGCTGCCGATGCGAATAGGAAGATTTCCAAAAGATCGGTTGATGCGGGGCAAGTAGTCTAGCACCTCCTCGATAACCATATCTATACATGGAATACTTTGGATAGGAAACTCGTACTTGTCATAGCTGACGCTTTGATCCACGATAATGCTTGCGTTAGCCCAATCGCAATGATCGTAGGAGATATTGTCTCCGCCGTTGTTGGTAGCAAGTTGAAGTTGATATACCCCGTTGAGGGATACTTCGCAGTGCTTGGCTTCTTCGCCTGAACGCATGATGCCGCTGCGCCACAATGTGTCGCGATAGTTGGCAATAACAAAGAACTCGACACTTCCCTTCTCAGGCAATGAGCGTGCATCGACACCGACGTCGGCCATAAAGGTTAACCAATTTGGACGATAGGATATACCGATGTTAGCCCAAGCATGGTGTCCCAAACCATGAGCATACGTTGTGTTCGCGATGATCATGGGTAGGCCCAGATACGAGGCGTTGACCTTCACCGAATCGTACAAGACCTGTTCGTAACTAATCAGCGTTTTGTCGATGAGTATCGTATCGAAGGCAGCGGGAAGGAGTCGGTCGCATAAGAACTGCGGGTGTAGCCAGTCCGCGTGATCGAAAGCGGTGCCATCTCCGCCATCGTCAACGCACAATCGCAGTGTCTTGTAGTTTGCAACATCAAGACGACATAAGCGCGCGGCATTCGTTGTGCTCATCAGGCCGCTTTTCCAGAGTGTATCAGTCTCGTGCAGTACAGAAAATCGTATGGAAGCTTTGTTCGGCAGCGTTTCGTCGTCTGCTCCAACATCCACTCGGAATTCACGACAATGCGGAGCCAGTGCTACTTCGATTTCACTCCCTGCGTGTGTTCCCAATCCACTATCGTAGCTTTTTGCAGCGACGCGTAGGGTGTTGGCATCCGTGGATCGATTGTATCGCAGTGTAGCAAAATCTTGGGCTGAACTTAGCACGGCAGTACTGTCGAACGTAACGGTATCAGCCAGTGGCGTGACGTGAGCAGCGTTAAACGAGCGAACTATTTGCAGTCCTGCAAAGTCGATCGGAACAACGTTTTTAGAACTAGACAGTGATCGGGTGATCAGAAAGAGCGACTTCCTTCCTGTTATGTCAACGTTCATATACGTTGCTAAACGACCCGTAATGAGCTTCGGACTTCGCCAAAGCGTATCCACATCGCCCACAACGATGAATTCACAACTGTCTATGTGTGGCACTATACTGTTGTCTATACCGATGAATGCTTGCAGTGACACGCATCGACTGTCGACGTAGATACGAACGGTATGTCCTGCCTCAATGCATAGGCCACGGTCGTAGTCGTTCAAGGCTATGGTTAACGCCGAGTTCGATAGGGATTTGTCGAGAGCGAAATGTCCGGCTACTTGCTCCGCGTGAACAATATCAATGCTCCCAATGTTTGTGCTGTCTAAGCGCTGAGTGGCTTGAAGTGGTAGGAGAAGGACAAAGAAAAGGGTCAAGCTGAGCGCGATGGACCAACTCCGCTTGAGACTCAACAGCGCAACGGTCTGCTCGTTGTCTCTGCGCTCGTTGGCATGCACTATGTTGTGCAGATGATCTGTCTTAAGCAGCATCGGTAGTAGTATCCGTCGTGACAAAAGCTGTTGTACACCGAGGTGATGTGCGGAACTGAATTGATACTAAAAATAGCTAAGAGCAGTCCAATACGAGGTAGAATGAGCGGTGGTGGGAAACTTGCCGGTGTAGAGCTAGGTTCGGTCAGTAAAACAGGTATTTTGCAATGAATCTCTTGTTTCACTCAAACAGTATTTCCATGAAATCCGTTTTTTCTAAAGCAGATGTTGAAGAAGCTATAGCTCGTGTCAATAAACTCAAGCCGGACACAAAAGCTCTGTGGGGTAAAATGACGGTCGATCAAATGCTGGCGCACGTCTGCGTTAGTTATGAAATGGTCTACACGGACAAGCACCCGAAACCCAACCCGGTGGCTCGTTTCTTAGTCAAGATGTTTGTAAAAGAAGCTGTTGTCGGACCCAAGCCCTATAAAAAGAATATAGCCACAGCACCCGCCTTTAAAATCTCCGGTCACCGTGATTTTGAAAACGAAAAGAAACGTCTCATCGATTTCATGCAGCGAGTACAGCAGGATGGCGAGAGCTCATTTAGCGGCCGCGAGTCGCTATCCTTTGGTCCACTGAGTACCCAAGAATGGAACACGTTGTTCTATAAGCATTTTGATCATCACATGCAGCAATTCGGCGTGTAATGCGCCGGACATCAGTTCCGGAGTCACCCATTATTTCGTCAGGCATCATTGCCTGCGCTGACCCGACCGTGTTTTATGCATAACAGCCGGTCGTAGAACAACGAGAATGGTGTGAAGATCTACGTCCGATACTCATACTTGCTCATCATGCCTCCGGAGCGAGTCCGGGAATGTTAGTCTTGATTGGGATCTGTTTCTTCACTGAGAAATCTGCTGCCCCACAGTCGTTGCAGTCGTTCTTGCAATGCTGCTTCCGCACCAATACGTGTAGGTTGATAGAAGCTGAGTGGCTGTAAGTCTGACGGGAAGTAGTGTTCGCGTACAAAGTGTTCCGTATAGCTATGTGGATAGCGGTACTCCTGACCGTATCCTTCCTGTTTCATCAAGCGCGTTGGTGCATTGCGCAGGTGGAGGGGCACACTCATACTGATGCCACCGCGAATCTTCTCTAAGGCGATGTCGATACCGCGATAGGCGGCATTGGACTTATGCGTCGACGCCAGATAGCTCACACCATGCGCCAGATTGATGCGTGCTTCGGGCATACCGATAAGCTCCACTGCCTGAAACACAGCCACGGCCAAGGGTAGAGCAGAAGGGTCGGCATTCCCAATATCCTCCGATGCGAAGATGACCATTCTTCGTGCAATGAAGCGCGCGTCTTCACCGGCGTCAATCATTTTGGCAAGCCAAAACAGAGCAGCATCCGGATCAGAGCCACGCATGGACTTTATAAAAGCTGAAATGGTGTCGTAGTGTGACTCTCCTTTTTTATCATACTGAGCCGTCTTCTGCTGCAAGGCGTTTTCAATCACCGCGCGAGTGACAACACGCTTTGCATCTATTTCTTCCGCGACATGTGCCGCCAATTCCAAGGCGTTCAGAGCAGTTCGCGCGTCACCGCCGCTTATAGTTAGCAGAGCATCCCAATCCTGAACAGAAACACCCGAGTCTAGTAGAATTGGGTCGCTTGCCAATGCATGTTCAAGAACACGTCGTATGTCGTCGTCACTAAGTGCACGCAGGCGATAGACTTGACAGCGTGACAGCAGCGCTGCGTTGACTTCAAACGAGGGATTCTCGGTGGTCGCTCCTATGAGCGTCACAACTCCCTTTTCTACGGCATGGAGTAGAGCATCCTGTTGATTCTTGTTAAAGCGATGAATTTCATCGATGAATAAGAGAGTACGTCCGCCCTTTTGCTTCAACCTGGTCGCAGTGGCTATGACCTCTCGTAAGTCCTTGACGCCGGACTCGATTGCCGAGAGCTGGACAAAGGTGTATCCTGCTTCGCGACTCATCAACATAGCCAACGTGGTTTTTCCAACACCGGGTGGACCCCAAAAGATGATAGATGGAAAGCGTCCTTGAACTTGAAATCGGTGCAAAGGGCCGTTTTCTGACAGTAAATGCTCCTGACCTAGCACTTCGGCCAGACTTTTGGGACGCATCCGGTCTGCCAAAGGTCGCATTCGTGGGTCCTCCGCTGCTGCAGAATGCGCTGCAAATTCATCGTCGAAAAGGCTGTTCATGGGTCATTTGTGCTAATCTGAGACAGTGCGCTCAAAAATACGGGTGGCCGATAGCATGTACTCGGGAAGCTCTCCACAGTCGCTCCCAAAGAAAATGACTTCTATTGGAGATAGAGAGCTCTCTTGCCTGCGTAGATCTACGTATCCATTCTATGAACAGATTTTGTAGTTTATGACAATTCGGTGTGGAATTTCTCCTAATCTGCGGAGTCACATGTCCCTGTCGCGACGAATTCTGGGTCTCCTGGCTATCTTTATGTGTTCCACGAACTTGTGGACGCAGAGCCTTGCGCCAATTTCCTACACGGTAAATGCATTTCAGGATCACAGCTGTGATTTTTATGCTTTTGATGCGCAAAACAGATTAATTAGGAATTTTCAAACGAGTGACTTTGTCGTGAACAATGGTTCAACGTCAATGCAAGTCACGTCCGTGAGTTGTCCTCCCTCCGCCACTGCTCAAAAATTATCCGTTGTCTTGTGCTTAGATGTTTCGGGCTCCATGAGTCAAGATAGTCCGAGCCGCATGTCCACCGTACGAAACGCAGCATCGCAGCTTATTTCGATGATCGATACAACGCAAAACGAAGTTGCGCTGACATCGTTTGATCACCTGAGTTACATTAATCAGGATTTTACCACGAGTCGCTCTGCACTACTACAAGCGGTTGGAACCCTACAACCTCAAGGCGCAACGGATTATAATAACGCTTTATTGGCTGCGCCGACGGGAGCATTAAATGTCGCAACACGTGGACAATATAAGCGCGTTGTGATTTTGGTAACCGATGGTGATGGCGGTGGCAAACTTGATTCCATCGTCAATTTCGCTCGACTCTATAACATCACGATTTACACCATCTCCTATCACCTTCAAGCACCACAGATACTCTATGACATGGCTGTGCAAACCGGTGGTATAGAACAGGGTGATTTAAATCGTGAATCAATGGGCACAGAGGTTATGCTTAAAGCAGCACTTCGTGCTGCCTATGTGCATGCGCAAGGAATTCCTCCCTGTACTCTTCATTGGTGGGCCGATCGCTATTGTTATGTGAATTGGAGATATGTCAGTATTGCAGTGCCGTCCATGGGAATGCCGGCCGTCGGACAATACTACTTGATGCCGCAATCAAAGATTCCCTACGTCTCGCAGTCTCCTTATTCCCTCACGTACGGTGCTGTCACCCCTGGAACCTACGTTGATAAAACCCTGACATTGTATGCCTATAACGCAGCAATCACCATAGATGCCGGTTCGTTTACCAATGCTCACTTTCAAGTGATTAACTGGGGTGGAAGTTCTCCACCTTTTGTTATAGACTCCGGTACTACTCGTGTGTTGACGGTACGCTATACGGCAACGGATACGACCTATCAGTTTGGCAATCTCAATCTGCAGAGCAACATGTGTTACTGGCAATGGGTTGGAGCCTCTGCCGGATATCAATCACGAACTGTACCGCAAAAAACTCTTGTAGCGTTGTATCCTAGCGCGCCGGATAATTACAACTCGTGCTACTACACCTATTTCCGATGGGATGGTGTGGCTGCCGGCGACTCTGTTCGTGTGGAATGGAGCTACGACGATGCAAAAACATGGACAATGCTGGTCGACAACTTCAGCGGAAACTTTGAGCAGTGGTTTCGCACTCCTCCCCGCACGGGTTCGAACAATCGCATTCGTATCTCACACCTGAAATTCCAGAACGACAGAACACAGTTTCTGAAGCTGGGACACGCGGGACAGATGAAGCAAGTCGTCTACAATCCACAAAACAACAACCAAGCTGTTGCATGTCTGAATCCTGACAACAGTTATCTGTCAACGCGAAAAGCATACGTACTGAGTTTGCAAAGCGGAGATACTCTCGCAACCTTGAACCCGGGTTCGGGTCGCGTGGTGAGTGCTGTAGCATGGACACCGGACGGCAGCTACATCCTGACGCTTTCAAACGGTAGTCCCGGGGCGTACATCCAGATTTGGAACGCCAGCACCTATGCATTGGTGCGAACAATAGTTGACCTCACGACAACCTTTACGTGCATGAGTTTGAATGCGGCAGGCTCACGTATTGCAGTCGGCGTAAACTCATTGAATAATGCGATTCGCATCTACGACTTTAGCAATGGCAGTCTCATCAGTACCTTAGTTTATCACAGCTCACCGGTGTCCGCGCTTGCCTTCAGCGCAGACGGAACACGATTGGCGAGTGGAGACGTGGGAAGCCGAACAGTAGTCTGGTACGTTGGCAGCGGCACTCGCATAACGAATCTCGATCCTTCCAAGATTACAGCGGTAAGCTCAGTCAGTTTCAACCCGACCTCAATAGATCAAGTACTTGTGAGTTACCTGGGTGGTTACTCTAGAATCTTCAGCACGTCGAGCTCCAGTGAACTCAAGAATTTCAGTGGCTCTATCGGTGCACACTACTACGCTTGCTTCAATGCAAGTGGCACCCGAGTATTGAGCTGCGGTGAAACAGCGGTGGGAGTTCCTGATGCCTACCGAGGAGCGGTGGTAGTGTGGGATCCGTCGACCGCTTCGCAGATATTCAGCTTTGACGGCAGTGGACGATTGAATCAACACGCATGGCGCAGTATGTCTGCGCAGTTTTCTTCCGATGGATCACACATTCTGACGGCATCGGGATTTGGTGGCGTGAATCAGTGGACCTCGAGTGGCACGCACGAAAAGCAACTGCTGTTGCGTAATGCTGCGCGCGGTGCCGTGGTATCGGGCTGTTTCTTCAACAACGACCAGAATGTGGCAACCATGGGCGAAGACGGATCTGTCTACGTGCATGACGTTGCAACGCGTGATACGCTGAAGTGCTTCTATGACTTGGCTGCCACGGCATCGAAAGTCAACCAGCTTCGGGTAAGTCCCAACGGAATCTACTTGGCTGCCTTGTCGACCGACAACTCAATGGCCCTTTGGAATGTCCTTAGCGGTCAGTTAATCACACGCATTAGCAGTGCCGGCTACGGTCCGGCATTCTCCGGGAACAGTCAATACGTGGCGGTTGTAGCTGATAACACCGTTCGTGTTTTCGCGACTGCGACAGGAGCACTGATTCGCACGCTGACAATCAACAATTTTGTCGCGGGGCGTGATCTGGTTTACGGTTACAATGACAACAGCCTGCTGGTTGCCGGACTTGCATCGGCAACGAACATGAGTGTTGTGTCGATCAGCACCGCAAGCTGGACGGAAACCATGCGCTTTACGGACACTTATGGATTTGGTGGAGAGTGCTCAAAAATCAGTTACGCGCCGGGTGCGAAATACACCACGATCTACCACCAAGCCACAAACCGTAGTTTCATTCTTGACTCAACTTTGAGTCTGCTGGGAAGTATCAGCGACAACGTGCAAGCGATTTGTCCGAATGCAGGTTACGTGGTTGGTCCAATGATCACCAACAATCAAGCACGTCTATGGCGGACGTCGGATAGAGCTGTGATCCGCACTGTTAACCCTCACCAGGGGTACGCGGTATCACAAATCGCATTGTCGGAAAACTCCTCGCGCGCGTTGATTTGTTCTCACGACGGTAATGCTTGGTTGTGGGACTGCTTAGCCTCACCAATTCAGATGGATACCACGAAGACACCCTTCGTGATTGGCACCTCGCAGCTGATTAAGAAAGATACCATCAACTTCGGTAAAGTGCTGAACAACGGAGCGCGTGATTCCGTGATCAATCAAATCATCATGAATATCGGTTCTTCATGGGATTACATCTATTCGGTAACGATTGAAGGATATAACAAAGATGAGTTCAGGATTGTAAAAAAGAACACGGGACTTTACCTCTATCCGGGTCAATCGCTCAGCTATGAATTAGGCTTCATTCCACGAACCAAAGTCGTGGGTATCAAACAAGTGACGATGACGGTTGTGACCCTGTGTGATACACTGCGTTTTGTGTTGATCGGTGAGTCGGTCAATCCACCAACGAACAATCTTATTGAACAGATTGATTTCGGAAAGGTCGAAATCACAACAAAGAAAGACACCACAGTAACGGCAACTATCAAAAACGTTACATCTTCAGCCTTAACCATAACGAATACACGGATACTGGGTCCGGACACGGTTCAATTCTCCATCGTTAGCGGAGGCGGAAGTTTTGTTCTACAGCCGAATGAGACTCGGGTCATCACCCTGCGATTCGCCCCGACCCGAATAGCACTCACCAGTGCTCGGCTTGCTTTCTACCATGCTTTCCTTGGCTCGCCCGCAACCATCCTATTGGCGGGAGAGGGCATAGGTATTCCACGCATTGCTTCAGCACAGAAAGACTATGCGATGCTGTCTCCCATTTGTTCGGCTCTTAATCCCATCGACACCGTGATTCGTATCAACAATACGGGAACCGGTGTGATGCAGATTGATAGCGTGCGTATCATTGGTTCAGACTCCATTTACTTTAAAGTAGTGAGTGTGTTTCCAGATACCATTTCCGCAGCATCGTTTAAAAACATTCGCGTCCAATATCTACCGCAGTTTTCCGGATCACGGGCTGCAACGCTCAGAGTCTACTCAAATGCACAGAATACTCCCAAGGGTGTTTTGGACGTGGGCTTGACCGCAAAACGTGACACGGTTATTTGGTTCTTCCCGACTCAAACGCTGGATTTCCTTAATGTGCGACCCTTCACATCGGTTGATGGCTTCCTAACCATTGTCAATCGAGGAAGTGTGGGTATGTACCTGCCGACACCTGTGAAGCTGGGCAAGTTCACGATAATGTCCATCGCGCCAAACCCCATACCTTCCGGACAAAGCGCACGGATCTTTGTGAACTTTAATAACGGAGATACCTCCATGGTGTACGACACACTGTACACTGTTCGTGATACGTGCGGGGGAGAAGTTTCGGCTCGTCTTCGAGCCTTCACACAGAGTCCTAAAGCTACTGTGTACATTTTGTCGAATCTTGATATACAGAGTCGCACATGCCAATCGCAATTCGATACGACTATTATTATCACTAACGTAGGCATGATGCCCTTGTCGATAAAAGACCTACGTATCATCAACGACAGTTTGCAGCAATTCAGCATTGTCCGCAAACCGGCATCAACGATAGATCCTGATGCTCTCGACTCAATCGTTATTCGCTATACTCCAAAGGAACTCAACTCTACCGGTGCTTCGCTCGTCATTGAATCGAACGCTCAAAACACAACAAATGGTCAGACACTGATTCCTCTTAGTGCTCACTGGAATTATACCGCGTTTCGATTTGATACCGCCGCACAGGAGTTCATTGATATTGCTCCAAATACGGCTGCGACGCTTAGCGACACCCTTGTTAATACCGGTAGCGCCGAGATACAGTGGACAGTTCCGCAGCAGCGAGGTCTCTTTAGCCTTGTCTCAGTCGTTCCCAATCCAACGCCCGCCGGAGCTTCTGCTATCTATACTCTGCGTTTTGCCGGAGCACCGAGCGGAACGTCGGTCTACGACACACTCAACGTGCAGGATCAGTGTGCAAAGGCGCAGCCTTTGCGTATCCATGCTCAGGTGCAAAGTCTGCGTCCACGAATTAGTCTCACTCCTCCAAAAACCTTTGCTGTCCCGTGCACGCCAAAACGAGACACCTCAGTCGTCGTACGAAACAGCGGACTTGATACGTTGCGCATCGACTCAGTCGCATTCTCACAATCGGCTCTGCTTAGCATGAGTCTGATTACACCCCTTCCTAGAATCGTTCTGCCCGGTGCTGTTGATACTTTGCGTATTCGTTGCGATGCCAGCGGTAGTGGCGCAACATCGCAAAGCATTCCTTCGACAATTTCCATTTACTCGAACTCTGAAAAGGATTCGATTCTGGTTCTCTCATTGTCGGTGGAAGTTCAGCGAGCAGATATGCGTTTTGCTTCAACCGTGCTGAGTTTTCCGACGCTTCGCGAATGGCGCAAGACAACGCAGCAGATTGTTGTCTACAACACCGGAAGTTTGCCTTTGCGCATTGCAACACCGGTAACTCGCAATAAGTTCTCGCTCGACTCTTTGTCGAAGAATCCTGTGCCGGTTGGTGATTCCGCAATTGCCTATGTGCGCTTTGCTGGAGACAGCGCCGGAGTCTACCGCGATACGATCACAGTTTTTGACAGCTGTGCAACCGCACATCGATTGGCGGTGGTCATCGAGGTTATGAAAATTGTTCCGGCACACTTGCAGTCAATCACCGAACTATCCGCTCACGAGCAGTGCTATCCATCTCTCGATACCACAGTCGTCGTCAAAAATACCGGTGGTGATAATCTGCTTGTCAGTCGCATGTTCTTACGGGGTGCACAAGCCAATGAGTTTACAATTGTGAACGACAGTTCCTTTGAACTCGAGCCGTCAGCACAGCATTTGGTTCTTCTGCGACACCTTTCGCATTCTTACACAGGTATGCGTAGTGCGGAGTTGGTTTTGATTTCAAATACGGACAGTAGTACAAACGCTGAACGTAGCATTGCATTGAAGGTACTTAAAGATTCCGTTGACATGATTTGGAAGGATAATCCCTTCTTCTATGGCATTGTGAATCGGAGTCAACAGTACAGTGCCACAATGGTTATTGTGAACGATGGTTCGCTTGAGCAAGTGGTGCCGACGCCGATTCGAGGACAGTACTTCACCATTGATTCCATCTCTCCGAATCCGCTTCCGTTGTACACCCAAGGAGTGGCCTATATGCACTTCGATGCACCGGACTCGAGTGGATGGATTCGCGAGACACTGAGTTACCGCGACAATTGCGGTCGCGAAAACCCTGTTGAACTCTCTGCCAACCTGCGGGCTGAAATTTCGGTGTATGCCTTGGATACGACGGTGCAGATCGGCCAGGTCTTCGAGTATCCGCTGTACATACATGATGTGCGCGGTGCGAAGTTGGCAGGTATATCTACTATGAGCGCTCAACTCCAGTGGAATACCACACTGCTGTCGTTACGTAGTGTGCGCCACGGTTCGCTACTGAGCAGTGTTGAAGACGGGCCAACGCGTACCGTGTCGATCGAAAGCCAAGCTATCGATGCCCAAGATTCAATTCTGGCAATACTTGAATTGCAAGCAGCATTAGGAAATGACGTACAGACTGCAATGCACTTCAGCAACGTTGTTGCCAATGGTGGTAGTGCAACGCTGAGTTCTAAGGATGCGAAAATTTCTATTTCCGGTCAGTGCACAGATGGAGGAACACGTCTATTTGATAGGGCTAAAGCTATTGCACTACGCTCTGTGTACCCGAATCCGGCTGACGGTAACATTACGGTAGACCTGAGCACCCCTGAACGAGCAGCAGTGCGCATTGAAGTTGTTGACGCGATGGGACGTGTTGCGCAGGTGCTATATGAAGGTATGCCACCTGCTGCCGAGTGGCAGTACAAAGCTTCGTGTGCAACCATACCGTCCGGTGTATATCAAGTCATTCTCCACACGGCTACTGAAATGAAGACGCAGAGACTGGAGATAGTTCGATGAGCAGTAGCATGACACGAAGCATCAAAGACATTCTTGCTAGTAGCTCAAAGCGGCTATTGCATGGACTTCGCTTAAGCGGCATCGTTTCACTCTTCATTGTGCATTCACTTATCGGCGTACAAGTGTATTCACAGTCTGAGAAGCCGCACTTCCCGTATAGCGTGGGAGTGGCGGTCGACTACTCGTCATTGAACCATACGACGAATTTTCAGAAGATACCCGGTTACCCGAACTGCTGTCCACATTTTGAAAGGGGCAGTGGAAGTGGAATCCATGCAGCCATCTTTGGTGAGTACGTACTTAGTCCGTTGTGGTCCGCACAACTTCGTCTGGGTTTTGAATCATTGGGAGGAATTCTCACTGCGCGCGAACAGGATTCGCTGACGACCGTCACCACATCAACCGGCACGGAGCAGGCTCGCATAGACCATTCGATCACGGCGCACATCTCAAATCTTAACCTTGAGCCTGCCATACTCTTCCAGCCGGTCAGTGGCTTTTGGCTAAGTGCTTCATTGCCGATCTGCAGTAGTCTTCGAACGCAATTCGATCAGGTTGAGAAACTGGCTGCGGATCAAGAGGGCGTGTTCTTTCCGAGTGGTTTGCGCACACGCAACGAGTTCAACGCGCAAGAGCTACCGCAGGCTATCAGTCTTTATCTCATGGCTCGAGTGGGGTTGCGTATTGACGTGCCCTTGAACAAGAAGAAAACATTGATCCTTTCGCCTGAGCTGAATTACACACGACTCTTACCGAGTGTAAGCAAGGAAATTGACTGGCATATCAGCGCTCTGCAGGTAGGTGCGTCTGTGCGATACAATCCGATTGTTCCTCCACTGATGCGTTACGATACAGTGTATCATCGCGACACAACAGTGGAGAAATCCTATGACATTAGCGCGGTGCAGATTGAACTCAAGCATGATTCCACCGACGAACAAGAAATTGAGTCAGGATACAACACGCTTACCCTATTGACCGAAGTATGGCAGAGCTATGTAAAGACCCTCCCGGAAAAGCGACCGTATTGCCTTGAGACAGCGATGAAGCTCAAAGCGTCGGATCAAGACGGTGAGGAGAAAGACATCGTTACGGTGAAGATTGAAGAAGTTGTGGGCAATTCCATACAACCACTGCTTCCCTATATCTTTTTTGATGAAAATAGTGATGTGATACCGGAACGCTACGTGCAAGTTCCGGCTCAGCAAACCGAATCATTCAACGTCAATGCGCTTCGAAAGAGCTCAGCACTTGAAATCTACAGACAAGTGCTGAATATCATAGGCAATCGTATGCGCGACAACTCAAAAGCAGTGTTGACTTTTACAGGATGTAATCAGGATCTGGGACCGGAAAAGGCAAACACCGCATTGTCGAAAGCACGCGCAGAACGCGTGCGCGACTATTTCGAAAAGGTATGGGGAATTGATCCGGCACGCTTGAAAGTAAAAGCGCAAAACCTTCCGGCTGTGCCCTCCAGTGCAAAGAGTCAAGATGGTATCGACGAGAACCGTCGCGTCGAAATCAGCTCCAACGATCCTGAGATTCTTCGCAACGTCGTATTGCTAGATACGGTTTTACGCGCACAACACGTGAGCTCACTACACTTCTATCCAACTGTAAAGAGTTCTGTGGGTGTCAAGGATTGGTCGGTGCACTCGGTCTTGAACGACAGTGTATTCGTTGCAATGAGCGGTCGCAGTATGCCTGATAAACACTTGCAATGGGATATCAATAAAGATCTCTCGCGCGGGCCTCGCGATTTGCATGACATTCGTATTCGTTTTGACGTGCACGACAAACTCGATTCGCTGCGCAGAATCACGCAAACCTTTCCGGTAGAGATGCAGACAAGACAAGATCGCGAGCGCGTGAATGACAAGTACGTTGACAAATACTCGCTCATTCTCTACGAATTCGGTAGCTACACTCACACAGCCTCGCATTTAGCGTTGATCAAATACATTAAGGAACATTCGAGTCCTAAGTCCACCTACGTGATCACCGGCCACACCGACCGAAGTGGAAGCGCTGAGTACAACATGATGCTAAGCACCAAACGAGCTGATTATACAGCGAAGGCTCTCAATCTTCCTTCATCAACCGCCAAAGGTTATGGAAAAGAGCAAGAACTTTACGACAACAATTTCCCTGAAGGTCGCATGTACAACCGGACGGTGAACATTGTCGTTGAGACACCCGTTGAGAATCCCTAACTTCCGCATCCGGAATTGAAGTCTACCTCAGATCCGGCTGCCAAAGCGTGAAGTAGAAGTAATAAAAAAGCCCAACGGCAACGCCGTTGGGCTTTTACTTTTAATGTCGAGATACACTACGACTAACGCAAGAATTTCATCGAACGGGTTGTGCCTTGGCTAACGAATCGAACGAAGTACAAGCCATGTGCTTGCATCGAGGTTCCAAGACGAACCTGGTTGTAACCGGCAGCATAAACACTGCTTGGTATGCTTGTGATAACACGTCCATCCGCACTATACACGTTCACACTTGCCTGCGTGCTTAGTGCTAATTGGAAGCGGAGGACTTCCTCACCATTGTCTTGTACAATACTGAATGCATCGTCCGCACTTGGATCGTTTGCCACTTCACTCGTGCCCAGAGCCCAGATACGCAGCTTGGCAATTTGGCATGCACTCAGTTGAGCAATGTTTCGCGGCATTGCAGCAGCACCATTTATGTGTGCTGCAGATTCGTAAATACGAACCTTGTTTTCTTGGTTGGTGGCGTCAACATCCATATGGAAGCCACCTTCTGCGGACGTGGTTTGATGACATCCAACACACGCAGTTTGGATGATGGGTTTGATATCTTTTGCGTAGGTGACGTTGGATGTATCGCAGAATGCTTCAACACACTCCGCTGTTTTTGCACCGGCTGTAATCCACGCTGACAAACGGGTCTTGAGTGAATCCGGTAGACGCTTCCACGGAGAGCGGGGCATTGAGCCGGAGTTGATTTCACGGTAGATGCTGCTGGTCGAAGGTGATCCTGCTTTAACACCCTTGAGCACACCCGCAGCAGTCGTAAGTTTAAAACCACCTGCAGCGGAAGCATCGTGGCAACCGGACATGGCGCAATTTGAGTTCAACATGGGAAGAATATCACGTGAGAAACAAATTGTGTCCGCTGCGATACCTTCTGAACTCGGTTTCTCGATAAAACTCTCGAGGGGGAGTACTGCCGGAAGGGCAAGTATGGCAAAGATTAGAAATCTCTTCATAAACTGTGAATGACTGGTTAGTGAATAGTGAATGGTTGGCAATATAGGAGTGAAAAACTTAATGTTGAGCCATCAAATTAGCCGAAAAAAGCCTTATATAACCATTTTTTAGCTTTCGATCGACCGGGCGTCTGCTGTAAAAAGTCAATGTGAAACAAAAAATGCACACATATTTGTTGACGACTGCCGACTGCCCAAAAGGCAAAGACAACAAAGCCCACGGTTCTGTTTCAGCTCGATTCACGCTGAACCGCCCTTTACATGATAACGTTCTCAAGTACCGTATCGAGTACGGTACGTACTACTGTGATAACCACTGTGTGGCTCTCGTCTTCAACTGCAAAAATGCTACGGTGTTGCTTGACAGTCGCTATCGCATTTGCTAGGCTTTCCTTCTCAGTCTCTGCATCTCAAAGAGTTTTGCCCTGTTGAAGGATAGTAGGTGAACACCAAGAGGGAATCGTGGTGTTTGCCGGCAACGACATGTCGTACGTGCTTTCACTAAGTAACACGAGAATTGAGAAGTAGATACAGCCAGAAAAGGTCGGAGTGTTTCTTCCGAAACTTCGGTTGTGTAGAGCGTTGCGATTACTACATTCGCGAAGCCCTTGAATTCATGCCGGAGAAGCAAGGATCATCTCATTACGATTCAATAACAGCCTAGCATTGGCGGTGTTATTGAGCGGATGATTCAGTAAATTGCAGGACTTATGGGCACAACATCTGCGCTACCTGAAGCTACGTCGCACGGACGTTCGGCTGAAATACGCTCACTCGTCACCAAAGTGAAATCGCAGATTGGTGATGGTGTGTTCTATGTGCTGTGCGCAAGCGCGGCTATTATTATCGTTGTGGTCATTGGTGGACTCATCTGGGAGTTAGTTGCCAGCTCCAATGAAACCATCAATAAGTTCGGAACCTCGTTTTTCACATCGAAGACTTGGGATCCCGTTAATGAAGTATATGGCGCAGCACCCTTCCTCTATGGTACCATTGTTTCGTCGCTATTAGGCTTGGCAATGGCTTTACCCTTAAGCTTGGGCATTGCCATCTTCCTGGTGGAAGTGTCCGGTCAGACGATGCGAACAGTCCTCTCCTTTCTTGTTGAAACTCTGGCAGCCATTCCATCCATCGTCTACGGTGTGTGGGGTGTTTTTGTCATGGTTCCCTATTTGCAGACGCATCTTTCGCAGCCTTTATCGAATCTGCTTGGGAATTCCTTTCCGCTGTTTGCCGGACCTGTCGTAGGTCCCAATATGTTTGCAGCGGCTTGTATTCTGATCGTCATGATTCTTCCGATTATCACCAGTATTTCGCGAGATGTCATGTTGGCCATTCCGATGTCGCAACGTGAAGCTGCCTTAGCATTGGGAAGCACCAAGTGGGAAGCGATCCTCATTGTCGTCGCGAATGCTCGCTGGGGCATTCTCGGTGCGGTAATTTTGGGCTTGGGTCGCGCTTTGGGTGAGACCATGGCTGTGACGCTGGTGATTGGTAATTCACCGCAGATCACGGCAAGCATCTTTCAACCGGGTTATACCATGGCTTCGGTTATCGCCAACGAGTTTAACGAAGCAACGTCGGGCACTTATGTTTCTGCCCTGATCGAGGTTGGCCTGGTGTTGTTACTCACCACTTTTGTCGTAAACACTCTGGCACGTCTGCTAGTTTGGAGTGTTAGTCGCAAGAAAATCGCCGGAGGACGTCAATGAGCACTCGTCGTTTGCAGTTCAAGCAGTCGACCATCGTTCGTCGCAATGTGTTCAACAATCTTATGATTGGTTTGTGTGCACTGTGCGTGGTCATTGCGCTTGTGCCGCTGGCCTTGATTTTGTTCTACACGGTGCGTGAAGGTATTAGTGCGTTGAACTGGGAGTTCTTTACGCATCTGCCGAAGCCGGTTGGAGAAAGTGGCGGTGGTATGGGTAATGCTATTGTTGGGACGTTAATCATGATGGGAATGTCAGCCCTCATTGCTGTTCCCATAGGTTTGCTCTGTGGTATCTACCTGGCTGAGTACGGAACGAATACATTTTCGTCCATTGTTCGCTTCTTGACCGAAGTAATGAGCGGTTTGCCTTCTATCATCGTGGGGATTTTCGCTTATGCTTTGGTGGTGAAACCTATGGGACACTTCTCTGCCTATGCAGGTTCTGTTGCCCTTGCCGTACTCATGATCCCGACGATCACCAAAACAACAGAAGAGTTATTGAAGCTGGTACCGCTTACGTTACGTGAGGCAGGACTAGCACTCGGTGCACCGAGATGGATTGTCAATACGCGAATCGTTCTAAGCGCGGCAGCAAAAGGTATTGTTACAGCAGTTATGCTTGCCGTTGCACGAGCAGCGGGAGAGACCGCTCCCTTGTTGTTCACTGCCTTAAATAACAGATTTTGGCATACCGGTTTAGACCAACCCATTGCGTCGTTACCGGTGCAGATCTATACCTATGCAACTTCGCCTTACGACGATTGGCACGCACAAGCGTGGGCAGGCGCCACCGTACTCATCGTGATTGTCTTCATTTTGAGTGTGGTTGTGCGACTGGTTAGCGGCGGTAAGTTTACGGTTCAGCAGTAAGACGTTGTTGCACATGCAGCCACGTGACGAGAGCGCAGCAAGCAGAGAGCAGCCGGTCTGTTCTTTGTTGACTGCAATGCGAAATTCTATCACCAATGAATGGCCGAGGAGTGTATGACTGAAGAGCAACAACAAAGCGAGCTGACGGTGTCACCACTGTCGAAGCCCGAGTTGAATCAGGATCTTCACCAGCATGACGTTGAGAACCAACATCCACGCTTGAGCGTTCGTGGTGTCGGGGTGATCTTCAATGGCAATTTTGCCATTCGAAATATCAACATCAACTTTCATGACAATCGTGCTACGGCTATTATTGGTCCCAGCGGCTGCGGCAAGTCAACACTACTGCGTTCTCTGAATCGCATGCATGATATTGTTCCCGGAGCAAAGGTCGTGGGTGAGATTTTGCTGGATGGAGAAGATGTGATGAAGATGGACGCCGTACACGTTCGCCGACGTATCGGAATGGTGTTCCAAAAGCCCAATCCTTTTCCCACAATGAGCATTTTTGAGAATACCGTTGCGGGTCTTCGCTTTAACGGTGTTCGCAAGCGCAGTTTGCTCAAAGAGGTGGCTGAAGACGCGCTACAAAAAGCGGCGCTGTGGGATGAAGTAAAAGATCGCTTGAAAGAACCTGCGATGTCGCTCTCCGGTGGTCAACAGCAGCGCTTGTGCATTGCACGCGCAATGGCGGTTGAACCCGAAATCTTGCTGATGGACGAACCGACGAGCGCTTTGGATCCCATTGCGACTGCAAAAATTGAGGAGTTGATTCACGACCTCAAAAGTCGCTACACAATTGTTATTGTTACACACAATATGCAGCAGGCCGCTCGCGTCAGTGACTACACGGCCTTCATGTACATGGGTGAATTGGTTGAAGCCGGACGCACTCGTGCGATTTTCACCAATCCGACAAAGAAGCAGACCGAAGATTACATTACAGGACGTTTCGGTTAAGAGTTGTGTGCCTACCCTCAGGCTGCGCTCTCAATGTCCGATACTATAAAGTCCGGGACCTCGTTATCAAAACGATGCCGGCTCAGGTGGTTGCAGCAAACAACACCTGATTTTTGTTACGCAGCACCATAGCAGGAATACGTCATGCACAGACATTTTGAAGACGACTTCGATAAACTCCGTACCCGTCTCATCCGCATGGGTTCATTGGTGGAAGAGCAAGTGGAGTACGCGTTCCGTGCGTTGCTAACGACGAACGAGTCGCTTGCTCATCTGGTTATTGAACGTGACGATAAAGTCGATAAGCTCGATTTGAAAATTGATCGCCAAGTGCAACGCTTGTTTGCTCTTCAGCAACCGGTTGCGAGTGACTTGCGATTGTTACTAGCTGCCATTAAGATTAATAACGAGTTGGAGCGTATTGGCGATGCCGCCCTGGTTATCGCGCGGCTCACGTTTCAAGATGGTATTCGCCACATCGTGGATGAAGTTGGATTCGATAGAATCACGACCAATACCTTCAAGATGGTTAAGGCGTCGCTTGACTCCTTCATCAACAACGATGCAAAGCTGGCGCATCATGTGTTGTCGACCGACGATAACGTCGACGAACTTGAAGTGGAAATCAGCGCAGAGATTGTGCGACTGATGGAGGAAAACCCGGTTCTCATAAAGTGCGGAACACGCCTAATCGTTGGTTTGCACAACATCGAACGCATTGCCGACCGCGCAACCAATATCGCCGAAAACGTCATCTTCCTCTCTGAAGCCAAGGTCGTTCGCCACCGTCAATTGACCGGCGAAGATGTTGGTGATATCTGGAACGCACCTAGCGAAGGTGATGTTCCCCAAGACTTCTAAGATATTGGATCTAAGGGCTCGGCAGACTATGGCTATGACGTCATCAACCGTCGAGTTCGCCCTTACCATAGTCGCGCACTACTTTGCAAACTCGCGTTCTAAACGCTTTGTACCAGTGATTACGTCCTTGCTCACGTGCCAGACTATGCTCGGCATTGTTTCTCCATGCCCTAATCGATTCTTCGTCTTTCCAATACGAAACCGTGATACCGATCCCGGATCTCGCGGACTCTATTCCCAAAAATCCCGGCTGCTCGCGAGCTAACTCGACCATTCGCTCCGCCGCCTCCGCGTAACCTTCTAATTCGTCTGACTGTATACTGGTGAATATCACCGCGTAGTACTCCTTCAAATCTTCTTGCATGCTCTTCTCCTCAGACCCTCGGTATCCAAAACGCAATTCGGATTCACGGGATGTTTACAAAAATGGGGTATGTAATGAAGACCGATCCCTCAGACAACGTAGGTGAAGCGAGTACGTGTACTGCGACACAAGCGGCTCCAATCTACGCGTTGATATCGAGCTTCGGGCTCAAAACTAGCCTGAGTCCAACGAGCAACCCACTCTATTATAGCGTTTCAACAGCATATTTCAATTCCGCGCTTCAAAACAGCGCTAAAACTGCCGATACTTTGCCCTGAACTGCAGAGTCTCCGTCTGCGGACCGCGAAGCGGGCCGGATAGACATGCACCTCCGCTGTCAATGGAACACACATGCAACACGAGAAACTACAGAAGCTGCTTACCGCACTACCGCATACCGCTACGGATGCGGAGCATTTGGTAGGTGCGCTGGTGCAAAAGCACTTCGGACAACTCAATGCTGTTGACCCGACGATTCAACAGTTTGTCAACGATTTGAAGCTCTCTCTGCGAAAGCATGCAGCGCGTTTACCCATCAACATGATAGCCAAGATCAAAGAGGATGCCCGTGCTGAAGACTCATGCGAAGAAATGCGCACGATCCGCAACCTCCAAAACCTGGTGGTCCGCCTCCGACGCGAAGCCGATGGTTCGATTCTGTATGTGATGCGTGAAGGACGCTTGGCGGGTAGTGATACTACAAGTGTCGTTCGTAACAAGCCATTGAACGAGTACTTAAGTGACGAAGAGCTCCAAACTGTGTTGCCGCAAATCCAAAAGGCATTTGAAGGAGAAACAGTACACATGGAGTACAGCGTTGGCGGACGCTCCTATATCCGACACTACGCTCCGCTAATCGACGATTATCATGACGACATTCGAGAGGTTGTTGGGTCGTTGACGGACATTAGCGGACAAAAAGAAATCGAGCGACAGCTCCGCAGCTCCGAGCATCTCTTCAGAATGGTAATCGATAACGTGCCTGTTGGTATTCTCAAGCAGGAAGTCCATGCAGACGGACATGTTCATAACGAAGTAGTGAATGCCGAGTTCCAGCGTATTTCCGGTTACAGCGTTGATGAGCTTTGGAACATGAGCGCTGCTCAACGCAACGAGATGATTCATCGGGAAGATCGAGAAAATGTTCGCGATCGTTGGCTGGAGTGGATGGCAAAGAACGACGATAGCACACTGCGTCTCAAGTACCGCTTTCAACACCGCAATGGCGCGTACCGCATCTTCCAGAACTACATGGTCAAGTTTCATTCGGAAGAAGGCAACTTGGTGTGCGTGCAGGCTGTCATGGACATCACCGGTTCGCACGAAAACGAAAAACAACTGCGTCACTTGGCGTCGTATCTCGAACAAAGCGTAACACCCATCTTCGAAGTGAATGCTGAGGGAGAAGTCACCTATGCCAATGCCGCAGCCGAACGAGAGTTTAAGAATCTTCGTCAACTCAACGCACAACATCCGTTGTTACAGGGTTTCGATAGCATCAAACTTGAGTTGCACGAAGACTCACCCTTGTCGAAGCGAATGATCAGCGTGAGTCTCAACTACTACGATCAGCACTTCTACTACATGCCCGAAGCGCAGGTGTATCGCGTGTTCTGTCACAACGTGACAACGATGAAGTTAGCCGAAGAAGAGTTGCGAGAGTCATTGGAAAAGGAACGAGCATTGAGTCTCCTCAGGTCAACATTCTTGGATACTATTTCACACGAGTTTCGCACCCCGCTCACAGGTATTAGTATATCCGCGGAGTTGTTACAGCGCTACGATGAGAATATGTCGCTCACAGAGCGCGGAATGCACATTCAAGCCATACGTGCACGTGTGCAGGAATTGGTGAGTCTGGTTTCCCGATTCACCACCCAATCGAATCTTCACACCATGCGGGATACTTTTAGTCCGGTGCGTGTTGACGTTGTTCCGGTGCTGCGAAAAATTATCGAAGAGGTACGCTCTGCCGCCGTAGACCGTAAACAGCTTTTAGTCTATGACTTCGCTGAGATTCCGGCAATGATAAACGGGGATGAACGCTTGTTGCGTCACGCCATTCGCAATATATTGCTGAACGCTGTGCAGTATTCCACGGAGAACTCGGCCATTCAAATCCGAGTCCATCGCTCCGACGATGATGTACGAGTTACCGTGATCGACGAAGGGATGGGAATTCCCGAGGATGAAATCGAACGTCTCTTCACGCCGTATTATCGCGGTACCAACGGAAACAAGGCACCGGGCAGTGGATTGGGTATCTCCATTGCCAAGGAGTTCATCGAACTACACGGCGGATCCGTTGAGATCAGCTCACGTGTGGGTATTGGTACAACGGTCATGATTAGTTTGCCCCTGCTACTCGACGACACGGATGTTCTGTCAACCGACTCTGCATTGGACGCATGAAAAAAATCCTTCTGATAGACGACTCAGATTACATTGTCGACGGAACCTCAGCCCTCTTACGCTTTGAAGGCTATGAAGTCTTGACGGCTAACAATGGCGCCGACGGTGTAGAGCTTGCAATGACGCATCATCCGGATCTTGTTATCTGCGATATCTCGATGCCGACGATGGACGGTTTCGAAGTGCTGCAGGAATTGCGACGTCACAAAGACACAGAGTCCATACGTTTTATGTTTCTCACTGCCCGCTCCGACAAAGGCGACATGCGTACGGGCATGGAGTTTGGTGCAGACGACTACTTGCTCAAGCCATTTACGGTGGAAGAATTGCTCTCGGCCATCGACGCGCAATGGAAGAAACGCGAAAGCATCCAGCGCGGCTACGAAGAGATTAAGATGAGCGTTACGTACGCCTTGCCTCATGAGTTTCGCACTGCACTTAATCAGATCATCGGTTCAGCCAGTTTTCTGAGTACTGCTCAAAGCGAAAGTGAAGATAAGATATCCGTGGGCGAGATTGCCGGCGATATCATCACAAGCGCCAAACGATTGTTGAAAATCACCGAGAACTTTTTGGTCTACGCGCAACTCGAATCCATTGCAGCCAATCCCGCAGCCTGCGATGCACTGCTGGAGGATCGTAGTCAAGAAGCGCCTGCCGTAATCTCAGATATAGCGCAAACCAAAGCACAATCCTACGATCGCTTTGATGACTTGAGTTTGAACTGTAGTATCGAAGGCGTGACCTTGTCAATATCCAACGAGAACCTTCACAAAATCTTCGATGAGTTTCTCGATAACTCCTTCAAGTTCTCTGAGCGTGGCACCCGAGTGGACGTGGATGCCATGTTGCGTGAAGACATGCTGAGTATTAAAATCACCGACCGTGGCTATGGCATGAGTGCTGCACAAATCGCCGCTACCGGTGCGTACAATCAATTTGGTCGCATGGTACACGAACAACAAGGAGTCGGCTTGGGATTTATCATCGCTCGACGTCTTGTAGAGCTGCACAAAGGTACCTTTATCATTCACAGTGAACAGAATGTCGGAACCGTACTGAACATTGAGCTTCCCCTTGCTCCTTCGTACGGAATCTAGTCGAAACCCAAGGCACGGCTGCCTTTTGCGCAGAGCCTTGTAGTCCCCTCTCCTACACAATTAAACCCACTCTCCCCCTTGTCTGCTCGTATTGGAATTTGTACTTTTGAGTTGAGCATCGGTACGTCCGCCGCTCAAGACTCGTAGGCCGTGCAGCCGGTGCTACGGATCCCAAAAAACTTGCAGTGTAATCAGCACGGAAGCGAAGGCAGCAGCATTGAGGCACCCTGTCATTTGTTCATCGAGACGATGAGCAGTGGACAGTGTGGCGTGTGCGTGCATTCGAGAGCAATGACCGGGAGCGTGGCACGACCTGCGAGCCGGCAGAGCTGTAACGAAGATAAGAGCAGACATGATTGTTGTTCACGACATAGCGCTCGACGAGCACATTCTGACGCAACCCTTTGCCTGCGATCTTAAGGCTTGTAAAGGTGCCTGCTGTACCTTGAGCGGTGGAAGCGGAGCTCCATTGCGAGAACTTGAAATTGACCGGGTTGAGCAAAGTAAGGCTGCCGCACTTGAATATTTGACGCCTGAGTCACGCGCACATATCGCGCGGCACGGGTGGTTGACAGGAGAATACGGAAATCGCACCGTTGGTTGTATCGACGACGCCCAATGTGTGTTTGTGTTCTTTGATGAAGGTATTGCTCGTTGCGCGCTTGAGAAAGCATATGTGGACGGAAAAACGGAGTTTCGCAAGCCGATTTCGTGTCACCTCTTTCCCATTCGCGTAGCGGACTTCGGTGGACCCTATCTGTATTATGATGTGTTCACTGAATGCCGACCGGCCATACCACATGGCAAAGAGCTGGGTTTGAAAGTAAAAGACATCACACGTGATGCTTTGATTCGAGAATATGGCGAAGAATGGGTTACGGCTTTAGAAGAAGTAGCTCGCTCCCGCACATACTAACCTCGTGATCTGCGCAGCATTCAGATTACGATAGAGGGGATGCATCCGTCCTCACGTCATACAATCAAGAGTTTTTTCTTCCTGCGTCGTGCTTCGCACGTCGCGTGAAGCGAGATGGTATGTCGGTCCTCACATTCACTACAGGCCTTGATATGAAGCTTGGATTACAACTCAATGTCGGGTTGCAACAAACTCTGACACCGCAACAAATACAGTATCTAAAGTTGCTGCAGCTCCCTTCGCTGCAGATGGAACAACACATCCGACAGGAAATTGAGCAGAATCCGATGGTTGAGGAGGTGTCTGACGATGGCTCATCACTCTCTGAAGAGATTGGTCTCTCCGCTCCTGCGGCCGTGAACGAGGCAGCGGATCTGGCGATGGAAGCTGCTACTTCGCACATGAAGCAGTCCGCTACGCCGGCCGACACCATGCCGGATATTTACGAGATGAGTGAAGCCGAAGAAAAAGCAGCGTCGAGGACCGCTGCAGCTTCTGAACCTGCGCTGGTAAGTTATGATGGCCCCGACTCCGGCGACTTCAGTTACGATCAGGATATACCGGATGATTCCGATGCATTTGAGTTTTATAAAATGCTCTGGCAGGAAGACGGTGGCGGACCAAAAGCAAATACCGAATCGTCGCCCAATGACGACGACATGGATTACGAACCCTTTCAGATCAAAGACGTCAAGAGCTTTGAGGAAGACCTGCTTGAGCAGCTGAACTTTGCCGACCTCAACGACGAGGAAATGATTCTTGGTGAGCAGATTATTGGCAATCTGGAAGATGATGGCTATCTGCGTCGCGAGTTGCGTGAAGTCCTGGATGATGCCAATGCGATCATCGACGACACCAATCATGAGCGACGTCTGGCTGCACTGGAGAGTGATAATGCCGCACAGAAGAAATCGAAATCCACCACTGCATCTGCTGAATATGCAGCGTACAACGACTCGCAGCTTTCTCTACTTCGACGTTTAACGACGGCGCAAGCTGAGCAGGTGTTGCGTCAGATCCAGGAGTTGGAGCCGACAGGCTGTGCATCTCGAACAGTGCAGGAATGTCTGGTTGCCCAGCTTCGCGCTCTACCAAAAATGAACGCCGCACAGAAGTTGGCGCTTGAAGTGCTCACAAAAGCCTATCAGCAGTTTGCAATGAAGCACTACCAACAGATAGCAGCCAATTTGGAAGTGACGGAAGAGTATTTGCGTGAAGCAATTGATGTGATTCGGCGTCTGAATCCGAAACCCGGTTACGGTTCTTCAACGCAGGGCATTAACACCATTATCCCTGATTTTAGTGTTGAGCGCACCGAGGACGCGAAGGACTTTATCATCTCGTTGAACGATGCCACAATGCCTCAGCTTCGCGTCAGCAAAGCCTACGAAAAATTGAAACGCGAAGCGCGCTACAAGAAGTTCAACAAGGACACGCGCGATTGGATGCGTAAGAAGCATGAAGACGCGAAGTTCCTTATCAACGCTATCAAGCAGCGGAAGTCGACCATGCTTAAAGTGATGACTACCATCGTTGAGCTTCAGAAAGGATTCTTTGAAGAAGGACCTGCCGGCCTGCGTCCACTGATCTACAAAGATGTTGCTGAAGAATCAGGAATGGATATCAGCACAGTGTGTCGTGTGGTTAACAACAAGTACGTTCAAACCGAGTTCGGGATCTTTGAGTTACGTTTCTTCTTCTCGGAGTCTCTAACCAACGACGAAGGGGATGAAGTATCAACGACCATTATTAAAGAGAAGATTCGCGATATCATCAGCAAGGAATCGAAGTCGAAGCCTTGGAGCGACGACAAGCTCGGCAAAGAGCTGAAGAAGATGGGATACAACGTTGCGCGTCGCACCGTTGCAAAGTATCGTGAACAACTCAAGATTCCCGTTGCACGATTGCGTCGCGACTTCTAGTCGTGCGCAACGTTGTCTTGTATATCGCACTGAGTTTAGATGGCTTTATAGCCGGTCCCGACGACGATCTGAGTTTTCTGCAGATTGTCGAGCGCGCCGGTGAAGACTACGGCTACGCGGCTTTTATGTCAACCGTCGATACCGTTGTATTGGGTCGCAAAACCTACGATAAAGTTCTAAGCTTTGGCATCGGATTTCCGCATGCGGATCGCGAGTGTTACGTGCTAACACGTAATCCGAGACCTTCAGAAGGTTCCGTGCACTTTGTCAACCAAGACCCAACGAGCCTCATTGCCGAACTACGAGTGCAAGAAGGTCAGAGCATTTTCATTGATGGTGGTGCAGAGATTGTTCAACAGCTGTTGCGTAGCAACAGCATTGACACGATGGTCTTGTCGTACATCCCCTGTATGCTCGGAAGCGGAACCCGCTTGTTTGGAAATGATTCCTCCGTTCATCGTTTCAACCTACAATCCGTGAAGACATTTGACTCTTCACTTATTCAAGTTGAGTATACTATCGCGGAAGCGGAAGAACCTGAAGTATTGGGTGGGGAGCCGAGGTCGACATAGAGTTTATTTTTTCTTCGCGCCATGTGAACCCCGCTGACTCATTCCTTGTCCTATCACCAAACACCAAACATTGGTATTCAGTTATGAAAACGACAACTATTCGCAGTCTTTGTACCGGTCTTGCCCTCGTGCTGACACTTGGCGCTTGTGCATCGACCAAACCCGAGCCGAAACTTGAGGCTAATTTTCCGGCTATCACTCTTGACCGAAGTGGTTGTTTTGGGGCATGTCCTGCCTACACCTTAGTACTGCGCGGCGACGGATCTGCGAGCTATATCGGCAAGTCGAATGTAGAAAAGGTAGGAGCGTATCGTGCCAAAGTTGACGAGCAATCGCTGCGTTTTCTCATGGCTGCCTTTGAGCGTATTCGCTTTTATGAGTTGAATGATGTGTATGATGCCATGGTAACCGATATACCGACATACACAGTGAAGTACACATTGCATGACTCCACGAAGACCGTTACCGACCGCTTTAATCCCCCTCCGGGATTGCGCGATCTTGAACGCAGCATCGACTCGGTTGCCGATGGACTCAAATGGTACAAAGTAGCGGCGGAATAGGTAGCTTGAACCGAGATTAACACAAGGTTTAACATAGACTTAAGAAACTCCTCATCGCATCCCGCGTAGTGCTTTGTTTGGCCCGGCTCCGGTACTTTTTCGAGCGTCATTCAGCGTGGCTGAGTGACGCTCTGCTATATTCGCAACCCGAATGCGCGGTATCTCGTGAGCACATTCTCTCATGATTTTGTAGCTATTGAATTTCCTATGATCCTCCGTACTCTTCTTTTTTCGGCTGTTGTTTTGTTAGTCATAGCGGATGCCCTCTCTGCACAACAGAACCCTGTCAAGGTGCTTCTAGATTTAAAGGGATGCAAGAATGATCAAGTACACGTCAGTGTCTTTTCCCCGGAAATGAAGGGTGAGCGCTTTCGGTACATCATGCCACGTTCCGTGCCCGGAACCTATTCGAAAGATGACTACGGTCGCTTTGTTGTCAACCCTAAGGCTTATGATCGGAGCGGAGCAGAGCTCGCAGTGCGACGTGACTCCGGTGATATTCTCATCGATGCCAAAGTGGCTCGCTTAGAGTACTGGGTGAATGATACGTGGGATGATCCCGAAGCCGTTAATGTGTTTCAACCTACCGGCTCGAATATTCAGAAAGACACAAACTTTGCCATCAATACCCATGCTTTCATCGGGTATTATGAAGGGTACGAGATGTTGCCCTACGAGGTTCAAGTACTCAAGCCCAAGGGTTTTTATGGCGCAACATCGCTCGACCGCTTGGAGTTGAACGACACCACCGACATCTTGTCGGCTAAATCATATCCGCACCTGGTTGACAATCCGGTTATGTACTGCGTACCGGATACGTTCTCGTTCATGCAAAACAACATGAACGTGATGATAGCGGTGTATTCTCCGAACAAGAAAGTGCTCGCGAGTCAAGTGGCTGAAGACTTATTACCTCTGAGCGGAGCGTTGGGCTCGTTCTTTGGCATTATGCCTGTTACGCGGTATACCTTCATTTTCTACTTCGCTGATATTAAGAGAATGACCCTATCGCACCGCTTCAGCTATGGTGCGCTCGAACATTCGCAATCCAGTTTTTACTTCTTGTTGGAGGGCGGTCGACAAGGCGTCTCCGAGTCGGTGCGCAACACAGCCGGACACGAGTTTCTGCACATCTTGGTGCCCTTGAATCTCCACAGTGAAGAAGTGCACTACTTTGATTTTAAAGAACCCAAGATGTCGCAGCATCTGTGGTTGTATGAAGGATGCACCGAGTACTTTTCCCTGCTGAGTCGCGCGCAAGACACGCTCATGTCGGAGAAGGAGTTCTTCGATCAAATGCGTCACAAAATCATGGCGAGTAGATTGATGACCAAAGACAAAGGCTTCTCTCTCACAGAGTTCAGTAGAAACGTCCTCACAGAGGAAAACCAGGAACTCTATCCCATCATTTATGAATCCGGTGCAGTACTTGCTTTCTGCATGGATCAGCGTATTCGTCAGGTGAGCGGAAATAAGCTGGATTTGCTTGGGATGATTCGCAAACTGAGTGAGAACTATGGTCCGGATCGTCCGTTCAAAGACGACGAACTCTTCGATGAGATAACAAGACTTGTGGGATCAGATATGAAGCCATTCATTGACGACTACATCATCGGAAAGAAGTCGATCCCCTACGCGCAGTTTTTTGAAAATGTCGGCTATCGCTTTGCTGATTCCGCAGAGGTTAATGGCTTTGCATTTAACTCTGCTCGAATGTTCTTTAAGCGCGGAATCTCGGATGCTGTAGTTCTCACAAGTCACAGTGAGAACGACTTCGGAGTCGTGGACGGAGACACACTTGTAAAAATCAATGACATCCAGGTCAATCCCGACAATAAAATGGAAATGTTCGGCATGTTTATCTGGGCGCCTAAGTCTGACAAGACCGTAACCTTAACCGTACACCGCGAAGGCAAAGAAATTGAACTCAAGGCAGCCCCGGTCGAAAAGAAAGTCATGAAACGCAACGTCCTGGAAGCTTTGCCAAACCCTAGTCCCGAGCAGACAAAGCTCAAACGACAAATGCTAAAGCAAAAAAATGCATGAGATCGTTTTCCAACTGACGGCGTTGATTTCATGACGAGCTGCACCATGATTTTTTGTGGTACGTAGCACAGGTATTCTTCTGCTCCAAACCTCTGGTTCTAGGCTGAAGTAGTAATAAGGGTGTAGGTATCGTCGATACTGCACCCTTTTTTCTTTTGTGAAGTGTGCGAACGATCTACCTGATGGAAGGGTTGAATACGCATAGTCGTCTCCATCCACAGAATCCCTCGTCTTTTCGTAAGTTGCATGGCTCCGTTAGAGGTGCTTGCGTTTCGTCTGTTCGACGCGCTTGCTGAGATGATACTCTTGGAACCTGATCCGGGTAATTCCGGCGAAGGAAAACGGTACGCGATACAGTCGCGATCCCACCAACTACGCCACACCCACGGGGCTTCTTGTTTCACTTTTCAAGATGCCTTATGTCCAACACTGTTTTTGTTTGCCCTGCGCTTTCTTCGCGTCTGTGCCGAGCGCTTTTTGCACTGTCATTCTGCTTGCTCACATCGTTGAACCTTGTCGTCAATGCGCAACAAAGTTCGGCACATGCCAAGAAGAAATCAGACACCCTGCATAGTCGCACCTCTGAAGTAACGGTAAGTGCAGCGCGCGCAAATTCACTCGATGCACAGCCCATAACGTATAACGAGCTCTCGGCTTCCCAACTCAAAGAGAAGCAACATGTGTATGATGTACCTGCGTTGCTTGCCGATCTACCTTCAACCTTGTTTTATTCCGACAATGCCAATGGCATTGGCTATTCGTACTTGACGATGCGTGGTTTTGACCAGCGACGTATAGCAGTGCTAATCAACGGCATTCCTCAAAACGATCCCGAAGATCACAATGTGTATTGGATTGATTTTCCGGATCTGAGTTCGTCGTTGGACAACATTCAAGTACAACGAGGAGCCGGATTAGTGTCGTACGGTGCACCCGCAATTGGTGGCAGTATCAACCTCAGTACCGTGAACATCGCTCGTTCGCGCTTCGCCAAGATTAGTCTAGGCGCCGGACTACAAGAACATGGAGCTGCCGGAATCAACGCTGCGCCATCAGAATTCAGTTCCATTGCCGCAACACGTAAAGCCGTGGAATTGTGTACAGGACTGGATGCTCACAACACTTCGTTTTACGCCCGTATTTCTGAGATTCAATCTAGAGGATACCGAGATAACTCTTGGTCCAGTCTACAGAGTTTCTTTGTAAGTGCTGCGAGTTTTCAAGAAGACTACAGTGTGCAGATCAATGTGTTTGGCGGACCCATCAGTGACGGTTTAGCATACACGGGTATGCCGAAGAGTTTTATCACTGACCCGGCACTCCGTCGATCCAACGACAACTATTGGGAGTACGACAGCACTGGCGCGGTGGGCTATCGTGCTTCGCGTCGACCGCAAGAGCGTGAGGGATTTTCGCAACCACACTTCGAGCTATTGAACAGTGTGACATTGAGTCCTACCGTCGAAGTCAGCTCGCGACTCTTCTACTATACCGGACGCGGCTACTTTGATTATGATGCCTCATGGGCGGATGCTGCGACACTGCGTTTAACAGCTGCCTATGGAGGCAGCGACAGCATCAGCTCTCCCGGCAATACATTGATTCGGGCCTGGGTAGCAAACAAGCAGATCGGATGGATACCGCAAGTGCGTTGGCGACATGGTGGAGGCGAACTCGTCGGTGGTGTTGAGCTGCGCTCGCACAACTCTGAACACTGGGCCAATATTGCGTATGCGGAGAATTTGCCGAGTGGTTTTGATCCGGATTTTCGTGTGTATTCGTACGAGGGACACCGGGCAATTACATCGCTCTTTGCACGCGAGATACTGGATCTTGGTTCTTCGCTCAAACTGAGTCTTGAAGCTCAATTCACGCAGTCATCGTACGCGCTTTCGAACGAGAAGGCAGGTCTTGTTTATACATCGTATACCACCATAGACGGCCGTACACTAACGAACGGCGCGGAACTCTTTTCTGTGAACTACAACTTCTTCAATCCGCGAATTGGTCTGACCTGGAATCCGGGCACGCAGCACAGTGCCTATGTGTGTATAGCTCAAACAAAACGTGAGCCACGCATGGCGAACCTCTACGCTGCCGAGGAGACATTCTATAGTGCATCCGGACCGCTCTTCGGCGGAGACACGCTCAACGGCGTACAGCGTTACAATTTCTCGCAGCCTCTCATTAAGCCTGAGTCTATGATCGACGTTGAGCTTGGCTGGAAGTTCTCGAGTAGCACGATCCAAGCGGCAGCTACCGTGTACTGGATGGACTTTCATGACGAACTCGTTCGCAATGGCGGACGCGACATCTTTGGCAATCCCATTGTCGGAAATGCTGCACACACGAATCACATGGGTCTCGAAGTTCAAGCCGACGCAGAATTATGGTCAGCCCAAGAAAGTTCTATTCATCTCATCGCGAATGCAACCTATAGTCGAAATCGTTTCGTGGACTACAGCTATGTGCTCGGAAAGAACAGCATTGATATGTCGGGTAAGCCCATCGCTGCCTTTCCTGATTTTATAGCAAACCTTCACGCCGTTCTACGACTCCGTTCATTGCTCCTGGATCTTGGTCTGCGCTCGATTGGATCGATGTACTCGGATAACTTTGGCAGTTCGCTTAGCACTATCAGAAAAGACTACCCCGGTAGCATCGATTACACCGATAACGTTGTTGAGGCTGCACTCGTCCTCAATGCAAACATTTCCTACGAGCTTCGTGATGTGTTGTCATTGTCAGCCCTGAGACTTCGCGCCAGCGTAAATAACATTGGTAACACCCTCTATGCCGCAGCAGCCAACGGCAAGGAGTTCTTCCCGGCAGCTGAACGTCATTGGTTCTTTACTCTGGAAGTAGAACCTTGATTTCGCATCGAATCTTTGGTTTGTGCGCAGCGCTTGCGCTGCGCATGAAACAAAAGTCTCTTCGCGCAGTCTATTTTCGTCTGAGTTGATCGTTGTTCTGAGCATTGAGCAGATTCAAATCCCAAGCATAGTCATATACTCATACACATGAAATCATCATTCGTTGAGAGTCCGACGCGTCATTCACTGATCGTCGGCAATCGACTATTGACTACTGTCTGTTTTGTGCTAGCTTGTTTGGTAGTCGAAACCACTGCCCAACTGAGTTGGTCTGAACAACGCGATGTAGCACCTTCCGGCGCCGGCAACCTCCATCCGCGCATTGTCCTTGATGCCGTGGGCAATCCAATTGTGTTGTTTGGACAAGCAGGAACGGGGCGTGTTCGGATAGCACGATGGAACGGTTCACAGTTTGTTCAGAGTATAGTAAACGACGGGACGAAACCGGCGTTCTATGAGAATTGGGCCGGACCCGATATTGCCGCGAAGGGAGATACTATCTATGTCGTGTTCAAGCAAACACCCGAGGAGAAGAATCATGTGTACTGTTGCGCATCGTTCGACGGTGCGAGGACCTTTGCTCCACCGGTACGTGTAGACACCATTGCCGACTCGTTGTCCCGTTTTCCATGTGTTGCAATTGATGATGCAGGAAACCCGCTGGTTGGATTTATGAAGTTCAATGCCACCTACGAACAGTCTCGCTGGGCTGTGGTTCGATCTGTGGATGCCGCCAAGAGTTTTCAAAGCGATACAAAAGCATCGGGATTCAATGATGAAACAATATGCGATTGTTGTCCGGGATCCATCATAGCAGGGTCAGGAATGGTGATTATGGCGTATCGTAACAACGCATCCAACATACGCGACACCTGGATCGGGATTTCAGAAGATGGTGCCAGGAGTTTTAAGCGAGGAGAGAACATCGATAACAACGGATGGAAGATTAATGCTTGTCCGGCAACAGGACCTGACGTGGCGTTGGTTGGAGACTCACTCTACTCGGTCTTTTGTTCCGCCGCCAGTGGCAAGTCACGAGTCTATCATTCCGTTAGCGCACTGCACGGTGCAGCTCCGGTAAAAGCACCTACCATTGTCACGACAGCTTCTTCAGTAACGCTACAAAACTATCCGCGTCTGAGCGCGAACAATCGTTCGCTGATAGAAGCCTGGGTGCAAAACGAAAACTCTCGGTCGTACATCATGACAAACTTTACAGCCGACCGCTTGAAAGGTTATGCAGATGCCGCTCAAAGCGTGGCGAATGCCGACTTAGGAAAGCTGGTCAACGTCGATGTCGCCATATCAAACTCAACGGTGTATGTGGTATACCAAGATGATGCGCGTGGAACAATCGTGATGCGAAGTGCCCCATTAACTGCAAATGCAATAAACGACGAGCAAACCGCTGTCCAACGCGGAATGAACATTCGCGTGTCAGAAGAAAAATCACTTGATGTTGAGCTTAAGGCGGCGGAGTGTGGAGCAGCGACCATGGAACTCTGGTCCGAAGACGGACGTTGCGTGGCCCGCGGCCAATCGCAAAGCGGTTTCTACAGTTTTGACGTGTCGCAGCTATCGGCGGGGCTCTACCTTGTGCGGGTGCAGATGTACGACGGTCACATTGTTAGTAGAAGTGTAGTGCTCAACTTCATGTAAATGTTCCACGCACAACCGAACTCAACAACGCTTGCACAGTATTGAACCTCAAGACTGCAAGACTGATGTGTGCAACGTGCTATCGAATGATAAGAACCGGGATCGACAACGCATGTCGGACGGGAGATATCGTTGCTCCGAAGACCAAGTCTTTAATTCCTCGGTGACCATGCCCTCCCATTACCAATGCATCCGCATGCGTTTCGTGAACGATGCGGATAATCTCACGAGGGGCCGAACCATATCCCAGATATGAGCTGCAGCGTATACCTTGAGCCTGTAAGGCCTCTGCAACTTTTTGAACGTACTCTTCATCGCTGCGAGTTTCGGCGTCGAAGGTTTGAGCTCCGAAGACGGATCCTACTGCGCCTTCGACGACGTGGATGAGCAAGAGCTCTGCGTTATGGTTGCGACACAGCGCGCAGGCATGCCGGAGGATACGGGTATCGGCATCATCGTGAGCAAGAGCAACAGCGATATGTCGGAAGTTTGGTGCATTATCCGCTTGGTTCAGATTACCCAGGCCTGCAACCACAGACTCCCAGCTAGCCACACCACGCTGAGTCTTTGTTCGAATCCACGGCTGGAATGTCACAATCAATAACAGCAACAATAAAGCAGCCGCTATAGGAAGCACAATGATACTGATGAGAGTCGGATTTGAAGAAGAGCCAATCCACTCACTTATCGTTGAGTAAGCCAAGCGTAGATTGAGACTCACGATGATGGCTGCGCTAAGCCATGCCAGAACTCGAACCCAAAGTGCGCTGCGCAGTGTGGACATAATGCGTTCGCTGCTCGTGAAATGGATCAGCGGAATAACGGCAAAGGGAAGTTGAAGACTCAAAACAACTTGAGAAAGAATCAACAAGGAATAGGTTCCGCTTTCACCGGAGCTTAGTAAGACCAAGACCGCGGGAATAATGGCTAACAGACGTGTAATGAGACGTCTGAGGAATGGACGCATCTTAAAATTGAGAAAGCCCTCCATCACGATTTGTCCGGCCAGAGTACCCGTCAAGGTCGATGACTGTCCCGCCGCCAACAATGCTAGAGCGAAGGCCACAGCCGCAGCTTTGGTACCAAGCATCGGAGCCAAGAGTTCATGGGCTTGCTGCAACTGCGTCACCACCAGATTGTTCTTCCAAAAAACCGAAGCAGCCAGAATGAGTATGGCCGCATTCACAAAGAACGCCGCATTAAGAGCAATGGCAGTGTCAAACAAATTATAACGTGCTGCACGTCGCTTTCCTTCATCGGTAGCAGCGAAGGACCGGGTCTGCACCAATGCAGAATGCAAGTACAGATTGTGTGGCATCACAGTGGCACCGATGATTCCAATCGCAACGTAGAGTGCTTCCGGAGGCAGAGAAGGAGCGAAACCACTTGCCACGAGCGACCACGAGGGCTCAGCTAGTAGTAACTCATACAGAAAACACAGGCCAACCGTAAAGACCAGTGAGAGAATAAAGGCTTCAAATTTTCTCACCCCCATATTCTGAATGGCGAGTAAGAGAATCGAGTCTACAGCCGTGATCACGATACCACCAAGCATGGGTATGTGAAACAGGAGGTTGAGACCGATGGCAGTGCCGAGGACCTCTGCAAGGTCGCAGGCAGCGATAGCTATTTCGCAGACGAACCAGAGCGCATAAGAAACCGGTCGCGAGTAATTGTCGCGACAAGACTGAGCCAAGTCACGACCACTTGCGATACCCAAACGTGCTGATAAAGTCTGCAGTAACACAGCCATGAGGTTGGACATCAGTAACACCCAAATCAGCGCGTAGCCAAAGCGTGAGCCGCCCTCAATATCTGTTGCCCAATTGCCGGGATCCATGTACCCAACGCTAATCAAGTAGGCCGGACCAAGAAAGGCGGCAAGACGCTTCCATTTAGAAGCGTGGTGTTCTACATCGACCGAACGATGAACTTCGGGGAGTGAAACTGTTGTCGGAGCGCTTTTATGCATAGAGGAGCACGGCGAGATATCGCTTGCTAAAATACTGCATTGCGAAGTCCGCTGTATCGAAGAATCATAGTCCCCGAAGGATTTAGAAAAGATGTTGCGACACTAAAAGCTGAATTCTTCGAACAATAAAGGCTCAGACATTTTACTCTTAAAGCTGTTAAAGCAGTGATGCTAGGAATTAGTCCTACACAGCATTGGCGGCTCTGTGAGTCACTCTCCTACACCAGATGAATTGTGGCAATTCTTCACCACAATAGCCTACTTGTCATAAAGAACGGCCTGATTCTTGCCGATAACTACGCGATGAGGTGTGCTGTATACTGAACCACAGAGGTTGTATGCAAGCGCAAATGTATAACTGACCCAGCCACAGGATGTGGCATCATGATTTACTGGAGGAATTATGACTTCATTAGGGACATCGAGTCGTCGCACAGCATGGCGTAGTGCTCTGCTCGTTCTGCTCCTTATTGCGCTAGGCACAGACAGCATTGCGCAAGTGTATAAAGCAACATTGCAGCAACGTCGCCGCGGCGATCAGCTCGAAGTTGAAGTGTGGATTAAGTCGTTGAGCGCTTCCGCACCGAAGCTTGGTGAGTCATCGCTTGTGTTGCAGTACAACTCGCAACAGCTTGTACCCTCAGCAACGCAGGCACCAGCCACCACCGATACCGTGGCATTTGATGTTGATGTGTCGAATCCCATTCAACATCTTAGCTCTCCCTTCGATGGAACCAACGGATATCAGTCACTAGCGACACAATCCTATGGGGTTGGGTATTACTCATTGGAAGTGCGCAAAGTGTTTGGTTCGATTGCCGGACTTGTGCCGGATAGTAACGGACGTGGAACTTTCGTTGGAAAGCTCCGCTTTGATATTATTAGTAGCGGTTTAACGGACACCTCGTTGACTCAAATCGCCTGGAGCTCCAGTCTGGGTCTTGGCACCGTGGTAATGTTTGACTTTGCTGACAACAACATTAAATCGAATGTCAACTTTAACGATCCGGCCAACTTCACGATCGTGGGCGTAACCGTTCTCAATCCTAACGGTCCGAGTGAAGTGGTAGATCGCGACAAAACCTATCAATCTGTCCCAACCGGATATCCCATTTACTTTGAACGTAGCGGTCTCGTAGCAGCGGGCGGATACGGCGTAGCCGGTGTCGCCTATGCATTCGACTACTCGCTCAACGGTGGTTCGTCATTCTCCGAATTCGGACGTGCAGCAGAAGACAGCATCAGCTACCTCAATGAAATTGACACACTCGCGGTCACAACAACAAGCGGAACATTACCCGCAGCGAATGGTCGAGAAATCGTTCGTACGATTTGGACACGCAATACAATATTTGCCGGTCGCTCTGAAGCGGCACGAATTCGTATAACACAGCTTTCGGCTTCCGGTTCGTTGACGACACGTTCACGCACAACGCGTTTGGACGTGAGTGATACCGACTTCGTCTTGGGTCGTCTGTTCTTCGCACAGCTCAACGGCTCATCACAGTATTTCCGTACATCAGGATCATTTTCAAACTCAACACAACTCACCGTTGGCGCTTGGGTCAATTTGAACCAGATTAAAGCGACCGGGTCAGAAGTTGGCGTGATTTGCACCAGTGGTGGACCCGTTGCAACTGAAGAAGGTGCTTGGATGTTGTATTTGAAAGACGGTAAGTATCCGGCTTTCCGTGCACGAGAAATTCTCGGTCGTGGTGTGGGCGGATACATTGCAAACATTGTATCGCCTGAAGCACTCAACGCAGCAAGCGATTCAGCTCCCCTAAGCACCGCTCACGGTGATAACTGGATGCACCTTGCTGCATCTGTTGCAAACAATCGCGTGCGTCTGTATGTAAACGGTGAGATGGTAGAAGAAGTCATCAACGACTCTGCGACCAATATCCGTATGCAGACAACAAACCTGCCGATCTGGATTGGCGTAAACCCCAATATTACGTTGGATTCCTCACGCTATTTGAACGGTGGTATCAAAGGTGTACAAGTTTGGCGCACAGAATTGTCGCAATCACAAATCCGCACACGTATCGCCGGCTTGGCAACACCTTCAACAGTAGGTTCCGTGCCGTCTGACCCGACCTTTATCAATCGCAGTTTAGAGACCTATTGGACACTGGAAGGTGTACGTAACGACGATGCGAGCAATGCTACCTATCAGCTAGGCGACCAAGCTGTACAGTATTATTCAAATGCCGTAGTAAACAATCCATCCATCCGTTTCCGTCCGGACCGTGCACACTTGCGCTTAACGGCACCGACGGGATGCGACGGCGTTTGCAATCTTAGTGCAAAGAACTTTACCGTACGTTGGGTAGGCTACGGTGTGGGCGATATCACCGCATCAGGCGCTGATGTTGACATTGAATTCAGCACAGATGGAGGTACTTCCTGGACCTATGCTCGTACATCGGGTGGTATTACTGCCGCTTATGACCTTGGTCCCGGAGCATCTGCTTCGGTCGATGTTGAAGCAGGTCAAGCTACATGGACTCCGTACAACAACGAAGGTACCGTAACCAATGGTGGTGCCGCACAGAACTTACGTGATGTCTCGACAGACTATGCGAAGTCATGCGTGTTGCGTATCAAAGGACACTCCGCTAGCCAGAATGAAATTCTGTTCTCGTCGAACTCCTTCGTCGTTGCCCCATACTTCGCTATGGAACGTCCCCTTGCTACCAAATTGATGATCCCGAATGGTACAGCCATGAACATGGTTGGCCAGATTTCGATGGTTGAAGCATGGATTCGTCCCTACCGTTTCCCCACAGTAGGTGAAGGTTCATTCCCCATCATCTCAAAATTTGATACCGTATCGAAGAAGCCTCACTTCTCATTGAGCTTGCTTCCTACCGGACAACTTGAGCTCCGTGTTACCGATCGCGCCGGTACAGTACGTCGTGCAGTTAGCGACGCATCAGGTGGATCGTTGATTACACGTCCGGTAAGTGTTGCACTCGACAGTGCATGGACACATGTTGCTGCTTGGATTGATCTTGGCAATGGTGTCGGAGCATCCGAAGTGCGTTTCTACGTCGACGGTAATCCTCAGCGTGCAGACAGCATCAGCTCACAACTTGGTGATAGCTTGAGTGTCAGCTCACTAAATACCTATCCGACTTTCTTGGGCTATGAGCCCACAAACGGCGATTCTGCAGCTCGCAGCTTCGTTGGTTCCATTCGTGATATCAGATTCTGGAATGGTGCTCCGGGTGCTGCTACAACAACAGGTCCGGAACCGACAGGATTGACCTCACACATTCAAGGTGCTCTTTGCGTTCGGGGTTCAACCTTAACCGGTGGTTCTTCTACCAATCTTCAGGTTGCTTTCGACCTGAATGGTGGAGCGATGAACTCAACCGGATACCAAAGTGCGGTCGTCTCTGAAGTTGGTAACGTTCGCGCCATCATCTTGGGAACACCGATATGTTACACGGCCACACAACCCTATTTGAAAGTCGTTGAACCCACCTTCAATCAGCGCATTCGTAACTCAACCACGGATGTTCATGTACGTTGGGTTGGCTTTGACTTTAATGGCAGCGGATCCGGCTTCACAGGCGGTGCAAACGGTGGAGCAAGTCCATCCGTTGAGTATTCAACTCGTGGCGGCGGTGGAGTTGTAGTACAACCCTATCAATTTGTAGGGAGCACGTATTGGCATGCCGGTCAGACAAACTCATTGACATTGCCCGCAGGTTTGAACTTCACAGGATCATCAGCCGGTAACTGCAGATTTGGCTGCCAACTCGACATGACTTTGCTAGATCCGGATTTGAACGACGACGGAACCTATACCGATCAAGGTACAATTTCGGCTACATTAACCAACGCTCGCTTGCGCGCTTGGAATACCTATACGATCAACGGTACAAGTACGTCGATCAGCTCTGAAGGACCGCTGTTTACCATTACTCCTCCCAGCAACCTTACGCTGCGCATTCTTCTAGAAGCCTTGCACGAAGGACTTGACGGATCCGGATCCGTATGGCACAACATCGGAACAAGCTATACCGGTGGTGGCTTGCGTATCAAGCTCTATAATGACAACTCCGGAAGTCCGGGAGCATTAGTCAACACAGCTGAATCCGAATTCCAGTATGATCCCAATGCCTTTACAGCAAGCGCTATCACAAACATGGGAACAAATACCGGCGACGGACCCAAGTTTGCAACAGTTCCTTTTGTCTTTACTGACTTACCCGATGGTAACTACTGGGTAGTGGTTGAACAATTGAATCACTTGCCGATTATGTCGCGCACACCAATCAGCTTCTACTATTCAGGCGATGATGTGAGCACGACGACGATTGAATCCGGTTGGGACTTCTCAACATGGAACGGTACCGACGATGACGCAAGCTATTCTGCATACGGAAGTCGCAAGAGCACAACAAGCTCACAGTACTTCTCGAACACCGGTTTGGTGTTCAACGAAGGCCGCGATGGTATCACCGGCGTGGGAGCAAACTACATTGCTTCCATGGTTGCAGGTGACTGTGAAAAGGATGGTCAAATCAACGCTGCCGACCGTGTACGCGTGCGTTTGGATGCCGGAACTGCTATGGTTCGCTCCGACGTAACAGGTGATCAGATCGTTAGCGCGATTGACCGTGATATCGTTGACCGCAACTTTGGTAAGATCTCCTCCATCGCTGCAGTATCCTTCCCGGGTATTGTTTCAGGCGGTGGCTCTCAAGAACAAATGCCGGTAGCATCAAAGAGCAATCCGCTCAACGTTGTGAGCGAACTTGATCCGCTCCTTTCACAGACGCTGAATGCTGCCGGTCAAGACGCGGTTGATCACAATACAGCCCTACCGGTGAAGCATGTTAGCAAGACCTTAGGCTCTAAGTATAGCTACACCGTGTCAGTAAAGCCGGAACGCAATCAGAACTTCGTCGACCTTCCGGTATACATCAGCAATACCGGCACTGCCTTCAACCTCGGTAACGCAACGTTTGCGTTCCAGTTCAATCCAAAGAAGTTGAAGTATGTCGGATTAGTAGGCAATGAAAAGGTACAGTACTCAAACAATGTAGCGAAGGGTTACAATGTGATGTACAGTGCTCCGAAGGACAACGCAGATCGTGCTTTGGCTGATGTTCGCACAATCGAAGTCGATTATGATGCTTTCTCACGTAAGGGTGGATTGGCAGTGCCGAGTGCAGCGACCTATGTCGGTACACTTCGCTTCCAATTGTTGAATACGGCTTCAAGCGTTGGCTTTACATGGTACAAGGGCACCACGGTACTCGGTGCTCAAAGTGAAGGACTTACCCAGTACGGAACCTTCACGACCATCAACGGTTTGATCATGTACACGGCTAGCATTAGCACTCCGACCTTGTCTCAGAAAGTGGCAACAGGTCGTACTACTACAGTTAACTGGACAACCAACGGCGACGCTGACGTCTATGTAGAATACTCGACGGACAACGGCAGTACATGGGTTCGTACAACACAAAGTGCCGTGAACGTGAAGACGTTGAAGTCGTCATTTGTCACACCAACAACTGCAGCAGCAGACTGCTTTGTACGCTTGGTTGATGCGGAAACAAAAACCGAATTGACGCGCTCCAAGAAATTCGCGCTCGTTAACATCAATTCAACGATTACACGTCCCGCAGCAGCAGATCCAATCTACGCAGGTGGAAGTAGCGATATCATTCGTTGGCAAAGCCAAGGTCTGGCAAACGTACACTTCGAATTCTCTTCAAACGGTGCAGATGGCTGGACGAGCATTACAACGGTTCGTAACGCAACGGACGGTTCAACAAGTTGGAAGGTCCCGATGGTGAATACCAAGAGTGCAGTTGTTCGCTTGATCGATGAAGAGAGTGGTGAAGAAATTAGTCGCACCGCTCCATTCAAAGTCTTGGCAGGATCGTTGACTTTGCTGAATCCTGCAAGCAACGATGTGTTTACCAAGGGACAAAACGTAAACCTTCGTTGGCGCACTGTGAACAAAGTTCAAAACTTTGATCTTCAGTTGTCGCTCGACGGTGGATCTACTTGGTCTACCACCGCTACTTCATTGAGCGCACTGAAGACCAGCAGCACTTGGTCTGTTCCGGGAGTGAATAGCAAGAGCGCCGTTCTACGTGCCATCTACCCGAGTGAACCGGAACTTGAGTATAGTCGTTCGGCTATCTTCTCAATTCAAGGTGCAACTTCGGTCGACGATGCTGATGAGTTCCTTAACGAAACACTTCAGCTCAGTCCTAATCCGGCACAAATGGAAGGTCGTGTCAGCTTCAATCTGGCATCGGAAGCTCCGGTTAGCGTGAGCATCCACAATACACTCGGTGAACGTGTTTCAACCGTGTGCACAGACAAGCGCTTCCGCGCAGGTATGAATCATGTCGATTGCTCATTCGCCGATCTTGTTCCGGGCACCTATTTCGTACAACTCAGTACGAAGGGCACGACCCTGACACGTAAACTCGTTATTGTGCGCTAACCCAGCTCTGCGCACAGAACACACGGCCGGGACTCTCCAACCGGTCGCACTTCAAACGCCGTTCGGGCTTAGCCGAACGGCGTTTTTTATTGGTTTCTGAAAGTGATGCGTGGTTAAACCCGTTTCGCTCAAGTGGGTGCCGAGAGGCTGTACGACATGACCCGGGCGCAATTTCGTTTGGTTACAAACCCGCTCAGCCCTAATTTTGTAGTCCTAGCGACCCTCACGTCGCAGATGGCGGACGTAGCTCAGTTGGTAGAGCCCCGGATTGTGGTTCCGGTTGTCGCGGGTTCAAGCCCCGTCGTTCGCCCCTCTAAAAAGCCGGCTAAGCCGGCTTTTTTCGTTTGCGGATACACCGCGGTTCTGTATCAGAATTCCCTTCGATGTAGCCGGAGAGTTATAACTAGATTTTGAATCAGTCGGAATCGAGCGTGGCTTGAACTGCTTTGGGAAGCGAGCTACGCACTAAGGAGTAGGAATGCGCGATGAGTTCCTTGGTTAAGGGAGCAGATAAACTGCCATCGAATGTGAGGGTGTTCCAGTGCTTTTTGTTCATGTGATAGCCCGGAGCAATTGCGCTATAGCGCTCTCGCAACTCAAGAGATCGATCAGGATCGCATTTCAGATTTATTGAAGGAGGCCATGCATCCAGTGAAAGCAGAGCGAACATCTTGCCGCCTACCTTGAACACCAAGGTATCCGGACCAAATGGCATATCCTCTCGCACGGCGGGGAGACTCAGACATTCTAGTCGTAAGCTGTCGTGTTCCATAAACGCCTCAGGAGACTCAGATACTTAGCGAATGGTATAGTTGTAGTGCTTCGTAATGAGGTTGCCGCGAGAATCGACCTGAGGAAAATCCAGTCGATAGGTGCCCACCGAATCAAAGGTGATCGTAAGCCTACCTCGCAAGGTGTCGTAGCCATTCTGACAGTTCGTTGCATTCGATGGCTTTTTCATGCTGGCCTGAATCGAGTAGTAGTATCCGCCGGAAATAAGGTTGGAGTCCTTTGAATAGCCCACGAGGTCGGTTTGCCAGCAGCCACGTTCAGATGCCAGAATGCTCACGCCGAGTTCAAGCTTTCGGTTGGCATTGGAGTAGATGGTGTCCGGAACAACCATAGCCGACACGTCATAGATATAGCTGAGATCGGTGCTGCTTCCACAGGATGCAAGAATAAAGCTTAACAGTAGCGCTGTACCGAATGCGAAGCGTGAGTTCATCATGCGTATACGTCCTGTTTTTCGACAGGACCCAACAGATACAAAAAAGTTAGTAGAGGCGCTGAGCTTATGCAATCTCTTTGAACTCAATGCTACTCCCACGCTGCTCCCACATTGCTCCCACATTGCTCAGAAACAGTGTGGTATTGAGTGCTCAGTGTGGAGAGTACGGTAAAGACACTCCCGACACTATTTTCTCAAGATGCGAAATTCCGTGCGACGATTCAAGGCTCGCAGTGAGTCGTTATCGTTCGACACCAGCGGATGGAGCATTCCCATTCCGCGCGGTCGCAGTCGTTTGGACTCGATGCCATGGGTAACCAGAGCATCGACAACAGCCTTGGCACGAGCGTCGGATAAGCGTTGATTGAATTCCTCACCGCCGATATTGTCAGTGTGACCCTGAACTTCCAGCCAGACTTTCTCATTACGCTCGAGCTGATCGACCAATCCTTCAATAATGACTTGGGATTCCGCTTTCAGCGTTGCTTGATTGTAATCGAAGGGAATACGCTTTGAGAACATTTCGTTTTCGAAGGGGAACTTGATGTCGCTCTCGTCATACTTTCCATAGGCAGACATCGTATCACCGGAGGGTAAGTTCAGACGCATTGCCACGTAGTGCATGCCGGCAAACTCCGGTGGCTTGTAGCTGATCAAGTAGTAGTTCCGCAGTGAACGGTAGATCTCCAAGAAGACATTAATCAGTTCTTGCTTGGAGTACACTTGATAGGATTTACCGCCGGTATTCTCTGCGATGTAGCTGAGAATGTCATCATGTGCATAGCCAAAGCCAACCGTAAAGATGTGAACGTTCTTCGCTTGCGCGGCTTGGAAAATGTCGCGCGGCTTGGCAGTTGAATAGTTGTCGTCACCGTCACCGAAGGCTACAAGAATGCGCGGCATCTCGGGTGGCAGAGAATCGAAGGCGGACATACTCTTCATCAAACCGTCGTAGAAAGCGGAGTACATACCGAAGCTTTGCTGACGAACGGCGTGAAAGTCACTCGTGATTCGTTTCTTGTCCGAACTAAAGGGAACTTTCAGCTCATAATCTTTATTGAAGCTTGCTATGGAAATGCGATCGCGATCTTGCTTCAGATTCACGAACATGTCGGTACCCTCATAGATCGCGTCCATCACAGACTTCATGCTTCCGCTGTAGTCGAGTAACAGACTAATAGCGTAGGGTATAGAATCGGCGTCGCTGAATTCCCGTACAGTGAAGTTCTCGACCGGCACCACGCGACGTCCCAATTTCTCTGTAAGTGGTCGCCAGTATTCTTGCGTGGGATGCGCGGGGGGAGCCAGGTGTGTTATGAAATTTCCGCTTGAATCGAACACTCGAGCAAAAGCCCTGATTTGTTTGGGGTAATCGGAGGATTCAATCTTCCAGAGATCGTAACGCATGTTCTCACCTTTTGCCAGCTCTTGAGCGGCTTTGGTTCCCGTGAGGTACAAGGTTTTCTTAGGACCGGACTTTTCGAGGTTTGTGGCTGCCATCTCTTCGTCAGCCGATCGTGGTGCGGTGGACTTACACGCTTCGATGCTAAAAAGCAATGTACAGGCGCATAACGCGCTGAGCATGAACTTCATCATGGGTCTACGAGGTTTGTGCTGTAAATCAAAAGTACAAATGCTCAAATACGCTGACATCGAATGGTGATACAAATGCATGTGATGTGGCAGCCTCGAACGATGATCAGTGCTAACTCGCAAGCTCAATCACTATTGCCTGTATCATCGATCCGATAGTCCTTGTAGTGACGATGGGCCCGCCCCACCATTGTTTATGCAGGATGGCAATTATTAGCCCAGCACTTTCGGTACTTTGAAGAAAGCTTCGTTTCGCTTTGGTGCGTTCATCAGCGCCTCTTCACGCGTCAGACATTCGTGGGGAATGTCCTCGCGGAAAACATTGGCCGTCGAATTCAAATGAATCAGTGGCTCAACCCCCTCCAGGTCCAGTTTCTCGATTTCTCCGATGTATCGCAGAATGTCATTAAACTGAGCGGTAAAGGCGTCGATCTCTGCTTCGCTGAACGACAACTTCGCAAGTTCCGCAATACGCTGAACGGTTTCACGGGAGGTTTCTGCTGCTGCCATAGATACGAATCTGAATGGATGAACGACGTGCAATTTAGACAATTTTCGGCTGTCTTGAAGTTGAGCCGGGTGTCTATCAAATGACCCATACAACACAAAAGGCGATGGAGCAGAACTCCATCGCCTTTTGTACTACTGCGATCACAAACCTTTTTACTGGATGCGAACGTTGACAGCGTTTGTACCCTTCTTACCGGGTTGAGTTTCGAACGTTACTTTGTCGTTCTCACGAATACGGTCTTGCAGACCTGTCTGATGAACGAAGATCTCTTCGCCACCGCCGTCGGCAACAATAAAGCCATAGCCTTTGGATTCGTTGAAGAACTTGACAACACCTGTTTGCATAAAAAAACCTAAAAATGTAAAATAAAATAGCGAGAACGACTCCCGCCACTGAAGTAGCGGCGTTCTCAATTCCACAACATACGGAAATGCTTTCAGAATAGGCGACACAAAAGAGCAGTCGCTTTGGGAAAGCTTGGGTGTCGCAAAGACTTCAGGATTCGGCACAACAATGAGCTCGGACGAAAAATGTTCGATTTTTATGATTTCCGAGCTGTTTATTAGTACAACAGAGTCAAAGTCGCCCATACGGTGTCCTCACTATTCCCGATAAAAAAAAAGGTTTGTTGCGTAGCAACAAACCTTATAAAAATCAATTTCCGAGAATCTTAGACGGTTGCTTCGGGCTTTTTGTCAAAATCCAAAAGTGTCGGCACCGTTCGCTTCGTTTTATTCTGAATGGCAATGAGGGCTTTCAGCAACGCTTCCGGACGCGGCGGGCATCCTGAAATATAGACGTCGACAGGTAAGAACTGGTCGATACCCTGAACAACGTTATAGCTGCGAAACATACCGCCGGTACTTGCACACACACCCATCGAAATCACCCACTTTGGGTCCGGCATTTGATCGTAGATCTTGCGAACAATCCAGGACATCTTATTTGTCACCGTACCTGCAACAATGAGAAGGTCCGATTGACGGGGTGTGAAGCCCATTTTTTCAGAACCGAAACGTGCCGAATCAAATCGCGATGAGGCAAAAGCCATCATCTCAATTCCGCAGCAGGAAATTCCCAAGGGCATAGGCCACATCGAATTTGCTTGACCCCAACCCACCGTGTTCTTGGAGAGCCAATCCGCCAAGCTGTCCACGCGTGTCGTTACATAACCATCTTGAGCCAACTGTTCATTTAATCCCATTTCAACGCTCCTTTTTTCACGATGTAAATGTAGCCGGCAAACAACAAGACCATAAAGAGAACCATGGCGATGTATCCCACACTACCCAGAGTCTTGAATTGCACGGCCCAGGGATACATAAAGACGACTTCGATATCGAACAAAATAAAGATCATCGCCACCATGTAAAACTTCACGGAGAAGCGCTCACGAGCGCTCTTGATCGGCTCAATACCAGACTCATAGGTAGAGTTCTTTTCTTTGTTGGGACGTCGTGGTCCAATGTATTCAGCAACTATAATGTTCACGACGCCGAAGCCAAGGCCAACCAGCATCATGATCGCTACCGGAAGGTAGTTGTCAATCATCGCATTTCTCCTAAATCCTGCACAGTTCGAGTGTGGGAATCATACAGATTTCCACAGCTGCAAGTTAGCACCGGAAGTACTTTCAACAAGCACGGAAACAGAGCTTTTGGACTTTCCTTGTACATCTTTAGAGCTTGCTGCTTGGTCCAAGCCGAAGCGTGACCCAAAAACTGTTATGAGTTTATTCTGCCTGCTCTAGAGTCGGAAGGTGCGCCCGATCCAGGGAGCGGCCGGCTAGCATGCAGTAGAGGGTAACTACCAGCGTTTTGATGCAGTCGGGCAGCCAGAAAGGAATATCGCCACGATGCACAAAGGGCATCCACAGCACGCTGCTCAGGTCCCAGGGAATCTCAACAACGGCGTACATAGCAATCATTGCAGCAATGAAGAGCTCTCGTGGCAACGACAACGAAAGGACACGGTACCAAAACATTGGTATGAGTACTGCGCCAATGGCTGATCCCATCGCAAAGAGGACGACGCCCAGCGAGTGTGGGACGAGAGTAAGTCCTAGCCAGCCTATGGTGTTATTAACATTGGGGTCCGCGGCGAAACGTACAAATGAGAGCGGTATGCTCAGAAGCAGCAACAGCATTGGGTCAAGCGCCGAAGGTTGGGCGCGCCACGAGGTGTAGCGCCCGGGACGCAGAAGCAAGGTCCAAATGCTGCTCGCGGCTGCGCCAAGGTGTTTGGGACGCAGCTCAAGGAGTGCTCTGATAAAAAGACGTGGGAGAAATCTGATTTCGAAGTTCATGCAGCTGAGAATTACCGCAAATCTATGCCGAAGGCATGTATTTTCGTAGAGAAGCTGCCAAAGGTCCTGCAGACTACGAAGCGTCGCATGAAGCCGCCTCGCCTGTAGAGTGCAGACCGGGCGCTTAGACTCATTCCCTACACTATCTGAGGTTTGCCCCGTGTCATACATTGAGTCTTCGACGAAAGCTAACGACCCAAATCGTCCGGTTACGACTCTGCGTCTGGTGGAGATGAAGCGCAAAGGCCAGAAAATTGCATGCCTTACAGCATATGACGCCCTCATCGCACGTCTGTTGGATGAGGCAGGAGTTGATGTGCTGCTAGTTGGCGACTCGCTGGGCAATGTGGTGCAAGGACATGAAACCACGATCCCTGTAACGCTCGAGGATATCATCTATCACACCCGAGCTGTGAAGCGCGGAGCAGGTCGTGCCTTGGTTGTGTCCGATATGCCATTTATGTCGTTCCAAGTACATGCAGACGAAGCCTTCCGTAACGCAGGACGTCTCATGAAAGAAGCCGGAGCCGGTGCCGTAAAGCTCGAAGGTGGCGGACGTATCGTTGAAGCTGTAGCTCGGATGACCGAAGCCGGAATTCCGGTTATGGGACACCTCGGGTTGACTCCTCAAAGCATCAATCAGTTTGGCTCCTATCGTCCACGTGGACGCGACGCCGATGAAGCCCAACGCATACTCGATGACGCGAAGGCCCTCGAAGATGCAGGCGCGTTCGCAATCGTCCTTGAGAAGATTCCGGCGGAGTTGGCTGCCCGTGTGTCAGCGAGTGTGACTATTCCGACTATTGGTATCGGAGCCGGTCCGCAGTGTGACGGACAAATTCTTGTCTACACCGATATGCTGGGACTGACGCGTGATTTCAATCCGCGCTTTGTTCGGCGTTATGAGAATCTGCACCAAAACATCACGTCAGCCGTCCAACGCTATACCGAAGATGTGCGCACACAGAGCTTTCCTTCAGAAGCAGAGAGCTATTAAGAGCGACCTTTCACGCATTCAACTGGCACCGAAGTCCAATGCTTCACACCTTGTCGTCCTATAACCTTTCACTATGCTCGCGCTTCGCGCGCGCCGGCTTGTTCTGCGTCCTGATGGTAGCAACGATGTCGTGTAGTTCGTGTACCACAGACAGTTACACCCGACCCCAAGACGTCATCTTCCCCGATTCCAATGTGTCTTACTCTGCTTCGGTACAACCTTTGATGGCTTTAGGCTGTGCCTTCACCGGATGTCATGCGGCAAACAACTCAGCACCTCTGGATTCATACTTCTCCATTCTGACCGGTTCGCCGGGAATGGTAGTACCCTTCAAGCCTGAAAACTCCAAACTTGTCCAAGTTGTGACGGGTAAACTGGCACACAGTTACTCCATCAGCAATACCGTTACCGAGAACCACAAGAAAGGTATCAGTCGCTGGGTTCTCGAAGGAGCAAAGAACAACTAATGCGCTCGTCGAGCCACTGCTCCGAGATGAAACATCGATTCGATGCACAGTACCGCTAGCATAGAGGCGCTGAGGTATGGAAGATAAAGTGCAGGCACGCATGCTAACAGAGTACACAGACTCACAAGCCAGGGTTGTACCGTACGAAATAGTTCACGATGTGTCCATGCAGTGCGCAGTATACCTATCGGAATGGCAGTGCTCACTATTGCGACGATAAGCAGCAAGACCGCGGAAGAATCCTGCAAATCCCATGATGCGCTAAAGGTTCCGCTTGCAGAACTCATCAATGATTGCCACACAATGTAGGCTGCTGCCGGGTACGCTATGAAGGTGCTGCCATGGAGTCGCAACCACTCGACCGCATGCCATTGCCATCGAAAGCTCTCAATGATCAGCACGACAATGCACAAAAACAGAAGAATGGTTGACAGAGGTTCTGCCGGTCTGATACCCAGCGGATACTGCCAATAGCGTTGTGTTGCAAGTAGAGCAAGCAGACCAAGTGTGCTACGCCATGCACTCAAGCATGCCAGCGCAAGACAACTGAGGAGAGCATGCAGGATTGTGGAGGAAAGCATAGACGATGAGCTGAATCGTTATCGAAATGCAGGATGTTCGTGTGTTACAAAACAGGAGATTGATGAAGACGACACGGGCGCTTCGGACCGTGCATGGTGAATTGAATTACGCACGTGGTTGATGAAACTTCCTCGTTGTGCAGCCTTAGCTCCGTAGAATTTTCTCCATCGCTTTACCTTTTGCGAGCTCATCGATGAGCTTGTCAAGATATCGAACCTTCTGAACGAGAGGGTCTTCGATGTCCTCCACACGATAGCCACAAATCACTCCGCTAATCTTCGATGCCAAAGGATTGAACTTCGGCGCTTCCGCAAAGAACTGTTGGAAGTCGACCTGCGACGCCAATTGACCTTGTAGTGAGACTTGGTCATAGCCCGTAAGCCAGAAAATAATGGCGTCAACTTCCTGCTGCGTGCGACCCTTCTTCTGCGCTTTTTGCACGTACAGAGGGTAAACGCCTGAAACTTTCATGGTGTAAATCCGAGATGCTTGTGAGCCCATACCTAATGCTCGTGCTCTGTGCACACTGGTGAAACGAGTTAGCCGGCCTAAAATAGGCTAGTAAAACGACATTTTTGGCAATCATCAACAGGAAGCGGCCTTCGGTGATGAGTCTCACGAGAAGCGGCGCTATCGGTCTACCCTTAGCTGTTGAGCAAAAAACACCATTAGAGGCAGTAGAACGTCTGTGAAGAGAGACGCTAAGCCTTCCGGAGTAGACAAAATCCGGGGTTCACTGCAGGCTCGTAAATTCGGCAAGATATTTGCCTGTAAGTGCTTAGACTGTCGTACATTTGTATCGTATTTCGGATCCATAGTCCCGCGTTTCGGTCGCATTTCCCTTCAATTGCACCTCGATTCTCGACACTATTACATTGGCAAACAGAGCCGGACGTAAATGAAGACGTCCGCATTTCGTGAAGACCGCTTCGAACTTCACCTTCGCCTACCAGGATTTGAGAGAACGAGATCCAGCACATGTGCTACGCGAGCCCTATACCAGGGCCGACAGATTGTTCCATTTTAGTTTCTTTTATGAATTTTGATCAGTTAGGGATCAACGAGGCCATTTTGCGTGCGCTCGTTGATGCCGGGTATTCACGCGCCACTGCTATTCAACAACAGGCGATCCCGCATGTTTTAGCAGGCCGTGACATTTTTGGATGCGCACAAACAGGAACCGGAAAAACGGCTGCCTTTGCGCTTCCCATTCTTCACGCGCTGTCACAACGAGCGGAGTCCGCCAAGCAGCGTTCAATCAAAGCATTGATTTTAGCTCCGACACGTGAGCTCGCAGTACAGATCGTTGACAACATCAGCATGTACTCATCGTACCTCAATGTGCGCAGCACGGCGGTGTATGGAGGTGTTTCGCAGTTCCACCAAGTCAAAGCGCTTAAGCGTGGTGTGGACATTTTGGTGGCGACACCGGGACGCCTCATCGATCTCATGGATCAGGGTATTGTAAGCTTGCGCGAAGTCGAGTATTTGGTCTTGGATGAAGCCGACCGCATGTTGGACATGGGTTTCATTGTTCCCATGCGAGCCATTTTTACCAAGCTGCCGACCAAACGTCAGACCTTGTTTTTCTCGGCTACTATTCCGCCCGAGATTCGTCGTCTTGTGAACCAGTTGCTCAAGGATCCGATTCACATCGATGTGACGCCTGAGAACAGTGCTCGTACTCCGCATCTTGTGAAGCAGTCTGTGTTTTACGTTGAGAAAGAGAACAAGCGTCACTTGCTCAAGCATGTCCTCGATGAACACAATATTGAGCACGTACTTGTGTTCACCCGCACAAAACGCGGAGCAGACCGCGTGGCGCGTGACTTGCACCGCAGTGGAATTCCGGCGGAAGCCATTCACGGTGATAAGTCTCAGTCAGCTCGTGATCAAGCCTTGCGGAAGTTTAAGGACAAATCCTTGCGCGTGTTGGTTGCTACCGACATCGCGTCGCGTGGAATTGATATCGACCGCCTTAGCCACGTGATCAATTACGAAATTCCCGAGGCTCCGGAAACCTATGTGCACCGCATTGGTCGTACTGGTCGTGCCGGCAAGGAAGGCATCGCTCTGTCGTTTTGCACCTTGGATGAACTGCCCTATCTGCGCAGTATCGACAAGCTTGTGAAGACGAAGATCGAAGTCGTGGCTTCGCATCCTTACGAATACTGCTAGATAGGATGAATCTCGGTGTCGATAGATATTGATCGACGTTTGAACATTGGTATAGATCCGTATAAGCAATGGCTGCCCATGGGGCAGCCATTGCTGTTTGTGGCAGTTGAATTCTCAAGCCGGGGATTGTAGTATGTGAGAGCGTTGTGCCTCATTAAACCTGTGCATTCACGGTGATGTCATGAGCTAAATCAGCTCCGAGTTGCCCTCGAATCTTGCTTTGAAGCCATTTTTCTCGTATGTTCAGGGAAGTACCGTTGCGTTGCGACGCACAGAATGTGTCTGCCAAAAGCAGCAAAACCTCTTCAACCGACATCAGCAGCAGATGGAGGTTGGTCATTCACCAATTGTTTTTTTGACGGAGCCTTTATGATCGTTTTTGGAACCGATGGGTGGCGTGGCGTCATTGCGCGCGATTTCACCTTTGACAATCTTACACTCGTCTCGTTGGCTGTTGCAGCCTACGTCAAGAAAGTAGACAAAAAATCACCGACAGTTGTTATTGGATATGATACGCGTTTCATGTCGGGAACCTTTGCCCAAGAAGCAGCGCGTATCCTCGCTTCAAAGGGAATTGTGGTGCATATCACGAATGCGGTTTCATCGACACCGATGGTATCCTTTCACACAAAACAACGTGCAGCCACACTTGGAATCGTGATTACCGCATCGCACAATCCGCCTATGTACAATGGATTCAAACTGAAAGGAAAGTATGGCGGACCGGCGACACCTGAAATCATTGCCGATGTTGAGAAAGAGCTCCGAAAAATAGAAGCTGCAGGCGCGCCGACGCTCAAGCTGAAGAGTTATGATGAATATGTCAGCGGCTTACGCCTCATCAAACCCTTCGATGCCAAAGACGCCTACTTTCGTCATTTGAGAAAGAAGATCAACATCGACGCCATCAATGATTCTTCACTTCGCATCCTTTCAGATCCGATGCACGGGGCTGGAATTGGGCAAATGCAGCAGTTGGTTAAGAATGTGAAAGACATCCACAGCGAATACAACCCTTCCTTTGGTGAGGTTGATCATCCTGAGCCCATCGCGGAGTGCCTTGAGCCCGCAATGAGCATCATGAAGAAGGGTAAGTTTGATGTGTGCATTGCCACAGACGGAGATGCAGACCGCGTAGGAGCAATAGACAACAAAGGCAACTTTGTTGATTCACATCGCATCTTTATGCTTTTGCTAAAGTATCTCTATGAAGACAAGAAAAAACGCGGTGCCGTTGTAAAGACGGTGTCTCTCACGAGCATGGTGAATGCTTATTGCGCCAAACACAACATTGAGTTGTACGAGACACCGGTGGGCTTTAAGTACACGGCTAAGTTGATGACGGAAATCAATGTGATTATTGGTGGAGAGGAGTCCGGTGGACTCGGTACATCGCTTCACATTCCTGAACGAGACGGATTGTTCAATGGTCTGCTCTTGATGGAAATGATGGCTAAGCGCGGAAAGAGTTTGTCGCAGCTCGTGGCAGAGCTCGACGAAGAGTTTGGTCCGCATCGCTATCGCCGTCGCGACGTCATGGTGACCGAGCAACAAAAACAACAAATCATGAGTGCCTGCGCCAAGATGCCCAAGAAGCTAGGCAAATACAACGTGAGTAGCATACTGACGAAAGACGGATTTAAGTTCATTATGGATGATGGTGCTTGGCTCCTCATCCGTGCCTCAGGTACTGAGCCTCTTATTCGTTTCTATTCCGAGGCAGCGTCTCTCAAAATCGTCAATGAACTTCTCGAGGCTGGACTGAACCTGAAGTAAGAATGCTGCTGGACGAATTTGACGCCTCCCTTTCCGAATTGGATATTCCTTCGCCCCTGGGTACACTGCGTTTATGCGTGAGTGATCGGGGGCTGAGGTCATTACAATATCACGACACGATCCCGGGTGTGTTGCATCGTCTTCCCCATGCTCCATTGCCCTCACAATCGGCAGCTCAGTTCACACACATGCAGTCAGTCACGCAACAGCTGAGTGAATACTTCGACGCAAAACGAGAGTCCTTCGATCTTGCCTTCGATCTCGAAGGAACTAGTTTTCAGCTCGGTGTGTGGCGCAAGCTGAGTGAGATACCGTTCGGATTCACGAAAACCTATACCGAATTTGCTCGCGACTGCGGAGACGTTCTCGGCGTTCGCGCCATCGCTTCCGCCAATGGTAAGAACCCGGTTGCCATCATTATCCCCTGTCACCGTGTGATTGGCTCGGACGGAGCAATGCGTGGATACAATGGTGGACTTGCCCGTAAACAGTGGCTGCTGCGGCACGAAGGGGTACTGTTGCTTTAAGTTGAGACGCATTGAGTCTGGCGAAGTACAGAGTGCATCCACTCGAATAAGCGTGTATAGGCGTGATTCTCTACGATTGAGACGCATAGAGCGTCCAAAGCGCAGCAATAGCACGTGTCCGGCAGAGACGAATTGAAGTGTCGTATTCGGTGCTATTGCGAGCGTGAAGCGGCATGACATTTGCAAAACGACTATGAAAACACTATACTTGTACGCAGCGTCTTGCAAGCAAGGGTGTCGAAGTACACTCCATAAAGACGCATCTGATCGACCCATTTTTCACATGAACAGTTCAACACCCATCAATTTCGTGAGCATGCTACAAGACACTATGTCAATGCAGCATGGAGCGCTCGTGCAACCGAACGTAGCCGCCAAGCCGTGGTGTGCGCTTGTGTTTAATTGTATTATGAAGAAAGCTGTGGGGTTCAGAAAGTGCTAGTATACTAGCCGAATAGTGAACTAAGAAAAACCCCGCAGCATCATTTGATCTGCGGGGTTTTTTATTGTTTGACAGGGTTGTGAGCCGGGCTTTCGTAGCGAGTTGGAGTCGTTGGAGCCACTCATGATGAAGTCTGACTTTGCGAGCGACACGCAGAACGAAGTCAACATGTTAACGAGATGCCAGAGATCCACAGATCGACGATCGAGATCGGGCTGCGAGTGCAACCTGTGTGAGAGTGAGAGCGTGTCCGAAGCGTGATGTTGTCACGCTCGGAACCATCTTTTTTTAATCATTATCGAGAAGAGGTAGATATGCGACGGAGGCGACGAACATGAGTATCGTGAAAGCACATCGCAGTTTGGAGTACAATCTGAAAGCGTTGGCTGTATTCCAGTTCTTTAAAGGATTTGTCATCATGATGCCGGTCATTGTGGTGTTTTATCAGTCTGTGGGACTGAGCATGCGCGATATCATGATTACACAAGCCGTGTTTTCAGCAACGACCGTGCTCTTTGAGATTCCATCAGGGTACTTTTCAGACGTGCTCGGACGACGTCGTACCCTCATTTTGGGAACCATATGTAGCACACTTGGTTTTGCACTGTATACGGTGTCCAATGGATTTGCGATGATCTTGCTTTCAGAGCTCGTGCTTGGCGTTGGCGTCAGTTTTATCTCAGGAACCGATAGTGCCATGCTCTTCGACACCTTGAGCGAACTGGGTGCTGCCGAGCGATCCGTACAAACCGAGGGACGTCAACTTTCGTATTCAAATTTTGCGGAGAGTGTTGCCGGTGTTCTCGCCGGTTTTCTGACTGCGGTGTCGCTCCGCACGCCACTCTATGCTCAAGTGCTGGCGACGGCTGTGATGATTCCTTTGGCTTGGTCTTTGGTTGAGCCGTCGCGTCAACGCTTCCGTCCAACACAGGGAAGTTTTCGAGCCATTCTTGAGATCTCACACAGTGCGTTGATACGCAACAAGCGCTTACGCTGGCTCCTTGTCTTTTCCGGAGTCATCGGTTCAGGTACACTGACGATGGTGTGGTTCGTGCAGCCCTACTTTCAACGTGCATCGTTGGATGTGCGGTACTTCGGTGTTGCGTGGACATTGTTCAATCTCAGTGTCGGATTGTTCTCTATGAATGCTCACAGGATAGAACGAAGTCTGCCTGAACGCGTAGTCATAGGATTGATGATGGCCTTGTTGGTTTTTGGATTTCTTGGAAGTGCAGGCTGGGCATCCTTGTGGTCTCTGCCGATACTCTTGTGTTTCTATGCCGTGCGTGGTATCAACAACCCGATCTTCAATACCTACATCAACCGTTTGGTACCGAGCGACCGGCGAGCAACGGTGTTGAGTATTCGACAGTTGGTTACCAGAGCCGTGTTTTGCGTTACAGGACCACTCAGTGGGTGGATTGCCGACTCGTATTCGCAGGCGACGGCTCTTGCCGGCTGCGCGATACTGTATAGCGCGGCCGGCTTAGCGCTCTTTCTCTGGCACCATGAAGAAAGTGGAACGGAGAATGTTACTGAAGAGCGGGCGGACAACGAGAGTGCGGAGGGCTCTGTAGGCCTTGCGTGAGCAAGGCCACAACAAAGAAGTGGAAGCTGAGGCGCGGTAAGACGGCCTCAGCTTCCTATTTTTACCGCATCAACACGAAAGGTTGGCGATTGAACGTACTCAGAATCTTTGGTCTAGTCTGCTTGTGTCTCGGCGCGCTGTTGATGCAAAGCTGTAGTTTCATCATGACTCGTACTGTCGATGATGTGTACACGCGTACAATTGAAGACACAACGATACAGCACTCCAAGCGCAATGCACCGGGGAGTATTGAAAATGGCGTTGTGTTTCCCACCTCTCACGTGGTCGAGATCCAGCGTAGTGTGTTACAAACCGACTCGATTCAACGTCACGAATACCCCGCATTTATACGTCTCGGTTTGTTCGAGAGCGCAGGTCTCATCGGCTCGGCGCGCGCCGACAAGGGCATTGGATGCGGCATCTTTGGTGTGTATTACAACCCCGCAGATCTGTTGGCAAAGAATGTCAGCGAGAAAGCGAATGCGGTATTCGGTGGAGGACTTTACCGCTTCGGAATTTTGGAGTACCGACTTCGTTGGTTTCGAGACGCCTCAAATTGGACTTTAGGTACGAGTATAGTCGAGACCATCTATGCGGAGGCATCGAATGAGCGAAGTCTGATGAGCTACTTTCCGCTGTATTTGCGCAAACGTTACTATCTGCGAGAAGATATTCCCTATGTGAGCATCACCCCGTTTTTTGGTGTTGGACTCTATCCGTCTCAGTATGTGAATCTGGGGGGTAGTCTGGACTTAGGCTCGCTCGGTGGACTTAATCTGCGAAGCTACCTTGGACTCGTTGGAGGTGTCAATGCACCGGGCAATACATTCAACACAACGAAGTCCACACAGAGTTTTGTAACTCCCTACTTTGGCTTCGGTATTTCTGTGCTGGATTTTCTAAACCGTGTTCCTGAGCTCGACGTAGAGTGGAAAGACCACCCGCATTCAGGGTGGAACATCGGGCTCTTCCAGTTTAGTTTGTTGAGAACCGGACAAGACGATTCCTTCTTTGCGAAGGATTTTCCCATCCAGGGATTTCAATTACTAGGAGCTCCGGTGTCACTGGCTCTGCCCTTCTTGAACAATCGCTTTTATGCCGGTACGGAGTTGTTTAATCTGGTTGTCGTTGGCGGACAACGTGTAGTTGTAGGACCGAAAACGATTACGAGCACTGCAATCGGTCTTGGCCTCCTCCCTCTTCGTGTGGGGTATTGGCAACCTCTGATGCGCGATGAGCTTTCGCTTGAGCCCTTCATGGAGTACTCTTACTTCCCCAATAATATGTTTCAAATTGGAGCGCGCCTCAGTCTGTATGCTACGCGTTCCTTGAATATTTCACTGGTTGCGGGATACGTGACAAGTGATGGATTCGATACTTCGAGCGATTTTTTCAGCAATACCTTTGGTAGTGGATTGGGAGCGTTTTCGTCGACATACATTGGTCTTTCTGTTGGACTCTTCGATCGCATCTTTTTTGAGGAAGAGCTGCGCTACAACAAAGCCGGATATGGAGCACGCTGATGTTTTGGTATTTCTTGATATCGTTTTTCGTAAATCCAACCACTCTCAGTCAGGTGGCCGGGTATGCTCCCGATGAATTTCGTCTGAATGCAAAAACGCGTTTAGCTCAAACCGTGTGGAATGCCACATATCCCGCGGTGATTGAACAGATCAGCGATGAAGCGATGCATATGGATTCAAATACAATTGCAGTGATTGTTGCCCCTGCCTGCACTCAGTATCGATTTGAATGTACCCCTGTTTTCAGTGCAGAACGTACAATGGAAATTCAGTTTCGCACGACACGTACCGACTTCCGTCGCGACCCACGACACGGTATCACCGTAATTCTGAGCGAGAGTGGAATGCGCGTGGAAGAAGATGGCCGTTTGGTGATGGTATGCGACAGTGTTAAACTCTCGTCGAAGGAATCTCAAACGATTGTCCTCAGCACGTTTGCTTCCGACTACAGCATTCGCATTGGTTGTGGACCGCTGTTTCTCGGGCATTCAACACTTGCTAACTGCGATGCACTTGTGCTTCGTTCTCCGGCACACTCCCCTATGAAGGTGCATGCCATTGTACGCAACAATGCCTTCAGTGATTTGCAAATGCAGTAGGTGGTTGTACTAAATCAGCCGATATTCAGTACGACCTTGAATGGCACATGCTAGAGCTTCATATTCATGCCCAGCAGTCTTGATACCTCGCGCAGGTTAGTACTGTAGTTCAAACTGTGTGTCTTCGCGAGCTGTGCGGCTGTTGGTTCGAGATGGCGGGACAACCACGCTGCATGCAGTGCCTCCAACTGTGCAACGATACGCTTTACATTTTTGGGTTCCGAGTGGAAGACAGGGGCATAGTCGCGAGCGGAACTTAGGACTTGTCCGGGTGGACAGGTGAGCAACAGCGCTTTACGCGCACCGAGATAGTCTCCAATGACGGGAGAGTCCGCAGGGCTGTCGTCTGAAGCTGAGTACCACAAGGCGTCGGATTGCGATACGAGGTGCAACGCGTGTTTTCTGTCGGTCAATGGATAGATGCCCACTACATCATTCAGTTTCCACTTGCGAAGCAGAGCCCTGTGTGACTCGCGAACTATTCCAATAATACTAATCTGAATAACCGAGCGCAGCTCCGGCTTTTGGTGAAAAAGTGTGCGCAGGGCTTTCAGCATTGGCTTGGGCGAAGTACCCAGATGAAAATCTTGGTAGGCAGTGATATGCAGTGCATTGTCTTTGAGCACTTCTTCGAACTGCTCGTTCTTGAGAGCGGCGTATTCATCCTCCTCGAAGCCATGCGGCACAATCATGATTTCTTCGTGATTCAGAAAACGAAATCGTCTCAGCAGAGCCTCTTTCGATCGACGTGTCGTGGTAAGGATCAGTGCTGCTTTGCGTAACAGATCTTGCTCCATGCGCGCCGAACGTTTGGCGTGCATCGGGGTTGGGTAGATCGTATGAGCATTGTTTTGCCACACGTCACCGTAATCCACCGCGAATGGGATTTCATAACTCTCGGCTATTTCCTGCGCCAGCGTTAAGTCGCTAAAAGGTGGTGCGACACCAAGGATGATATTAATGGAATGTTCTTTGACGATCTGCTCAATACAGGGTCGTGCCTCTTTTCGCCACGTGGTGTAAACGTCAGGCTGAAAATTCCACTGCTTGAACCACTGTTGCAGCGATAAGAGTTGTGGCGCAACGGTTTTGATGCTGCCATCAGCTAAAACCTCGACGCGCTTCAATGCTCGTGTTCGGGTAGTGAGAACTCCTGCTTGCTCCAGTTCTGCTGCCCACACTTCGTCGCGCCGCACCGTTCCATCCGGAGCACAACACACAACATGAACAGCCCAGTCGTTCATGGCGAAGAATCTCGCAAAATGGGCAGCACGGACCGCTCCACGTACGGCACGAGGCGGAAAATCGTAACTGATAATAAGTATAGATCTGCTTGGTTGGGCAGAGCTCATTTCATGCTAGTCTGTAGTTATGCTGCTTGTGTGAGGTGCTGCAAAATTACAATGTTGAGACTGAAGCCTGGATTAGTGTTGAAAAAAACACGACGGGAGGAGCTGTCCATGGACTCGATAGACAAGGGATTTGCATGGACGAAGTCAACTACCTACTTTGAGCAGAAATCCGGACGAGACGATGAAAATAGTACTCTTATGCATTGGTAAAACAACGACTTCGTGGCTCAACGAAGGCATTCGTGAGTACGTGCAAAGAGTCAGCAATTACGAGAGTTTCGAGATTCAAGTGCTCGAAACGCCTAAAAACGTGAAAGCGATGTCGGCTCAAGAGCAAAAGCAGCGCGAAGCCAAACTCCTGCTGTCGGAAGTGCAGGATTCGGACCAGCTTGTCTTACTGGATGAGCGCGGACAGCACTTCAGCTCGCGTGAGTTTTCGGTATTTCTGCAGAAAGAACGAAATGCATCGCGAAAAAGGCTTGTCTTCATTGTCGGCGGTGCCTTCGGTGTAGACGACGCGGTCCGCAGTCGAGCCGCACGTGTCATGTGCTTGAGTGCGATGACCATGACGCACGATATGGTTCGTTTACTCTTCGTGGAGCAGCTATACCGTGCACTGAGTATTTTAGCAGGTGAGAAATATCACCATGATTAAGGCTCTGTTTCTCGTGGAGAATGGAGCGTCTGTTTTGTGAGTTTCTCAAAGATTGCGATACGCTTCAGAACACCTGAGAGTGAGCGTATCGCCGGAGCACGATACACATTTGTACAGTGCTCGTTGAATGAAGGATAGTACAGTGGTAGCCCAGAGTGGCGAACCATGCCTGATGCACATCGAATGCAGCACGATGTGTTTCGTGGCACAGGGAACGCAAGTTTCGCTGTGTTTTATATAGTATCAGGATTCGTGATTAACAGTATACGGACAAGAGTGTACCTAAACCGCCGAACCGGTCGGTAGCAGCGTTCATGTTCCATAGCTCACTTGAGTGGTGTGTGCATGGACATGTCACTATGGTGTGTGACCTCAGCCTTCGTGCTTCAGAGGCTGATGCCCGAGGTCTATGCTTAAGGTCATTGCCTTGGCACAGCCGATGGCTGCACCGGTTTGCCTAGCAGAAAGTGCAAACACCGCAATGACAATAACGTGATAGAAAGTGAACAGGTACCGCGAGACACAAGAGTGTCACGAGTTGGCCTTTGGTGATCGCTACACTATCAAGGTACTCAGTATCTCAGAGGAATAACGGCAGTTACCTGATGCAAAAGCTCGGTAGAATATGCTTCGTCAAGACGATTTGGATTTTGAAAATGTACTTCCTTCACTATTACAGGACATCAATGAAATACTACTTAGTGCTGCTGTTGTGCTGGGCAGGGATGGTGACCCAGGCCCAAGACAAGTCTACCTACAGATGGTACTTTGGTAACATGTTGGGTATGGACTTTAACACATCACCTCCGACGCAAACATTGGACGGACAGTCCACTCACGTTGAGGGAACCAGCTCTATTTGTGATGCACAGAGTGGCGCACTGCTTCTGTATTCCGACGGAAATACTGTCTGGAATCGCAATCACATCGTGATCGCCACGAACCTCACGCCAAACTATTCGTCGAGTACTCAAGCAGCTCTCTTGATCAGACAGCCGGGCTCGAACACTCTCATTCACTTGTTTACCACTTCTCGATATGCCACAGACAAAGCACGGCACTTTGTGATCGACATCTCGGCCAGCGGTGGTACAGGTGCGGTAGTGTCGACCAACAATGCCCTGACACCGAGTGTTACAAGCGAAAAAGTAACAGCGACGCGGGCATGCAACGGTGTAGACTATTGGGTGGTTTTTGAGCGCACCGGTGCGGCTAATCATGGCTACTATACCTACAAGCTCAGCACTACGGGCTTGGATCCAACTCCTATCTCTTCAGTGCTGGGTAGTGACATCATCAACACCACTGAGAACATCGGAGCCATGTGTATAGCGCCGGATGGACGTCATCTTGTATCTGCTCATTACGGTGCCGATTGCTTGTTAATGGACTTTGACAATGCTACAGGAGTATTGAGTAATCTTCGCACTCTTAGCGTCAGCTCCAAAAAGTTCTGTTATGGTGTGACCTTCTCTCCGAGTAGTCGCTATCTCTATGTGAACTCCGGATGGTCGGGTCCCGCAGACTCGATCATGCGCTTCGATATGAATGCAGCGAACATTCAAGCCAGTGGTCTAACAATTGGTCGCTCCACTGCTGCTCTTGGATACATGGAACTTGCTCCCGATGGAAAAATCTATGTCGCGAGAAACACGACAACAGTTATCGCAACGATTTCCAACCCCGATGCCACTACTCCCATTTATAACGACAATGCCTTAACCTTCGTGAGACCAATGCAATGGGGTCTTCCGAATTTTCCGCAAGATCTCTTTATTCCAAACTATGCAGGTTCAGACACCACCGTTTGTTCCGGCATACCGACACGTATCGGTATTCCTGCCGTGAGTGGAATGAGTTACTCGTGGACGCCCTCGGTTGGCTTGGATAGTCCAAATGTCGCACAGCCACTGGCCAGTGTGCGTTTTGCAACAGCCTATACGGTGACGGTGAGCGACAGCCGCGGATGTACAGTGCAGCGAACGGTCAATCTCAATGTGTTCCCCAAACCCTTCTTCACCCTGAATACGGACGCAGCCAACAACACTACCTGCTCGGGAAGCGATGTGGAACTCAGTACCACGGCGACCGGTGTAACAAGTGTTGTATGGACTCCGGGTAATCTCAATGGGAACATCGTCCATGTGAGACCTACCACCACAACCACATACTATGCTACTGTTCGCGATGCCAACGGTTGTTTGTGGACCGACAGCATTAGCATAAAAGTATTACCCTTGCCAAGCGTCTCGATTTCTTCGTCTGCGGCTATTTCGAACGACACAACTTATAGCTGTCAGGGACAAAGCATTGTACTCAATGCACCTGCTACTCTAAGCGGATATGAATGGAGTACAACGGAAACGAGCGCTTCCATTACGCTAAATCAAAATGCGACTATTTGGCTGCGCGCACGCGATGCAAACGGCTGTTACAACTCAGACACCTTGCACGTTGTCTTCCGAGCCCTGCCAAGTGTTAATGCAGGAGCCGACGCATCGATCTGCTCGGGATCTGTATATCGTATGAATGCGGTTGCAGCCGGCGCTGCTGCACAAAGCTGGACGCGTCTAACGCCGGGAGCACCGGCTATGGCCGACTCATCGGTCGTTGCCGGAGTTGTCACGACGGACGTAGCCGGAACATACCGCTACGAGCTCTTTATTCGAGATCAATTTGGCTGCACAAATCGCGATACGATGCAGCTCACCGTTCTCCCCTTGCCCACGGCAAGCATTAGTCCTTTTGCTGCAGACACGAATGTTTGTCCCTGCAATGTCGTGGTCCTCTCTGCCACACCGGGACTGCAGTACCAGTGGTTGAACGACTCCGTGGCTATTGTAGGTAGCACGGCACAACAGCTGACAGTTACCAGCGATGGTAAATACGCAGTACGAGTGACTGATACGGCCGGATGTAGCAGTGTGAGTCCCGCCACGAACATCCATTTTGTTCCTCAAAGTGCTCGGTTCGTTGTGAGTGTGCTCGACTCTGCTTTGGACGGACAAGATGTTCAACTTCGTGTCAGCGCCGGTGGTACTAACCTGAGCACATGTCCTGCCGATTCAGCAACCGTATATCTCCACATGAATCGCTACCCTCTTGCGCCAAGTGCAGGTGAACAAGGTGGTAATCTTGTTGGCGCGCAAGACCGCGTTGTTCCGATTCGCGTCGGATTCAACAATGGCATAATGAGCAAGAGTCTAAACTATATCGGCACCTTGGGTGCCGCTGAATCCACGAGTATTCGTATCGACTCCGTCCGCTGGGATCGTTGTTCGATCCCCACAAGCACGATCGCCGACACGTTCAGGCTGGCCGGCGTTTGTAGAGCTCGTGGAAGCGCGAGACTTTTCGTGAGCTCAGTCAGTGCGATGAACGTTATACCGAATCCTGCAAGGGATCAAGCGACGATATCACTCGAGCTTAGTGATGACATCGCTGATTGTAGCATCGATCTGCATGACGCCCTAGGTCGCTCTGTCCATCACGTCTACAACGGTACACTGTCAAAAGGATCGCGCACAATTGCCTTGCCGCTGAGCGGCTTGACCGCCGGTATGTATGCGCTCAAAATGAGTGCACAAGGCGGCACCAACACCATTCTGATAGAGGTGCAACCATGATACAGAAGCATACAACAACTCCACATTCTATTACACTATCACATCAAACTAGATTGGCACTCTCTCTGACATCACGCTTTTTAGGCATGCTGTGCACATGCATGATGCTTTTAAGCAGTAGCTCATCGGCCCAGTTAAATCGGAGTGCTTTCGGATTGTTCGGACACTATGTTATTGCAAGTCATAGCGCCGACTTCCAGGCATTGCCCACAATCCCCTGTTGCTCTCCTGTCTTTCATTCCGGAAAAGGACATGGAATCGATCTCGGCTTGCTCTACCAAACGCCAATCAATTCCGGTTGGTTGCTGAGTGCTCGACTGGGTTACCTCAACCAAACAGCACTTTTCGAACAAGATGAGCCGCGCACATTTAATGTGAACGGAAGTGCTGTACCGGGCTCAATACATCACCAAGTGGACGCGACACTCGCGAAGATCTATGTCGAGCCCTTGGTCGGTTACCGAGCTACGGAGCGTCTGACCTTTTTAGGCGGCGTTATGATTGGAATGGCATTTGGACAAAGCTTTACTCAAACAGAGGAAGTGACGTCGCCGGCCGGAGGACAGCTGACGACTCCACCGGCCGTAGGCTCCGGCGACTTGCCAGCTGCATCGGCATTACAAGCTTCATTGAGTATTGGTGCTAGTTATGATATTCCTCTAGGACGCGGTAGTGTTTGGTTTCTCACACCGGAGTTGTTCTACTCACATGCTCTGACCAACGTCGTGGCCGACTCAAGCTGGAAAGCGCACTCCTTACGCTTAGGAATCGCATTGAAGTACTCTCCTTCGCAAATCAGTTTGCCCGACGCGCCGGCCGGACAAAAGGATTTGCTTGTCGCCGCTGTAAAAGCATACGGAATGCAAAGCCCGGATGCATCAGAAGAAGATGCGCTTAAGATTCGCGTTGAAGAATTCTTGGCGCGCACGCACAAACCCTTGTTGCCTTACGTGTTCTTCGGTGCAGGTTCCGGTGAGTTGCCGTTGCAATACCGACAAATGGCACCGGGTGCGACAAGCACCTTCCAACCGGAAAAATTTAACGACTCATCTCTTCTCGCAGTGTACTACGATGTCCTGAACATTGTTGGTAAACGATTGCGCGATAGACCAAGTGCAAAGATTAGTCTGGTAGGTTGTAACTCCAATGAGACAACCGAGCGCGTTAATCTTCAGTTGTCGCAACGTAGAGCCGAGGTCGTAAAGAACTATCTTGTTAGCGTGTGGGCTATTGACCCTACGCGCATCGATACCAAAGCACGCAACCTTCCTGCTAACCCTTCGAATATCAATAAAGAAGAAGGCAATGCAGAGAACCGTCGTGTTGAGCTCAGTAGCAATGATCCGGAAATTCTTGCGCCTCTGGTGACGCGTGATACACTGCGCATTGCCAATCCGCCGATCATTCGCTTCCACACAAGTGTTCGCGCGGCAGCGGAAGTAGGTAGTTACAGTTTGGCTGCCTCGCAGGATAGTCGTTTGATTCAGGCTTTTAACGGACGTAGTGATGTACCTGAGACGCTGGACTGGCACTTGGACGAAAACGCCACTTCCATGCCGCGAAGCGAAACACCGTTGCAATACACTCTTTCCGTAATCGACAAAAAGGCGCAGAGTTACAGCACTGATGCGCAATCGATAGCAGTCGAACAAATCACCATCGAGAAGAAGCGTCGTGAACGCATTGGTGACAAAGAGATCGATCGTTACACTCTTATGTCATTCGGCTATAGCCAAGCAGACGTCGAGCCGGACAATCAACTCTATCTCCAGAATATTAAAAAGGAGATGTCGCCTAGCTCCTCTGTCTACATCGTAGGGTCCACCGACACCATGGGCGATCCGCAGTTCAACCAGAATTTGTCGGAGCAACGTGCAAACGCCGTAGCCAAAGTTCTTGCCGTACGTGGTGCACGCGTGGAAGGTGTAGGGGAGACGAGTATGTTCGACAATGCAGTTCCGGAAGGACGCTTCTATAACCGTACGGTTCGTATGCGCGTAGAAACTCCGGTCAACTAATCGAGCATTGCGCAAGCGGGGCACAAAGTGCACCGCATGAAGAAAAGCCTCCTGCATTCTACAACGTATTCGCAACAAAAAAGGCTCGGTGTGCACCGAGCCTTTTTTCGTGAGGACTAACAAATATGTATTCTTAGAGTGCGCCAACTTTTCGGAGATAGGGCTCGGGAACCTGCATTCCGCGTCGCTTGGCTTCAAGAGCGTCTGCGCGCGCCTGGTCGAGTTTGCCAAGTGCATTGTAACTGTAGGAGCGATTCAAGAAGAACATTGGTTTGGGGTTCAAGCGAATGCATTCGTTGAATGGCTCAAGAGCCAGATCGTGACGTCCCATCATCTGGTAACATACACCCACCGAGTTGCGATTGTCTACGTCTTCTGGATAGTAACTGATATACTTGCGGAAATCTTCAATAGCCTCAGGAAAGCGTTTGAGATCAAAGAGAGTCACGGCGCGGTTGGCATAGGCTGACTTGTAGTTTGGATTAATCTCCAATGCGCGGTTCAGATCTTTGAGTGCTTCAGCTGAACGTCCGGCGCGCGCCAGGAGTGCTCCGCGATTATCGAGTGCCGGTACAAAATCCGGACGCAGTTCGAGTGCCTGGGCGTAGTCTGCCAGAGCCATGGAATCCATGCCTTTGTCGAAGTAAATGTTCGCGCGGTTACAGTAGGCTTCATGATCGACCTTGTTTAGCTTCATCGCTTTATTGTAATACTCCAAAGCCAAATCCGACTTTCCTTCTTTGCGGAGCATGGTGGCACGGTTTACATACGCGCGCTCCGAGGGAACCTTCTCAATGGCATTGTCCCATAAGGCCGCACTGCTTTTCCATGTTCCTGCCTGTTGATAGCTGAGGCCTGTCAGTACAAGTCCTAGGGTACCTATGACAGCAAACGAGGTAGCCTGCTTTCCGGAAAACATTTTATCAAGAGCCCAACCGCCGATTGCGAAGAGTCCGATGTACGGCATGTAGGTGTAGCGGTCGGCAATAATGGCAGAACCGATAACCTTGAATTGTAACACGAGGACAAGATTGACCAAGTAGAAACCGAAACCCCACGCGATGATGGGGTAATCCTTACGCGTAAACCATGCCAGCGCAGCCGTTGCGATGAACACGATGGGCGACAAGAAGTACTCAATAGGCAATGTTTCATTGACAGGTGGCAGGGGATAGAAGGCTGCCAGGTTAAACGGAGCGATGAGCTTAATGATGTACATCATGTATCCGTAGAACATGAAGAAGAACCGATTGCCAAGCTCGAAATGTCCGGCTGTATCCGTTGCTCCAACTGTCTTCTGTGCGTTTAATGTCAAATAGGTGAGGATGCCCGCGAAAAAGAGAAAGGGTAGTTTTTCGAGAAGTAGGTTGACGCTGAGTTTGCGTTGGCGCATGAAGTCGATGGTCAACAATGTCCCAGCAAAAATGATGGCGGCCGGCTTCGAAGCCAAAGAGAGTACGAACCAGAACAGACTCATGGCATAGCCCATCTTCGAATTGCTGTCTGTGTACTTCAAATAACTCAGGGCAGCAAGCAAATAGAAGAAGCTGTACAGCACGTCTTTGCGTTCAGAGACCCACGCAACGGACTCCACGTGCATAGGATGCACACCAAAGAAGAGTGCAGTTGCAAAGCTCATCACAAGATTTCCTTTGGAAAGCTTATGAATGAAGAAGAAGACCAACACGGTGTTAGCCAAATGCAGGAGAATGTTCAACACGTGATAAGGCGACGTGTTGGTGTTGTTATTCGACATCGAATAACTGAAGGCTAGGCTCAGCATGGTGAGCGGGTGATAGTTACCTTGAACGGGAACTGTCACAATGGTCTTCAAATTATTGAAGCTTCGAATGGCTTCATTGCCCACCGCGTAGTCGTCGTCATCCCAATTCACGAACTGTCCATTGATTGAAGGGATGTACGCAATTGCGCTAAGCACCACGCACAAGCCAAGGAGCATCATGATCAGGTTCTTGCTGACCGGTGCTTTCTTTTTTGAGCTGGCTTGCTCGGATCGCTGATTTTTCGAAGATTTTTGGTCTTTCTCCGACTTCGACGCTTTATTATTCTTCATAGTATCGATTCGTAAATACTGCCTTGGATGACCTGCGGTCCACTTGATTCGAAGGAATTCAAGAACCCTGATCCTGAATATAAGAAGAATCAAAGTGCAGAATCAATCCGTGAGAATACTGGCTCTAAGTGGGACCTGTACGGAAATGCGCACTGCTGCTCGCGCTTTTAGAGTGTTTTTTTTACTAGGGAGTACGCTACGCGTCCTCCCTCAAAGGTGCTTTGACCACTAAAGCTTCAATCTGTGTTGATGCTCATGTTTAGAGACCAAGCTTTGCTAAGTACTCCGGACTCAGTCTGGCCCCGGCTTTCATAGCCCCTTGAGCATCGGCGCGGGCAGCATCGATGCGACCAAGTGCTGCTGAGCACTCTGAGCGCATTTGGAGGGTGAGGGCGTTAGGACGTTTGACAAAACTCTCCGAAAAACACGAGATTGCCTTTTCGTATTGTCCGCCGACTTTGTAACACACTCCAAGCGAAAAGCGACTGTCGATGTCGTTGGGGGTACCGCGTAAGACAAACTCATAATCCGGTATAGCCTGGGCGTGGCGTCCACTATTGAAATAGCAGATGGCTCTGTACAGATACGGACTACGGTCTGTCGGCTTGAGTTCGATCGCCTTATTGAGATCGGCAATAGCCAGATCATACTTACCCGCTCGCACGTAGAGTGCACCGCGGTTCGTGTAAGCCGGTACAAAGTTCGGAACGATGGCGAGCGCACGAGAGTAGTCAAGCAGTGCCAACGAATCTTGATGCTTATCGAAGTAAATGTTTGCTCGGTTACACAGAGCCCACTGATCATTTTCAAAGAGAGCCAGGCCTTTATCGTAGTAGGCCAATGCGGAATCTAACTTGCCTTCAGTTCGGAATGAGGAGGCGCGACTCGTATAGGCGCGCTCGGAGGGCTGATTGGCTATGGCATTCTCCCATAGTGTAACGCTGTTTTGAAAGACCCCTGCGTGGACGTAGCTTAAAGCGCAGAAGACGACTCCGACGGCGCTGATGAGTCCAAGTGCAAGGTGTTGCTTTGCAGCAAAGTACTTGTTAAGCACCCAGCCAATAATAATGAAGAGTCCGATGTACGGCACGTAGGTATAGCGCTCGGCCATTATCGTACTACCAATGACCTTCCACTGCAGTACCAGGACGAGGTTGATAAAGAAGAAGCCCAAGCCAAAGAGATAGATCTTTTCACGAGCAGCTTTTCTAAAGGCTACGTAGGACCCGGCGAAGAGACCAAGCACAGCAAGTGGAGCTACATAGTAGAACACCGGCAGCGAAGTGTGCATCGTGGGCAGGGGATAGAATATGGCTAGGTTGACAGGAGCGAACACCTTGGCGACATACATCATAAAAGAGTAAAAGCCAAAGAAGAAGCGCTGTTCAAGTCCGAAGGCATTGCTGGTATCGGTAGCTCCCCCGGCACTTTGTGCTTGAAGGGTAAGCAGAGCCATGATGAGCGAAACCGCGAAGAAGGGAAGTTTCTCAAGGATAAGCTTCGTGCTCCAATCTCGCTCGCGATAGAAGTCGAGTGTGAAGAGTGTCGCAGGAAAAACAATGGCAGCCGGCTTGGAGGCAATGGAACAGGCAAAGGCGAGAAAGCAGAGCACAAGCGACTTCGTGTCGCGACGATCAACGTAGCGAACATAGGCCATTAATCCCAAAAGGTAGAAGAAGGTATAGAGCACATCCTTACGCTCCGATATCCATGCCACCGATTCTACGTGCATTGGATGCACACCAAAAAATAACGAAGCACAGAAGGAGATTATCAGGTTACGATTGCTGAGCTGCCACACAAAGAAGAAGACAAGGGCAGTGTTGGCAAGGTGCAAGAGCACATTGACTAGGTGATAGCTCCCGGCTTGATTTTCGGAGATGGCATAGTTCAGCGCCAAGCTGATAACCGTCAAGGGATGGTAGTTGCCCTGCAGTGGTTGACTTATCATGCTCTTCAGGTTTGAGAAGGAGCGAATGACCTCGTTGGCGTAGACGTAATCGTTGTCGTCGAGATTGATAAAGTCAGCCTTTAGTGTCGGAATGTACGCGATAAAGGTCAGAAGCAGACCAATACCCAGGAAGAGGAGCAGTTTTGAGCGCAACCCGGCATCAAGTGCTTTGGATTGCTTGCGTGAGCTTCGCGACGACGAGGCCTGAGAAGAAGCCTGTTGAGTGCGATCTTCCGCTCCGCCGGTTCTATTCTGCTTCTTGGAGTTTTTGGCCATGACCGATGATGTCCTCTATTGAGTGAATCGGTCAATATAAAAAAATCAAGGGTCCGACAACTGCGGAGGATTACGGAGATTCGAAGGAGGCTGCGTGAGCACCGCTTTGACACTACTTTTTCTTGAAAATCTCGTCGCTAAGTCCTTTGTTAACCTTGTAATTACTCAGACTGATGCTAATGGTGCCGGACTTGCGTTCGCGCTGTTCTTCTTCAGCCTTGCGACTACGGTTAAAGTCGGTGGTCACTCCTTTAGGGAGCTTGAATTTCTTGACGTCGACAATGAAGGTGATTTTATCCGGCAAACCAAAGGCCTTATAACCACCATAGAGATACTCCACATTTATGGTTCCTGCCGAACGCGTGGTGATTTGAGCTTTGAGAACCACTCCGGCAGATTCATCTACCCAGAGCTTCGCCAATATGACGTCCATCGTATCTGACTTCGGAAGCAGTGTCAAGACTTTGGCAGGATGGTTGGCAACATTCTCGCTGCCGGTGGCGACAGCGCTAAACAGATCACGACGCGTCACAATGCGATTGAGCTCCATGAAACCCTGTTTGGGAAGGATGGCAATGCTCTTGCTCTCAAGTTGAAAACTGTTGGGTGTCTTGAAGTACACTGTGGCCTCGACAGGCTGAATATTCACGAGGGGGATATCCGGGGTGATCGTCACCGATGCACTATAGTCTTTGACTTTCTGCATGGTAGCCGTGATTCTGCTCAGGAGTTGTTCCGCGTCTTCGGCATAGAGGCTTGAGCTGCCGAGAATAACCGACAGCAGCGTGTACCGGAAGTAGGTTTGAAGTCGAAGGGTAAGACGTGTCATGTGGTCCGTGTACGGTGAGTACAGTGTGTACTGTGCGCTGAGACTATTCTTAGGCATTGATGTCTTTGGTTTGAAATCGCCACAGGGCGATGCTGAGCAGAATGACGATGTGCGAGACGAGCACGATGATTGAGCGCCGAATGTCCTCCATCGGCAAAGGATCTTCAAAAAAGCTGCGCCACGCTGCCATGTGTGTGGTGAAGAGTAGAGGTCGAACGCTGTCAAACACTCGGACGTCCAAACTGGCAATGATGGTGAAGAGGATGATGATCGCCATGGTGGCTACAATGGGACCAATGGAGTTGTCACTAAAACACGACAGCGTAATGGATAGCGTCGCAACGGTCAAGAGCGCCAACCATGCAACCAGCAATCCATATGCGAAGCGCCATAGTATGTCGCTTTGTTGCAGAATCACCAGACCGTCGGAATTCAATACGACTACATCGCCTACTCCAAAAATGCTTCGTGCGACTAGGATACCCAGCACGCCAAGCCACAGAATAATGACGGCGGTATAGCTCGCTCCGGCCACGAATTTGGAGAGAAGAATGCTGCTACGTGACAATGGCTTGGTCAGCAGCAAACGAATTGTTCCGCTTGCACCTTCGCCGCTCACAAGATCTCCCGTTACCAGCGCAACCAACAGAGGCACGTGGATGATGAGGGTCTGCATAATGATGAAGGCCACCAGGTTTCCATTCAGAATATTGCCATGAAAGGAAAGTGTTTGCTCGAAGCTGGCAGTCGCAAAACCAATGAAGTTGTTTCCGTCGGCACGCAGTGCAAACAGTACAACACCTACCAACAGGGTGATAGCTCCCAGGCCTAGATAGGACCTAGGTTTGGCGGCAATCTTAATGCATTCGTTGATGATGCTGTTAAAGAACATCATGAGTTTACAATCGAGATGAAAAATTCTTCGAGTTTGCGACGTGACTCAATGCCCGAGACTTCGATCCGGTGCTCGACCAGCATGCGGTTGAGGGCGGCGACGCGCTCCTTGTGCATGCTGATGTGAAGACGCGTCGCATCTTCAGACTCAATCGTGACATCCGGAAAATGTTGCTGAATGAGCTGTCGCGCCTTCGCTACAGAATCTAACTCAAGTGAGATAAGGAGTTCATCGGCATGCAAGAGCTCTGCTACCGAACCCTCTACGAGAGATACTCCCTTGTTAATGATCACCAAGCGATTGCTGATCAATTCAATTTCTGAGAGTTGATGTGATGAGATGACGATTGTTTTGCTGTGCTCGTCACGTAAACGAAGAATGAGATTTCGCAGCTCGACAATTCCCTGTGGATCTAAGCCATTGGTAGGCTCATCAAGGATAATCAACTCAGGATCATGCAGTAAGGCTTGGGCTAAGCCCAAGCGCTGTTTCATTCCTTGCGAATAGCCTTTGACTTTATCCTTCTCGCGACCCTTCAAACCAACAAAGTCTAACATTTCAGAGATCTTCCTCTTGCTGATGGTCGATCCGCTGATTCTTGCAGCTAGCTTGAGGTTTTGTTCGGCGCTGAGGTATTTGTAGAAGTCAGGTTTCTCAATGATACAGCCTACGCGGCTAAGGATGGCTGTGCGCTTGTGACGCAGATCGCCGCCAAAAACACGGATGCTACCGGCATCATAGTTCATGAGCGATGTGATACAGCGTATTGTCGTGCTTTTTCCTGCTCCGTTCGGTCCAAGAAAGCCAAACACATCACCGCGATAGACCGTAAAATTCACGTTTTTTACGGCTTCAAAACTCCCAAAGCGTTTTTGAAGGCCTTCCACACGGAGAATAGCTTCATCTGAGGTCTGCATAGGTGTGCATCAACGAATGCGGGAGAAAAGAATTGCCGGATAGAAGCGAAAAAGATGCTGTAAAACCACGATCAATAAGTTCCTAACAACGCTACGAGAGTGGTCGGTCCGAGATGCCCAATGCCTCAAAAATAAAGAGCCAGCGAATTTGGCTTTCACGAATGCGATGGTGCGTTGGACTGCCTCCCTGGTGTCCTGAAAATTCGTCCACCCACAGCATGACAGGATTCTTCTGCCCAAGCCCGTTTTGTGCAGCTGCGACGAACTTTCGTCCATGCAAAGGATCAGTTCTCGTGTCGTTCTGCGCTACACACACCAGCATTGGAGGAAGGTTGAGCTGACCGTTGAGCTGATGATAGGGAGAATAGGACCTTAGAAATTTGTAGTGTTCTTCGCGATCGGGATCACCGTATTCCGGAATCCAGAAGCGGGCGATGGAGAAGTGAACATAGCGCAGCATGTCGAGCAGAGGAACATCGCACACGACCGCCGCATAAAGCTCAGGACGCTGACAGCTCACGGCACCAACAAGTAATCCGCCATTCGACGCACCCTGAATAGCGATGCGCTGCGCACGTGTGTAGCCTTGCTCAATTAGGTACTCGGCTGCCGAAATGAAATCATCAAAGCAATTTTGTTTCTTTTCAAGCATCGCTGCGCGATGCCATTCCTCGCCATACTCATCACCGCCACGTATTCCCGCATGCACTAAAATGCCTCCACGTTGGATGAAGGAAACAGAAGTGGGATCGTAATGCAGTTCAACCCCGCAGCTAAAGCCGCCATATCCCTTGATCAATACGGGATGAGAGGCATCGAGAGGAAGGTTTTTGGAGCAGGTGATGCTGAGGGGGACGGAGGTGCCGTCTTTTGAACGACAATACTCTACGCGCGTTTCGTACTCGTCAAGTTCAGCTTGAACGTCGTCCGTCCATGCCGTTTCAAAACTCAAGAGTATGGGATCGAAACGATACACCGTCTTCGCTTGAATGCATGAAACCGTGGTCACATACCATTGATTGTCAGAACTATCGCATCGGATCCCCAAAATAGACGCGCCTTTGGGCGCTTCCACTTGATGAAGGACGGAGCCATCTTGATCATAAATGTGCATGTACCAGTGCAAGCCATTTCGGCGAACGACAATGACATGTCGATCGCTAAAGTCAATTCCAACAAGGGTATGTTCATGCTCGGCAATAAACACAGCGGCTTTGTCGAAGGCCGGAGCACTAAGCTTGGTTCGCAGTATTAAGCCACGTCCGCCACCGGCAGCACTATACCAGTACACATATTCTCCATGGGGCATGGGATAAGCCATAACGGCATCGTGCTTGTAAAGCAGCGTATCCGTCTGTGCTTTGTCGCGCTGTTGATTTCCGCGCGTGTGAATTTCTACGGCTTGACCACGAAACTCAAAAAAGCCATCGAAGTGTGAGCGGTCGCTCACGAACGCCGTAACGTAGGTATCTGCCGCCGGACTTGCATGGACTTGAGTATCGAGCTCACGCTGTGTGCCCAGAACATGGTAGTGAATGATCCAAGGACGTTGATCGTTCAAATCCGTTTGATTGATTGGCTTGAAGTAACAACTTCGCGAATCACGATTCCATACGAAGTCGCGCACACTGCGGAGAATAGGAAAGCGCTGCTCGCCGCTGAGTGCATCGATGATATGGATATCTAAGGTTTCAGATCCGCGTTGTTGTATCCCAACGGCACAGAGTGTGCGGTCCGGGCTTAGGGCATAATAGTTAATGGAAAACTCGTCGCTTTGGCAAAGCTCCACCGGATTTACGAGCACCCGTTCCGTCTCCGAATCGGCTGTGCACAGAACCGGTTGTGGAACCTGATCAACATTCTTTAAGTAGTACGCGCGCTTGTTGACAAAGTGCGGTGTGAATGAGCGAGGACGGCGCTCGACGCGATCAAGCTCGGAACTAACACGGGGGTAACGTTCCAGTAGACTATGAAACACGGATAAAACTGAGTCCTGCTGCAAAGCACTCCACTTCGCAACATCGGGGTCTGTACGGTCCTCAAGCCACTGCCAAGGGTCGCTAATGGTGTCGCCGTGAAGGGTATACTGAAATGGACGTGGAGTACTGTGGGGACGAACAAAGTGCTGAAGCACAGACATAACGCACGCCTTGTGTGGATGAATCACACAAAATAGCAGGAATAGCGGTGTAGCAGCAGTGAAGCGCGTTTTTACGACTAATTATTTCTCAATTCTATGAAGTAGTGGTTTTAAACAGCATAGTCCTTTAACCAACCAAAGTGCTCTGCCAAAATATGTTTCTTTTCACTTTGTACGTAGCGCACAAAAGCATCGGCAGCCGGACTCAAGCGTTTTTGCCTGCGCCAAATACATCGCCAGGTGGAGCGTATTGGGAGACCTTTTAAGGGGATTATACGCAACACTCCTTGGGTCAGTTCATTTTTTACGCTGATTAGTGGAATAATTGAACAGCCTAAACCTGCAATGAGGGCCTGCTTTACAGCTTCATTCGAGCTTAACTCTAAACGGCGTTGTACGCGTACATCCGATTCTTTTATTATTCGTTCCATCATGTCGCGGGTTCCTGAACCGGTTTCACGATACACAAACAAAAGGGATTCTATGTGTCGTTTGGATGGTCGTGCATCAGGAACCAAGCTTTGTGCTGCAAGAAGGTGCAGATTGTTGCCCATCAGCTCAATACTGTTAAACTGATCGGACTCGGGTAGAAGTGACACGAGTCCAAAATCCACGTCGTTACTCTGCAAACTTTGCATCACACGGCGCCGATTCGTGACATCTACAGAGATCTCGACAGCGGGAAAGCGTTGCATAAAGTCGCGAATGATAAACGGCAGTACATACTGAGCCGTACCTACGATAGCAAAACGTAGACGCCCGCTGACTTGGGATTCCACAGCCTGCGTCCGATATTCAATTTCAGCCACCTCTGCCAAGACACGCTCGGCAGCTTCAGAAATCGTCTTTCCGAATTCCGTGATGTACAAACGGCGACCGACTACTTCCGTTAGCGGCGTAGAAAAGTGACTCTGAAACTGCCCGAGTTGGATGGAAACGGCCGGCTGAGTCAAAAACAACTCCTCGGCGGCTTTTGTGACGCTCTTCGTCTGACAGACTTTGACAAAAACGCGAAGCTGGTGCAAAGTGTAGTTCATGAGAATACAGAGTATGGTGCAAGTTTGATCATAAGCAATGCTTATGATATTCATAGTAAATATAAATTAATATCTATGATATGCTACGCCGATATTTGTAGCATCACCAATCACAACAGGAAAGGACAGTGCGGATGAATGCAGCTACGACCATTACCATTGCACGCGGCGACGGAATAGGACCGGAGATTATGGAGGCAACACTGAGAATACTCCGTGTAGCAGGTGCTCGTATTGTGACCGAGGAAATTGAAGTCGGCGAGCAAGTGTACTTGCGGGGGAATTCAGCCGGAATAGCAAAGGAGGCCTGGGATGTCATTCGTCGCAATAAAGTCTTCCTTAAAGCTCCCATCACCACTCCTCAGGGCGGTGGTTACAAAAGCTTGAATGTGAGTACCCGAAAGTTTTTAGGATTGTACGCCAATGTTCGTCCTTGCGTCAGCTATCACCCTTACGTACGAACAAAGTATCCCGATCTTGACGTTGTCATTATCCGTGAAAATGAAGAAGATCTCTATGCGGGTATTGAACATCAACAGACTGATGAGGTCGTGCAATGTTTGAAGATTATATCACGTCCGGGCTGTGAGAAGATTATCCGCTATGCCTTTGAGTATGCACGTCACCATGGACGCAAAAAGGTAAGCTGCTGTACAAAGGACAATATCATGAAGCAGACCGACGGACTGTTTCATCAAGTATTCGACGAAATCGCGGCGGAGTATCAAGAAATAGAAAACGATCACTTGATCATTGACATCGGCGCAGCTCGTCTGGCAGATACCCCTGAGAATTTCGATGTTGTAGTGCTACCAAACCTCTACGGTGACATTGTCTCCGACGTCGTCGCTCAAATCGCTGGATCCGTTGGTCTTGCCGGTAGTTCGAATATTGGTGAAGAGTGTGCCATGTTTGAGGCCATTCACGGATCGGCACCAACAATAGCCGGACAGAATATTGCCAATCCATCCGGATTGCTTCATGGTGCACTGATGATGTTGCATCATATCGGGCAAAGCGATATTGCGGAGAAGATCGACAATGCATGGTTGGTTACCTTGGAACAGGGTATTCATACGGCCGATATCTACGATCCCTCGCACAGTTCACGCTTGGTTGGAACTCGTGAGTTTGCAGATGCCGTTATAGCAAACCTGGGATCAATGCCCAAAGTTCTTCGTGCTGCAGAGCATTCATCCGGTGCAATTCCTGTGCTTCCGCATTATACACGTAGACCGGCTGCAATTAAGGAACTCATGGGCGTCGACCTCTTCATTCATTACCGAGGTACCGACGCTGCTGAATTGGCAAAAATGATGCGTCCCATGAACAGCGAACATTGTGCTTTAACCATGATCGGAAACCGCGGAATCGTTGTGTGGCCGGAGGGCTTTAAGGAAACATTCTGTACGGACCACTGGCGCTGTCGTTACCAAGCTCCGAAAGAGGGCGATCTTATCACGAAGAACGATATTATTGAGCTCCTCCGCAAAGCAGAAGAACTAAGCATTGATGTGGTGCAAACTGAAAACCTTTACTACTTCAATGGAAAGAAAGCCTACTCTGCCGGACAAGGAGAGTAGAGTCAGTCGCGAACGAAGAAGTTTGCAAGATGTTCGCTAAGAGTTCGCGAACAGAAAGTAATGCAAGTGAGTACATCAACAAGCTGCTCCGGGCATCATCACGGAACGCTTACTACAGTATCACCACACACAAACAAGCAGCCCCGCCGAAAGGTGGGGCTGCTTTTGTGTTTGTTGACGTTTCGTGTAGTAAGTGGCATCATGTGTGCCACCTGCTCTGAGCCATTAAGCTTAACAAGAACGTTCGCGAGGCACGCTTAGGTCAGTTTTCTAGTGAACAACGTGCAGAATACTGAATGAGCTTTGACCATTGATTGTCCAGCGCAGATAGTACGTACCGCTACTTAAGTCAGAGGTGCTTAGTTGCCATCCTTGTTCAGCCGACGTACTGTTGGTGAGCTGCTGCGAACGTAGGTGACGGAGACGGCTATCGAAAATCTCTACCCGAACATCTGCGCCCGGAGGTGCATCGAATGTGATACGAGTAAAGCTGTCTGCGGGGTTTGGTGCACAAAGCAGATTCTTAACGAGTGCCGGTGAACTGTTCTCGACGTTGTCGATTTTGTCGGCAATAATGCGTCCTTCTTGATGAGCGTTCACATGATTCAAAGCCATGCAATAGGCGGCCAAAACTTGAAACTCCGTGGTATCTCCGAACATGTACACGTCGCGTGGCTGTATGTTGAGAAATTGAAGAAAGGCGACCACGAATTCGTTCACACAGAGCGTGTAATCCTTCTGCGGATCGAGCGCCGCACCGTGTACGTTAACGGATAGTAGGCGTTGAAATGGCGCTGCCAAGGAATTGTAGCGATAGTTTAGTCCGGAGCATTGCAGCATGAAGTCATCACTGTTTTCAATGTCGGCTAGGCCAAATTCGAGACCACCTGCGATTTCAGCACCGCTGAGTGTACAATTGACCATGCGATAACCTAGACCATTCGTAAGGTTGAAACCATAACCGCTGACGCGGAAAATATCGTCGGCTACAAGTGGACCTTTGTACAGTTGCTCCGCAGTTGAACCACCCGGCTGAATACCGATATCGGTCTTACCAAAGGCACGGTAAGCATCACTGACCAAGTTACCCACCGGGGTATCGTGTGAGCCCGGTTCGAGGGCATCCGTTACCATTTCGGCGCAATCATCGTCTGCTATCGCAATCTGTTCGCTAAACATTTTGCCGTAGGTCGCTTCAATGTCGGCCATCAATGCATCGACAACTGCTTTGACTTGCGGATGTTCTTGCGTTGTTTCGCGCACAGGTAGGACTTCGGCATCGAGTACCTCTACCTGTTTGTCGTTGTTGATGACGAGTTGAACTTTGCCAATGTTATGATAGAAGGATGAAGCTTGAACGATGGGTGTTCGATGCGAGCTTTGAGCGTTTTGCACCATAACAGGCTTGGCAAGGAGAAAATGGTCGTGACCGCCAACGATGAGGTCGATACCATCTACATAAGTAGCTATGACACGATCTAAGCTCAGACCTAAGTGACTGAGGAAAATAACCGAGCTACAACCTTGTGCTTTCAGGCTCGCGACCATTGCGGTTGCGATCTCAACAATATTCGTATCCAGAAACACCGGGGCGGGCAATGAAATGGTGTTTGTAAGCGGAGTTGTCATTCCGAAGACCCCGACTTTGATGCCGTTGACATCACAAATAGTGTATGGTTGCACTAGGTCATGAAGGCGCGGAAAGGAGTCCTTCGGAATGATTGCATTTGCAGAGAGAACCTGCATGCTTTGTCCCCCTGCAAATGCGGTGTCGAATGACATTTGCAAGACAGAGGGCGTTAAATCGAACTCGTGATTTCCCAGAGTGATGGCATTGAAGCCGAGACTCTGTAGGAGTTGGATTTCGGCGATGCCAAAGCTGCGTTGAAAGAACAGGTCACCAATAAAGAAATCGCCGGCATGCAAACAGAGAACATTTTTCTCTTTTTGACGAATATCGAGGATCATAGTCGCTGCTCGTGCCATGCCACCGATTGACCCTTCGAGTTTGTTGTTTCGTTGTCCGCCGGAAGACAAAAATGAGTGGCTGTCGTTGACGTGGACGATGGTAAGCGTATCGGCCGCATATACCGTTGCGCTCGCAAAAAGTACCATCAAAAAGCTAACAATGCGTGTTGTTGTTTTCACGGGAGGTCCCCTAAAAGTGATTGAACAATTGTGAATCGTAACGATTCAAAATTCCGTCACTCACAATTCTGCTTTGTCGCCCCGCGGTCAATGTCCTGTCAAAAAATTGTCATAAACATGCTTCGCGATTCTACACCTGAACCACGTATGTACTCAACAGGCTACTTTAGGGTAGGAAAACACGGCGAAAATGCTGTTGTTCGACGGTCAAACGTATCGCGCCGGGCTCATGAGGAAGCAACTAACGCACAGAATCATACTTATTCTTGACCTGTTTGCATGCATCGTCATGATTATGGGCAGCTATGCTTTGTCGCAAAAAGCCGGTACGCGAATACTTGTTGACGAGCTCCTACAGCGCTCCGAAATCTCGACCCTGACGCTGAATGACACGCGCATACGAAGCGTTGAACATGTAGAGTTTCTCGTTAACGGTTTGGCAATCGGCACGAGAGTTAGTCTGAAGGAATTTGACGCCGATGCCAAGCTGAAGTGGCAGGACGAACGTGTCTTGGGACAATACTACAGCGAGACTTTTTTAATCCTCAATGCCGCAGTTGCCATACTTTTTGTTGTCCTGGCCCTCTTCGTCTTTTTAAAATCTCCCAAAGACATTGGCGCTCGTGTTTTCCATCACTTAAGCATCAGTATTGCTGTCCTTCTGTGTGTGAACCCCGGATACAGAGACGCGTTGCCACCCTTGATTTCAATTGTGCTTCGTCTGTCGTTTTGTCTTAGCTACGCCTTCGTTCCTCTTTGGTTACTGAGCTTTAGTCTGGTGTTTCCGCGTGTCCGAACGGGATACACCTTTGCAGCAATGCGCTGGATATGGGGCGTAGCCGGGCTGTTTGCGCTAGGCATGCTCTTCGGAGTAGAGGCAAGCATATGGCATTCGCAGAATGACTTTCAGGTGTTTGAGATTTCTTTCATGCTCTGCCGAATACTCTTCTTGAGCTGTGTTGTGCTGAGTGTTGTACAATTGCTGAAGAGTTACAGTGCATCAGGGAGCAAAGAGGAGCGAGCCAAGACACTATGGGTGCTTCTGGGGTACACAACGAGTGTCTTCAGTTTTGCGTTGCTGTGGGTTTTGCCTCAAGTACTGTTTCATCAAGGTTGGATGGATGAGTCGTGGGTAACGGTTCTGATTGCTGTTGCGCCCATCACCTTTGCCATCGCTATTGTTCGATATCGATTGTTGGACATCGACGTCATTGTCAATCGTGGTGCCGTATACGGTATTGTCATTGCCTTGATTCTTGGCTTGTATGCTGTGCTGATAACAATCGTGGTTTCTCTCTACGGAAGAGATTTCAGCACACTTCAGTGGATTCTTCCGGCTATCATCGTCTTGAACGTTTTGCTGTTCGCACCTGCTCGAGGTCTGGTGCAGCGCTTTGTTGATCAGACCTTTTTTCGCGTACAGTACAATTTTCGCAATACGCAGCGAGGTGTCTTGGAACGTTTGAGCCACAGTCTTACTCCGGACCAGCTGGCAGAAACAGTGGTTCATGAAGTGCAAGCTGTTTTACAGCCGGAGCGCTGTGTAGTCATTGAGCGACAAAGCAACGGCGAGTTTGTCGTCGTTGCCTCAGAGGGCTTCGAAGCCGATCGAATGTCACTAGATCAAGTGTACGACACATCTCTTTTCGTAGGATGCTACTCGATGTTGGCAGACGGTGCAGACACCGGAACTCAGTTGTGCTTAGGTCCAAAGAAGTCAGGCTTGCGATATAGTGACGAAGATGTTGATCTTGTGGTCAGTCTCACCTCGCGTTGCGGGGCGATTCTCCAACGCTTCTCTCTTCAGAAGGCGGTTTTGCGTGAGCACTTGGAGTCTAAGCGTCTTACTGAGTTGAATGAGCTGAAGTCGTATTTCGTGAGTAGTGTGACCCATGACCTGAAGACTCCTCTTACTTCAATCAAGATGTTTGCCGAGATGCTTCACTCGCATGTTTCCGGTGAAAAAGCGCAAACCTATTTACATATCATTGAAGGGGAGAGTGACCGCCTGACACGTCTTATCAATAACGTACTTGACTACTCCAAGATTGAACGAGGCGTAAAAGAGTATCACTTCAGCAATGTCGAAATACACGAGGTCATAGAGGCCGTGATTGGTCTGATGGAATATCAAATGGAGCTGGGCGGCTTTGCGCTTGAATGTGATTTGAGAGCGGAAGCGGAAGTCGTGTCCATGGACCGCGATGCTTTTATCGAGACTCTCGTAAATCTTCTCTCCAATGCAATGAAATACTCGCTCGACGAAAAATCTATTCATCTGTCTTGTTATGTGGAAGGCAACGAAGTCGTGGTGAGCGTTGCCGATAAAGGAATCGGTATTGAATCGGAGGACTTGGAGCGTATGCTCGACCCCTTCGTTCGCTTGGGATCGCAAGGCTCCAACAGAGTCGGGGGTGCAGGCCTAGGATTGGCTTTAGTCAAGCACTTTGTCGATGCACATACTGCGAAAATTCATGTTGAAAGTACTGTAGGCAAGGGAACGTGCATTCAACTTCGATTCTCGCGAGGCGTTGTCCGTTGAGCGCTGATCGTTCAACACCGGCTGTTCAGCGCGGACCGTTGAATCGTTATCGTTGAACATCAAATGCTCATTAATTCCGGGAGATTGGAGCCAGTGGTGTGTGCCCACAAGAAAAACATGGAGTCAACAAGCAGGTCGGTAACGCTTAGCGAACGAACTTATATCCCAAAGTGTGCAGGGTCAGAATGTGTTTGGGCTCTGCCGGGTTCTCTTCCAGCTTCTTTCGAATGGTGAGAATGTAGTTGTCGACTGTGCGAGTTGTCGGAAAATTCTCATAGCCCCACACTTCGTCGAGTAGCATCTCACGTGTGACGGCTACTCCCTCATGAGCCGCGAAATACTTCATGATGGCGAGTTCTTTTGAACTCAATTTGACCTCTACGGAATCAACAAAGGTTTCGAGGCGATCGAAGAGAATGTGGACCTTGCCGAAGCGCAGTTCATGGATCGCGGACTGAGCAGGAGACTGTGTGCGACGCAGATGTGCGCGAATGCGAGCGATGAGTTCACGAATACTAAAAGGCTTGGTTACATAGTCATCGGCTCCAAGCTCAAGTCCCAGTACTTTATCGGATTCCTCGCCCTTGCTGGTTAGCATAATGATAGGTGTAACCACACCTTCATCGCGCAACTTCTTGCAGATGTCACGTCCATTCATGGACGGAAGCATAAGATCCAGAATAATACAATCGAAGGATTCGCGAAGCGCATGCTCATAACCCCGAGCGCCATCTGCTTCGCTCTCAACATGAAAGTGCTCTTCGGATAAGGCATCCCGCAATCCCATGAGAATGGCAGGATCGTCTTCAATTATCAGGATATGTGCCATAGAACTGAAGTGTATTGGTGACGCGGATGACGATAGACGACTGAATCACAAACTACGGACCGTACGCTGAAGTAGCAGTCGGCCATCCCGGAGGCAGACCCGGCGCAGTAGCCGGATAGCGGCTCTGCAAATAGGCAGAGACAGAGTAGGCTCGATATCTCAAAACTAAGCCAATGCTATGCGCTTTAGATAGATACCGGAACAAAACTGGGGTACTGCGCAGAACCGGATGTCACTAACTGATCCACAGATTGTCAAAGATTTGTCACAACGGCGACTGCACGTTCACAGCTTGTCATACTTGCCTTACAGCATCGAGCCCGTATTTTGCTAAAAAGCAAGAAGAAATGAGTGCGAGTTTCCCTTGAAAACGTCACTTGACTTTATAACTATGGAGTGTGCATGCAAATCCTACATGTCATCGCGAAACTCGTAGGCCTCTGTTTGTTTGCAATAATGAGTGTAGCTCTTTCGGCGCAGACTGTGCTGATACATGAGTCATTCGACGACGAATATTATGCACAACGTGGTTGGTACGACAATTCCAACTTGGTCATTACAAAATCTGAGCACTGTGACGGTTCAACGGCTTGCCTAGAATTTCATTTTCCGAAGGGTGCTCGTACGGCGAATGGCGGAGCTGTACGACATCTCTTCAATCCAAGTTCCGCGGTGTACCTTAGCTATTGGGTCAAATACAGTTTAAATTGGACCGGTTCCAACAAACCCTATCATCCACATCAGTTTCACTTCGTAACCACCGAGAGCGATCGCTACGTGGGACCATCCTACACAGCGTTGACTCTGTACATTGAAGAAAACGAAGGCTACCCTGTTATTGCTATGCAGGATGCCAAGAACATTGATACCACGCATATAAAGCAATCACTCAAGGGTATCAGTGAGACGAGGGCCGTTTCGGGATGCAATGGAAGTAGTGATGGGTATCCTACCGGGGATTGCTACTTCTCCGGAGGACTTTGGTTTAACGGCAAACAATGGAAGTCAGAAGTGCGAACGTTTAGTCAAGATCAAGGACCATACTTTCAAAATGATTGGCATCACATTGAGGCTTACTTTCAACTCAACAGCATTGAAAACGGTGTTGCAATGGCGGATGGAATTGCTCGCTACTGGTACGATGACTCCCTCTTGATTGATGCGCGAGACATCATGCTGCGCACAGGTATTCATCCTTCGATGCTTTTCAACCAATTCCTGATTGCACCCTACATAGGCGACGGTTCTCCGGTTGATCAAACCATGTGGGTCGATGAAGTGACTGTCGCTGATAAACGACCGATAAACACCGGAGTTGAAGACAACGTATCGATAGACAGCGAAGACTTTGATGTCGAAGTATTCGACATCCTTGGTCGTGTTGTTCAAAGGTTTAGGCCAGTTTCCGGCGTCGTGGACCCTTTAACAACTCTTCATGACAAAGTCTTTGCGGGTACCTATATAGTACGTACGAAACAGCATGGCAGAAACAACTGCAAATTGGTCTTCATTCGCTGAAAGGTGTAGAAACAGATGGTGCTGCCGAGTTTTCGAAATTGGCAAGGTACAGGAAGTACAGTCTAAATGTGGTGATTTCGCGACTAGATTCGCAGCATCGAGATATTGGCTTGGCACAGCGTCTGATGGAATGTGTTCCCTCCCTTAGCATGCTCTATACCGAGGACCTTTACCATCACTTCGGTCTGCTCCCTAAATAAACCAAGGTCAGATCAAATGAAGCTCTGTGACCAACTCTTCCCACCTCATCCATAAAGAACTTAACGCGAATGTTCTTTGTAATGGGATCAATTGAATTTACTCCTGTGGGATCGAGCACCGCTGAGCGACCGGACGACGAAGGTTGACCGTAGTAGTTTGTAACGCCGGTGACTTTGTTGCTTGTCGCATCCATGGTCAAGACGAGACCAAACTTGCTATAGTAAGTAGTATTTATCAAGTTTCCTATGACAATTCCGGGAAATCCGAGAAGGTCTGAAACCAGACTGTCTGTATGTGTCCCACTTGTGTGCAGAGAGTACTCAAATGTGTCGCTATGCCATCTAAAATCGCTGTTTACAGAGTCATACATGGTTCCGGCAAGGCGATAACGGCCATCCCATTGATTCCTCGAGCCGCTAATGTCCGGGGGATTGTCTGTCGAAGTGCTGCACGCCGCAAATGTCCAAGCAGTTAAGACAAGAACAATGAGTTTGGTCAGAAGGTGTATTACTTTGTACATAAGTCCATGATTGTGTTGTAACACGAGCTACGGAAACGAGATGACCGTCATTGATTACGTACGCACTAGTGAAAGAAAACTACGAAAACCTGATTCACATTTCCAAGCACCTGTGCTAACGCGCGCGTACTCTATCAAAAGAAGAAGTGGAGGACTTCACTACATCAACTGTGTCGAATTGGCTTCAGCGCACTCGTATTCCCAAACCTCTGCTACTGTTTAAAGTGGCGCAGGCTGAGTGAATCATGCCGTCTTGAATGCCCCAACTGTATGTACGAAAGCGACTAGTTTTTAGCCCTCCGGTCGTTCATCCGATTGCGCCGCAGATCAAAGATTTACGACCTTCGAAGGCGGTTGTAATGGGTGGGTGAATCCACATATAAAAACCACTCCGGTATCAAACATGCACGGAAAGCACACTATGATATGTCCGGCCTTCGCTTTTGGAATTAAACCAGTGACTACTTGTGGGCGCAGAACAGTGTTTTTAGACCATTAGAGCTAAGCAAGCTGCCAAGCCATGTAGAGTATGCTCATTCTCGTGGTGTTTGCTTTCTCCTTTTCTCGGCTCCGGAATAACTTTGGCAGATGCAGAGCGTGGTACCTTAAGGCCGTCATTGTTTAAAGAGATTGTGTGCGTAGATATGTCTTGAACCAACTTCACTAGATTAGTGCCTATGCTTAACTGTGTATCAGTACGAGAGCGAAGTACGCAAGTCAGCAATACGCCGGACCGTGGAAGGTTTATGTGAGCGGTGACTTTGCCCAGCAGATTCAACACCGCGCGAATCAGTCATGTGTGAGGCTGACCCGGAGACTCGCTCGCCATGGAGATGTGGACCAAGGGCAAAGGAGTGATGAGGACTTGTTGTTTTGAGCCGGATTCATAGCCTACGATTCATGCATATTCACGATAGCAAGTAGTCCGAAACAAGAGATCCTGAGAGCACCTCAAAGTTTAACGGAGAGATTCAGTACAGCTGCCTAACTTGTCAATCGATGGCCTGTCGTCCAACACAGTATATATCGATATGAACATCGTTACCATTTCCCCCAAATTTCAAGTAATTACTCCTCGTCACATTCGGGAGTCGCTGAAACTTCATTCCCTACAGAAGGTTCCAGTCATTGAATATGATGGGCGAGTGGAATTGGTTCCGTTATGCAGTATGAAATCACCTCGTGGCTCTCTTCGAATGGAAGATATCAGTATTGCACGTGCGGACGATCGACGATGAAAAAGTTAGACGTGGTTGACTCTTGTGGACGAATTGAGTACATCGTCGACGGCTCAAATGCGAACTTTTTCGCACTTGCGCTGCAAAAGACTGATGCTTTTATCGTACCATCACTTCAATTCATGAGGTCTTTAACAGGTTACTCGTCTCCGTCGGCGAATAAGACGCAATTCGCCTCGTTTCAAAATTAGACCAAGGTACTGTGGTGGATCTCGATGCTCCGATGACATTGTTAGCAGCCAAGCTAGAGTATGAGCTTTCTCTGCCACTTGTTGATAGTAGTATCTATGCAACTGTTCAGAAGTATAATTGACTTTGTGGACACAGGACGCAGATGTTGCCAGTTATTGCGACGAAAAGTATAAACCGAAAAAGAAGTAATGCTGTATGACACACAACGAGATTGATGCCAAACTCAGCGTTGCGAGAAAGGCAGAAGACGCGAGTGACTACAAGTCTGTTGAAGCAATTGCCCAAGAGCTTGAATCAAAAGCGCAAACTGAGTCACAAAAGGCGGAGATTCTTCGATTGATGGGAGGAGTTGATTCTTTTCACCGCAACTCAGTACTTGCCCTTGAGAAACTAACAAATGCGGAGGCAATAGCGCAAAAAGCAGACGACCGTAACACTTTAGCCCGTATTGTCAGTAGCCGGGGCAGTGCATACATGCAACTCTTGGATTACTCTAAAGCTCTCGAGTGCTACCAACGCGCATTAGCTGTGCAGGAGGAACTAGCTGAGAAGTCCGGAATTGCCCAAGTTATGGCAAACTTGGGGAATGCGTACCGCAGCCTCTTTGATTACCCCCAAGCACTCGAATTCTATGCGCGCGCTCTGAGCCTTCACGAAGAGTTAGGTGAAAAATCCGGTATTGCGTTGGTGACAGGAAACATTGGGAATGTCTACATGGATCTCTCACAGTACCCCAAGGCGCTTGAACACTACTTGCGCGCGCTCAGACTTCACGAAGAATTAGGTGAGAAATCCGGGATGGCGAGTGTGATGGCTAACACGGGACTTGTCTACCGGAGTATCTCAGATTATCCAAAAGCACTCGAGTACAACACCCAAGCTCTTAGACTTTATGAGGAACTGGGAGATCTAGCCGGTAGTGCCTACGTAACAGGAAACATTGGGAATATCTACTTGAATCTCTCAGATTATCCCAAGGCACTTGAGTGCTGCTCGCGATCTCTTGGACTTTACGAAGAACTAGGTGAAAAACTGGGTTTAGCGAGAGTGACAGTCAGTGTTGGGATTATCTACCGGAATCTATCCGATTTCCCAAAAGCACTCGAGTGTTACTCGCGAGCACTGAGTCTTTATGAGGAACTAGGCCACATAGCCGGTAGCGCGTTGGTAACAGGGAACATCGGGAACGTCTACTTTGAACTCTCAGATTACCCCAAAGCTCTCGAATACTTCGCACGCGCACGAAGAATGGATGAGGACCTGGGTAATAAATCCGGAGTTGCACGAGTAATCGGAAACATTGGGAATGTCTACGTCAGTCTCTCCGAATATCCTAGAGCGCTTGAATACTTGATAAGTGCCTTGGAAGCGCACGAAGAGCTAGGTGAAAAACTCAGCGCTGCTATAGTGAAAAGCAACATTGGAGAACTGTATGCGCAGCATTCCAAAGAGTGTTACAACGCCATCAAAGCGGAAGAGTACTTGAGTTCTGCACTGGTGATGTATGAACAAATTGGAGCAAAGGGACAGTTGTATGGAGTTCACCGGAGTATTGCGAATCTCTACGAACACGAAGGTCAAATCGACAAAGCCTTGTATCACTTCAAGAAGTTTTACGCTCTTGAAAAAGAAGTATTAAGTGAAGAGGCGAAAAAGAAAGCAGACCAACTGGACTACGAGCGACGCGAAGCGGAGCGCGAAAAACAACGAGCTGTCGACAGAGCTCGTGACGAAGAACGTCTGTCTTCACAGCAGAAGCTCCTCAACCGTATGCTGCCTGAGAGCATTGCTCAGCGTTTGCTCAAGGGCGAGAATGTTGCCGACTACTACCGAGACATCTCGATTCTCTTTGCCGATATCGTAGGTTTTACCCCAATCTCATCACAAATGCCGGCGCACATCGTGGTGCGTTTTCTGAACTACATCTTCGGTGTCTTCGATGGAATCATAAAGGAACACGGTTGCGAGAAAATCAAGACCATCGGCGATGGCTACATGGCTGTGGCCGGTGCACCCACGCAATGTGAGGATCATGCAGAGCGTGTTGCACGGGCAGCGTTGGCAATGCAACAAGACATACTGCTTCCGGATGATATACGTGAGCATATAGATCCGGGAACATACTTCAACATTCGCATTGGTCTGCACTGTGGTTCAGCCGTCGGTGGAATTATTGGAAGTGAACGTTTTGTCTTTGATGTCTACTCAGATGCTGTAAACCTTGCAGCCCGTATGGAACAAAGTTCCGAGCCCGGGAAGATTCATGTGAGTAGTGATTTTGCCATGCATGTTCAAAACCGCTGGAGTCAGACGGGTGAAAATCTGCCGTACAGATTCACGCGACGAGGTCAGGTGGAGATCAAAGGCAAGGGTGAGATGAGGACCTATTACTTGGAGAAGCTATGACAGTTGAAGAACTACAGGAACTTTTGCGGTGTGTTGTGGCAGAGGAGCAGAATGCAAACTTTGCAGAAGCAGAACAACTGGCAATCCAAGCGATCAAAGAAATCGACGCTTACGTTGCATCTTCAGAAACAGATGACCAATCTGACAACTTAAGAAGTTTGCGCGTAGAAGCGCTGCGCCTCGTTGCTAGCGTGAAATCTCGAATAGGGAACACCATCGAGGCACTCGAGTACTGTCGGGAAGCGTTACAGATAGCTGAAACTTTTCATGATCGCGGTCACATTGCGAATATTTCTAACACACTCGGCAACATATACCAAAGACAATCAAGCTACTCTCTAGCCCAGGAGAACTACACTCGCGCCATACACATTCATGAAGAACTGCACGACAAAGCCGGACTTGCTCGAGTTATGGGTAATCTCGGCAATGTGTATTTCGCTCTGTCTGACTTCTCGGTTGCCCTAGATTATTACTCGCGCGCTCTGGCGATACACGAAGAAGTACGAGACAAATCAGCTATGGCCGATGTCATGGGTAACATCGGCTCTGTGTACGCATCGTTGTCAGACTACACCATGGCCCTCGACTACTTCACCCGTACTCTCGCCTTGGATGAAGAAGTGGGCAATACTGCAGGAGCGGCACAAGTGTTGGGCAACATCGGCATAGTGCACCGCTTGTTAGGGAACTACAAAGAAGCACTCGAGTATTACAATCGTGCTCTGCGCATACATGAAGAAGTGGGCAATAAAGCATCAGAAGCACTCGTAACAGGCAACATCGGGAAACTGTATATCTATGTTGCCGATTATCCTCTTGCCTATGAATACCTCATGCGTGCCTTGAGCTTGCAAGAGACACTAGACCAGAAGTTGATGATTTGTACGTCGAAAGAGTCGCTTGGTGGGTTCTTCACCATTAAGGAGAATCCCAATCACGACGAGGCAAGGGCTGAGCAATTCCTACTGGAAGCAGTTGCTATACACCAGGAGCTTGGAACGAAGAATTACACCCTGCACAAAACTCTTTCTGAATTGTATGAAGGACAGGGACGCTTAGCGGAATCTCTTCGTCATTTGAAGAAATACCAACATATCAAAGACGAAGTCCAAAGCGAGGAAGCAACGCGGAGTGTGGCTCTTTTAGAGCAGAACAAAGAAATTGGCAGACGCGACAAACAACTCAGCGTTGAACGCGCTGAATCGCAATCAATGCAAAAAGTACTTCATCAGGTGCTCCCCGTAAGTATTGCCAGCCGTCTGATGCGAGGCGAAAAAATCGCGGACTATTTTCAAAACGTGTCAATACTATTCGCCGACATCGTCGGCTTCACTCCCATTGCCTCTCGTATGCCTGCCAAAGCAGTCTTAGCTTTCTTAAACTATGTGTTTGGAGAATTCGACCGCATGGTAAGCGATTGCGGGCGCGAAAAAATAAAGACAATAGGAGATGGCTACTTAGCGGTCGCCGGCGCGCCCGTCTCGTGTGAAGATCATGCCGAGCGTATAGCGAAGCTTGCCATGGAAATGTCGAAAGATATCATACTCCCCGAGGAGATAAGAAAAACCCTTCCCAAAGGTGCACAGTTTAGTTTGCGCATTGGTATTCATACCGGACCCTGCTTCGGCGGAATCGTTGGTGAGAATCGCTTCGTCTATGACATCTACTCCGACGCCGTGAACCTGGCTGCTCGAATGGAAAGCCATGGAGAACCGGGCAAAATCCACATCAGCGACGATTACTGCTTCCACCTTCAAAACCGCATGGATATGACAGGTGAAGACTTAGGGGGAATTCGATTTGATGAGCGGGAGGAGATGGAGATCAAAGGTAAAGGGAGGATGCGGACGTATTTCTTGGAGATACCATGAGCGACAACGTAGGGTTAAAAGTAAATGCGTCATTACATAACCGGCTTGATGAGGCTATAGAAGCCGAAGCACTGGGAAACTACGACGAGGCCGAACAGGTATCGCTGAAGATACTGGCGTCACTGTCGAGCCTTGGAGTCGCAGAACAAGCAAGGGAAGAATGTATCGCATTGCAAGCAGATACAAATCGCATGCTTGGTATCGTCGCTTTCAGACGCGCTAAATACTCTGAAGCACTTGGGTATCTGCAGTCTGCACTGCAGTTAGGAGAACAGATTCGTGACAAAGCAGGAATAGCCAGAAGCCTGAACATCATTGGCAATGTGCAAAGTGGTCTGTCCGAGAACACAAAAGCGCTAGAATGTTACGGCAAGGCTTTGAGTATAGCAGAAGAGGTAGGCGATCAACGGACAAAAGCCATTTGTCTGAGCAACATCGGCTTTGTGCACAGTACTCTATCCAACTACAACGAGGCACTGGAGTATTACACAAAGGCACTTAGTCTTGCGGAAGAGTTAGGCAACAAATATGGAGTTGTGGCATGTCTTAGCAACATCGGCATAGTATACGACCATCTCTCCGACTTCTCGAAGGCCCTAGAGTATTATTCGATGGCTCTGGTTGTAGCAGAAGAGACCGGCAATAAGCTGGGGGTTGCTACTCTACTTAGTAACATTGGTGTCGTGCACTTAAACCTTTCTGATTTCCCGAAAGCGATCGAGTACTATGTGAAAGCTCTTAGCTTGGCTGAAGAGTTAGGCGACAAGTTGGGAGAATCCATACAACTCGGCAACATCGGAAATGTGCACTTTCGTCTGTCCAATTACGCTACAGCTCTAGAGTTCTACGAGAAGGCACTACGCTTAGATAAAGAGCTGGCAAACACAGCCGGGATATCACGACATCTTGGCAACATCGGTATAGTGTACAGTAATCTCGGCGAATACCATAAGGCATTGGAGTATTACCGTACAGCGCTGAGCTTGACAGAAGAGCTAGGCGACAGGACGGGAGTGACAAGGCAATTGAGCAACATCGGCTCCGTTCACGCAAAACTTGGAGACTACGCTCAGGCACTGGAATACTACACCGGAGCCCTCAGCCTATGTGAAGAGTTGCGTGACAGAGCCGGAGTAGCAGGACTTCTGGGAGGCATCGGCGATGTACACATGAAACTCCTTGACTACACGAAGGCTCAAGAATACATTGAACGGGCTTTGAGATTGCAAGAAGAGCTAGGTATGAAGTCGGAGGTTGGAGAAATCAAAGCACTGCTTGGCGAGCTCTACGCAAGTGATGCTAATCCAAACTGCAATGTGACGCAAGCCGAAGCTTATTTGTTAGAAGCGATCGATGCAAGTCAGGACTTAGGAACAAAGGCGTACAATGCACACAACACGCTGGCAGATTTGTATGAGAAACAGAAGCGCTGGGAAGATGCATACCGTCATCAAGGACTGTACTTCAGGCTGAAAGAAGAAGTACTGAGCGAGGAAGCCAGAAAGAAAGCCGGTCTCATGGAGCAGCAGAAGCGATTGGCAGAGCGCGACAAAGAGATAGCAATAACCAAGGCAGCAGCTGATGCACAGATACGTGCGACAACGAAGTTGCTGCATAAAGTCCTTCCACAAAGTGTTGCCACGCGTATGATGGACGGCGAGGAAGAGATCGCTGATTACTATACCTCTGTTTCAATTCTTTTTGCTGACATCGCCGGCTTCACTCCAATCTCAGCCGACATGCCGGCCATCATTGTGGTCCGCCTCCTCAACTACGTCTTTGCTGAGTTCGACCGCATTATTAAAAAACACGGCTGCGAAAAAATTAAAACCATTGGTGATGGTTACATGGCTATCTCCGGAGCACCAATAGAATGTGCTGACCACGCAGAACGCTTAACAGCAGCAGCGATTGAAATGCAAGAGACCATAAGCTTGCCAGAGTCAATACGTGAGTATTTGCCAAGAGATGTCAAACTCGGAGTACGCATTGGCCTGCATACCGGCTCTGTCGTTGCCGGAGTCATTGGGGAGGAACGCTTTGTGTATGACATCTACTCGGATGCCGTGAATACTGCAGCACGAATGGAGAGTCATGGCGAAGAGAACAGAATTCACGTATCGAATGACTTCTTCCGTCACTTGCAGAATCGTTTTGCCGTGACGAAGAATGCGACACATGGACTTGTGTTTGAGAAGCGTGGGGAGATGGAGATTAAAGGGAAGGGAGTGTTGAGAACGTATTTTCTGGAGAAGGCATGAGTTACATAGTAGAGTGAGAAGAGTATAGTTTTTATGACTTTGAAACTCCGACCAATCTAAAGTTCAGAAACTCACAGCTTTTCTAGCCTTCATGCCTGATAGCGAGTGACGATCGAGCGGTACAATCGCTGAGCATCCTCTTGGGTGCTGTACCGGAAATTTGGGTGCTGAACGCATGCATCTTTTCGCGTTTCGTACCTGTGCACTGACAAGAAAGGTTCTAGCGGCACTTAATACTGAATGAGTGGAGATCTGTGCGTAAAACAAACACCCGTATTGTCACTGAACGACTACCGGATAAGTACCACACTCGACGTTTGATGGTAAAATCTTCTTGAGACCATGCAGAAGTGCTGGAGCAGGTAGGCATGAAAAAGCCCCTTTTCTTGCGCACTAAGAAGAAAAGGGGCTTGATGAATTCTCGTGCTCGCTACCGGATTTGAACCAGTGACCTTTCGCGTGTGAAGCGAACGCTCTAGACCGGCTGAGCTAAGCGAGCAAGATGTGATTGAAGAAGAGGCACGCAATTGCATGCGGTTCTATTTGCAAATTTACACGATGTTTGCACCAGGTTGAGTCTCAAAAAAGAGTAATAAGTGTGAACATCATAGAATACTACTTTCGCACGATTGCCATTGTCTTCAGTACGATCGTACGGGGTTGTGCATTCCTCGTGCATCGCCTGCTTGGAGGCAGCCCTGAATTAACCTACGTGTATGTGAAGTCTTGGTGTCGTAGCGTCTTGCGCTGGTCGAGTGTGCGACTCGAGGTTGAAGGACTCGAGACCTTGGACCCGAATGGCTCGTATATCTTCATTGTGAATCATGCCTCCCTCTTCGACATTCCGGTCATGCAGGTAGCACTTGACCGCAAGGTCCGCATTATGTACAAAAAGGAACTGGAGAAAGTACCCTTCATGGGCTGGTCTCTCAAAGTCTCGACCTTCGTACCCATCGTCCGCGAGAAAGCACGAGACGCGATGTCGACTGTTCAGCATACCGTTGAGGCGGTCAACAACGATCCGTCAGACCTCATGGTTTTTGCAGAAGGTACACGTACTCACGATGGACAGTTACAGAAGTTCAAACGAGGAGCATTTATTCTTGCTATTAAAGCCGGACGCCCAATTGTTCCGGTTGGCATCAGCGGCACATTCCGCGTTCTCCCAAAATCCACCCTACGTTTCCAAAAAGGTACAGTTCGCGTGCGCATCGGCAAGGCTTTGCATATCGAAGCGCGCGAGTATTCCCGCCAAGAAGAAGTGGCACTCATGGAGCACGTCCATGCGGAGGTCGCCAAACTGCTAGATTGACGTAGCTGCGTGGCGCTGAAGATAGTAAGCGCATGGCACCGGGCAAGGCGCAGCCTTGCCTTTATTAAAAATCATCCCTGCTTGCGAGCGATGACAATCAGGCTGACGCCGAACGGAAAGGACATGGTCTTGAGAAAGGGTGTTTCTGCCTTGAAGATGGCATCAAACAACGTGTTTACCACAGCAGGCACAGGATCCACAACAGCGTGAATGTCTTCGACTTTTAGCTTACGTTGGGTCATACGTTTCAGCGCTGCCAAAGGGAAGAGAAAGCTATTAAAGAAGCTGAGCTTCTTGATCTCGAAGCCGGCAGCTTCCATCAGTTGACGAAACTGCGGTTTCGAATATCGACGATAGTGCATGTGCATGACGTCGTGCGCACTCCACATCCATTTGTTAGCAGGAACAGAGGCAATGAAATAGCCACCGGGCTTGAGCAAATCATACACTTGCTTCACAACGCCATGGTCGTCTTCTATATGCTCAATCACATCGAGCATGGTGACGGCATCAACCGCATAACGTTCGCGAGGAAAGTCGTCAAGAGTGCCGAGATGCAGGTGTTCAAGTCCTCGTTTGCGACAATACTCTATAGCCAGCGCAGAGGTATCGGTTCCTACCGCCGTGTATTCACGTGCCAACTCCGACAAAAAACCGCCGGTTCCGCAGCCCACGTCGACAACCGTCGATCCTTTGGCTAAGTGACAGTAATGATTGATCAAGGAGTGAATAATGTGCGCTCGGGCGGTAAACCACCAATACGAGCTCTCAACCTGAAAATTTGAGTGGTAGACTTTTTCTTCCATAGCTGCTTCAATTTACGAGAAAAGTGGCAACCACTGAGCTATTCAACCGAGCTTCCCGAAGGGCTGTGTCGCGAGGGTATCATAAGCCATTTCCTGGGGCAGCGGAAGAGCAATTGTTGCGAATTCAAGGCAAAATCGGAAGGGTATTGGACATTTTTCTCAACTTTAGTCGCCCGGTTGCCGATCATTCCCCAAAAGTGGCTGAAGTGTGTTTGGATGTCACGATTTGAGACCCGATTCACTCGAATTCAGAGTGTTTTTTCTCTATGCTGCGCTTCGCGCAGCATGATAAGGGTTGAAAGCACGATGACGAAACACTTCAGATTCGCAAGGCATCTGCAAGCATCGCTGATCTGTCGTGCATGGTTTACACCGACCAAACGGCGCGAGGATTGCAGTAGAGAAAGCTCATTACCAAGCAGTTGTGAAGCCTTCACCTTGAGAAATCCCGGTTGCGTGCAGAAGACGAGAACGAGTTCTGCATACTGCCGAGACCGCAGGAAGAGCAGAGGTGGTGTGCAAGCGACGAATATATATCTATACCACGATGGAAGCTTTTACTCAGAACAAGTCTGCCGCTACAATCGATCAAATCGTACAAGTGGTAAGCTTCAAAGTGAACGGCGAAGAATATGGCGTTGATATCCTCAAAGTCCAGGAGATCAATCGAACCATGGATGTGACGCGAGTTCCAAATTCTCGGGATCATATAGACGGTGTGATCAATCTGCGCGGTAAGGTCATTCCGGTGATCGACCTGCGTAGCTGCTTTGGCTTTCAACGCAAGGAACATGATCACAACACGCGCATCATCGTCGTAGAGCTTGCAGATAAGATCGTGGGCTTTGTCGTAGATCAGGTGTTAAAAGTTCTTAGCATACCTTACAGCGTCATTGAAGACACTCCGCCGGCACTCGGGACCACGCAGTCCGACTACATCCGCTCCGTTGCAAAGTTTGAAGATCGCTTGATTATCCTCTTGGATCCCGAGCGGCTCTTGAGCGAGAGTTTCAGCGACACGATGGCCGAGAGTCTGAGCTAATTCGAGCTCCTCAAGCAGCACGCAGATAAAGGACTACTACAAGAAACACTCATTGTACGACGGAGAGCATTTATGGATTTACACGTACCAACACCCTCAGTCACGGCACCTGATGCAGATGCCCGGAGATCTGAGATGGAAGCTCTGGCTCTGATCGACACCGCTGAGTCTGTGCAGCGACTCATCGAAGGACTCTGCGATCCGGTTCGCGGTGTGCGAGCTGCAGCTTTCGACTCCTTGGAACAGCTTCGTTGTCCGGATGTGTACTCTGCACTCGTCAACGCACTCAATCAAAAGAACCTCGTGCTGCGCAATGCCGCATCGCTCTTGCTGATCAATATGCAATTGCGTGCTGTGCCTGCATTGGTACCCGCGTTGAAAAGTGCAGATCATGATGTACGCAAGTTCGTTGTCGACATCCTTGGTCTCATCCCAGACAATGGAGCAGATGCCGCACTGGTGTCGCTGCTTCACGATCCTGATGATAATGTCCGTATCTCCGTTATTGAATCTCTCGGCAACATGCACGCACATCGAGCTGTACCTGAGCTCCTTGCAGTGTTTGCTGATGAAGAACTCATGCGAGTAACCGTTTGCGAGGCACTTGGCAAAATTGGTGGCGATGTTTGTGAAGAGTTTCTTCTTCAACATGCTCGTGAGCAAAAATCAATGGAGGAGTGCGATGACCTGCTCGTTGCAACCATACTCGAAGCATTGGCTTTGTGCGGTACGGAAAAATCTGTTGACTTTCTGCACGAGTCGTTGGGTGATCCCGATGCTGAACTTCAGCATGCCGCCATGTATGCCTTGATTAGCATTCACCGAAACATCTACGGAACGACTGAAGAGTTGCGAGGATATGTGGTATCGCTCACAGCCATGTTGCATTCCAACAACGATCAGCATGCTGCGGCAGCAGCACGCACGCTGGCAGCTTTCCCCGAAGCGGATGCACTGCAATCAATATTGAGTGTTGCAGGACACAGTCCTGCACTCGATCAGATTTTGGTTCAAGCGATTGGTGGTCGTTCCAGTGCACTGGAAGAAATCATCATGATGGTGGTTCAGAACAATGAAGGTTTGGAAGCGGCGCAATGGAGTGTTCTGTTAACGGTTTTTCGTGAGCACATGAGCGTTGTTCAACAAGCCGGAGCGGAAACAGTTGAACAAGTCTTTGGAATCTTTGCTTCGCTACGCGGAACTGTGTACAACGAACAGCGCGCATTGCTTGATGACATTCTCATGATGCTCGACTACGAGCGCGCAATGGAACTTGAAGATGCCGCTGAGGGAGGTGTAACGAACTCATGAACACAACCTTCACACTCCCAAAAGCACTGAACCTTGGAACGGCTGCTCCTCAAGGTGTCACCATGTCGGACGCAACCTTTGCCCAGCTTCGTGATTTTATCTACACAAAGACAGGCATCTACTTTCAAGACATGAAGAAGTACTTGCTCGAAGGACGTTTGGGCAAACGTCTCCGCGTTCTCAACATGAACAGCTTTGAAGAGTATCTGCGTCACATACGCGTTTCATCGAACGGCTCCACAGAAATGCAGGAGTTGTTCAATCATGTTACGATCAATGAGACGTATTTCTTCCGTAACGATTCACAGTTCGAAGTCCTTGAGCAGCAGTTAGTCCCAAAAATCCTTGCCGCCAAGGCCGCTCAACCCAGAAAAAAGATCCGTATCTGGAGCTCTGCCAGCTCTTCCGGTGAAGAAGCGTATACATTGGCTATGATATACCTGGAGAAGATCAAGCCAAAGTATCCCAATCTCGATATTGAAATCGTTGGAACGGATATCAATGCCGAGGTTTTAGATACTGCTCGCCAAGGCGTATACAGGCAGTTCTCGGTACGCAGTATGCCGGAGTACTATATGAAGAAGTACTTGCGCACGGATGGACAGCGCTACATTATCTCAGATCAGTTGCGCCCGTACGTCAAGTTTGAGCATTGCAATCTCTATGATCACAGTCGTATGCGCCTGATGCGACAGTTCGATGTGATCTACTGTTGCAATGTGTTGATTTACTTCAATAAAGAGTCCAAAATTCAAATCGTGTCGGATCTCTACGACGCGTTGAATCCGGGCGGATTCATGTTTATCGGGCACTCGGAATCTCTTCACGGAATCTCTAGTGCGTTCAAGCTCCAAAGTTACCCCCACACCGTTGTGTACTCGAAGGAAAACGTATGAAAAAGACCATACTTGTCGTTGACGATTCAGCGACCGTACGAAAACTCGTCGGAAAAACTCTTGAGCTGTCAGGGTTTAACGTCGTGTTTGCAAGCGACGGAATGGAAGCGTTGGAAAAACTTCCCGCACAACAGTGTGACTTGTTGCTAACCGATTTAAACATGCCGAACGTTGACGGAGTTGAACTCATTCGTACGCTGCGTGAAACCGACGACTACCGCGAACTGCCGGTCATTGTGCTTTCGTCCCTCGCCGACGAAGAGAATCGCAATGAACTGACCAAACAAGGCATCAAAGCCTATATCCAGAAGCCTTTTGACAAGAACAAGATTTTGTATCAAGTATCCAAGTACTTAAGCTGATAAACGGGAGACCACACACATGGCAGAGTTTACACAATTACGATACCTCATCGTGGATGATTCGCCGACAATGCGGCGCATCGTCCTTAATGCGCTCAACGGCTTTGGCGTTGCCAATGTTGTTGAAGCAGTTGATGGACGTGATGGGGCAGAAAAGATTCTGACCCACAATCCGGATTTCGTGATTACCGATTGGAATATGCCGAACATGACAGGACTTGATCTGGTGAAATGGATGCGAGCCAATACAGTGACACAGAACTTACCTGTGCTCATGGTAACCACGCGCGACAACAAAGAAGACGTCGTGGAAGCGGTGAAAGCCAAAGTGAACAACTACATCGTGAAGCCATTTACGCCGAATGGTTTGCGCGAGAAAATCGAGACGATCCTTCAAGGCTTAAACTAATAGTACCGCGTACTGGACGCACGCGTTTCCGAAATCAGAGAGGATTGAATTATGGATGCACATACACCGGACAAGGATTTCCCGTCAACCGAAGGTAATAATCATGCAACAGCTCACACCGAGGAGCTCAGCAAGCTGATTACAATGCTCGGACGCGCGACGAATCTGATGGGGCGCGCACGCAATGTGGTGGACCTTGGTCAACACGCCCTACCTCAAGTGCAAGAGAAGCTAAGCAGCATCTCGAGCGCAAACGAAGAAGCTGCGATGTCGATCATGAATGAAACTGAGACCATTGCTGCCCTGTCCGACGCTATTCAACGTCAATTAGAGTCTGCTAAGATTGCCGTTTCCGATTTAAATGCTTTGGTCCGCAGTTCGCAGACAGACGAAGTGTATAACACTACTGCAGCCGTGCGAGGATATGTTGATCAACTCACGACAGCCGTATGTGAGCACGAATTGGGTTTTGTTCAGTCGTTGCAGGTCGTCATTAGCGCAATCGACGAAGTGAGACGTGCAGCTATGTCGATTGCCATGACATTGCAAGTGCAAGACATCACAGCCCAACAGTTGGCAGGAGCTGGCCAGATGGTTGAAAACGTCCAGAGCAATCTGACAACCATGTTTGCTCCGCACGCACCCGAAGCCGTGCAAACACAGCCGAAAACAAGCGAAGCCTTTAATCCGGATGCAAAGTTTGAGCGAACGGAAAATCGCCAGAGTGCAGTTGACGACCTCTTCAACCAGATACATAAAACGATGGAAGGATAGTGCGAATGGATGCGCAAAATGAACAATCAATGATGGCCTTCGATCCCGACATGGCCGAAATCCTGGAGAGCTTTCTCGTTGAGTCCAAAGAGCTCATGGAGAAACTCGGTACGGACCTCATGGATCTCGAGAAACGTCCGACAGAACAGGAACTCCTCAATACCATCTTTCGAGCTGTCCACACTCTCAAAGGCACCTCGTCGTTCCTGGGATTCCAACAGTTCACGGAACTCTCGCACCACTTCGAAGATGTGCTCAATGCAGCTCGTCGTGGCACAATCCTGATTACAGCCGCGCACATAGACTACAGTCTCATGGTCTACGATATGCTGCGCGATATGCTCGATGATATTGAGGGTCATACAATTCGCACGTATGAGCTCGAACATGCATTCGAGTATCTGAAGCGTTTGAGTGATCCTCAATCGGACCTCAACTCTTCAGCCGGAAGCTCAAGTACACAAAGCGTGACAGCTGCGGCTCCCGTTGAGCCGATAGCACAACAAACCGTTGAGAAAGGCTCGCAACAAAGTGATCAGCTAAGCAGCTCGACATCGGGCAGTGCCGTGGCAAATGCAGACGATGAACGTGCACGCGCCATGGCAGAAGCACTGCGTTCCTTGCAAGAAGTTGTGAATGCCAAGGCCATTGCTGCAGGCGAAGAGCCACCTCCGCTTATTACTATTCCAAGCATCGAGACACTCCCGCAACGCGCTAGCTTGAGTGCTGATTCTGATGATGAAGAAGAACGTCCGCTTGGCCAGACCACGCCTGGTCCGACCGATACACAAAGTGTGCAACACATGCCTATACTTGCTCCGGACAAAAGTGCGATCGAGTCGACGCAGTTTCCCGCGCAAGCGTCATCCGAGCAAGGAGATTCTTCTACCGCTCAAACCGCAAGCGCGGCAGTGTCTGCTACCGGCGTTGCGACGCAGACTGCAGCACCCGCTTTGGCAAACAAGGACACAAGTCCAAAACCCCTCGCAACAGAGTCAACCATCCGTGTTGATGTGCAGCGATTGGACAGTTTGATGAATCTGGTTGGTGAGCTCGTATTAGGTCGCAATCGGTTCTCGCAGCTGATTCATTCGCTTAACGAGCAAATGGACACCAATTCGACCGTCAAAGAACTTCTGGAAACAAGCACGCACATCGATTTCATTACGACAGAGCTTCAAGCTGCCGTCATGAAAACTCGAATGGTATCAATGGCTAAGATCTACAACAAGCTGCCGAGATTGGTACGTGACCTGTGCAAAGAAACCGGTAAAGACATCGACTTAGTGATGTCCGGTGAGGATACAGAATTGGACAAGACGCTCATTGAAGAACTGAACGATCCCTTCATCCACCTGCTTCGCAATGCAGCGGATCACGGCGTTGAAAGTCCGGAGGATCGTGAGAAGGCCGGCAAACCACGTCGCGGTACTATTACCGTAAAAGCAGTTCATGCGGGAAATCACATCGCAATTTCTATCGCGGATGACGGCAAGGGGATGAACCCTGAAGTACTCAAGAATGTTGCTGTCGCGAAAGGTGTCATCACCGAGCAAGAAGCGGAGCATCTGAGCGATCATGAAGCATACAAGTTAATCTTCATGCCGGGCTTCAGTACAGCCAAGCAACTGACGAACGTATCGGGTCGGGGCGTTGGAATGGATGTCGTGAAAACCAACATCATGAAACTGAAAGGCTCGATTTCCATCGACTCCCGCATCGGTGAAGGAAGCGTATTCACCATCAAATTGCCCTTGACCCTTGCAATTATTCAGGCACTGCTTGTTGAGGTCAAAGGAGAGATTTATTCAGTTCCACTGGAATCTGTAATCGAAGTTATTCGCTTGAATAGAAGCGACATACAAACCATCCGCTCACGTGAAGCAACACTCTTACGCGGACATGTGCTACCTCTGATTCGCTTGGATAGAGTACTTGGCAGACAAGTTTTCGACGAAACGGACGATGATTCTCTCTATACCGTTGTCATGCAGCTCGGTGAGCAGCGTGTCGGTCTGATGGTTGAGAATTTGTTGGGACAACGGGAAATAGTCATCAAGTCACTCGGCGCGGCATTTGAAGGTATTCGTGGTGTATCAGGCTCAACCATTCTTGGTGATGGACGCGTGATTATGATCATCGACGTTCCTGAAATCATGAAGCTGTGCACCGAATACTCACACGAAACGGCATGAGCACAATTAACGTCATAGTAGTAGACGATTCGGCATTTATGAGAAAGTCGCTTGCGACCATGATTGAGGCACACCCTCAGTTGAAGGTCGTGGCTACAGGGCGCGACGGAAAAGAAGGAGTGGAACTCATCAAGAAGTTCCGTCCGGATGTTGTGACCATGGATATCGAAATGCCGGTCATGGATGGTCTCAGCGCGCTTAGTGTTGTCATGAAAGAGTGCCCTACTCCGGTCATGATGGTCAGCTCGTTGACTACTGAAGGCGCTACAGCGACGCTTGATGCTCTCGAGCGTGGTGCTGTTGACTTTATTCCAAAACAGCTTTCCTATGTGTCGCTCGACATCCTGAAAATCAAGGATCTGCTGCACGAGAAAATCATTGCCATCGCCTCAAGTCGTCGTCCACGACGCCTGGGAGATGTGGGATTACAGCGCAGTCCACTGGCAACCGGCAGCACAACTTCCGGTGTTAGTGGTGCAGCTCAACCCTTGTCCGCCCTACGCTCAATGCCTGCAGGTGGTTTTGGTGCCGTACTGCTGGGCATCAGCACAGGTGGACCTCAAGCTCTCATGAAACTTGCGCCGAAGTTAAGCGCCAAAATCTCTGTCCCTATAGTGGTAGTTCAACACATGCCGCCGAAGTTCACGGCTTCATTGGCTGAGAGGTTGAATGCTGCCTGCCCTTTGCCGGTGCACGAAGTGCAAGACGGGGATATCATGGAGGCAGGGCATGTCTACATAGCTCAGGGTGGCAAGCAGCTGCAGTTCCAGCGCGCCACGGCGCGGACCATCATGCGCGTAACCGATAATTCCTCCGGAACGATTTATAAGCCGAGCGTCGATGTAATGATGAACTCCGCAGTCGAACAAATCCGTCGTCCCATGCTTGGAATCATCATGACAGGTATGGGCCGTGATGGCTTAGAAGGTGTGAGAGCGCTAAAGAAGGCTGGCGGATACATTGTGGCTCAAAGTGAAGACAGTTGTGTGGTATACGGAATGCCACGATCGGTCATTGAAGCTCGGGTCTCCGATATTACATTGAGTATGGACGACATTCCTGTTGCAATCTCAAAACTGTGCGCCAATGCCTAAGTCTCATTTGACAGGCTAATCGTGTTGAACCTATGGATCTAGTAAAAAAGCTGCAGAATGCAGCTTTTTTTGTGCCCGGACTTCAGCGTATTTAAAGTTAATACGATAAAAAGCTCAATAATCTAAGAGACATTCCGATAACCAAGTCTATCAACCGTACAACGGATGTGCGAGGCGATGAAGGATCATTCGAAACTACAGTGGTGGTGAGTTACTGTGGTATGCTTCCGGGGCAATGATGTAGCCCAACACAGTATGCGTTGTCCTTTCGCTACTTATACAACTCAATTGACGCTTTTATGAAAAGAGTTCTGCGCCGACTGTTCGGCTTAAAAACAAAGATTTTGTTGCCACTTGGAATCGTCTGCTTAGTCGGATTATACCAAGTGTACACGTCAATCAGTGCAATGTATCGCGAAGAGCGGGAGCAAGCGTACGTGGCTAAAGCGCAGGCTTTGTTGCTCTCGGCCGAATCCGCTCGTGAATACGCGGCCACACAGTACAACAAGGACTTGTTCCGAAACGACATAAAGTCTAAAGACGATTTGTTGTACACCGTTCCCGTTTTCGCGGCGATGCAAGTTGCCAAACTCAAAGCCAAGACCTTGGGCATGGAGATCCGTGTACCAAAGTTCCAACCGCGAAATCCGGACAATCAGCCTGACGGTTTCGAGGCAGCTGTTCTTCACAAACTTGAAAGCGGAACGCTGAGTGAGTATTACGAGGTTGACACCGCTAGCGATAAGCTTCGCTACTTCCGACCTGTAAAGCTCAGTAAGGAGTGTTTGAACTGTCATGGTGATCCGGCCAACTCAATGTCCCTGTGGGGTAATAATGAGGGACTGGATCCGACGGGCGCTCGTATGGAAAATTGGAAGGAAGGCGAAGTGCACGGGGCTTTTGAAGTGCTGATGCCCATGGCACCCGTACGTGCAGCGGCGAAGGCAGGCGCGGACAAAATCGCGCAAACCCTATTGTATTTGTTGGGAGCGCTGTTGGTTGTTGGACTGGGCATCGCATACATGGTTATGCGACCGGTAAAGAAACTTATGAAAGCCAATGCCAAAGTGTCCAACGGTGATCTGTCAGCACGCGTGGACGCCGGCTCGTACGATGAATTGGGTAGTCTGGGTGAGTCTTTCAATCAAATGGTTGAAAACATACAGACAGCTCAAAAGACCTCCCAAGAGCAAAACGCGTATCTCTCGGACGCTGTCTCGACCATCGTCTTGGCAATGGATCGGTTTAGTCACGGTAAGGATCACATACATATACAAGCCGACGGTACCGATGACATTGCACGACTTAAACGTGGTTTCAACGAGATGATAACAACCATTCAGGAGTCGCATTCCAAGAACGAGGCCCAGCGCCTCTACCTGGCTGAGTCGGTCAACGAAGTTCTAGGCGCTATGCAGGAATTCTCACAGGGGAATCTCGATACTCAATTGGAAGTAACAAGCGATGATGAGATAGGACAACTCAAAACGGGCTTCAATAGTGTCGTTCTGACAATGCGAAGCATTGTCAAAAACGTGCTTGGCTCCGTGGAAGCAAGTACTGAAGCCTCGCGACATATTAGCATGTCAACCGAAGAAATGGCAGCCGGTGCGCACGAACAAACTCTGCAAACAACCGATGTTGCCAGTGCTGTTGAAGAAATGACCAAAACCATTATTGAGAATTCCGAAAACGCACGAAGCACTGCCGAGATGGCGCTTCGGGCGCGTGAGACAGCCGAGGCCGGCGTGCGAGTACTGCAGGGCACGGTAGACGGTATGCAACGCATAGCCGAAGTGGTTCGTAGTAGCGCAAGTACCATCGATGCACTGGGTCGCTCAAGTACACAGATCGGAGAAATCATCTTGGTTATTAACGACATTGCCGACCAGACCAATCTTCTTGCGCTGAACGCAGCCATCGAGGCAGCTCGTGCCGGAGAGCAAGGTCGCGGTTTTGCAGTCGTCGCCGATGAAGTTCGAAAGCTTGCAGAACGCACGACAAGCGCGACGACCGAGATTTCTTCCATGATTCAGTCCATTCAACGCGATACTAGCAGTGCAGTGCACTCAATCAATGAAGGCACTCGCGAGGTTAATGCCGGAATCGAGATGACTGATCAGGCGGGTACATCGTTTAACGAGATCGCCGACGCAGTTCGAAATGTGGCAGAGATGGTCAGTCAAATAGCTTTGGCTAACGCTGAACAGTCGAATGCCAGCGAGACGATCAGTCGTAGCATCCAAGGTATTAGCGATGTTGCCTCACAGACTGCGCAAGGAACCGAACAAATCGCCAGGGCCGCCGATGACCTGCATGCATTAACGGAACGTCTGCATGATGCGGTGCGAATTTTTAGTCTGAGCACAGACGAACGTCGTGCCACGCATAAGGTCCGGAGTGCCACAGACCACAGTTTGCAAAGCTCCTCATCCACGGTGCCCCGCAAGAGCCGCAGCATCGTTTAAACACAGAAAATACCCTCCTACCGTGTAAATGCGGGAATTGTGGGTGCTTAGCACTTCAATTCCCGCAAATTTTATCGATCCTTCCCCTCAAGCTCCCGCGGAATTCTACGATAATTCTACCAACTAGTCTAGAACAATATGCACAGAAGTGTGTGTCGATCTGTCTTCTTGTCTCCGGACCTAATGCGCAACCACGCGAACGACATTCGTATCACCTATACATTCTACGCTATGAAGGGCTTCCTTACAATCCTCGGTGTCATTGCTATCAGCATGACTCTTAACGCACAGTCTAGCGAAAAACCCGCTGAGCAAACACTCTCGTCCATGATCAAGTTCAATGGCTACATCGATAGCTATTATGCGACGGACAACGATGCTCGCGCGGGCGCAAATCGTTTGGCGACCAATCCGCTTAACATTGCCAAGGATCGTTTCGCATTGAACAGTGTGCAAATGACCGCTCAGGCCGATGCCGAATCATATCACGCAAAAATCACGCTTCAGTACGGAGATATAGCGCAGAACGATTGGATTTCAACAGGTGAAGACCCACTGACACCGAGCAGCCGCATTCAAGAAGCCTATGCAGGCTTGCGCTTAAGCGATGGTTTGTGGGTTGATGCAGGCTATTTCTTGACACACATTGGTGGGGAGAGTATTCTGCCGCGCGATAACTGGCTTCAAAGTGTTTCGCTCTGCACGCAGTTCGAACCGATTTTCCAGAGCGGTGTTCGTGTTTCCTGGGATGCCAGTTCAGATCTCAATATCTGCTTGCATGCTTTAAATGGTTACAACCGATTTAGTGATAACAACGAACAAAAATCACTGGGATATAGCATTGGCTACAAACTCAGCAACTCTTCAACCATTGCGCTTAACGGAATTGCAGGTAATGAACAACCTACCGGTACCGCAGCCCTCACACGTATCTACAACAATCTTGTGTTTAATACAAGTTTGAGTGATGCGTGGTCGTTGAAAGTGGTTGCCGATGCAGGTACCCAGAAAGTAAGTGCTGATGAGGCTTCTATGTCGCTCGCGTACGGCGCGTTCGCTTCACTGCGCTATGCAATTACTACACGCTGGGCGGCAACCGTACGTGCGGAAATGTTCAGCGATAAAGATGGTATCGTCAGTGGCAGCAACAAGCTCTGCGCTCAAGCGGGTACTATAGGAGTTGAGTATCGTCCGGTTAGCAATGCCTACGTTCGTTGCGAAAGCCGTTATATGCGCGATAGCAACACCACCGCACTGTTTGAAAGTAGCGATGGAATGGCATCACATAGTCGCTTGGAAGGAATCTTCAGTGTAGGTGTATCGTTTAACTAAGAACTCTAACTCTTGTCATCCATTGCCGGAGAGCAAGACCTTACTACCCATACCATTATGAATACATTAATACAATCCTGGCTGCGTAAGGGAAGCATACGCACGAAACTCATGCTAACCACAGCCGGTTTTAGCGTGGTGATACTCGTGCTGCTGTACTTCTTTGTCACCGTCCGCGATGAAGCAATACAATTCGCAGCCAAAGAGAAAGCCGGAACAGAGGTCATGAGACCACTCATGGGCATTATTAATGAGGCCGCAAAAGGAGGCAGCTCCTTGGTGTCCATCGACGCCGGTCGTCTAAATGCCCAATTGTCTGAGCTAAAGGCTCAAGAATCGACACTGCAACTATTAGGCTTGACAGATCGTGTGAAGAACATTGAAACACTCGCCTCAACAGTCTCGAACGATGCGAGTGGCGCAAACGCAAAAGCGCTGGTCAAAGCGACAAGGGATGCTATTTCTCTTGCCTGCGATAACTCAAACTTGACATTGGACCCGGATCTGGATTCATACTACCTCATGGATGCTGCGTGTATTCGCCAGGCAGACATTGCTGTACAGCAAGCGCAGTTGATGGAGGATTTGAATCATTGCGTTACAAACGGCGGACAAGAATCGCTCATTCGCCTCTATGTCACATGTGCTCGCTTGGAAGACTTAGCAGGCGTCGTTGAAGCAGATATTCAAACCTCCATAGCCAAGAATTCCACAGGCGACGTTAAAAAGGCTCTTGATTCAGGATACCCCGCTCTTGTAAAAGCGCTTCGAGAATTGAGCGACGTAGAGCATGTAGGAACCACCACCGGTGATGAAGCAAGAGCAATCATTGCAGGATATGTACCCACGCTGAACTCTGCATTTCAAAACAGCGCGCGCTTCTCCGAAGTAGCAATGAACTCTTTGCATGATTTACTTGAGTTGCGTCGCAGTACCTATTCTACCGAACGTCTGCGTAATTCTGCATTTGCGGTTCTACTGGCGTTGATCCCCTTCTTCCTCAGCATTCTGGTTTCGAAGTATGTGGTGAAACGCATCAACGAGCTCAAGTCAGCCTTCCAAGCAGTTGAGAGTGGAGATTTGAATTCAACGGTGGCGGTGATTTCAAAGGACGACCTAGGTCAGCTTGCAGGTGGCTTCAATTCTATGGTTGACAACATCCGTAGCTCACAGGCGCAAAGCGAACAGGAACGACAAACTGCGCAGCAGTTTGCTGAAGAAGCACAAGAACTCAAAGTTGAGAGCGATCGCTACTCAGAATATTTGAGAAGCAATGTTTCGACGGTTCTTGATGCTATGCACCAATTTTCGTCGGGCGATTTAACCATCCAGATTCCTGTTGAGGGAGATGACATAATCGCCGAGCTTTGTCGCGGCTTCAACGAATCCGTTCTCAATCTGCGCAACGTGGTTGAAAACGTTCGTAACGCCGTAGATGCCACGGCTAGCGCTTCAAGTCAAATCTCTTCTTCAACCGAAGAAATGGCTGCAGGATCGCATGAGCAAACAATGCAGACCAACGACGTAGCCAGCGCAGTTGAAGAAATGACTAAAACGATCATCGAAAACTCCGGCAATGCTCGTGAAACCGCCCAAAATGCCGAAAGCGCACGTGCAACGGCAGAAGAAGGCGTAAACGCAGTGCGCGCTACCGTAGATGGTATGAAGCGTATCGCGGCGGTAGTGCATGATTCCGCGATGACCGTCAAGGCTCTCGGTGAATCAAGCTCGCAGATTGGTGAAATCATCACGGTTATTAACGATATCGCCGACCAAACAAACTTGCTGGCGCTCAATGCTGCAATCGAAGCAGCGCGAGCAGGCGAGCAAGGTCGCGGCTTTGCCGTTGTTGCAGATGAAGTACGCAAGCTTGCTGAGCGTACTACAAAGGCAACCAAGGAGATTTCGGGAATGATTCAAAAAATCCAAACCGAAACATCCACAGCTATGGCCTCCATGGAAGCGGGTACACAAGAAGTTGATGACGGTATACGCCTTACAGATCAAGCGCGCAGCGCTTTCAACAGTATCAGCGAAGCGGTTCAAAATGTAACATCCATGATTACACAGATCGCCGTTGCCAGCGAACAACAGTCAAGCGCAAGCGAAACCATAAGCCGCAGCATCCAGGCTATCAGTGAAGTCACAAGTCAAACAGCCACAGGCACTGAGCAAATCGCTCATGCAGCAGATGACCTGAATCGACTGACAGAGAACCTCCATCACTTGGTAAGTCACTTCCGTTTGCACAACGATGGAAGCGATACAGGCTCTGTGCGTCGTCCGGGGTATTCGCAAGACAAAGCAGCTGTCGAGTCCGGATACCGTCAAACAGGCGCACGCGCATACTCGGCATAAGATCTAGTACATCAACACAGCGTGGCAATACCCTTAGCTTGAGCTCAGGCTGGGTGCGAACCCCTCGTTTGGAAAAAAGCCACTTCCGACTACACCGGAAGTGGCTTTTTCTTTATGTCAAAGCCCATGCACTCTCGGCGAAGAAGGCGGAGCCCGAGTGTACCGAGGAGTGTAGCCAAAGGAAGGATATGAACGAGGGAATAAACTCAGACAAGCGGGACTTTTTTTGGGGTCAGACGAAAAAAAAGAGCACATCGTGAAGAGCCCCAATCGTACGGGTGGAGGAAAAAGACTTGATTTTGATGAATAATCAAGGCTTTTGCGCAAAATTCAGTCGATGTGGGCTTAGACGAAAAAAGTCGGGGTGCTCGAAAAAAAATCCTAAAGCTTCGCCAATGCCTTCCGATAACTTCTTCTGTGTTGAACGCTTCGTCTTGCTACGAAGCCATTCCAATTGTCAAGGATGACAGGAGCACTTCAAGGATTGAACGACGCATGGAACTGAACGGCATACATCTCCCCTTTGTACCGGTTGGCGGAGTCCAAAAACTCCAGTCCACACCTCAGGTCACGTCTTCCACTCCTAGTACTCCCTTTGCAAACATTCTACAGAACGAGTTAGAAAGCCTCAAGTTTTCTAATCACGCTCAAGCGCGTTTGAACAGTCGTGATATACAACTGAGTCAAGACGACATGAAGCGTCTGGAGAGCGCTGTAACAAAGGCAGGAGAGAAGGGTGCCAACGATTCCCTCGTTATGCTCCGGGATATGGCTTTTATCGTGAGTGTTCGCAACCGCACGGTGATCACCGCGCTCAAGGGCGAACAGGCACAAAACAATGTGTTTACGAATATAGATTCAGCAGTTGTAGCCTAGGCACTGTGGTTAGGGCAAAGGCGCAATTGGGTTGGACCTCGTCCGGTCGACAGAACATGATCGACCGGCAGGAGACCCTCCGAACACGGGATGCTTTCCGACCGACTGACGAAAGCTCCCACTAACCACACTGATACTCTCGAAACTGAGTTTTCTTCATGCTCAACGCTTCGCGTTGCGCTTGCTGCACACCGGCTTCGTCCGCAGTATCGAATTGTTCGTCACATAGTATTCTCCACTATACTCAAGGGTCTCTCATGGCTTTGATTCGTTCACTCACGACGGGAACGACTTCCCTCAAGGCACACCAGCAACGTCTGGATGTGATTTCCAACAACATCGCGAATGTTAACACCGTTGGCTATAAGGCTAGCGAAGCAACATTCGTTGACCAACTCTCACAAGTCATGAACTTGGGTGTTGGTCCGTCCAACATCGCTAAGGGCGGTACCGGTGGTGTTGACCCTATGCAAATTGGCCTTGGTGTTCGTATGGGCGCTGTCCGTACAGACTTTAGCCAAGGTAGCATTCGTACAACCAATCGCGCGCTCGACGTGGCGATCACCGGCGATGCATTCTTTGCTCTGCAAAGCAATGGTTCGATGATGTACTCGCGTGCCGGTAACTTCTCGCTCGACAAGAACGGAAACTTGGTTGACTCCGTTAGTGGAGCGTTCGTTCAGGGCTACAACGATAAGGTAGACGCAACCGGAAAGGTTATCAAGGACAGTGCAGGAAACAACGTACTGGATCGTAACCTGACCAACGTTCTGATTAGTCCGAACATCAAGTCAAGCCCACGTCAAACACAGAATGTGGAAATGGCCGGTAACTTGAGCGCTTCCTTGCAAACCGGTGAAACCGCTCAAACCTCAATCCCGGTTTATGACAACATCGGTATCTCTCACGTGTTCAACATCACGTTCACGAAGTCTGCTACCGCAAATCAATACGCAATTACAGGTACTATCGACGGACAAAACATCACTCTTCCGGCAGCTGCAGGAAACGTGGTCTTCAACGCCGATGGTTCCATTCAAACTCCCTTGAACTTTACTGTCACTGCCGCTAACCTCAACACAGCACTTGGCACAGGCACTCCTTTCGATCCCGCAAAGGACGTAACTATCGTGCTTGCGCAGTCAGGTAACTTGTTGAATGGTATTACACAGTTTGCCGGACAAAGCTCCGTGAACCTTGTAGGCCAAGACGGCTATGCAGCAGGCAATCTTTCAAGCTTGTCGGTTGACTCAACCGGTCGCATCTTCGGTGGTTTCACAAACAGCCAAACCGAAGTCCTTGGTCAAATCGCAGTCGCAAAATTTACAAACCCGAGCGGTTTGAAGAAGGAAGGCGACTCCTTGTTCAGCGTATCACCGAATAGCGGTTTGCCGAACATCGGAACAGCCAGCGATATTTTCGCAAGTGTGAAAGTTGTCGGCGGTGCTCTTGAAGATTCCAACGTCGACTTGACAACGCAATTCACCGACTTGATTTCTACGCAACGCGCATTTGAAGCAGCATCAAGAACCATCACGATCAGTGATCAGTTCTTGCAAGAAATCAACTCACTGAAACGATAATTCTAGCTTAAGGCAAATCGATCGCTAGTCGAATGCGTGTGTCGGTGCTTTGAACGACTCATGTGCTCACAATCTCGCGAACTCGATTTCGTCCATAGCTCTGCACAACAGAGATGTGCAGCAGTAGCATTGGAATTCAGTTGGAGGAAAAGAGTTGCACCGCAACGCAAACGAACGCACCGCAACTCGAGGTATATACGACAACCATCTGCCACCCGGTATCACATCAAGGACGATGTATGCTGACGGTGGCAGATCTTTTTTAGACCACGCCGAACGATTAGTCCAGACAAGTCCGGTTCGCTCAGGCGTCATAGTGATGGCCTTTGTTCACAGCCCGATCCGTATTTTTGCACTCTTCTTTTCACCACTCCCTTCCGGACCTCAGTATGAGCATCGATGCTTCTCTTCATCAGCGCAGCAATGGCTGTTGTGAATTATGTGCGTCAACACAGAACCTTCAACCCTATGGAGTTCCGCCTTTTTCCAAAGGCAGCCTCGATGACACGATACTGGTCTGCAGTAAGTGCTTCGATCAGCTCGAGAAGAAAGAGTTTCTGAATACAGAGCACTGGCAATGTCTCAGCACAAGTATGTGGAGTGAACACACGCCTGTGAAAGTTGTTGCGTGGAGAATGCTGAACCGATGCAGAGCCGAAAGCTGGGCCGCTGATGCACTTGACATGCTCTATATCGACGAAGAAGCCTTAGAGTGGGCAAAGCAGACGGGCGATCATGATCGTGAAGCGTCCGAAGGTTTTCACCTCGATAGCAATGGTAATATTCTGCAAGACGGAGACAACATCTCTCTCGTAAAAACTCTGGATGTCAAGGGTAGTTCCATCCAAGCAAAGCAAGGCACTGTTGTTCACAATATCAAGTTGGTGCGCAACAACACAGAGCAGATTGAAGGTCGCGTGGAAGGCCAACAAATCGTAATACTCACAAAGTATGTTCGCAAGGTGTAAGGACTACTTGAACGAGCGTTGCGTACTTATTCAGTGAGCGCTGAGGTGTCTGAACGCCGCAAGATTCGCAGTATAAAGAAGAGACTTCCCAGACCAAGAGCAACGAGTATGCCAGCCAAGGGAAGATCCAGGTAGCTCGTCTGACTACGCTCGATAGCTGAGGCAGAATGATAGCCGATGACGGCAACCAAGTTGTTGGCGAAGTGCAGAACAATCCCCGGTATCAGAGATTTTGTGGAATATGCCAGGCTGCCTAAGACGATGCTGATGAAGAACAGCGAAACCAAGTGTTCAGGGTTGAAATGCGCCACACTGAAGAATAGTGAAGTGCCCATCAGTGCGGCGATTGGAGTCTGAGTTTCTTCCAATGATCGTTGCATCAGACCTCGTATGAGGGTCTCTTCGCTTAGTGCAGGAATGAGCGCCACGATGATGATGGATCGTATGATGTTTATCCAATCAGACGGTCCCATGATGTTCGTAATCATACCTTCCTGGATCTTGTCTAGCCACGAAAAGAAGTCAAGCGTTGCTTGAGGAAGCAAAGAGTGCTGAATTGAGGTCCAACCCACGTCAAAAGCTTCTGTCGCAACGAGTCCCACACAAACCAAAGCCCACACGCGAGCATTCAAGCTCTCACTCTTTATGCGAAGCAAGCCACTGTAACCAAGCGGCGATAGTCTCATGAGGAGCAAGGTTGGTACAAACATGAAACCAAGTTGTGAGACACCTTGCAGTAGTGCTAGTAAGGGACTGCTTTCGTTGATGCCCAGGGCTTGCCCCAGAAACAATCCGGCTAGTTGGTAGCTAAACCAGATGCTGAGCACAGCCATCCAGGCAAAGGCGGAGTGTGAAAATCGCTGTTCGCCGTGGAAATCGTTCATAGATGGGTAAGAAGAAGGGAAGCAGGCGGCACACACGTAGTCGCCTGCTTATATGAGGTCTTAAAGTGCTTTTTGATAGATGCGATAGGTCTTGTACTTGGTACCCTGCATGACCTGTGTGGCTGCCTTATTCATGGCCTCGTTACTTTCAAGAATCCAAGAGGCTTCACCCATATCGCAACCAATACGATGAGCGGCATCTGCCGTTTCCGCATAGAGTACAGAGTCTAATCCTTTGTTGCGATACTCAGGCAACACACCCAAGACCATGATGCGTACTGCCTGAATCTTCTTTTTCTTTGTGAGCAAGTGCCAGATGCCTCCAAGCAGGCCACCGTTCTTGTTATGGATGAGGCACTCATTAATGTTTGGAAGACTAAGAGCGAAGCCAACAGGACGTCCGGCGATTTCGGCGATGAGCACCAAACTCGGATCAGCAACTTGCTTCAGGTCGTTGGCAAGGAAGTCGAACTCTTCGTCCGTCATCTTAACAAAACCCCAGTTCTTCTCCCATGCAGCATTGTAAATCTCTTTCAATGTTTGCACGTCTCGTTCAAATGCCGCCTTCGGACCAAACTTCATGGCACGAATAGTCATTCCGCTGCGTTCACGGATGAGCGTAATCATGCGCTTCATTTTCTCGGAAGCGTAGGACTTGTTGTACAGCGCATAGGCAAAGAGGTCCATCTCTTTATGCAATCCGTACTTCTCTAACAAGTCGGCATAGTAGGGAGGATTGTAGGTCATGAGAATCTGCGGTGGAGCGTCATAACCTTCCACCAGCAATCCGCATTCGTCGTTCATCGACGGGTTAACCGGACCACGCATGTCTTGCATCTTTTGCTCTCGCAACCATGCAGCAGCGGCATCCAACAAAGCATTGGCTACGCTCTGATCATTGACGCATTCGAAAAAACCAAAGAAACCAACCTTGTCTTCGTGGATGATGTTATGGTTGTCATTCGTGAGAGCTGCAATACGGCCAACGATTTGTCCATTCGCTTCAGCCAAGAAGAGCTGCATCTTGGCGTGCTTGTAAAAAGGGTTTTTGTTTTGATCGAGCAGCTTTTGACGATCCATGATCATCGGTGGAACAAAGTTTTTGTCCCCCCTATAGAAGATCCACTGCGACTTGATAAACTTTAGCGTGTCAGCCTTTGATGATATGGCGCGTACCGTGCAATTCATGCGAGGTCCCCTTAAATTTCTCGAAATCTTCGTCTATACTAGGTTGCGAATATAGCAAACCCATCGAAGCATAGTGGAAATGTCCATTCGATGCCTTCTTCGCGTGGATATACCGAGATGGGAGTTTAGAGTGGAGGCTACTTGCTCGACCTGTGCAAGAGGCTATTTCATTTCGCTCACGCTGAGCGCGAGCATCTTGATTTTCTGACGGAAAGCGTCCTGATCATCCTCACTCAGGAATTCCTGTGCGGTGCGTATAATGGAGTAGGTGCCGTTGCTGTTTACATGACAGAAGTACATCTTGATCTCGGCACCGGCATCGGTACGGCGACAGGTTCCATGGATGTAATACTGAACTTCAAACTTGTACAGGGCGTCGAGCTCGGGTCGCGACGGCTCGTTGTCGTTCTCGATGAGGAACAGCTTGAAGTGCGCAAAAATGCTGTCACGAGAATCAACGTCGTAGCAGACATAATCACGTGCATCCTTCATCGCGTCGAAAACCTGTACGACAACATCAAAGCCATTAACGGTGTGGTTCTGGAAGAGTTGCCAAGGAGGCAATCCGGGATTGTCGATAAACTTCATTCCTCCGGCCACAGTGGGAGCTGCAGGTCTGACATTGTATACACCTTGTTGCTTGGCATACAACATTGAATCCTGAAGTGCAACGCACAAGGCACGCTGTAAAGCCGTAAGTACCGCCGGATCCTCCACTACCTCATCTTTTTTCTCGGAACGATAGCGGATGAGGGCAAAACCCTTACCCGTGGTGCGAGAGCCGAATGCATCACCGGTCGCAATTTGTACTTCCGCTCTAATGATGTTTTCCAAACGATCTACGCGAGCGAAGACGATGTAGCTGGATGCCAATGCTTGTGCAACGCGCATCACGGGAGGATGGCTACTGTCGCTGACTTGTTGACGGATCCTTAGCTGCTTTGCCACAGAGTCACTCTCGCGACTTGGTATAAGACGGTACCGTCCGCTGAGGTTGCAGGCCAACGCCAGACCTGCCTCAAGCTTTGATTCTTTGAAGGTGATGTTTCGTCCACACTCAAGCTTGCCAATAACTATTCGATCAACATGGACTGAGTCGCCGGCCGTGGTGTCGCTGACCAAGAACAGTGAGAAGACGAAGAATGCTGTGGTGAAAGCAGTGGTGAATTTCATGTCGCTATTGATTATGAGGTCTTTTTATTGCAATTTTCAGATGCAATACGAAGTCCCTTGAAGAGCTTAGACATCGCAAAGTATGAATATGTGTACATGGAAGGGCATGAAACACGCGATTCTTGCTCCGGTGCATACAAAATAAGTGCCGAATCCCTAAAAACAGGCTATTTGGCGCGATTTTAGCTAGTATGATATGAAGCCGTATCCGCACGTTTCAGTGGTCAAGCCGAGTACCCGGGGTTGATGAAACAAAGGCTAGGTTTCGAAGTCTGTTTGTAGTTATACAGTTGAGTATACGGTGTCGTTGTTCGAGGACTGTTAGCATTCTGACAGTTCAATTCACGAGGTTTTCACCTTCCACACTTCTATGAAAACTCCGCTCCTCGTTTCACTTCTGGTCCTCCTGCTTCTCCCCTCAGGTTTTGTCCTGGCACAATTTCCTTCGGCATGTGATGCCGATAAGAGCTGCGTGGGCCGCGCCTACACCGGAACAGTGAGTACCGGAAAAGGTGCCAATTACATTGACGTTGAGAAAACCAAGGCACAGGATAGTCTTACAACTGCGATGAGCGTCGAGTTTTGGATTAATCCCACCAGGCAAGCCGGTACACGGGTGTACTTGGGTGGCAAGTGGGGTCCGTACACCAACAACGACAACAATGACTCCTGGGCGATCTATATCGATCCCACCGACAAACTGGTTTTTGAGCTGAATGGACAAGGCGATAATCTTGGAGCCACAGACAACACTCAGGCCATAACTGATGCAACTCCACTGTATGGCGTATGGACTCATCTCTGCGTGGTATTCGATGGAAGTGCACGCTCCGCGATTATTTATCTGAATGCCAAGGAAGCTGCAAGAGCCTCCAACGCCGCCTATGCACTCACGACCTTGCGCGTGCCGAATGACCCGGCGCTTGGGATATTTTTTGGCTCGACAAACGACATCGCTCGCACTTCAAGCTATCGTACGTTCATTGGGCAGATGGATGAGATCCGAATCTGGAAGCGTGTACTGAGTCCGCTCGAGATTTACTGCAACATGGAAAAGTCTCTTGCAGGCAACGAAGCAGGATTGATCTTGTACTATCGCTGCAACGATAACAATACAGGATCCAACGCCGGACTTCTCTGCGATGCAACCGGCAAAGGCAATGTTGGACACATGGTGCAGGTGCAAACCTGCCAGCCATCCAATCGTACGGTGTCGCAAAAGATTATCACAGACATAAAGACTATCACCGATGATATTAAATGCACGGCAACAAAGTCGTGGCAGGTAACGGTAACCGACACCTCCTATCAATCCTGCGGCAATACCTATAACTTCAGCATAACCGGAACAAACGCGTCGCAATTCAGCGTTAATCCCAAAAGCGCTGTTTTAAGTCCGAACACACCTGTTGGTCTCACCGTAAGCTTTAACGGAAATATATCCGGTACGATCAAAGCAACGTTAAACATTGCAGGTGTGAATCGCTGCGTGACAACCACGAAGGTTGACATCAATCTCACCCGTTCAACCGAAGTACAGACGAAAGCGACTGTGATAAACTTCGATACGCTGTACGCAAAGTGTGTATCAACACCCTTCTACGACTCGGCAATCGTTGTCTGTAACAACACCGGACCTAGCGGCACGGCCACAAATCGTCCGGTACACATCAACGGTGGAACAATGGCGAAGTACGGTGGCGTGTTCCAACTCATGCCGCCAAAAGGAAAGAGCTTTCCTCTCACGTTGAACATCGGAGAGTGTGATACGCTGTATATGCGTTTTCATCCGACCATTGACACGACCTTTAGTTTCGTCGACACACTGCACTTGCTGACCGATGATGCTTGTCCGGGTTCTGGCACAGTGGTGATCAAAGGAACCATCGTCGAAGTATTTTCTATACGAGATTATGCAACCGGGAAAACTCGCATAAAGTCTGTCAATCTTGGCAGAGTGTGTCTTGGCGATGTTGGAAATCCGTCGGGTGCCCTCAACTGGTTTAATCTTACACGGCGCAACATTATCATCGATAGCGTTCGTTGGCCCTCAACGATCATACGCGTAGGTTGGCCGAAAGTACCGCCTGCTTTCACCTTGCTGCCTTCTGCAACAAACGGTACGGGACAGAAGTACTTGCGCTTTAAACCCGCGGGTCCCGGCTTGGTCAGTAACGACCCTATTATTTTCTACTTGCACCTGCAAGGATTCAACTGCTTGTTTGTTGATACCCTGTACTGGACAGGAAGAGGCCTGGATCGAGATGTTGTCTTCTCGACTCCGCAAGTCGATTTTGGAAACGTCATTGTTGGCAAAGACAGCGTCATGCCCGTCACGTTTACCAATCTAAGCGACGTAGACGTGATGAGTATTTCTTTCTACCTCAAGAAGGGCGATGTGTTTCTCTTTCCCGGGACCAATTCAACGACCTTAAATCCAAAGTCCTCGAAAACCATAAACCTCACGTTTCGTCCTACGGACTCCCTCATGTACTACGACACGCTGTGCTTGTTTGAACAGCGCTGTTATACAACCGATTGCATTCCGATTCGTGGTCGTGGCGTGATTGAACGATTTCGTTTCGACCCTGTCGTCATGACCGTTGAGAATGTAGTGGGATGTCGAGACTCCATTGTGTATCTGGATATCGTGAATGAATCTTCCGTTACACAAAACCTCAAGAGTTTTAGTCTCACGCAACCCGGTACAGAATTCAGCTCTGTCGACCAGAGTGGAAACCCCTTTAATCTCGCAACGGTTAATCTGACGATGGCGCCTAAGGACCGACATCGATTCTACTTCAGGTTCAGACCGAATAATAACCTTCAAGATTTGGCCATAACAGCCTACTTGAATTTCACAACCTCGCTTACAACAGATGTTTGGAAAGTAAAGCTGTCCGGGACTTCGCAAGTACCGCGTCTCTATGTCAGCCCACTGACGATCTACGGTACATTGGAAGTTGGTGCCACGCGCAGAGATTCTATAGCCCTAGAGAACAGTTCACCGCTTCCGGTGCTGGTCGATTCGCTGGTAGTTCCGACCGGCTATACGCTTATCTCACTGAGTAAGCCATTACCTAGAATACTACAACCTCGCGATAGTATAATCGCCGTTGTTGATTTTGCGCCAACAACTCTAGGCTCTTTTAATTCGAAGGTTCGCGCCTATGGTTCGCAGCCTTGTCCGAGTATTCTGACGGAAGGAGACTTCGTTGGTAAGAGCGATACGGTTACACTGGATGCATCACTCACACTGCAGAATTTCTCCTATACACGACCATGTGATTGTGTCATTCGAGAAATTCCGCTGACGAATAATTCATTCGTCAACTCAATGACCATCGACAATCTGGCCATCGATTCAATCGGTATCAAGAATGGAACGCCGGATCTCTTTACCTTTAGCTCAACCTACTACGACCTAAACGGAAAAGCACTGCCGTATCAAATCCCGCCACGCAAAACCGACACGGTACGGTTGAAGTTCTGTCCACGAACACCGGCTGAGCTTAAGAACCTCAACTGTGCTGCCAATTTTAGAATACGTGCACATGGTGCAGGCTGGGGACCACGAAATTACATCTGTTACTTAGCCGGTCTACGCTCGCTCATTTTCAGACCAACGGTTACACAAATAGGTTTCCCCGGTACTCGTGTCGACACACTCTCGGCACCTCGTGCCGACTCCATCGCAATACCGGGTGATTTCTATAATCCGAATCCGGAGACGGTGCAGATCGACTCGATAACCTACATGCCGGATGAACGGGTGTTCTCGCATACAGACACCTTGAACAACCCTATCTCGTTTCCGGTTATCATTAAACCCGGACAGAATGCCTATCCCTTCAAGTTCTTCTTCAAACCACGAGCTCCTCGTCAAGGTGCCAAGAAGTATCAAGCTCGAGCGGTATTGCACTATTCAAAGCCTTGTAACGATATCGATACAACCATTCTTCTCAGCGGCGAAGGTCGCGCACCGGCCTACGGTATGCAAATGACCTTCGATAACGTTCGCACTACACTCGATACCTTCAACATTGTGAGCTGCGATACGCTGCATGTACCGGTCTTCGCTTCGCGCGACATTCCGGCACCTACAGTCGATGTTCAGTTTGACGCCGTCTACGATACAACAATGCTGAAGTACATTGGTGCAAGCTCAATGTACAATCCTCCGACAGCTGTCTCTTCGCCACGCGGAGGAACGCAGTTGACAGTAAAGGATTGTCGCAATGTCGATCCCACTAATCCACTTGTGGTGATGAATTATGTTCCACGCACGAACACAGCCTTTACGACACCGATAAAAATCGACTCGATTTTCTTCGACACACAAGAAATTTTGAATTACTATCTCAGTGCCGGTGGCGACAATGGTATGGTGGTTGTTGAGAAGGCGGATTTGAAAATACAGCGGGCACTCATCGACTTCGATAGTGTGCGTGTACTGGATTGCGCTCTGGACTCATTCGTGGTGAAGAACACCGGAGATGTAGCCCTATCGGTGGATTCTTTGAACATCTTGCCTAAAGACGTGCGCTATGTTTCGTCTACGCCACCTAGTGGTACGCTGCTGCAGCCCGGCGAAAGTGCCAACGTTGTGGTGCAGTATTGTCCGCGAGATTACAGTAGCTTCGACTCACTTGCATTTGCGCTTGCTCAAAAGCCCTGTCGCGTCGTCGACTCATTGCAGCTTATGGGACGCGGCTATGTGCCTCTGGCACCAATTCACTTCTCGACAGATCTCACGAACTTCACGAAGCCGGCACCCTTGGGCGGTACGCTGTCCGACACCGTTCGAGTGCCTATCTATTTAGATTCAAACTTTGCTACCACCTATCACGGTACAACGTATTGGCTTCAAGACATGAGCTTCGGCTTGAGCTTGCGTTGGGATAAGTATATGCTGAAGTACCTTGACGCAAGCTCGGTGTTGGGTCCGGGCGTCGTATTCTCTCATCCGGCCTATGACTCGCTGCGCATTGACTTCCAACACGTGGATTCTATCAAAGCAGGTAAGATTGCGGAACTCCGTTTTCTCATTCTTGTTCCTGATACAAACGTCTCCGACCTTCGAATCATTCCCGATACCGTCTTTAAAACAGACTCGCTGCTCTTCCTGAAACTGGTACCCTTTGGCACCTCAACACAAATGCAAACGGGAGGAAAGTGTAATGCCACAACAGCTCGATCTGCCGTTGGCGCTGCAGTACTCTATCAGAGTTACCCGAATCCCGCACGCTCTTTGGTGACTCTGCGTTTCGACATAATGGAGAATGTGCCGGCCCTTCTACAGGTCTTCACTGCAACCGGCGAGTTGGTGCAGACGGTGTATGATGGTTCCACGCGCTTGGCTAGCGGACAACATGCTGTCGATCTCGACATCAGTCATTTGCCGCCGGGTGTGTACACCTACACTCTGCATGCGGGAGTGTTTAGCGACAAAAAACAAATGGTTATTGTTCGCTAAAGCACGACCCCGTATTCTTACCGAACGAAAAAGGGTTGCCAGTGGCAACCCTTTTTACATTTTCAATGCGGTCTATGCTTCAAGATCAATGATGTAGACGCAGCCCATCGTGTGACTTTAGCTTTCAACATAGTCCAAGTCTTTACCGTATGGGTCAGGAAGCCACAAGGCCGAAGCGAAAGCAAATATCCAAACAATAATACCTGTGATGGCGAGCGACTCGACGAGACTAAGCCCGAAGCTGCGCTCTAGCCAGATATGCAATGGGATCAACAGAGTAACAGCACCCCTCATGAAGTTCGTTACGCTCGCGCTCACTAAGACACGCAGATTTGTTCCGAAGTGTTCAGCAGTGGTAGTAACAAATACGGAAAGATATCCGCAACCCAGACCCATCAAGAATGAAGTCGTCAGCAACGAAGCGCTGTTCATGATAACGATGAAGTGGGCAAGAGTGGCAAGCAATGCGAATGCCATATAGGCAAGGATGATCTTCTTGCGAGTACGGAAGTGCTGCGAGAGAATGCCGGAGCTGAGATCTCCAAGCGTAATGCCAGACTGAAACAGAATGAAACAGGTTGAGAGTTTCAAACCGTCGATGTGTTGCAGCGCTGCAATTTCTGGTGACAAGGTGATGAGCAAGCCTACGCTATACCAAATGGGCACGCCCATGAGGATGCAGGCAACATAGCTGACAGCGCGGCGAGGCTTCGAAAACAACAAAATAAACGAGCCGCGTTTGACATGTTGCTCGCGAGCATGACGAAACATTCCCGACTCCATACTCTTCATGCGCAGGAACAACAAGCCGAGACCCAACACTCCTGCAGATATAAAGGCACTACGCCATGGAATGAAGTCGGAGATGAGTCCGGCTGTGACGGCTCCGAGTGCTCCGAGAGTCGCAACAAGAATGGTGCCGTAGCCGCGTTTTTCTACACTCATGGTTTCAGAGACCAGGCTCACGCCGGCACCTAACTCTCCGGCTAAACCCACACCTGCGGCAAAGCGTACCAGCGCATAAAACTCAACGTCATAGATCATACCGTTAGCTATGTTGGCGAGAGAATACAGCGTAATGGAAGCGAACAACACCGAGACGCGACCGATCTTGTCGGCGATGACGCCACTCAGCACTCCGCCAAGCATCATGCCCAGCATCTGAACTGCCAGTAACTTCTCGCCAACCTGTGTGAGCTGCGCGCCTGCAAGACCAAACTCTTTAAGACTTGGTATGCGATACACATTAAACAAGAAGAGGTCCAAGGCATCGATAAAAAAGCCCAGACCCGAGGCTATAACAGCCAAGTTAAACGGTGAATCCACGAGACGAACTCGTGCTCCTGAAGGTGCGTCGGAAGTGTGCTGCATAGAATTGTCCTAATCCCCCTACTGCGTAAGCGGACTGAGCCGCAGCGTCAATATAGAAAGACCGGCGCGTTTGCGGTCGATAGTTTATAGCAAGTGCGGACAGGCAATGCCCGTCCGCACATTACTATCTTCATTCTGAATTGAGGCGCATCGCCGTGTAGAAGCCCGACCATGAACTCATGAACGCTTGAATGTGTCGACGTATCTCATACGTCACCGCAGGTCAACACAGTGATCCCGTCATACTTTAGTCTGCCGTATTCTCCATCATCATAAGAAGTGACCAGGCGTTTTTAACGACAATGGTTTGGCTCAGTAGTGCTTCATCAGCATCCGGTACTTCAACGAAGGCATTGTTGGTCAGGCCACGCTTTATGCTTTGACGACGGTATTGTTTGTCTCCCACTTCAATGAAAATGTACTCCGTGTCTTTCAAGCGCACAACCGCTTCTTCAGGAATACAAATGACTTGAGATTTGGGAGCCAGGACATCGGCGCTTACAAACATGCCGGGAAGCATTTCTTGATCGGTCGAGCGGAAATGACAATGCACTGTTGCCGCTCGGTTTTCATTCAGCTTCTTGCCAACGAGAATCACCTCTGCTTCAAAAGTCTTAGCCGGGTCTGCGGTAAGGTGGGCCGCAACTTTTTGTCCAATGCGTATGAAGGGTAAGTCTTTTTCAAAGACGTTCAACGCTAAGTGGAGATCGGTAGGATTCACAAGCTCGAAGAGAACATCGGAGGCGTTGACATAAGCACCAATGTTCACATTGACGGTGGAGACATAGCCGTTGATGGGCGATACGATACGAATTGAGCGACTGAGATTGTCAGGACTTAGTTTCTCAGGATTGATGTTGATGAGTCGCAGTTTCTCGGCAAGTGCGCGAACGCTAATCTGCGTCGACTGATATTCGGCTTGAACTTGCTCAAACGTTTTGTCTGAGCTGCTCTTGTTCTGATTCAAAGTCTTTTGTCGTTCGTAGTCTTTTTTCAGCTGCTCAAACTTCGAGCGCGCTATCAAATAGTCTTGCTGCAACTGTACATACGACTGATCCTCCATCACGGCTATTTCTTGTCCTTTACTCACATGCATACCCGGAAGCATACGAGTTGAAGCCAAATAGCCACCCATCGCAACACTGACACTAATGAGATTCTGCGGGGGTACGTCGATCACGCCGCTGACTTTGATCGTACTCACCATATCGCGACGTTGAGCCTTGGCGCTTTGAATACCGGCTTTTGCGAATTGCGCCGCACTGAGCTGAACGAGTTCGCTTGAGCTTGATTTCGGTTCGGCGCTTTGGTTCTTTGCTGCATCTTTTGCGCAACTGCTCAATGCAAGCATTGCGCATAGAGCAATGAGGCCTCGTATTACGCCGTTCAGCGAAGCTGTACTCCTCGACACTGCGTCGGACGCCGTGCGTTCTATTGTCCGGGTTGGTGGGCAATGGCTAAACATTACACATGCTCTTGGTTGTTCTATTCTTGATATCGATTTCATGGCTTAGTTTCTGTGAAATGGGAGAAGGTCTATGATGGTTGCGTTCCATTGTTCTACTGCGTGCAGGTAGTCCAACTGAATGGTCAGACTCTGTTGATGGAGAAAACAATACTCTTGTAGATTGATGTCTCCGGAGGCAAATGCACGATCGGCGTGCTCGAGGAGGTCTTGAGCCTGTGTTAATACTCCGCCTCGATAGTATGCAAGGTGTTCCCGATGCAGACTAAGGTTTTGGCGTCGCGTGAACAGTTCGTATTCAGCCGTGTGTCGAGCGTCTTCTACTGCAAACTCAGCTGCACTCTTGTTCCACTCCGCGCTCTCGGCGCGGGCGCTGCCCGCGCCGTAGAAAAGAGGCAAATTGAGACCGACATTCCAACTCTGAAAGCGATCACCCGTACCATAAAGCGATGATGAACCATACTTCGTTGAGCCATTAAAAGACTGATTGGTATACCCGACGAAGAGTTGGGGATAGCGACGTGCCTGCTGGACATCAACTGTTGACTGCGCGATCAGAAGACGGGAATCCGAGCGACGCACAAGTGCACTCTGATTGGCGGACAAGCCGAGACTGTCCGGTTCGCTCATCAGTGGGTCACCGTCTTCCGGAGAGAGGTCCTGAGTGCCAAACAGCAGGCGACGAAACTCTCGTTCCGATTCAAGCAGTGCGAGTGTCGCGCTGTTGAGCTGGAATCGTGAGTGCTGAGCAGCTGCGCGAGCGGCTCCGACTTCTATACTCGTGTTGTCGCCTGCTGCAAAACGATCTTGCTGCGAACGAGCTAGCTGAGAAAAGACGGAGTCTGATCGCTTGAGTATGCGAACGCGTTCTCGCTGAACGCGTATGGCATAGAAGCACCGTTGTACATCTTGACGAAGACTAAGAATAGCCGCATCACGATCGACGGCCGACAACTCCGATTCACGTGCACGCAGAGTCGCTTCGCGCGAGTACACAAAGGGTAGATCAAAGCCTTGACTAAGATTTAGTTTGGTATCGTTGCGGTCCGAGTTAAGAGCGCCAAACTCAGCGCTGATGGAAGTGGCCGGGAGATCCCAGGCCGTACCCTGATTGGCGACAGTCGCTTTGTGTCGCAGCTCCATGCTTCGAAGCCCTGCGTTGTTCTTTAAAGCAGTGTCTTGCGCAGCTATCAGAGAAAGTTGCTGAGCCTGAAGAGACGAGAAGCTTACAAAGAACAAGAGGATAGCTGCGGCCGGTGGTGGACGTTTTTGCATGCGACGTCTAATAAAGCCAAAGGGACGTGTGTCGGGTTTGCGGTATTGCGTTTCAAACAACAAGTACAGAGCCGGAAGAATCATCATAGTGAGGAGAGTGGTGGTAATGAGTCCGCCAATCACAACCGTTGCCAAAGGACGCTGCACTTCGGCACCTGCACCGCGACTGAGAGCCATAGGAAGGAAGCCCAGTGAAGCGACCGAAGCGGTCATGAGCACAGGTCGCAAACGAATGCGAGTGCCCTTCAGTATTCTCGACATGATATCATGAACTCCACTGTCTTTCAAGGCAACAAACTCTGAGATGAGTACGATGCCATTGAGTACAGCTACTCCGAAGAGTGCGATGAAGCCAATTGCCGCCGAAATCGAGAAGGGCATTCCAAACACCCAGAGCGCCAAGATGCCTCCGATAGCCGCAAGAGGAATCCCGCTGTAGATCAGCAAGCCGTAACGAATGGAGTTAAATGCAATGTAGAGGAGGAGGAAGATCAAGAGCAGGGACACCGGCACGCTGATGCTAAGACGCTGCTTTGCCGCGTTGAGATTCTCGAATTGTCCGCCATAGCTGATGCTGTAACCCGCCGGGAATTTCAGCTTGGCGTTCACAGCTTCCTGCAGGTCATGAACAATAGACTGCACATCGCGTCCGCGCACGTTGAAACCAATCGTTATGCGTCGCTGAGCGTTATCGCGCTGGATCTGATTCGGGCCAACCAGCAGCCGTACATCTGCCAATTGACGAAGCGGGAATTGTTGTCCGTTTGCACCTTGCACAAGGAGGTTGCGTACATCCTCAATGTCCTGTCGCTTGTCTCGGTCCAGTCTCAGTACCATATCGAAGCGTCGCTCCTGCTCGTACACTTGACCTGCCACAGCTCCCGCAAATGCGCTTTCCAAACAGCGATTGACCTCGCGTACACTAACACCGTACTGAGCCAGAGCTGAACGGTTGTACGTGGCAACAATTTGCGGCAGACCACCAACGCTTTCAACATAGAGATCACACGCTCCGTCGATTCCGGAGCAAATAGTACCTAGGCGTTCCGCGAGCGAGACGAGACTGTCCAGGTTATCACCGTAAATTTTACAGACAACATCTTGTCGTGCACCGGTCATCAACTCATTGAATCGCATCTGCACCGGATACTGAAATCCCGTACTAAGACCGGGCACATCGCGCAGAGCCGTACTCATGTGCTCAGCCAATTCATTGAAGCTGTGAGCAGTGGTCCACTCCGATTTCGGCTTGAGGATGATCATCATGTCGGCCGCTTCGATAGGCATCGGATCGGTTGGTATCTCGCCACTTCCGATCTTCGTCACTACCTTTTCAACTTCCGGATACTGCTGCAGAATTGCCGATGCCTGTTGCGTGGCTTTGATGCTCGTGTTCAACGATGAACCGGTGAGCACGCGCGATTCCACCGCAAAGTCTCCCTCTTCCAACTTCGGAATAAACTCGGCACCCAGCGTAGCCAGTACACCAAGTGAAAGCAGGAGTAGAACCACGACTGAAGCAACAGCAGCACGCGGACGCTCTAAAACCCATTTCAATTGCGGCTCATAGAATGCATGGATGCTATCCATCATTCGATCTGCAAGCGTGCGCTTGTTACTGATCTTCTTGCTGAGGATCAAAGAGCTCATCATTGGAACGTAAGTGACCGACAGAAGGAATGCACCGATAATAGCGTAGCTGACTGTTTGTGCCATCGGTTTGAACATCTTTCCTTCGATACCCTCGAGAACAAAGAAAGGAAGGTATACTATGAGGATGATGAGTTGTCCGAACACTGCGGACTTCATGATTTTAGCCGAGGAGTGCTCCACTTCAGCGTTCATGGTGTCTTGATCCACTTCTGTCATTCCTGCAAAGAGTCGGTTGTGGTGCAGTCGATGAAGGATGGTTTCAACCACAATCACTGAGCCGTCGACAATCAATCCAAAATCGAGAGCACCTAAGCTCATAAGGTTACCGCTGACGCCGGTGGCGTTCATCATGATAATGGCAAAGAGCATTGAGAGTGGGATGACCGAGGCCACAAGAATACCTGCTCGCAGATTGCCGAGGAAGAGTACCAAGATGAAAATGACAATGACTGCGCCTTCGCTGAGGTTGGTGATCACCGTGTGCAAAGCGTTGTTCACCATTTTGGTGCGATCGAGGAAGGCCTCAATTTCGACTCCTTCCGGAAGGGTTTTCTGAATGGACTCGATCTTCTTTTTGACGTTGGTTATGACCTCTGAAGAGTTGGCGCCTTTTAACATCATTACAACTCCGCCGGCTACTTCGCCCTCTGCGTTAAATGTCATGGCGCCATAACGAGTGGCATGACCAAAACCGACCTGAGCGATATCTCGAACCAGAATAGGAGAATGATCCGGAAGGTGCCCCACGACAATTTCTTCAATATCACTCAGTGAAGTGACAAGTCCTTCCGAGCGTATACTCAAAATTGTTGGACCCTTCTCGATGTACGCTCCCCCCGTATTCTGATTGTTTGCCTCCAGCGCTGTGAAGACTTCTGTCATACTCAGGTTGTGGGAGTGCAGTTTTTCTGGATCAACGCTAACCTCATACTGTTTGAGTTTACCGCCAAAGGAGCTCACATCGGCTACTCCGTCTGTACCGAGAAGTTGTCGGCGCACGATCCAATCTTGTATGGAGCGTAGTTCCATGGCATCATAGCGACCGCGATACTCTGCTTTGGTGCGCACAACGTACTGATAGATTTCTCCCAAGCCTGTCGAGACCGGTCCCATCTCCGGAGTGCCGAGTCCTGCGGGAATGAGGTTCTGAACTTGAACCAAACGCTCTCCGACTTGTTGTCGGGCCCAGTAGACGTCGGTGTTGTCGTCGAAGACAATAGTCACTAACGACAAACCAAAGCGCGAAAAGGAGCGTTGCTCAACAATACCGGGAATGTTGCGTGTGTACTGCTCAATGGGCACGGTGAGCAGGCGCTCGATGTCCGCCGCTCCCAACGAGGGCGAGCTTGTTATTACCATCACTTGGTTGTTAGTGATGTCCGGAACCGCATCAATGGGAAGCTTGGTGACACTGTAGGCACCGTGAACCACCAAGCCTATGACCGCAAGGATCACAATCAGCTTGTTCCGAATGGAAAACTGAATAATAGACTGTAACATGTGAGAACAATGAGGTTTGTATTCTGTTTGGAGAACGATACAGCATTAGCCTCATGGACAGCGAGGAGTCGACGTGACGTACTCGTGCATTAAGGCTTGGTCAGTTGATAAACACAGGGTGTTCAGATATTAGGCTTTGCGCGGTGGCTGCCAGATGTCGGCAGAAAAACGCATTGGACAGACGCTGTGGTAGGGATGCGTAGGCGAAGCATCTGCATGCATATGTGCGTCACAGACACTCAATGGAAGCTCCGGGTGCAGTGCTACAACACTGAGCGAACCACACTCGGTCGACTTAAAGGGGAGTTGTGAATCGCGCGAATCGTCAGTGTCGCTGTGCTGTCCTGAACCATAGTGCATGTTCAGGAAGGTCGCGAAGCTTATGTCGCGTTGTTCTCGTTGATGCTCTGCAAAATGCTCCACCATCGTGGGTATAGCCACGAGTTGGTGGAGCTCAGTCTGTGCGAACAACAGAACTGCGAGCAGCGACATAGAGAATACACGATGCATCTTCAAAAATACGAATTCAGTCTGAGGTGTATTGCGTTTGGGGTCGTTCCGCTTCTTAGTCCATGATAAAAACAGAAACGATGAGACACGAAGGCACGGCTTACGAAGGAACGGCTCGTGTCACATCGTTTCAAGAGACCGTGTGTGCACACGGTGGAGTATGTCTTTTGTCAAGCTTCGCAGGATGTCTCCGCCAGAGAATCCTACGAGTGATTTTTCTTAAGCGCCCGCCTGCGGCGTTCGCAGACATCGAGGAAATAGTCGAGATTATCGCCATTGAGAAGCGGAAGAGCCGCGGTCGTAGCCCGCAGAAGAGCTCAGGCAACCAATTGATTCAGCGCACTTCGCCTCGATTGGGCTATTCCGAACCAGAGACACCTTGGCAGAGAGTTGGTCTCAAACGCCTCTGTTTGGTTCGCTAGCCCATAAATAACCACCTGCTAATGTCCAGTGTTATATAACACTTGCCGTCAAGTTACTGCTTTTTTGCTTAAAAGTGGACATTTTTATCTTTTTTCTGTGGATAAATAGTATTGCTGATGTATTTTAGAGTTAGATGTCTTAAATAGAGCGGCATCTCAACGGCTTTGACGGTACTTTACTTGGAGTGTGATATGAACAGCAACCCGGATTCGCATACTCAAGCTGCGGAGCAGCTGAACGCACAACAGAAATCCCATCAACTCTCGATCATGGATGGAAACGAGGCAGCCTCGTGGATCGCGTACAAAACCTCGGAAGTATGTGCGATTTACCCCATTACGCCTTCATCGGGTATGGGAGAACACTGTGACGAGTGGTCGGGTGAGGGTATCGAAAATATTTACGGACAAGTTCCTCGTGTCGTAGAGATGCAGAGTGAGGCAGGAGCAGCAGGAGCCATACACGGCTCATTGCAGGGAGGCGCTTTGTCGTCGACCTTCACCTCTAGCCAGGGGTTGCTACTCATGATTCCGAACATGTATAAGATTGCCGGTGAGTTGACACCGACAGTGTTTCACATTGCTGCTCGAACATTGGCTACACATGCGTTGTCGATATTCGGAGATCACAGTGACGTTATGGCGGTTCGCAGTACGGGCTTTGCCATGCTTTTCGGGAATAACCCACAAGAAGCGATGGATATGGCTATGATCGCCACTGCATCGACGCTGAAAGCTCGTGTACCCTTCCTCAACATCTTTGACGGCTTTCGTACATCGCACGAATTGAACATGGTCGAGGTGGTACCTGATGAGCATATCAGAGCAATGATTGATGACGAGGACGTTGCTGCGCACCGCAAACGCTCTTTGAACCCTGAGCATCCTTTCATACGCGGTACGGCGCAAAATCCGGATGTGTTTTTCCAGAGTCGCGAAGCAGCAAATAGCTACTATGACATCGTACCTGAAATCGTAGAACAGAGCATGCAACGCTTTGCGGAGTTAAGCGGACGTCGCTATGAGCTCGTTAGCTACTACGGCGCACCGGATGCCGAGCGAGTGATTGTATTGATGGGCTCCGCAGTGGGAGCAGTGCAGGAGACTGTGGCGCATTTAACGTCGGAGGGACACAAAGTGGGAGTGTTGAACATCCACTTGTATCGTCCGTTTCCATTGCGACAATTCATGCAAAAACTGCCACACAGCGTGAAGACAATCGCCGTGTTGGACCGCTGCAAAGAGCCGGGTGCAATCGGTGAGCCACTGTATCAAGACGTTCTCAACGCACTGCATGAATACCATCCTGCCGGAGATTCTATTCGTAACGGTCACTCGGGTCGACCGATACCTCGAGTCATTGGTGGACGCTACGGACTCGCTTCAAAGGAGTTCAATCCCGCGATGGTTATGTCCGTGTTTGAAGAAATGAATGCCGCTGCACCACTGAATCACTTCAGCATCGGCATCAACGATGACGTGACCAAGCGCAGTCTGCGTTACGATAAGAGCTTCTCTCTCGAGGCACAGCACTCCTTCCGCGGATTGTTCTTCGGGCTAGGTGCTGATGGTACGGTAAGTGCGAACAAGAACTCAATCAAGATCATTGGTGATACGACGGACAACTATGTGCAGGGCTACTTTGTGTATGACTCAAAGAAGTCTGGCTCATTGACGGTCTCGCACCTACGTTTCGGAAAGAAGCCCATCAACTCAACGTATCTCATTAACTCAGCCAATTTCGTTGCCTGTCATCACTTCCATTATCTGGAAAAGTATGATGTACTAAAGGATGCAGAACAAGGCGCTGTCTTCCTGCTGAACACGCCGTTCTCGCACGAACGTGTTTGGGACGAATTGCCACGCAACATCCAAGAGGAGATTGTACACAAGAACCTCAAGTTCTACGTCGTCAACGCATCGCGCGTAGCACGTGAAGCCGAGATGGGCACGCGGATCAACACAATTCTACAAACCTGTTTCTTTGCTATCTCGGGCATACTTCCTCGTGATGAAGCCATTCAAAGGATCAAGGATGCTATCGAAGAGACCTATGGACGTAAAGGCGAAAAAGTCGTCAAGAAGAACTTCGAAGCTGTTGACAAGACCTTGGAGAATCTCTTCGAGATCGACTACAGCACGCTGACTGTCGGCACCAAAGAAGGAGAAGAGGCAATACACGGAACAGCACCGGACTTTGTACAGCACGTACTCGGAAAGATCATTGCCGGCGAAGGAGATGATTTACCCGTAAGCGCCTTTCCGGTTGACGGAACATTTCCCACAGGAACAACGAAGTGGGAGAAGCGAAACATCGCCGATGAAGTTCCTGTATGGGATGCGCCATTGTGCTCGCAATGTGGTAAATGTTATTTGGTATGTCCGCACGCCGCAATTCGATGCAAAGTCTACGATAAGTCGCTCTTGGATTCCGCACCGCAGAGCTTCAAACACCATGCACCGGTCGGTAAGGAATTCAACCGTGAGCAAGAAGTCTATACGTTGCAGGTTTCGGTGGAAGACTGCACGGGGTGTAGACTATGTGTAGAGGTTTGTCCGATTGAAAGCAAGACCGAAAAAGGACACAAAGCAATCAACATGGTAGACCAGCTACCGATCAAAGACTCAGAACGCGAAAACTGGGACTACTTCCTTTCTCTCCCGGATATCGATCGTGAACGCGTCAATCATGCCTCTGTGAAAGGATCTCAATTCCTTGAACCACTCTTTGAATTTAGCGGCGCTTGTAGCGGTTGCGGAGAGACGCCCTATATCAAACTGTTGACCCAACTCTTTGGCGATCGTATGATCGTGGCAAACGCAACCGGATGTTCATCCATCTTTGGTGGCAACTTGCCCACTACCCCATGGACCGTGAATGCTGATGGCGTTGGACCGGCATGGGCAAATTCCTTGTTCGAAGACAATGCTGAATTCGGCTTAGGGATCAAGCTTGCAACAGACAAGAAGCGTGAAATGGCTACCATGCTTCTGCGCACGATGCGGGAAGATGTTGGTACGGAGCTGGCAGATTCGATTCTCAATCTCGACGACAAGACCGATGCTGAAATTCAACGCAAGAAACAGTATGTAAGCGAGCTCAAACGCGTGCTGCGCAGCAGCACGCATAACAATGCGGCTAAGCTTCTTCAGATCGCCGAGTTCCTCGAGAGTAAATCCGTTTGGATTATAGGTGGCGACGGATGGGCATATGACATTGGCTTTAGTGGATTGGATCACGTATTGAGTACCGGTGAAAACGTGAACATCCTCGTGCTCGACACCGAAGTGTATTCCAACACGGGCGGACAAAAATCCAAGGCTTCTCCGTTAGGAGCAAGTGCCAAGTTCTCGATTAACGGAAAGACCACGTCGAAGAAAGACCTTGCATGGCAAGCCATCGCTCACGGAGGAGTCTACGTTGCACAGATCGCATTTGGTGCCAACGATACGCATACAGTGAAGACAATAATGGAAGCGGAAGCATTCCCGGGTCCAAGTCTCATCATTGCTTATAGTCACTGTATCGCACACGGTTACGACATGGCTTGCGGAATTACCCAGCAAGACAATGCCGTGAAGTCAGGATACTGGCAACTGTTCCGCTACAATCCTCTCCTCGAGAAAGGAAAGCGCTTTAGCCTTGATTCAAAAGCGCCAAGCATTGAGCTCGAGGACTTCCTTTATCAGGAGAATCGATTCAATGTCATCCGAAAAGAACATCCGGAGGTTGCGCATGAGTTCTTGGAGCATGCAGGCGAAGGTCTGCGTCAGAAGTGGGATCGTCTAACTATGCTGAAAGATCTCTAAGAGCGGGTTCAAACAAAGGTCCCTGTCAAAGCGCTACCCTGCAGACTGCTAACCATACGAGAGCGAGAAACAGACACTGTTTCTCGCTCTTTTTCTTTGTCTGCAGACTATGGTGCAACAATTATCAAATGCCTGTGAAAAACAACGCTTGGAGACACTCGGATCCCTATTAACAGTCTGCAAATCAGACTAAATCTTATTATTTGGACAAAGAGGACGATAATACATGTAGAAACACATTAGGTGCCTCAATATTCGTGACGACAAACGCGCGCACGGAATACCGCACGGTTCAACTACTTTACGTCAACGGCAGCGCATGAAAGCTCTTGGATGGATTAATAGACTTAGCATTTTCCGAAGGTTGCTTCTGCTCATTGTCTTGGGTGGAGTAGGCTTGAGCCTTATCGTTGCACTTGCATTTCGAGACATTGGTTTTCTCGGCTCTCAAAACGCGAAGACCTTTGCCGCGCTGCATATCAACGAGAGTCAGAACAGTTGTACGAACGCCGTCAATGAATCTCATGATGCCTGCTATGAGCTTATAAATGCATCTGCCACCGGTCTAGAAGCGCAACAGCCCTTGCGACAGGATCTTCAAACACGCACAAGAACAGTAGAGCAAGAGTTTCGTGTGTTACATTCCCTGGCGACAGAAGGTCTCATCAAAAACCAACTTGAAAAGGTAGACACACCATTGCAGAGTTACCTGCTGGTGCTTAAACAACTCATCGACCAGCAGACTGATCTCGTTACTTCAGAGCAGGTACTTCGTGCAGAGGAATCCTTCAGCTCACTAAAAGAAGCGCTGGACGGATTACACAGTACTGTTCAACAACAAAGTGAAGCAACTCTACGTGATGTGCAAGCGTCGACTTCCTCGGCTCGTTGGGCATTGATGAGCTTGAGTATCGGCGTCATGGTCGTCGTACTGTTTTTTAACGTCATCATCGTACGTAGTATCACTTCTCCACTAAACAAGGTGGGAAGCGCTGCACGGGCAGTGCGTGAAGGCGATATCACGATTCATGTTGATGTTGAAGACGAAGCTGACCTTGGTCAGCTAGCAACTGACTTCAACGCAATGGTTGAATCTATTCGAAGTACACAAGACCGCATCGAGCACGAGAAACAACTGAGTCTCGAACATATGCAAGAGAGCGAAGCTCTACGCACCAAGGCCGATGAGCACCAAGCCTTACTCAGTGAAGCCGTGCATACTATGGTGAATTCCATGCAGTGTCTGGCCGACGGCGATCTTGACGTGTCAATAGAGGAACAGGGTGATGAAGAGTTGATTCCGCTGTACCGCAGTTTTAATCTAACTGTACAAACCCTGCGTGGAGTCGTTCACAACGTACAACGATCCATTCACGATACTGCCGCCGCAAGCTCTCAAATCAGCTCGGCGACAGAGCAGATGGCTGCAGGTGCCACGGAGCAATCAGCCCAAACGAACGATGCTGTGTGCGCCATCGAAGAGATGACCAAAATTGTCATGGAGACGTCTGCCAACGCATCGGAAACAGCTCGTGCTGCGCATGAAGCACGTGAGAGTGCAAACCGCGGTCGCAGCATCATTGAGCAAACGGTCGAAGGAATGCATCGTATTGCCAAAGGCGTTCGCGAATCAGCGCACACGGTTGAGGCTCTTGGGGATTCAAGTGCACAAATTGGGGAGATCATCACAACAATTAGCGACATTGCAGACCAGACGAACTTACTCGCTCTTAACGCCGCCATCGAGGCTGCTAGAGCCGGAGAACAAGGTCGAGGATTTGCTGTGGTAGCCGATGAAGTTCGAAAATTGGCGGAGCGCACTACCAAAGCAACACGTGAAATCGACGACATGATTAAACGCGTCCAAATCGAAACCAAAGAGGCGGTAGCCTCGATCCACAGCGGTACATCGGAAGTTGAATCAGGTGTGCACCTCGCTTCGGAAGCAGGTTCGGCGCTCGGCGGAATTGTGAAAGCAGCCGAAACAGTGTCCCGTATGATTGAGCAGATCGCCATTGCGGCGGAAGAGCAGAGTCGCGCCAGTGAGCAGATTGGGCGCAACATAGAAGGTATTAATAATGTCAGTGTCGAAACGGCCGGCGCTACGCAACAGATTGCTCGTTCAGCGGAACACTTGAATCGCATGACGGACAATCTGAAACAGCTCATGAGTCACTTTCGTTCGACCCAAGAACACGACGAGCGGCGCGATGTGTATCGCAGCGCGCAGATGAATCCGGATCGTGACGTGATACGAAACAGTGGTACTTCAAGCCTTTCAACTCAGAAGAATGTGTTGGTATCCGGTTCGGCGAAGATCTAAAACGCTGAACTGCTGCAAGAGAATCCTAAGGTCGCAAAGGATTATAGTTACGTGTACGACTAAGAGGCTCCTTCGGGAGCCTCGTGTCGTTTAAGCTGCAGCAAGACTTAGCTCCCGTCGTTTACGATTCAATCGAGACATGCAGGTCTATGGAGAGCTGAATAGAGCTGTGCATGTAGAAATGAATTCACGCATGCATACAGAAGTCAATGGAATTACCGCAGACTTAAATACTACACTAGATGTGAGTTGTCGACTAGTCAGTTTGGACATTAACAGTAACTCAGCGGCTGACTGAATAAGTAGTTAGCAATGATCATCACAGAGAAACAAACAGAGAAACACACAGAAAAAAAAACACAGAAGAGAATATGAAGAGTATCGTACGATGCGGCGCACGGAGCGCCTCGTTGTGTTTATAACTCTTGAGAATAACCATGTTGTGACTATAAGGGATAGGTGTTGCAGTTGTCTTGCGATAGTGCTGTGACAATACAAGAACCATACCGCTAAGGTATTGCTAAGGTAGGGCCGGGTATGAGCTCCGTATGATTGTGTGTGATAAAAACACAGGGCCTACGCATCCATCGCGACCGGTGTGGCGGCATACACATTCAACGAACTATCTACTATCATACCATGGCAACTCTCACAACCCAGACTCAGCAGAAGTATCGAGAGAACAATCGACGCTTGTACACGAAGCTCGCATTGTACTTCCTAATGCTTGCACTAGCCTTGCTTCCTGCCTTGTTGTTCGGGCAAAGCGCTCGGCTGGACCTCAAGATCAACACCGAGAAACGCGGACTCAACGCTGTAGCCTACCGCAGTGCAGACGGGACTTTCTTTTATGAGACGCAGAATGCGTCTGACTCTGCCGTGATCAATTCATCACGAGGCGGCGAGCCCTATACTCGCCTTCGACGTGTCGAGAGCACGGACGCACGTTTCCCCCATCTCTACTCGTCCGACGGCGAATGGCTGATTCACTACGGACGTCGCACAAGCTATGAGCACTTGTCCGGTTTAGACATAACCAACCTACGTACAGGTGTTCAAGAGCATGCAGTATTTGGCGAGCCGGCAGAGACCTGCGTTTTTGACGGTCTACCATGGGCAGCTCCCTTTCGATTCTCGAGCGATAACAAGCATGCGCTGGTGCGCGTTCAAAAGACTATAAGCGGCGCTTATGTGCATTGTGTAGCTGATGTCGATTTAAAGTACGGTGAGGTAACGCAATTCTTGGTTGACACGGCTTTTGCACTCAACCAAAACATCATCCTCCTTGATGCTTCTCACGAGACGGCAATCAATAAAACCATCTACTGCTACAGAGACAATCTCTCAAGTACCTTCGTGTATCCCATACGGTCCATCGATGCAACAACCGGTGCTGTCCTCGAGTATCGTTTGACGAGCGATGAAAACTATGGAATGGGATTGAGTTATTTGAACCCGACGCGCGACAGTCTGTATGTACTCTTCTACAACAATTCCTCTGCCATTAGAATAGCATTTGATCCGATCACGATGAGAATGTTGAAGACGACGAAGCTGCCCTATGCTCTTCGGGAGCATGAAGACGTGTCGAAGGTCGTTGTTTCGTCTAACCTTAGGACATTGTGCATTGTCTCACGGAACTTGACTCTCAGTCGCTCCGATGTATATCTGCGTCTCATCGACTGTCAACAAGAGATTGCTTCGCAGCAGTATTGCAGCAGCTTTCAGCCAACGGCATTCTGCTACGACGACTTGGGTACGACACTCTACTTCGCAAACAATATCAGAGAACGAAAGTGTAGTATGATGGACAGCCTCGAGGATCTGAGGGTTCCTGCATTCGCACAAACATCCTGCACGGAATCAGTCGTATCGCGTCTTCGTGAGATGGGCAATGCCGAAGACCTATCTTTTAGCTGTATTACGGGCAAAGGCCTTGTGAACACATGGCGCAAAAGTAACGGCGAGTGGTGGCTGGTAGCGGCAGGCACTGAATACTCAACCCAAAAAGCAGATTTACCGGTCGATATCAATGCCGATGCTTCGCAGTTTGTTCTGCGAAACAACCTCGTAAGTGCCGAGAGAATGGAGAGCGCCGGTACCATTGGTACCAGTATGTTTCGCTATTGTTCAAATCACTCCTACGGCTATGGGCTGTACAAAACGAGTTTGTTGAAGACCCTAGCAAACACATTACCCGAAGGCAATGCCATTCCCATACAAGCTCAAGCGAGCGCCTTCGAGATAAGTAACGATGACCACTACGCAGCTGTTGGACATGTAGACGGTACGGTTGAGATTGTGGATCTTGAAGTGCGTAAAAAGGTGATTTTTACACGCAACCTACCTGCGTCTGTTCGTTTGATTTGCTGGTCCCACAACTCTCAGCAACTCGCGGTGTTATGTGAAGACAACAAGGTGTACCTTATCTCCGTAGCTCAGAGTTTCCTGGATTACGCTATAAAGGCTGAGAAAGTCAGCGCTTTTTGCTATAGTCGTGATGACCGCAATTTGTATTTGACGACACTCGACAGCCAGCTTTTAACAATCAACTGTTCTGATCCTTTGACCGTTTGTCAGTGGCGCATCAACTGCCCGATTGTGCGCAGCCTGTTGTGCTTGAGTGATGGATGCACCCTCGTCGGCGGATGCGAAGAAAGTACCGTTCAAGTCTGGAACGTGGTTGGTTCCGTGCTCGACATCGGGACGACCTCGCTACCGGACGAAAAGCGCGGATCAAATACTATCCTTCCGATCACCTTTCAAACACAGAGCATGATCGGATTTGCCGTCAAAGACCTTCGTTCGATGGCTGTATTTACTGTTTACAACGAACTCGGGCAGAGCGTGTACAGTCAGAACATATCGGCGGAATCACAAGAAGTAGTGCTGCAAACTTCCGCTTTGCTTCCCGGAGCATACTACTGCATGCTCAGTTCAGCATTTGATTACCGGACGCAGGCTATACTCGTTAGTCGCTAAAAGAGTGGTTTTGTATTCATTGCATTCGCGTGACACAGGGTGGTTGAGCGTAGCTCAGCCACCCTGTGACGCATACAGAAGAAGGACTTTGGACGGTCTTGTTGGAAGCTCTTGAACACCGATGCATGAGAACTTTTCAAAGCCTTTCAAGCACGAAAAAACGCGCAAAACACGGTCGTTGACAGTGTCTGTGCGTAGAGCTCATCAAATTCAGGTCTTTGCACTCCATTTTCCGCTAAAAAGGTCGAAAACTGGTACAAAATGTGTGTGTGTTCATTGATGCGCAATGCGCAGTGAAACGAGTGGATCAGGGACGATCGCAAAGAGTATGAATCGTCTACCGATACGCGAAGCACCACTTCTAGGACTTTGTATCTACAACGACGATTCTCATGGCACAGACAATTCTCAGTGATCAGCTAACGGAAGGTATGGTTTTGGCCGAGCCGGTCATGAATAGCTACGGTCAGACCCTCATTCCTACCGGGGCAGCGCTTACTGCACATCACTTACGTGTGATACGCACATGGAACATTGAAGCGGTTCGGATTCAGGCTGAAGGTGAGACGGCGGAGTTTGTCATGAGCGCTCAGGTCAAGCGTGTTGCTGAAGAGCGATTGCGACAACGCATTACCTGGCTTCCGCGCAATACCCATGAACAAGACCTCTTTGCAATGGGTGTCAAACACTTGGCACAAATGTATTCGATGAAGACAGGCACGAATAACTAGGATATCTGTGACTGCCACGCTGGACCATATCATCGATCACATTGAGGATTTCCCAACTCTTCCGAGCGTCTATACCTCGATGCTTGAGTTGATGGCTAATCCTCGCACGACGGTGAATCAGATAGCTGATGCGATTGCCAGTGATCCCGCATGCTCCCTGAAACTGTTGAAAACAGTCAACTCCGGGTTGTACGGATTGCGCGGCAGAGTCAGCACGATTCATGAGGCAGTGTTTCAAGTTGGTTTCAATGAGGTAAAAAACATCGTCACAGCTATCTCTGTTATCCAAATGTTCCCAAAGAATTTTGGCGTACAGAGCTTTACTCTTATTGATTTGTGGAAACACAGTATAGCAGTTGGCGTCATTGCTCGCCTGCTCGCGAAGAAACTCAAGGTGCGCAATAGTGAGAGTTACTACACGCAGGGACTGTTGCACGACCTTGGTAAAATGTTCTTTATGCGTGCCATGAGCGACGAGTATGCGCACATTGTGCGTATGGTAAGCGAACAGCAGCGCAGCATTTTGGAGACAGAGCGTGAAGTGTTAGGTACAGATCATACTCGTGTCGGAGAAAGTATTGCCCGCAAATGGCAACTGCCTGACTCAATGTGCCACACTCTTCGCTGGCATGAAGAAGGATTGATCAATGGCGTGTACAATACGGATGTGGCTGTTATTCATCTTGCCGACATCGCGGCACGCATCCTAGAGTTGGGTTATGGTGGAGATCGCATTGTGCCGCAACCGCAAATAGAAATCTGGGAACACCTAAGTCTAGCGCCCGGCACCTTTGAGTCTATGCTCCCGGAAATCATGCACGACTATGAACACTCTACTGCTATCATGTTGATGTAGACGAATAACGAATGAGTACTGACCAATCAATACATGCACAGGAAACGGAAGTTCCGATTCAGTTGTATCAACTAATCGATGACTTCACCAATGCTGTGTCTAAAGATCCTCATGTTGCGAACATCCTGCATGAAGGTTTGTCGGTATTCGTTCAGTTGCGTGACACCTTCTTCGCCTCTGTCTTCCTCATGAATGCCGACACCTTCGACTTCGAGCACAGCTTGACGCTCCCGAGGTCCATGTCTACAGAAGCCGAACGAGTCTACGCACTGCTCGTCGAGAATGGTCGCATTGGCGCCGCTCTGTCCGGCGGACAGATCGTATCGTTTCATCACGACGGCGTCGACGAACCACACTACTTTGTTGCACCCATGATCGGGATGCGAGGCGTGATTGGTCTCCTCATCGTGAGCTCTGACCTATCGCCACGCGAGATTCCTAATGCAAACGTCAAGTGCTATACGTACTTCGTTCAGATGTTCGCGAAGAGCTTGGAAAACGCTGAAGTCCTCGAGCGCAACGCTAAGCTGGAAGACATGCTGCAGCAGCGCATAGCGACGCGAACGATGCAGCTGGTCGAAACAAAGAAAGAACTGCTCAATCAGATGGAGGAGCTTCGTGTAAATCTTGCGACAGCTATTCCCCACGAGATACGTACTCCCATCAATACGATACTTGGATCGTCGGCCTTCATGCGCGATCACCTGGCGGATATCGATTGTGAGGATGCACACGAGATGCTGCAGGATATCTACAGCTCCGCACAACGTCTTCAGAGACTCTTCGAGAACTATCAGAACTATTCGCGTTTGTCTATCACAGCAACGCAAGCTGATGAGATTGCGAAAATCAGAGCAGCCCGCTCCACGTCGGTGAAACTCTTCATCGAGAGTATTGCTCGTTACCGCGTTGATGCCGCCGGGCGCACTCAAGATCTTCGTGCTTCCGTTGATGAAGCTACGCTTCACATACCCGAAGATCTCTTGAGAACAGTTCTTAACGAATTGCTCGATAACGCAATCAAGTATTCGGAGCCCGGGCAGGATATTGTCGTGCGAGGTCGTAAGCGTGGGGAACAATATGAACTCACGGTTCACGATCATGGACGCGGCATGCCTGCAGACCGAATTCAGGCTATTCAAGCCTATATGCAATTCGACCGTCAGACGCACGAACAACAGGGGATGGGATTAGGTCTCGCCATTATTCAACGCATTTGCGATATCACCGAAGCTCAGCTTCTGGTGTCAAGCGGCAGCAATGTTCAAGGTACGCTCGTGCAATGCACACTGCGATGCGAATCCGAGATTGAACCTGCCACTGAAGAGTAAGCCACGTCTGTTTCACACGCGCAACAGCTTCTTCAAAGAATTAGTGGAGTTGGCGCTCATCGCTCACTACGCTTTGTCTGTAAGTAATACCTGCCACAATTATTCCGCCCTGCAGGAGTACGAATTCTAGAAGGTAAGATCAGGACCGTGAAACTAAAGTCTCTTTAGATCCGGAGAAGCATGAAGCTATGAGGCGACAACACAGAGCGATCGATAGAGCGTCGATCCATAGCGCAGTTGAAGGGTGTAGACCCCATTGCTAAGTCCGCGCAGCGTGCAGCGAACGATTCCGTTGTCCGCCCTTGTGCCAAATACTTTCGTCGAAGCACCTCGCTCATCGATAAGAAGCACTTCTACCTCGCCCGAGTAACTATCATCAAGTACAACCGAGACAGCCTCAGAGGCGGGCTGTGGATACAGGCTTAGTGATGTCGATATGGGAATCTCAATGGAAGTGGGAGCTTCTGTAACAACGAAGGATCCCATCATGCCGTCATCTTCGTGGTGGAGCATGTGACAGTGGTACATGTAGGGTACTGTGCTGTCTGCGAAGTCTGAGAACTGTGTGATAAAGCGCAGACTTTGCTGTGGCATGACGAGAACAACATCCTTCTTGCCGCGATTGAAATCAGGTACAGCTCCTCCATTGACATCCAGGACTTCAAATTGTACGTCATGGATATGAAATGGATGGGCGATCATGGTGGAGTTCTTAAGAGTCCAAACCTCGATAGCGTCTTTGTGTACCCGTTCGTTGACTTCATCCATCGAAAAGTGCTTGCCGTTCATTACGAAGGGACCCATAACCATTTTCTCCATGCTCATACTCTCAGGTGCGAGCTCGATGCTTCGGTGGACCGTAGCTTGAGATTCCGTCAGCGAAGTGTAAGAGACAAGTTGTTGTGCTATGCTTGTAACAGGATTTGCGCTCGGGGCAACCACATCTAATTTCAAGAGGTCATAGTCAGCACCATTCAGCTTGTTCGCAGCATAGTCGTGAATGACCGCCATTCCATTCCCAACGTGTGCAGCTCCATAAATTCCGTCTGTCAATTCACTGCCATAGTTCCTCAGATTGATTTGCTGGCCTTGCATCGATTGTAAGTCTATCAAAATCTCTGCACGTTCGCCGGGAGATAGGCGTAAACGCTTGAGCGATAACGATTGACGAATCAGACCACCATCGGTTGCAATCAGGTGAACGTTCTTATTGTTTGAGAGACCGAGGTAGTAGCTGCGCATCGAAGAGCCGTTGAGAAGACGAAGTCTAATCACTTGCGCAGGAGCTTTGAGTACAGGGTTAACAGTGCCGTTTACCAAACACAACGTGTCCATTTCCGTCGCAATCGAAAACTGATACAGCTCGTCGAAGGCTTTGGTTTGAATGATCACAGGAAAGTCGTCGACTCCATAGCTGCGCGGCAAATCCAAGCTCTGCTCTTCTTTGTCATGCACGATAATCATACCCGCTATGCCGCGAGCCACTTGGTACTCAGTCTTTCCTTCACCATGAGGATGATACCAATAAGTGCCGGCACTGTTGAGCATGCGGAAGCGAGGATTCCAACTCTTTCCGGCTCCTATGGTCTGGTGTGGTCCGCCGTCATACTTGGCAGGTACGTGTAGTCCATGCCAGTGCATTGTGGTCGACGTGGCTAGCTGATTCTGTACGACGATCGAAACGGAGTCTCCACCTTGCATGATGAGTGTCGGAGCCAAAAAGTCTCCATTTACGCCGTAGGTCGGAGTTTGTTTTCCCGGCACAAGCTCTTTGGTTCCCTCTTGAACGGTCAAATTGAAGTCCGTTCCACTCAATGCAGGCGGAATGAACAACGGATTTTGTGCACGGCCGATGGTGCTTGGTGCAAGCGCTGTTGCGAGAAGTACACAGCCAAAGAAAGAGCGAATAATATTCATTGCGGAACAGGGAAGAAGACGTAGGAAAACGCGTTGTAACAACGGCAATGCACGTCACTCCTGTTGAGGAAGCGATAGCGTAGCACTGTGGTTGAGACTGTTAAGTAGAGCTTTAGAACGACAACACAAAACGAGTTGTGTAGAGCTGCTGCGGATTCGTTAAAGAGCGCAGTTGAACGGTGTAGACACCGCAGCCCAAGTCCCGATCGCGTACATCAATGTGCACAGAAGAACTCATGGCTGAGGTTTCGCACCAAGGACCGATCTCCACGCCATTGTTGTTCAGAATTCTGTAGGAGACACGATCATCGGGTGCAAAGGGAGACTGAATAGTCATGCGACCCGTGTTCGGATTTGGCAGCAGAGTTAGTGACTTCTCCGCTGAGCTCTCTACCGAAGAAGTCAGAAAGTACTCTTGCAAAGCTGAGGACATATCACTCGTGTCCGATGTCGAGAAGCCGATACCAGTATACAATACACGATGATCTTTGCCGGCTAGGATCACAAAGGTCGGCATACCAAACCCACCATAATATGCCACATCCGAGGCACCGGAATCAAAAGGTATGGTCTTCATGGTGTTCTCCAGGACAAACTGCTTCATTTCGTCGCAGCCATAGGAGTTCGTGTAGGCAAACTGGTAAAAACGAATGCGCCCGGGATGTTGCTTGTCGATCCACTTAAGCATACTCTCTACTTTGTGTTCTGCGTTGCTACATGCAGAGCACGTCATGATGTATTCCAAGATGAGTACGTCTCCGCTATCTAACTCTGTGTAGAAGTTGTGCGCTTGACCGTTACAGTCGTTGCGATCTACATTACGTGCAGTTTTGAATTGCGCGCTGAGAACGGTGGAGCAAAACACAAGTGATACGAAGAGGAGTACTGCTATTCTCATAAGATAAACGAGTGGATAGTGCTGAATGTGCTGTCTATAGTGAATGTCCGGAACGTACAAAACGTGTCGAACGCTCGGAACGTCCTGAGAACGTAGAAATTAGATCTTTCGAACGTACACTCGCGTATAGAATAGGTCCGGATAGTGTACAAAATTCATGAATTGCCGACGTCATAGTCTAAGCGAGCTGTCGCTTAGTGCTGCACGCGGAGTTCTATAGCGGAACGTCCGCTACCATTACCACATTCCAGAATGTAGAATCCACTCGGAAAATCGCTGACGGACCGTTGAATACGAGTTTCGCCGGGAAGGATGCTGAAACAATCGACGACTTGTCCGATGAGGTTGCGCAGGACGCAGTGTCGCGTAAGCTCGGAAGCCTCAACCGTGATGCTGACATGGTCGGAGCAGGGTTGGGGACTAAGCAGCATTGGGTGTTGTTTGGATTTATCCTCGGGCACACTGACAATGCCTCCAAAAGTAAAACCACCGAAGACGACAGGAGATGACTTCAAGTTGAGCTGAATGGTTGCGCTCTGCGTGTCAAAACCGAATTTTACCACGAGCACATGTAGGTTTCCTTCGGGTAAATTGCGAATGTCGAAGTGTCCTTTGTGGTCGCTGAAACCATAGCCAACCACTTCTTGCGCCTGATTTAAGACGTAAATCGTTGCACAGGAAAATTCTGAGCTCAGCCGCGACTTCCGGTTAGAGAACTACAGAATACGCCAATCCGGTTTGTGCAACCAATTCATATCCGTCCACCGTGCGAAGTCATAGTAATCCATTTCTCCCGGACTATCACGTTGTAAACCCTTACGTAGCTGTGCAATAGATCCATCGGAGCGGGAGTATACATATCCTGTGCGACGTGACCATTCAGTGTCGGTCCACGACTCCAGGTCTTCGCGTACGGCACTTGAAAGACGTCGTTCATCCGGATCGATAAGCCATTGTCCTTCGTGCTGCTGCGCCTTATCACCCGGAACAAAGCGCCCGTGCTCCGTTTCAATGGTTAAGAAGCCCTCAACGGCTTGAACAGTGCAGGCGTTCGAGACAACTTTATACGATATGCAGTCGTTTTGTCCGCGCTTACCAACCAGAATAGCGGCATCGACGTCCGCTATACCATAACTGTGCAACACGGAACAGGCACTTGAGCAAGAACGCACGGTGTTCAGGAGGTAGCGTTCCGCGGAGACCGGACAATAATAACCTCCAAGGATAAAGCTGAGTGAAATTGGTAGCTCCATGTTGAGCCGCTTGCAACTGGTTGCAATGTGTAAGGCAAAAAGAGGATGACACACAATGATCGCCACCCCTGTTTTTGCCGCACAGAGTCGCAATGCATGGATGATGACATCCAGATTGAGATAGCTATCGACGGAAACAGCAAAGGGAATTGACCCCATGGGTGCCGGTGCTGCATTAATGACGAAGGGTACCACGTTGGTTTGCAGACCGAGTAGTTCGATCATGGCCTGGTACTTCGACAACTGCAACGCGGTGCTGAGTACGCGATATCCAAGGTGATTGGAGTTTCCGGGGGTAGTTGAGAACGAAACGACGTCGCCGGCGCGAAGCTTAGGGGCTCTGCCGGATTCGACTCTGCGGGCCTTGATCATTGCAAACGAAAAAATGTGTGGCTATTTCTTGCTACGAATTGAGTAACTGCAAGGGTGTTGCTAACTCAGAGATGTCTCTTGTTTATGCGTCGCGCAGGCGCGCCGCCGACGAGCGAGATGTCCGGAACTAGGCCATGAAGCATAGAGTGCCTTAACGTGCGTTGCAGACTCTACTCTCATTGACTCGCGTGCTACCCTCTACAACCGTATGTACCAATAAACTCCATGACATGAGCGAGTAGCACTCTGCGACAGGTTCAGACTGCTTCGCCTTTAGGTTCGAGCGTGGTTCTTTGAGTGAGTAAAGAACGAAACAGAGAAAGAATACATGTCACCACATTCTCATCCGCTTGCATCACAACTCTGTGTTCAAAATAGATAATTAACAATAACGCGCAATACATACAGCGGATTTATTCCTGATTTATCGTTGAGATTTAAGATCTACCGCGCTATCCCGATGCGATGTTTCCGCGAGGATGTATCCTCGTCACTCTATGCGACAAATAGCGACGCATTGCTCAGGAGCTTTGTATGTCGCCAACAGCGACGCCACAAACCACTTTTATCTTATGAGTACTGACCGCTGGTTCAGGGCTCATTCAACAAATACCGGGAGTAATTATGACAGCATATCGCATTGTTCGAGCACTATGGCTTACGCTCATTATCAGTCTTCCATTCGTCGTTTGGAGAGACTCGTTCATTCAACAATTTCATGCATTCACACAGCGAGCCGACGTTCAAAGTATGTGTGCTCTCATCTTGCAATAGCGCACAACAAAGTCCCCTGTAATAGAGTGCAGTACTATAGAATACTGCACAGTGTTAGACGCTCTTCAGTTTAATCCTTTTGTTCAACACACACATATCAACATAAATGAACACACAGACAATTCAACTTGGAACGGTAACGCTCAATAGTCTACAAACGATGAGCAGCGAAGAATTCACGCAGTATTTGTTAAGCTCACTCCATCCACACCCAACGATGAATACTGAAGGCGCAATGGACCGATATTCCATTACAAGAAGTTTGCTACAACAGTCAAAGTTGAAAATGCAGGCAAGAACCAAAGTGCGGGATCTTGCGGAGCAACTGCACGGACAGGATCTAGCCAGTTTTACGCATGAGTTTCTAGACTTCCCGAATTTGCGACGTCCGATGGACCGTCGATGGTTGGGTATTCTCGGGATCAATATCGATGATCTAAGGCTTGCGGTGGAGTGCGATGCGGAGCATTTTGATCGCTTATGTGAGGAGAAAGCTGAGTACCATGAAGTGTGGTATCGGAATCAGAATGGTCTCATGTGTTGCATCCCACTTCCCAGAGCGATGTCTGAGGAAGAAGCACTTGAGTGCTTGGTTGATTTACAGAGAATGCAGCCCGGTTCCTATGTGCTGGAACGCAAAGGACTCTATCGCCTCTATTCCGCTCCCGGTCGCCCATTGCAAAAGGTTTGTTATCGTCCTCAACTACGAATTGGCAGCACGCACTTACGTTTTTCCTACGCATTTCTACCTGAAGAGTAGTTTGCAGCGTAAAATCGTCGTACATCAATAGCGTTGAAAGAGGAAGCTATGCCGGAGAATAGTTCTACGATGGTCAGAAGGGTCCTGCGCATTATGACACTATTGAGTGTCCCGGGAGCTCGCACGACCAAGGAGATTTACGAACAAATCGTGTCTGAGGAAGACTATGGTTCTCCCGAGTTGCGTCAGATTCAAAGGGATTTGCAGACCTTGGAGGCCTGCGATGTCGTTGAGCACGAAGAAGACGGACGCACCTATTTGTGGACTTTGCGAGACTCGCATCGCAACATTCTGCCCTTAACCTACAAGGGAAGTGAATTGCTTTCCTTGTACATCTTGAAAAGTTATCTACACCAATTTGCCGGAACATCGGTGGAGCAGCACACCAAGAGTTTGTTAAACAAACTCGAACACAGCGCCGGAGGCACCGTGGTATCGATGTCGCTGGAGCACAGTTTTGGACGTTATGTCTATCCGACGGACTCGCAGATGATCGAGAAGGTGATCGGGTGTATTCGCGACGGACACTACGTCAATCTGACCTACACCAATAACCTTGGTCAGAAAAAGAGTTTTGACCTGTTATTGTGTCGCATTTTTAGTTTCAACGGTGAGCTCTACGTAGCCTCGTACTATCCGAAATACAATGACTACATGGCGCTAGCACTGCGTAAGATTGAGAACATTACAGACAGTACCGGTAGTTATGCTGAACATACGTTCGATGAAGAGAGATTTCTGACGCACCGCTTTGGCGTCTACCATGGCGAACCACAAAAAATCAAGTTGTATATCAAAGCAGAAATGGCTGAGTTTTTTGAGCATCGTAGTTGGCATCCTACACAAAACATTACACGTCGAAAGAACGGTGATTGTGTTCTCGAGCTCAAAGCTCCACTGAGTCCGGACCTCATTACCTGGATTGTCGGCTGGAGCGCTGTAATGAAAGTGCAGAGTCCTCCGAAGTTGGTCGACGCTGTGCGTACACGTCTTCAGCAAGCGTTGCAGTGGTATGAGTAGAACTGAAGTCCACAGAGTCCTTCGCACTTCACGAGCTCTCCAATTTTTGCGGCAGAATTGTTGGAAAACGGCTCGAAAACACTAAGAATAGGTCGTCGGTACACTAAGGACTATTTTTGCGCTGTCGGTCTATACCGACTCGTGACCGCTGTGCGTGAAGGCTGTATCCATACAGTAGTACAAAGACAGTGGCGCTTGAGGACTATGGTTTATAGAACAGAATCTGAGCCAAAATCAATCACAATCCAATCACAAGCCAGTCACTAGCCAATCACAAGTCCAATCTCAAGACCGGACCCCAAGCATATCACAAGTCCGTTCTGAGTTGTCGCTGAGTTTGAGTTGAGTATCTGCATGAGCAAAGAGTATCACATTCGAAATGCAACCATCTTCGACGCGAACGAGATTGCGCGGATCAACGTGCACACGTGGAAACAAACCTATCGTGGATTGATTGAGCAGCGCATGCTTGATTCTTTATCGGAGGAGAAACGTCGTGAGTTCTGGTTTACGGTGATTGGCCAGGCAAAGCAGAATCAATGTATTCTTGTAGCAGCCTTAGGAGCAGAGGAGCACAAAGGACGTTTGGCAGCCTATATAAGCGGGGGACTCTCGCGTATCAGTGGCTTTGATGCGGAAGTGTATGCCTTGTATTGCGATCCGAGCTTGCAAGCTAAGGGTATAGGGACAGAGCTACTTCGCGACTTTATACTCTTTGCACGGCAACAACAGTGGAAGAGTCTCTGCGTTCGCGTTTTAAGCTCGAATCCCTACAAATCTTTCTACTATAAACACGGCGCTCAGTTCAGTCATACGCTATTGGAACGCATCGGCGACAAAGACTACGAGGAAGAAGTGGCGTTTTGGACATTGCCGCACTAGTTCTTTCTCAGGTTTATGTGTTGTGGATCGTAGATGAAACCTAGGTGGATCTCTCGCGGATTTTTCGTCAACAGTTGTTAAGACTGCACACTCAACACAAACAGCTTCCGATCACTCTTTCGATCATTGAATGCTAGAGCGCTATGTTTGTTGAAATACTTCGTGCGGACTACGTTGCTCTATCGATACCATGATGCAAGGCACTTCAGATTCGAAATACTATCTAGTTGCCGGATTTTTCCTCAAGCTGTTCATGCTACTGCGTTTGTCATGCATTGTTCTGGGACTATCGCTTGGCACTCCATCTCTTCTTGCCCAGAAGACCCAAGACAGCGAGGCCTTTGTCAAAGCCGGGATAACAAAAGCTCAAGAGGAGGATTTCTTTTCAGCCTTGAGAGATTTTACAAGGGCGATTGAGCTCGATCCGAAGAACACCGATGCCTGGTACTATAAGGCGATGTGTTTTGGTAGCATGGGACAAGATGATTCGAGCATGGCCTGTTTAAACTCCTTGATTTCCAACCAGCCGAATTACGCCCCGGCATACATCGGTCGAGCAGAGATCTATGCTCGTACCCGCCGATTTACGGAGGCATTGACCGAGGTTAATCGCGCCCTCGAGTTGGATAGCGTGAATACCTATGCTTTGATTACTCGTGGACAACTCTATGCCGTCAAAGGTGCCAAACTCAAAGCCTGTGAAGAGTTCCGCAAAGCCCTAGCATTGGGCGACAAACAAGCACCGCGCTATCTAGAACAATATTGTGGTAGTGAGCAACCGAAGGGTGAATCACTCATGTTGTATTGGCCCGAAGAGGAAAACTGGAAAATCGGCGCACAACAAAGTAATGACGAGATGAGTTTGCTTGAGCTCATCCCGGCTTCGGAAAGTCTTGAAAATTGGACAGAGCTTGGGCACATGATGACCCTAAATGGAATGCACAAAACGAATCTCGATTCGACGATGCAGATACTCTTTCAAACAGCTAAGTCACAAGCACCTGATGCAATACTGAAAGTATATGATACCAATAACAGCGACGTTTATCCCTGGCTGATTTTCAGCATCGAGTCGTCCGCACATGGCTATGCAGGCGAACCGGAATCTCAGATGTGGCTTTTGAGACAAGGCAAAGACAATCTTTACATGTGCTTCCGCGCTGTTAAGGATGGCACATTGCCCGCAAAGCTCATCCCGAAATGGAAATCCTTTTTTCAAGGATCCAAAGTGATGTTTCGATGAGAGGAACTGTCCATATGGTTTGTGTTCGTCACGCTTGTACGAACACATACAACTTGACGAGCGGTCGCACGGACTTCCGACTTCCGCAGGAGCATTCCTAGTGAGCTGTGAGCCTGCGATGGTTCAAACTGAGACTGCGTTTGATGAAAGGTCTTGTTACTATAGACGTTTCAAAGAGAGAGAGAATCTAGTGGATCTGAATGAACTCTTTATATCTGCGACGAAACTGTGAACTGAGCAGATTCTGAAGCTTGACCATGCTAGGAAAGGACTGGGGTGTGCGGTTCTCGCTCATCGTTTGTTATAATGGCGCAGACTGTATTCGAGTGTCCATTCCGACACACTGGTCCTTCACTACTGTGACATCGAATCAATAGCTCATCCATCTTCTTCAAGACGCGGACGAGTGCTTATGCGTAAGAGAGCGTGTAGAGTGAGGAGCAAATGCTAGCAGAACAATGAGAAGCTACAATAAGGTAATGCCATGACACAGGATATTCGTGATGCACTCGCGAGACTTCGCCAACTTCTGAACACCGTTAGCCTTGCGACCGACAGTGAAGATGCTGTTCTCCTTTCAAAAGCTGTGGAATCGTTTGATCTTGAGTCGGTTACGCTCGAGACATTGTCAGATCAAGATTTTAGGTGGATGCTCATTGTGTACGCGAATCTGAGAATTGATTCGTTTGAATACGAAAGCGCTACGAGATGTCTTCAAACACTTGAACAAAAGTGTGGAGAGCTGCTCGATGAGCTTCAACAATTTGAAGTAGCATTGGCAGGAGCTGTGGTGTCCTATTCCAAACAAGACTATACTCAAGCGCATGAACAGCTTTGTCGAGCAGAGTGTTTGCTATCCCCAGAAGAGTACAGGCAGGAGTGGCTTCGATACTGGCATGCGCGATCAATCGTTAGCTTTTATCAACTGGATTCCGAAGATCTGGATAAGAGCACACAGAAATGTGTTGAACTTATTGACAGTTCAACACCCTTAAAAATCCAGTTGAAGTTGTATTACAACAGATCTCTTGCCTGCAGTCAACGGGGTAGATACAATGAGGCGCTTAGCTACGTCAAAATGCAGCAGCAAGTTGCATTCCAGTCAGGTGTCATAAAAGAAATTGCAAACGCAGATTATCATTTTGCATCCCTCTTGTCGAGTCTAGACGATTACCAGCAGTCAGCAGAACTCTTGCAAGGCGTTCTAAAGATGTGCGACGAGAATGGTCTACACTCCTTAGGAGCTCACGTACGACAGAGATTGGGCATTGTATACTTGGATTTAAACAAGTTAGATGAAGCTACAGAAGAACTGAACAAAGCAATGGCGACGTTCGAGCAAGATGAAGAGTACGAAAATGTTGCTAGTTGCAGAGGCAATAGGATTATTGTCCACCAGAAAAAAGGAAACTACGTTCTCGCGCTGGATGAGTGTTTGCGTCTACTCCAGTATGCACGGGAGAAAGGGATCAAGTATACTGAAGCGAATTCAAATCTAGTACTTGGTGAAATTTTCGTCGAAGCTGATAACCCAAACCATGATGTCGCGAAAGGCATAGAGTATCTTCTTCAAGCGATACGGTTGTTCGAAGAATTCCAGAACATTCCCAAACTAGCTCACTTGCATAAGTTGCTTTCTCAAGCATATTACGAGCGAGAGGAAATCAGCATCGCTTATGATCATCTTTCCAAACACCTTGAGTTGAAAGAGCAGATCAAGCAAGATGAGTCGCGAATCATAGGGGAGAGGTACAAACACGAGGCAGAGGTTGCACGAAAGGCAGCTGTGGCTGAAGCACGAGCAGGCGAACAAACGCGACTTCTTCATGCCGTACTTCCTGCATCGATTGCCGACCGGTTGATGAAAGGTGAGCGTATTGCCGACTATTTCCCGCACATTTCGATTCTCTTTGCTGACTTAGTTGGTTTTACTTCTATTGCGTCTCGCATGCCGGCCAAAGCGGTACTTGCATTGCTGAACTATGTCTTTGCCGAGTTCGACCGGATCGTACGAGCGCATGACTGCGAGAAGATCAAAACAATGGGCGATGGTTATTTGGCGGTTGCCGGTGCACCGGAAGTCTGTGCCGATCACGCTGAACGTCTAGCGCGAGTTGCTCAAGAGATGATGCGTAACACGGTGTTACCCGAAGACATCCGCAAGTACATCCCTCATGATATGCTCCTACATTTACGTATCGGATTGCATTGCGGTGCAGCCTTTGCCGGTATCATAGGAGAAGAACGTTTTGTCTATGACGTGTATTCGGACGCCGTCAACCTTGCCTCTCGGATGCAATCCACTGGAGAGCCCGGCCGTATTCACTGCTCGGCTGACTTTGCCCACCATCTCCAAAACCGCGATGAAAGCTTTAGCTTTGAAGAACGCGGAGAAGTTGAGGTGAAAGGTAAAGGACTTATGAGAACCTACTATCTCCTCTCAAACACCTAAGTGAAGAAGATCAGCAAGTCCGATACTGTTAAAATTGCCTGAATCCCGCTCTCTGCGCTCTGCCTTCACGGGACGTGCCGTCCTAAGTGCTAAATTGACTGAACTTCAACCCCAATAGTGGGTTTAGTGAGAGTGTGTTCGCCACCCAGATGCTGCACCCATGTTTTTTCTCCGCAATGTTCATATTGGTATAGTCCTGTTAGTTCTGTTCAGCGGAAGCGGACTTCGAGCGCAGTGGACTGCTGCAAACAGCGGTTTGTCCGGAGGAAGCATTCAGCGCTTGGCAATGGTAGACCGTGATCTCTTTGCTCTTCATTTGTACGGCGGTGTTTATGCTTCGAGCGATGGGGGACAAAGCTGGAGTGATCGCAACGCTTCGTCTTTGAACTCATCCTGGATGTTCGATATGCAGTCGGCACATGGCAAACTCTACGTGCTGCATCGATTTGGAGTGTTTGTATCTACCAATCGTGGTCTCACGTGGCAACAACAGTTGGAAGCTCCATGCGACGGCGTCCTTGGTATCCATGCTCAGTATGTGTATGCCTCAACCTTGGAAGGACTAAAGCTATCCGCCGATAGTGGTGCAACTTGGTTTCCACTTGATGTTGATGCAGGAAGAATCAATGCGCTGAGTTTTCGAGATAGCGTTGTCTACGTTGGAAGTGAGTTCGGGTGCTATGTCTCATATGACAATGGACGTAATTGGTCCACGACATCGAGTGGATTTGAGAGCGGTGACAGCGCAGTCAGCTCTTTGTGTGTACACAAGGGCGAGGTATATGCGGGATCCGAGAAGGGACACATCTATCGCCTCGACACGACGAACAACAGTTGGGTTTCTGTCAACCAAGGTTTGGGACCCAACAGTTTAAGGGTGAATTGCTTAAAAAGCAACGGCACAGATCTCTACTGTGGAACCTATGATGGCTGTTATGTTTTTGCAGCGCAAAACTCAAGCTGGCAGAAGTGTAGTCAAAGTCTGCGCTATCGGGCAGTGAGCGATATCATCTTTCGTGACTCTGAAGTATTTATTGGTTGTCTGGGAGGCGGTGTCTTTGCGTCTTCGGATAACGGAGCACACTGGCAGCCTCGTAATCAAGGACTAACCATTAAATCCGTTCGTGATATAGCCGTGGGTTCGCAATACATCTATGCTGCGTGTTATGGAGAAGGACTTTATAGCAGCAACGATAACGGAGCTCAATGGTTCGACGTATCAAACGGTTTACAGAATAGTTACTGTAATTCCGTGGTCTGTTTCGACTCTACGGTTGTTGTTGGCACAGCAAACGGACTCTTCGTTTCGAAAAACAACGGCCGCAATTGGTCTGCACGAAGTCTGGAAAACAGCTATGTTCATTGCGTTCGTAGTCTCAACGGTAATTTGTTTGCGGCAACCGGTGATGGATTGTACGGCTCGAACGACACCGCACAGAGCTGGGTGAGCATCGGCTTTAGCCATGAAAACGTAACCGCCGTTGGCATTCACGAAATTGATCTCTTCTGCGGAAGTGATGCGGCGTTTGCGCCGGTTCAAGCAGCGTACTTGCATTACTCAAATGACTACGGTACTACTTGGAAAAGTGACTCTTCAACCTTTCTGGACATGTCGGTTAATGTCTTGTGCTTCAAGAGTGACACCTTGTACCTTGGAACTTCACGTGGACTCTACAGCTCAGTCGATACCGGACGCAGTTTTACCTTGTTGTCTACTTCGCTGCTCGATGTAAACTCTATCGTCATTCGCGATACCATGCTCTTTGTTAGCGGCGGATCCATTCTCTCCCGAGAATTCAATCGTTTCGCCGATAACCTGGCTTTTGCGTCTTCAGACGGAGGACATACCTGGATTGACATTCGGCACAATCTCGACATTGAGCGTATTATGTGTCTCGCCGTTCATGACGACTACCTTTTCTGCGGGGTATTGGGTGGCGGTGTCTATCGAATGCCTCTTTCCTCAGTCTCCGGAGTTGATCAAGCGGATAATGGTCTCCGTACCGTCGACCTGCTCTGTGCTCCGAATCCTGTCGATGCTCAACTCCATGTAGAACTTCTTGACTATGCGCGCCCTTCGGGCAGCGCAACTTCACTCGAAATATCCAATATGCTTGGCCAAGAGCTCTATAGTGTGCAGATCCATAGCGATACGAAATCAGTGCTCGTTTCCACAGCACAGTGGCCTAACGGACCATATGTACTGAGTGTTCGTAGCGACAATACTGTGCGCACGCGACTTTTCATTGTTCATCACTAATCGGCATCATGAGCCTAAAGCCGGGAACCACCACGAGTGTCTTCAGCGATGTCCGAATGGACGGCTCGGAGAGATACGCCGGGGGGCGAAGAATGAGTCGTATACTGACTTTAGTTGCTCTTCTCATCCTCCCTCTTTTATGTTCAGTGTGCCTGCAGGCTCAATGGCAAGACTGCAATAATGGATTGGGCGGGGGGGTAATCACCGGCTTGGCGCGCTCGGGATCCTACGTCTTCGCAGCAACCATTAGCTACGGAGTCGTCGTTTCTAGTGATCAAGGACAGAGCTGGCAGACATACCAAAATGAACTCAACGGAGTGTATGTCTTCGAGTTGGCCACCTACAAAAACAGCGTGTTCGCAGCCACGAATGCGGGCTTGTATTCCTCAACGGATAACGGACAAAGCTGGAACTTCGGTGGCTTTGGCCTGCCTCCAACTCTAACGTGCATCTATCCTGACGGGGATACCCTTTGGTGCGGAAGCGACCGTAATGGTGTGTTTATGTCGACCAATGGCGGAGCTAGCTGGACTGCACGCAACTACCAGCTCACAGTGCTCAGTATGGACCATCAGTGTATAGCTCGTGAGGGCGGACGTCTCATGATTGGTACTTACGGAGGTGGTACCTTCTTCTCGTCAGACAGAGGCGCCAGCTGGGTCAACAGAAGTAATGGTCTCGGTGATCTTGTTGTGAGTTGTGCGACTATTGTTAACGGCGTGTGTTTTGCGGGTACTCTTAGTGGCCTCTATCGTTCGGTAGATTTTGGTGCCAATTGGACCAAGTGCTCAACACCCCTAAAGCTACACGCCGTGGAGTTTGTACGTGCCGCCCACGGTGATATCTATATAGGCTCCGATGGCGCCGGTGTGCTGCGCAGCAGCGACAACGGTCTAACATGGAATGTCGTCGATCCGGCTGCAGGTATCACTCCTGTGTGTATTCTTGATGCAGGACCGGAGCTTATGGTGGGCTACACTTTGAGCAAGCTGCGTCACTCAACGGACGGCACGAATTGGTCGCTCCTTTCAACTTTACCCTTTGAACTCAATTGCTATTTCGCAGCTTTGGACGGATCCAAAGCGTACTGTGCAGTGAACGGCGGTGGACTCTTCGCTTCGACCAATGACGGCACGAACTGGAACCTCAGTTCTGACGGTTTGTATACTACCGGTATCCTGAGTGCTATGCGATCCGGATCCGACTACATTGTCGGCTGCTCTTCGAACGGTGTCTATCTCAGCTCCGACAACGGAATGACCTGGAATCAACGAAGCAGCGGCTTGCCTGCGATTCAGATAACAGCCTTGACGGAATTGTCCTCACAGTTCATAGCCGGAACTCGCGGAAATGGTCTATATCGATCGGCTGATCGCGGTCAACAGTGGTCAAAGATTCCCACTGTTGGCTTGCAAGACAATACGATACAATCATTGGCACTGATTGGATCAACGCTCTTTGCTGCAACGCAACAGCGAGGAGTATTTAGCTCCACTGACAACGGAAGTCGTTGGACGGCCGTGAACAGTGGATTGACTGATACGCGTATCGGTACGATGGTGCAATCCAATGGTGTATTGTTCCTTGCCACTGCCAGCGAAGGAGTATTCTCGTCGACAAACAAAGGCACGAATTGGCTGAAGAAATCGAATGGACTCCGTGGTAGTTACGTGTCGGCTCTTGCCGCGTTCGCTGACAATGTCATCTGTGCAACGGAAGACGGCATTTTTCTCTCGACCAATCGTGGTGAACAGTGGTTTGAGAAAAACTGCGGACTCAACAACTACTCCATATCCTACATGGTTATGGACGCATCGCGAGTACTAGTGTGTACGACAACAGGCATGATTCGCTGTGTACCCTTTTCATCGCTCCTTGAAAAAGCCGTCGTGGCTTCAGTGTTTGGACCGCAATCGGTATGTCCAAGCTTTGCTGTTCAGTACCATGCCAATCGTGGAGATAACCTCTCATACGACTGGGTGGTGCAAGGCGGAGCGATTCAAGGACAGCCAACTGATTCCTCTGTGACCGTCTCCTGGGCAACCAGTGGACAGCATTCTCTGCGATTGGTTGAAACAAACACCGTTAGTGGTTGCTCGGATACCGTAGACTACGACGTCCAACTGAGCCTCGGCTCACTACGTATAGCCGGCGACAGTGTTGTGTGTAGCGATGCAACCAAAGCATACGAACTACAGCTTAGGGACACACGTGTTACGTGGCTTGTTCAAAATGGTCGCATTCTCGGCTCAGATAGCTCATCATCTGTAACCGTTGAGTGGGATACAACACAAAACGATGCGCAGCTTCGTGCTGTGGTGAAGGCGAACAACGGTGGATGTGTAGACACATTGAAACGTAGCGTTCAGCTGGTACATGAGCCATCACCGCGTCCGCACATTAACGGACTACAAGCCGTGTGTCCGGATCAGTACATCAGCTACTCTGTACCTTCGCAGACAAATCATCGTTATCTCTGGGTGGTTAGCGGTGGAACCGTGCAAGGCAGCGCCACGGAGCCGACGATATCAGTGAGCTGGCCAAATGGCTCCAATCCTACACTCCAGATTATCGAGTGGTCGGCAAGTGGTTGTTTGGGCTCAGAGCTCATAAGCATCTTCGTCAATGGAAAAGGTATCGACATCAGTGGCGATCTCAATCCCTGCAACCTCGATACCGCTATTTATGTTTCGACGCTTGTAAGCGGTGTGCAGAAGAGTTGGACGGCGTCTACCGGCACAATACTTGGTCCGGCAACCGGTGATACCGTGCGAGTACTCTGGGGAACCAATAATTTCTTACGTAGCATCCGTATGAACGTCGCACTGCCGGGCGGATGTAGTACAACAGTGACAAAGTCTCTGGGCTTGCCAAACAGCAGTGCAATTTTGAGTGCGCCTCAAAGCGAAGCAGTCGTCAACGACAGTGTGGCCACGCCTTTTGCATTGCCCATACGACTGGAGTCTGCGCATTGTTTGTCTGCCAACTACGCACCGGATTCATTGATCTACACTCTGCGTCTCAACAAGACAATGTTTCTCCCGCTGCAAAGAGAAGACCTGAGTTATAGCGACGAAGGCCATTGGCGAAGCATCACGGTGCGTCGCAAGCTCGGTCCTTTGGGTAACAGCGATACACTCGACGCCATCAGTGGCTATGTTTTGCTTGGCGATTCTGTGTCGACTCCGCTCTACATCGAGAATCTTAAGTGGAGTAGAGCCAACGGACAAAGCATGAAAGTCAGTAGTCAAACAGAGAACGGACGACTTAGCTTGAAGGGAGTAGCCAACGACTACGCAGGCTTTCGCCTGCTCACACGAAGTGGCGTAGTCATACAATTGCTTGCACCCAATCCGGCGGTGGATAATATGCACGTGGTACTCAAACGCCAAAGCGAAGGTACTGCCAATCAATCAAAGACCGTTGAACTCAGTATTGTTGACGCTATCGGACAAATCCTCGATACGCATCAAGTGGAACTTCATTCTGACACTATAGAATACACTCTTGCTCTATCTTCCGAATGGCCTGTGGGATTCTATTTGCTTCGAATGTACGACAGCGCCACGGGTTCAACACAAACGCGACTTTTTCAAATCGTACGCTAAAGACCGTGATAAATTTTGTCTCACAAGCCCTCCTAAGCGTGGTACATCTTGCCGATGGTACGCGCAGGCGACGTGATTTCGACCTCCATCGAAACCATTGGGCTATTGTTGTGAGCTGTTGTATATGCTTGTTTACCGGCCAAAGTCTGCAGGCAACAGATGTGGATCTGTTGAAGGTTGGAGTCTACGCAGGTGCACAGCGTGTCGATCATCGTGCCGGCTTTAGTTCTCTGCCTGTGTATATCAATCAGTTTGCTTCCTATCGCGACACGAATAGCCTGGGCTGGGATGCCGGAATTGTGGCATCGTATCGACTGAGCTCGCATTTGAGTGTAGCTGCAGACCTCGGCGTGGCCTCACTTGGAACATCATTGAGCGCGCGTGAGTTTATCGGTCGAGTTGAGAATGGTGGACAGCTTGTGTCTGTCTACTCCGATCATCTTCTTACTACCTCATTGAACGCTCTTTCGCTGCGCCCAACACTGCGCTTCCAAGCTCTCGACGCGCTTCCCTTACAGCTCGAGGTATTCTACGGACTCGGCGCTTGGATACAAAAGTCGTTCACGCAAACGGAGACACTTTCGGAGGAGGCTATAGCGTTGGGCTTCCGATTCACTGATGCGCAAGGACACATAAGTACCGTACGCGAAAAAGGCAGCGGATCATTGGCATCCACAAATCTCTACCACACGGTTGGTGCCGGCTTGCGTTACGAGTTGTTGCTCAATCGCACACAGCGTCTCGGAATTCGAGCACAATACCTGTACAACCTCAGCGAAGTGGTGCGTTCAACATCCTGGAATATTCACCAGCTCAGTCTTGGATTGAGTTACGAGTTTGTATTGAAGCAAGAGTACGTTGCGGACCCGATTCCACCTCTCGACACGTTGCCGCATATCCCTTATGACAGCTCCGGTGATTTCGTTGAAGTACGAGTTCGTAATGCGGCGAAGGCGAAGCCTTCGCATAAAGAAAATGATAGCGCGGATATACAAGGTGCAACGCAACCTGTATCCACCACAACACCATCAGCTTCTACACAGGCCGACACAAGGGTTGTCTCGAGTAGCGACTCAAACACAGTCTCGAATACAGCCTCCAGCACTGTTTCGTATACCACTTCAAATACGACATCCTCGTCGCAACAGCCGCATAGCGATGTGCCCCGGGATGTTCCCCGCACGCAGCCAACGCAACCCGGTGTGCAAACTGCCGCTAGTGGATCGAGCACATCTCTTTGCGTTGCAATCCTTTTTAGCTCCGAATCAAAGGTGCAGGCTGAACGAGTCTTGAAGGAGGTACAACAGAGTGGCATACCCAAGGCGAGACTGCAAACTTGGGTTGATGCTGAAGACAAGGTCCGGTACTACAGAGTGCAGGTTGCGCTGCAGAGCGATGACGAGTTTCCTTCCGTGAAGAGCTGTCTCATACAATCCAAAGCACCTATCAGACGCTTGCTCTCGCCTGTGCTTAAGTGCGACTGATATCGCGCTTTACCGAGAATTCAGATGCTATCCTGCTTCGTCGCCGGGGTCAAAGGTGAAGCTAAGTCTACCCGGTCCGCGTTCTGCTCGAACCATCGCTTTGGCGTACATTTGTTGTGAGAAAACACCCGAGCGCCATTGGTCTGCTTTTTGTAGTTCTTCGCTTTTAGGCATAATGAATCCGGATAGATCACACATCGTTGCCGTTGCGACGCCATGCATTCGAGTATGGGTGGTGCTGTGCTACCTGCTTTGCGTGCAGATGGTCAATGCTGAGTCGCCTCGACGTATCGTGTGGAATGCGGTTGGACAAAAAGAGACGGTTCGGGTGGGCGAGAGCTTTGACTTTGTGTACCGCGGCGCCAATCCCGAAAACACACGAATTGTCATTAAGCCTAATGCAGCAGCGAACGAGTACCAGCTAGAGCTTATTCGATACGGTGCTGCCGAGAAAGCTCAGCAGGGAAAGACTGCTTATGAAATCGAAAGTGACTCGCTGATCAAAATGCTTCGTAAAGAGAATGCCGAGTTGAGTCTGCGTGTGAAGAGTCATAAGATCTATGTGGAAGTGGACACGTTGCTCAAGCGTACCATTCAGAGAACGCCCAGTCACACACCTGCGCTCGAGCAGAAGGACCCACCGCTAAGCGCTCCGGAGAAGATCACCCAAATCGACAATGCTCTCAAGAGTCTGGACCAGGAGTCATCAAACTATCAACATGAGATCCGGAGCAATATCGAGTTCATGGATAGTCTGAAGAGTCGGCTGCTGCGCTTAGGTGTCTCACCGCAAGACCAATCGCTATCGAAACTGTATAGCTTCCAGATTGACAGCCTGAACAAACGCAACGACTATTTGGCTCAGATCAACAGCGTGCTTCACAAAGACAAAGAGCTCTTATCCAAAGAACACACTATCCAAGAGTTGGAGCTTGAGAAGCAGACGAAGATTCGCAATCTCTTTGTACTGCTCTCGATACTTGCTATCGCGTTTGCAGTGGTGAGTTACTTCAACTATCGCAAGATCAAACGCTACGCAGCGTTGCTTGCCGAAGAGCAAGCGCGTTCAAACAAGTTGTTGCTGAACATTCTACCGGCCTCTATTGCAGCGCGCTTGAAGGGCGGAAACACCATGATTGTTGACACGTTCAAAGAAGCAGGTGTGGTGTTTATCGACATTGCGCAGTTTACAGAAATCTCACTTCGCATTGATCCCGCTATCGTTGTTGCCGAGTTGAACAAAATCTACACCGTACTCGATCATATAAGCGAGAAACACGGTTTGGAGAAAATTAAGACCATCGGAGACTGTTATATGGCTGCGGCTGGACTCCCGGAGTCGATTGACAAACCGGCTCAAGCATTGGTTGAGTTTGCCCTCGAAGCCATGTCTACTCTTGAAGGCTACCGCATGCTTCAGAATGTTACTCTGCACTTTCGTTGCGGCCTCGAGTGCGGTCCGGTAGTAGCCGGCGTGATTGGCGAGAAAAAATATATTTATGACTTGTGGGGTGATACCGTCAACACAGCCTCACGTATGGAAGAGTATGGCGAGCCCGGTAAGATTCACGTGAGCGAGAGCTTCAAGAAACTCCTTCAGCAAGAAGCACCAATTCTGCACAATCAACTTCACTTCGAGGGACGTGGTGCTATTGAGGTAAAAGGCAAAGGTGCGATGCAGACATACTTTGTTCAGCGTGCGTAGCTGCAAGGCTATATCCACCCGCTACGAAGTCGGTACCAACAATAATTGTAGTCTGCGACATCTCTCGATTTCCTCACACTTGACTTAAGCAGCCGAGCTTCCATCGGTGCGAAGCCTAAAGTGTCGCGCCAAGGCGTCAATACTTAATCCCTGGACGAAAACACTAAACAGAACAATCGCATAGGTAACAACCAGTGCTACATCTTGCAGAGCTTGATTCTGCAGGGTGAGAGCCAGGGCAATGGAGATTCCACCTCGGAGTCCACACCAGGTTAGCAATATTGAAGAGCGTCGACTAAGGCGCTTTCGCTTTGGAACGAGAGCGAATGGCAGTTGAATGCTGAGATAGCGGGCTACCGGTGCGCAGACTGCCATAGTTGTACCGAGTAGAAAGAGATTCGCGCTCAGTGGTACGACAACGATGTGCATACCAATGAGCACAGCGAGCGCAACATTCAACGTTTCGTCGATAATCTCCCATATCTTGTTCATGTAGTCTTCGCTCAGGCGTGTAAAGGCGAGTCGTCGACCAAAGGACGCTACAACCAAACCGGCGCTGACAGCGACCAGTGGACTGCTTGTGTGAAGACTCTGTGCGATCATATCACCCACAAACACCAAGGCTACACTCAAGAGAACTTCAGTTGCGTAGTGATCGATTGAACGCAACAACAGAACGCCGAGTGCTCCGATGGCTACACCTACCAATACTCCAAGCACAATTTCTTGGAGCACCACAGCTGGTATTGTGCTCAAGTCTGAGAGATCAGAGCGAGACCGGACATCATTGAGAATAGTGAACAAAGCCACGCCAACACCATCATTAAACAACGACTCACCCACGACCGTGACGCGCACGTGCTCAGGAAGCGGAGCTTTGCGCAGGATGCTCATCACGGCGACAGGATCTGTGGGTGAGAGAATTGCTCCCATAATCATACACGACAGAAAGTCGAGCTTCAGACCAAGCAGTCCACTGAGACCATAAACCAGCGATCCGAGCAGACATGCCGAAAGCAGAGTCGAGATAGTAGCCAACACCAAAACGCGTGAGCGTTGCGCTTTCATCCCTTCAATGTTGACGTGCAGCGCACCGGCAAAGAGCATAAAACTCAGCATGTGCTCAAGCAGGATGTGAGAGAGATTGTGGGTGCGCAGGAAGAGTCCCATGTGCCATTCGATGGCCGGGAAGAGTTCGGACGTCATCACCAGGAGGAGTGTGGCCGTACATGCCAACAGCAGTACTCCAATCATGGATGGGAGTCCAAGCCAACGAGTGTTGATATACTTGAACGCGGCTGTTAAGACAACCAGGAAGCTGAGTGATTCTGTCATGATTCCTCCTTCGACAGTATGTGAAAAGGGCATGGACTCCGGAACCACGAAGGCAAGTCCACCTTAAGCGTACACTCCACGGGAGCGACGTGTACTCATTCCGAGCATGTGGCTAGAAAAAGCAAGCGGAGAAAGCGTCAATCTCCTCAACGCCAAAGCACTGAACCGAGCGGCTAGAGATTGGATAACTTCGGAAGAAAAGAGTGCCGAGTGTCCCGCCATTCCAGCGTCCAATCTACCTATTCACTTCAGGACACTCAGCGAGACCAAGATATTACTCGAGATCTGAGTCAATATTGACCTACATCAACTTCTATGTGTTAATCACAGAGTTTCAACCATGTTTTCGAGTACAGAGTGGTTGAGAATACGAATACTCGTGCGGTCCATGGCAAGAATGCCTCGAGTTTCCAGTTGTCGAAGTGTGCGCACGACGGTCTCAACCGAACTCCCGACATAGTGCGCAATATTGGTTCGGCTAAAACTAATGCGTGCGCCTTTGTACTCAGACGAGTCGGCATACTTCCGCTCGAGAAGCAACAGCGCAAGTGCAATGCGATTGGGGACCGGGTATTGCGTGAAGGCTGTTATGCGGTCGCTGAGAGTACTGAACTCTTGACATAGACTCTTAAGAAGCCACTTACTGAATGCGGGCGAGTGGTCGAGAATGTCGACAAAGTCATTGGCTGCAATGCGCGCCACGCGGGTAGGCTCCAGGCAACTGATGCTAATAGGCTGTTGTTGCCCCGCAAGCAAGGGTCGATAGCCGAACAAATCTCCAGCGGTGTACAGGTAAAGTATCTGGTCCGTACCGTAGGCCGTGGACTGGTGAGCCTTTACACGTCCACCGAGTATGTGATACACATGCGTCGCTCTTGCACCCTGCGAGTAAATACGCGCTTTTGTCCGATAGTCCACAATCTCGGCTGCAGCGTGAAGTTTGTGAACAAGTGTAGGCTCGATTGTTTTCCAATCGATAGGCGCAGGGAAGGTATAACGCGCTATATCGAATCGCTCAGATTCTACTCTGTGAGAGTGAGAGTGCATGGCGCAAATTACTGTTTTAGTACTTCGGGTAGATGCACTATCTCATTGGCTTCAAGCTATATTCGTAGCTGAATCTCGAATTGTCCTGATACCGAACATCAGGCTCGGTCCGGCGATGCCTTCACACGTGCAGAATTGAAGTGCAAAAGAACACACACGATGAAGTTGACAGTTAGTGCGTCTTCACGACTATGACTCACGCTAATATTGAAGTCACACATTTCCTTGATGCAGCCTCTCACCCGCGTCGAGAGGAGATCGACGCCCTGCGCGAGCTGGTTTTATCCGCAACTCCGACTCTGGAAGAGACGATTAAATGGAATGCGCCGAACTATGTGTACAAAGGAGAGGATCGTATCACATTCAAGATATTTCCTCCTAAAAACTTGTATGTTGTGTTTCATGCCGGCGTTAAAAAACAAGTAACAGCGCTGAGGTCAAAGATCTCAGACCCACAAGGTTTGCTCAGTTGGCGAGACGCGCAACGAGCAACACTATGCTTTGAATCGATGGAACACATTCGCTTGAACGCACGTGCATTCTCGGCGCTCATTGCCGAGTGGATTCGCGTGACTTCCGCATAGTGTGTGGGTTGTGTAGTCTTTTCCTCTTCAGCTGACTTCTGAAATTCTACAGTTTTCATTTCATCTGCGACCACTCTCCTGACAGTGAAACAGTACGATCGATATAATGTAGTTGGAACAAGTGGCGCCGGAAAAAGTACCTTCTCGCGTGCGTTGGCAGATATACTCGAGGTCGAGTGCATAGAGCTCGATCGCTTATGGTGGCGCGAGAATTGGACACATGTTTCATGGGAAGATCTTGCTCTCGACCTCACGCGCCGATTGCAAAAAGATAAGTGGGTATTAGACGGAAACTACAAACTCTTAAACCCAATCAAGTGGGAGCGAGAAATCTGTGTTGTCTGGTTAGACTATTCTTTTCTTCACGTTCTAGGACAAGCAATCGGTCGTGCCCTGCATCGTGCATGGACCAAACAAGAACTGTGGCCCGATACCAACAACCGTGAGAGCTTTGCTAAACTGTTTTTCTCGCGCGACTCTATTGTACTCTGGACCATCACGACCTTTCACTCCAATCGACGAAAGTACCTTGAATCCATGAGAGATCCCCGCTATGCCCACGTACACTTTGTGCGCTTGCGAAACAGAAGAGAGGCGGAGGAGTTTTTGAAAGAAATTCGGCCTACACCACGCAACGAGCCTATGGCTAGATAAGACGAACAGACATCCGATAGACCCTGTCGACAGTTATGAAGGCATAGTATACAGAGCCTAAATTGATAGGAAGAAGCATGAACGTGTTAACCAATCTATCACATTTCAATACGTACTAGATCATATTAAGGCCTTCGTCGAGTTCATCAGCGATTTTTCATCGCAATACTTTGCCCCTTTTAGCCAGCGTTGCTTCTTAGTTCAAGATTTTTTAAAACCGGCTGTAACCTCCGCGTAGCTAAGCGTACTTACCCCTTGAAATGACACAGCAGCTTTTATATACAGCCTTCTCCACCTTCAATTCCGGATGGTGACCATGCACGGGCACGAGCGATTTCTGGAACTGTTGGAGCGTGACTACGAGCGACTGGAGCGATTTGCCCTGAGTCTCACTCGACGTCGCGAGGATGCTCGTGAGTTGTTGGCACAGAGTATTGCAGCAGCCATGGAGTCATTTAACTCTTTGCGAAACGAGCAAGCTTTTCTGGCTTACATGTTTAGCATACTCTCCCGTACACATACAAAAACGCAACGGCAGCAACGACGACACATTCCGCACGACCCGGAGTCGATGCAGGAGTTGTATGCAGGCGGTTTGAGTGCTGAGGATGCCTATGATCTGCACGTGCTCTATCAAGCAATCGAACGATTGCCTGAAAACTATCGTGAAGTTTTCATGCTAGCCGAGATTGCCGAAATGTCGCACAAAGACATCGCACAGCAGATGTCTATCTCGCTCGCGAGTGTCAAGGTTCGCGTGTTTAGAGCAAAGCAACTGCTTCGACGAATGTTGGGCGTAACACAAGGCGAGGCGAAGCCGAGCCATAAACAAGAGATGGCCCATGATTCCAATGATTCCGGGCACGTAGCCGATGATGCTCCTGACCCAACGGATCCGCTTCGAAACTCTGAACTAAATAGAATGCCTTTACATAGTGCTTAGCGATTACCTGCGATCCACAATTCTCGAATAACAGTACTAGCGTTCATGAGAATGCATTGAACCACGTATGAAAAAGTTAGAATCATATATCAAAACAGCCCGTACGGCGAAGAGTACCGTTCCTTTGTTGGCTCCCCATGAACTGCGCAGCATGGTAGAGCACAAGGCGAATGGTTCTGTGCAGACTTCGCCGGAAGGGACTTCTTCACTTCCAATATCCATTACGACAATGATTAGTTCACTTCTTGGCGCACTCGCCGTGAGTGCCGCACTGTGGATGTCGCTTGGCGAGCCACACAATCAGTCTGCGCAGACTTCAACAGGAACGCAGCAAACTACAGGTAGCGAAGAGCGCAGTACTCAATCCGCAAGACAGGAGAGGTCTGTTATTATGCGGTCTGCTACGCAGCCCGCCGGCGATGCGCAAGGTCAAGCGCAAACATCGAGCGTGACTGCAACACAGAGTTCGTCTGCCCAATCCTTCCGTCCCATTATGACCATTAGCGCCGAAGAGGCCAAGGCCCTTGGTCTTCGAATCAACGGAGACGAGGTATCCGGACTAATGGAAGAGCGCTACGTTGAATCAGAGATTCCGGCCGGTGCGAAGCTGCTCCTGAATATCAAGAATTACCCGCTCGATGTTCCGAACATGATTATGCGTGCGCGTTGCACGGTACGACCTAATGAGTCGGAAACAGATCTACAAGCATACGACGGCTCTTGGGAACTTCAAACACCCAAAGGCTATAGCATATATGCTGCCCAGTATATATCCGAGCATGATGGTGCACAGTCCATTACCATGGGTACATGCGATCACTCCGTCTACGTGCGTGACCTCGATCTGAACCGTGAATTGCAGCGAGAGTTTCAACAACTAAGTCGTGAACTCGAGAAAGAAGTCGATGCTGAGTTCTTCGCCAAACCGATCATTCCGGTGCTAAAGCATCCTTATAAATACGCGCAATACTTGGTTCCGCTTGCTCTCGACTTCTCCAAAGGCGATGACCATAAAATGGCCATTCTGTATTTCGTGCCTACGAAAGCCTTTGTGCGCTGTCTCTCAGCCAAGAACCAAGCCTCACTTGTATGGATGGCAGACAAATTGGATGAGCTCCGGCTTAACCTGCAATACTCGGGAGTATCGACTGCCGTTGAGCAAGAGAAGATACCCACACCGTCTTCCATTGGTGGTATAGAGTATTTGAGTTTGAGTGCGGACGAGCTTCGTGTCCTAGGCATTGAGTTGAAGGATGAGACCATTCGTTTTCGCATGGACGGTTTTAATGATCGTGTTAACCCAAGTGCTGCATCGGCGTCGAATACGAATGCGCGCGAGGTGGCGCGTCAGGTGAAGCGTCAAAGCGTGATGCGACAGGCTTTGGCTTCAGAACATCACTATGACACGTCAGCCGCGCACATTCTGTTTCGCAGAGATGTCTCAGTGGGCCTGGGAGTACAGTACACATCAGACATCCAGTCTTACACCGGTTGGGATTACAATTCACCGAATCCAGTTTCACCGGTCGGCTTTCAGGCCTTCGGTGTCGACATCGTGAAATCAACCAAGCATGAGATGCCCGATGTGCGACAGTGGATCAACCAAGAGATCGTCGGCAATTCACCATTGCTCCGCGATCATTCTTCCGACTTTGTGCAGCCGAATTCAAATGGACGTCTCGTGAATACCGGCGCAACTATTCCGGTCCGCATTGTAATAGGTAGTACCGAACGTGCCAACCCATCGACGCTTATGCCGTTGCCGGGAGTAGACTCAAACAACTATCATGTGAAAGCCGTTGACTTATACTTCGTTCCAAATAGAGAATTTGTGGAACGTTTGCCGGAGCGTTATCGCTCGCGACTGCAACAAGAGCTTCAATTGCTCGATCAGATCACAAAAGGAGAACTTCCGATTAGTCGTGCCTGCGATATCCTACATCAGCAAAAAGGAGCATCCATGCTCGAGATTTGCGGAGCGGAAGGAGCTGAGTTGAATGCCTTGAGTGTATATCCCAATCCGGTACAGTCCGGTAGCTTTAGCTGCAGCTTCGAAGCACAGAATGAAGGCTCGTACAATATTTCACTCTATACTCTGCAAGGACAACTCGCGCATAATCTTTTGCAAACGAGTTTTCGAAAGGGATCCAATACCATTACCATCGATACGCACTCCATTCCTTCAGGCATCTATGTGCTGAGTCTGAGCTCAGCCAAGGGCGTACAAGCAACAAAACGTATCATTATCAACTGAGATTGAGAGACCATTGGCCGGTCTCATACAGTACAGCACTGCAACGCCCTTCGGACCTAAGCGATTGATTGCTTTGTACGGAGGGCGTTGAATTTTTTTTTGGGCCGGATTAAACCTAGCACTTTAGTGCAGGACCAGCAGCGGCGCTGCGTATCGTGCGTTCACGGTACAGAGCTGTAGGATGTATGATCCGGATGGTACATCGGCGCACGAGAAGCTCAGTGTTTGTGAGTCATTGCCTTCGGGTAAACGAACATGCAGTACGCGTTCACCGCGGGTATTGACAATGCAATACTCCAGTATTGTCTCTTGCGCAAGTGACACACTCAAGGTATTATCTACAGGATTAGGGTAGATCTCCATTGATCGAGTACCATCGACTAGTATGGAGCTTGGAGCGAGCACGACAACGTGCTTCATGCCGTTGCGACTACACACAAGGTTGCTGTCGCCATGCCACTCAAGCAGAGCGGTGCTGTCGCTGCGAAGCCAACGTACCGATACATAGCTCGCACCGGCACTATCGTATTGTGCAACCACTGTCCCTGATGAACTGCAAGTCCAGGTGGTGTTTGCCGACGCCACGCCATCGATGCGATACTGAACAACGCTTCCCTCCAAAACACTATCAGCACCTACAATTACTAGTGGAGCCAATTGAAGCGGAACAGCTCGTTGCGACCATTGCGGTTGAGCTGTACACGCCAGAGATGTCGTAGTATCGTTTGAACGAAGTCCGTGCAGAGTTGTACCGCTGCCTTCATTCATAGTCCAATAACCGACAAGATTAGGATGTGCCTCAGAACGGCTATTCATAAACCGTTGAAGCTCCTCCTGAGTGCGTACGCGGTTCCAGATGCGGAACTCAGACATACGTCCTTTAAAGCCATTCGTGTTGTTCATAGCCTGGCCGATGCATAGCTCGCTCAGCTTCGTTGCAGAATCTGCTCGAAGTTCGTAAGCGGAGAGCTGTCCGTTCAGATAAATAGCCTGAAAGTCTCGAGCATTACTCACGAGGGCTACGTGGGTCCATTTGCCGAGATAGGGTCCGTAATCCACGAAGACGCGTCCGGTGCTGAGTGAGCCATAATCCCAGTACAGTTTTTTGTCGCCCCATGGACCCGTACACTGACATCGATTGTTCTGGTCGTCCTTGGTGCCTATGGCAAAGGCGCTAGCGTTGCGCACTTCCGTGGAGTCAACATAGTTCCACCACTCAATGGTGATCTCGCCCTCTTGGAGCACAAAGGATTTCTGCTTTGCTGCGACGTTTGCATCAAAGTGTGGAACCTGTTGCGAGCACAGGGTGTCTGTAGTGAACGACCATGGAGCAGACCAATCGGAGATCACTGCACCGCTTAGGCTGCGGACCCGCCAGTAGTAGCGAATGCCCGGGCGAAGTGCCAAGCATTGCGCAGAGGTGATTGCGCAGTTGGGAATGGAAAAGACAAGGGTAGCAAAATCGGCAGACTCAGAAATCTGCGTCTCATAGCCAAAGACAGAGCCAACGCCATTCCACTTGAGATTCGGATAGGGGAACGTGACCGTTGATGCATTGGCCGGCTCTAGCAACGTCGGAGCCTGCAGCGTGGCGTTCGATACGCAATTGACCGGAGCATCGGAGGCAGCACGCATAGCACTGCGAACCAGTACTGCGACTGCTTGCAAACTGCCTTCGTCTCCAAGCAAGGTGTCTTTCAATGGTTCATCAAAGCGATAGGCACTCATGAGGTTGTTGCTACCGGGTGTAATGTGCTTGTTCATAGAAGAATAGATCTCATCGGCACTGCGCACGCGATTCCAGACACGGAATTCGTCCATGCGACCCAGATAACTTATGCCGAGGTTTAAGCCGTTGAGCGCAGTGGGAGCATCGGCAATGGTTGAAGATGCAACGAGCTTGCCGTCGAGATAGATTGCTTTGAACATACTGCCGTCGGAGACGACGCACACGTGCGTCCATTTGTCTAAGTAAGGACGATAGTTTACGCTGATTCGTCCGTTCGTGTTAATGTTCCCGTAGTCCCAATACAAGTAGCCATCAGAGTAGGGAGCATGAATGAGAAAACGATTCGTTGTGACGTCGGGACCTACACGCAGTGCGACATTGAGCTTGGAAAGGTCCGACGACTTGACATAGTTCCAAAATTCGACACTCACTTTGCTGTCAGCCGGCCAAGTGAAAGCGTTTGCTTTTAGGTTGTCGGACGTTGCGCTGAAGTTCAAGCAATTGCCCGAACAACTGCTTCCGAGCGTAAAGCTGTTCACGCTTGACCAGCCCGAGATGCCGGCAATGTTTATTGCACGCACGCGCCAGCAGTAGTTCTGACGGAAGTCCAAGGTGAGAGACAATGGCTGGCGATCATTGAGGATTCCGGTGTAAACAAGGTTGGACATATCGACACCTTTTGAAACCTGTACGTGATACCACATAGCGCCAATGGGTGAAGACCAGACAAATCGCGTCGGATTAGGAACTGTCTTTGCTCCGTTTTCGGGAACAAGTGCCTTGATACTCGTGAGTGAGTCGTAGAGACTACGATAGGTAGGACGTGCAGTCACTTGGTTGGAGCTAATGGACTTCTGTGCTTTGATGACAGCGACAACGACGTAGCGATACACATGGTCATTGACAACATTTTCATCGACATAACTCAACAGCTGAGCATTGAGTGTTACAAGTGATGCGAAAGCGGCTCCGTCAGTTGAGCGAAGCAATTGGTAGGACTCCACATCGCTATTGTTTGAAGGTCCCCACCAGAGTAAGACTGCTTTGTTGATGGCTTGAGCTCTAAGACCAACCGGAGGTGCAATGCCCCCAACGTGATTAAAGCTTCGTCCCAACGAGTCGTTAGCAGCATAGCGGTCACCGGGACTTTTCACCTTGGCATACATGATGAATTGTCCGGGAGGAAGTTCCGGCACGGGTTTAAAACCAAGCTGAGCGCTTTGTCCGGTTGCGATAGCCGGCACATCAACTGTATCACTGCTTACGAGCTGTCCGCTATCGCGCCAATACAATTCGAACACTGCCTTGGCAGCAGTCTGTTGGCTGCCATTGTTACGTACAAGGACTTTCGGACTGAAGGGCGTGCCGATGGTTGTGTCGGATGCCGGCGTGACAAACTCCAAAGCCTGATAATCATTGTCAAGGTCGATGCTGAAAACAGCATCGCTGAGGTCCCGTGTTTGCGCATTCTTCATATCCACAACACGAAGCAAGGCTTTTGATGTGCGAACAGCAGGCACTTTCCACTGGTAGCTCAAGCTCGCAGCGGAATAAAAGGTCTGCACGCTGCGCCAGCTCAGTCCTTCATCGGTACTCAGCTCTATGATAAGTTTATCGATACCGCTTTGCGTCCATGTTATGGATACCGTGCTGTCAGCCGACAAGCGCTCTCCTCCATTCGGATACGTCAGACGTACCGTTGATGCGCTAGGACTACCAACTTGAAGTGGACGTGTCACGCTGTTGTTGGCAAGGTCTCCGTCGTTGTTAAGCGTGCACGTTGCAGTTACTACATAGGTGCCTGCAGTCATGGAACAACTGTCGAACTGTACAGTCGTGGAGCGCATTGTATCCAGTACGAGCACCGTCTTCGTCGAAGAAAAGTAGGTGGTTGTCAATGCCGGGTCCATGACCTTCAACACGATGGACACAGAGTTCGTGGCACTAATAGCGTTTAACCCAAGATTAGTCAGTACAACCAGTGGCGCATACTTCTTTTGCGGTTGCAGAATAGCACCATTGGCAGGTTGAAGGATAGTACTGATGGCACAGTCGTTCGAGTAACGCTGAGCGGAGTTACGAATACAATTTCCTAGGACACGTTGCGCTGATGAGCGAATCAGTGTCGCGACACGAGGATGAAAGCGAAGCTGTGTGCCAAAGCTTGTGAGGTGACAGTAACTCATGATCGTACCCGGACGTGGTAGAGGCTTTGCATAACATCCTCCTTCTGCTGCAACGCATGAGTCAACCGGCGGTGCCCACGAACAGCTGTGTGTGTGCGGAGAGCCGAAGTTGTGTCCAAGCTCATGCGCCATAACGTCGACATCCCAGGCATAGGCACTCACCGGAAAGTTAGCGCCGCCGGCGATGCCACCAACCGCATAAGCATAGTTGCCGCAGAGTACATTCACCCAGGCAAGACCACCCGCGTAGGAAGTGACCAGATACGTAGTGGTACGACGTACACTCTGCATGTTAGCGTTCCAGTAGGTCGCCACTTGATTGAGCATCGCACCATTGTCGCCCGAGTAGGGACAATTCTCCGTCCAGATTCGCAAGAAGGGAACCTGTATGCGGATATTCATATCACGTTCCCACACTGCACTCACCGCACCCAAAGTGATGAGGATGTAACTCGCGGACTGCGAGAAGTTGCTTGCGTGCTCTTGATAGTATTTGGTGTCGCACTCCACAGCTATTTGAGCGACCAACGTCTGAGCGTTCTGAATGTGCGCGCTTCCATTGCGCGCCTCGAGTGACAGTTCGTCGAAAAGCTGTTGTGCCCGTTGAGCATAGCTTGGGACGAGCTCTGCCTCACAACCCGGGTGCGGAGGGATGGGCATATCGCGTTGGTTGTAGACAATCATGATCGGATGCGCCGAGCGGATATCGTCGGGTGCAATCATGATACGTCGCACATCGTCGCCCTCTTGAATCTCAACATAGCCCATTGCGTAGCTGCGAAACACGCAGAGATAGACAAATGAGTTGTCGATGCCATCGATGCTGCCGCGCAGAACCAAGTGTTTTTCGATGTCTTGAGCTTTGTCTCCATCCGCCGTACCAGTGCAAACCGTAGCACCCGGCGCAAGAAGTTGCACTCTAGAGCAATGCAAGGTGTGAGCTCCATCGGCCATTAGAAAGTCCGGTATATCAAGGCGCTGCAACTGATCGATATCTAGATCATCGAACAGCGCGGTGTTGACCTGCATCTGAGCGCTGCGCTCCGGAAGCGGAGTCATCGTACTCGCGCCACGTGTTGGACTCGTAAAGAGCGCTAAACGCGGTAGATCAGCGCCAAATGCTTGGATAGAATACCATAGATTGGCGCTAACAAGAAGTAGGGTAGCACAAACGATAGGAAGAGCTCTGCGCATGAGAATTCGAGAGGAGTTAGTAGGTACCACAAAATACACTCAGTTGTCTTATTTAACTCGCCGGGTTCAAGCTACTGAGGGTTCTCATTTAGATTCTTCTTCATGCGGCTGCGGAGCAGCCGCAGGTACAAAGTGCCATTCTAAGCCAATTTGTTGTTAAGCTGGTTAAATTGGTGTTGATATTTAAACAAGATGGCACTAGCATCACGCGATCTGCGTTGACGCTGTTTTCACATTGTAAGGATACCCATGGATAGCCCAAGTAACACATCCACCAACGCCACACAAGGCAGTGCAACAAACGGAGCGCCTTCCGCGTGGTCAATATTCCGATCAATCAAAAACAGCATTGGACTGAAGATGCTGCTCGTGTCGGCCTTGACGCTGGCACTCAGTGTGCCAATGATTCTGGTTGATAGCATCCTGAACGAACGACAAGCCAGACGACAAGAAGCGGAAGACGAGATCGCCTCGAAGTGGGCACATGCGCAGACTCTGGTTGGACCCGTGCTCAACATTCCCTTTAGCGTGCGTATCCATGACGAGGAGGGCAAAGGAAAAACCGCCATTCGATATGTTCACTACTTGCCGGACCGACTCAATGTGAAGGTCAGTATGCAACCGGAGACGCGCTACCGAGGGATTTATCAGGTTGTTGTCTATCGCGCACACATTCAAATGGAAGGAGAGTTTCCGGACGTAAAGGCACTGGCTCCTGAAACAGAACACGCTGAAGTCTTCTATGATCAGGCTTTCGTTTCACTCGGTATAAACGATTTGCGTGGTATTGAAACAGCGGCAAGTATCAAGTGGAATGATAGGGAAATTGCCTGCGTTCCCGGTTTACCGGACGAAGATTTGTCGAAGAGCGGAATGCAAGCCCCACTAGGTCCTTCAACCGACAACCAAATCTCCAAAGCACAGTTCAGTTGCGATCTAACCTTGAGAGGGTCCAGCGATTTCAGCGTGGTCCCAATCGGAAAATCCACCAATGTCTCCATCACCGCTCCGTGGTCGAATCCCTCGTTCAGTGGCTCGTTCTTACCGAGCGAGCGCGAAATCACGGACAAGCAGTTTAGCGCTACCTGGAATGTGCTCAATGTCAACCGTAACTATCCTCAGACTTGGGTTGGCAATCAGTACAGCATTCAGGAATCTGCATTCGGTTTGTCGCTCTTCACCGCTGTCGATAACTACACGAAGACAGAGCGCGCCGAAAAGTACTCCATCCTTATCGTTGGTCTTACCTTTCTGGTGTACCTCTTCCTCGAACTCCGCAACAAGCGATCCGTCCACATCGTGCAGTACGGTCTCGTCGGTTTGGCTCTGTGTATTTTCTACATCCTTCTACTCTCGATCTCCGAACACCTCAACTTCGACATTGCCTATCTCATCGCTTCGATCATGACCATTGGTCTCATTACATGGTTTTCGAACTCCGTCTTTAATCAACGCAAACTCGCAGTAACGATCGGTGCAAGCCTAAGCGTACTCTATGGCTTCGTGTTCAGCATTCTGCAACTGCAAGATTATGCTCTCCTCGTTGGCAGTATTGCTCTGTTTATTGTACTGGCAGTGGTGATGCAATTCTCGAAGAGTATTGAGTGGCAAGGGTCAGAAACCTAGGCTCGGCTCCGCTCGCCTACCTTCGCTTGGCTTGTTCGCGAGCTTCGCTCGCTCACTCGCCTTCGCTCATTCGTAGGTGTTTGGCTTGTTCGCGCGCTGCGCTTGCTCACTCGCCTTTGCTCGCGTGCCTTCGCTTGGCTTGTTCGCGCGCTGCGCTTGCTCACTCGCCTTTGCTCGCGTGCCTTCGCTTGGCTTGTTCGCGCGCTTCGCTTGCTCACTCGCCTTCGCTCGCGTGCCTTCGCTTGGCTTGTTCGCGCGCTTCGCTTGCTCACTCGCCTTTGCTCGCGTGCCTTCGCTTGCTCACTCGCCTTTGCTCATTCGTAGGTGTTTGGCTTGTTCGCGTGCCTTCGCTTGCTCACCACTTGTCCTCGCTCGTCTTTGGGATGTAGAGGCGCATTATTTTGCGCCTCTACGGGGTGGTTGACCGCGTTCACACTCTACTTGGTATTTTACTGCTAGAACGCGTCGGTTTGGATTGTACTACCCTCCGGAAAAACGATGAGAAGCAACAGAGTTCTGCTGTTCGTTCGGTCACTCGTGGTCTGCGGTTTTGTCATCGCAACCAGCTTTAGGTGTTTTGCCGGTATTGATCCGACAGTTTTGTGGACAGAGGTGGGAACCGGATTGCCGAGTGCAATTCCTGGGTCGCAAAACGCAGTGGTATCATTAGTAAACCTAAGCTCAGAGGGACTAACAAGTGGTGGAGCAAATAGTACCGTTAGATACATCACCGCTTCTCCTGCGCTAAGTTTTACTCTTGTTTATTCGGGGGTTATTAGCAAGGCTTTTGTAGGTCGTGATTCTGCGATGTACTATCTCGCTTGGAACGAGCATGACAGTCTTTGCGAGGTGCGTCGATGCACCTTTGGACCGGTTGTTCGCGATTCGGTGTTGTTGTCCCTTGCTCTAAACAAAGCTGCTGACAGTTTGAAGGGAAGCTTTGGGACTCTCCAGTGTAGGGCCGCTTCAAGTATGAATCAAGGCTTCATCGCCTTTGCGGTGCAGGCAGAGTACACGAATGCAATTGATTCTATCGATGGTTTCTGGGGTACGCTGTTTACAGTAGATGTGGATCGACGACAGGTACGACGTAGTGAGGTTGTTCGTGGACGAAATCTCAGCTTGCATGTGAGTAATAGTGGACGTGTAGCCTGCGTGCATGAAATTATTCGTACCTCGCACAACCATCGTGAAGGCAGCATCGCGACCACGCTGTCGCAAATAGTTGGCCTCAATGATTCAGTGCTCTTTAAAGCCAACAAGGCACTGGAACTAGGTGCATTTGCCCCGGATGAGCGTTTCATTCTTCTCAGTGACTCGCTTTATGACTATACAACGAATACTCTAGGCAAGATCATTGAGGCCAAAGACAAGATGTGCTTCGTGAATGAGCGCTTTGTCTTGTACCCTGATGGCAAAGTGCTTCGGCTTTATGATCTACAAAGCATGAGCGAGGTTGGCGCGACAAGCGCCGACTCCACGGAGTCTCTTCTCGACTTTCAATTGGATGCCGGTCGTCGGTATCTGGTGCAGTATGACGGGCTGCACCATAGAATGCAATCCTGCGATTGGACATCACTCCCGGCTCTTGCCGATCCCTTGTGTGATTTTAGTACGATAAAACGCAATCCCGATCTCTACGAAGTGTTGCAGTTTAAAGCCCTCGTTTATCCCTTTCGCGATAGCTTGATCTACCATTGGGATTTTGGTGATGGTACAACGAGTTCGGAACGGGATCCTAAAAAGTCTTACTCCCGTAGCGGTACTTTTAACGTACAGCTGAAGATTACCCTGCCCTCTGCCAAAGTCATTGATATAATAAAGACCGAGTTCATCACTGTGGCGGATGTTTCTCCTGACATCGAATGGACTCAACTGTACACTACGAAGCGCGTTGGTGCTGTTTGCTTTGATAGCAACGACGTTCATGTTCTGGCAGTACATGACCAGGGCACTGTCCGTCAGTTGGATACTAAAGGTGCAACGATTGCAACAATCGATAGTCCATGGACGGAAGCCAGAGCCTGCGCCGTATCACTCGACACCGCGCATAACAATATTCTCTTGAGTTATGTTATGGGAGACAGCGTGATGATGCAGTACACGTGGAATGCAATGCAGTCCACGCTGAGCCCTTCGCGATTCGCGTACATTCCCTACGTACGTCTCTTTAGCGAATACAGTGATTGCATTCTCGGTCAGTCGAGGCATCGAATAAACTACAACGTCGTCAGTAGTTCTCGCGGAGAGTGGACACTATTTTGTGCCGGACATTTCACGGATCGCGTATTGGCTTGTCCCAACGAGCGCTATCTACGCTTGTTGTACGAGCATGGAGCTTGGCTTTATGACAATGCAACACTAGGCCGACGCGCCAGTCTTGATGACTCAAGCGCACGTGCTTTGAAGAATGACGGAACTGCGCTTGTTAACAGCTCCGATCCTCGATTCTCGTGTGCAGTATCGGCAGACGAACGTTTCGTTGTTACTATCGGACACGATAGCATTGGACGCGTTCCGACCTACCGACGTGCTCTACGCATCTATGACGCCTCAACCTTCGAGCTACAACGAACGCTTCCCGATAGTATCTCGTGGCTCTGCTGTCTCAGCAACAGGAATGACTATCTCCTCACTGCAACTCGCTGCTGGAATCTGAAGGACTCTAGCTTCATTCCGACTCCGGAGATTAGCGATGCCACAAGTCTGTTGATGTTTCCAAAATCAAATCGCTATGTCCTCGCCATGCGAAGTGATAAGGAGAAACCAATGGCTCTGTACGATTTTATCGATCATCAGGTTGTTTACGAGTTTGGATCTTGCTTCGCAGAACCGAGCTGTTTTGCACTATCACATGATGGTAGAAAAATCGTGATGGGACATACGAACGGAGTTGTGAGTTTTTGGAGCATTCCTCAAAGTATACTGAATAGTCTTGAAGTTCATGACAGCGAAGACTCTTATGACTCCGGTCTGCGTTGCCAACCGAATCCGACTCGCGATCTGGTTAGAATCTATGCGCATGAAGATGAATCGTTACGCGGTACTTTGTCGCTATCGGTGTATGATCTACGCGGACAGCTCCTCTGCACACTTCAAGCATCACAAACTATTGGCGCAGATGCCGTGTTTACTCTCGACAGCCGAGAACTCTCAGACGGTGTGTATCTATGCGTGCTGCGGAGCAGCACGCGTACGCAAGCATGTCGCGTGCAGGTGATGCATTGAATGTACCGGCTGCGACAAATGTTAGGCTATGAATTCCCATGTACTTTATGAAGAGAAGAATAGCTATGCACCGCTTTAACGTTGCGATCACGATAATCGCTTTAACGAGCTGTGTTCTCAATGCTCAATGGAAACAATGTGCCGGACCCTATGGCGGTTACGTGAATCGCTGTGTGCAACAAGGTTCGACCTTGTTTGCGTCTTCCGTTTCAGACTTCTCGAGTATTAGAGCAGCTTTGTATAAGAGCGAAGATGGCGGCCGAACGTGGTTGAATATTGGTCCCGAGTACCAGGGAGCTACAATCCTTTCGGCAAACTCAACATACGTCTTCGCTACTTTTAGCACTTTGGCCTTGTATCGATCGAGCGACAAAGGAGTCACTTGGACAGTGTGCGGCTTTGAAAACACCGGATTGAGTTCGTTATGTCCGGAAGGCGCAACCGTCTATGCAGCCGTTGAAGGAGCCGGGGTGTACCGCTCAACGAATAACGGTGATAGTTGGCAGCTGCGCTCAGCATCCGACCCGGCCAAGACGATTTACTCAATATGTAGCAATGGCACAATTCTGATAGGAGCGACGAAGACCAATGGACTATGGAAAAGCATGGACGGGGGTGCGCACTGGATTTCAGCTGGATTTGCCGATAAAGAGGTACTCTCCGTTAGTTGCGTCGATAAGGTTTTCTATCCTTCGATTCGTTTTGAAGGCTTGTTTACAGGAAGCGGTTCAGATAGTTCATGGTCAGCGCTTGGTCTAGCGGACCAGCAGGCAAATCATGTGTTTCGAATTGGTACGCGCTTGTTTGCGGCAACCCTGAATAGCGGATGGATGTCGGATGACAGTGGTCATAAGTGGTCACAAATTGAAACACTGCCTAAGTATGTGTCAGTGATGAATTTCTGCGGAACTGATTCGGCATACTACTGCTCGAGTTTCGGAAACGGGGTCTACAGGAGCATCGATCAAGGACAACACTGGACCAATTGCGGTTTGCCGACGCAGTTAATAGGATGTATGTACATGCAAGATTCCGTGCTTCTTGCCGGGACGATTGGTGACGGCTACGGAGTTGCGCGCAGTACGAATAGGGGAGAAACTTGGGACGAATGTAACAGTGTGTTAGCCGCACAAAATGTACGCAGCTTCGCACGGCTGGGAAAGGATCTCTACCTTACGACAGTGTACGATGTCTACAGATCGTCCGATTTAGGTGAGCACTGGGAAGCCCTGCAAACAACCTTTGGCCAACAGTACATCACCATGTACACCGGATTACTCGCCAAAGATTCGTTGTTGTTCGTTTGTACCAAAGATGGTGGGGTGTTTCGCAGTTTGGACAGTGGCAAGACCTGGCAGGCTTGCTCCAATGGTCTTACGACACTTCATATGACGAAAATGCTCAACGCGAACGGAGTGATGTTTGTTGGAGGTTATGCCGGAGAGATCTTCCGCAGTATGGATAACGGTGATAGTTGGACAAGTGTTGGATTTCCGGAGTTTGATAAGGAGGTGTATGGTCTGGCTGTGATGGACTCAACGGTGTTTGCAGCGACGTTTGGAAATGGCGTTTACAAGACAACCAACTATGGTGAAAGTTGGACGATTGCGTATGGAGATTTGGTCGACTGGGGTATTTATGATCTTCACGTAATAGGTTCTACTCTCTATGTTGGCACTACCGCACACGGTGTCATTCAAAGTACGGATATGGGCACGCATTGGACTACCACTGCTCCAGGTCTCAAGCATGTCGTCGCCTTTTGCATGCTCCACTCAGATAGCACATTGTATGTTGGAACGATCGGTGGCTCTATATACCATACTCGTCTTGAATCGACTCAAACAGATGTGGCTCCGGAAGTCCATGAAGACGCATGGGAATCCGTGCATCCCAATCCATGTTCCGATCAAGTACATGTCCGCTTTCACGTTCATCCTGCGTCGCATGTCTACTGCGAAATTCGAGATGCACTGGGCCGCTCGGTTTTAACACGCTCCTGCGAACCTCCGGAAATCACGACACAAGGTATAGCTCTCAATGTGAGCAGTTTATTCAGTGGCACATACACGCTTTCTATTCATGCCGGATCTGAATTGAGAGTCTATACCCTATGTGTGATGCGTTAAGTATTCGAGTAGTGTGCTTCGCGTCATTGTGAAGCTGCAGTTATGATACGTTGATTGCAGGGGATGTCGAGCGAATTCACTTAGGCTACACGTTGTCTTTTTGCTTATCATGCGCTACTGTTGCTGATGGAGCAGGGCTTGCTTGTATTCATTGCGATCTGATTTCATCACGACTTCGTACCAACCTTGCGGGATATCACCGAGTTCAATTTGTAGTTCGGAATCGACAGTGTGCCACCGAAAAGGCGAGTGTGCTTTTCCTTGAAGATCGTACAAGACAACAGAGAAGATTGGACCTGCGTCTGCCGGCACTGCAAGCTTAAGGATTCCGTTTGAAGTGAAAAGACCGTATGAAGACGCGGAACTGTGCTCGCTAGAATAATTAATCGCAGAAGTGGCTGAGAACAAAGAGAATTGATTGAGCTTCCACAGTTGAATCGTCCCGTCCTGACTAAGTGCTGCAATCCAGGTATTATCAACCGAGATCTCGAAGCGCACTATTGGACTATCTTGATTTGTCCAATGACACATCACTTGAGCCGTTTCAGCGTTCACGATGTAGACCCCCGAATCTGAGGCAACTAAAACGAATCGATCATCTTCGCAAAATGCCAAAGCGCGGATCGAAGCAATATTGAAAATAACGTGCGCTCGTTGCGTGCCGCTGTACCATACAAAAAGATAATTGGCGTCGCTTGCCGCGACTTTCTTGCCTGAGAGTGAAAGCGCCACGCACTTTGGTGCAGCGCTAGGACCGAGGAACTGCTCTGTCTGCCGCCGGGCAAGATCTACACGCTGAACCGTACCATTATCGAGACCTGCGGCGATAAGACCGGTGCTTTTGTTGTACGACATGCAAGTCACCGGTGCGTCGAGACCCATGAAATCAAGGACAGTGTACCATGCCGACGAGAGGACGTGGATGCCGAATGTGCTTGCTACGATAACCGAGTCCCCACCCGCACTAAAGCGCGCTAGTCGCGTTCCATTGGGAGCATAGTACCTCGCACGACCGGATTGGAGATCTGAGAGAGAAACCGCATCATGGATTAGATGATTCAGTGGGCAATAGTCCGAGATTCCGGGAGTAAAGGAGACGTTGCCTGCGTAGTTATTCTGTTTGAGTATCACGCTGTCTAGATGGTCCACATCCCAGTCTAGCTCGTTGCCCAAGTGGTCAACCGTACTCAGTAGTGTGGAAGTGCCGTTGGATGCAAAACTCATTGCACACGTAGAGCTAGTCCCCGTTGGATATAGTTTTGTGCGTCTCGAATCGCGGAGAAGAGACATATAGACTTCCGCTTTGCTGTTGGCGGAGTACAACAAACAGGTGTCATGCTCGCCGAAGAATACAGAGCCAAACTGAAGTGTTTTTGATACTGTGTCGGCAGTACGATAAACGGATCCGGTAAGGAGATTGACGAGCTGAATCTTATACTCAATACTATTGGGCAAGGCGTAGTTGTAATTGTAGAAAGCTGCAGCGTTAAAGAGGGTTTTTAAGTCGTAGCTGTATGTAGTAGCAACTGTGCTGTAGTACAGTTCACTTGACAAAGAGCAGGTGTTATGCGAGATCACTTTCCAATGACTCTTTTCTTTTGCGAATTCAAAGACATGCCGCTTGTTTCCTGAACTTTCCAATGCGATTACACGTACTATCCCGTGGTCGGCGAATACATTGAACGCATTGAAGTATGCTGTTCCGGTCAAAGCGCATATGTCGAACTCCTGAGTCTGCAGCGTTTCGAAGTCCGTAATGGTAACGAGGGAAAGTAAAGGGTAGTAATTGTTGCAAAGCACTGCCTGCGCCAGGATATGCGAGTCGAAGTCAAAACTGCAATCCACGACTTGAGCATATGGGACCGAGACAGTGGAAGCGGTAGGGCAGTAGGTTTTCACACTTGACACTTTCTTGCCGGTGGCGAGCTCGTAGATTGAAGCGGTCCACAGACCTTTAGAAGTGGTATAGATTGGGGACTCTTTGGTCGTAGAGTAGCTCACTATGTATGTGTTGCTTGCATCAATGGAGTGGGGACATGCGCGATAGATGCGATTTGAGTCGTCACACATGAGATGAATTGAGCGCTTTGTTTGGAGATCGTAGTACATGGAATCCATGAGAAGGCTACTACCATCTTGACGAGAGATGACGTAACGCCCATTTTGAATCGTGGCACGAAATCGATTTCCTGCCATTGATGGCAGCTTTGTCTCATAATGCGACTTCATGTCATAAACACTCAGCGTATTCGTGGTATTGTATGAAGCGAGGAGCAAGGAAGTTTGGCTGTTGCTCAATCCCCGCACTTCCTTTGCGCTTGAAGAACCTTGTCCTCGAGCCACAGGAGCAGGTATTTGCGCATGAACGTAGTGTGCTGTGCTAAGTAAGAATACGATTGTCGAGAAGAGCGCTTTCATGAGGTGTTCGGTTTGTGATGATTGCATTGCCAGAGTTTGACAAGAGCAATCTCGCACCTATACACTACGGATTACCTTAGCAATACCATAACAGTGCCGGACGAGAGATTCATGAGATTGAGAATAGAGGGATGCGTAGATTCCGATTCGGGTAGTAGTACGCCCATGGCAAGCTCTTCGCTCTACGAATCACAAATCGTGCAACACTATGAATGTAGAACTCTCACGCTTCAAAGTCAAAGCAGATAAGCATATGCAAGCCCGTGAGTGGGTGCAGACTTTGAATACACGAATGGCCGAAGTGCTTGAGACCTTTGAGCGTGAAAGCATGGTCTTCGAGACAATTTTTCAAGAAGAGCAGCAAGGGGATCTGTATTTGTATTGGTTCTCGATTCGCAACGGCTCAGTCGCCAGGGTTGCCGATTCAAGTCACGATGTAGACCGATACCACGTAGCGATGTGGATGGAGTGTATCGATGCGGAGTACGCTGAAGTCGTACTTGATCCTCTGTGCGTCATGGTGCCGGACGCATTACGTGCAACTATTGATGCAACGTAGAGCTTCACGTTTGTCGATAAAAACACGCTATCGTGACAAAAAAGGCGACATCATCTTGGGTGTTCAATACTCGATCCTCACTGTATATTTGCCTCTTCTTTGGGGTGTAGCTGCGAAGCAGCGGGTTGAAGAAGTGGGGTACATGCCAATCACTCCGTACGCGAATGCAATGATTTTGCTGACACTTAGCTGTGCGCTCAATGAGTTCTCAAGAACTTCTACATAATACAACTCCTTGTACCTTGGTTGTTGGGGGGAATCCCGGACGCTGGAGTGCCCACGATCGTGCTCATGAGGCAGCCCATGTCAGCGGCATCGAAGCGTGGGTTTACGCTTTGGATGGTGATTACAGTAGCCATGATGAATTACGTCAGAGTGACATTGACTCGCATGAGTTGGTTATTCTCAATACCAATCGCATTGAGCAGCCGACTCATCTGAAGAAGCTGCTCGGCATGATGCAAAAGCGCTCTGCCAACACAAAGGTAGTGTGTCTGCTTGAAGGTGACATGCGTGACTACTTGAGACCGCGCGAGTATTTACGCGAGCTCTTTGATAGTGTGGACCTCATCAATTGTATAAACGTACATGCGACCGAAGCGATTCAATTGTTGACGCACACACCGGTACACTATATCGGCATTCCCTATCCGGTGGAAGGTGTGAAGAGTCTTAGGGTTCAGACGCAACAGCGCGAGCGACGTATTCATGTGTGTCCGTTTGTACTCTCGCGCTGGACAGAAGTGCACCTTGGACAGGTGCTTCGATTGCCCATGAGTGGCTATGAACAGCAGCTCAGCAGACGCTTGCGCAATGTGTCGAGCAACTATCGTAAACACGGAACACTCTTGAACAAAGGTGTGTTGCTACAGAGAGCATCGCGTATGTATCCTCGACATAATCTTGAGGTGCATGCTGAACGCTGGTTCAGTGATTACTACAGACATGCAGCCACTGCTTTGTTGTGGTTGAATCTGGATGATCGATATACCTGGGGACGTCATGTTCTCGATGCGGCAGCGCTCGGTGTGCCGATCATCAGTACCAGAAGTACCGGCCACGCCGCAATTCTGTTTCCTGACTGCACGGTCGATACGCCTTTCGATGTAGAAGCAGCAGCACAGAAAGCACGACGCATTATTGATGATCCTGAGCATTATCAGTCAGTGATTACCCACGCGGATCAAGCACTGCACATGTACCGACCTGAAGTTATACGCCACAAGTTACTCAGCGCATTAGCCTAGAACTATGTCAACTCCTACCATCCATGTTCTGTATCGCGCCTGCGATGTTGTAAACGCCGTAAACAAAAACCCTCGACCATTTGATCTCGACAAGGCGACATTGATCAAGATTAGTTTTATGTCTTTGTACGACTCTCTGCAGTCCGTGCCGCATACACTGTCGGTTGTTGGTGATAAACTCTCGCCTTCCATGATGTCGTTTTTCTCGCGCTTTAACCTTCAATTGAGCAACGGGGAATATGGAAACGACGAATCGATTCGTGAGACTCTCCGCCGGGCGCGCATGCTTCCGGATAATGATTGGGTCTACTTCTGCGAAGATGATTACGTCCATGTACCCAATGCAATGCAGCGTATAGCATATTTCATTGAACACCATGGCGAAGTACTTGGTCGCGAGCGACGTCTCTATAATTGGGCATCGTTTCTGGACCTGAAGTCCAAGGATTTAATTCTGCATCCGGCTGATTATCCCGATCGTTACAAAGCAAAGTATCGTCGTTTTTCCCTGATCTGCCATGATGAGTATATGCACTGGCGACAAATCACCGACACAACGTTCACCATTCTCATGAGGGTCTCGACACTCAAGAAGCGTTATGCATTGCTCGAGCGCTCAAGCCATAATGCCAATGACCGCTTGCTCAGTAAGAAGCTCTACGGTCGCTACTTCTTTGGCTCCAAAGCGCTCTGTATGTCTCCAATGCCGGGGCTCGCCACACACATGCACATGGATACCATGACGCCACTCGTGCATTGGGAGCCGATCGTCCGTGGTTATCAGACCATGCTCTTGGGACCGAGTATCACGTAGTCCGAGCTGTGATCACTGGGGCTTGTATTGAGTGTGTTTGGTGCAACCATGCCATGGTGCATAAAACATCCTTTAACTTGAGTTCAAGGTTGAGTTAATCGTGTTGAGTTCAGGATAGGTAGGTATTTGGCGACCGAGGGTTTCGGCGGCTGTATCCGACATTTTCATAAGCAGATGCATCAAATCCTGATCAGAACGTAGTTACTCTTTTAGTTTTGCTTGGCAGGGGTTCTTGTACCACATACACAGCTTCGCTCGTTCCAATGCATCTACGACGCATGTTTACAGTGTTGTTCTTTCTGCTCTGGGTGCCGGTACAACTGTGCTATGCTCAAGATAGCTTTGCGCGACACTTCGCTGATTCTGCATTGAGTTTGACAAAGCAGCATGTCGTCTATGATGCTAGCTACAAGGTGCTTGCCTATCCCCTGGGCGATGTCGCGCCGGATAAGGGCGTGTGCACAGACGTCGTCATTCGTGCTTATCGAAAGTTTGGAATCGATTTACAGAAGTTGGTACATGAAGACATGAAAGCGCACTTTGCTCTGTACCCAAAGAAGTACAAACTCAGCAAGCCGGATCGAAATATCGATCATCGGCGCGTACCCAATCTCATGGTCTTTTTCTCGCGCTACGGAGGGTCACTGCCCATTACCTCGCAGGCTTCAGACTACAAGCCGGGCGACCTGGTATGTTGGAAGCTGTTTGGAACGCTCACGCATATTGGAATCGTGTCGGCTGTTCCTTCCAGCGACGGACAGCGCTTTCAAATCATCCATAACATTGGCTCGGGACAGGTTCTTGAAGATTGCTTGTTTGCCTTCGATATCATAGGTCACTATCGCTACGGATCATGAGGTCGGTGCGGCGTATCCGGTTGCTAATGCGAGATGCAAAGACTACGACGGCGATGTACAACTCTGTAGGTTCTGTTCTCAGGTAGAATAAATATCGTCAAATGTCGCAATCGCACTCGATGTGCTCTTGCATCGCACTATAGATTTGCGTGACTATCACCGGACGTAACAAAGGAGAGGCCATGAACAGTATCGATATTATTATGCTGCCCGTCGCCGACCGGCAACGCGCAAAGGAATTCTACAAACAGCTCGGTTTCGAAGTTATACGTGAGGCACCCGATGCGCACGGAAACGAGTGGATTCAGATGTCTTTGCCGGGAAGCCCAACAACCATCTCCTTGAACAGTTTTCAAGGGATGATCTGTTCGGTAGATGACATTCAGGCAAAGGTGGAGGAGTTGAGAGCCAAGGGTATTGAAGTCGGAGAGATCGATCACACACCGTGGGGAAGCTTTGCATGGTTTAGCGATCTCGATGCAAATCGTTGGTGCTTACAGCAAGCGCCACCGCAGCGAAAAGACTGAACAGTGGCGCTTGTATTACTGAAATCGATGAGATACTATTCGACTCCGCACTCATAATCAAGGACAGCCAGGGCTTTGTCGTAGAGAGCTTTTGCTCGCTCAGGACTACTTCCGATGCACACCAAGCCGAGTTTGCCGAATTCAGAGAGCGCGCCTATAATATGGAACATCACTCCTTCCTGCGCGGCACCGTCGTACATCAGACCATGAAACATGGCGATGTCCATAAGGTCCGGCGGTGTGAGACCGATGTAGTGAGGACTCGCTACATTGTCAGACGCAAAGTAGTAGCGCTCATTGCCGCTGGCCGTAATGTAGCGGCCACTATCCGCATCATAGCGTCCATCGGTGAGAAACTGTAACATGAGGAAGGGGTGTGTGGTGCCACCTTTGCGCAGATTGATTTCGATTGCAAAGTTGCGCCAGCTTCCATCGCTCTGTTTGATCGACATAAAGTCGATGGCAAAGCGACCCATAGCCCCTTTGGCTGCCAGTGCTGCAGCCACTTTGCGTCCGTCTTCCGCGAGTGCGGGTCCGTAGGCTGTATCGGCAGGAAAGATAGCGCCAAGGAACACCTGTCCATCCTCGCCACCAAGTAACTGATCGTGTGTACTTGCGACATCTACGCTGCCCGAGGGAGAAATGACGCATTGTACGGAGGGCGACATCTTCACCTCGCCGTCAAGAAATTCTTCGACGATGCCACCCATCTCGTCGAACTTCTTATAGAACAGGTCCAAACTCACACTGTGCGCAACAGGTTTAAGTTGTTGATCCAAGCTTGCCAATAGCTGATCTTCGAGTTTCTCGCTCGCGTTCAGTTCCGGATAGCGGTACATGGCGTTCCCGTCGCCGCTAAACCCGTCGTTCATTTTTACCACTGCTTTGGGCATGTGCGGATAGCGACGCTTCAAATCTGCTAAGGAGTTCGCGATCTCCTCTTTCGTATGCAAATCCTCAAAGCCATCCGGCAAGTGTAGGCCGCATGCTCGGAAGGTTTTGCGCGCTCCGGACTTCGATCCCTCGTAGAACATCTCCGGGTCTGTTCCGAAAAGAGGAATGTTGAGTTGTACCGCAAGCGACTTCTCGAGGTCGGTAATGTTGTAGCAGGTTAAGTGTGTTGATGCAGGATCGTGAATTTCATCTTTGATGCGTTGGATCAAACGAGGACGGTCCAGAATTTTTTGCGTGAGAGGCTTAGTGCTCGAGTCATAGCAGGCAAGCATAACCAGACGTTTGCGTGCATGCTCTCCGGTAACACCTTGCAAGAGGTGCAAGTAATAGTCGATGATCTCTTCGGAAATTGGCTGACTAGTAACGTAGATCACCTTCGTACGAGGCATGCGTAGCATCATCAACAAACAAAGCAAGCGCTCTTCATAGTGCAGGGCTCCACGAATACTCGCGAGGATCTCCACATCCAAACTCAAGGAGGGAAGAATGACAACCGTACGCGGTTCCAAGTTGTCGGGGAAGATGCGTGCAAACTGCGGTGCCAGCTGCTTTTGAAGATCGCGAAAAGTCTCGCTTTCTTCTGAGGATCCCAATGCAGGGTGCAGAGACGTTACATGGAATGTCTTCGAACCTTTTGTAAAGTCGATGTTCATAGAGCACGGGCACATAGTGGAAGGAACTCTAGTCTTAAGTTACGAGTTTCAATGAGAATGCACACGTAATGCCTTCATAGCATGATGTGGATTTTCATGACGATGCATGCTCCACTCATGGAGCAGACTCCTATTTTTGTCGCCTTGTCTTCTTGACTCGTGTAGTTCGTATCACCTTTACTCTTTGATATGCGCATTGTAGCTGCTATGAACATGACCCTCGACGCTTATTGTGATCACACAAGCGGGTTTCCGGATGCCGAACTGCACGACCATTATGCCGAATTATTGGCAAGTGCTGAAGTCATTCTCTATGGTCGAAAGACTTATGAGTTGATGACCTTCTGGCAAGGCCTTGTTGACGAACCGAGCGGCGAGCCTAGTATGGATGCGTTTGCGAAGGTTATGGATCGCTGTCCAAAGCTTGTTTTCTCTCGAAGCATGAAGTCCACTACATGGCAGAGCGCGCGTATCGCGCAAGAAAGTCTGGAAGCCGAGGTTCAGCGTTTGCGTTCGACACCGGGCGGGAATGCCTATGTGGGTAGTCCCGGACTCATCGCTCAACTCACGGAGCTCGACCTCTTTGACGAGTACCGGATATGCATTCACCGAATGATAGCAGGCGGTGGTTTGCGCCTGTTTCCTGAACTCCCTTCTCCGCGCACCCTGCAACTCACCGACCTAAAGCGCTTTCAGGATGGAGCTGTCGTCTTGTGTTACTCCGTTCAGCGAGAATCTGTGTGAGTTGTCACTACGACGAAGTTGCCAAGCACGTCGGCTAACTCATACCTGAGACGTACAGCAAACATAAACCTACTGCCACCGTTTGGCTACAAGGTAAGAGTTTGCCTTGACTGTGGTGGTGGATGATGCTGTGTTCTGAGCCCACTGCAGTTTAACGGTGCCCCCGGTTCCTGCGGTTGCAATGATGCCTCTAAAGCTAGCCAATGTCTTTCCGTCCACAACTGTGATGGCGGTCGTATTGGCAGAGCCTGAGCTTGTGAGCCATTCACCCTGCTCCGTTCCACCGGCTTCTTGAAAGGTGTAAACATGGAGCGTGCCGCTGGGAATGACAAGTGCCACTTTGATTGCACCGCTAGCACCGTAAACATCGAGATCCATCTTGAGCTCCCACACTTCATTCGCACCTACCGTGAATTGAAGTGCATCGTCATCTTGCAGCGTCGTGTTTGATGTGAGTGATTCGTCGGCGGTCTTGCGTACAAACATTGGCGAGTACTTCCATGAGAGTGTGCCACTCGCATCAGTTTCCAAAAATTGATTTGTAGTCGGTGCACTTGTTGGAAGCGTGTAGCTGATATCGGCAGACTGCGCGCCTGCTTTAAAAGCCGAGTAGTTGGAGCCGCTACCTGAGGGCTCATACAAACGCAATTCGCTTGCGCTGCCTGCATTGCTCAAAGCCACGTGCCCCTTTACATCGAGACCACTTCCGGACGTTGGTGACGTTGTGTTGATACCCACTTGCGCATTTGTGATACGCATGGTTTCAGAAAGAGCAGCCGCATTGCTCACGGTTGAAAAGCTCAGGGCACTTGTACGTGAGGCATGCGTGGCAGTCGTCCACAATGCAGCGATCTGCGCCGCATCCTGATCGGTTGTTGTCGAAGAGTGCAAGAGATACTTTGTGGCTACTCCAAAACCTGCTGCCGGTGTTGCGCTTGAGTTGTGTCCTATAGACTCATTTGTCACTACTGCACTCGTTCCTGCATCGAGCAACGAACTCTGTAGCATACTGGTCGGTGTGCTCGTTCCGAGTCCCACATAGCCATTGTCTTTTACAATCAACTGCGTTCCACCGGCCTGCGCATTGTGAATACTGAAGTCGCCTCCTTCCGCTTGAAAGTACAGGGTCGACTTTGCGCCGTTGTTGCGCGCCATGATCTCGTTGTCGTCAATGACAATGTTGGCTGCCGTTGGAATTCCGGAGAGAATGAGACCGGTTGTAGCCGATGCCAGAACAGCGTCTGTGTTGCCATACACGTGAAACAGCGTCGAGGGACTCGTTGTAGCAATGCCCACACTTCCTGAGCTAACGAGTAGTCCATAGTTGCTGCTACCACCGCTCGCACTGAACTGTGCACCTACATTGGTGCCGCTACCGCCATGCGTATTAGATAGCTGAAAGGCATAGGTGGTCTGAGAGGCGTTAAGGTTCGTACCACTAAGCGAGAGATTAAGGAGTGTCTGCGTGTTCGCAGTAGCCAAGGTGCTCGATGAGCTCAGAGTAAGCGCTGAGTTTGATGAGAGTGAATTCCACATCCAGGTCTGCGCATAGTCTCCATTGTTGATACTGTTGATGGCGGAGGCTGCCGTCAGACCGGAGAGCGACGTCGAACCACCGAGTGTTTGCCAACTAAGGTTACCACTACCGTCGTTCATGAGGTAGGAACTCGCAGCTCCCTGAGTCGCAGGTAAGGTCAGTGTGTGTGAGCTAATTCCGGTGGGAGGACTAAGACTGATTCCACTTGAAGGTGTTGCAGGATGTATGAGTCTCAAGGTCTGAAATGTCGTGCTGCCCTGAGCCTCCGCTGCTAGAGAGCAACAGAGAAACAGTGTGATGACCGGGATGTACACCGAAATCTTCATCGTGTGGCGAGGAGACTGTAATGAGACTGGCTGCTCCTTGTAGTCAGCCTTAGTTTCTTGTGATGATAAAACGTTCAATTCTATCGATGTACTCAGTTCGACCATACTTCGTGGGTAGGTCGGTGTGGTTCGCACCGCTAACTGCTACAAACTGCTTGGGCTCATGTGCGTGTTTGAATATCTCGCGACCATTCTTGTCGATGTTGATAAATGTATCATCGACGCCATGCAACATGAGTAAGGGAGCATGTACTGATTCTATGCGCGTAGCATTCGGGTACTCACCCTTCAGGAGAAAGCTTCCCGGGATATCGAGTAATGTTCCGCTTTGTACGAGCGCTTCGCCGGAGGCGAAAATCGATTCGGTGATAAGCACACGAGGGTTGAAGACATTCGCAGCTAAGTCGATGGCAGGAACACCTCCAAGGGAGAATCCATAAAGGACGAGATTCGAATCCGCCACAGAGTTTCTTGCTTTAAGCGCGGCTAAAGCCGCGCGGGCATCCAAAGCCAGCGAGGCTTCCGATGAGCTGCCCTGACTCTTTCCAAAACCGCGGTAGTCAAAGATGTACACATTGAAGCCGGCTTCATAGAGAAGTTCAACTCGTTCCCAGTAGGGATCGATACTCTCTTTGTTGCCGTGACAATACAGCACCGTGATATCGCTGTGTTTGCCCTGTGAGCGCACATAGAAGCCGTACAGGGTATTGCCCTCCGATACACAATTAAGCTCTTCAACTGCACTGTCCGGAATGATGGCATGGCTCAAGGTGTAATTCTGCAGCTCCTTTGTATTGAAGAGGAAGCTGTCCATCTTCATGCAGGCATTGAGGAGCATGCTGAGGACAAGGGTCGAGAGCAGAACGAAGGCGCGAAGAGTGATCTTAAAGCTCATAGTTCAGTCCCAAGAAGAAACCAATACCACCGTGCGATCCGATCGATCCTTCACCTTCGAACACCCCACTTGCGCTCGAGACATTTGCTGCCATCCACTTGAATTCTGTCTGCATTGTCGTCTTCGCTGAGAGTGGGAAGCTGTAGCCTAAGAGCGGAGTGCAGAACAGGCGTGAATCATGAAACTGGTAGAGCGTCTCCAGGCCACCATAGGCAAGACTGCGAGACGACACTTCATAACTTCCAAGAAGACTGAGCAGAGGATAGATGCGAGCTGCGCGGAAATCTGTGAAGAAAATTCCTTGCGCTTTGAGGCTAAGTTCCGGTTGCCATGATTGCTCGTGACAAAGGCGAGTCGCTATACCCAGGTCCGCGCCAAGTGTACCGAAGACGGCAGGAAGGGCATGAACATTGGCTTGGAGCGTGTAGTCGCTTGACACTCCAACCACGTAACCAAGATCGAGATAGGGAATAAAGCCGACCGGACTGGAGCTTGGAACAATGGGTCCACCGAGTGAGACACTAAGCTGGCGCTGACCCGGCTGCAGCACTCTCACAGGTTGCGACGTCCCACATGATTCAAAGAGTAGCAGGGCAACCAGTGAACATACCACGGTGACCCATGCTATCGAACGAGAAGAACCGGACAGCTGCTGTTTGTGCATCGTAAAGTATCCGATACAGATTGTGTTCAATTGATACGTAGGCAGTAGTTCTAATTGTACGTATCGGACGCTTCAGCTAACGAGGATTTAGCTTCACCGAGTTTGTACAATCGTGTCCGTGGCGACAACGTTTCAGTTCAATACGACAAGAAGGTCCAATATACACACAAGCACAAAGTTTTGTTCAAAAAACTAGCAAGTGATAAAGCGACCAGTCTGTCGCTTAGTGGCTTGTGGACTCGCGTTCAGGAGCAAGAGGCTGCTCTGTGGACCGACAGTATACTGACATGCAACACATGATCAGTTTTGAAATGATTGGTCTTCAGAATACAACGAATAGAAGACTTCGCTCGCAGGAATTGCGAGTGTTCTATATTAGTCGTTGATGGCTTGAACTTTCGATGCAGTTGTTGTACTACAGGATCGTTACGATTATGATGAGCGCCCCGGACTTCGCGCGTCTCGCACTATCTCTTCCTGAGGCAACGGAGGAGCCGCACTTCGAGAAACGATCATTTCGCGTAAAGACAAAGATCTTTGCGACGCTCAGCGCGGATGGAGAACTGGTGTGCGTCAAACTGGCGTTCGACGATCAAGAACGCTTTTGCGTCCTTGACGAGACGATGATCTATCCCGTTCCGAATGCATGGGCTAAGCAAGGCTGGACATTCATTCGTCTTTCGCGGGTGCCACAGGACATCCTCTATGAAGTATTGCTGTGTGCTTATTGCGCTGTCGCACCAAAGAAACTGGCAGCGCAGATTAAAGACTCACAGTGATGAGCGAAGAAGCCAAGTATAGTCCGGAGGAAGCTCGGGACTACCGGGCTCCGGTTTCGAGAATGTCACGAGCCCGCATCATCGCTCGGCGTGTTTGGCGCCGGAGAATAGATCTTAAAAGTGGTGCGAAGAGCTTGAAGAAGAAACTAGGACCAAACTCAAGGCTGTTGTTTTGTGTCCACCGAGTGCCGCCTTCGCATTCCTCGTAACTCCAACTCCCTCCGGCTCGGGTAATCATAGGAGAGTCAATATCCTCAGCAAACAAACTGGTCTTCCGTGGCTTGTCGTCGAGCTTGTAGACAAAGGTCATGGCGCTCCCGCCTTTCATCACGACTCTGATCTTGCGTTGTCCGTCGGTGCCACAATCCTTGCACTCGATCACTGCAGTATCCCAGTTGCTACGATTGTTGTAGTTCTGTGTGTAGTCCCACACGTCTTCCGGAGGTCGTTTGATGACAATGCTGCAGTGTATCGTAATCATGGCAATAACTCGTGCTTGGAAATCGAATGAAATCTGATACTCGTGGCGACACCTTGAGTAGAAGTAACACCGGAGCGTGCACACACAATTCATTATGCATGATTTGCTCACATTGCACGACCTATCGCCTCGTGTCCGGTCTTAGATGTCTATCCACAAGAGACGAGTTCGCGCGCCACAGCCTCGCCATACACAGTGCCGCACCGGCTTTTCGCAGCATTTTACCACGCATTCATACTCTGTCGCTGCACTCATGTTCATCTCCACGCCAAACGAATTGCCGCAAGCAACGCGGGGAATAAATAACAATTGGACGATGTCATATGCCTGATTGAACGTATGTTTAGTTTCTTGTATATAGAGCAAATCACTGATCATCGAGAACGTAGTCATGACAACCAAGCAACAAATCGAAGCCTACCTGACGAGTCTTCCGGAAGCCAAACAGGCGGACATGAGAAGTCTCCACGCCCGCATTACGAAGAGCTATCCCAAATGCCGGCTATGGTTTCTGGATGGTACCGACGAGAAAGGTAAAGTTGTGTCGAACCCCAACATAGGTTACGGCGCATATACAATGCAGCTTGCCGGAGGCAAGAGTCGAGAGTTTTATCAGGTGGGTATAAGCGCTAACACGACGGGGATATCGGTGTACATAATGGGGTTGAATAGTAAAACCTACCTTCATGATCACTACGCGACAAGCATCGGTAAGGCATCGCTGAGTGGATACTGTATAAAGTTCAAGGCGCTGAAAGATCTCAACATGGAGGTCCTTATGAAAGCCGTCGACGATCGATTTTCCCAGTCCGAATAGTGCTTGAAACAGATTTTGACTACTAGGTCATGCTACCTAAAAAAAGCAGCGCCGTATCAACGATTGATAGCGACGCTGCGTTGTCTTTGCAATTGGAATAATACCTCAGTCTCCCCGCTTCATCCTCTCAAAGACAATCCATCTCTGCTCACACCACCATTGCAGAGTGCTTCATACGTCAAGCGATCGGCATAGCAATCGATGAAGCGGATTTTCTTCAGCGAGCGACACTTAAAGAAGGTGTTGCTAAAGACTACATCCTGAAATGTGACGTTTGAGAACTTACAGTTCTCGAAGACGCAGTTTGTTATGTCGCCGCTGAAGACTAGATCAGCCAGGTACATGTGCTCGAAGACTGTGCAGTTCAGAGTGACGGTGTTGACAGTGCATTTGTCCATGCCACCTCGTTTGAAACGTGCGTAAGACCAATCGGCAGAGCTGAAATCACATTCTGTAAAGTAGGACTCCTTGCAATCAAGGCTGCGCATAGCGCAGCCTTGAAAAAGATCCTTGCTGAAGTTCGACTTTGCAATGCCACTCTTCAAAAAGCTCGCAGTGTTGAAGGTACAACCATAGGCGTTGACGCGTTCGAGCGATAAGTCACTGAAGTTTGCAGCGCTGAAGTTGCTGTTCAGAAGATTCGAGGAGTTGAGTGAGCTGCCTATGTTGTCAACGGCACTGAAATCCACGGTGTTCCAGTTTCCTTCAGAGAGATTCCATATAGGCCTCTCTTCAGACCCGGTGTCAGTGTATTCGCTTGTCCGTGAAGGAGACGTAAACGAATCCGGAGACAAAACCGACGCAGCACGATCTGTGGATGTGGAGGCCTCATCACTATCGAGCTGTAGGCTATAGTGCTCGGATTGCGTTTTGGTAGTTCTGATGAAGTAGTTCAGATCAACATCTAGTAGCTCCGCAAGACGAGCTACCGTAATGAGATCGGGAAGAGATTCACCTCGTTCCCATTTGCCAACGGCTTGTGCTGAAACAAAGACCTGCTCGGCAAGCTGTGCCTGCGAAAGCTGTTTGTTTTTGCGTGCTTTACAGATGTTGTCGCCTACAATATTTGCTTGGGGATTCATAGTTCGGGTGTTGTGTGATGTGAAACAAGTGTCGATCGAATCTACGCTTCGCGAGAGGCGGGTGTTGACTACTCCTTGTCTACATGAGCTCAAATATTGGCAATTCTTGGTTGTTTTTGACAACTCATGGTTGTTTTCCTCGCCATTGCTGTGTTTTGTGCGCGCTTCTTGTTTTTGTGGACATCATTCTGCCATACAAGCTGAAGTGATAAGAGTATTTCGTCTGATAGCGCGTTTGCGTGATTACAAAGTTTCCAACTCTTCATTTTTCAACAGCGCGAAAGATCCTCATGAGATGTACATCTCTTCAGCGACATTTGTATGTCTGCTGCCATGGATGCTTTGCAATAGACACTAGAACATACTTGAACGCAGTAGCTTCTTTTCTTACCACTCTACGAAAGCCACATGACAAAGCTCATCTTCTTTATGCATATTTCCTTGGATGGATACATTGCCGGCACCCAAGGCGAACTCAACTGGTTGAAGCTTGATGAAGAGCTGTTCGACTTTGTGGGTACTCTTACAGCGAAGGCTGATGCCGCCATGTATGGGAGAGTGACCTATGACATGATGCAGTCGTATTGGCCAACGGCTGCCGATAAGCCAAACGCTTCAAAGCACGACCGTGAGCATTCGGAATGGTACAAGACCATTCCTAAGATAGTGCTTTCCAGGAGTTTGGATGGCAGCTCGCTCGAGAACACTACCGTCCTGTGCGATGATCTGAGTGCGCGTATCAGCGCCCTTAAAGAACCGGAGGGTAATCATATTCTCATATTTGGAAGTCCCGGAGCCACGCGTTCTCTCTTAAGCCTGGGACTCATTGACGAATTCTGGCTCTTTGTGAATCCAATCATTAAAGGACAAGGCATGAATCTTTATGAGGGACTACAAGACACTACGCCGCTGGAGCTCATAGAGACAAAGACCTTTGCATGCGGGATCGTTGCGCTGCACTATCGCATTCTGCACTAAGCCGATAACTTGGAACGTTGAGTGATTCCACGGAAGCTGATGCACGTGGTTTTGAAGCCACAGGCAGTGACGAAAGGCTACTTCGACTCCAATTTCTTTGATGAATAGCACCGGTCTTGCCGCAGCATCATCAACGTATTGTTGTAGAATACTGACCGTTGATAACCCGCTATGGCTTCATAAGACAAACAACAAACTTTTATGGTCTCGATGGTGAAGGGATAACTGTGGAGCAGCGTTAAGCCTTATTCCTCGAATAGCTGAACTCAACGCACTTCGAACTACTGGGCAACGCTCAGGATACGTGAGAATGAGTGTGTTTGAATTGTGACGTCTGCGTAGTGGCAGAGAAGCTCATCTTTTGAGCAAAAAGAAACACCAATTCTGGCAGTTCGTATCATGCAGAGATCATTAGCGCTATCACCAACAGCGATGCTGTTTTCTACAGGTATATTATACCGCTCCAGAATACTTAGCAGAGCATTGCTCTTGCAGACGGCATGTTTACAGAGGCTCTTACGATTGCTAAAAAGAAAAGACGGAATCTTTACCTCGCCTGTGCAAATGCTTTTAGAAAACTCGAGTTCGTTTGAGAGTGAGAAGTCCATGCCCAATAGTGACTTTATGTGAGTCGTGATGCAGTCATAACTGTCCGAAATGATGCCCACGATGTAGCCTCTTGACTTCAGTTCATTTACTACGTAGGCAGTATCATCAACGATTGGAATACACTCCACAACATCAAGTAACTCGCGAATTGTCCGACCCTTTAGCATCATCGCTATGCGCTTGGCTAGTAAGACTGCGTCGTGCTCTGAGGAGCGCAAGTTCATGAGCTCGTCTTTGAAATCAAAAATCTCAGCGCAACGATCGATGAAGCGACCGTTCAGGATGGTATTGTCCATATCAAAGACAATTGCTTTGTTGGCGGTATTCAGGCTTACTTCCGGACTAAAGTCCATTTGAGAACGAATCTCATTGAGCACACCCAGTTCTTCTAAGTTGTAGTGAGGGTTGTTTGATGCGGCAGCTTTTGTAATGATTGTATGCGCGACCTCCTTGCTCATTTTCCCAAGTGCAGTCCACGGCTTACTCTTGTTGGTGATATAGCCTATTACGACTTCCTTCATGCGAGTGTTCAGCAGAGCCGCATCGATGAGGATTCCGATATCAACCCCATAATCGTCCCGAAAACTAATCTCTTGAAGCAATGATTTTCGAGCAGCGATCATGCCACTTAGGGGTTGGCTGAATCGAAGCAAATCAGGGAAGAAGATACTGAGCAAAGGCTTTGCTACGAGTTCCGTAACTCTACCGGCGTTTCGATCGAAAGAGGACTTCACAAAATCTACCTCGCCGTCTACTATTGGTTTCGTGAGTACATCGATGGTGTGTTCGGGATAGGGGTCAATGTCACCGTCGAGGTACACAATAATGTTGTTACTTGCGCATAGTGCGCCATCTTTCATAGAGGCGCCTTTACCCAATTTCGTACTCGTTATCACTTTGGCTCCCTGTTGCCGCGCAATCGAAACAGTTTTGTCGGCAGATTTATCATCAACAACTATTACCTCGTTCACAAGTGGGTGTCGCTTGGCGAACTGCACGACATTTGCAATGCTCTCTTCTTCATTGAGAGTTGGTATAACGACTGAAATCATAAACGCTCCTAAAGTAGAAGTAATACACAAGAAGGCTACAACAAGTCACTACACAGTATGCTGAGAGTCACTTGTAAGACTGACGTTGTCGGCGTGTCAACCGCACCGTGCCAACGTTGGGAGTCAAATGGTACATTGACCAGATACTGTTTATGCGTGCGGATCACAGTAGAATAAACTGCGGCGTCTCATTACGTGAGAGACGCACTTTCCTCATCGAGCGTACTCATAGCGATGTGGTAGACGAAATACGTTTCAAGTACAATAGTACGCTTTGCAGGTAGCGTACATAAATTGAAAGCACTTGATCAGCGGCGTATTGCGCAGTACGACGGCATGCTTATGGCATTTACAGCATTCGCGGACCATTGTTACAGCAACTCAAAATTGACAAGAATGCCAATCGTCTGACGGAGTTACACAGCAGTAGCAGTCATAATCATCAGTACCGGATGTATGGATCCGACGATTTGACAGGTCAAGCAAAGGTAGTACTTTGCTGTAACACGATTGCGTAACATAACCAATTCTTCGTATGTACAGCATCTTGGATCATTTTACGCTGCAATCTGACAGAGAGAGTCCTGAGACAATTGTAGCTACTATCAACGATGGTGTTGAGTTTCAGGGTGCCAACTTATGGATCCTCATTTTCGCCATTCTCATTGCGTCTCTGGGTTTAAACCTAAACTCCACTGCTGTCATCATCGGAGCGATGCTGATATCTCCGCTCATGGGACCAATTATGGGCGTAGGGCTTGGACTTGGCATCAATGACCTAAGCATGGTGCGAACCTCCTTCGTTAACTTGTGCTATGCTGCCATAGTAGGTCTGCTTTCATCCACACTTTACTTTTCCATTACACCGCTTAACGACGCGCACTCAGAGCTACTTGCTCGTACATACCCAACCGTATATGATGTATTGATTGCTTTTTTTGGTGGGCTTGCCGGGATGATCGCCATTGCATCTCGAAAGAAAGGCAATGTCCTTCCCGGAGTAGCAATTGCCACTGCACTAATGCCTCCGTTATGTACAGCCGGTTATGGCTTGGCGAGTGGTCACCTGAACTACTTCTTCGGAGCATTCTATTTGTTTCTTATCAACACGGTTTTTATCGCGACATCGACTTTTGTCACCGCGCGTCTGATGCGGCTCCCAATAGTGCATCTGCTTGACCCTAGAGCAGAAGCGCGAGCTCATCGAATCGTTATAGGAATAGTTGTCGTTACACTCCTTCCAAGCGTCTACCTAGGTTACGATCTTGTCATGCAGGAGCGCTTTACAAAGCAAGCACACAGGTTCATCGAAGCAGAAGGTGCGATTCCCAATGACTATCTCTTGAATCGTAAGATTGACGCCAAAGAACGCAGTATTGTCTTGACCTACGGAGGAAGTGAAATTCCCGACGAGTATGCTGAAAGTATGCGCTCAAAGCTAACAAAATTCAATCTGGATGGTGTAAATCTCGAGATAAAACAGGGGTTCTCATATTTGAATGACAAGGCAGATGGCACACCACGACTGAGTCTTGAAGACATGACGCGAACACTCCACTTTCAAGATTCCCTAGTCCGCCGGTTGCGGACCGACTCAACACAGCGAGCTGCCGATTGGGCACAACAGATTCTACTATTGAAGCAAATTCGAGTGTTAGACCCTAATACGACGCGAATCAGCATCAATAAAAATGTTCACACCGTAGATAGTATCGGATCACAACATTCACAGACCGTGGTACTCTTGCAGAGTAAGCGCATCCCGAACACATCCACACAACAAACTGTTAGCCAACTGTTGACTCTTGGTCTTCAGGATTCTTCTGTACGGGTAGTCTATCTTCATGAAAACTAGTTCAATGGAATATACAGTGTTGCGTAAGTATAACTTTGGAAGCGATGTATCGTGGTCAAACCTCAGTGCTGTTGACCAAGAGTGGATCAAGTTACATGCGACAATCAAACACTTGGCCAAAAAGGAGATTCTGTTTGAACAGGATAGTACTCCAATTGCAGTGTATTTCGTTCGGCGCGGAAAAGTGAAAGCAATACGCTCCAATACGGATGGATCGAATCAAGTATTGTTCTTCTATGTAGAAGGTGATTTCTTTGGATATCGGCCGTTGCTAGCCGAAGAATTGCAGCCTGTTAGCATTGTTGCAATTGAGCCGACCGACCTTTTCCAGATATCCAAATCCCGCTTCCGAGAGTTATTGTCTGCGTCTACAAGTTTGTCTGAGCAGCTTCTAGTGAGTCTTAGTCGAGAGTTCGGGATTCTCGTTAATAGAATTATCAATTTTACCCAACGAGACACGCGCCATCGATTGGCACTGGCACTGCTCTTACTGCATGAGAAATTCGTATCAGTTGCCCATACAGAAGCAGAGACTCCTATTGTTCTCACTCGATCGGATCTGGCTGACTATGTAGGAACATCGTTGGAAACTTTGGTACGACTTTTGGGAGAGCTCAAAGAACAGAATGTTCTGAAAATAGAGGGAAAGAAGATCTTCATACTTCAGATGCGCAAGTTGTTGGAACTTGCGGATCTCCATTGAGTGCAGAAGACGCCACGCATCGTATTTGCTTTCACTGCACGAAGTTGCCGCTCGTCGTCTTACAATGTTACAAAAGTTTGATCTATGTCAAATTTTGCTCTCACAATCAGCTCTAGATTGGGTGCGTGACTGAACGGTAGAATAGCTAATCTTAGGTAGTCATCGTTACGACACGATTCAACGGTAGCGAACTTCGACACCCCGATTGTCAGCATCGGGTTGAAGAAGATCAAACGAATCTAAGCCCCTGAGCTCTCTTTGCAAGACATAGTAGTGAATGGTATCGTTTGCTCTCCTAATGCAGAATGTGAGCGTCAAACAAAGTGCGTGCAACGGGGTCTAGATTCGTCCGTGCGTTGTCAACGAGTCGGGTAGCAGACAAACGTAGAAATGCACAGCAATGATATAAGCAAAATTATGGTGGCGATGTCTTCTTTGGATACATCGCAGCAGCTCGTACGGTATGCAGCACTATTAGCTGAAAAGCTAGGCAGCTCTTTGCTGCTGGTTCACTTTGTACCGCCTCCTTTCATTCGGCGGGTAGTACAGTTTGTGAAGAGTTTCGGCAATCGAAATGACACTATCGTGAATGACAGTCCCGAATTGACAAAACTCGCCCGGTTATTGCAAGAGCAGCACGGTGTGGCTGTTAATAGTTTAACGTACGCAGGTTCAACTCCAGAAGCCATTTGCCGTGCTGCCATTTTTCAAGGTGCCAATCTGATCGTCTTGCATGCTTCTTCGAAGCAAAGTATCTCATCAAAACTTCGCGGAAGTGCAGCATATAGAGTTTCGATTCAATCAGTCATCCCGGTGTTAGCAGTTCCCGGTGAAATAGTTGATCCGACATTTGACAGTGTGCTGTTTCCATATATTGATAAGCCTCGTTCAAGAGCTCATATTCCGCGAGCATTGTCACTTGTGAGTAGCTTGAGCGCATCTGCACACCTCCTTGCCTACTCCTCAAGTAGACGCAACCCCACGAATATCGACCTTCTGCGCGCGGGAGATGCTCTGTCGCGTGAGGTCGTCTCTCAAGGAATACCCGTATCTCTGCGACTACAAAGTGGTAGCTCTTACGCATTTGAAGTCCAGTGGTACTCTAGCTTGCACCGGATTTCATTGATTGTTATGACGACAGATGATGGTAAAGACCGCTTGAACCGGACGCAGATGAAAACACTTAAAGCTTTGCTTGGAAGCTCAGACACTCCGGTGTTAAGCTATCCCGCGTTGAATTATGTCTATCTCTGATTCGGCAAAGTGAGCTTGCCACAACACCTTCACAGCACAGTCAGGCTCGATGTGGTGAGCAATGAACGGTTTTGGCTCAAGGCAGTGGAGCAGAAGATGTGTAACCGTGGCATGCTGCAGAGTTATCCGACATTCTGTCGCTACGATAATCAGTTCTATCAAATCGTCTTGAAGGTACCGCAACCTTTAGGCAGTTTATTGCAATGTTCCACATTCCGCTGGGCTCAGCGTGTTGACTTTGCTCTGACTCACCGTGATCTCACCGCGATGTTTCTCTGAATTAGGAAGGCGTTGCTGCAACGAGACTCTGATATAGAAAGTGGTGGCGAGGCAGTACTGAGGGAGTGTCGCACATGGTGTCGTCAATCAGTGCAATGAGGCTGAACTATGGCTGTGAAGCAGATTCCATATTCATTGATCAACAGAACGGAAGTGTCGTAGCTCAAACGAACCATTCCTATTTTGTAGAGTATCACTTATGTTTCGTTTATGCAAATGTTTAGCTTGTTAGCAGTACTTGTGACTTTAGCTGCTACGTTTTCGTACATCAATGTTCGGCTGATCAAACTACCCTCCGGTATCGGATTGTTACTCATGGGTTCGATAACAGCGTTGCTCTCGATTGCGATAGGACACCTCTCAGTCGATTTTGAGAATTTTGTGCAGTCAACGCTTCTTACTTTGAACTTTCCTGAGTTCACATTGGGAATGATCCTTAGCTTTTTGCTTTTTGCCGGCTCGTTGCATGTTGGACTTGCGGAGTTACGAAGTGAATCCGGTGTTGTGGCAACGTTTGCGTTTGTTAGTACAGTATTGTCTACACTAATCATTGGACTGTTAAGCCACAGTTTTCTGTCCGCCTTAGGATTTCAAGTTCCACTCCATGCATGTTTTCTGCTTGGTGCTATTGTGTCACCAACAGATCCAATCGCGGTTTTAGGAATCATTCGTCAAGTCGGTTTGTCAAAATCCATTGAGACAAAGATTACCGGCGAGTCGTTGTTCAACGACGGAGTTGGAGTCGTGTTGTTTGCAACACTCCTAAGCGTGACAACCAACAATAGTGATGGTTTTGACCCAATGTCCGCAATTCAGGTCTTGGGTCGGGAAGCTGTCGGCGGAGTTGTAGCCGGACTCTTGATTGGCTTTGTGGGATACAAAGCCATGAAGACGATCGATCATTTTCAAACCGAGATCCTGATTTCAATCGCAATGGTTATGGGCGGCTACTCGCTTTGTCAGTACCTGCACATTTCAGGGCCGCTCGCAATGGTTGTAGCAGGAATTCTGACCGGTAGCCAAGGACGAACAAGAGCAATGTCAGACACGACACGAGACTACTTGGAAAAGTATTGGGAAGTCACGGATGAGATTCTTAATGCAATCTTGTTTATGCTTATAGGTCTTGAGTTGGCATCGGTTCAGTTTCAGACAGTCTACCTGGTTTGCGGTCTAACCGTTGCAATCATGTTGGTCGTCACACGATATCTTTCACTATTTGTTCCGTCTGTATTGTTTCGTTTTCGTAAAGCGCTGGGACCAAAGACGATTGAAATCATGACCTGGGGTGGACTCCGAGGTGGCATCTCGGTAGCGTTAGTCTTGTCGCTCCCTTCGAGCACCTATAAGGAATTGTTTGTCAGCATAGTGTTCGTTGTCGTATTAAGTTCAATTATTGTACAGGGACTGACAATAGGCACGTTGATAAAAAAGTGGCAGCCACTGACCATTGCAAAGCATGACTAAGTCTGACAACTCGCAAGCAATATCGCGGTGGTCTCGACTCCGCTCTATTATCCAACGCTACTCTGTCGGCATAGCTAATTACGCAAATCGCGTGCTCAAGTATGCTAGTGATACCCTAGGCCTAATAGTGTCGCGAGTGCACAATAAGAAAGTTCGACAGAACATTTTACAAGCCGTTCCATTTTGGTTTGCATCACTCTTGAGTGGAATAATAGCTGTGGGTTATGCGCGGCTGTTTGCCTATACCGAAGGATTGTCTCTTGAACTTTTTCATGAGCACCGGACTTGGTTCTACATTTTTAGCCCCACCTGCTTTGTCGTTGCATGGTTTAGTGTTCGGTACTTTGCGCCCTATGCTAAGGGAAGCGGAATTCCTCAAGTTATGGCCGCCGTGGAATTGGCAGGTCCATCGTCCTCACCGCTGGTTGCTTCACTGGTAAGTTTCCGTGTAATTGTCGTGAAAATTGCATCAAGCATTGCGATGGTGCTGGGAGGTGGCGCAGTTGGACGTGAAGGTCCAACTATTCAAGTTGCCGGCTCAGTGTTTAGTGTAGTAAACTCACTGCTACCCGATTGGTGGCCTAAGATCTCGAAGAAAAATATGATTATGACCGGTGCAGCGGCGGGACTGGCAGCTGCCTTCAACACGCCATTGGGTGGCATTGTGTTCGCCGTGGAGGAGCTCACGAAGATGCACATTAGCTATTTCAAAGCTGCAATATTCACTGCGGTCATCCTGGCAGGTTTGACGGCTCAAAGCATGTTGGGCTCATATCTGTATTTGGGTTATCCGGAAGTCGTCACGCTGTCTTCCTATGCACTTGTTTGGGTTGTCTTAGTGGCTACTACCGCCGGACTTGGGGGTAGTGTGATGTCTAAAATTATCTATAAGATTCTGGTTTGGAAGGAGACGTTTTCCGGAGTACGCTCTCACTTGTTCTATCTTACTGTGAGCGCTGTTGCAATTGTGAGTATGGCGGTATTTGTAGACGAATCGGCGCTAGGCTCCGGAAAGTCGTTGATTTCGACGACGTTGTTCTCTGATGCTAAGTATGTAGCCTGGTATGCGCCTATTGTACGCATTTGTAGTCCAATACTTTCATTTACCGGTGGCGCTGCAGGAGGAGTCTTCGCTCCCGGTTTGAGCGCCGGTGCCAGCATTGGTTCGCTAGTTTCTTCATGGTTGACGCTCAACGAATCTGAAACAAATCTGATGATTCTTTCGGGGATGGTTGCATTTTTGACCGGTATCACACGTGCACCGTTTACCTCAGCAATCTTAGTTCTGGAGATGACAGACCGTAATAATTTGATACTACACCTTATGGTTGCAGGGTTAGTGGCAAGCACTGTTTCCCTGGTAGTTGATAAGCATTCTTTGTATCATCATCTAAAGCTGCGATACGTAGCGGAGCTGCGCTCTGATCGCACTGATCACATCATTACGTAGTTTCCTGAACTACCTCCTGCTTCACGTCTTAGTGCGCATCATGGTGTCGCTGAACGATAAGTAGGAGCCGGTTGAATGAACTGTACTGTACAATTTCGTACGATGTCTCGACACAGTAGTCCGCTTGCTCTAAATGCGCCGGAAACCCTAAGACCTTCACGAAGAATGCCATACTCTACTATCGGCAGAACGCTGCGGACAGATCTCTTGAGAAAGAATGACTCATGTGGAGTATCCGAAAAGTGGACCATGAGAGCGAATGATGCACAAAACCGGTTGGTGGCACCGCGGCCAGTGCGTCTAGTTTTGAGATGAATCTCCATATTGGAATGCTTGTTTATTTTTAGAGCATGCTAGGTAAGGTCAACGCATACTACGCCACTCTCATCGTCGCGTTATTGCTGTGCGTTTCGGTGCACGCACAGGATACCATCTCCAAGGATTATCTCCATCTCGAGCTTGGTGGCACTGCCGGGCTGGGCTCGATTCAGTGGGAGCGGAGCTTTCAAGCTCGTGCAGGAATTGAATACAGTTGGGTCTGTGGCTTCAGTACTTTTCCCATTGATGCTAACAACGGCATTGTCTTCCTTGTGCCGACGCTCTTGCGTTGTAGTGTTGGTGAGAGTGAGCACCGTGCAGAGCTATCAATTGGACAAGTCCTAAGCCTGAGCACCAAAGGATCGATGTTTAGTATGTTCACACCCGCTGTCGGGTATCGGTATCAGCAGACCAAATCGCGATGGGTCTATGCAATCAGGTACACACCGATCATCTCCTATTTGCTTCAGTTTCAGTACCAGCATTGGGTGGGACTTAATGTAGGATATCAGCTATGAGCGACCAATTGAGAAGAATCAACCGACAACCTCTGTGCATCAGTGTTCAATGCTGAGAACCATGGTCCATATTGTGTTAAGGCGTTCGGTCGCACGACACAGCTCGCGATTTGTTCTGTGCGCGATCAGTGCACTCTGTCTATGCCACATGGGATGTTCCTATCCTTTAGATAGTCAAGGAGGTAATGACTTTGCGGAGGACTTCGAGAGCATCAATCGCTATGATGATTTGTTTGGCAATGCAGTGAGCGGATGGACCTACTCGCAGCGCACGATTGAGAACAATAGTGTATTGGCTGATAGTGAAGTCGTGCATAGTGGTCGCCGGAGTTTGCGCTGCTTTGCCACGACAGGTGGAGAGATTGTATCGAAGGCATCCATTGCAAAGTCGAATCTTTACTTAGCTAAGGGAGATCTCATTGAGTTTTCCGGCTGGTATTACATAGTCGGCACTGCTTCGCTACCCTATCTCTTTCTTGTTGATCTTGAAGAAAATGTAGCCATTGGCGCTGGACCGGGCATGAGACTCGCCTTCGACGAAGACGGGATGTCGCTCGAAGTCGAACGCAACAAAATGGGAGCAACTACCATTCACCAGAGCGCGCCGACAAAAGTCTTTCCTCGCAACCGGTGGGTGCACGTAGTGTATCACGCTCGACTGTCGCAAGACGAGACAGGGACTATCAAGGTCTGGCAAGATGATGTACTTGTTCTTGAAGCTGATCATATTCAGACCATGCCGCACGACATTCTTTACTTCATTCAAGGCTCAAAGGGTGTCTACAACAGTCTGGAAGTAGGCATTACCGCAAATGCAACAAAGGAAGCGTGTACCGTGTATGTTGATGATGTGCACATACGGAAGGTGGAGTAGGCTCTGTATTGAACACTACACCTGTACACTACACCTGTACACTACACCTGTACACTACACCTGTACACTACACCTGTACACTACGCCTGTACACTACGCCTGTACACCATTACTGCACACTATCACTGAACATCACTACCGCACTGCAACGACGATCTGTTTCGGGACCGCTTTGCCGTACGAGATGTCGCCGCCAAGCGTCAGATTGACATTTCCATTGGGATTGTCCTTAAAGAAAACACCATAGCGTACCTGCACGGTATGTGTATTTGGCAGAGGAGTGACGGATTGTGTTATTACGATACGATCAGCCGGAATGCTCGTTGGAGGAATCAGTTTCGGAACGAAGGTGCCATTACCCCTGACCACATACAGTGTATTGATGACCACGGTATCGCCGTAGTGAACGGTAAAGAGTGGATCTACATACGCAACAACATAGCCCGCAATGCTTAGCTCGAATCCATTTCGATCACCACTGAAATCGATGGGCTTGCCTGTGTTTATGAATGTGGGATAGATGTTGTAGCCTAAACCATCCGCATTAGGAATTGCTTCCGCCGGAACGCTGACCGTAAACGTTGTGGTGTTGTTTGCGGTGCTCAGTACGGGATTTGAAGAGCTGATTGTTGGCATGGTGGCAATCGGTGCGGTAAGTACAGGGTTCATAGAGAACCGTTGATTCTCTTTGATTCCGCTAACGGTCATCATGTTTGTCTTGGTCTCACCCGGTGCAATAACGAGATCATTGAGCTCAAAAGTCGCTGTGATGACAGGTGGTGGGAAGTCAAGAATAATAGTGAGGTTAATAGTTTTCGCATTGTCGAAGGTTGACTTGTTTGCTGCAATCTTAATCGGGTACGAACCGCTCACGACTTGGTCTTCGGTGCCGTTGAAGCTAATAGTCATTTTGGTGGATACTTGCGACTCTGTTTGTCGAACCGGATCGAATGTCACTGAAAGAGCAAGAGGAAGGATGTTGTTTTCGTCCACAATTTTCCAGTCAATTCCCACATAGGGCGTGAATTTCCCATCTACTCCCTTGTCCGGATTATAATCCCCCAAAGTCAAGGTGTAGGTGGTGGGAGTTTTAACCACCGAAATTCTGTGCGTAAAATGTCCTCCAATGCGAACGGTCTCAACCTTTGGACCCTCGAATTTGAAAAGGTCATATCCGGAGTAGGCGGCTAATTGGTCCGGTGTACAGCTTGTGAAGCAAAGAAAAACGAAAGCAAGTGGTATTGCTGCTAGAAATGAACGAAACAACGACTTCATTACAATAACTCCCCATGTGTGTAGTGATTTAAAGTCTGTGCCGACACGTGTTTTAGGTGGTCGACCTGCTGAATGTCAATTGTAGGTTAAGGTGTCCGCGTTCTCAGAATGAAGGGATCGTTTCTGAGTGTAATGCCGCTGCGGCATCTTGGCAGACTTGAGATTGTTCGTGTGTCCTGCGGTACAATGAAGAGTAACAAGAGTCACTGACCGCACTTTCCTAGCGGAGACGAAGTGCCGGCATTATCGCAATCCTTTAGCTCCTCTGCAGTAGTGCAGGAGTTATGCGCTAACTGGTCTGTGTATGCCCGTATTTAAAATACACATTTGATGATTCAGTGCAAAACAAGCAGCATTTCGGTGAGCGCCGGAATTGGTAGAGATGTAGCTGTTGAGGTTGTAGGAAGAAGTTACAGGAAGAAGTTACAGGAAGAAGTTACAGGAAGAAGTTACAGGAAGAAGTGACAGGAAATAGTGCTCCAAAGCTGTCGTTCTGGGTAGGCTTAACCTGCATTGTGTTGCAGCAGTGGTGGTAAATCCTCTTGAAGACTATTGTGCGCCCAGGTCTCCATAAAACAGGTAGTCTACCTAAAGGTGATGAATGAAGCTATTATGCAGCAAGCAGTCCGTACAAACCGACAGGTAGTACTCGTAGGGCACTTCTTGGTGAAGCAACCAAGAATGGCAGAGTTTTTTACTTCAGCCGCCACATTGAGTCACCCAGGCGATACTCTAGAGTGTAACCCTCGTCATCGTTCGGAGCAACAAATCGTGCTACACTACCGTCTTGGCGGAAGCTCCACTTTTCGTCATACTTGCCATTATTATCCCAGTCGACTTTCAAGCGATTCCATACAGTAAATCCTTTGTGTTTGTCGCATCGAATATCCAGCTTTACAGAGCCTTTTCGAACGGTGCGTTTGATGGATCCGTTGTCGTCCTCTTTGCCCAGAATCAAGGGATCTTTTTGCAGCTGCAGAATCTCAGACTCGATGCTCGTGAGTGGAAGTTCTTGCGATCCATAACGCGGTTTTGCGATGATGTTTTGTTGTGGCTGTGAGAGCTGACCCTGCGACTGTTGGGATTGCAGCTGTTGTCTATCCATCATCGGCTCTGTGCTGCTGCCACATCCTGTGCAGGAACGAAAAAGGAGCACCAGGGCTATGATTGGTGCGCCAATAAAGAGACCTTTACGTATGGCTGCGAAGGTTGAGTATTTCATAGGAACTCCGTTGGTGCTTCGATGTCGTGCGTTAGTTGAATAATGTGTTCTTTCACAGGCGAGAGCAAGGCTCTCACCGTACCATCTCCTCGCATGAAACTACGCAATGCCCCACGCACATCACGCAGTGTTCTATTGTTCTGTAGAGCAAAATCCATGAGATCCTGCGAGATCTGCGCGCGATCTTCAGCGAGCTGCAGGTTCTCGAGGGTGTTGTTGTTCATCGCAATCTTGCCGAGTAAAGCTAAGATCTCGCAATAGAGAAGTTCATCGGCGATGCTTAGTCTCAAGCTCTCAAGTTGTGCGTGCTGCAAGAGCTCAAGGCTCTCATCCAGGAGGAGAGGACTGAGTACAGTGCTGAGGATTTCACGGGCTGCATCACGTGCGCAGTTGTGAGCTACGGATTGTTGGGCGTTCTTGGACATCTCAGAACGCCGCGCGAGTACCTCCTCAAGCTGTGCGCTCAGTATCTCCGGAGCGAGACTGTCTGCCACAATGCCGGCTCCCTTGCTCGTGTGCTGCTCAACACGTAGGAACTGATCGTCGTACCTGCGTTGTTGTGGTAGAAACAGACAGGGTATACCGCAATGCAAGAGCTCGTTCACGGAGTTGAAGCCACCGGCTGTTAGTGCGCAGTCGAAGGCCATGTAGTAGTCCATCATGAGCAATCGCTGGGTCCAACGAATATTCGGGGCATGCAGTTCCGTACCACGGTACAAAGGTCCTGCACCAATGACGAACACATACGCAGGATGTAACTGTGCCAGTTGCCGGAAGACCTGCAGCAGCTCATCAGCACGGGTGTCGCCGCCGCCACCGATGGTGCAGTACACCACGGTTGCATCCACGGGTATGTCGAGCTGCTGTCGAGCCGTATGTCTGTCCAGAATCTCTGTATTCGAACGTATGAGAATCTCACCCACCTTGTGCAGTCTATCCCTGCATTCCTCGGGAAGAGGAGGAGTAGCGGCATTGTTTTCGCTTGGGACGATGATTGAGTGATACCGGCGAAGCACCGACTGAAATGTTGACTGCGCGGCAATCTCTGCTTTGACGGCGCGGTACATGAACACGTTTTTTTGTCCGAAGTCAAGTATGTCATAGAGCTCATTGAATGAGCCCGATGGAAAGGTGTCGACAATGAGGATATCGGGCGACAACACATTGACAGCATTCCAGATCCATTGCTTTGCCATTTTGCGGTAGCGTTGCGGAGCAATGCGCGTATGAGCGACGGAGTTCTTGCTGGGAATTTTGAACGAAGCGAAGCCGTGGAGATAGCACAGCGCATCGCTCTCACTGGATGTAAGAAACGTGATCTCCGTTGGGACGCCGGCTGTGGTGGCGATGCGACGTAGCTGACGACTCACGGCTGTTAGGCGAGTGAGATGTCCGAGTCCTAAGCCATTGACGGCATAGTTGACGATGCGCAGGGGATGCTTACTATACATTAGCTGACGTCGCTCCAGCCACCTGATTGAGAGTCAGAATCATTTGAACTCGTATCGCGTTCGTAGTCATAATCAGGATGCGCGTTGTAGTAGCTACTGACTTCCGGAATAAAGTTTCCGTCGAGACGTCCATCGGTCATGACATCCCACCAAAGGAACTCTTGGAAGAGTGAAGGGCGATAGTAGTCGTTGAAGACATAGATTGTTTCGCCCATACGGTTGTAACGATTGTACGCTCTACTGTAACGTTCATTACCGAAGCGATGCGCGAATTGCTCGTTGGTGAAGGACTTATTGCGGAAGCGATGTCGGTCGCCTTCATAGCGTGCTTTCTCCATACGAAGCTTGTCCGCGCGTTGATTGAGATCACTCACATCCCCAGAGATTTTAACCATTAACTGATCTAGATACTCAATCTGGTGTTTCATACCGTCGATTACTGCATAGAGCTTGAGTGCCTCTTCTCCATTGGGAAGAGATGCTGCGGCGGCTTCCTTGCGGGCTTGCACGAACACTGCCAATTCACGACCAACTTCTAATCGCAGCGCATCGAGAAGGTGAGCGAGCTCGTCGACATCACGATCGTGTTCTTGTACTTTGGACTGCACACGTTGGAGTTGTGCGCGGAGATCAGTGAGTGAGTCTGATAGCGTTTTGGTTTGATTGCGAAGCTCGGAGTAGCGCGCGGCTACGTCCAGGAATGAGCTTGCTCCGAGTTGTTCGAGAATGGAGTCACCGGCTTTCCAATCTTGCAGGTACTCACTATTGAAAAAGCGTAAAAAGCCCGTGTGCGGATAACGGGAGGTGCCATATCCCGACGCAATGAGGTGTTGAAGACGTGGCATAGCGTTCATGTGGTCGAGCTCTTGCTGTAGACGAGCATACATCGGTTCGATCTCTTCGATTTGCGAGCTCAACACGCCTGTATGCGGCATTGTTAGAGCCGACCGCTTTTGATACTCGTCATCCGCTTCAACCTCGCGGATCTCCGACTGCAATTGCTGCTGACGACGTTGCATTTCCGTCCACAACTGCGCAATACGCGGCGCACTGATCGTCGATGAAAGTTGGCCGAGCGACTCTGCAGTGGGCGTAGGTAAAACCGTGGCGCAAAGATTCACATAGCTGTCGTTGAGTCGCTGCTGTAGCTCGGCGCGACGTTGTTGGTTCTGCGTGATGAGGCTCTGCAGGTTTGAGCCTTCGTTCTCGTAAGCCTTGAGCTGCGTAGCAGCTCGCTGAAGAAAATCATCGACAGAGTACATAGGTGCTGACCCTTGGTGATGGTGTAGGTACAAAAGTAAGAGCTAGCGGTGCAACGATGTTCAGGAGTGGAAAGTTGCAAAGGGTAGACCGAAGCGGTGCCGAATCAGCGTCTCAGTGGGTTGTTGTATATCGGACGACGAGCAAACGACAAGCTGCACTCGTCACAAATCCCTTGATGATAACTTCATTGTATTCACAATGGCTTTTTCTTTATGCGGTCGCTGCGCGCCCGCCGGTACATGCATGTAATCCCCTGTCAAGATGGGAGTAGAAGGAACAGGCGCACTGAAGACTATGCAGAAAAAAAATTGTGCTGAGATGTTGTCCGAACACAAGCCACGAATTGAATCGCCGAGTTTCCACATCACATAAATTAGTAGATAACTACGACCTCACTTTTAATGTGACCATTGTCATAGGTAGATCGCACAACATAAGCCCCAACCGCCATGCAACTCACATCGATAGTAGACTGTTGTGCTGCGCTGCCTTGTGCACTGTAGAGAACGTGTCCGAGCATGTTGTGGATAGTGATGCCGAGCAAGACTCCGCAATCTGAGGGAAGGTGTAGGACGCCCCGGTATACATAGCAATGTGAATTGTTCGATGCGATTGCTTCCTCGTCTTCTACTCCCACAATAGTCTGCTCTACACAGCGGATGGGACTGGTACAATCTTGCCAAACGACCATGCTGCTTTCATCGGGGGATAGTGCGCGATGCATGCACGATATAGCGATGGTTGACGAGCCGGCACTGGTCGAATGGGTATTGGTGTGAGAGCGCAGTATAGCGGCACGACAATCGTGCACATCAAAGTCTGTCGAACGGATTATATGGTCATCATTGTGGATGTCGAGAAAGAGAAATCGTCCGTCATGAGAAAGTACTTGTGAGCAAATTGATTGCATGGGCTGGGCTGCCACCTGATAAACGAGTGACCCATTGGTTGTGCGATACACCGAACAGAGCGTTCCTCCTGAAAGCGCGGAGTAGGTATTTAGCGCGAGTGTAGATCCATCTCGTGAAAAGCACGCGTGTGAAGGACGAAAGCTACTAGCTGTGTCGCGGTTAAGAAGATTAGAGCTCCAAGCATCGCTGCTTATAGTATATCTGTAGAGCTCGCTTCTCTCGCCGAGCAGGGCAAGAGCTCTGTCCTTGTCGCAAAAGTGCAGCGAACTGCAACGAAAACCCTGCGGCAGTTGTAGTGATTGCAAGCGAACGCCCTTTGTGGAATAGATCTCGGCCTGTGTGGCCGAGTAAGCGCAGATCATCGACCCATCCGAGCTCGCAATCAGAACAGGTTGAGCGACGTGCGGAAGAATGCCAAAAGAAAACAATCGCTGGGCGTCCAAGGTGGAATAGGCTACTATGGTGTCAGTTGTCGCAGAGTAAAGAACCTCAGCATCCGCACTCAGCACCCCTGTTGCCTCTATATGACATCGCACGGAACCATTTGATGTGTTCGCAATCTTCGTAAGGTAGTTGCTTTGCTGCACCGCGATGATCTCTCCATTCCATGAATATTCTACCGCCTCCGGCATGGGAACAAGGCGATCGTCTGCGTTGTCATCGAGTATGGTTCCGTCAAAGTGTATTTGCGTGTACGCTGCTTGAAGTAAATCACTAAGAGGTACTGGCATTTCACCAACATCGCAGTAACTAAAAAAGGTGTTGAGTGGTAGAAGTAATAATCTTTTTTGCCCCAGCAGTGGCATCCAACTTGCGCAGCCAAAGGGTAATGTTGTTATGGTGCTTTTTGCTTCCAACTGAAACAAGACGGTATTCGCAAACGAGAAGATTAAGATGTTACTGCCTATAAAGCCCAATCGCAGCGGCGGCAGATTGAAGCTTTCTCGAACATTGTATGGTGACAGAGCACCGACATACAGCATGTGGATGCTTCGAAGCTTGCGATCCCACACCACTAAAGTGTCTTTGATGTTTGTATAGACAACGTAGCGTTCATTGGCAGCAGCACAGCTAACAAAGCAAGTTGGGATGAGACTGTCGACGATGTGTCCGCTTGGACGTTCGCGCACCAACAGTGTTGTGAAGTCGAAATTTAGATCGCAAAGAAATTGCGTGCTACCTACGTCGTAGTTTGAGTACAGACTATCGAGCAGAGAAACTGTGGCCTCTGTCTGGCCCAGCTTAATCCTTGCTCTGAGCATCTTGCCTACGCTTAGTTGTTCGACAAAGCAATGAATGGAAGTGTCGATGGGATTGTATTGCAGAGTGCCGGCGAGAACTTCTCTTTTGAGTAAAAAGTCCGTAGCGACTCGCAGGGTATCCACTGGTTGCATCGTTGAAGTCAAGTAACGGATGATGCGATTTTTAGCGGAGTAGTACACATACAAGTGTGTGCCGTCAATGTCAAAGCAGGCCAAGGTCCTCTCAAAACTCCAGCCTGCGTCAAATTCATGTAGGAGTTTCATGGGGAGTGTAGTTGAATACACTCCAACACCGGAAACTCCCGACAGCGCAACCATTGAACTGTCCGGGCTTATGGAGACAAGTTGTCCGCCGGGTGTATCGCGAAGTCCCCCGCTCCAGAGTACTTTCTGAGCGTGGAGATGTGAGGCGAAAAGTAAACAAACACAGACCATCAAAATTCGGCGTAAGCTGCGTGGCATTGTGGTGCCTGTGATAATGTGAGGAGCGATTGAAATTAGGGAATTACGGATTAACAGAGTTAAATAGTAGACCTTCCAAGTTTTTAATTAAACTCTCTATGCTTACTCAAATCCTGGTATGCGATGTCAGAAGCACTTGGAACACGCAACTCCCGGATTGAGAAAGAAGCAAACCTTAACTATGCAGATCTTGTGTTATTTATGCAGCTGAATCACCAATGCATATGATTTGTTCCGCATCCATCTGCTTGTCAGTACTATTTCAACGCTAGGAATGAGAATCTATCTTAGAGATCAAGAACAATCGCTCAATAACCATCTTGAACGCCTTAGGCATACTCCCGTCATGCAGTATGACGTACAGCGTTTGCATGTGGCGTCCTCGACGATTGCCCTTAGCCTGGAGGCTAGTGCCGTTAAGCTCGATAGCTCTTTCATCATGGCGTACGACATTTTTCCCCCTTCTATAATGACCTCTCTCACGGAGTGGAGCGTCGTCGGCCGAGAAATGCAAGTTGGCGACACTATTGTGCAGCAGGTATATATACCGCCCACTCGCATGTTTTCACAAAAATTGATTTTCGGCGTAAGGGTGTCAGAGATCATTCATGAGCCGCAGCGAATTGGCTTCAGCTACGAGACACTGGAGGGACATGTCGAAAGAGGAGTATCGACCTTCGTCATCGAACAACGTCATCAGGGTCTCCATTTCAAGATTGACACACTCTCAACTCCAGGCACATTCGTGGCGAAAATGTTGGGTCCGTTGTTTTCTGTACCCTATCAGACGTACTGTACGAGACGGGCGTTAGAGTATGTGAAGAGGCGGGCGCAGAGTCAGTTCTTGGCAACCAGGTGCAATCAATTTGAGTGAGCGAACAATGTTCTAGAGCTCCTGATAAGAAATTGCCAGGGTTTTGACGCTGTGATAAAAGACAGTGTGGACAAGCAGACTCGAAGACGCTCTCAGATTGCGGGGTGTGCGTAGAGGCAACGTTGTGAAGAAGTCGCACACACTGACTAATCAAGTTTATTAATCTTGGATGATCGAATCCGCCTCCTTCGTTGCAGCTTAGCTGCGTTGTAAGCGTAAGCATTAGCAAGCTTACACGAGAAACGTTTGGAATGATTTGCCGTCCAGCTGCTAGTTCAATCCGCGGCTGACTAGTTGAAGGCAGAGCGGATTCTGCACTTTTATCATTAACTGTAGTTAGTTTGCCGTTCTAAGTGGTCTATACCCTCAACGATTTGAAGTCATGCCACTATCGAATTTTCACGATAAATAAGCCGTGTGCGCACCACAGTCTCCGATTAGTAGTAACTCAGCTGGATCTCTTCGACACGACTATACGTTGACACGAATGTGAGCTGTACCGATATTTTAAGTACTCTATGACACGACCATATTCAATCAAAATATTTCTGCCAACCGGAGATCCTGATGGGATTCGAACAATCGAGAAGTCCAATTGGAGCGGATCAGGGATTGTGATTCCAAGAGTACTTTTTGCAGAGGCTAAGTCTCGAAAAGAGATAACTCGGACCGGTGTTTATGTTCTTGTCGGACCTCCGGAAGAATCTGGTCTACCACGGATTTACGTGGGTGAAGGTGATCCAATCAAGCCGAGGTTGGAACAGCATGTAAGTAAGAAGGACTTTTGGACGACATGTATCGCATTTACGAGCAAGGACGAAAACCTTAACAAAGCGCACGTTCAATACATTGAGTCGAAATTGGTATCAATGGCATCGACCTCTAAACGCAGCGTGTTAGAAAACGGCAACGCTCCGGCGTTGCCTTCCTTATCAGAAGCAGACGCCGCAGACGCTGAGGGTTTTCTTACTGAAATGCTTCTTTGCTTTCCAATTTTGGGACTGAGTGTGTTTAATGCTGCACCTCATGTTCGTCCAGGCGCTCAACACCTTTTCTTATCAGCAAAGGGAGTCAGTGCAGAAGGCATGGACACTCAGGACGGCTTTGTCGTATTCTCTAACAGTACAGCGGCTCAGCACACTGTACCTTCTTGTCATGGATATCTCGTCGAGCTGCGAAATGCACTAATCGCAAACGGCGTGTTGCAGTCAAACGGTAGTGGCTATACCTTCACACAAGACTATGTGTTTGCGTCGCCGTCGACTGCAGCAGGAGTCGTCCAAGGTCGAAGCGCAAATGGTCGTGTAGACTGGAAGACGAAGGGGGGAATGACTTTAAAAGAGATTCAAGAAACGACGAGTTGATGTTGGCACATACGTGAATATTCTGCAACTGCCACAAAATTCTTGTTCAGTTCTCCGGCACGCAAGCTCGAAATGTAATGAGTCTAGAGTCTTCATGTCAAACAATTGAGGCAGCGAATACGATCGGATATGTGAAGCTATTTCAGAAAGCTAAATGAACGACCAGCGCATTCGAGTAAAAACCGGCAACGAGCCTCTCATACCTGCATGTCAGCCCTCATACAATCTCTTGCGCTTCTGGGCATGGTATGCATCAGATATTCTTAGCAATACTACCCGTGGTGCGTTCGCTGAGTATATCGTCGGCACAGCGCTTGGGCTCTCATTCGAGACAGCACGAGATGAGTGGGGCTCATACGATCTTAATTATCCGGAACCTAGTCCGCGACTTAGAATCGAGGTGAAAACCTCCGCATATGTGCAAAGCTGGGAGCAGGTCAAAGAAACCAAACCACGATTTTCCATTGCCAAGGCACAAGAGTGGGATAAAAAACAAGGCAAGTACGTCGGCGCCACCTGTCGGCATGCAGATATCTACGTCTTCTGCCTTCTTGCGCACAAGGACCCGGTCACAATAAATCCCTTGGATTTGAATCAATGGCAGTTCTATGTTGTTTCAACCGCAGTTTTAAACGAGCAGTTCGACAGTGCCGCGACAATCTCGTTAACAGCTCTCGAAAAAATTTCCACTGCAATCAACTATAGCAAACTCCTTGACACGATTGATACGATGGTAGCATAGGGTGTCCGTGTCCATCCTGCCATCAATTCCATGAAAGTCGGTATAACGCGTCCGCCTCGAGAGTCTCATCGATCTGCGTATTAACTTAAATAATTGGAGTGACTTCACGAGATACAAGTGGATAACTCTGCCACTAAAGTGCTGGATCAATCTGCGGCGGATTACGGTAGGGAGGACGAAGCATATTCTCCAATGTACACAAGTACGACATCATAGGCGGTGTTTCAAATGAGGCAATTGAGGCAATACCATCGACCAATGGTTGAAATCCATCGAGTGCGGTTCCTACGTATATATCCCACCGCTGTGTAAACTACAATACTCGTGTCAATATGAATACTATAGGATCGTTTACCATTATTCTTCTGTGCTCTTCATATTTTGCTTTTGCGAGTGGTCCGCATGGCAAGAACTTTGGTTTCGGCCTTGTCGTTGGAGAGCCGTTAGGCGCTACAGGGAAGTTCTGGAATAGTTCTACAACAGCATTTGCCGTAGGCATAGGTGGCTCCTACTATGGCTCGGTTCGTTTAGGACTGGATTACCTATGGCACTTCAATGCTTTTAATTCCTCGCAAGTCAATCTATACGCCGGCCCCGGAATTGTCTTTGGCTTCGGAGGTCTTCACGATGGCTGGTGGTATGCACATCACAAATGGGTGCGTGCGTCGGGTGACGTTGGTGTGGGTATTCGTGGTGTAATGGGAGTAAATTTCATTCCCAGAAATACCTCAGTAGAGTTGTTCATAGAGGCCGGTCCACTAATCAATATCTCACCCGGTACCTTCAATGCCTTTGACTTTGCAGCCGGAGTACGGTATTATCCTTAGGAGCACCTGATATATCGTATCAAGTAACCCACTTGCGAACTGAGACGAAGCAACAATGCGCTTGATAGTGCTGTGTTCAGGTCGTGTGAACCGTGTCAAGCACAAACATTACCCTTCTGTGGTTCTAGTTGAGACCTAACATTGTCCGGGCTACGACACTCGTCGCAGATTGATATGGATTGTACGTAAGAAGCTTCAAACGTTGTGATTATTGTCGTCTGCCGACTTCAGCAAGTCATGACCTGAGTAAACCACAACGTATCGGGCGGACTCGATGTGCAATGTTCTGCTGAGAACAAGTACCTGTGATGCGAATCAAGCACTATCCCACCCGAAATGAAGAGTGCATGTATCCGGGAGACAATGGACCCAAGTTGCTCGATGGAGGTCGGGCACTATAGCCCGTAATCAGAGGACTTTTACCTCATTTGCATCAGCTTGTTAAGAATACCCTGCATCTGCAACTTCAGTGAGGAGTACGATATGTAATCGGAGTTAGACCATACATGATTACCATCATGAACCATTGAATTCGTAGCTGCAAACGGTAGCGGACCGAAATTGGTAAGAGTAATGTCTCTATGCATGTAATCATATGCGTTGTCCATCTGTAGATCCGTCATTTTAAGCGCAACAATCATTGTTTCGTCTATTGTCAATCGGAGATTACCAAGTGAATCTGTTAACTCCGGCGGAGCGTGTTTTCCAAACTCAGCTAAGCGTTCGTCAATGATTCGATCAAACAATCTAGGATCTGTTGTAAACTCTATAATCGGACACGCCTTGGTCTCATTTTCGGTCGCTCTCACTTCATTGCCGCTAGAGTCGAAGCTTTTTTTGAGGGCCAACGCAGGGCATGGCTCAGCAGTATAATACTTGCCTTTAATTGTATCTAGTACTAGAGCATGCACTTGTATAATCCGACGAATTTGACCACCTGATTCCGGTCCAACCTGACCACCCAATTCCGATCCAATCTGACCACCCCTTCCGAGCCAAGCTGACCAGGCGATTCCGGACAAAACTGACCAGGCGTTTCCGGACCAAAC